>JAHJLV010000026.1 GCA_018821535.1 Pseudomonadota bacterium | reverse complement strand
TTTTTCCAGCCACAAAATTAATTTTAGAATTTCGGATTTAAAAATTTAATTCTCCAAACTGAATTTATTTTTATAGAGAGGACTACTTGCAAAACAGGTTCAGATTTTTAGCAGAATGACTACCCAAGACTTTCCCTGTGAGTCCCCAGATTTTCAATTAAAGATCAAACACATCATCTTGTGGCAGCTCTCGGTGCAATCTATTCAACATTATACATCAAAATGATTATCGGTGAGTTTGGCAAAGCCTGGAGAAAATGCAGATTGCTGATCTGGATGAGAATTTTTGCCGTTGAAAGAAGGTTATCCTTGGGAATCGTTGAGCAGCGGATCAAAGATTAGACCAAAATCCGGTGTGACAGGGTCTTTGGGGTCTGTTTTTCCTATTTGCACAATTCGGTCAGGATATCCGCAGTGAACCATGAATTTCGCCATTTGTCGGACAGAGTCCTGTGTGATGGCCGGATCTGTTTCAGGATATCGGTTATACACAAGCCCTGAAAGGGTCAGCCCTCTGTTTTTCAAGGCTTCGATGGATAAAAGCGTATGATTGATACTGCCAAGTTTGGATGAACTGACCAGAATCACCGGATATGAATGCTGTGTGATATAATCAATGATCATTGTTTTTTCATTTAACGGAACAAAAAGCCCGCCTGCCCCTTCAATCAGGAGAATGGGAAATTTTTGGGCCAGTTTTTGACTGGCAGTGAAGATGACCTCAGGATGGATGGTTTTTCCTTCCATCTGCGCTGCCAGGTGGGGAGATGCTGCATGGCTGAAAAGATACGGGCAGGTCAGGCCTGTTTTGTCTTCTTCAAGCAGGTCACATCCGGCAAGTCTTCGATGGATCAGGATATCATCGGACATATCCTGACAGCCGGTCTGCACCATTTTCTGGGTGATGACGGAATATCCTTTTTGGGATAAAAACCTCGCCATCAGACCTGTGGCGATGGTTTTTCCAATGTCTGTGTCAATACCGGTGATGAATACAAGGACAGCCATTGTTTATGCCGCCTTTATCATATGCTGCCGGATAAGTGCCGGGATTCTGGCAATGTCTTCAAAGCAGATGTCGGATGTCATGGAAAATCGGATTCTGGATTGATGGACCGGGACAGAGGGCGGCCGGATGGGAAAGGCCAGGAATCCGTTGTCAAACAGGAGATCGGAGACCTCAACTGTCTTTTTGTTGTCACAGGTAATCACCGGGATAATATGAGAGTCTCCTGCGATTGTCAGTCCGGCATGGGTAAGTGCATTTCTGAATTTTATAGAAATGGCCTGCAGGTGTTTTCTTTTTTTGTCAAACTCTGCCATGCGTTCAAGAATAAACAGGTTCCAGCGTATTGCCACCGGCGGCAGGGATGTGGAAAAAATCAGGGATCTGGCAGTATTGATCAGGTATGATTTGATCAAGGGACGGGTTAGAATATAGGCCCCGTGGGAGGCAAGGGCTTTTCCCATGGTTCCCAGAAGAATATCCACCTGATCACAAAGGCCTGCCTGGTAACACAGTCCCTGGCCTTGTGGGCCGAAAACGCCTGCACTGTGGGCTTCGTCAATATATAAGAGTGCTTTGTATTTATTCTTAAGTTTCACAAGCGTTTCAAGATCAGCCCGGTCTCCATCCATGCTGAAAAGGGATTCAGTGATGATCAGGACATTTTCAAATCGGGCCCTGTTCTGTTCAAGAAGCGCTTCAAGCCTGCCCGTGTCATTGTGCGGGAAAACCATGCATCGGGCTTTGGACAGCCGGATGCCGTCTATGATGCTGGCATGGTTCAGGCTGTCCGAAAGGATCAGATCGTTTTTCCCTGCAAGGGCGCTGATAACACCTAAATTGGCATGGTATCCGCTGTTGAAGATCAGGGCAGCCTCGTCAACACCATACCATTTGCAGATTTGGTTTTCCAGCGTCTCATAGAGAATGGAATTGCCGGTTAGAAGACGCGAGGATGAAGATCCCAGACCATATTGATTGATCAGATCGCTGTTGCCGGATCGGCTTGAAATCGCGTTGACAGCACCATAAAATTCCCTGCACAACGCCTCATCCGTTGCAAGCCCCAGATAATCATTGGAGGACAGGTTCAGGCAGGGTGTGTTTTTGTATGTGATGATTTTGGTGTGTCTGTAGTCAATTTGTTTGAAAGACCGCAACTGGTCTGCATCTTTAAGGCGTTTCAGTGCCTGTGTATATGTCTGATAAATGGGGTTCACTGTTAACTTCCTGTTTTGCTGATAATCTGTGTCATTTTTCGGGTCAGGGTGTCCAGCTCAGCGTCTTCGATGATATAGGGCGGCATGGTATAAATCAGTCTGCCAAAGGGTCTGATCCAGATGCCCTGATCCACAAACTGCTGCTGGATACGTTCCATGTCCACCGGGTCCTTCATTTCCACCACCCCGATGGCGCCTAAAACCCGGACGTCCTTGACCTGTTTAAAGGTGCGGCAGGGCTCAAGGCCTGCAATCAGTTTTGATTCGATTCTTTTGATATTTGCCTGCCAGTCGCAGGAGAACAGCAGGTTCAGATTGGCAAGCGCAATACTGCAGGCCAGAGGATTTCCCATATAGGTCGGTCCGTGCATGAGCGCTCCGCTCTCACCAGAGGAGATGGCAGTGCTGATTTTTTCAGTGGTCAGGGTGGCGGCAAGGGTCAGGTATCCGCCGGTTAATGCTTTGCCCACACACATGATATCCGGGCTGATGTTTGCATGGTTGCATCCGAACAGCTCTCCTGTGCGCCCGAACCCTGTGGCGATTTCATCCAGGATCAGCAGAAGATTATATTCATCACACAATTGTCGCAGTTTTTTTAAATATACCGGAGAATAAAACCGCATGCCGCCGGCACCCTGGACCACCGGTTCAAGAATTACTGCGGCACAGGACGTATGATGCTTTTGAATCAAGGTTTTCATGGCTGCGATATGTCTGTCATCCCAGAGGTCGTCAAATCTGCAGGCCGGGGCTTCACAGAAATGGTGTTTTGGCAGGATATCATTAAACATGTGGTGCATGCCTGTGACTGGATCGCATACAGACATGGCAAAAAAGGTGTCCCCATGATAGCCGGATTTGACCGTCATCAAGGTGTTTTTTTCAGGATGATTTTTTGAATGCCAGTATTGAAACGCCATTTTGATGGCCACTTCCACAGATACGGATCCGGAGTCACATAAAAAAATCCGGTCTAAAGGGGCCGGGGTAATGTCAATGAGTTTGCGTGACAGCGCAATGGCAGGTTCATGGGTAATACCGCCGAACATGACATGGGCCATTTTGTCGATCTGGTCTTTGGCTGCCGCATTTAAAAGCGGATGGTTATAGCCGTGGATGGCAGCCCACCAGGAGGACATCCCGTCAATCAGTTTTCTTCCGTCGGCAAGATTCAGATACACTCCGCAGGCAGAGGCCACAGGATAGGTCTTCAGCGGCCGGGTCATGGAGGTGTAAGGATGCCAGATGTGTTCCCGGTCAAAATCCAGGGATGATTGAATTGCCTTTTTCATTATTATCTTCTGATCCGGTATATTGTCCATTCAAATTCTGGTTAACCCTAAAACAATATTTAGTTAACCAAAATCATGCAAGAAGTCAATACCTGAGAAGAAATCCAAAGGAAATTTGCATTTTTAACCTGATAATATGCTATAAGGATATAAAATTACACATAAAATTTTCAAAGGAAATAAATATGTCTTTAAAAAGCTCAAACAATGCCAGTCCGGCTGTCATCGAAGCACTTCGCCTGAAGAAAAACCGGGAAAATACTTACCGGGAAAAAGCACTGAAGCTTTACCCCTGGATATGCGGACATTGCGGTCGTGAATTCGAGGGTAAACGCCTGCGTGAATTGACGGTTCACCATAAAGACCATAACCATGACAATAATCCGTCCGATGGCAGCAACTGGGAGCTTTTGTGTATATATTGCCACGACAATGCACACTCACGGGATCAGGTATCCGACGCCCTTGACCAGGATGCACCGGATATTCCATCAAAAAGAGGTGGCGGAGCCAACCCGTTTGCCGGCCTCGGGGATTTATTAAAGGGAAAGCTGCCTGAATAATTTTCACTCAAACATCTTGTTTTGATTTTTGAACAGGGCATCAAGCATCTGTTCAATGGATGCATCAGCGGTGTTTGCATCCAGGGTGCAGCCGCCGGCTCCGGCATGACCACCGCCGCCGAACCGGGCCAGAAGGTTGCCCACATTAACCTTGCACTGTTTATTGAAGATGCTGCGGCCGATACTGACAATGACCTGTTTTTTATCAGGGGAGCCATACCGGATTTTTACGCTGGCAATGCTTTCGGGAAAAAGGCAGTAGGTGAAAAACCGGTTGCCGTCCGGTACCGGGTCAAGGTTTCTGAAATCGGTAATGGATATGTCATTGACGACGCGGGTATGTTTCAGAAGATGGTTTTCATAGGCTGCATTTTCCGCTATGACGTTGTCACTTCGCAGTTTTACCTGTTCATCTTCAATGATTTTTTCAATGGGGGTGTGTTTTAAAAGCTGAACCAGATGATTCCAGTAGTTGATATCCTCATATTCCTTGTTTTTTATGGTCATGGATAAAAGAATATAGGGATATTTCTGGGGAAATCTTACCTGGTCCTGATTCAGGAATGCACCGTCAATGATATCGGTCTGGGCGATAAGTTCATCATACTGGTTGTCTAAAAGCCCTTTTTGCTGATAATATGTATACACCACGCCAGCAGCAGACGGGGCAATGTCAAATGCACCTTTGATTTCTTTGGTTGGGAATTCTTTTTCGGGCATATTGGAAACATGATGATCAAACCACAGGTCACAATTTGGCGCATAGGGCAGATTGGCTAAGATATCCCCTTTTAAAATTTCAATTTTATCTGCCTGGATATCATGGGGCTCAACCCAGCGGATTTCAGCGTTGGTACGGGTGGCCTGTAAAATCAGCATGGCACAGACAATGCCGTCAAAATCGGGTCGGGTTACTATTCTCATGGGAGCCTCTTTCTGGATTTAAATGAACTGCTGTAAAAAAACGGGTCTTTTTTTCAGGATTAAAATAGATTAAATCCTGCTGGTTTTCAAGAATGATTATTTAAACGGTCAAATTTGAGTTTTGGCTTGACCGGTAAGGGTTTTTCTGGTTTGATATGAAAAAAATATGTATTTGCCTTTGGTTTTCATTCTTTCAAAGAGACTGAGAGACAATATCTGTGAAAACGGTTACCGATCAAATGGAAAAAGGATTTTTTCAACGGGGCAATCCTTTGAAAAAACTGTTAAGAATCACGCTTGATCTGTTGCAGGCGCAACAGGTGGGTGTTCTTTACGGGACCAATGCGTCAAAAATCAGATTTCTCCCCGCAAGCGACTGGGACCGGGGGGTTATGGACATGTTTGATGGATACGGTTTCAGAGGATGCTTACTCAGATATTTTGGAACCTTTTTTGTCCGGCTGAAAAAACTGAGTCCGGTGTATTTTTTTAAAAAAAATGATCAGGGTCAGCTGGAAGACAATGACGGTATTATTGCCTATATGCTGAGAACCTGTGCGAATTATTATACTCAGGGCATCAGCATTCTTTTCAGTCCGGATATTTCATCAAATATTTATAAAATTGATGACCGGTATGTGGAAATTCCGTTTTATTCATACAACGGGGAGATCATCAGCGAGCCGGATATTAAAGTGCGGGTGGATTTGAATATCATCAAGCATTTCAAGGCAAAGAATTATGTGTCGATTTATATCCCGGATTACGGCATTCTGGTGGTCAATACCGTAGATCCGGATCTGATGGCACAACTTGAATCCCGATTTATCAGAGAAGAGGAGCTCAAAGAAAAATTTGATCTGATGATCCAGATGGTGGAAATGGTTTCCCTGGCGTCTTTGGGTCAGCTGAAAGGCAAAAGAGGGGCTCATCTGTTATGGGAAAAAGAAAAGCTGCTGCGCAGGACATCCCAGGAGCTGATTACAAATGAAAAAAAATATCGTGATCTTTATGAAAATGCGCCTGTAGCGTATTTCAGCATGGATGCCAGGGGAATTCTGACAAAATGCAATTACAACACCTTAAAGCTTTCAGGGTATACCAGAGAAGAACTGATAGGCAAAAACATACTGAAATACCATGTGGAAAGTGATGATGAAAAAACATCACCAGACCGGATATTTGCCATGCTTGCCCAGGGAAGAACCGCCAGAGACATTGAAATAAAGTTTAAAAATAAAAATAATCAGCATATCTGGATCAGCCTTTCTCTGGATACGGTCCGGGATAAGCAGGGCAAAATTGTTGAAATCCGGGCCATGGCAATTGATATATCAGAAAGAAAATCCCTTGAAAAACAACTATTGTATGCCCAGAAAATGGAAGCGATCGGCACCCTGGCCGGTGGAATTGCCCATGATTTTAACAATATTCTGTCTCCGATTTCAGGATATTCTGAAATGCTGTTGATGGAAACAGGGGATGAAGATCCCAAAAAGAGAGAACACCTTCAGATTATCTATGACTGCGCCATGTATGCCAAGGGGCTGGTCAACCAGATGCTGACATTTTCCAAACAAAAGGATAATGAATTAAAGCTGCTGCAGCCCCACATTTTTGTGGAAGATGCCCTGGCGCTGGCAAAATCTTTTCTGCCGGCAACCATTGAAGTCAGAACCCGGATTAACTCTGATTGCGGACTAATAATGGTGGACCCTGTTCAGGTCCATCAGGTGGTGATGAACCTGATTTCCAATGCATACCATGCCATGGAAGAAAATGGCGGTGTGCTGGAGGTTTGTCTGGATGAGGCGACAATTAAAGAGGATAACCTGATTTTTCCGATCAGTCCCGGGTCCTATATTTACCTGAAGATTTCAGATACCGGCCCTGGTATGTCAGCCGCTGTCATGGAACGGATATTCGACCCGTTTTTTACCACCAAAAAAGAGGGCAAGGGGTCTGGTATCGGCCTTTCTGTGGTTCATGGCATTATCCAGTCACACAAGGGATATATCACGGTAAGCTCTCAAGAAGGCCAGGGCAGCACCTTTGAGGTGTATCTTCCGGTATATACAGGGAATGACAAACCTGAAGAAAAGATAAAAGAAGACCGGCCCATTCAAAAAGGCACTGAACATATTCTGCTGGTGGATGATGACAAAAAGGTGGCTTTTATGGTGCAGCATATGCTTGAAAAACTGGGGTATCATGTGACCTGTCATCTGGACAGTCCCGGCGCAGCTGAGGCATTTGCCAAGGCCCCGGATGCATTTGATCTGGTGGTTACGGATTTGACCATGCCGGATCTGACCGGTTATCAACTGGCGCAGAAATTAACAGAAATCCGGTCGGATATTCCCATTATTCTGTGCACCGGATTCGGTGAGCATATCAACAAGAAACAGTATGGTCTTCAGGGTATTAAAGGCTTTTTAAACAAGCCTGTTTCCGTGAAAGATGTATCCCGCCTGATCCGTGATATTCTGGATGGCGCAGGCCGTTAAATTCAGGTCTGTCTATATCCTTGAAATAATCTCACAAACCAGTCTGTTAAATGAAGGTTCCGATCTCCGGGCGGTTTCAAGAACGCTTTGAAGACTTGTGGCAACAGGTTTATCCGGGTTGTTGATATTGGTAATCAAAGACAGCCCTAAAATGTTCATATCCGCATGTATGCCTGCAATGGCTTCCATGACCGTGGAAAACCCCACAGCATCGGCACCGATGGTTTTTAAGAATCGTGTTTCAGCAGGGGTTTCAAGGCTGGGGCCGGCAAGTCCTGCATAAACCCCTTTTCGGATCCGGATATTGCATTTTTCTGCAGCAGCTGCCGCAATGGCGGCAAGTTCCGGGTCATAGACCTGGATCATGTCCGGAAATCTTACCCCCCATTGATCTTCATTGGGTCCTGTGAGCGGATTTTTCCCGGTCAGATTAATATGATCGGTAATCACCATGATATCACCGTCTGAAAAATTCAGGTTAATGCCTCCTGCGGCATTGCTCAGGATCAATATTTTAACGCCCATCTCCTGCATGACCCGGATGGGAAACGTGACCTGGGCTGGAGAATAGCCTTCATACAGATGGAATCGTCCCTGCATCATCATCAGCGTGTGCCCTTTGATATCACCGAAACTGACCTGACCTTTATGGCTTGGCACAGTGGACAAAGGAAAATGAGGGACCTGGGCATAATCAAACCGGTGAGATATAGTGAATGTTTCCAGAGCCCCGGAAAGTCCGGTCCCGGTGATAAAACCGATGGACGGCGTCTGTTTTATGCGGCTTTTGAAAAAACGGGCGGTTTCAATGGCATCGGGTCTGTGGTGTTTCATGTGTCTCCTTTATGGCGTATCATGCAAAAATATGTAGCAGATTTTTTTTGTAAAGAAAACGCTGATCTTTATTCTTTGTGAGCGGTTTTTGCATTTCTATTTTTTTACGGATATGTATTATATGGAACCCATGGATGAAACGCAGATATTGTATTCAATTGAAGATTATCAGGAGGCAACCCTGAAGATTAAACGCTCTGTTTTTACCTGCAGGCTTGCACGGGTTGCAGACATTGAGGCTGCAAAGCAGTTTATCAGCCGTATTTCAAAGGAGAACAAGACTGCCACCCATAACTGCTGGGCATATGTTTTAGGCGATCAGGGGCAAATCATGCACAGCTCTGATGCGGGTGAACCTTCCGGGACTGCCGGCAAGCCCATGCTTAATACATTGCTCAAAAACCAGTTAACCCAGGTGACCGCTGTTGTCACCCGGTATTTTGGCGGGGTAAAACTTGGGGTAAGAGGGTTGATGGATGCTTACAGTGAATCCGTGCAGGCGGCAATTGATATGAAAAAACGCCTGGAATGGGTTAATACAGTGCTTTTCCGTGTTGAACTGCCCTATGAATTTAATGATATCCTGCTGAATCAGGTGGCACCTTTTTTGTTCCGGATAAAAGATTCTGCATACATGGATACCATTGTTCATTTGTTTGAAATCAGGCAGTCAGAATCTGAGAACGCAGCAAAATTGCTGGAAGGGTATGCGTCTATGGGGAAATTAAAATTTGAACGGGCACAGAAGTTTTAAATATTGGAGATAATCATTTCCCAGCCTTTTCGTGAGCCTTCCGGGGTGTCTGTATTCATTTCCATGATTCTGGACCGGGACACGGTATGATTTAATACCAGCTTGGCGTGTTTGCCGTTGATTCTGGTCCCTGCAAGGGCTTTGCCTGAAACCTCGACAATGGGTTTGGCCGGGTTGTTTTTATTGCGGCGTTTCAGGGTAAGTTTTTCTTTTACGCTGACCTTGACAGCGTCTGAGCATCTTTCAATGGCCTGATCGATCTTTTTCATCCGGTTGTCTAAAACAAATTTCTGGTCTCTTAAGTCCTGGATCTTTTGTTCAGCCTCATCCAGACTTTTTTGAAAAAGGTCTGTTTTATCAGGAGAATTTTTCTTTACCTCTTGTATCATGGACAGGGTCCGTTTTCTGGATTTATCGTAAGCAGCCATTCTTTCATTAATTTCAATGAGCTGGGCTTCAATTTTGTCCTTATCAAGGGTTTTGCTTTCAAGCAATCGTTGACGGGTTTCAATATTCTGATCAATGCTGGCCATTTCCTTGTCAAAATACATTGAAGTCCCCACTGTAATCGTGGATGGTTTTGCTTTTTCCGAGCCGATATTATATATTTTTACACCGCCCCTGGCACAGACAGAGGATGAAAACATTTTGCCCCTTGGCATTTCAAAGGTTCCTTCAATAATAACCTTTGTGTCGGCAATTTCTTTTACAATATTCATATTGCCCATGCAGGCGGCCTGGGATCTGTGCATGAAACTTGCCCGGATATTTCCCTTTGCCTCTATGGTGGATTCGGTTACGCCGTTTTGAACAAAGACATTTCCTTCAGCCTTGACAATTCCGCCATCAATGGTACTGGCCACGACATCAATGGCTTCAACCCTGAAACCGCTTTTGATGGAGCCGGTGATGAATACGTTTTTATCAAATTTGATATGGCCTGTGGTATAATCCACATCCCCTTCTATGAAATAGGCATCATTTACAGAAAGCTCATCTGTCTGGCTTAATTTGGGGTTTCCTTCCACATCCGAGGTGACCTTCAGGCCATCCCTTGAAAGAGAAACATTTTTTCCCAGTCTGAAACTGAGGTCTGCGGGGGCTTTTTTCAGGATAGTGTCCCCGTAAACAGTTATTCCATCCTTGCCGGGTTTTGGCGGAATTTTTTCAGCAAGGACATCGCCTTGTTTTACAAAAGGAATATCGCCCCTGTCCTTGAAATCGATGGTGCCATCCTCTGCCAGGGCACCGGGTTTAAGATAGTCTTTTTCAAACATGTAAATGACCTGTGCATCTGTACCATCAACAGCGTCGATGCCATTTGCCGCTTCAAAAGGGGTTTCCAGGTATGTATCATTTTCAATGAAGTCTTCCAGCCTGCTGTCATCGGAAATCCCGTAGATAATGCCGTTTTTTTCCAGAAGAAATTTTAAATCGCTTAAAAGCATATCTTTGTCAAAAGTATCTGTTTTCTGGATAAAGGCTTTCAGCGCATCATTCTGTATGTAAATAATAATTTCGGATTCTCTGATTTCCCGCATATGGGCTTTGTTGAATGTCGGGAGCGATTCCTGGGCGATGTCTTCCGGAAAACTGTCTGTTTTATTGTCCGCTTGATTGTCTGTCTGTTTTTCCTGTTGAGTATCCGGGGCAGCTGTTTTGCTGACAACATTGTTTAATTTTTGTTTCTGCAGGATCAGGGTTCGCTGCCGGACAGAAAGCATGCCTGCATCCACCAGAAGATCTCCGAGCATGATATGTTGGCCGGCTTGGGAAAGCCTTGCCTGTTCTTCTAATGCCAGATTCAGATTGCTCTGGGTCAGGAACCCGAAATCAATGCATAATGAACCGAATCGCATGTCGCTTTGTGCTTTTGCAAAACTCAGACAGGTTTTTTTAAGATCAGCGATATCCTTTTGACTGACATATTTTTTTTCCAGCATGAGTTTTAAAATATCCACCTGGGCAGGGGAGTCGGATTTTTGAATGTCACGAAGCAGTTTTTCGTGATTATCTTTGCTCAGATAATTTAAAAACAGAGCAATTTTTGTAATCAGTGAATTTTTGGCATTCACATCACTGGTCTGTTTTGACTGCGCCGCATTGTTTTCTGACGACATATATGTATTTCTCCCTTTGGCTTATCTATTATCCGTACGGTATTACTGTCAAGAAAAAACTATCTTTGGAGAGCGTTTTGGAGAAAAAATAAGTTGACAACCGCAATGTCTTAAGTATTATTAAATTAAAATTAATTATACTTAAAAATAATTCGGGAATCATGAAAACAAAATTAGGTGCACTGCTCAGGGCTATCAGGAGTTCAAGAAACCTTACCATAAAGGAAGTGACAGCAAAAGCCGGGGTCAGTTCCAGTCTGCTTTCACAGATTGAAAGGAACCGGATTTCGCCGTCTTTGGATACGCTGCTTCAGATTCTGGATGTGTATGGCGTTTCACCGGATAAATTTTTCAAGGACTATGAGATATCTTCCCGGGTGGAGATCATCAAACAGGATCAAAGAAAGATCTATCAGCGCAAAGGCTTTAAATATGAGACGCTTTGCGGGAAAAGTCAGGCCAGGGGGAATCATTCCTTTAATGCATTTTTCCTTGAGCTTGAACCGGGGCAGCAAAGAGGAGATGATGGTGACGGTCACCTGGGCCGGGAGCTTGGCATTGTTGTCAAAGGTTGCGCAACGCTTCTTTACGGGCAGGACACGTATGAATTGACTACAGGGGATTCGGTGTCTTTTTTTTCACAGATTCCCCATGTGATTAAAAACTCATCTGATGCGGTTTTCCAGGCGTACTGGGTGGTCACCCCGGCAGATGGTGAAGATTATTTTGGAGAAAAAACATCTTAATATCGGGAGAGAAAAATGGGAAAAACCATTGCAGAAAAAATTTTTGAGGCACATCTGGTGGACGAACCGTTCGGGGATGTCAGTGTTTTAAGGCTGGACCGGGTTTTCTGTCATGAGATCACAACACCGACAGCCATCCAGGATCTGGTGGCCAGAGGAAAAGACCGGGTATTTGATCCGGATAAAATCAAGGCGGTGATTGATCATGTCACGCCGGCAAAAGATTCCAAGACTGCCATGCAGGGGAAAATACTGCGCGACTGGGCAAACCGTCACGGGATCAGGGACTTTTTTGATATCGGTCAAAATGGCGTGTGCCATGCTATTTTCCCGGAAAAAGGATTTGTCCGCCCTGGATTTACCATTATCATGGGAGATTCCCATACCTGCACCCATGGCGCTTTTGGTGCCTTTGCAGCAGGAGTTGGCACAACAGATCTGGAGGTGGGTATTTTAAAAGGGGTGTGTACGTTTAAAACGCCCCAGACCTACAAGATTGATATTGTCGGAACCCTGAAACCCGGAGTGTATGCCAAGGACATTATTTTAAAGGTCATCCAGGAGCTGACCGTGAACGGGGCCACCAATATGGTCATCGAATTTGCCGGAAATGTCGTGGATCAGATGAATATGGATCAGCGCATGACCCTGGCCAATATGGCGGTTGAAGCCGGTGCCACCAGCGGAATCTGTCTGCCGGACATGACAACGGTAAACTATCTGTGGGAATTTATTAAAGACGAATATGCATCTAAAGAAGCTGCTTTGAAAGCGTTTTCAAAATTTTCATCTGATCCGGATGCGGTATATGCAAAAACAAAAACCATTGATGTAAGTGATCTGTGCCCTTTGAGCACATTCGGTTATAAGCCGGACAATGTAAAACCGGTATCAGAAATGGCTGGCACAAAAGTGGACCAGGTGTATATCGGTTCGTGCACCAACGGCCGCCTGGAAGATCTGCGGATTGCCGCACAGATTTTAAAAGGCAATAAAATCAGCAGTCATGTCAGAGGAATTGTTTCTCCTGCGACACCGGAGATTTATTCTAAAGCACTGGATGAAGGCATTATTAAAATTTTTATGGACGCCGGGTTTTGTGTGACCAATCCCACCTGCGGGGCATGTCTGGGGATGAGCAACGGGGTGCTGGCAGAGGGTGAAGTTGCGGCAGCCACAACCAATCGTAATTTTAACGGCCGTATGGGAAAAGGCGGCATGGTCCATCTGATGAGCCCTGCAACCGCAGCGGCCACTGCCATAAAAGGTGAAATTGCCAACTCCAATCTTTATTTGAATTAAGGAAAATCATCATGAAAGAATTTAAAGGAAAAGTATTGTTTCTGGATCGATCAGATATAAATACAGATGAAATCATCCCGGCAAAATATCTGACTGAAATTGAAAAAATTGCCATGGGCCCTCATCTGCTGGAAGATTTAAAAATGGACGGATTTGATCCGAAAACAGATATTCAGGGAAAATCTGTGGTGCTGACCCAGGGCAATTTCGGGTGCGGATCTTCACGGGAACATGCGCCATGGGCCCTTGAGGTCAATGGTATTCATGTGGTGATCGCACCCAGTTTTGCCCGGATTTTCAGGCAGAATATGTATAACTGCGGTATGCTGGCCATTGAGTTGCCCCAGAAAACAGTGGATGACCTGTTCAAGGAATTTGCAGGCAATGATACGGTTATTGCGGTGGATGTCAAGGCCGGTCAAATCACTGTCCAGGCTGGAGCAAAGACCAAAGACATCGGATTTGAAATCTCCGGGTTTGATAAAGAACTGGTGCAAACCGGCGGATGGGTGGAATACGCTGACCAGAATTATTAAAAGTTTAAGGCGGCAGGCCATGTTCTTGGTCTGCCGCCGCATTATATGGGTGTCCCGGCCGTGTCAATTTCCATGTTAAATTTTTATTGACAGAGAAGAATAAAAAAGCATACTGTTTCTTACGTTCCATTGGTTTCATATGTATAAAATGATTCATCGGATAATTGAGCGGGCTTTTTTATGAAAGTTGATGACGAAATTATTACGGTCACAGCAGCTGCAAAGCGTTGCAAGGTTACCCGGGCAACCATATGGCGATGGATCAGGTCCGGGGTACTCAATGCCGGTGTCACTGCTGGCGGCCACTATCGAATCCTTCGCAAAGATCTTCACGCCTTGATTGAATCAAAAGAAATGACAAGTTGCACCCGGACCGGGAGAGCCCCGCATAAAGTTCTGATCGTTGATGATGATCCGTCTGTCCGCAAACTGTTGATTGTGGCATTCAGGAAAAATGGATTTGAGGTGGATTCTGCAGCAGACGGTTTTGAGGCAGGCATCAAAACCATTCAATTTCAACCGGATTTGGTGATTCTTGACCTTTATATGCCAAAACTGGACGGGTTTGAAGTCTGCCGGCAGTTAAAAGGCAATAACAGTACCTCAAGCATAAAGATTCTTGCAATTTCAGGGAACAAAGATCAAAAAAATAAAGAACAGATTTTATCCTGCGGAGCAGATGGTTTTTTTGAAAAATCAGAGGACATCAAGGCTATCATCAGGGAAGTAAACACGTTAATCAGGTCAGAAGAGATAGGAGTCTTATGAAAGTTGATATTGGTCCTGTAACACGGCTGGAAGGACATCTGAGTATCCACACGACAGTTGAAAAAAATGTGATCACAAAGGCGGAAAGTGTGGGTGAAATGTTCAGGGGATTTGAAGTTTTTCTTCGGGGCAGGGATCCCCTGGATGCACAGCAGATTACCCAGAGAATCTGCGGAGTCTGCCCCTATGCCCATGCCATTGCATCTTCCTATGCCCAGGAAAATGCATACACCCTTGTGGTCCCGCCCAACGGCCGTATTCTGCATAATTTGATACAAGGGGCAAACCACCTCTATGATTATCTGCTGCATTTTTATCAGTTGTCTGCATTGGATTTTGTTGATGTGACAGCCATTCTTAAATATCAGGGATCGGATTCTGATTTAATTGCTCTCAGGGACTGGGTGAAGGCTGAAACCGGCTCAAACATGCCTTTTCCGGCAGCCCCCTTTTTGCCCAGACTGTCCGGGCGCTATGTTTCCGATGCCAAAGCAAATATCACTGCCTTGAAACATTATATTGAATCGCTTGAGATTCAAAAAAAGGCCAATAAGGCGTCTGCGATTTTCGGCGGCAAGTTTCCCCATGCCACTGCAATTTTTCCCGGCGGGTGCACTCAGGAACCCAGTATTGATCATATTGCTTCATACCGCTCATTAATTTCCGATGTCCGGGATTTTATTCATAAAAAATATCTTCCGGATATCCTGGCTGTGGCCGGGGAATTTCCTGAATACTGGCATATCGGCCAAAGCCGGGGCGGATTTCTGTCTTACGGACTTCTGCCTTTTGGGCCAGAGCTTGACAGCAGACGGCTGTTTGCACCGGGTGTGCTGTCGGGAAATTCAATCAGCAGAGTCAATTTTGATGTGATCCGGGAGGATGTGAAATATTCCAAATATTCATCTCCTTCGGGTTTAACCGTCAGAGAGGGAGACTTGACTCCTGCCCCCCATAAATCCGGGGCGTATTCATGGGTAAAAGCCCCGCGATACCAGGGAAAAGTGATGGAGGTCGGACCTGCAGCCAGAATTCTGGTGGATTACCATCAGAACAACAACCCCAAAATCAAACAACTGGTGGATCAATATGCCGGTATTGCCGGGATTAAGGCTGATAATTTAAATTCTGTGCTGGGCAGACATCTGTGCCGTGCTATCTCTGCTGTAATCATTGCTGATTTTCTGCTGGAAGAGACAGAACGGATTGATATAAAAGCGCCGTTCATGGCCCGGTATGACCTGCCGGAGTCAGGAGAAGGGTTTGGTGCTACAGAAGCATCCCGGGGCGCACTTCTGCATTATATCAGAATTAAGGATTATAAAATTGAAAAATATGAATGTGTGGTGCCCACCACCTGGAACTGTTCACCCAAGGATGACCAGGGCCAGCCGGGCCCTCTTGAATCCGCACTGGTGGGTACCCGTGTGGAAAACCCTGAAGAGCAGATTGAGGCCAATCGAATTGTGCATTCTTTTGATCCGTGTCTGGCCTGCGCTGTACATTAGCAATGATTAATTTTTCGCTGAGGACAAATTTATGATAGATCGACGAGAATTTCTGAAAATGGCTGCATGTTTAAGCGCCTCTTTTGGTATTACCCAGCTGCCCGGAATTGTTCAGGCCGCCTTGAAAAAAATAGACCCTGCAGGTGTTCCCAGACTTATTTATCTTCAGGGCCAGTCCTGCACAGGGTGCTCCATTTCGCTTTTGCAGGCTGAATCTCCCAATGCAGTTTCCATGATTACGCAGTATTCAAAACTGTCTTTTCACGCTGATTTGTCCGCCACATCCGGAAAACAGGCGCTGAATCTTATTGAAGAGTATATCTCAGGCCGCGCCGGAGAGTATTTTCTGGCAGTTGAGGGTGCCATTCCCTGGGACATGCCTGAAGCCTGTGTGATCGGAAACAAACCCTTTGCCGATTATTTAACCGATGCTGCAAAGACCATGAGCGGTGCCATCGCAGTGGGCACCTGTGCAACCCATGGCGGAATCCCGGCTGCAGAAGGCAATCTGACCGGTGCTGTCAGTCTGAGGGAGTTTTATAAGCGCAAAAAAATAAATCCTTTGCTGATTGAAATTCCGGGGTGTTCAGTTCATCCGGACTGGGTGTGGAAGACCATCATTCACCTGGTGCAGGTAGGTCTGCCCGAGCTGGTCAATGGTCAGCCGAAATTGTTTTTCAGTCGTAAGGTCCATGAGCTTTGTCCACGGTATCATGATTTTCAGCAGGAAATATTTGCGCATAAACTGGGGGACAAAGGATGTCTTTTCAAACTGGGTTGCCTGGGTCCAGATACCTATGCAGACTGTCCGACACGGTGGTGGAACGGGGGGCAAACCTGGTGTATTGATGCCAATGCGCCCTGTATCGGCTGTGCATCCCCTCTGTTTGCGGCAAAAAAGAAATTTCCATTTTATACGTCTTTTAAGCCCAATGCGGTCGAAACCATGAAAATTAATAAATAAAACGGGGTTACCCGGGGTGTTATAATTTAAAGGAGAGGAACATGTCTGCAGGGTTACAGATTCGTCAGAAAATTTTTGCCGGGACTATTGGAATATGGATTGTGGCCATGGTTCTGGTTTTTATTATCATTGCCATAGGAGGGAAGGGGGGCAGTGCCCAGGGCACGCTGCTCATTGAACGGCTTCCCGTCGTTTTTGGTGTTTTATGCGCAGTATTGGTTTTATCCGGGTACCTGCTGTGGGTGCTGGCCGGAAGAATCTGTCGCCCGATCATTGCCTGTTCCGATTTTGCAGCTGATATCAGCCGGGGGAATTATTCTGCGGACTGCAGTATTGAGAATGCCGGTGAGATTGAGATCATTGCCGGTGTTTTAAAAGATCTGGCAGCCAGGTTTGCGGCAAAGGAGAAAATTCATAAGCAGGTAACTCTTGAGCAGCAAGGGCTTCATAACGGCATCAAAGCCAATGCGAATCAATTGCATGAAACCATTTCAGGTCTTTCACGGGCAGCAGCAGATCTGATCAAAAAGTCTGAAAGTATTGCTCAAGAGTCAGGCATTGTTTCTGGTGCCACAGAGGAGATGCGTGCGAATATCGCTTGTGTTTCAGAAGCGGCGGAGTATCTGCAGAAGAACATGGATTCAATCACCATTGTGACAGATGAAATGATCAGCACCATTGGAGAGATTTCCAAAAATTCAGAAGCGGCAAAAATGATCACGTTGGAGGCCAAGTCGTGCGTGGATAAAGCTTTTGAAAAAATTGATATTTTAGGAAAGGCTTCCGAAGAAATAACCTCGGTCATTGATACCATTGTCGAAATTGCCGAACAGACAAAACTGCTGGCGCTGAATGCAACCATTGAAGCGGCCCGGGCCGGAGAGGCTGGAAAAGGATTTGCTGTTGTTGCAGGGGAAGTAAAAGATCTGGCTGCCCAGACAAATGAAGCCACCCTTGATATCAAGCACAAAATTGAAGCCATGAGCAGTTCCACCCAGAGTACGATCATCGAGATCAAAAAAATAAATGATGTGACACACAACATGACCAATATTGTCGAAACAATCGCTGCCGCAGTTCAGGAACAAAGCGTTTCCAGCAGGAGCATTGCCGACAACGTCAGTGGCGCAGCGCGTCAGACAAAAGAGGTCAGCTTCAATGTTGCTCAAACTGCTGCAGCCACATTGCAAATCACAGATGGTATGAAAAAGGTCAATGAAAATCTTGCACAGATCCGAAAGGCATTGACGGATGTCAGCAGCAGTTCTGACGACCTGACAAAGGTGGAAAAGATGATGCTCGGTTCCATCGCATCCTGAATTACAGATAATGACCACTGAGTGAAAAGAGAAAAGCACATGCACGATTATAACCCGGAAAAGATGAAATTGCTGCTTGTTGAAGACCAGGCATCAATGCGAAAGATTGAGATCAAAATTCTTAAAGAGATTGGTTTTACCCGGATTGTCGAGGCTGAAGACGGCAACGTGGCAATTGATCTGCTGCAGGATACGGATGATATTGATCTGATTATCAGTGACTGGAACATGCCCAATAAAGGCGGGGATGAACTGCTGGTCTGGGTCAGGGCGTATAAAAAATACAAGCATATCCCTTTTATCATGGCCACGGCCCAGGCAGACCGGGAACAGTTGCAAAAGGCCAGAAAAGACGGCGTGAGTGGTTTTATCTCCAAACCGTTTACAGCTGAGGAGTTGAAAAAGACAATTGATGATGTGCTGGGTGCGGCTCGGGAAGAAGACGAATCAGTTTCACACGGCCCGATTATGGGCCGTTCCGGAAAAGTGAAGTTGCGGGTGGCCCACATTCAGATTACCGATCATCTGATTCTGGGTGTCCTCAAGGATAAAATTGCAAAAGGAGAAATGTCACCCAAGTATTTTGAACTTGAAACCCGCTGCATGGCCAGCTGGAATCCGGTGGAGCAGGCCCTTGATAAAGGCATGGTTGATGCGGCGTTTATCCTGGCCCCTATTGCCCAGGATCTTTTTGTCCATGGGGTGCCCATCCGGTTGACCCTTCTGGCGCATAAAAACGGCAGTGCTTTTGTCCGTAACCGCAAGGGCGGATATGCCGAACCCTGTGCTGATTTTTTCAAGGGCAAATCATTTCTGATTCCCCATAAACTGTCTGTTCATCACATGCTTGCCCATATGTTTTTTGAAAAGAAGGGTCTTAACGCAAGTCTTGAAAAAGGCAATGATATCCATGTGAATTTTGAAGTTGTTGCGCCGGTGAATATGCCCGAATTTCTAAGGGCCAGCCAGAGTGTAGGGGGATTTATGGTGGCAGAACCCATTGCGTCCAAATCAATTGCAGCGGGCATTTGTGACATGCAGTTTCTTTCGGGTGAGTTGTGGGAAAATCATCCGTGTTGTGTGGTTGCAGTTCGTGATGATTTTGCAGGTTTGCATACAGATGCGGTCTATGAATTTACACAACTGCTTGTGGATGCGGGAAAATATATTTCAGACAATATCGAGGATGCGGCCCGGATCGGGGTCGGTTTTCTGGACCCTGAAGGGATGCTGGGGCTTACGGCTCCTGTTTTGTCCAATGTATTGTCCGCTTCCAATGGAATTACAACAAAGGACCTTTTCCCAAAGATTCAGGATTTTGACCGCATGCAAAGATATATGCATGATGTGATGGGAATCGGCAGCCTGGTGGATATCGAAAAGTTTATTGATTTACGGTATGCTCAGGTGGCCTGTCAGGATATGCATGTTTGTGCGGGTAATTTCTGTAACCGGAAAGCGGAACTTGATGCACTGCTGGTGCCTGTGGCAGCCTCATCAGGCTTTAAACTGATTGTTGAAGACGGTTATGTAAAGATTTATAGGAATTCAATATAAACCTTATCGAAAAAAGAGGTCATTTCCATGATCAAAAAAGCGTTTACCAATTTACCATTTAACCTGAAAATATTGTTTCCCATTTTCACTGTTCTCTTGTTTTCTCTGGCCATCGGCGGATATCTGATCAGCGATTTTGTAAAAAAACAAATGACCACAACCTATATGGATTCTGTGCAAACTCTGTCCCATTCAATCCAGGACGGTGTCAAGGGCTCTCTGGAGCGGGGGCAGATGAAAAATTTTAAAAAACTGCTCTCTGATCAGAAAAAGATTAAGGGAGTATTGGATGTGTCTCTGTATGACCGGCAGGGAAAAATCAACCTGTCCTCTTCTGAGCTTGATGCAGTTCCCGCGCATATGCCGCCTGAAATTTTTAACAGGTTTGAGTCATCGCTGGATACAATTCAGGTTATTGAAAAAGATGTGGTCCAGATTTTTATCCCCCAGAGGGTTGTTCCGGATTGCATCCGATGTCATCCTTCCTGGATTCTTGACAAACAAGGCGGTATTATTTCACTGACCTATGATCTGACAGACCTTCACACCGCTTTGAACAAGCAGCATCTTGTGCTGATCCTCGGTATTGTTTTTTCCCTTGTAATCGTCAGTCTGTTTGTTGTTTTTATTGCAAGATCCGTTACCAAACCTGTTGTCACCATGACAGAATCCATGGAAAAGCTTGCTGCAGGCAACCTTGACGTCAATATTCCGGCCCAGGACCAGACAGATGAAATCGGCAAGATGGCCAAGGCAGTGAAGATCTTTCAGGAAAATGCGATTGAGAAAATCCAGTTGAAAGAAGAGCAGGAAAGGACCATCATCAGAAATGAAAAAGAGCAGAAAGAGATGATGGAGAAGATGACGGCATCCTTTCATTCAAGCATTGGAAAGGTAATTAATGCCATTTTAATTGCAGCCGGGGATCTGCAGGGATCTGCCCGTAAAATGAACGAGACTGCGGATAAAACCCACCAGCAGTCATCATCTGCTGCAGCCGCTTCCAAACAGACATCGACAAATGTTCTCAGTGTGGCATCTGCAACAGAAGAACTCACTGCCTCTGTCGGAGAGATCAGCGAACAGGTTACAAGCTCGTCAGCCATTGCACGAAGTGCCGTTAAAAAGGCACAGAACACCAATGAAATGGTGGGAAGCCTGACCGCAGCCTCCCAGAAAATCGGTGATGTGGTGCAATTGATCACAGATATTGCAAAGCAGACAAATCTTCTGGCCTTGAATGCAACCATCGAAGCCACCCGGGCAGGAGAAGCCGGCAAGGGATTTGCTGTTGTTGCCAATGAGGTCAAAGAGCTGGCCAAACAGACAACAGCAGCCACAACTGAAATTGCTGAGCAAATTAACGGGATACAAAGTGCCACGCAGGGGGCGGTGTCTGCAATAAACGACATCACCGGGATCATTAACAAGATTGATGAGATTTCAACCATCATTGCCGCTGCCGTAGAGGAGCAGTCTTCTGTTACCGGTGAGATTGCCGAAAGTACAAATCAGGCGGCATCCGGCACCCAGGAGGTCACACAGAGCATCACGATTGTTACCCAGGCTGCCAATGAAACCGGACATGCTGCAAGCGAAGTGCTTATGAATGCTGATGAACTGTTAAAACAGGCCGATGTTTTGCAGGCTGAGGTTGAAAAGTTTTTATCCCAGATAAAGCCGAGCTAAGTAAAAAAGGAACAGCATGGTTAATATTGAAGACAATGAGATTTTCAATGATTTTATTGAAGAGTCACTGGATCACCTTGACGGTATTGAAGATGACCTGCTCAGCATAGAGGAAGCCGGAGAGAATTTTAACGAAGAGATTGTTAACAAGGTATTCCGGGCTGTACATACCATCAAGGGTGGTGCCGGTTTTCTGGGGCTCAAGAATGTTGAGGCACTGTCCCATCACAGTGAAAATGTAATGGTGAAGATCCGTGCCAGGGAGCTTTTCCCCTCCCCTGACATTGTCTCAACACTGCTGGATGCCATGGACACCTTGTCAACCATGATTCATCGCCATGAAACGTCAAATGAAATTGATATTTCCAGCAACCTGGCCGCCTTGAATGCCATTTGTCTTGAAAATGCTCCCCCAAAAAAACACAAGCCAAAGCCTGAACCGTCCTCTTTGGATCAGAACCCTGTATCAGAAGCCGCTTCTGCTGGTGTGCGCGCAGCTGCGAATGATCTTTTGCTTACAATAGAACACGCTGTGCTGGATGATTTTTTTAAACAGGGCAGTTTTCTTTATATTCTGCAATACACCCTTTTTAACGACCATGAAGCCATGGAAGAATACCATGCCAGGATCATGGAGGAACTCAATGAGACCGGAGAGGTTTTAGCCACAAATCTTGACGCTGGTGCTTCAGAAGAAATGATTCAGGAAAAGGACAACCTGCTTGTTGTTGTCTTTGCCACCATATTGGAAAATGAGCTGATGGGAGATTTTTTTGATATTGATCCTGATCTGATTCAGCCGATTACCCCTGAAGATCTGGAGCAGGCAGCTTTGGCACCTGCAGCAGCCCCCCGGCAAGTACAACCGGTTGAAGAAAAATCCGTCGAAGAAAAACCGGTTTTAACATCCGCTGTCACTCCAGCCCCATCTCCACCTTCATCTGTGCTCCCGGCCACGACTGCAGTGAAACCCAAAGAGTCTGTGGCAAAACCGGAACAAAAACCCGACAGCCTGCGGGTGAATGTCAAACTGCTGGACAACCTGATGACGCTGGCCGGTGAACTTGTTTTGACCCGGAATCAGCTGATTCAGGCAGCCGCGTCCCGAAAAGTCAAGGGTATTGACAATATTTCTCAACGCCTCAACCTGGTGACCTCAGAGCTTCAGGAAGCCATCATGAGCACCCGGATGCAGCCGGTGGGCAATGTCTTTAACAAATTCAAGCGCATTGTCCGGGACCTTTCCAAAAATCTTGGCAAAAAAATTGATCTCATTATCGAAGGAGAAGAGGTTGAACTGGATAAAACCATTATTGAATCCATTGGTGATCCGCTGACGCATCTGGTCAGAAATTCGGTTGACCATGGTATTGAAATGCCTGAGGAACGCATTGCAGCCAAAAAGCCGGAAACAGGTATTTTGCGCATCACTGCCTATCACGAAGGCGGTCAGGTCATGATTGCCATAGAAGATGATGGGGCTGGTATCAATATCGGCCGGGTCAAGGAAAAGGTTTTGAGCATGGGACTGCGGGAAGCCGCTGCCCTGGATGAATTAAGCGATAAGGAAATTGCAAATCTCATCTTTTTGCCCGGCATGTCAACGGCAAAAGAAATCACTGACATCTCCGGCCGGGGAGTGGGGATGGATGTTGTGAACACGAACATATCCAAAGTCGGCGGGACGGTGGATATTGACACGATACCGGGCAAAGGCTCGATCATTACGATCAAGCTTCCCTTGACCCTGGCAATCATCCCCAGTCTGATTGTTGCAGTGCAGGAAGAGCGGTATGCCATTCCCCAGGTTAATATGGTGGAACTGGTAAGAATCCCTGCAGCAAAGGTCAAGGAGCGGATTGAAAAAATCAATTCTGCCATTGTAATGCGCCTGAGAGGGGAACTTCTGCCATTGATCAAGCTGTCGGATGTTCTGGGTATTAAAGAGCGATACTACGCATCGGATGACACGGGTGAATCTTTGCCGGACAGACGGACGCTTACAGAAGATCGACGGCAGGCGCAGTCTGATAAAATCGCCGGGCAGACGGATACAGAAAACCTGCTCCTGGATCAGGAACAGCGTGCCTGCGTGGACAGGCGAACCAGCCCGATGAGCGCCTATAACGTTCTGGTGGTCTCTGTGGGAGACTATCATTACGGGTTGATTGTCGACCAGGTGCTGGATTCTGAAGAGATCGTTGTCAAACCCGTGGGCACCCATCTGCGTGACTGTGAGTGCTATGCAGGTGCATCCGTTCAGGGGGATGGCAAAGTGGCACTGATTTTAGATATTATTGGCATCAGCAATGTCATGAACCTGAGGACCGTTTCAAAATCAGTTCAGGAGCAGGCCCTGCAGATTGCCGAGAGTAAAATAATGAAGGACACCCAGTCTTTGCTGCTCGCCTGTAATGCGCCTGATGAGCAGATTGCCATTCCGCTGGACCTGATCTCCAGAATCGAATCATGCCCGATAAAAGAGATCAAAATTACCGGCGGTCGAAAAAATATTCAATACCGTGGTGGTCCTCTCCCTTTGTTCAGCATAAATGAAGTTGCCAATGTCGGGTCCCCGGATACAGACAGCCTGACCTGCTATATTATTGTTTTTTCCATAAGCGGCAAGGAGGTGGGTATTATTGTGTCGGAGATCATCGATATTGTCAGCGGAACCTTTAAAATCGATGAAATGACCCACAAGCAGCCGGGAATTATGGGATCTGCCATTATTAACGATGAAATTACGCTCCTGGTTGATCTTTATGGGGTTGTTGACACCATTATGCCGGAGTGGACAAAAGCATTAAAATCCAAAGTGAAAGAGGACAGTCCTGCAAATATTCTGGTGGTTGAAGATTCCCCTTTTTTTCTCAATCAGGTGGTATCGTTCCTTTCCGAGATCGGTTACACGCCCTTGACAGCGACGGATGGGAGAAAAGGACTGGAAGTATTGAACCGGGAAAAAATTGATATCGTTCTGACCGATATTGAAATGCCCAATATGAACGGGCTGGAGATGGCCAGAAAGATACGCGCGGATGAAAGATTCCGGAATCTGCCCATTATCGCAGTCACCAGTCTGGCCGGAGACGCTGCGGAAAAAGAAGGACTGGATGCCGGAATTAATGATTACCTGGTAAAACTGGACCGTGAGAAAATAATTGCCTGTGTCAGAAAATATCTTGGATAAGGCAGCAGGGTCTGAGACAAAATATTTAACAGAGATAAAACAATGATGAATGCAGCTAACGAAAGAGCGACCGTGGAACTTGCCCTTTTTCAAATCGGAGAGATGCTCTGCGGGCTTGACACACAACATGTACAGGAAATCAATCATAATTTTGAAATCACCCCGGTTCACAGAGCACCTGATTATGTTCGGGGTGTGATCAACCTTCGCGGTGAAATTGTCACGGTCATTGATCTGCATCAGAAATTCAACATTCCCCCCAGTGACGTTCAAGATGACACCCAGGTTGTGGTTGTCCGGTATGAAGAGGAATGCATTGCATTGCTGGTGGATAATATTTATGATGTTGTGAATGCGCATCCATCCGACATTTCCACTCCGCCGTCCAATGTCGATGGAATCAGCGGCTCATTTATCAGTTGCATCTATCGCATGGAAAAAAATCTGGTAATTGTTCTTGACCTGGAAGAACTGCTTAAAAAATAAAGGCACAGATGCCCAAACGCTTATTACGAGTTCTGGTGGTTGATGATTCTGTCATGTACAGAAAAGTTCTGTCAGATGTTCTTTCCAATATTCCGGGTATTGAAGTTGTCGGAACAGCAACCGATGGCAAAGTGGCGCTGGCAAAAATTCCTCAGTTGAAACCGGACATGCTGACCCTGGATTTTGACATGCCGGAGCTGGACGGGCTCAAGGTCCTGGAACGCGTCAGGGCGGAGTATCCTGATCTGAAAACCGTGATGGTTTCTACCCATACCAAAGAAGGTGCTGCCGTAACACTTAAAGCGCTTGAACTCGGCGCTTTGACCTTTATCACCAAACCCAGAACTGAAAATCCTCTGGAAAGCAGAACAGTTCTTTTTGAGCAGTTAGCCCCTGTTATAAAAGAGATCAGGGATCAGATACACTCTTCATACCATCTGGCCCCTGATCTGTTTGATAACAGGGATCAGGTGATATCACAGTTTTCCATGGGCGATGCTGAGCCGGAAAAAATACCTTCCCCGGCAGGAAGTGCCCGTATCCAGATCGTTGCCATCGGTATCTCCACTGGTGGTCCCAAAGCTTTGGCAGAACTGATTCCCTGTCTTCCGGAAACATTGCGGATTCCGGTTGTCATTGTTCAGCATATGCCCTCAGATTTTACTGCGGCACTGGCAGAATCACTTGATCAGAAAAGTGCTGTGAAAGTCGTAGAAGCTCAGAACAATATGGTGCTTGAGCGCGGCACTGTTTTTATTGCTCCGGGGGGCAGACAGATGAAAGTGGTCAATATTTCAGGGCAATCCATGATTGAAGTCAACGATGATCCGCCGGAGAATCACTGTCAGCCTTCGGTGGACTATTTATTCCGGTCAGTATCAAAGGTGTATGGAAAACATGCGCTGGGTATTATCATGACCGGTATGGGCTCTGACGGGGTTCTCGGCTTACGGTTGATGAAACGGCTGGGTGCCCAGGTGATTGCCCAGAACAGGCAAAGCTGTGTGGTTTTCGGCATGCCGGGAGAGGCCATTAATGCCGGTGTGGTGGATTGTGTGGTGCCGCTTAACCAGATTGCAACCCAGATTTTACAGCGGGTCGGGGTATGAAGATCACCATCAAAGCGTTGATGGAACTGGCTGTTATTGTTCACAACCACAGCGGGATCGTTCTGACGAAAGATAAAGCCTATCTGATCAAAGACAGACTTCAACCGCTTATGGAAGAATATGGTCTTTCTTCTTTTGAAGATCTGATTTCCAGGGCAAAGGGTTCTTCACAACTGATAAACCATATTGTGGATCGAATGACCACAAATGAGACCTCTTTTTTTCGTGATAAACGGCCCTTTGTGCTTTTAAAGGAAAAATTACTGCCGGACTGGCAGGCCACCCGGAAAAAAAACTGCAATCAGCTGAATATCTGGAGTTGTGCCTGCTCAACCGGCCAGGAAGTGTATTCCATTGCTATCACGCTTATGGAGTATTTTAAAACCAGTTTATCCAGTCATCATGTCAAAATCAAAGCCACTGATATTTCAGATTCAGCCATTGTAAAAGCCAGCCGCGGCCTGTATTCCAATTATGAAGTCAGCCGGGGATTGGATGCGGCTCAGTTGAAAAAATATTTTACCTGGGAAGACCCGCACTGGAAAATTAAAGATGAACTGCGGAGTATGGCATATTTTGAAAAAATGAATCTGCTGCGACCTGAAATTGAATATGGAAAATTTGATATTATTTTCTGCCGGAATGTGGCGATATATTTCAGCAGAACAGATCGGCAGAGACTGTTTCAAAGTCTTTTCGCCTGCTTGAATGACAACGGCGCCTTGATCATCGGGGCCACTGAAACGCTGTTTGATATCAATGAACAGTTAAAACGGGTGGACTGTGGCGGCATGGCATATTATTGTCACAAATAGCAATTCTGACGAAGAACCGATACTTTTACGCCATTCTCGTTCAAGACAGGTATCAGCCCAGTACGGAGGATACGCGTTCGATCAGCTGGTCCGGTTCAACCGGCTTAACCAGATATCCGGATACTTTTAACTGTTTTGCTTTGATAATTTCATCTTTTCTGGAGCTTGAAGAAAGAATAATAAATTTCGAATTTGCATCAAATGCTCTGATTTTTTCAATGGCTTCAAATCCACCCATTTCAGGCATATTAATATCCATGAGTGTTAAATGGGGATTAAATGTTCGATAAACTCTTGCACCCATTTCACCATTTTCCGCCTCTTTTATCATGGCACCTTCTGCAACAAGAACCTGGGAAATAATATTTCTCATGACTCTTGAATCATCAACCAGCAGTATTTTTTTGCCCTTGATGTTGTTTTCCGTTTTTTCATCGAAAAATACCCTTAAAATAATCTGTTCTGCTGATTTGTCTGCAGCTCCTGCAACATCCAGGGTGATGATATACCCCTGCAGGGACTTTGAGCCGGCACTTTTGTAATTTTTTTTATAAACAGGGGTGCCGAATTTTACTTTCAAGCCAATACTGTCCCAGTCTGATATGGTTCGCCCGACCACTACATTTAAAAATTCGTTCAGCAGATCCGTAGAGTCATCGCCGACTTCTGTAAGCTTTCCCATTCCAAGCCTTTGTGCAATCGCAGAAGCAAGTTTCAAGGCATCCTGAACGCTGTTGAATGTCAGGACAAATTCCCCTTCAACTGTATTGTCATAATCCGTATAGGAAATAATATGAGCCAGCTGTAAAACATTTTTTTCCTTGAGCGTCTGCCGTGTTTCTGAACCGGTCACCTTCAGGTGGGTCATTTGCTCTATGCTTGATTTATAGGCATTGATCAAAATATCGATGTGCTCATTGAATTGAATC
This sequence comes from Pseudomonadota bacterium, assembly GCA_018821535.1. Classification (GTDB taxonomy): domain Bacteria; phylum Desulfobacterota; class Desulfobacteria; order Desulfobacterales; family Desulfobacteraceae; genus Desulfobacula. Next base: position 161,262 of record JAHJLV010000026.1, on the reverse strand, counting down.
ATAAGGTCTCCAAAAGTGTGGTCAAATAAATACTTTTACAGAAAATATGGCTTTTTATCAAGCGGTTTTCCATTGACAAAAAGCCGGTTCATGTTCTAATGCCGAATAGACAGTCAAAAATTAACCGGAGTAGAAAAAAATGAAAAACTTAAATGCAGTTTACATTCTTTTTGCCATCCTTTTTATCAGTCTCAAATTAGTTTTCCCTGATACCCCATTCACCGTGCCTGTCAAGGTTGTTCCTGCGCTTACACTGGCCTGTGCCCTTTATCTGGTAAAAGGGATGACCCCGTTTCACAGGGCCGCCATGGTTTTCGGGGCGGTTTTTTGTGCTGCAGGCGATGCCATTCTGGACATTGACAGGGTCGGCTTGTTTGTTCCCGGTCTTGTTGCCTTTTTGCTGGGACACATTGCCTTTGCCTGTTATTTTGCCCTGAACAGGGATAAAAAGACTACACGGATGCGCCTTGTGCCATTGTTTCTTATTCTGCCGGTCACCATCGGCATCATGATTTTCCCCGGTCTTGGCAGCCTGACCGTGCCGGTTATGGCATATCTGATCATCATCAGCCTGATGACGGTTCTGGCAATTTTGTCAACGGTGAATGCCATGGCAGTGGCAGGCTCTGTCATTTTTGTGGTGTCCGATGCAATGATTGCCCTGGCCAAATTTGTGTTTGACGGGCAACCCGGTATTTATCTGAGCCTTCCTGCGTATTTTTTAGGGCTGTATCTTCTGGGGTTTGGCGTGATCAGAGAATACCGAGGTAAAAGTCACAGCTAAGTGTCTGGAGCGATTTATCATTGGATCGGGCAACATGATTGCATAAACAAAATATGCTTTAATCCATATGCAGAATAACTGAAAAGCAATTAAAAAAAATAAAAACCTCATCTCCTTTTTTGAGTGATGAAAGAAAATTCTGCCCCGAAGAAATGATGGAACAGATATCTGTGGAATCTGAAATAGTTATGACCAGTTCCCAAGAAATCGTACCCCTTGAAATTTTTTTTATTGTTCCCCTGAATGCATTATCAGCACTGGTTTGAAAATCAGAGTTTGAACAAGCGACAAAAACCATTGGTGCTTTTACTTCTGCGCTCACAAGGCTTCCTCTGGCAAGTCCCATTCTTTCAAGGCTTTCGTTTGTTATTACAGATTGAATTTTGTAATTTTCATCTGTAATAATGTCAATTTTTGACTGAATTGAACCCTTTAGAATATGGGTTATTTTCCCAAAAAAGGAGTTTCTTGCACTGGTTTTCCGCCCGGATTCCTTTTCCATGAATTTTTTTGCAATTACTGCAATTTCTTCTTTTGAATAATTCACAAACGAGGAGGTCAGTCCCGGGTTTGAATGGCCAAGAATCGTCTGAACCGCAGGAAGGGGAACGCCGCTTTTCAAAAGTTCAATTGCCCTTGATTTCCGGATGGCTTCAGGGCCACACAGATTTTTGTTTAAACCGCATCCTTTGCCCCTTTCATAAAATTTTTTTCTGACAAATCCGGGATCAGGGAAAATAAGATTTTCATGTGTTGCTTCACATTCATTGATAATTTTTTTAACTTCATCAAGAAGACCTTTTGAAACCTGAACTTTTCTATGTTTGCCGGATATATCGTTTTTCAGGCTAAAATTTATAAAACATTTCTCCCAGTCAATATCTTCAACGGGATGAAGACTTAATACCTCGCTTAACTTTGCCCCTGTATATCTTATCAAAAGAAAAACCAGTAAAATTATTTTTCGTGAAAGAATGACATCCTTTCTTTTCGAACTTTTTGCATAGGCCCTGAAAGCGTGTTCAAGGGTGTAAAGGTCCTTTGAATCAAGATATTTGCCATCCTCTGCAGAGACGATTCTCTGGTTACTGTTTTCACGACTCATACGCCTGCCTTTTTAAAATTGTTTCAAAACATATACACCAAATTCAAAAAATTCAAAATCTTCTTGACATAAAAAGCAATTACTATCACTATAAAAATTATTTTCGTGATGATAAAATGCATAAGGGAGAACTCAAAATGTTTTTTCAAACAGCCGGAATAGAGGTCGCCATATGGATTCCTCCTCTGGTGGCATTTGTAATTTCGTTTTTCACTTCCATGGGAGGGGTTTCAGGTGCATTCCTGCTTTTGCCTTTTCAAATGTCATTTCTTGGATATACAAACCCGTCTGTCAGTGCAACAAATCAGGTTTTCAATATTGTTGCAATCCCGGGCGGCGTTTACAGATTCTGGAAAGAAGGAAGACTTGTGTGGCCCCTTGCTGCAATTGTTATCATCGGAACACTTCCCGGTGTTTTTATGGGTGCCATGGCAAGGATCTTATTCCTTCCGGACCCGAAAAATTTCAAATTTTTTGCAAGCCTTGTTCTCTTTTATATTGCCGCAAAAATGATTTCAGATCTTGTAAGGTCAAAGAACAAAAAAACAGCGGCAAGCAAAAGTGAAAAACATTTTCAGGAAATGATGAAAAAAGGAGAAATTAAAAAGCAAAAAAACAAAGATTTCAAACCTGTTGAAATTATAAGCATAAATTATAAGCATCTTAATTTCAGGTTCTACGAAGAAACATTTAATGTATCAATTCCCGGAATTTTTGGCTTAAGCCTTATTGTCGGAATTATTGGGGGAATCTATGGAATAGGGGGCGGTTCCATCATTGCACCCTTTTTTATAAGTTTTTTTCACCTCCCTGTTTATATTGTTGCAGGTGCCGCACTCATGGGAACGTTTGTCACCTCAATTGCAGGTGTTATTTTCTATTCTGCAATAGCACCCCTTTACCCTGAAATGTCAATCGCCCCGGACTGGCTTCTTGGAGTTCTTTTTGGAACAGGCGGACTTCTTGGGATTTATCTTGGTGCAAGGGTTCAAAAATATGTTCCTGCAAACCTGATCAAGTGGATGCTTGCTTTTATTATCCTGTTTACAGCTGGAAAATATCTGTTTAATTTCTTTGGTATCTGATCAGACAGGCTATGTCCTGCCACCGCTCCATTTCAGACGGGTCTTTAATACCTTGAAATAGGACTGGTCTTCAAAAGAAATCATTTTGATGTTGTTCCTGCTTTTTTCCACAAAAATTTTGTCTCCGGAATCTATCTTGAATCCTTCCTGTCCGTCCAGAGTCAGAATCATGTCTTCAGGACTGCCTTCAAGGTGGATTTCTATTCTGGTGGAATCCGGGATGATCAGTGGGCGGTTGGTCAGGGTAAAGGGACAGATCGGGGTTAGAATGATGGAGGGGACTGCCGGATGGACCACGGGGCCGCCTGCAGCAAGAGAGTAAGCCGTAGACCCTGTGGGGGTTGCGACAATCAACCCGTCCGCCCGGTAGGTGGTCAGATAGGTGGAATCCAGATGAACTGCACAGGAGGCCAGCCTTGACAGGGCGCTTTTATTGATGACGGCATCGTTGAGCACATCGATATCCACAATCCGGGAATTATTTCTGATCAGCTTGATGTTCAGACGGCTTCGTTCCCGGATAAGATATCTGCCGGTGATTACTGAATCAAGGGCTGCATTCAGGTCATCTTCCATGGTTTCTGCAAGAAAACCCACATCCCCGAATTTGACTCCCATCAGTGCAATATCTCTATTTCCGATAAAGCGGGCAGCGCTTAAAAAGGTTCCATCCCCGCCAAGCACTATTATACACAACAGATCATCAGGGATGTCTTTTGATGTTCCGTTTCTGATATCAATCACACAGCACTGGCTGCCCAGTTTTTTTTCAAGTTCAAGGGCTTTTTTCTGAGCTTTGTCATCATTTTTGATGACTATTCCTATCCGGTTTTTATTCATTTTCTAATTTCCGCCTTGATTTTTATTCTGAAAAGCTAAAAAAATTAATGAGCCATGGCCCAGTTTTCGCCTGATCCGAAATTGACCTTTAAAGGTACGCTTAAAGGATAAACATTTTCCATGATATTTTTTGCAAGGGTGATCAGGGGGTCTTTTTCTTCATGGGGGCATTCAAAAATAATTTCGTCATGCACGGACAGCAGCATTTTACTGTTCAGTCCATTTTTTGACAACGCCTGTGACATATGGATCATGGCAAGTTTGATCAAATCAGCGGCGCTGCCCTGTATGGGAGTGTTGACAGCAGCTCTCTGGGCAAAATTACGGATATTGATATTGGATGAATTGATGTCATCCAGCCTGCGTTTTCTGCCGAAAATCGTTGAGACTTCTCCTGTCCTTTGGGTATTTTCAATGGTGGCATCAATAAATTCCTTTACACCTGAATATCGTTTGAAATAATTTTCAATATAGGTATTTGCCATCTTTCTGCTGATGGAAAGATCATTGGCCAGCCGGAATCCGCTCATTCCGTAAACGATACCAAAATTAATGGCTTTGGCCTGGCTTCGCAGGTCATCGGTGACAAATTCAGGCAGAACCTGAAAAATTTCAAGGGCGGTCCGGGTATGGATGTCCTCATCGTTATTAAACGCTTCTATCAGTATTTTATCTTTGGCGCAGTGGGCCAGAACCCGCAGTTCAATCTGGGAATAATCCGCAGAGATCAGTGTGTGCCCTTCTCTGGGAATAAAGGCTTCGCGGATTTTTTTGCCTTCGGGTTTGCGGATGGGGATGTTCTGCAAATTGGGGTTGGAACTGCTCAGGCGTCCTGTTACAGTGATGGTCTGGTTAAAGGATGTGTGAATCCGGTCTGTCTGCTTGTCCGCCAGTTTGCCCAAAGCATCCACGTAGGTGGATTTAAGTTTGGCAAGGGTGCGGTATCTTAACAGTTTTTCCGGCAGTTCATGGATCTGGGCAAGCTTTGTCAAGACTTCCACATCTGTTGAATATCCGGTTTTCATTTTTGTTTTTTTAACCGTATCCAGATTCAGTTTTTCAAAGAGAATGACACCTAACTGCTGGGATGAATTAATATTGAATTCTTCCCCTGCCAGAATATAAATTTGTTTTTCCAGTGTGTTCAGTTCAGTTTGAAACATTTCGGATAATTGTTTTAAAACAGTCTTATCCACCTTGATGCCTTCTATTTCCATATCTGCGAGAACTTTAATCAAAGGGGTTTCTATGGTATCCATCAAGGTGTCAAGGCCCTGGTCTTTTATTTTCTTTTCCAGTTCCAGATATGCCATATAGGTTAGGTCAGCATCTTCAGCAGCATAGTCCACGGCCTTGCTGATGGGAACAGATTCAAACCCGATCTGGGTTTTGCCTTTTCCGGTGATTTCTTCATAGGAGATGGTTTTATAACCGAACAGATCCATGGCAATCCGGTCCAGACTGTGGGTGCGGACAGCAGGATTGAGAAGGTGGGAGGCAATCATGGTATCGAAGGCAATGCCCTGCATGCGGATGCCGCAGCCTGCCAGGACAATATAATCGTATTTGATATTCTGGCCCACTTTTTTGATGTCCGGATTTTCAAGCACAGGTCTGAATATTCTTAAAACCTCATCTTTTGAGGGCTGTTCTATGTCATCGGGAAAGGTGTGCCCCACCGGGATATAGAACCCTCTGTTCTCCTGATAGGAAAATGAAATTCCCACCAGGCTCGCCTGTGTGGGATATTTGGATGTGGTTTCCGTATCAATGGCGAAAAGCCCTTTATTTTCCAGAACATGGGCCAGTTTTTCAAGTTCTTTTATTTCTGTGACCAGTTTGTATAGTTTTTCAGTCTTATCCGCTTTCCGGGCAAATTCCGTTGCCAGGGTTTTGAATTCAAATTCCCGGAACAGGTCAAAAGCTTTTTTGGTGTCAATTTCATTTATCCGGAAGGTTTCAATGTCTTCTTTGAGTTTGACTTTTGTGTCAATTGTGGCCAGATCCCGGCTTAAGAAAGCAGAATCTCTGTATTCCACCAGACTGTCATACAGTTTTTTCTTTTTTTCAAGTGTATCCAGGTTGTCATAAAGATTTTCTATGGAACCGAATTCGGCAATCAGCTTGATGGCGGTTTTAGGCCCGATGCCTTTTACACCGGGAATATTGTCTGATGCATCTCCGGCCAGGCCCAGGACATGAATAAACTGTTCAGGTTCAATATCCATGTCTTCGCTGATTTTTTTGACATCGGTGATGGTATCTTTCATGGGATCCCACAGGATGCACCGGTCTGTGACAAGCTGAATGAAATCCTTGTCACCGGTCACCATGACCACTTCAAATCCCTTGTCCTGAGCAATTTTTGAATAGGTTCCCACAAGATCATCTGCTTCAAACCCGATTTTTTCAACAATAGGGATATTAAATGCGTTGATCAGCCGCTTGATATCCGGAATCTGGATGGAAAGTTCATCGGGCATGGGTGGTCGGTTGGCCTTGTACTGATCATATATTTTATGCCGGAATGTCGGGCCTTTAACATCAAAGAAAATGACAGCATATTCAGGATGGTGATCCTTTAAAAGTTTTAGAAGAATACGGGCAAAACCAAAGGTTGCATTTGTCGGGTGTCCTGTTGATGTGGCCAGGCTTCGGATGGCATGAAAGGCGCGATACAGATAGGCGCTGCCGTCAATAAGATATATTTTTTTAGGATCAGCCATGATATTTCCTTGTGTAGAATATTGAAATATTATTCAATTAAAGGCATATATACTATCTTTTCAGGTAAAGTAGAAGGAATTTATACAATGGATGAGAAAGCCGAAGAAAGCGTGGATACAAGAAAAGACAGGCGGCGAAGGAAAAAATCAAAGCAGTGCCATTGCTGTGGGGGGACATTCATGTTCTGCTGGAATTGTCGATGCGGGTTCAGCATATGCCAGGACTGCATGTATGAAAACCAGTGGGGGATGACCTGTAACGGGATTACCTGGGAATGCCCGGACTGTGGAGCCCAGAACGGGTTTGGTAATCAATAGGCCGATACCATCAAAACCGGTACCATCCCAAAACCAGAAGCATACTAAATAGATATCACCCAAAGATTTAAGGAGAAAATCCAGATGGCCTCAAAAATTAAAGTCGGAACATTGATATCCGGCGGAGGAACCAATCTTCAGGCAATTATTGATGCCTGTCTTGACCACAGGATTGATGCCCAGATTGTTTTTACTGGCTCAGATACACCGGGAGTCAAAGGTCTTGAACGGGCACAGAAAGCAAATATTGAGACCTTTGTGGTGGATTATTCTCAAATTATCCAATCATGCAAAAAAAAGGAAATTGCCGATTCAGATCTGCCCGAAGATTTTAATCTGGAAGAAATGCTGTCCAAACAAAAGCTGATGGACCAGACCGCGTCTTTGGATCAGCTTGCTTTTTTTTTAAAAAGCCGGGCCATTGCAGAAAAAAAACTGCTGGATCATATCCGTTCCTATGATATGGATCTTCTGGTTCTGGCCGGTTTCATGCGGGTGCTGACCCCTTATTTTATAGACCGGATCAATACTGTTCCCGGAAAATACAAGATCATGAACATTCATCCGGCGCTTCTGCCGGCCTTTCCCGGAACAGACGGTTATGGAGATACTTTTGCCTACGGCTGTAAAATCGGCGGGTGCACGGTTCATTATGTGGATTACGGAGAGGATACAGGGCCGATCATCGGTCAGAAAGCCTTTGAAATTAATGACACGGATACACTTGAGGACGTAAGGAAAAAAGGTCTTGAAAAAGAGTGGCAGCTTTACCCTGAGTGTATTCAGAAGTTTGCCCGGTCTTTTTAATTTCAGGTTTGGTCTTTATCGTGCAAAAAATGACATGATCCGGGCAAACACACCTGATTCCTGAGTAGACACCTTTTTCGCAGGCGAACCATGATTGGGTGGTTTTCGGGATATTTGAACAGTATTGGATTTTGATGCGGGTACCCCGGTTACACTTTCAGATTTCTCTGCAAGGGAATTCAGTATTTCCTCTATCAATTTTCCTCTAACCGTTTCTTTTGAAATGGAAAGATTCGGCTGTTGGCAGATGTATAATGAGCAAAGATCCGGCAGTGTATTTTCTCCGCTGCTTCCAATCCCTGACAGGGCAGCGATGCTGTAGGCCATCTGGGTCAACCCTGCAATCACTCTGTATTCCCGGGGAGCTGATTCAGGTCTTTGATAGAATGCTACCCCGGCACAGATATTGACAGGAAGATTCCAGGTCTCCATTATTTTTGAGGCAATAAATGCATCGGTTGTTCCCAGAATTTCCAGTTCAGCTTTATATAACGGCTGGTTGAATTTTTGAGTCAATTTCAGGCATTTTAAAAATTCATCAGGATAATGGATGGCCAGCAGAAGTTTACCCATACCATGCAGGAGTCCAGCCAGATAAAGCTCTCCTGCATTGATTCCAAGTGCAAGGTTTGGATGTCCCAACCGTCTGTTTGCAACGGCGCAGGCCCAGGAATATGCCCAATAATCTTTTGCGGAAAAAAAATCTATGGAAGGCAATTGGGGCAGTATTTTTTTTAAACAAAACAGGCAGACAGAATTTATGGTTTCCGAAAGACCGATCCGGGTAATTGCTGTTCTCAAAGTTATTATTTTGTCCACTCCTCCGTAATAAGGAGAATTGGCAAGTTTTAACACACTGGCAAAAAGTCCCGGGTCTGTTTCCACAAGTTTTGCAAAATCGCCGATTTCGATATTGTCCATTGGCTGGCGGGCCATTTCCATCAGTTTTGTGATATGGGCAGGCAGCGGAGGCAGTCTGGTTTTTGATATCAGTATCTCTAAAGATATGCTGTCCCCGATTGTTTTTTCAGAAACGATATTATTCCCCATCATTTTCCCTTTGATTTTTTCTATAAATACAGGTAACCCGGCGAAATATTTTTAAAATCGGCTGGGTACCGGGTCATGTTGTCCTGTAAAAGATGTTCTTGATTTATTTATATCTTTGGATTTTTTTTGCAAGGTTTTTTTATACTTTTTACATAAAGGACATCATCCTTTCTTCTTTTGGTTAAGCTGCCTGCAAGGGATTACAATCTTAAAGTTTTTTTGCTGCCAGGCCGATGATTTATTTTATTCTTGTTTTCCAATATACATGGTCAGATTGAGCACAGAAAATGGAGTGAAATATTTACGGAAATCTATGAAAAAAATCACTGGATTATGGAAAAGAGCTGAAAAAACAAGAAAAGCATGGGCTTGTTCTTTGATAAGCTGCTTTTTGCTTGTGTTTTCAGGATGTGCTATCGAACCTGTGCCCTTCACCTCTCAGGAGATAAAAGAACAGGCTCTTGAAAAAAAGAACACTCTGTTTTCTTTTCAGGAGCCAGCCTCAAAAAAAATAACACTCTATGACGCCATGGCCCGTGCCATCACCTACAACCTCGATCATCAGGTCAAACGCATTGAGCAGGCACTGTCTCAAGGCAATCTTGATCAGGCCAGATATGAGATGCTGCCCCGTCTCGTTACGTCCATGGAGTATTCCCAGAGAAATAATGAGAGTGGATCATCAAGCAAATCTCTTCTGACAGGGGCGCAATCTCTGGAGGTATCAACCTCACAGGAGAAAAAACAATTTACAGCAGATATCATTCATGTCTGGAACATACTTGATTTCGGGGTGGGATATGTAAGGGCCCAGCAAATGGCAGATGAGGTCCTGATCAGCGAAGAGTGGCGAAGGAAAGCCATTCAGAATATTTTTCAGGATGTCCGGCATGCCTATTGGAAGGCTGTTCGTGCACAAAAATTGCTGCCGGAGATGGATAAACTTCTGCAGAGCGTTGAAAAGGCACTGGAGCGATCCAGAGAAATGGAAAAAAATCGTGCCCAGAATCCGATAAATATCCTGGCTTACCAGCAGGAATTATTGGAAACGGTAAAACAGCTCTGGATAATTCGTAAAGAGCTTTCTCTGGCAAAGACAGAGCTTGCGGCATTGATGAATATGGATCCTGGAGCGTATTTTGAACTTGATTTTGAAGATGAGGGAATGCAACCGACAGAGACAATATTGTCCATCAGTGCGCTTGAGGAATTTGCCCTGGCCCACCGTCCTGAAATCCGGATTGAATCCTATAAAAAGCGGATCAGCTCGAAAGAGGTGAAAAAGGCAATGCTCGGGATGCTTCCCGGTCTTGAAATCAATCTGGATGCAAAATACGACAGCAATGATCTTTTGTTCAACAGCAGCTGGCTCCAGGCAGGTGTGTCTCTTTCCTGGAATGTGTTCAGTCTGTTGTCCGGTCAAAAAGCCCTGAAAACGGCTAAAATTCAGGAAGAGCTTTCTGACAGGCTGTATATGGCAACTGCCATGATGGTGTTAACCCAGATCCATCTGGCCCATCAGGGGTACTATCTTGCCCTGAAGGAATTTGAGATAGCCACTCAGCTGGATGATGTTCTTCGCAAAAAACTGCAGCATGCACAGGCAGCAGAGCAGGCAAGGGCCGGAAGCGAACAGGAGGTGATCCGCAATCAGGTCGCAGCTCTGTCCGCCAGGATGAATCTGGGGTTTGCGTACGCTGAACTGCAGGGTGCCATTGGAAATATTTATAAAACAGCCGGGATGGACCCGCTGCCAGCTCGTATCGAGGTGGATGATCTTAAAACCCTTGCACAGTTTATTGAAGGTCATGAGCAGGGGTTGCGGGATCAGCTCCAGACAACGAAGAAACAACCTGTTGTGGTCAAGCCAGTTATCACGGAACCCGCCCAGATGTCCCAGCCTGAAAAAAAACAGATAATCACTGTCCAGACATCGGAAAAGGTTCCAAAGACTCAAGCGCTTACACCGGTCATATCAGAAGACCAAAAAAAACAATATTTGAAATCCTATCAGTTTTTTTTCGATTCATTTGTCAGAAATCCCCAGAATCGAAACACGAATTATCTTCTGGGAAAATCTGCCTATGGCATGGGGGATTATGAAGCCGCAATCATGGCCTATGAAAGGGTTTTAATGCTTGACCCTTCAGCTGTTGAGGTCAAGTTTGATCTTGCCAGATCATATGCAGCACTTGGATCATATAAGATTGCAGCAGAATATATCGGCGAGATATTGGAATCCAGGCCTTCTCAGGAGATTACAGCCCAGGCAGAGAGTCTGCGGGGACAAATTCAGGCTGCAGGCTCCGGAGAATAGAAAAATCGTATGAAGGTCTTTAAACAGATATTCCTGTGGATCAGTCTATTTTTAATTTTCTGTATTTTATTTACATCAAAGGTTTCAGCGGAAAAAGAACTTCAGGCTGTCGGCTTTGTGATTGCCCTTCGAGGAGAAGTGCAGGCTATTGACTCAGAAGGCACGGCAAGGGCACTTCATATCAAGGATCAGTTCTTTGTTGAAGATACCATAAAAACCGGAAAACAAAGCCGGCTGCAGATGATGTTTAAAGATAATACGATTATCAGTCTTGGCAGTGACAGTATGCTGAAAATCGCTGAATATGAGTGGGACCATAAAAACAGGGATGGAAAACTGACGTCTGAAATCAATGAAGGGGTGTTCCGGATTATGGGGGGCTTGATTTCCAAAGAGGTGCCTGATAAATTAAAGACAAAAACACCGGCAGCAACAATTGGTATCCGTGGGTCCATGTATGCGGGAAGCGTTAGGGATGGCAGGCTTTCTGTTGTTTTTGAAGGTGGCCGCGGTATCACCTTGCAGAATGCAACAGGGTTGGTTCTTGTCGAAAAGCCGGGATATGGCTCTCATGTGAATGGATGGAAATCCGCAATTTCGCCGCCGGTAAAATTCCAGACCCGGGACTTTATGAAGGTGCCAACTCAGATGAATAAAGATAGTTTTCTCAAAAGGGTGCTCAAAACAATGAAAAATCCGACACGTGCAGAGTTTGACGCAGTTATGAAAGAGGCGATTCAAAATGGGCTTTCACCCCAGGACGCAAAACAGGTGGTTGAGGAACTGAAAAAAGATCCTGATTTCGGGTGTAAATAGAAAAGAAGACAAGGGGTATGCCGGGAAAAAATTAAAAAGCGGGAAAAAGATATGGCATCAAAAAAAAATCTGGACATGACCTTATGTCTATTCGCTCTTGAACCGCGGATCATGTATGATGCCGCAGGCGTTGCCGAAATCACAGATTGCGCTGCTGATACTGATCCGGATATCCACAGCAGCGAAATTCAAAACAGAGCTGAGGATGCATCTTCTGTAGCACACCTGTTTGACGCATTTATCCCGCCCCTTGCAGCATCGGACACCAGAGAAATCATCATTATCGACAGTCGGGTTGAAAATGCCCGCCAGCTCATTCAGGGCGCTTCAGAAGATGCCCGGATAATTGTCCTGGAGGAGTCAACAGACGGACTTGAGCAGATCAATGCGATTTTATCTGAATATCATGATCTGGATGCTATTCATATTGTTTCCCATGGGGATACGGGCAGTCTGAATTTGGGCAATACAATTTTAAATATCCAGACCCTTGAAGGAAACACTTCCAGTTTAGAGAATTGGGGGCAGGCTTTGAACAGCGACGGAGATATCCTGCTTTACGGATGCGATGTTGCAAAAGGAGATAAAGGCCAGTTTTTTGTACATCGGCTCTCTGAACTGACCCAAGCTGATGTGGCAGCGTCCACCGATCCCACCGGGCATGATACTCTGGGGGGTGACTGGGATCTTGAAATGCATACCGGGGATATTGAAACAAACATCGCTTTTTCCGAGGATGCACAAAAAGAATATCTGGACACGCTGGAAGAGCCTCCCAAATTGATCTCTGTTGACTCCACAGGAACCATTGCCGACGGATCTTCCTGGGATAGACCTGCAGTCAGCACGGATGGCCAGTGGGTGGCTTTTTCGTCGTCCGCCACCAACCTTGTGCCCGGGGATACCAATGGTCAGACTGATATTTTTCTTCATAATACCACCACCGGTCAGACTTTACGGGTATCTGTGGATTCCGGCGGAGTGCAGAGCAATGGTTGGAGTTATAATCCTTCAATGAGCGCAGATGGCCGTTATGTTGTTTTTGAATCATCTGCCACCAATCTTGTAGCCGGAGATACCAATGGTCAGACTGATATTTTTGTTCATGATCGCCAGACCGGAACCACCAGCAGAGTGTCCGTGGATTCCATGGGTACGGAAGCAACAGGGGGCAGCAGCTATAATCCGTCAATGAGCGCAGATGGCCGTTATGTTGTTTTTACATCATCCGCCACCGATCTTGTAGCCGGAGATACCAATGCAACAGGAGATATTTTTGTCCATGACTGCCAGACCGGAACCACCAGCAGAGTGTCTGTGGATTCCATGGGTACGGAAGCAACAGGGGGTAGCAGCTATAATCCTTCAATGAACGCAGATGGCCGTTATGTTGTTTTTGAATCATCTGCCACCAATCTTGTAGCCGGAGATACCAATGCAACAGGAGATATTTTTGTCCATGACCGCCAGACCGGAACCACCAGCAGAGTGTCCGTGGATTCCATGGGTACGGAAGCAACAGGGGGCAGCAGCTATAATCCTTCAATGAGCGCAGATGGCCGCTATATTGTTTTTACATCATCCGCCACCAATCTTGTAGCCGGAGATACCAATGCAACAGGAGATATTTTTGTTCATGACCGCCAGACCGGAACCACCAGCAGAGTGTCTGTGGATTCCGGCGGGGTGCAGGGCAATGGTTGGAGTGGCAGTCCTTCAATCAGTGCAGATGGCCGCTATGTTGTTTTTTCTTCTTCTGCATCCAACCTGATACCCGGCGATATAAACGGCCTTGATGATACCTTTATTCATGACCGCCAGACCGGCAGTACCGGACTTGCCAGCACCCTTTCTGCCACTTCCTTCGCATCTGGTGCTGTTATTACGGGTGACGGATCTTCAATGGTTTTATCCACCAGTGCGTCTCTGGTGCCGGCAGATATCAACGCCATGAATGACATCTATTTGCTGGATTTTAATGATGCCCCGGTTGCGGATGCAGCGCCCCATATTGAAATCTTTTACACAGGATCACCGGAGCTTGAAGCAGGAATTCCCCTTGCCCAGCGAATTGCAGGAGATGTGGATCTGGATGGAGATCTTCTTGGAATCGCAGTGACCGCTGTGGATGATACAAATGGTCAATGGCAATACAGTCTTGATGGCGGAACCTCCTGGATCAGTTTTGGCAGTGTCAGTGATGCGGATGCCACGCTTCTTGCTCCGACATCAGATACCCGGATCCGGTTTTTGCCAACAAACAGTTATTATACGGGTTCAGCAACCATAGCTTTTCGCGTATGGGATCAGACAGCGGGTTCGCATGGCCAGATCGGCGTTGACGTGTCAGTAAACGGGGGTGCAAATCCATACAGCGCAGGTCTGGAAACCGTTGTTCTTGAGGTAAGAGATCTGCCGTATATCCAACCTGCTGATACAAATGCAGAGCTATTGAGTTTCCCGGATACAGAAAATCTTTTTATTGAGGTCTCCCATGAATCTGCAGCAACTGCCGGTGTGGACGGTTCAGGCCTTATCAGTGAGTTTTTAAAGGATGCCACCCGGCAGGACCCGCCACCGCCTTCTCTGGATCCGGCCATGCTTTACCCTGAGCCGGCAGATGACTTGCCATTGGAGCCTTTTTTGGAAGAATCGGCTGAAAAGGGGGATGAAATTGTTCCGGATGAGCTGATGGAAGAGCAGGATTCTGAAGAAGAAGCAGGGGCAGAAGAAGAAGCAGGGGCAGAAGAAATAGAAGCACAGGCGCAGCAAGAGAAGACCATGAAACCGGCAGACCCGACAGTGGAACAGGGGTTAACTGAGAAACTGGAAACACAAAGGTGGAAGGATACGGCAGAAGTTAAAGAAATATTGAATATATTTGAAGATGTATACCAATTGTTAAACTGTAAATAAAATTCAAAAAATGGACAGACATGGAATCTGCAATGCGCTGACCGGAAAGGAAGAAATAAATATCTGATGAAGACACTGCTCTATACTTTAATTATAAACGTGATTTTTTTTCTTTCAGTCATGGCCTTTGCCAGGGATTTTGAAGCACGGGCGCTTCTTGTTCCTGAACATGAGGCAGTTCTTTCAAGCCAGATCAGCGGACAGATTGTAAAAATGCCTTTTTCAGAAGGAAGTCATTTTTCAAAAGGCCAGGCCCTGATTGAACTGGATTGTCAGATACTCAGGTCTGAACTTAAAAAAGCACAAATGGATTTTGAAGCAGCAAAACAAATACATGATGCAAATTTAAGGCTTCAGAAATTTAATTCAGTCAGTGAACTTGAAGTGGCTGTGTCAGCAGCAAGAATGAAAAGCGCCCAGGCAAATGTTCAACTGGCCCGGACCAAAGTCGGAATGTGTGTGGTTAACGCTCCTTTTAACGGTCGGGTGGTCACACATCAATCAAAACTTTATGAGAACATTGCACCGGGAGACAAGCTGATTGAAGTGATTGAAGAAAAAACATTGAAACTTCATGTGATCATACCGTCAAACTGGCTGCAATGGCTGAAGCCTGAGGCGCGTTTTCAAGTTTATATTGATGAAACCGGAAAAACATATACCGCCAATGTCACAGGGTTTGGCGCCAAAGTGAATCCGGTGAATCAGACCATCAAGGCCCATGCAGTTATTCAGGGGGACCATGCGGAGCTGCTGTCCGGAATGAGCGGCACCGCAAGATTTACAGCGCCTTTGGAAATCACCTCGCCTGAGGGTCGATGAACATGACCTTGCAGCAGGAAGCTAAATCACCTCATGAACGCCAGCTGATCGGTCTTTCAACTCTGCTTCATCTTGAAAATCAGGCCCGGAATGCAAAAACAGCCGGGGAACTGGCTTTTATCATGGTAAATGATACCTTGAGATTGCTGGATTACAGACAGGCGGTATTGTGCCGTAATAAAACAGGGGGAAAGATCGAAATTGATGCGGTTTCCGGTGTGGATAAGCCCGGTAAGAATGCCCCGTATGTGATCTGGCTCAGGTCTTTTTTTAAACATGTTCTGACGGATAGAGAAATCGATGGGAAAAAAATTCAGGAGATATCCGGGGAACATCTTCCAGGGTGTTTGAAGAAAGGCTGGAATGAATGGGGATGTTCCAATGGGATATGGTGTCCGTTGATTCCCCCGGGCAATGACCCGGATAGTGAATGGCTGGGCAGCCTGTGGCTGATGCGTGAAACAAAATGGCAGGAGTCTGAAAAGGCGCTTCTTTCACAATTAACCGGCGCATACGTCCACGCCTGGCAGGCGCTGTTGAACAAACCGGCCCGGCGTCAGGTCCGGACCAATAAAATCGCACGGCGATTCTTGTATGTTCTGGCTGCAGGCTGCCTGGCGGCATCGCTGGCAATTCCGGTTCCATTGACCGTCCTTGCCCCTGCACGGGTTGTTCCGGAAAAACCAATAATTGTAACCTCGCCTCTTAAAGGCGTGATAAAAAAAATTCATGTTTACCCCAGTCAGGAAGTGAAAGCCGGGCAGACATTAGTCTCCCTTGATGAAACGGAATTAAGGAATCAGTTTGAAGTGGCAGGAAAAACATTGGAAGTTGCCAGGGCAGAGTATAAACGAGCGCTTCAAACATCGCTTGTTCATAATGAAAATTCACTTGATGCAGCTATTTTCAGCGCACGGGTGGATCAGAAACTGGCAGAACAGAAATTTGTTGAAGATGAGCTGACCCGTGTAACTGTTTATTCTCCATCATCTGGAATTGCACTGTTTTCAGATGTGAATGACTGGATTGGACGGCCGGTTGCAACCGGCGAAAAAATCATGACGATCGCTGATCCGCTGCTGACAGAGCTTGAAATCCATGTTCCGGTTGACAATGCAGTAAGCATGGATGTGGGGACCCGGGTCAGGCTGTTTTTAAACACTGATCCGTCAATTCAGATCATCGGTAAAATTGAACAGACATCATATGAGGCAGAATTAAGTCCGGAAGGCATACCGGGATTTCCTGTCAGGGCCAGTGTTTCAGACGGCAGAGAAAAACTTCGTATCGGTCAGCAGGGGACGGCCAAAATCTATGGGAAAAAAGTCAGGCTGTACTATTATCTTTTCAGACGGCCATGGGCAACGGTTCGCAGAATTCTGGGGATGTAATCAATGACAGCACTTACCAATGCGGCAACCCCATGGCCGGGACAGAATGAACTTCCTCAAAAGGATCTGTTTGCTTTACGTGAAGACTTAAAACTCATCAAAGCACAGCCAAATGAAGACGGGTCTGCGGCCTGGATGCTCCATGATCCTGTCCGGCATCGATTTTACAGGATTGGATGGAAAGAACTTGAAATTTTGAAGCGGTGGCACTCTGGCTGCGGCCAGCAGATTGTATCTGCTGTCAATGAAGAAACCACACTGAATATTACCGCAGACAATGTGATGCAGGTTCACCTGTTTCTTAAGGCCAATCAGCTTTTAAATCAGCCATCTTCCAGTTTCATTCGTCACGGTCTCTTCCCGGAAAACAGGATAATGAAAATACTTACCGGGTTGTTGTATCAGCGGTTGCCTCTATTTTCACCGGACGATTTTCTTGAGAAAACCCTGCCCTTTGTCTGGTTTTTATTTTCAAAATCTGTCTGTCTGCTCATTGTTTTGGCAGGCGTGATTGGTGGCTATCTAACGCTTCAACGGTGGGATGATTTTTTCCGGACTTTTCTATATTTTTATTCTTTACAGGGACTTGCCATTTCTGCTGTCGCTCTCACCCTTGTCAAGGCGGGTCATGAGCTGGCCCATGCCTATACGGCAAAAAAACAGGGTCTGAATATTCCGGTTATGGGGATTGCCCTCATTCTTTTCTGGCCTGTTTTGTATACGGATACAACAGATGCCTGGCGGTTGAAAAAAAAGAAAGATCGCATCCACATTGGCATTGCAGGCGTGGCCTTTGAGATCGCCATTGCAATTCTGGCAACCCTCTTCTGGCATATTGTTCCGCCCGGACCGATGAAAAGCATCCTTTTTGTGCTGGCTGCAACAAACTGGATTTCTACACTGGCAATCAATTTAAATCCGTTCATGCGTTTTGACGGGTACTATATTCTTTCAGACTTTCTGGACATCCCGAATCTGCAGCCCAGATCCTTTGCATTGGCCCGCTGGTTTCTTAGATGGCTGATTCTGGGTGTAAGGCAGCCCTGCCCTGAGATTTTTTCTTTGAGAAAAAAAATTATAATGCTGGTATATGCATTTTCCACATGGGTGTATCGTTTCTTTTTATATAGCGGCGTCGCCCTGCTTGTATATCATCTGTTTTTTAAATTACTGGGCATAGTGTTCTTTATTTTTGAAATTTATCTGTTATTTTTAAATCCCCTGCTCAAGGAGCTGAAAATCTGGTCCACCCTGCGGTCAAGCATAAAAGTTAATGTGCATATGATACTGAGTCTGACTGTTTTTTCAACAATCGTTTTATTTTTACTATATCCTTGGAATAGCTCAGGCAGTATGCCGGGTATTTATAAAGCAACGGATTTTTCTCGAATCTTTGCTTCGGCAAGCGGACAGATAAAAGCGGTGAATATTCAAAATGGGCAGGAGGTAAAAAAGGGGGATATTCTATTTGTTCTTTATTCTCCTCAGGTCGCCTTTCAGAAGGAACAGGCCTTATTGCAGGTGCATCAGTTCCAGCAGCAGCTCAACAGAATCAGCTTTGCAAAGGACCAGGCAGATCTGCTTCATGTGGTTGAACAGCAGCTGGTTGAGGCGATGACAAGACTTGATGGCGCAATTGAAAAAGAAAATCAGCTTAAGATTATCTCACCGATCAGCGGACGGGTATTCAATCTTGCAGAAGCCCTGGTCCTCGGGCGCTGGGTGAATGAATCTGATCAGCTGGCATTGATTGTGAATTTTGAAAACATGATTGTTGAGGGATATATCCAGGAATCAGACCGTTACAGGATACAAGAGTTCGGCCGAGGTGTTTTTTATCCAGCCGATACAGAAGAAAAAAAAATCCATGTTCTGATTGAGAGCATCTCCCTTTCGCATTCGACCGTTCTGGATGAACTATATATGGCATCCACCTATGGCGGATCGCTTCCGGTAAGAGAAGATGCTGACGGTTCCCTGATTCTGCAGAAGACGTATTACAAGGTGAAAATGAAGCCTGTTCAGGTTTTTAGCGTTGGCAGTCGAATCCAGTCGGGAACCATTAAATTCCAGGGGGAAAAGGTTTCTTATGCGGCCAGGCTGTGGCAGGGGATTCAATCTGTTTTAATTCGTGAAAGCGGTTTCTAATTCAGGCGTTTGGCTGCCTGGAGAAAAAAGGCATTATCTCCGATAATCCGTATTTCAGCATTGTCGAGGATTACGCCTTTTTTATCTGTGGTAATTTTTATAAGATTTGCTTGATTCAGTCTGTCCATGGCCTGTCTTACCTGCCCAAGGTTCAGGTGGGTAATTCCCTTTGCCTTGGTGCAGAACCTGTGATAATCCACCGGTCTGTTGTTTTCACAGGCCAGGTCCAGTAAATGACAGATGCAAATAAAATTCCTGATGCCAATATCTTCGGTTTTATTGTGTTCGAGCAGATGAAGTGTTCCACCCAGACGTTTCATTAAAAAAAGGGTAATGGCCTGGACCAGTTTAGGACTCTGTTTGACCATTTTGTGAAGCGTCTTTTTGTCAATAATCACCAGATCACAATATTCACTGGCAATGGCACAGGCAGTTCTTGGCAGATCAGTGATCAGTCCCATTTCGCCAAAAACCTCGCCGGGCCCCAGCAGATCTAAAATTGTCTGTTCGCCGTCAATTGTTTTAAAAATGGTGACTTTTCCTGTTTTGATCAGATAACCGACGTCACCCACCTGGCCTTCCGTGAAAATCACCTGATCTTTATAAAACGCTTTTACTGTGCCGAATACAGGGCCAGGCATAGAATTCTCCTGTTCGCATGTGCATGTTGAAACCCGGATTAAGAAAAATTGAGATTTTCAGTAAAACACAAATTGATTCAAAATACCATAAAATTTACCAGGTTTGTCAAAGGAATATTATTGCCCAAAACTCAAGGAGAGCTCATGATATTGTTTGAGTTTTTTCTGGACGCATCCGAATACGGTATTTTCCGGGTAAAGGCCGTTTGAATCGGCTTTCCCGGCTTTGATGCCGGTGAGGATTTCAATGCCCTCTTCAATGGTGGAGATCTTGTACAGGTGGAATTTTTCGTGCGCAATGGCCTTGACCACATCCCGTCGTAAAATCAGGTTTTTCACATTTGATGCGGGAATGATGACCCCCTGCTTTCCGGTCAGTCCTTTCCGGACGCAGATATCATAAAACCCTTCTATTTTTTCATTAACCCCGCCGATGGCCTGGATCTCTCCTTTCTGATTGACCGAACCGGTAACAGCGATTTCCTGGCGGATGGGAAGATTGGAAAGGCTGGAAAGCACTGCATATAATTCAGTGGAAGAGGCGCTGTCTCCATCAATGCCGTCATAGCTCTGTTCAAAGGTGATGGAGATGGTTACGCTGAGCGGATAATGCTGTGCAAACATCCGGCCCAGATACCCTGAAACAATCATCACGCCTTTGTCGTGGGTCTGGCCGGATAGTTCAGCCTCATGCTCCACATTGATGATTCCGGGAGTTCCCATGTAGGATTCGGCCGTAATCCGGGAGGGTCTGCCAAAAGCGATCTCCCCCATGTCATAGACGGCAAGGGCGTTAACCTGCCCAACCACTTTCCCTTTGACATCTATGAGAACAAACTGGTCGTCAAATTCCGCCATTACTTTTTCTTCATAGAGGTTGTTCCTGAACCTGTGCTGATTGATGGCGCGGTTTACATGGTCTTCAGATACCAGGGGGGAATCTGTTTTTTGGGCCCAGAAATCTGCTTCCTTGAGCACGCCTAAAATCTGGCCAAACCGCAGGGAAAGCCTTCGCTGATCAGAGACAGCTCTGGATGCGTATTCGATCACGGCCCACACCCCTTCCGGAGAAAAATCGCGCAGGTTTTCCCGTTGACAGACCCGGGTAATGAACCGGGCATAGTACGCAAGATTTTCATTGTTCAGGTCGGTTTCATAGTCAAAATCCGCCCGGACCCTGAAAATCTTGTTGAACCGGGAATCAGTACTCTGCAGCAGGCTGAAGGGTTCATATCCTCCCACCAGAACCACCTTGACCGTCAGGGGGATGGGGGCAGGCTTCAATGAAGGCATTCCGTAATCTGCCTGATCCGGCATGTCTTCAATCTGGAGCATGGAGTCCTGCAGGGCTCTTTTGAGGGCCTCCCATACCGGAGGATTTAAAAGGAGCGGCTCAATATTTAAAATCAGGTATCCTTTGTTTGCTTTGAGCAGGGAGCCTGCCTGAACCATGGTAAAATTGGTTTCCACCGACCCCATGACCGGCTTTTTTTCAATCTTTCCAAACAGGTTCTGAAAACTGGGGTTTGGCTCAAACACGACTGGAGCGCCGCTTTCATGTCTGCGATCCACCAGCACATTCACCTGGTAACGTGTGGCAAGGGATTGAGTCATGGCCTGGATTTTCCGGGTGTCGTCTTCCGGGCTTCCCTGGGTTCCCAGAAAGAGCGCAATATTATCGATGATGTCTTCTTTAAGTTTTTTTAAATGGGTCTGGATATCTGTGCAATCTTTGAAATAGTATCTTAACGGATCAATCTGATCTGAGATCAGCTGCTCGGTTTTCGCAGTGACCACTGCCCGGATTTGCTTGTTCATGTCTTCTGAGAGTTTTGCCGTTTTAATCAGGGCTTCACTCAGTTCTTTTTCAATCATCTGGGCCTGCTGCTCAATCTGCTGTTTCTGGCTTTCGGGCAGGGCTTCAAAGACTTCCATGGATACAGGCTGGCCATCCATGACCGGTACGACCTGGTAATCATCCTCCTGCCTCAGGATGGATAGCCCCTTTTCTGCTGCCAGGTGGTCCAGTGTTTCAAAGAGTTTTTTATGTTTCAGGGCGACTTCATCCTGGATTGCTGACTGCTCCTGCTGAAATTCTGAGGTTTCGATGAGATCCGGGATTTTGGTCTTAATGGTTTCAATGAACTGTTTCATGTTTCTGCTGAAATAAACAGCAGAGCCTGCAGGCATTTCTATGACCACAGGACAGTAGGCATCCTCAAAATTATTGACCAGGCATAGGTCTTCCGGGGTCTCCATTGATTTGGCATGGTGTTCTAAAAGCTCTTTTACGATACTTGATTTTCCGGTTCCTTCAAGCCCGGTCACAAAGATATTGTACTCCGGGCCTTTCATGTTCAGGCCAAAATCAATGGCTTCAATGGCCCGCCGCTGACCGATAATGGTGTCCAGCGGCTCAAGCTCTGAAGTATCCTTGAATGTGAACAGGCCTGAAGGGTGGGCACTGATAAAATCATCTACGGATATCCTGTTTTTTCTTTTCATCTGTTTCCCTCCCTGGTTGTGGTATCGTTTGTGTTTAGCACACATTTATTAGAATTAAACCTGTAAAAAATAAAGATTTATATGTGAATTTTTTATATTTTCAAGATTTATTTCTGGGATCAGAACCAACGCATGTAAAGATTAGATTTTTATTTTGCCTTTAAAAACAAAAATGAAACTTTATCCGCAACAAAAATGTATTTTAAATAATTTTTATAGAACGTTACGGGTGGAGCAACAGCTTTAACCCGCCTGTCTATAAAGGATCTACCTTTGAAAAAGCTGTATGGCACCTGTCTTGCAAAGAAAAATTAAAAATGAGCAGAAATAGAACTGAATAAAATCAGCAAGGATCCAGATTGGCTGAAGGAGGTAAAAGATGACAGTAGCAAATGCCCTGTCTTTTATCAGACGGGCTCATATAGATAAAAGGTTGAGGAAAAAACTCAATGAATCCCGGACATCTGAAGAACTCTTATCCGTACTTGATAAAGAAAAATTTGCTTTTACACATTCTGAATTTGACGAGGCCTTTTATATGTGGCTGGTAAAATGCCAGGAAATTGAAGAAGCGGAACAGCTTAAAGAATTGAAGACATGGTGGGTGATGCTCAATCGTCTGCTTGATGCCCGGAACCTGTCTATGAGAGCGGCAGTTCTGTCTGTCTGAGGCTCAGACGCTCTGATACGGTTTGCATCACATAAAAGTTTCCTGTTATTGAAGTAATTTAAGCATCAGCGGTACAGCCGTCATGGTGCCGATGGTGGAACCGAGATTAGTGAAAATTACCACCAGCAGTATCCGGATAACATTGTTTTTCCAGAATCCTTTAATGTGAAGAATGTCGTTGGGAATGGCTTCCAGATCCTTTACCTTGGGTTTTCGGACAAAGGCTTCCACCAGGCCGGACACCCAGCCTGCGGCAATCATGGGATTTAATGAGGTCAGCGGGGCGGCAATAATGGAAGCAATGATTGTCAGAGGATGTGCCAGCGCCAGAAGTGCGCCAAGTCCCGCAAAAATGCCGTTGGCCGCAATCCAGATCCAGATCATGTCAGCGCCGGCATTTTTGCCTTCTGTTAGAAATCCTGCAACAAACAATAGTAAAATTGCGGCAGGAATTGCCCATTTCAGAATTTTGGTCAGATTCCCCGACGGCAGAATGGTATTCAGTTCATCCAGATCAATGGTTTCATTACTGGCAAGATATCTTTTAATGCCAGGGGCATGGGCAGCACCGACAACGGCTATGATTTTTTCTCCGGGCGCTGTACGGATTTTTTCAGCAAGAAACTGGTCTCTTTCATTGATCAGGGTTTTTTCTATAATGGGATGGCTTTTTTTGACATCTGCCAGCAGGGTCTGGAGGATATCTTCCTGTTTCATTTTCTCGATATCTGCTTCTTCAATCTCATCCGATGCACCAAATGAGAAAACAAGGGAAGTGATGAATTTTATTTTTTCCCATAATCCCATGCCTCGCCAGACCCGGGACAGGGTTATCTGGATTTCCCGGTCGGACGGGACGACCTGTGCGCCTGTTTTTTGCGCAGCCTCGATGGCATTGATCATTTCCTGTCCGGGTTTGATCCCGAATTTATCTGCCATTTTTTTCTGAAAAGAGGCCATGAGCAGGTTCATGAACAGGAGAAGGGCTTTTTTTTCTTTGATGACTTTAACAATATCCATATTGCGCCATTTGTCTGTGTCTTTTAGCGAGGCAAGACGGGTCTGGCATAATTCCACGCATACAGTTTCCGGTTTGTGTTCGTAAATGGTGTCTGTGACAAGTTGGGCACTCTGCCTTGACACATGGGCAGTTCCAATAAGAATAATCTGCTTGCCTTGGCAGTAAAGATGATCGATCATATTGTCTTTTGATATGTTTTCGTTTGTTCCGCTATCTTGTGTTTCATTTTCCCGGGCGTTTATCATGAATTTGTATAACCCTTTTTTAAAAAAATTAATTGAGCAGGTATTATAATCATTCTAAAGGTCATGGCAATACAAAATAATCCTGCTGCTTGACCTTGAATAATCAATTTGATATTTACTGGGTCATGAAATCCATCGACGAGCAGATATTAAGGGCAACAAAAGAAATAATTGTTAAATTTATTGAAATGGGGCGGTTGTCTCCGTCCAATATTCATGAATCCTTTAAAGAAATTTATGCCACAGTCAATGAGACGGTCAAAGAACATGTGCCTGATGTAACGCCTTCAGATGACAAGTCTGCCTGAAAGTCATTTTTAAAAATTTATGTATGAATCGGGCCAAGGTCTGACAAGGTGCAGCGTTCTCTGGAATGTTTTATCTGTAAGGAGACGTTATGCTAAGTGATATATCCATAAGAAATTTTGCGGTTATCGATGATATCAAAATTTCATTTCAGGATGGATTTTCTGTTTTAACAGGCGAGACAGGGGCCGGAAAATCGATTATCATTGAGGCGGTCAATCTGCTTTTGGGATCAAGAGCATCTGCAGATCTTGTCCGATCCGGATGCGAGCTGGCAGAACTCGAAGCTTTTTTTGATATTGATATGGATTCACAGACTGCCCGGATGCTTTCAGATCAAGGAAGTGACCCTTCCGAAGGTCTGATGATCCGGCGGCAGATTTACTCTTCGGGTAAAAGTCAGGTATTTATAAATTCAAAGCGTTCCACCCTTGATCTTCTTAAACAGGTGACCCAGAATCTTGCCGGGATATCAAGCCAGCATGCGCACCAGGGACTGTTAAAAGAAGAAAATCATCTGGAGATTCTGGATGAGTTTGCAGGGACTGTGCAGTTGAAAAATGAGGTGAAAGACCTGTATTTATCTATTGTTCCGTTAAAAAAGAAAATACATCAGCTTTCTAAAACGCTTGAGGAAAATCAAAAAGATCAGGATCTTCTGCAGTTCCAGATTGATGAGATCGGTGATGCAAAACTGTTGGAAAATGAGGATGAACTCCTCGAAAAAGAGTTGAAGATTCTTTCCAATGCAGCACAGATATTTGAAACGGTAAATGGTACCGTTCATGAGGTGCATGACAGCGAAGGCTCCATCTTGGAGCGGATGTCATCTTTGATTTATAAGCTTGAAAAGTTTTCTCCTGCGGATGAGCGCCTGGAAAAAATTGTTCAGCGGTTATCTTCAGCCATGTTTGAGCTACAGGACACTGCAGATGACCTGCGTGACTTTTCTTCAGGGATTGACCTGGACCCGGCATCTCTTGAAATAAAATCACAGCGGCTGGATCTGATTGCAAAGTTGAAAAGAAAATATGGCCCCACGCTTGCGGATGTTTTTTCAGGTTATGAAAATATGGTTAAAAAAATATCTGATACCGATGAAATCAAGGATCAGATCAAGGGTTTTGAAAACGATATTAAAGTGCTTTCAGAACAGATCCGGGAAAAGGCCGGAATACTATCGGGTTTAAGGAAAAAGGCCGGCCGGGTTTTATCGGAACAGGCAGGGGAACAGCTTGCCGGCCTTGAAATGAGCAATGCAAAATTTGAAGTTTCTTTCAGTGTTCAGGAGGCAAAGAACAGCGAAGATATTCTGACTGCGGATCAGTGTAAAATTGGTCCGGACGGTCAGGACAGGGTCAGTTTTCTGCTCAGCCCCAATCCGGGCGAGGTATTGAAACCGCTTGCTAAAATTGCTTCCGGCGGAGAACTGTCAAGAATTGTTCTGGCATTAAAAGCAGTGCTGTCTAAAAACCAGTCCCTTGAAACCTTGATTTTTGATGAAGTGGATGCGGGCATTGGCGGAGCAACTTCTGAAAAAGTGGGGCTCAAGCTTAAAGAACTGTCACAAAAGCATCAGGTGATCTGCATTACCCATCTGGCCCAGATTGCAAAATATGGTGGGCACCAGTTCAGGATTTCAAAAACGGTTCATGACGGGCGCACATTCACTTCTATTGTTCCATTAACAGATGCTCAGCAGCGGGTGGAGGAAATTGCCAGGATGATTGGTGGAAAACAGATAACAGATGCTACTCTGGAGCACGCCAGAGAGCTTCTGTCTCAGGCAGCATCTTGACAAAGATGGATATCTGAGTATTTTATATGGCTTATATAAATTATAAAATATAAGGATAAATTATGCCGATATATGAATTTAAGTGTTTAGAATGTGAAGAATTTTTTGAGGTCCTTGTTATGGGTTCCAAAGATAACACTATTGACGGGTGTCCGAAATGCAGGTCAAAAGAATTCGAAAGGGTTGTTTCCAGGACTAATTTCACCATGGGGAATTCCGGGGCAAGCTCAGGCTCAGCTCAAAAAGGAGTTCAGACTCAGGAAAGACAGTGTTCAGGCGGCTCCTGTAAAACTTACACTGTCCCGGGGGAAACACGATAAGTTTAAAAGCATACACCGGGTTGCCAACTTTCAGATTTTTTTGATTTGATGTATAGATGCCATATAAGGCAAAAGGAGGGTTTTTGATGGAAGAAGCAAAGCTTATCATCGATGGCAAGGAATGGATATTTCCTGTTATAGAAGGTTCAGAAGGTGAAAAGGCCATTGATATCAGGACACTGCGTCAGCAGACAGGCTATATTACGTTTGATCCCGGATTCGGAAGCACCGGAAGCTGCAGAAGTGCGATCACCTATATGGACGGGGAAAAGGGGATTTTACGATATCGGGGTATCCCCATTGAGCAGCTTGCTGAAAAATCTACATTTGTAGAGACTGCATTTTTATTAATTACGGGTGAACTTCCCACCAGAGACGAGTTGACACGGACCAGTGTTCATTTGAATGATTTTTCTTTGCTGCATGAAAATATGAAGGCCTTTTATCAGAACTATCCATCAAAGGCCCATCCCATGGGAATTTTGTCTGCCATGGTGAATGCAATGAGAAGTTTTTATCCGGAACTGATTGATCTTGAAGAGGAGATGAATAAAACCTATCTGCGTCTGATATCCAAAATCAGAACCATGGCTGCCATGGCCTACCGGATTTCTCTGGGAGAGCGGGTGGTCTATCCGAAACCGGGGTTGTGTTACTGTTCCAATTTTTTGAATATGATGTTTGACAGCATTGTGGTTCCGTATCAGATTGATCCTGATCTGGTTAAGGCACTGAACGTTTTCTGGATTCTGCATGCAGATCATGAACAGAACTGTTCCACAACAGCTGTCCGGGTTGTCGGAAGTGGTAAGGTGAATATATATGCAACCCTTTCTGCAGGGATTTCTGCGCTCTGGGGACCTTTGCACGGCGGAGCGAACCAGGCAGTTGTCAAGATGCTTCAGAGAATTCATAAAGACGGCATGACGATTGATGACTGCATCAAACGGGCAAAAGACAAAGATGATGACTTCCGGCTTATGGGGTTTGGCCACAGGGTGTATAAGACCTATGATCCCAGAGCAAGAATTATGAAAAAAATGGCGGACATTGTTTTATCAAAAATTCAAAAGGATGACCCGCTGCTGGATATTGCCAGAAAGCTTGAAGAAGTTGCATTAAAAGATCCGTATTTTGTGGAGAAGAATCTGTATCCGAATGTGGATTTTTATTCCGGAATTGTTCTGCGGGCCATGGGAATCCCCACCAATATGTTTACCGTGATGTTTGCCATTGGCAGACTGCCTGGCTGGATTGCCCAGTGGAAAGAGGATGTGTCTGATCCGGAAATGAAAATTTCGCGCCCCCGTCAGATATATACCGGGTATCAGGTAAGAGACTATGTTCCCATGAGTGAAAGAAGACAGGGTTAAAACAAGAGTATGGCTCAGGTAATTGCCCACAGGGGTGCCAGGAGCCTGGCGCCGGAGAATACGCTGTTGGCAGCTGATCTTGCGTATAAAACAGGTGCCGATCTTTGGGAGACAGATGTCAGTCTGACCAGAGACGGCCGCCTGGTTCTTTTCCATGATGAAACTTTGTTGAGATGCACAAATGCGGCATCCAGATTTCCTTCAAACCCATCATACCGTGTCCGGGATTTTGATTTAAAAGCACTTCTGGCTCTGGATGCAGGTTCTTTTTTTGTTGAAACTGATCCATTTTCCCAGATCTCTTTGAAGGCCATTCCCCGGACTGTTTTTTCAGAATACAGGCATTGTGTTATTCCCACCCTTGAGCAGGGACTTGAATTTACCATGAAAAAGCAGTGGAAAATAAACCTTGAACTCAAGTATTTCCCGGAAGATGAAACCGGTTTTTTTGTTCCGGATAAAACCCTGGAAGTGATTGAGCAGATGGGTATCCTTCCTGATAGAGTGGTGATTTCTTCTTTTAATCATGGCTGGCTTGAGCGGGTGATTGACAAAAAACCTCAAATTGAGGTTCAGGCCCTGATTGGGGAAAATGATACCGATCCCCTGGATTTTGGCGATTTTAGATATTCAACGTATAATATCAATGCAAAACCTGTGGATGATGGTATTATTAAAAAGCTTAAAGACCTGGGCAAAAAAGTTAATCTATTCACTGTGAATAACAAAGCTGAGTTTGATCATTATGCATCTTTGGGGGTGGACGGTATGTTTACAGATTTTCCGCAATTGTTTTGTTCAGGGACCACTATATTTACATAAAGGACAAGGAGGCGAAAACATGAAAAATAGTATAATTATCCTGTCAGGGATACTGATCATTACAACTCTTTTTTCCTGTGCCGGTTTTCAAAATAATCAGCAGCAGGGAACCGCTGTCGGCGCAGGCACTGGTGCTGTTGTCGGGGCTATTTTAGGGCAGGCTATCGGCAGGGATACCAAAGGAACCCTTATCGGGGCAGGTATCGGAGCGGCAATCGGAGGCCTTTCAGGAAATCAGATCGGCCAGTATATGGATCGGCAGGAACAGGACCTGCAGAATACGCTGGCAGCCTCTGAGGCGGCAAGCATTCAGAGAGAACAGGATGTTTTGCGGGCAACCTTCAAGGGTGAGGCTTTTTTTGATACTGATTCTTCCGCACTTAAGCCCGGTGCCCAGGCAGAACTGGAAAGGGTGGCCCAGATATTAAATAAATATCCCCAGACAATGATAGAAATAGGGGGACATACAGATGTCCGGGGCCCGGAAAAATACAATCAGGAGCTGTCTGAAGAGCGTGCAAAATCAGTGGAAGTTGCCTTGTTGCAGCAGAATGTGGCTTCCTGGAGAATAAAGACAGTGGGATATGGTGAAACCCGTCCCATCTCTTCTGATCATGCTAAAAACCGACGGGTTGAGATCCTTATTACCCCGATACAAAAAGGGTCATGAAGATGCGGTAGGTTTTTTCCCGGGCAGAATTAAATTTAAAATTACGCCGAGAATGCCGGCAAGGCCGATGCCTTGAAGCTGGAATTCACCTGCTGAAAAACGCATCCCGCCAATGCCGAAGATCAAAATAAGCGCCACAATGGCCAGATTTCTGGCTTCCAGAAGGTCTTGTCCTGATTTCACCAGTGTATTCAAGCCCACAACCATGATTGCGCCGAATAAAAGCAGCATGATGCCTCCCATGACCGGTGTTGGAACGGTTTGAAGGACAGCCCCCAGTTTTTCCACAAAGGCCAGAAGAATGGCTGTGATGGCAGCCCATGTCATGATGGCCGGATTAAATACTTTTGTCAGGGCAACAGCGCCGGTGACTTCTGAATAGGTGGTATTGGGCGGTCCGCCGAGAAAAGAGGCAACAGATGTGGCAATGCCGTCCCCAAGCATGGTGTTCTGGATTCCCGGGTCTTTAAGATAGTCTTTCCCGGTTACGCCGCTGATGGCCACCACATCGCCAAAATGTTCAATGGCCGGCGCAATGGCAATGGGAACGACATAAAAAATCGCTTTAAGATTCCACTCCGGCAGGACAAAATCGGGAACCGAAAACCAGGCCGCTTTTGAAATACCTGAAAAATCAACCATGCCAAAAAACAAGGCAACGATATATCCCGCAATGACACCGCAGATAATGGGGATCAGCTTTAATATGCCTTTGCCGAGGATAGAAACCAGAATGGTGGCGGCAAGCGCACTTAACCCCACAATCATGGCCTGGGTTTGATCAAAGAGAACTGCAGTGCTGTCTCCTGTTTTTCCCATGGTCATGGATACGGCAACCGGAGCCAGAATCAGGCCGATGACCATGATGACAGGGCCTGTGACAACCGGAGGAAGAATGCGGTGAACCATATTCACTCCGCCGATTCTGACAATCAGGCTTAAAATGATATAAACAACGCCGGCAGCCGCAAGACCGCACATGATTCCGGGAATGCCCCATGTGTTGACGCCATGGATAATGGGTGCGATAAAGGCAAATGAAGATGCTAAAAAAATGGGAACCCGGCCTTTGGTGATGGCCTGGAAAATCAGGGTTCCAAGGCCTGCGGTAAACAGGGCGACATTGGGATCAAGCCCGGTCAAAAGCGGAACAAGCACCAGCGCTCCGAAAGCGACAAAAAGCATCTGGGCGCCTAAAAAACAGTCTTTTATCTGGAAATGGTATTCAGTTGAGGATGGATTGGATTCAGACATCAGTTTTTCACCTTTTACGCAAATGTTAAAATTTATTTGGTGCCAAAAATTTTATCTCCGGCATCTCCAAGACCCGGCAGAATGTATCCGATATCATTCAGGCCCTCATCAATGCTGGCAACATGAATATCCACATCCGGATGTTTTTGCGCCACTTTTGCAAGGCCTTCAGGTGATGCCACCAGAAAAAGTCCTTTTATGGTTTTGCAGCCAGCATCCTTGAGCAGATCAATGGTGGCAATCAGGGTTCCGCCGGTTGCCAGCATGGGATCAAGGATCAAAGCGATTCTTTCTTCCATCATATTGGCGGTTTTAACGTAATACTGTACCGGTTTTAATGTCTGTTCATCTCTGTAGAATCCGACAACGCTGACCTTTGCAGAGGGAATCAGGTCAAATACCCCGTTCATCATGCCAAGCCCTGCCCTTAAAATGGGGACGATGGTAATCTTTTTGCCCTTGATGCCTTCAATTTCAACCTTGCCTGCCCAGCCTTCAATGACTCTTTTTTCTGTTTTCAGATCTTTGGTGGCTTCATAGGTTAAAAGTCTTGCAACTTCTGAGGCAAGATCCCGAAAGTCCTTTGTGCTGATGTCTCTTTGACGCATTAATCCTAATTTATGTTTAATCAGGGGGTGATCTTCAACAAATACGGGCATGGTGTCTCCTTTTTCCCAGGGGTCTGTTTATATAAAAATGATAATGTTTTGAAATTATTAGAAAGTATTTTATCCGTCAAGTCATTTAGACAGGAAAGAAAAGTTCTGTGTTGAAAAAAAAACCGTTTTGTGAACAATAGAACACATGACCCAGACATCTTATATATCTGTTGCGGTTGTGCTGCCGGTGATCAATATTTATACCTACAGTGTTCCTGACCATTTAAAAGCCATATGCACACCTGGTATGCGGGTGCTGGTTCCCTTCGGTCAAAGACGGGTGACCGGTTATGTCATAGGTTCTGCCAGTCCCGGCAAAGGATTTAAAATAAAAAAGATTCTGGATGTTCTGGATGAATATTCCCTGTTTCCGGTTTCGCAGATAGATTTTTTTCAGTGGATTTCTGATTATTATCTCCACCCTCTGGGAGAGGTGATTAAGGCAGCATTGCCTTCCGGCCTTAATCAGCATGATGTGCTCAGTGTCTTTGTAACGGATACCGGGCAAAAACTGCATGAAAAAGGAGAGCTCAGCGCCGGAGAAAATCAGGTGATCGAGTATGTGGCAAGTCATGCCCCCTGTTCAATGAAGCAGTTGTTAAAAGCGCTGCCGAACATCTGCGCCCTGGTGCGGAAGATGGAAAAACAGGATTTGATTTGTGTATCAGCAGTATTAAAAAAAGACGGGACAAAAATAAAAGAGGAGAAATTCATTCTGCCGGGCAAGGGCCCGGATGCTTCCATGCGGATGTCCAAAAAGCGTCTTCAGATTCTGTCCCTGGTAAAAGAGAGAACCGGAATTTCTCTGACCGGGCTGAAAGCACATGTGCCGACCGCAGCAAATCTGATAAAGCCGCTTGAAACAGCAGGGTATATTTGCATTGAGCATCGTCAGGTTTTCAGAGATCCCCTGGGAGAGCCTGTGGAACCGGATGTGGCCCCGGAGCTCAGAAAAGAGCAGGCAGCTGTGGTTGATCAGGTGCTGTCAAATGCCCATAAGGGTTTTATGGCCTATCTGTTGAGCGGGATCACCGGATCTGGAAAAACAGAAGTGTATCTGCGTCTGGTGCAGGCTACCATGAAAAAAAAGAAAAAAGCCATTGTGCTGGTGCCTGAAATATCTTTGATTTCCCAGACAGAAAGGCGGTTTCGTGCACGTTTCGGTGAAAGGGTGGCAGTGATTCATTCTTCTTTGACCCAAGGAGAGCTTCTGGATCAGTGGCGCAAGATTGCCCTGGACAAGGTGGATATTGTTATCGGGGCCAGATCCTGCATCTTTGCACCTTTTGAGAATATCGGGCTGATTGTTGTGGATGAAGAACATGACTCTTCCTACAAACAGGAGACCGGCTTAAGATACAATGCAAGGGATCTTGCCGTGGTGCGTGCAAAATTCAATGACTGTCCTGTGATCCTCGGGTCTGCCACCCCATCGGTCCAGTCCTATCAGAATGTGGTTGCAGGACGGTTTGCGGAATTGAAACTGACCCGGCGGATCAACCGTCATCCCCTGCCTGAGATTACACTGGTGGATCTGAAGGAATATAAGGATGCACGAGGATATGATAGGATGATCACCCCGGTGCTTGCCAGAGAAATCCGCAGGTGTCTGGATCACGGAAATCAGGCCCTGATATTTTTAAACCGGCGGGGGTTTGCAACCTCTCCTGTATGCATGGACTGCGGGGAATCGCTGTTGTGCAGATACTGTGATATCACCATGACCTTTCATAAGGGGCATAATGAATACCGGTGTCATCTTTGCGGGGATACCCGGTCTTCCAAGGTTGCGTGTCCTTCGTGCAGGTCTTTAAAAATAAAACCGCTGGGGTTCGGCACCGAGCGCGTGGAGTCTATT
Source organism: Pseudomonadota bacterium (assembly GCA_018821535.1). Classification (GTDB taxonomy): domain Bacteria; phylum Desulfobacterota; class Desulfobacteria; order Desulfobacterales; family Desulfobacteraceae; genus Desulfobacula. The sequence continues at coordinate 127,995 of JAHJLV010000026.1, read as the reverse complement.
CTCAAGGAAATGTTTCCGGATGCAAGGCTTGCCCGGATGGATCAGGACACCACGTCTGCCAAAGGCGCCACTGTTAAAATTTTAAAGAATATCAGAAACCGGAATGTGGATATTATTGTGGGTACCCAGATGCTTGCAAAGGGGCATGATTTTCCGTCTATTACGCTTGTGGGGGTCGTTTGTGCGGATTTATCCCTGAGTCTGCCGGATTTCAGGGCAGGGGAGAGAACCTTTCAGTTGCTGGCCCAAGTGGCCGGTCGTGCAGGCCGGGGGCAGACGCCCGGCAGGGTGATCATGCAGACGTACAATCCGGACCATTTTATTATAGAGGCGGCAAAAAAGCAGGATTTCATGGAGTTTTTTCAAAATGAAGTTCCATTCAGAAAGGCACTGGGATATCCGCCTTTTTCGCGTATGGTTCAGCTTAAAATTTCAGGCACCCGTTTGCCTGGGGTGAAAGCGTATGCCATGGAAATCGCTCAAAGGCTCAAGACCCTTCTGGAAGAAGAAAAGCAGAGCTATCCTGTCCAGATTCTGGGGCCCATTGAGGCAGCTATTGGAAAGATTTCTTCTCGCTTTCGGTGGCAGATTCTGTTAAAAAGCCCGTCTGCTGCGCTTTTGAACCGCTTGATTTCAGGCGTGATGGCAGATGTAAAATCAACGCCAAAATCAGGCATACGCTTGGCCGTGGATGTTGATCCTTATTTTCTGATGTAATCTGTGCCTGAATATTTTAAATATATAATTTATTAAAAAACAGATAAGGTCCAAGATTGTCATAGTGTTCGCTGGAAGTGAATTCAGCACTCAGGTATTTGCCTTTTCTGGCCTTGACCACCACTTCTTTTTTGACAATGGACTGCTTTGCATCATCCAGAACAAATTCTAAAAACAGTTTGAGTCCGGGAATGATATTCTGTTCGATGTTTGTTTTGAGCATGAGTCCTTTGCTGTTGAGTTTTTTGATGATCATTTTTCCGCTGCATTCCATCCGGTCATTTGAAATAAAAGTTCCCAGCAGCTGGGTTTTCTGTATGGATTCAGCGACTTTTTCAAGTGTGACCATATAGGAATGGCCGCATTTGCATCTGCATCTGACTTTTGTTATCCTTTTGACAATATTGTGTTCTGACAACTGCATGATTTTCCCCCGACGGCATTGGGGGCATGCAAACTGGGCAGTATCAAGGCTGTCTATATATATTATTTGACCCATGATTTTTAATCCTCTTTTCAAGTCATTCTGCTTGTGAATATTAGTTAATACATTTTTTGTGCCATGAATAAAAAATTTTATTTGATATAATTGAATTTATTCATTATATGGTCTATTAAAATATTTTCTTGTCAAAATTACTCAAGTAATGTATTTTTATTTAACATGCAGTATTTTTATTTAATTAAAATTGTTTTATTTAACCAACAGCCAAGGGAAATTTGATGAACCCGTCTAATTTTGAACTTTTTAAAGAACTGAACCCGGATACCCTGCAGAAGAAATTTTTAAATTCTCTTTTAAAGATCCAGAATGTTCAAAGGGGTTCCATATGGATTAAAAAAGACAATACCTATCAGTGTATTGAAGCTGCCGGCGCTGAAGCGGATCAGATTAAAGGGGTTTCCATAGATACGGCTCACCCCAGTATTGTCGGCTGGGTCATTGAAAATAAAGAGATGACAGTTGCTGAAACCCAGAGTGACCGCCGCCATTATAAAGAAGTGGAAGATAAATTCGATATAAAGAGCAGTCTGATTTTATGCTTTCCCCTTTTTTTCCGGGACAAGAAGGTTTACGGCGCTGTCCAGATTATAGACACAACCCCGGAAAAAAACAGTTTGAATCTGGATAAAGGATATCTGGAGCATTTTCAGAATCTTGTGGATATCTGCTCCATTGCATTGAGCAATGCTATTTTGTACGCCACTGAAAAAAAGATCACCCAGAACCTTAAGTCGGCTCTCAGGGAAACAAAATCAAAAGATATTATTATAGGACAAAGTCCCAGTTTTAGAAAATGTCTTGATCTGGTTAAAAGTTATGCAGAAACAGAGTTTCATGTGCTGGTCACAGGGGAGAGCGGCACAGGAAAGGAGCTTGTGGCAGAAAGAATACATAAGGCAAGCCAGAGAAAGAATAATGCGTTTCTGGTTCAAAACTGCAGCGCTATTCCTGAAACCCTGCTGGCAAGTGAGTTGTTCGGATATAAAAAGGGGGCCTTTACCGGGGCCACCAAAGACAAAATGGGGCTGTTTGAAGCGGCAGACGGTGGCACGGTGTTCCTTGACGAGATCGGGGATATGCCCATGAGTATCCAGGCAAGCCTTTTGCGCGTCCTGCAGAAAAATGAAATCAAACCGCTGGGAGATACCACTTCCAGAATTGTGGATGTCAGGATTGTGGCTGCCACAAACAAGGATATCAAACAGATGATCGCAGAAAATTCTTTCCGGCAGGATTTGTTTTACCGTTTGTCTGTTCTGCCGGTTCATCTGCCGCCCTTAAGAGACCGGCGGGAGGATATTCCGCTTCTGGCCATGCATTTTCTTGAAAAGGAAGCGCTTAAGGCCGGAACCCTTGAAAAAAAGATTTCCAGTGAAGCCATGCACGCACTGACATCCTATTCCTGGCCTGGTAATATCAGGGAGCTTGAGAACCTGATCCGTTACCTGATGGTGACAGCAGAAGATGAATATATTGAACTGTTAAATATTCCGCTTCATGTCAGAAATCAGGGTGCCAGTATTGAACCCTTTGGAGACCCCGGGGCAGCATCTCAAAAAGGGGCCAGTGATTTTATTGTCAATTTATGTTCCATGAGCTGGCCACAGCTTGAAAAAGAATATACCATTGCATTGCTCAAAAAAGCCAACTGGAATATTACCTGGGCTGCCAGGGCTTCAGGCCTTAATCGTTCCACCTTTGCATCCCGCATGAGAAAGCTGGGCATCAAAAGAGACCGGCAGGATTTTGAATAAAAAATTCAGTGAAGCTGGATACGTCAATTTGACGGTTTGTTTATCAGACCCTGCTGCGCAAGGTCGTTTATAAAATCCGAGGTGATGGTATCAAGTCCTTTGCTCCATCCGGCAGCCAGCTGTTCAGGTTCAAAAGATGAAAGCATTTCCCGGAACTGATAGGTTCTGGCAAATATTTTTGTAAAGGTATCACCGGTCTTTTTTTCCAGAATGAGCCGGATGCCCATGACCGCTTCCGGTGATTTTCTGTTCTGCATATCTCCATACAGCGCAGTAATTTTCCCGAATAATCGAAAGGATATATCCTGCTGTCTGCGGGCAAGAAAAGGGGAGAAATATTCTGAATGATACAGTTTTTCTGAAATTTTTTCCGTGATCAGTCCTGCAGGATAGGCCACAAATTCATTGTAGAAATCTGTGGTGTATTTAAATTCATCCATACGGTAAACAAATGAGTGGGAATCAAATTCAGAGGCAATTGACAGCTCCTTTATCAGCAGAATCTGGCCCTGTCTGATCAGACCATGGTTTTTGGGGCCCTGAGTATGCATATTCAGATCAAAATAATTTTTGGTGATGGAGGGCGTTTGAAGACCTGAGCAGGCAAAAAGAAGAAAAAAACAGAACACCGGAAAAATGGTAACCATGGATTTTTTAGCGGTCATCGGTTTTTCCCCCCATCGGTGTTTTCTCAGGCGGTTTTTCAAACAGCAGCCTTCCGGGGTAGCGTTTGAGATCCTTGCTCATCTGCTTTAAATTTTCTGAGGTGGTTTCAAGATTTTCAACGATGCGTTCTATCTTATCAGAATTGAGCCAGACCATGTTTTCCAGCAATCCGGATGTCTGTGAAAGATTTTTCATCAACTGGTCCAGATTGGCTGACAGGTTTTCAAGTCTTGGACCCAACTGGGTTTCAAGTCCTGATGTCATGTTTTGGGTACTTTCAGCGGCTTTTTGAAAATCTGAAATTGCCTGATTGAATGGATCTTTGGATGTTTCAATGACACCACGCAACTGGGAAAAAGACGCTCTTGCATCATCAATAAGCCCCTGTACTTTGGCAGATTCCATGGCAGTATTTACTTTCTGGTTGGTTTCTTTTAACTCCTGGACCAAAGAAGCGATTAAATTTGAAATTTTTGCAACATCAAAATCACTTGCTTTGGTATTCAGTGTTTTTAACAGGCTTTCAATATCCAGGGTCATCCCTTTGAGGTTGATGGCGGCAAAATTATCCAGAATCTGATTTGCCGCATCTCCGAACTGTTTCATATTGCTTTTCTGGGAAGGAATATAAATATACCTGGGTGACCAGGAAATTTTCAGCGTGTCTTCAGGTTTCTGGGAGCCATAATCGGTTTCAAGATACGCCGCTCCGGTGAGTCCCTTAAAGGAAAGACGGGCAGCAAGCCCGTCGCTGATGGCTTTTTCAACCCTTATTTTCGCAGTTTCACCGGTTTGGCCTAAAGATATTTCACTGTCAAGGGAAAGGATGACCAGAACATAGTCTGATTTTGTCTGGTACGTCCTGGCCGCACTTTCAATGGATTTTACCGTGCCGATTTTAATGCCTTTATATTTGACTTCCGATCCGATACTTAATCCCTGGACAGATTCATTAAAACAGGTTTCAGCAAGCAGTTCTGTTTTGAAAAATTCACCTGCGCCGAAAACAATTAAAAAAGTGGCTCCAAGTCCAAGGGAAAGAATCACAAACAGGCCGAGTTTATAAAAATTTGCTTTCTGTGTCATTTTTTACCTTTGTCCGTGTTCGGGTTTGAATGATTCCGGTTAAAAAAATTATATACATGGGGATTTTGCTTATCCTGTTTGAGTTGATCCGGCGTTCCAGTGGCAATAATTCCCTTTGTTGTTTTTTCAAGCATGATAATCCTGTCGGATATCGCATCAATACTGGCAAGCTCGTGGGTGACAATGACAAAGGTAATGCCAAGGGAAGATGCCAGATCCTTGATCAGATAGTCCAGTTCAGCAGAGGTGACAGGATCCAGTCCGGCAGAAGGTTCATCCAGAAAAATAATGGAAGGATCAAGTGCCATGGCCCGGGCAAGGGCTGCGCGTTTTTTCATTCCGCCGGATAACTCACCGGGCATGAGATATGCGCTTTTTTCAAGTCCGACCAGTTGCAGTTTCATCTGTACAATATTTTCAATGGCAGAGTCGGGCAGCCGGGTAAATTCCATTAAGGGGAGCTTGATATTTTCCATGACTGTCATGGAACCGAACAGGGCGCCGCTTTGAAATGCCACACCGATATTTTGCAGTATACTGTTTTTCGCTGTAGAAGTGGCCGATGCCAGATCTTTACCCAGGATGATGACCTTGCCTGAAACAGGTGGTAAAAGGCCGATCATGTGTTTTAACAAAGTGCTTTTTCCGCACCCTGATCCACCAATAATCACAAAGATTTCACCTTTGAACACTTCAAAATTAAGATTTTCAAGAATCACGGTTTTGCCGTATCCGGCAACAAGGTCTTCTATTTTTATGGCAATTTGATGTTGTTTCATATGCCCAGAAAATAATACATAATTGAAAAAATACCGTCAAATACGGCAATCAGGACAATACTGGTCACCACTGCCCGGGTGGTGGAAATTCCCACGGCCGAAGGGCCGCTTTGGGTTTGATAGCCTCTGATGCATCCGGTTGCGGCAATCAGAATACCGAACACAAAGCTTTTTAAAAGCCCGCCCATAAAATCATTCCATTCCACAAAAGAGACAATCTGATTATAATATGAAATAATCGGATATCCCATGGAGGTAATGACCAGTGCACCGCCCAGGATTCCCACCAGATTTGAAAATATGGTTAAAAGGGGCGTGATGATGGTGGATGCGATAATCCGGGGAACAATTAAAAACCTTACAGGGTCCAGTCCCATAACGGTTAATGCATCAATTTCCTCGTTAATGCGCATGGTGCCGATTTCCGCAGCAAAGGCCGAGGCAGATCTTCCGGCCAGAACAATGGCGGTCATCAATGGCCCCAGTTCTCTGACCATGGCAATGCCGATCAGGTTGGCCACATACAGTTCAGCACCGAACATCTGCATGGGAATGGCAGCCTGAAACGCCATGACAAGGCCGACGATAAAACTGATCAGGGCGACAATGCCCAGTGCATTGACACCGGCCCGCTCAGCCACAAGAAAGGTGTCGGCCCACCGGATACTGCCAGGATGCCTGACGCTGGTCATCAATGCCCAGGTGATTTCTCCGATATAGGTGATAAATTCTTTTGTTTCCGCCATGAACACTGACAATTTTTCACCACGGGTTTCCACAAAAGACAGGTCAGACGGCTGAAGGGTTTTGCGATCTGTCTGTCTGGCAGTTTTTGCCAGTTCAATCATGGCCGTATATTCAGGCTTTAAATGATCCATCAGAACCTGTTTAAATCCCGAGGATTCACCGGCCGTCTTAAGGTGAAACAAAAAAACAGTGCCTGCGGTATCCAGATAGTCCAGGTGCTCAAGATCCAGAATCAGTGTGTCAGCAGTTCTTTGTTTTGATATCTGTGTGGGCAGCGTCTGCCACAGGTGCGCTGCGCCATTGGCATCCAGCCTGCCGAGAAGATGAACCGTACAGGCTTCAGGATCTTTTGAAATACTGAAACTGACAGGCGTGACTATAGTGTCGGCAGATAACGTCAAATGATTTTTTTCCTTTCTTTTTTTACAGCAAGGGCAACCCATTCATCTGTATACTCCTGTTGTATAACAATGAGATGATTTTGGGAAATGGCTTTTAAAACATCGTCCTGCCGTTCTTTGATAATGCCTGAAAGAATGGCAACAGAATCAGAATCCATTCTCTCGGATATATGGACAAGGATATCCACAATCACCTGGGAAATGATATTTGCGGCAATGATGGTAAACGGGCCTTTGTCTGCTTTATCTGCTGTGGTGCATGCAAGCGTATACAGATCCTGTGATAAATTGTTTTTGGCCAGGTTTTCATGCGTCACCTGTATGGCCACCGGATCTGTATCGATTCCCAGAAGGCTTGCAGCGCCCAGTTTGGCAGCAGCAATCATCAGAATTCCGGACCCGGTGCCGATATCCAGAAATGATGCGCCGCACCGAAGATGGGTTTCAATCATCTGAAGACACATGAAGGTGGTTGGATGGGTTCCGGTGCCAAAGGCCATGCCCGGATCAAGGTGGATCACAAGTTCGCCTTTTTTCGGGGTGTATGCTTTCCAATTCGGTTTGATGATGATCTGATCCGTTACTCTGGTGACTTCGAAAAACTGTTTCCAGGCATCGGCCCAGTCTTTTTCATCCACAATCTGAACCGTTGTATCCACCTGAATATTTAACGCTGACAAGTCAGACAGCTTTTCTTTTATTTTTTTTAAAATGATATCTGTGGTGTCCAGCAATGGAATGAAACCTGTGATGGAAAATGTATCCGGTATTGGCAGGGTATGGGTTCCAAACCCTTCATCCGGTTCTTCAAGGGGGACATCACAGACAACGCCCTTGAGATGAAAGGAAAAAAAGATATCACAAATTAATTCTTCGGCAATGGTGATATCCGGTGCATCAAATCGGGCAATCAGTTTTGCAAATTTCATAGGGAGCAACTCTTTCTTGTGTTTTTGGATGAAAACGATTATTTTTGATTATTGTGAAATTGTCAAATTCAAATTTATTATTCAACAGATTCGGCCTGACCTGCGCCTGCCGTAAACCTTATGTTTATGCTGAAAAAAAATCCATATGAGCAGTTATATATTTATTATTTTGACGGTATCCCGGACATTGACCGGGCAGTTCAGACAACAGACAGTTATTTGGGCACATGGGTGGATGATAATGTGTCATTCCTGTTTTTTTCAAAGGCATCAGATGACATAATTGATCAGGTTCTTAAGAAAAATAAAGGGGTCTGTCTGGTGGATCAGTATCAGATGACAGGAGAACAATGGCACGGAGACAGGATCGAACCGTATTATGTGAACGATCTGTGCATCTATCCGCCCTGGAATCCACCTGAACCCGATGAAAACATGAAACCGGTTGTATTGGACCCGGGGGTTGTTTTTGGCACGGGCCGCCATCAGACCACAGAAGACTGTTTATATCTGATCCATCGATTGTGCACAAAGCATGTCATTGAATCGGTTGTGGATATTGGCACCGGAACCGGCCTTTTATCTTTGGGAGCTGCAGCCATGGGGTGCCAGAAGGTGTTGGCCTGTGATTTTAATTATCTGGCAGTAAAGACCACCTTGAACAATATCCGTCTGAACGGGTTTGAAGACAGGATACTGGCGTTTCAGGCAAAAGGGGAGCAGATGATGTCCATTCCCTGTGACCTTCTGGTGGCCAATATTCATTATGATGTCATGCGGCATATGATTGAAAGCCCGCATCTTGCGGATAAAAAATGGTTTATCCTGTCCGGGCTTTTAAAAACAGAGGCCAGAAAAGTACTGGATTCTCTGGCCTCAAAAAATGTTCATGTCATGGAACGACATTGTCCGGATGGTGTCTGGAATACGATTCTGTGCCGATCCTTAAATTATCCATAAATAAAATCACAGTTAAATATACGCATACACCCGTCAATGTGTGAAATTTTAATCGGCCTGCAGCCAATGACCTATATCTGGATACGGGTTTATATCCGGATGGAGCTGCCGGTGTAAATCGGTTCAAGCCTTTCCTGCAGAACAGAGCCTAAAACCGCATAGGCTTTATTCCCTGTACAGTGACCGGTAAAGACTTTTTCAACCCTCTGACGGATCAGCTCGGTTGCAATATTTTTCACCTCATTTTTTGTGCCTGCCATATCATCTTTCATGGGCTGAAGCTTTAAATGAAATCCCCCGATGACAGCCTTTATCGGCTGATCCTTGAACTGTCTGCGCACGGTTTCAATCATGTTTAAAATGCCGTTATGGCAGCATCCGGTAAAGATAATCATCCCGTCTTCTTCTTTGATCACAAGAATGATCTCATGCCGGAAATCATCTTCTTTAAGTGTGCCGTTTTCCAGGGAAAGCAAAAATTTATTTCCGGCCGGGACGGGATAATTCCGGGAAATATCAGTGATCAGAAAAATATTTTCAGCAATTTCCTGTGTGCTGGAAATATACTGGATTCTGTTGTGATGTTTTTTAAGCACCGCAGGGTCCAGTCCGATATATCGGGAAACCTTCATGGCGTGTTTGATCAGCGGATGGACAAAGAAATTGACAGCAGCGGGCAGTTTTGCCCCGATATTGCCATAATAGGCGCCGGGCGCATCCTTGTGCATATATGTTTTGCAGGCTGTATTGGCGTCCAGCATTGCCCCGAGCCCGCCGCCATGATCGAAATGCCCGTGGGATAAAACAACCATGTCAATATCCCTGGGATCAATACCCAGCCTGGAGGTGTTTTTTAGAAACTGTCCGGTGGTGCCGGTATCCAGAAGGATGTTCACCCCCTTTGATTCAATGTGCATGGACAGCCCGAATTCATTTATCAGGCTGTCGTCTTTTTTGGTGTCTTCGATTAATGTGGTTATCTTCAGGGTCATTTTTCACCGCCTGTTTTAATAATTAAAAGCGTGCTTGTGCCGTGGGCATACAGGGTGCCGTTCTTGTCTTTTACAGTGGCCTGTGCAATGGCCAGTTTTTTACCGATATGAATGGGAGTGGCCTCACATTCAAGGGTTCCGGTCCGGGCATTGATGGGACGGATGAAATTTGTTTTTAATTCAACAGTTGAACAGGTGGTTCCTTTGGGAAGAGTGGTCAGGACACAGGAGGTCATGGCCGAGTCCAGAAGGGTCGTGGTGATGCCGCCGTGAACAGTTCCAAACGGGTTGTAATGACATTCCCGGGGGTCAAGTTCAAAAACTGCACAGCCTTTTTCAATGCGCGATATCCTGTATCCCACAAGCTGGGCTGCCGGAGGCGGTTTGATGGTTCCATCCTTGATGCCGGTCAGATAGTCAAATCCGGATATGGATGCCGTATCTCTTGCGTTTTTTTCCTTTGGGTTTTTATCTTCCATGGTATCTTTTCCAGTATGCTTATCTGTTGGCTTTTTTAAATCCCAGCTGGTCCAGGGCAATGATCATTTTGCAGATATTGGCGGAGCCTTCCACCATGGAGTAGGTGGGTGCATCCCGATAATATCTTGCCACGGGATATTCTGTGGAATACCCGTAGGCACCCAGAATTCTCATGGCAAAATTGGAGCACAGTGTGGCTGCTTCTCCGGCGGCATATTTTGCCATGGCCACATCCAGTCCGTTATTTAAATTGCCCTGATCTTTTTCCCATGCCGCCTTGTAGGTGAGCAGACGGGCCGATTCCACCAGGACTGCCATCTGGGCGATCATATCCTGATTCATCTGGAAATGCCCGATTTTTTTACCGAACTGCATTCTTTCATTACAGTATTTGCAGGCTTCGTCCAGGCAGGCCTGGGCAAGACCGACCCCACCGGCTGCAGCGGATAACCGGGTCTGGCTTAAAGAGGAGAAGACAATTTTTGCACCGTCTCCGGGGCTGCCCAGAATATTTTCCTTTGGCACCTTTACATTGTCTAAAAAAACCTCTCCTGTAGGGGATGAATGGGAGCCCAGCTTATCCAGTCCGGATGTTTTAATGCCTTTAAAATTTTTAGGTTCAATGATAAAAGCGGAAAGCCCTTTGGACCCGGCGGATTTATCCGTGTATGCATAGCAGATGAGCACATCTGCCACACTGGCATTGGATATCCAGGTTTTTGAACCGTTTAGCAGCCAGTGGTCGCCTTTGTCTTCTGCCGTCGTGGCAATGGCCATGACATCAGAACCCGCATCCGGTTCTGTTATGCCGAACCCGCCGATATAGTCAGCTGTGCACAGTTTTTTGATATATTTTTCTTTGGCTTGAAGGCTCCCGTATCGAAGAATGGTATAGCTGCATCCCAGCATCTGCATATTTACCTGGACCCGTAGAGAAGAAGAGGCTTTTGCAATTTCTTCGGTGATGATCATGGCAGCCAGAAATCCCATGTCGTCACCGCCGTATTCCTCCGGGATCACAGCGCCGAAAAACCCCAGTCTGCCTAAAGGTCTCATGACTTCATCAATGGGAAGATAATGTTTTTCATCCCATTCATCTGCATGGGGTTTGATTTCCTTGGTTGCAAAGTTTCTGATTTCTTTTTGCAGCATCAAAAGTTCGGGTGATAGTTTAAAATTCATTATTTTCTCCTGACAGGTTTAGGGGATGTTTGTGTTTTGTCCCATTTCCTTTGAAAAGGATTTGGCAGTGGCAGTCAGTATTTCAATGCAACAGGACCGATGGTCTTTGTCCTGAAATCTGATTTCCGGTATGGCAAGGCTTAAACTCGCAATAACCTGGTTTTTATAATCAAAAACAGGTGCACTGATGGATCCAAGGCCCGGTGTTCTTTCGCCAAGACTTATGGCATATCCTGTTTTTTTTATCCGGTCCAGTTCCTCAAACAGTTTGTTTTTTTGTACAATGGTATTTGACGTGATGGGGGATATTTTTTCGGTTTTAAAATACGTATCCTGAAACTGTTGCGTGGAAAAGGCCAGCAGGCATTTTGCAGAAGCCCCGGCATACAGGGGGGACTGGTGACCCACAGGCATGCTGGCTTTTAATTCATTGGCAGATTCCATATTGTTTATGCAGATACGAAGATTGGACGCTATGATATTCAGGTGAACGGTTTCTTTTGTTCTGGCAAGCAGAGTCTCCATGAATCTGCGCCCTGTCCGCACAAGATGGTTTGAATTGTTCAGATTTTCAAGGAACCGGTAAAAAACAGTGCCGATAAAATATTGGCGGGTATCCGGGTCCTGCCGGACAAATTCATAGGATTTAAGGGTTTGAAGAATTCTCTGGACCGTTGCCGGACTGAAATTCAGCTGGGATGCTAGCTCTCTGATCCCCCAGGAGGGCTTGGCGTCCTTGAATTTGAGCATGATTTCCAGTGTTTTTTCAACGGAGTTCAGTTTCGGGGTTTCACGGGTCATGTTTTATCCCTGATGTATTTTATGGCTATCATCATTATGGGTGGTATGGTCATGATTTGTTCCGCATAACAGAACGATGTTTTATCATATGCTTGTATCATAAACAAAAATTTGTTATTTCTGTCAAGGTAAAAAAGGCCAGGATAAAAAAAGGTATCAGGATAAAAAATAAATGTTTAAAATCGATATGCATATTCACTCGATTCTGGGGCATGACTCCATTATTGCGCCCGATGAGCTGGTGTTCTTTGCTCAAAAGGCGGGCATGGATGCGGTCTGTATTACAGAACACCATTCATTTGAGATCAGCGCTCCGTTTGATCTGATCAGCCAAAAAAGTGGTTTTCCCATTATCCGGGGAATGGAGTACAAGGCACAGGAAGGTCATCTTCTGGTGTTTGGAATTAATATGGGCCGGGCGGATATGCCGCCCCAGATGCCCATGCAGCACGTGATCGACTGGGTGGCGGATAAAGGCGGCATCGGTATACCGGCCCATCCGTATCAGCCGGACATGTTCGGAAAAATGCTGGGGGACCGGCTTTTATCATTTGAAAATGTTGTCGCAGTTGAAGCTGCGAACGGCAGTGCCTCAATGATTGAAAACAAAACTGCTGAAAAAGCCGCAGATCTCATGGGATGGAGAAAGACCGGCGGGTCAGATGCCCATGGCCCTGAAAGCATCGGCAAGGCCTATACCGTGTTCCCCCATCGGATTACCACACCTTCACAACTGGTTCAGGCCTTGAAAACAACAGATTATTATCCGGAAACCGTGTAAAGATATGGCTCAACAATTTCCGATAGATTATTCAATCACTGCAAGCAGCTGTTTGGTGGAAACCTGGTCATTCAGGGCAATGGCAAGTTCCTTGATGGTACCGTCACAGGAGGCGCAGATGGGGTTTTCCATTTTCATGGCTTCAAGTACCACCAATTCCTGTCCGTCAAGAACAGTATCGCCTTCTTTTACAAGGATTTCGATAATTTTACCGGGCATGGGGCTTAAAATCTTGGCTGGCATGGTTCACTCCTTATTATGCAATTATGCAAAATACGAATCAGGTTGCAGATTTATGTACGATACGTTTGGTCTATACTTTAAAGCCCTGTTTAATGTCAAGCAGGCTTTTGTCCATTAAAATATAATATTTAATTTTTACCGGGAGTCTAAAATGAGACACTATTTTGAAAAAATGGCACCTTTCGGGACAGCGCTTAAAAAAGGACAGATCTTCAGTGCAGGGGATAATGTAAAACAGATCAAGGCTGTGGAAGCCGGGATTGATGAAGAAGCGCTTAAAGTCAAAAATGCCGGTATTTCAACTGAAAAAATCAATGCAAGGGGTGCCATGACGGTCTGGCAGCGGCTGGAATATCTGGTGGATGAAGGCACCTGGAATCCTTTGCATACGCTTTTTAATCCTGAAGACAATGAAGAAGGCACGTCAAATGTAATTGACGGTCTTGCACAGATCTCGGGCAAATGGTGTGTGGTAGCAGGCTTTGATAACAAGGTCATGGCCGGTGCCTGGCTTCCGGGACAGCCGGAAAATATTCTGCGGGTGACCAATCTGTCAAAGCGCTTGAATATTCCGCTGGTATGGCTGGTGAACTGCAGCGGGGTCAAGCTGACCCACCAGGAAAAATTTTATGCCAATCGCCGGGGCAGCGGTGCTGCGTTTTACCGGCATGCGGAACTTGCCCAGGCAGGCATCCCCATTCTGGCGGGTATTTACGGAACCAATCCGGCCGGCGGTGGATATCAGGCTGGCAGCCCCTGTATTTTGTTTGCACACAAGGACTGCAATATGGCTGTGGGCGGCGGTGGTATTTTAAGTGGCATGAGTCCCAAAGGTTTTTTTGATCTGGAAGGCGCAGAACAACTGATTGCTTCTGCCAGAAATTTTACGGTAAAACCACCCGGCTCTGTGGAAATCCATCATGATGAGACCGGGTTTTTCAGATATGTCTATGAAAAGGAAGAAGGGGTTCTGGACGGGATAAAAGAATACATGAAAGATATGCCAGGATATCATCCCAGATTTTTCAGAGTGGCTGAGCCTAAACTTCCGGAATTTCCCATGGAAGATATCTATCATCTTCTGCCGTTTAACCAGAAACGGGTGTATGATTTTAAGCAGATCATGGCCCGCCTTGTGGACAACAGCGAACATATGGAGTTCAAACCGGATTACGGCCCTGAAGTATATACAGCGCTGGTGAAAATAGACGGATTTCTTGTGGGAGTGATCGGCAATAATCAGGGATGGCTGGGAGAGGATTATCCGGAGTATGCGGATTACGGCGGCAGCATGGGCGGCAAGCTTTACCGGCAGGGCCTGATAAAGATGAGCGAATTTGTGACCTTCTGCGGCCGGGATAGGATTCCGCTGGTGTGGTTTCAGGATACCACAGGCGTGGATGTGGGAGATATTGCCGAAAAAGCAGAACTTCTGGGCCTTGGGTCAACGCTTGTATATTCCATTCAGCAGACAGATATTCCCATGATGCTGGTCACCTTGAGAAAAGGAACCGCAGCGGCCCATTATCTGATGGGCGGGCCCACAGCCAATCGTCATAATGCGTTCACGCTTGGCGTGGGCACCACGGAAATTTATGTTATGCACGGTGAAACAGCAGCAGCAGCAAGTTTTTCAAGACGGCTGGTCAAGGAAAAAGATGCCGGACGTCCCCTTGAGCCCATTATTGAAAAAATGAATCAACTGGCAAAAGAATACCATGAGAACTCTCGTCCGGCCTATTGCGCCAAACACGGCATGGTGGATGAAGTGGTGAAACTGACAGCCCTGCGCAATTATTTGAAAGCCTTTGCAGGGGCTGCCTACCAGAATCCCAAATCCATCTGCCCCCAGCACCAGATGATTACCCCCAGAGTGATCAGGGGGTGACCAAACGAAAAAAATAGTGTATTTTTGTATTTTTACCGCATCACACAAAAAAAGGAATTGTAAAATGGAACTAAAAGAGGCAGCACGCCAAAGAAAAAGTATCCGCAAATTTAAAAATAAACCTGTCCCCAAAGATGTCATAAAAAAAGTACTGGAAGTTGCGGCTCAATCCCCGTCTGCATTGAATACACAGCCATGGGAGGTTTATATCGTTTCCGGCAGGCCGCTGGAAGAAATCAAAAAAGAGAATATCGAGCTGTTGACGGCCGGAACAATGCCATCCCCCGAATCCCAGTCCATGGAGAATTTGGACGGCATCTATAAAAAACGGCAGGTGGACCTGGCAATTGAGCTTTTTAAACTCATGGGGATCGGCAGGGAAGACAACGCAAAGAGATTTGACTGGATGCAGAGAGGGTTTCGTTTTTTTGACGCCCCGGCCGCCATCATCATGGCGTTTGACAAGGTCCTGGATAATTCTGCAAATACCTTCAGCGATCTGGGCTGTTTTATACAGACGCTCTGTCTGGCAGCGTTGGAACATGAGCTGGGAACCTGCATCCACTCCCAGGGCGTGATGTACCCCCAAATTGTACGAAAGCATATTGATATTCCAGATGAAAAAAAGATATTCATTGCTGTCTCAATTGGATACCCGGATTGGGATTTCCCTGCAAACAGGATAGAAAGTGCCAGGGAACCCATTGAAAAAATAACCCGCTGGTTTGGTCTTGAATAGAAGAGCCTTGTCGCCGCCGCAGACATTTTTATTAAAAAAATTATGGAAAATTTTATATTTGACAGATATTTGTTGATTTATTTTTGTCTGGTGGGTGTCTCTGGCGTGGTAACCATCTGGTGGGTCAGAAAAAAAATAACCACTGCAGAGACCCATCGAAGCCGCAGGCTGAAAAACATCAGTTCGTTTGAACCGGTCAAGACCGAGACACCTCTGGAAAATCCGTTCCAGACCGCAAAAAAACTGGCCGCAGAGAGCGTGGCCACCCGATTTACCATTATCCGTAAAATCTCTCTTTTTTTTACCATTGCCATCTGGGTGATTGCCTTGATTTTTCCTTTTCTGCAGGTGATTCCCGCCACTTTGGTGTCGATCATGGTGGGGGCTTCGGGCATCATTCTCGGTATTGCATCCAGGCCGTTTATTGAAAACCTGATATCCGGGATGGTGATCTCTTTTTCCCACCCTGTCCGGACCGGTGATACTGTCATCATTGACGGCAATTACGGAACCATTGAAGATATCACCATTACCCACACTGTTCTCAAAATCTGGAACTGGCGAAGATATATCATCCCCAACAGCCAGATGCTGGTAAAAGAGATCATCAACTGCACCATCAATGATCCATACCAATGGGTCCATATTGAATTTTTTGTTTCCTATGATCATGAACCTGAAGGCATTAAGGCGCTGGCCATGGAAGCTGCATCCGGCAGCCGGTATTTCAGCGATTATGAAGCCCCCCGGTTCTGGATCATGGAAATGAACCCCAAAGGATATAAATGCTGGATTGCAGGATGGGTGGATTCACCTGAAAACGCATGGGAGTTTGGCCATGATGTCAGGACCCGCCTGATCAACCGGTTTCATTCCAAAAACATCAAGGCTCACGGTCTTGAAGTCCGTCTTGCCGGAGAAGACGGATGATCTGAATACCTCTCTTTTTCTTTAAAATCATCAAACCGAAAATCCCCCCAAAAAAATGGGCAGGTCTAACAATTTCCTAATGCGTTGTTAAACCAATGCTAACAAAGATAGCTTATCTTTGGCCTGTTGTTCAGTCCATAGGTTTGAATTTTTAAAAGAGGTCGATTTGACACCAACGCATACACTGATTTTGTTATTACTGCTTTGTGCAGTGGGGTATCAGGTGGGGAAAAAACGTTCCTTTGCTGTGGCAAAGATCAGGGGCGGCCCCAGGGTACTTCATTCGCGACCTGTCTATTACGGATCTCTTACAGCCCTGTGGTGTGCTGTCCCTGCCCTGATTGTATTTTCTTCCTGGCTTATGTTTGAATCCGGCATTATCACTCATCTGGTTATCTCCCAGTTGCCGGATCATATCCAGGACCTGTCCGCAGACCGGTTGAATCTGGTCATGAACGATATCCGGAATCTGGTGAACGGAAATATCGTTTCCAAGGCAGCGGGGCCGGCCATCCAATCAGCAGCTGATCACTATCAACAGCTTCAATCCATCAGTCATGCATCTGTGGCGGTTTTGGTGCTGGTCATGGCCATTGCCGGCATTATGGCGGCGCAATATTATATCCGCCCTGAGCTTCGGGCCAGAAACCATGTGGAGCGCATGATCCGGTATCTGCTGATCGTCTGCTCAACCATTGCTATTTTTACCACCATCGGGATTGTCCTGTCTGTATTATACGAATCCATCCGGTTTTTTAAGATCGTTCCGGTATTTGAGTTTCTGTTCGGCCTGGAATGGAGTCCCCAGATGGCCATCCGTTCTGACCAGGTGGGCTCTTCCGGTGCTTTTGGCGCTATCCCTGTATTTATGGGAACGTTTCTGATATCTGTCATTGCCTTGTCTGTATCTGTGCCCGTGGGTCTGATGTCAGCCATCTATTTATCCGAATATGCCAATAAGCGGTTCAGAGCCGTTGCAAAGCCCTTGCTGGAAATCCTGGCCGGCATACCCACCGTGGTGTATGGATTTTTTGCTGCCCTGGTTGTGGCCCCTGTTATCCGGAATACCGGCGAATTCATGGGGCTTGACGTGTCATCTGAAAGTGCCCTGGCAGCAGGGCTTGTCATGGGGATCATGATCATTCCCTTTGTGTCTTCCCTTTCAGATGACGTGATTAATGCCGTTCCCCAGTCGCTTCGGGACGGGGCATACGGGCTTGGATCAACCCAGTCGGAAACCATCCGGTATGTGATTCTTCCGGCAGCTCTGCCCGGCATTGTGGGCGGAGTGCTTCTGGCAGCGTCCAGGGCGATTGGAGAAACCATGATTGTGGTCATGGCAGCCGGACTTTCTGCAAATTTAACATTAAACCCGCTGGAAACCGTGACCACGGTGACGGTTCAGATTGTCACCCTTTTAGTGGGCGATCAGGAGTTTGACAGCTCCAAGACTTTGGCTGCATTTGCGCTGGGGCTGGTGCTTTTTATTGTCACCTTGATTCTCAATGTGATTGCCCTATATGTGGTTCGAAAATACAGGGAGCAGTATGAGTAAGCGAGACACAAGCAGAACCATGAATATTGTCCGCAAGGGAATGGGACGGCGGTACCGGGCTGAAAAACGGTTCAAGCGCATTGGGCTGGTTGCCATTATTTTCAGTCTGAGCTGTCTTGCAACCTTGTTTATCAGCATTATCGGCAATGGACATACTGCGTTTCTCCAGACCGTCGTCAAAATGGATATTTATCTTGATCCGGCTGAATTTGATCCAGAATCGCTGAACAGGGCGGATTATCAGGGCACGATAAAAAAAGCGCTTCGCACCATGTTTCCCCAGGTAACGTCCCGGGGAGACAAAAAAAAGCTGTATGCCATGATCAGCACAGGAGCCACATTTCAACTCATGGATGTCATCAAACAGACCCCGGATCTGATCGGCACAACCATTTCTTTGTGGGTACCGGCTGATGACGATGTGGACATGTTCATGAAGGGGTATATCCGCCGGGATGTTGAAGAAACTGACCGGCGCTTGAATGATCTGCAGATTTCATGGATTGATGCCCTTGCACACGACGGCAGGATTAAAAAGCGGTTCAATACTACTTTTTTTACGTCCGGTGATTCACGGGAACCTGAGCTTGCCGGTATCTGGGGCGCTACCTGCGGATCATTCTATACTCTTCTGATCACCCTGCTGCTGTCCTTTCCTGTGGGCGTGGCTGCTGCGGTTTATCTGGAGGAATTTGCCCCGAAAAACCGCTTTACCGACCTGATTGAAGTCAATATCAACAATCTTGCCGCAGTGCCGTCCATTGTGTTCGGACTGCTGGGGCTTGCGGTTTTTCTCAACCTGTTTGGTCTGCCCCGGTCCTCCCCGCTGGTTGGCGGGCTTGTCCTCACACTGATGACCCTTCCCACTATTATTATTGCCAGCCGGGCCGCGCTCAAATCAGTTCCGCCGTCTGTCCGGGAAGCAGCTTTAAGTGTGGGCGCATCAAAAACACAGATGGTGTCCCATCATGTTTTGCCCCTGGCACTGCCCGGCATGCTCACGGGCACCATTATCGGTATGGCCCAGGCCCTGGGAGAGACTGCCCCCTTGCTGATGATCGGAATGGTGGCATTTATCGTGGATATCCCGGGCGGACTGCAGGACCCGTCCACTGTGCTGCCGGTCCAGATTTTTTTATGGGCGGACAGCCCGGAAAGAGCCTTTCTGGAAAAAACCTCAGCCGCCATTATGGTGCTGCTGGCTTTTCTGGTCACCATGAATGCGGTGGCTGTATTTTTAAGAAAAAAGTTTGAAAGAAGATGGTAGTTAAAACAAAACAATCAATAGGAGACAACATGAAAAAAGTTCTATTAACCGTATTGGCCCTGGTGTTTATCACAGGCATTGGCAATGTTACCGCCGCTTCCAGAGATTATATCTCCATTGTCGGCTCATCCACAGTTTATCCGTTTGCAACAGTGGTTGCAGAAAAATTCGGAAAATCCACCTCGTATAAAACCCCCAAGATTGAATCCACGGGTTCAGGTGGAGGCCACAAACTGTTTGGCGCAGGCGTGGGTGTTCAGCACCCGGATATTACCAACTCTTCCAGAAGAATTAAAAAATCTGAGCTTGAAAAAAATATGCAGAACGGTGTTAAAGAGGTGGTTGAAGTGAAAATCGGTTATGACGGGATTGTGATCGCCAATTCCAAAAAAGCGCCAATATTCAAACTGACCCGAAAAGACGTGTTCATGGCGCTGGCAGCCAATGTTCCCAATCCGGACGGCAGCGAAACTTTTGTGGCCAACCCGTATAAAACATGGAAAGATGTCAATCCTTCGCTGCCCAATATCGCCATTGAAGTACTGGGTCCCCCGCCCACATCCGGCACACGGGATGCCTTTGTCGAAATGGCCATGGAAGGCGGCGGCAAGAAATTTGAGATGATCAGTGCACTTGAAAAATCAGATGGCAAAAAATACACAGAGATTTGCCACACGATCCGTGAGGATGGTGCTTACATCGAAGCGGGTGAAAACGACAACCTGATTGTTCAAAAGCTCGATGCCAATGCCAATGCGCTGGGTATTTTTGGTTTCAGTTTTCTGGATCAGAACACTGACAAGCTCCAGGGCTCTTTTGTTGACGATGTACAGCCGACGTTTGATGCAATTGCAGATGGGTCTTATCCGGTTTCCCGGCCTTTGTTTTTCTATGTGAAAAAAGCGCATGTGGATCAGATCCCGGGAATCCGGGAGTTTCTTGCTGAATTCACCAGCGAACAGGCCTGGGGTGATGAAGGGTATTTGACTGACAAGGGGCTGATCCCCATGCCAGCTGCTGAAAGAAAAAAATACAAAGATGCTGTGAAAAATCTTGTGCCGCTGAAATTGTCAGACTTATAATTAAAATCCGCCTGCCGGATGGAAGCGATTCCATCCGGCAGGGTATTAAAGTGGAACACTATATATGCAAACCGAAAAAAACGCCTCAGTCAGCAGGACATCTGTAGATGCGGCTTCTGGCAATCCTGCGGTTGCGGGAAAGCACAGAAAGCCCCATCTGGTTGATCGGGAAAACAGGGCAACTGTCGGGGAAATAAATGTCCCCAATCCCAAAATGCAGTGCCGGGATGTCAGTGTGTTTTATGATTACGGTGAAAAAGAAGCCATCCGCAAGGTGTCGCTGGATATCGGGCAGAATGAAGTGATTGCCATGATCGGGCCTTCCGGATGCGGCAAGTCCACCTTTATAAGATGCCTGAACCGGATGAATGATACCATAGACGGCTGTGTGGTAAAGGGCAGGATTACCCTGGATGAAATCAATATCTATGACAAGTCCATAGATGTTGTGCCGTTACGGGCCCAGGTCGGGATGGTGTTTCAAAAACCCAATCCCTTTCCCAAATCCATTTATGATAATATCGCCTATGGTCCCAAGATCCACGGACTTGTCCAGAATAAAAGTGAAACAGATGACCTGGTGGAAAGTTCCCTTAAAAGGGCAGGGCTCTGGAACGAGGTCAAGGATCGCCTGGATCAGCCGGGAACCAGCCTGTCCGGTGGCCAGCAGCAGCGCCTGTGTATTGCACGGACTATTGCGGTTGATCCGGAGGTCATCCTCATGGATGAACCCTGTTCTGCGCTGGACCCCATTGCCACTGCCATTATCGAGGATTTGATCGATGAACTGAGGCAGGAGTATTCCATTGCCATTGTTACCCATTCCATGCAGCAGGCCTCCCGGGTTTCCCAGAGAACAGCTTTTTTTCATCTGGGCGATCTGATTGAGGTGGGTCCCACAGAACAGATTTTTTTGAACCCGCTGCATCAACTGACACACGATTATATTACCGGGCGGTTCGGTTAAACACAAAAAGGATATATGCAAAAACATATCGTAAAAGCATTTGATGCTGAAATTGACGATTTGAACAAAAAAGTGACTGCCATGGGCAAGGCCTGTGAAGAACAGATTGCCAAGGCAGTTAGTGCACTGGGCAGCATGGACACGGCCCTGGCCCAAAGCGTGGTCAAACAGGACAAGGCTATCAATCAGCTGCAGCGGGGAATTGAAGAAAAATCCGTCAGTCTTCTGACCCGGCGTCATCCCATGGCCGGAGACCTTCGTTACCTGCTGTCTGTGATGAAAATAGCCTCTGAACTTGAACGTATCGGGGATTATGCCGCCAATATGGCAAAAAGAATCCTGGCGCTGTCCCTGCCTCCCGTCCAGGAGCCCATTGACCTGATCGTTGACATGGCTGACATATCCAGAACCATGATTCATGATGTCATGGACGCTTTTTGGGACATGGATGTTGAAAAGGCCGTCAAGGTCTGGCAGACGGACAATCTCATTGACAGGAAGTTTGCCCGGATGATGGCCATGGTCAGAAAGCAGATGCAGGACAACACCGACCAGATTGATGACGGCACCCAGTTTATCTTCATGGGCAGGTGCTGCGAGCGCATCGGTGATCACATCACCAATATTGCCGAGGATGTTTATTATATGGCCACTGGCCAGATTTATATGGATCAGTGCAGTGACGATCATTTCGTCTGCTGAAAAAAAAGAGGATGCGGGCTATGAGCTGCAGGACAGCATGGAACATCCAGGCTTGACTCGCGCCCAGTCAGGGCGTTTTCTGGCAAAGGTTTCTTTTCCCGGCTGCTCATCATAGGGATGCCGCATGACTTCCAGCAGTTCGTGGATCATGGAAAAATCACCCTGTTCAGCTTTTTCAATGGCAAGCTGGGTCAGATAATTTCTCAGCACATATTTTGGATTGGTATGGTTCATTTTTTTTCGTCGCGATTCAACAGACAGCGGATCACTGTGAATGCGCCGGGCATACTGTTCAAGCCAGCTTTTCAAATGCTCACGATAGGGTGTATCAATTTGTTGAGGCCGATAATACGCATCCATTAAGGGACGTGCAAATGTCTGAATATCTGTATCGGATTTTGAAAAATCTTCTGGCAGATGGTCAATGTCCAGATGGGCCAGACTGCGGTAAAAAATCGTCATGTCAGTTTCAATCATGGCAAGCAGTGTCATCAGATCCTGAATCAGGGAGTCATCTGTTAAGGGGTTAAAGGCGGATAATCCCAGTTTTGCGGCCATCATATCATTAAAGCCGATTTGATACAGCCTGTGATATTCATTGATGGTGTCCTGCAGTGGTGATGCATCCTGGATCAACGGATAAATGGCATTGCCCAGCTGGGCAAGATTCCACAGGGCGATCTGGGGCTGGTTGCCGAATGTGTAGCGCCGCATGCTCGCATCCGTTGTATTGGGTGTCCATCCGGGGTCAAAATTTTCCAGCCATCCGTAGGGGCCGTAATCAATGGTCAGTCCCAGAACAGACATATTGTCCGTATTCATGACACCGTGAACAAAGCCGGTCCGCATCCAGTGAATGATCATTTCACAGGTTTTTTTGCAGATTTCCTCAAACCATTTGACATATACCCGGGGGCAGGGCTCTCCCAGATGCGGAAAATCCGTTTTGATGGTGTAGTCTGCCAGCTGCTTTAATACCTTCAGATCACCTCTGGATGAAAATATTTCAAAATTGCCGAACCGGATAAAAGACGGGGCCACCCGGCAGACAATGGCACCGGGTTCAAGTTTCGGATGCCCATCATAAAACATGTCCCGTTCCACCTGTTCGCCGGTCAGCACAAGGCTTAAGGCCCGGGTGGTGGGAATCCCCAAATGAAACATGGCCTCGCTGCATAAAAATTCCCGGATGGAAGACCGCAGCACGGCAAGTCCGTCTGCATTCCTTGAATACGGCGTGGGGCCTGATCCTTTAAGCTGCAGCATTTGACGTCCGGATGCAGGAGTAATGATTTCTCCCAGGTTAATGGCCCGGCCATCCCCAAGCTGGCCTGCCCAGTTGCCGAACTGGTGGCCGCCATAGCACATGGCAAAAGGATCCATTCCAGGCATCAGCGCGTTTCCGGAAAAGACCCGTACAAAGGTGTCAGATTCACAGAATTCTTCAGAAAACCCCAGATCCTGCGCCATCTCTTTTGAATGGATAATGCGCTTTGGTCCAGCTGTTTTTACAGGATGCACCCGTGAATAGCAGGCACCTTCCACCTGACGCCGGAAATTGTTCTTTTCCGGGTCACCCGGCAGATTTTTAACAAACTGATTGTCAAACTCAATAGATTCGATGATCCTTTTATCCAGCATATATTCTCCCCGGTTTAAGCATCAAACCGATTTTTTATTAAAATCATATGCTTAAGATAACCTGTTTTTAAATGATGTAAATGCCAGGCAGCCAGAACACTTAAAATCCGGACGGTTTTTATGCGTTGTTTTGAAAAATATAAGAAGTTTCACCTATTGCAAAGGCTGTATTTGTTTTATATATAATGAAAAAGATTTTCAGACAGTGTCTTTGTCAAAATCAATACGGCAGATCAGGCGCTGGATGAAATACACCTTAGAATCAGGGAAAAATTAAAAGGAGAAAAAAATGAAAAAATTTACTTTATTAGTTCTAAGTCTGTTTGCTGTTTTTGCATTTTCCAGCAGCGCATATTGCGGGGCAGGACCTTATGTGAGTTTTAATGCAGGAGTTTCAATGCCTGCTGACTCAGACGTGAATTATTCTACAGGTGAAATTGTTGAGATTGAAAGTGATGCAGGATTTGCAGGCGGAGTGGCACTGGGCTATGATTTTGGCAATAATCTGCGACTGGAAGGAGAAATTTCATATCTTTCAAATGAAGTAGACAAAGCCACTTATCTTGGAATAAACAGGGCTACAACTGGTGATGTCACAAGCATAGCATTTTTAATAAATGGATATTACGATTTTAAAAACAGCACGCCGTTCACTCCATTTATCAGCGCTGGTGCAGGCCTTGCCAATGTTGAAGTGGATGATTTTACTTTTGTTGGCTCAGGGCTTCCCACTGTGAGCGATGATGATACCGTGTTTGCTTATCAGCTTAGCGCAGGGGTTGGATATGCTGTAACCGATCAGCTGTCTTTGGATGTAAAATACAGATATTTTGCTACAGCAGACCCTGGAGTCAATACGGCTGAATATGAATATGGAAGCCACGGCGTCCTGGTGGGACTGAGATTTGGTTTCTAATTTTTTTTGCCCCCTTGCAAAAGGGGGCGTTTCCCCTTTTATTCAGTTTTTGCCTCTTCTATTTTTTTATCCCAGGCGCTGTTGGCCATGGTAAAAAAATCTTCAGGTGAAAAGGGCAGTTTCTGGGCAGCAAGCTCGGTTTCAGGGTGGATGTTGTAGTCTTTGAGATATATGGTTTGGGTCTGCGCGCCTGCAGATTCTGCGCTCTCAAGAAACTGCTGGAGCATGGCATCTGTGTTGCCGTTTTTCCCCCTTGGACTTCCCTGAAAAGCCAGTATATGGGTCATTTTTAATTTCCTTGGGTTTTATGCGTTAAAATATTGTCTTAGATTTATGAGCAGGGTCATGTCTCCGTCAACACTGTAAAGCTTTTCCATGAACGCCTTCGCCGGATCAAGAGTCCCTTTTGAGATACTCATCCATATCTTTGCCGGGGATGTTACAGTCAGGTCCGGATCAGGAATCATACCTTCATGGGAGGAACAGGCGCCGTCCTTGATGGAAAGAACGAAATTGCCGCCGCCCGGTCCCGAAATAATATATTGAATTCTGGCCTGAACGTCTCCTGCAGCCTTTCGGTTAAACCGTCCGGGCATGTTTAGAATCAGATCTTTTATGGTGTCTGGAAAATCAGAGGTGTTTTCTGGTTTGCGGCCTGCAGACTGGCGGCTCAGATAATATTTGGGATACAGCCGGGAAAATGGAATTCCAACGCCAAGGATCAGTATAAAAGGAATGACAATGGAATACAGGGGTTTTCCATGTCCTGCCACATTTGAGATAAAGGCGCAAAACATAATCACAGTGAATACACAGGTGATATGCAGATTAATGGTCCGGAACTGGGGAGTTTTCCAGGTGGATTCGGGCTGCCAGCGTTTTGCGATGGTATAGGTGAAAGGA
This sequence comes from Pseudomonadota bacterium, assembly GCA_018821535.1. Taxonomy (GTDB): domain Bacteria; phylum Desulfobacterota; class Desulfobacteria; order Desulfobacterales; family Desulfobacteraceae; genus Desulfobacula. Next base: position 102,382 of record JAHJLV010000026.1, on the reverse strand, counting down.
TCAAATCCGAAAAGCTGCGGCAGAAGCGTCATTAAAAACAGGATGAAATACAGCAGAGAGGTATTATGGGTAACATACAGCCGGGCAAAATCCAGGGGTAAGGCAAAGACCCAGACAGCGCCTGTGCAAAGAAAGCATAGAAACGCCCATTCCAGATAAGTGCTCTCCTTGAATATCCGGTGGGATACACTCATCTGTATTATGGCAAGTGTCAGGCCTGCAATCGTCGCTGTCTTTGCCTGCGACAGGGTGGGGTCTCCCATGCGGGCAATGATTTTAAAAACAATGGTGGGGATAAATGAAGTAATAAAAAGCAGGGTTGAAAGTGTCATGATTCCTCTTTTTTGCGGTTGTTTTTTTCAAGTATTCTCAGTGTTTCATCACACCATTCGATGGTCATCTGTGCCCTTCGTCTGCCAAGATCCAGGGTAAGCAGCCAGAAGGGAATGTCCTGCCCGGCATCTGCCTTGTCAGCATATTCACGGACAGATGGTGGAATGATTTCTCCGGCGCTTTTAAGAAACTGTTCTGCTTTGTTTCGCCGGTCCTTTATGTGTCCGGTCAATGTCTGATGATCCATAAATCCACCGAAGAATAATTTAACCAGCAGTTCATCTTTCGGTTTAACAGCTTCCGGAGCCTGTTCCAACCATTGTGCAAATTCCCGGTCTCCTTCAGGCGTAATCCGGTATATTTTTTTGCTGGGTCTGCCGTCCTGATGTTCAATGTCAGAATCAAGCCAGCCTCTTGTTTCCATGCTGTTCAGGGTACGGTAAATCTGGGGCAATGAAACTTCCCAGAAAAAATTGATGGAACTTGCAAAGGCGGTTTTGATATTGTAACCGGTATTGGGCTTGTATTTCAGTAAGCCCAAAAGGGTGTGCGGCAATGACATGGTTGTCTCCTGTTATTTGTGTTAGTTAATATATACATACGCATATATATACTGTCAAGAATAAAAAATAATTTTTCCGGGCAGGGTATTTGGGGTGTTAGCGTTTGACAATGATTCTGATTTTATCTAAATATAATCTGAAAATAAGTCAGGCACGTATAATATTATCTATTTAGTATCATGTGATACACACAGATGGAGGAAACTGTCATGACCGATATGGTATTGTATAAAGAACTGGCTGCGGCCATAGGTGCGGGCGATTCACAACGGGTTCCCAAAATTTTCCAGGCGCTGGTGAATGATGATGAGGCCAGGGTCATGCTTTTAGCCGCTCCGCCAGCAACAGCTGAAGAACTTTCGCAAAAATCCGGCCTGTCTGAAGACGCTGTTCTGGAAATGCTGAATTCTTTATTTTATCGCGGCCTGATTTTTAAAGCCACACGGGGTGGAGACAAAAAATGGTACCGGGTGAAAACCATTCCCCAGATGCATGATTCCACCACCCTGACACCGGGCATATCACGGGATATTCTGGATTTGTGGAAAGACTATATGGAAACCGAATGGCCTTCATACGGCAGTGCGGTCATGGATATCATGCCCGGTTCCATTATGCGGATTGTGCCGGTGAACGAAAGTGTGGAAGCCCAGTCAACTGTCATGGCCTATGATGATGTGGTTAAAATTGTCGAGGATGCCAGGATTCTTTCTGTGACCAATTGCTCCTGCAGGGTGATTTCCGGGGACTGTTCCAAACCCCTGGAGGTCTGCATGCAGGTGGACCGGGCTGCTGAATATAATATTGAACGGGGAACCGGCCGGGAACTGTCCAAGAGTGAAGCCATTGAAATTTTAAAAAAATGCCGGGAACAAGGTCTGGTGCATACGGTTGATAACCGTCAGACAGTGGGGCATGTCATCTGTAACTGCTGCAACGACTGCTGCCTGAACTGGGCTGTGATGACAGGGCCTAAAAAATGGGTTGCACCCAGCCGGTTTGAGGCGGTGGTGGATATTGATCTTTGCAGCGGCTGTGAAACCTGTATTGACCGGTGTTTTTTCCAGGCGCTCTCCATGCAGGACGATTATGCCGCAGTAAATGCTGAAAACTGTCTGGGGTGCGGTGTCTGCACAGTCGTTTGCCCGACAGATGCACTGAAACTTAAAGAGATTCGATCTGTAGATTTTGTTCCAGCTTAAGAAATGGATTTAAAATTTTATAGAAAACTATAAGGAGACTTTTATGATGGAAGCATTACCTTTGGACAAATTTAAACAGCTTATTGGAGAAAATAACGGAATCACGGACTGGATCACGATTGACCAGGACAGGATCAATCGTTTTGCAGATGTCACCCAGGATCATCAGTGGATTCATATTGATGTTGAAAAAGCAAAACAGGGGCCGTTTGGCACCACGATTGCCCATGGGTTTCTGGTATTGTCTCTTGTGCCGGTGTTCAGCTATGCTGGAAAATATTCCATTGAGGGCGCTCAGATGGTTGTTAATTACGGGCTGAATAAAGTCCGGTTTATCAATCCGGTTACCGTGGGCTCACGGGTGCGGTCCAGTATGGTGATTTCAGCTGTTGAGGAAAAGAAGCCAGGTCAGATTCTGGTGACCAATACGCATACGATTGAAATTGAAGGAAAAGAAAAACCCGCCTGTGTTGCCGAAGCGCTGGGGATGTTTTTTCTTTCATAACGATAAAATAAATGGTTTTAGTAGACGTGACACATAACCAATGGTATTATTTCTACTATTTTTTGAACTTAATAATATACAGTTAGGAGGAATTTAAAATGGCGTTTAATTATGAAAAACTGACAGTGGAACAGGATGGCATGGTGGTTGTTGCGGCAATCAATCATCCCCCTGCAAACTCTATGGGACAGGGCGTTCTGAGAGATTTGAACGATCTTCTGGATAAATGTGAAAAAGATGACAATGTCCGTGCGATTATTATCACCGGAACCGGTCCTAAACTGTTCTCTGCAGGAGCGGATATTACCGAGTTTGCAGGTATGCAGTCCGGCAAGGTGCCTGAATATGACGGAAACCAGATTTATTTTAAAATTGAAAATTATCCAAAAGTCATTATTGCTGCCATGCAGGGAAGTGCTTATGGCGGCGGTCTTGAACTGGCCTGTGTGTGTCATTTGAGAATCATGGCCGAAGAAGCAACCCTGGGGTTGCCCGAAGTTAAACTGGGGCTGAACCCGGGATGGGGCGGAACCCAGCGTCTGCCGCGCTTTATTGGCAAAACCAAGGCGCTTGAACTGATGCTGACCGGTGATTTTATTCCAGCCAAAGAAGCACTGGCACTGGGTCTGCTGAACAAGGTTGTTCCGGCTGCAGACGTATTGGAAACAGCTAAAAAACTGGCCAAAAGAATTGCCAATGGTGCGCCTGTTGCACAGCGTGAGATTATGAAAGCTGTTCGTCTGGGTCTTGAAACCACTGTGGTGGAAGGCGTTACCAAGATTGAGCTGGCTGCCAGCAAAGCATTGCTGTATACAGAAGACTTCAAGGAAGGTGCAAAAGCATTTCTTGAAAAAAGAGCCCCTAAATTCCAGGGTAAATAAGCTTTACGATGATATGATAACCGGCAGCCTGGTTTTTTTCAGGCTGCCGATTGCATTTTTATCAGGATTTTCCAAATGGACAGGCTGGAAAACGGCAGGGCTTGCAGTTCAGGCACAGTCCGCCGTGGGATAGTTTTGCCAGATCCGTTTTGTCCGGTTTTTCTCCTGCCATGACCCGGGGCAGAATCAAATCAAAAATCGTTGTTTTATGAAACAGGCCGCAGGCCGGCAGCCCCATGATGGTGATGTCTTTATGATATCCCAGAAGAAACATGGCACCGGGAAGCACGGCTGCTGAATAATGAACCTGTTCAAAACCGCTGTCTTCTATAGCGGCCTTTGTCACATCATCCGGGTCTACTGACATTCCGCCGGTGGTGATGATCAGATCGGTTTCTTTATTCAAATATTCATTTATCTTAAGGGTGATCATTTCCCGGTTGTCCGGAAGAATCACGCTTTCTTCAAGGCTTGCACCAAGCCGGGTTATTTTTTCCTGCACAATATCCTTGAACCGGTCCTGCACAAGTCCCTTGTAAACTTCATCTCCGGTGATGATGAGTCTTACTTTCAGCGGGTTGAACAGTTTGACCTTGAAAATGGGATAATACGATTTTGCAATGCTGACTGCCTGGTTGAGGTCCTCTTCGGAAATAACCAGGGGAATGGCCCGGGTGGCGGCAAGCGGCTGGTTTAATTTTACACTGACATTATTGTGAATGGAAGCGCACATGACATCCTGGCAGAGATTGAATCGGGTCAGGGCATCCACATCGACCTTGAACAGACCGGGATAGGCGGCTTTAAGTTCCAGTTTGCCTTCCGAAGGAGAACCTGAAAACGTGACCCCAGGCCCGGCCAGAGCTGAGGCCAGCGCCATCACAGCGTCATCTTCATGTATCTGGCCGTCTTTCAAATCCAGGACATACAGGTTGTTTTTACCCATCCGCATCAGGTGGCACACATCAGATGAAGTGATTTTATGCCCCTTTTTAAATGCAGGCCCTTTGAATTCTCCGGGGATGATCTGGGTCATGTCATGTGCAAGGTGTGTTCCCACGCCCTGTTCAACCGGTATGGTTTTAAGGGGGATGGTTTTAGGCGGTGGTGTATTTTTTTCCGGCGTGCTCATTTTTGTTTTCAGTGTTTTACAGGTTGATAATAAGATCCAAATGCACAGGGTTTGCACAAGGTCTGGTTGTTTTTATAAACTTCTTTTTTGTCCCGGACCACCTGTCCGCACTGTTCGCACACAGCCTTGAACCGTGTGGGGCCCGGCATATCGCAGGCCGGAACATCCACGATCACTTCCTGGATGGAGAACAGATCATCCGTGGTCATCCGTTTATAGGCTTCAAGCTGCCGGAGACGCTTGTCCGAAATCTGTGGGGCAAACTGCATGGCATCCTCCCGTGAGCTTTCCTTTGAAACAATCCTGAAGGCTTTACCCGTTTCAAGGTTGACAAAGGTTGCGGCCATGATGCCGTTATCAATAAATTTTAATGACCGCCTGCCAAGTTTGACACCGGTGACATGGGAAATCGCATCGGTGGCACACCGGTCCATTTCCACATACACAATCAGTTTTTTAATCTGGGGAAGGGTGCTTGGCTCATCCAGCCCGATCAGCCGACAGCCTTCCATGGCCATTTTAACGCCAATGACCTGTCCGGGGCATAAATGGCCGTGGGCTTGTGCAGATTGGGCAAGCAGTGTTTCAAAATCTTTCATCAGTTTCTTTCTATCATAAAATTTTTCATCAGGTTATAATCCTATGTTAAACATGGCCTAAGATCAAGGATTAATCATCTGGATGACATCAAAGCGTTGGCAGGACAGGTAAAACAAAAGCAGTATTGCAATTTTGTTCGACCAAATGTATGCTGCACCTATTCACTGTTAAGGAGACCTTCTTGGAACTGATTATTGTATGTCTGGCTGCACTTGCAGCATCTTTATTGACACTGTTTTCCGGCTTCGGGCTTGGCACACTGCTCATGCCTGTGATTGCTTTGTTTTTTTCACTTGAACTGGCCATAGCAATGACCGCAATGGTTCATCTGGCAAACAATCTTTTCAAAATTGGCCTGCTTGGCAAAAAGGCCGATTGTTCCATTCTTATTAAATTCGGGTTGCCTGCAGTTCTGGCTGCATTGGGCGGTGCTTTCCTGTTGGCCTGGTTTGGAAATTTTCAGCCTGTTCATGAATATCAGGCATTCGGGCACGACCTGCAAATATCTGCCCTTAAGCTTATTATCGGATGCCTTATTATTGTTTTTGTCGCCCTGGAGCTTTGGCCGGCATATGCAAATATCGCAATAGATCGAAAATGGCTTCCGCTTGGCGGGGTCATCAGCGGGTTTTTTGGTGGTCTGTCAGGTCATCAGGGTGCGTTCCGCAGTATGTTTCTGATCAAGGCAGGGTTGCAAAAAGAAGTTTTTGTCGCTACCGGGGTGGTGCTTGCCGTGATGGTTGATTTTTCCCGCCTGGCGATATATGGTACAGACATTTTGATGCGTGCCGGTTCAATTAACTGGGGTATGGTTATTTCTGCAAGTTTGTCTGCTTTTGCCGGTGCATATATGGGCAAGCGGATTCTTGGCAAGGTAACCATTCGCACGGTGCAGCTTCTTGTCTCGGCAGCATTGACAGTCATTGCCATCGGTTTGATTGCCGGGGTCTTATGAAAAACATTTAACCCGTATAAGGATACACATTATGAATAAAATTTTACTGATCATTTTAGCCATTCTTTTGCCACCGGTAGCTGTTTTCCTTAAAAAAGGAGCAGGCAAGGATCTGGTTATTAACATTCTGTTATGCCTGTTGTTTGTTATGCCCGGCATGGTCCATGCGTTATGGCTTATCCTGAAATGATATGGTTGTCCTGACAACTTTATAGGGTCATGGCTTGTAATACAGATGGAACAGCCATACAATACCTGGGTGTGTTTGACCGGTCAGATTAATCGAATGAATAAAGGTGGAAAAGATGGCGAATAAAGGAAGAGACGCTCAAAAAGCTGTGAAGAAAAAATCAGAAAAAACATTAAAAGAAAAGCGCAGTGAAAAAAAAGAGAAGAAATCCCAAAAAGACAGAAGTTAAAAAAACAGCATTCACTGAGGCTTATTAAATAGAGTCATTATCATCTTCTGTCTGGGTGTTTCGTGTAATATCCTGCGGGATTTCCGGGACATAAGCCTTGCTTGAAGATTGCCCGGAAAGCTGTTCAGGTTTTTTTCTGGACTGCTCATTAATCTGATAGATCCGGGATGCCGCTTCCAGATCTTTATTCTTGTCTACGCCTGCAATATTTTCCCTGTCAGCAATAAATTCTTTAAGTTCCCGGATAATGGTATCCAGATTCTGATCAGATTTGTGCATTTCCAGTATTAATCTGGGAAAAGCAAAATTGTTCGGGCCGCTTTTTGTAAAAGAGCTGGATATGATCCGGCAGGCCAGTACCCATGGAGTCAGGCTGCTGCGGACAATGGTATTTTCTGAACGGGTGCTGTCGTAAATGCTGGCGCCGGTGCTGACTTTTGACTGGGTATAGGTGCCCTGGCACTGGAAATAGACCATATCGGATTCATATTGAATTTCCGCCCAGAATCCATTGGCATAGATGGCAATAATGCCGCCGAAAATCCAGAGAATGACGGCCTGGGCAAAGAGAACAGCAGTATTTATAATGACGGGAAGCATCTGCTGGGCTGCGGCATTTTGCGGGAATGTCAGTGTCCCAATGGTTTGAAACAGCAGCAGCGCCGCAATAACGATCAGGCTCCGGCCGACAATGGTTGTGATGATCCTGAGAGTCGTATATGCAGGAGAGGTGGGAAGGGGTCTGAAACGCGGCTGGGTTTCCTGGATCATTTCTGCATTAAAATGGCCTTTGTCATCGCTTCCTTCCTCGATCAGTCTGGCTTTGAAGCCCCGGTATATTCTGTTGGGAATTTCCTTGTAGCGGCGGTTGGCCATGACAATATTTTCAAAATGAATCAGGATTTCCTGCGGATGAATGGATTCCTGCCAGTTGCCCCTGTACTCGGAAACCTCCGTATTCGGACGGATGGGTTTGAGACGAAAATACAGCAAGAGACCGGTCAGGGTTGCCAGAACAATTACAAGTCCTGCGGTCAGGATGACAAATCGGATGGTATTGAATCCGACCTCGGGTAAAGGGGTTATATTCTGATGAATGAATAAAAGTGCAAAGGGAAGGGCAATGGCAAGGGCGATCCAGAACACAAGCCCCAGAACGGTGTCTTTTTCCACATTGCGTTGAAAATTAAACTGGAGCGGCTCACGGCGTTTCCACCAGATAAAAATAATATAGCCGGTTAATAATAAACCCAGCCAGGAAAGAACCGGGGTTCCATCCAGCGCAAACAGCCCTGTCACCCCGGAAAATGTGGCCAGCCCGTAGCACAGGAGGGCAAAAAATGTGTGGACAAGCCCGCTGGTGATCTGTCTGGAAATATTTCTGAATGCATAGGGCAAAAACAGCAGTCGCGGGAAAAGGGTGTGGGCCAACCGGTTGGACCAGCCGACCGGCTCGGAAAAGGTCATGTTTTTTCTGCCCTGTATCATCTGTTCCAGAATCTGGCTGCTGTATTCAATTCCGGGTTCTGTGGTGTGCTCTTCGCTTTTTGCCACATTTTTAGCCAGACTTGTGGGAATGCCGCGGCCCACAAAAAACCGCATGGTTTTATACAGACCTCTTGCGATGGCGGTCAATCCGCTGGAGATAAGAATCAGCGCACCCACCAGGGTGAACCATGCTTCAATCCGGGTTCCACTTGCGACAACGGATTTTACCTTGAGCATCAGCACAACCCCGAGTGCTGCGATGATAAGTCCGGAAACAGTATAAATCCAGCCTTCTACCTTAAAGGGATTTTTAATTCCCAGATCATCAGAACCATAATCAAAGGACATGGCAAGAATCTCCTGAACATCAAAATGTGTTTATAATATTTGCCTGTTTGTCAGCGAAAATTACTCTAACGAATTGAAATTAAATTGTAAAGCCGGATTATATCCGCAGATTTATCAGGTGTTTCAAATCTGGATGAAACGGATGCAGCCTGTTTGAAAAGAGGGAAGTGGATATCTTTCATGAAATATTATATACTCGAAAAATGGTGAAGATCAATGAACATATATTTATCATGGACAATGAGATTGATTTGCAGGCGATCCGTGCCCAGGGCGCAGGCGGTCAGAATGTGAACAAGGTGTCTTCGGCCATTCATCTGCGTTTTGATATTCCAGGGTCCAGTCTGCCCGATGAAATTAAAGAAAAACTATTGTCTCAAAAAGATAGCCGGGTGACAAAAGACGGGGTTCTGGTGATCAAAGCCCAGCGTTTCCGGACCCAGGAAAAAAACAGGGAAGATGCCATTGCCCGCCTTGCGGGGTTTGTTCAAAAGGCGTTGAGAGCCCGGAAAAAAAGAAAATCCACCCGGCCGAAAATATCATCGGTGATGAAACGGCTGGACAGCAAAACTAAAAAAAGCCGGATTAAAAAACTGAGAGGCAAAGTGGCGTATTAGGCTCCTGCTTTTTTCAACCACAGCCGGTACACGGCCAGCAGCACCACAAACCAGATGACAAAACCTGCAGGAAACCAGAAAAAGGTGTGTGTGAACACCAGATTTTCAGTGTCAAAAGTTTCTATGCTCTGTTTTGCGGCTTTTAAAACCATTGCGTATAAAACACCTAAAACGCCATAGGATATATTATAGGCAAGGCCTTTGAAGCTTAATACCGTGGCCCTGATATGTGAGGGTGCAGTCCGGTTCATATAAAAGCTGACAAAAAAACCGTTAAAATACATGGCAGTGAACGTAATAATGGCGGGGATGATGCCAAGATACGGCAAAAACAGGTTCATGCTGAAAAGTCCTGTCACTGCAAATCCTGTGGTGACCCAGACAGCAGTGGCAGGCGGGGTGTCTTGGGCGATTTTATTTGCAATTTTAGGAATCACCAGTCCCAGCACGGCCACAAGGGACCCGATAAGCCCGAAAACAGATTCCGGAAGATCAATGATTCTGTAATACTGGCTGGAAAGTGTGATGATCATCCGGATAATTCCATCGAACATCATGCCAAAAAGAATGACAGACAGGGCAAAGGGTGTTTTGAATATCCAGCGTCCTGCATCCAGCGTCATTTTGAGCGCAGGCCCGATTTTTGAGGCGTGCGTGCCGGAAGCCCCCGGATTCGGGTCCTTCATTTTCAGTGTGGTGACAAATGCGCACAACGCCAGCGCAAAGGTCAGGTATAAGGGGAACCGCATGGTGGTTTCCTGGGCAAATGTCTGAGGAAATCCTGCAAATTGACACAGTTTTTCCATTAATCCGGGATCATAGACAGCCGCTCCGACACTCATGGCAATGATAAATCCGATGGATTGAAACCGGGTGAGAACTTCAAGCACCTTGCCCCATTCATCGCAAAGCCCTTCTTTTGCCAGTGAATCATAGGCAATGGCTTCATCAGCTCCGCTGGCAGCAGCTTCTGCCAGCCCGCTGAGTATGCGGTTCACCAGAAATACCATGAAGATGATGTCCGGATCGGTTCTGGGAATAAAGGCAATGATGCCTATTTCAATGATCATGGTGGCAGTGGCAAAGACTAAAAGGCGCTTTCGGCCGACGATATCTGCAAGGGCGCCGGAAGGCACTTCAGCCAGGACAATGGTTGCCGCCCATGCGGCATTTAAAATTGAAAACTGGGCCACGGTCAGGCCAAAATCCAGAAATAAAATGGTAAAGACCGGATAATAAAATCGGGAATTAAAAAAGACTCTAAAGGCAATAAACAGCCGGATATTTTGTACCTCAAACGGTGATCGCGATATCAAATTCAATCCGTATTCCTTTTTTTCTGATGGAAATGCGTCTAATGGGAATCAATACGGTTTGTACGGTGCACAAACCGGTATATCATATTAAAAATCAACAGAATGGCAAGGATAAAAGCGGCACCCAGCTGAATATTTTCAGGGAACAGTTCTGCTGCCTGACCCACAGTGGCACTGGCTTGAATTCCAATGGCTGTGTATATCCAATCAACCAGATATCCCATGCCCAGAGAACACACCGATATCATGGACAGATAGATTACCAGGGTGCGGGTATTGAAAATATTTTTAATGATATTGATGGTGGCTGCATTGGTTGCTGGCCCTGCAAGCAGGAAAACAAGCGCAGCTCCCGGGTTTAAGCCTTTCAGGATCAGGGCTGCGGCAATGGGTGTGGAGGAAGTGGCACACACATACATGGGGATGCCGGCGGCCAGCATGATCAGCATGGACAGAAAACCATGGTCATTGGCCCACAGGCTTAAGTCTTCCGGGAAAAAGAAGGTGATGATTCCAGCAATCAGGATACCGATGATAAAGGGGTTTGCAATATCGGTTAATAATTCGCCATAGGCATATTTTACGCCTTTTTTAAGTTTTTGTATCAATGCCTCATTTTCTTCGGGCGCAACTGCACCGCAGGGGGCAGCGCACCCTCAGCCGCCTGCCGGGTTTTCAATAAGCGGGTCGGAGGATACCTTTGAATCTCCGAAAAAATTCTGGACAATGCCCGTTGAAATGGCTGTGATAAATCCTGCCACAGGGCGGATAACTGTCATGATCGGGTCCAGCATGGCCCAGGAAACAGCAATGGAATCCACCCCGGATTCAGGCGTGGCAATCATGAAGGAAAGCGCAGCGCCGTTGTTTGCGCCTTGTTTTTTTAAGCCCACGGCCACAGGAACCACGCCGCAGGAACATAAGGGAATGGGGATGCCGAACAGGGCAGATAAAATAACCGGTTTGATTTTACCTGTGCCCAGGTATTGCTTGATGCGGTCAGGTTTAAAAAATACAAACAGAATGCCGGCTACAAAAAAACCGAACAGCATAAAAACAGCCACATCCAGATACAGATACCAGGATGCTTTTAAAATTTCATATATCACAGACATGATCCTGCCTTTTTATTTAATGCCTGATGTGCTCAAGGCTTGTTTTAATCAGAGATGCCACGTGGTTGTCATCAAGGGAATAATACACGGCCTTGCCTTCCCGGCGGTTTTTTACAATTTTTTGTGCTCTTAGTATCCGAAGCTGATGAGAAACGGCAGAATCGGTCTGCTGACAGATCACCGCAATGTCGCACACACAGTGCGCCTGATCTAAAAGGCATAACACAATTTTTAACCGGGTGGGATCACTCAGTGCCTTGAAAATATCTGCTATCCGGGCTGTGTCATCCTGTCCAGGCATGGATTCCAGGGTTTGTTTCACCTTTTTTTCATTGATACATTTTTCTGCGCATATATCCATCATTTTTCACCTCTTCATATGAACAATTGTTCATATATTAAAAGCTTAAACCCTGTTTGTCAATTGCATATTTAGAAAAACTGATCTAAAAAAAGAGCAGAAGAAAAACAGACCCCGAAAAAAAGGCTGTTCAGATTAAAAAAGGAACCTGCATATGAATTATGATATTCTGATTGAAAACGGTTTGCTGATCACCATGGACCCGGATTTTACCATCATTGAGAAAGGCTGCGTCCTGATAAAAGACGGGCGGATTGAAGCCTGCGGAAAAACCGGGCAGTTTTCAGGAGTAACAGCAAAACACCATATCAATGCTGCACAGAAAATTATCATGCCCGGTTTGATCAATTGTCATACCCACATGCCCATGGCCATGTTTCGGGGGCTGGCAGATGATCTGCCGCTGGATGTCTGGCTCAATGACCATATTTTCCCGGCCGAAGCCCGGCAGGTCAACCCGGATTCGGTGGAAACATGGTCCTGTCATGCCATCACAGAAATGCTGCTGGCCGGGACAACCACCTGCTGCGACGGATATTTTCACGAGGAATATGTGGCCAAAGCGGTTCTGGCTTCCGGTATCCGGGCGGTTGCAGGTCAGGGAGTTATCGATTTTCCAGCTCCGGGCGTGCCAGATCCGGGCAAAAATATTCACACGGCTGTGGAATTTGTCAAACAATTTAAAAATGTTTCAAATCTTTTGACACCGTCCATCTTCTGTCATTCTCCTTACACCTGTTGTGCGCAGACATTAAAAGCGGGAAAAAAAGCAGCTAGGGAACTGGATGTCCTTTTCCAGATCCATGTGGCGGAAACCCGAAATGAAATGAATCTGGTTCAGGAAAGAGGGGAAAAATCCATTGTTCAGTATCTGGACGATCTGGGTGTTCTGGATGAGAAAACACTGATTGTTCATGCGGTCTGGATAGATGAAAAGGATATTGAAATCATACAAAACTCCGGGGCCTGTGTGGTGCATTGCCCGGAATCCAATATGAAGCTGGCCTCCGGGATCGCACCGATCCCGAAACTGATTGATGCGGGCGTGCCCGTGGGGCTGGGAACAGACGGGGTGGCCTCGAACAATGATCATGATCTTTTTTCAGAAATGGATATGGCTGCCAAGCTGCACAAGGTGGCATTGCTGGACCCCTGTGTCATGGATGCAAAAACCTGTCTTAAAATGGCAACCATCCAGGGTGCCAGAGCCATTGGTCTGGATCAGATCACAGGCTCCATTGAAAAGGGAAAAAGAGCGGATATTATTCTGGTGGATATGGATAAACCCCATATGACACCCATGTATGATCCGTGTTCAAGTCTTGTGTATTCGGCAAAATCAACAGATGTAAGCTGGGTGCTGGTGGATGGAAAAATACGGGTTGCAAACAGTAAAATCATCTGATTTTTATTCTCAAATTTAAGGTTGTCAGAATCCGGATTAGAGTATATATTTTTAAATCCTGAACCGGAACGGGAAATATAAACAAGGAGCCGCTTTATGTTAGAACCGCTGTTTATCAAAGCTACAAGCCTTTCAGATGCCTGGTTTCAAACCCTGTACAGATGTGTTGAAAAAGGCAGGGCATTTACCATTAACCGAGGGTCCTTTGAAGGTCAGAAACGACTTGAATTTGATTTTATCACCATTCATATTACCCATCCTGAAAGCGTGCCGCTGCTGCCCAAAGTAAACCCGGTTCTGGGCTTTCCCGATCCTGTTGAAGAATCCTATCTTGATGATTATCTGCCTTACCTGATGACGGGTGAGGAAAAGGAAGGCGAATCCTACACCTATGGCCAGCGGATCTGTAAATGTGAACTGCCCTATCTGCCGGATGAATATAAAAAACTGACCGGGATACTGATCCAGGAAAAAGATGTCTGGGAAGACCGGAATATTCTGATTGAGGAAAATGGCCAATATTTTATCAATCAGATGGAATTGATGATCTGGACCTATAAGAATAAAGGGTACCGGAACAATCAGATGATCATGCAGGTGGGACAGCCGTCAGATATGATTCTGCTGGATCCGCCATGCCTGCGTCATATTGATACCCGCATACAGGATGGAAAACTGCATTTTTTTCCCTATTTCAGATCCTGGGATCTGTTTGGCGGATTTCCCGCAAACCTTGCCGCCATTGAGATGATGAAGCAGTATTGTGCTGAGCAGATCGGTGTTGAAAACGGTGATATCATCGCATCTTCAAAAGGACTTCATATCTACGATTATGTTTTTGAGATTGCCGAAGCCATCCGCGGCCGTTCCATGGATGAATTCCGGCAGATGTAGTTAGCTGTTTTTACAGGCTGCATGAGCGTACCGCAAAAATATCTGAGCAAAAGGGGCATGTTGCTGATGCTGGCTTTGATCAGCTGCTTCCCGCCGGTTTCCACTGATCTTTATCTTCCGGCACTGCCCGGCATGATGGAAGGGTTCGGCGTTACCCAGGCAAAATTAAATCTGAGCCTGAGTCTGTTTTTCGTTTTTTTTGCATTTGCCATTTTAATATGGGGGCCGTTAAGCGATAAATATGGACGAAAACCGATCCTGGTAACGGGCCTGCTTATTTATATCTTTTCCAGTATGATGTGTGCCGTGTCCCGTGATGTCAATCATCTGATTTTTTTCCGAATCTGTCAGGCCCTTGGCGGCGGTGCTGCCACAGCGGTTTCAACCGCCGTGGTAAAGGACTGTTTTTCCGGGTTTGAAAGAGCCCGGGTGCTGGCCATCATCATGTCGATTGTCATTCTTGCGCCGGTCGTGGCACCACTGCTCGGTGCGTTTCTGCTTAAAATCTCATCCTGGCGTGCAATTTTCTGGGTGCTTGCAGGTGTGGGCATTCTGGCCCTGGCAGCCTCTTTTTTATTGCAGGAAACCCTGCCTCAAAAATACCAGGGCTCAACCATGGCATCTTTGGGACGGCTGTTTGTGGTTTTAAAAAATCCGGGATTTTCTTGTCTTCTGGGGACGTTTTCCATTATTACCATCCCTTTGATGGGGTTTCTGGCTGCCTCCTCATATATCTATGTAAACGGGTTCGGACTCAGCGAACAGCAGTTTTCTTTTTATTTTTCTTTGAATGCCGCCTGTGCCATGGCCGGTCCATTGCTGTATATACGTTTTTCCAGGAAACTTGAAGCAGCCGCCATTATTACAGCCTGTTATGCAAGTCTTTTGATTTCCGGGATTTTTATCATATTTTTTGGGACAGGTTCACCCGCCATGTTTGCCTTGTTCATGTGCCCTGCAACCCTCAGCATTATGGTCATGCGTCCGCCCAGTGCAAATCTGATGCTGGAACAGCAGGATGAGGATACAGGATCTGCGTCTGCTTTGATTAATTTTTCCGGCATGATCATGGGCAGCATGGGAATGTTCATGGTTTCTTTCTGGTCCGTTGATGTGATGATTCCAGTGCTTGGCAGTCTGCAGATTACCATCGGGCTTGTTGGCGGGCTGTTGTGGCTGGTCTTCCGTAAAAGACCCTTTGTCCGGTACGAAAAAAGAGGATAATGGGTGAGCATAAAAATAATTTTATGCTTCCCAAAAAACAGTAACCGCCATATATTATTCGGGTTGGATGTAAACAAATAACCTCTGGATGTGTCATGATATGACACATCCGTGGAATAAAGGAAAAAACATGAGAAAACGTATTGTCATTATCGGTGCGGTTGCCCTTGGGCCCAAAGTGGCAGCAAGGCTCAGAAGGCTTGATCCTGATGTTCAGATTACAGTCGTTGACAGGGATAACCTGATCTCTTACGGGGGCTGCGGGATCCCTTATTATGTGGGCGGAGATATCGCGGATATTGAAGGCCTGTGCTCCACTTCATTTCATGTGGTCAGGGATGCAAAATTTTTCAGGGACAGTAAGGGCGTTAATGTATTGACCGGGGTTGAGGCAGTTTCCATTAACAGAAAAGAAAAGAAAATTGATGTTCAGTATATGGCAGATGGAAAAAAAGACAGTCTGGAATATGATAAACTGGTCATTGCGACTGGAGCTACGCCTTTTACGCCTCCGATTCCGGGGGTTGATCTGCCCATGGTATTTTCAGTGGCCAATCTTCATAGTGCAAAAGCCATCAAGGACACGATTTCAAAAGGCATGGTGGAGAATGCGGTTGTTGTCGGTGCAGGCGCCATTGGTATTGAAATGGCAGAGGCGCTGACAGATCTGTGGGGCATAAAGACAACGATTGTTGAAATGGCGGATCAGGTGCTTCCTATGGCTTTGGGAAAAAACATTTCAAGAATTGTTGAAAACACGCTTAAAGAAAGTGATGTTGATCTGTTGTTGTCCGAAAAGCTGGTTCGTATCAACGGGGATGCCCAGTCCGGGGTCACCTCTGTGGAGACGACAGGCGGGCAGATCGAATGTGATATGGTGATCCTTTCCGCAGGAATCCGGCCCAATACAAAATTTGCCTCGGACGCAGGGCTTGCGGTGGGCCGCTCAGGCGGACTGCTTGTGGACAGCCGCATGCGGACCACTGATCCGGATATCTATGCAGGCGGCGATTGTGTTGAAGTCAAGAATCTTGTGAGCGGTGAAAACATGATGATGCCGTTAGGCTCCCTTGCCAATCGTCAGGGCAGAATTATTGCCGATAATATTCATGGCCGGCCAAGTCAGTTTAAAGGCATGGTTGGAACGTTCTGCATCAAGGTTTTTGACTCAGGGGTGGCCACGGCAGGGCTTACGGTTGATCAGGCAAGGCGCAACGGATTTGATCCTGTTCATGCCATGGTGTCCCAGCCGGATCGGGCGCATTTTTACCCAACAGCTTCAATGATGTATATTGAACTGATTGCAGACAGAAATACCCGAAAAGTTCTGGGAATCGAGGCAGTGGGCAGTCAGGGGGATGCGGTTAAAGCCAGGGTTGATGCGGTAGCGCCCCTGCTGCAGTCCGGAATCACAGTGGATGATATCTGTACACTTGAAGTGGGATATGCCCCGCCGTTTGCCTCTGCCATGGATATTATCAATAATGCCGGAAATGTGCTGGATAATATTCTGGAAGGCGGCAATAAACCCATGGATGCCCTGGAATTTTTTGAAAAATTCGCCAATGATGAGATAAAGGTGATCGATGTCAGGCAACCCAAGGAAGTTGAATCCTGTATTGAACGGTACAAGGATAAATGGGGAAATATTCCCCAGTCTGAATTGAAAAAAAGGCTTGATGAGATCCCGAAAGATGAGCCGGTCTGTCTGGTCTGCGGGACAGGTGCCCGGTCATATGAATGCCAGCGTTTACTGAATCATAACGGATTTGTGAATGTCAGGAATGTTCAGGGTGGGCATACCCTTCTGGTTGCCTTGAATCCTGAATTTTTTTGATTGCCAGTGTAAAAGGAATGAAAAGGTCGACGCCCATGTGCTGTAATTCCGGCAGATGGGTGTCGTTGAAATGATGAATTCAGATATTAATTCAGTGTGATCAGGATAGAGGGGTTGATATGAAAATAGCAGTGGTTGGAGCAGGAACCAGATGTCTATATTTGATGGATATTATTGAAAAATATGATTTTAAAATGATATCTCCATCTGTCGTGGCAGTAGCCGATATTCATGATGATGCACCGGCCATGGCAAAGGCCCGGGAAAAAGGCTTTTTTGTTACCAATGATTATAATGATTTTTTTGATCGCGATAATATCGAACTCATCGTTGAGCTGACAGGTGATCTGAATATTTATAATGATATCCTGTCCAAGAAAAAAAGTAATGTCAGGGCCATAGCACATACCACAGCACTGCTTTTCTGGGAAATAGGCAAGGCTGCTCAGCTTTGCGGCAAGGCCAATCAGGAGCTTTCCGAGGCCCAGGCGTTGTATAATGCCATGGCAAATAAATTAATACTGGAAGATGTTACGGTTATTGGTAAGGATTACAAGATTCGGGATATCAATGATACGTTCCTTAATAAACTGGGGTTGAAACGGGATGAAGTGATCGGACATTATTGCTATGAGATAACGCATCATCAGTCGGCTCCCTGTTCAGGAGAAGAACATCCCTGTCCGCTTGCTGAAGTCCTGAAAACAGGGAAATCATCCAAGGCAACCCATACCCATCTGGATCAGAATGGCAGCAAACATTATGTTTCCATTTCCTGCTATCCCCTTGTGGAGAATGGAGAGCTTAAGGGTGTTATCGAACTTTCAAAAGATATCACTGAAGATATTGATTTTGAAAAAAATATGATGCAGCAGGAAAAGCTGGTATCCATCGGGCGGCTTTCCGCAGGTGTCGCCCATGAGATCAATAATCCGCTGACAACAATTTTAACCTCGTCCATGTTGATTCAGGAGGATCTTGAAGAGGATTCTGAAATATATAAGGAACTGACCATAATCAGCAAGGAGGCCTTGCGCTGCCGTAAAATCGTAAAAAGTCTGCTGGACTTTGCCCGTCAAAGCAAATCATTGAAAAAGCCGGATAATCTGAATGAAATTATTGAAGAAAGTATGATACTGACCCGAAAGCAGGCAAATTTTAAGGATGTGCAGTTGACTGCTGCTTTGGCCGAAAGCCTTCCAAAGGTTGATATTGACAGGGATCAGATCCAGCAGATCATTATCAATTTAACATTAAATGCCATTGAGGCGACCCCGCCGGGCGGTAAAATTCAGTTGGTCTCACAATATATTGAAAATAAAAACACGGTTAAAATGGTTGTCAGTGATACAGGAGAGGGTATCCGACCGGAAAATTTAAGTAAAATATTTGATCCTTTTTTCACAACAAAAAAAAGCGGCACAGGCCTTGGTCTTACCATTACGCATGGGATTATCGAACAGCATGGCGGAACCATCAGTGTTGAAAGTACCCTGGGAAAAGGAACACAGTTCACGATCCTCCTTCCGTTGCCAAAAGAGAAATAATCATGTCCGATGACAGGATAATTTCCATTCTGGTTGTGGATGATGAAATTCAAATCTGCCGCAACTGCCTTAAGATCCTCACCAGCCGAAATTACCATGTTGAGTATGCGCTTGACGGATTGGCGGCTTTAAAGCTGATAGAGTCAAAAAAGTTTGACATTGTGATAACGGACCTGAACATGAAACAGCTTGGCGGCATGGAAGTCATTGCCCGGATAAATGCGTCTTTTTCCGATATTATCGTGATCGTTATGACAGGATATGCCAATGTGTCATCTGCAGTTGAAGTCATGAAAATGGGTGCATTTGACTATCTGCCCAAACCCTTCACCCCTTTTGAGCTTCGGGCGGTTGTCCATCAGGCTGTTGCCCGGATGGAGCTTCGAAAACAGCAGGAGGGCCTTATTCATCTGCATAAGCATAAAAAAATTTCGCATCAGCTGATTGGGGAAAGCACTGCCATTAAAAAAGTGATAAAGATGATACAAAAGGTGGCTGCAACCGATGCCAATGTTCTGGTCTACGGGGAAAGCGGTACCGGCAAGGAGCTTGTTGCCCGTGCCGTTCATGCCAACAGCAACCGCAAGGACCAGGTTTTTTTTGCGGTTGACTGCGGAACGCTTACCGGAGATCTTTTGTCTTCTGAACTTTTCGGGCATGTCAAGGGCGCGTTTACCAGTGCGGACAAGGATAAGCCCGGGATTTTCAAGCTGGCGGACAAAGGCACTGTTTTTCTGGATGAAATCAGCAATACCAGCACTGAAATTCAAAGCAGGCTTCTAAGATTTCTTGAAACACGGGAATTTATGCCGGTGGGAAGCGCCAAAATCATAAAAGTGGATGTCCGTCTGATTTTTGCAACCAACAGAAAGCTTGAAGAAATGGTTAAAGAAGGGCAGTTCAGGGAGGATTTTTATTACAGGATTTTTGTGTATCCCATTGTTTTGCCAAATCTGAATGACAGGAAAACAGATATTCTGCCCATTGCCTATTTTTTCTTGAAACAGTTCAGTGAAAAAACAGGAAAGAATATCAACCGGTTTGATGAAAAATCAGCAGGCAGATTGATTGAGTACCACTGGCCGGGAAATGTCAGGCAGTTGAAAAATGTCATTGAAAGGGCAGTGATCCTTTGTGAAAATGACCAGATCACATTGAAGGAACTGCCGCTGCTTGGGGAGATCAGCGAAATTGACGAGATGATTGAAAGTATTCCTAAAACAAATGACGAGCTGAAATCCCTGAAAAAGAAGATACGTGAAAAAGCAGTGACTAAAGTGGAAAGAAATTTTGTTTTAAACGCCCTGGTCAGAAATGAATGGAATGTGACAAAGGCTGCAAAAGAAACAGGTCTGCAGAGAACCAATTTCCAGTCTCTGATGAAAAAATATCAAATTTCTCGCCCGTAACCCTTTTTAGTAATATTTCAAATATACACTGTATCATATTTATATACACATAGTTGACTGTCAGGTCTGACCGTCTTTACGACGCAAAGACTGTGTTTGGTGTATAAATTTAATATACGATTACCTGATTCGCACAGTTCTGAAATTTTTAAAAAATACTATAAAATCAAATTGTTACAAATTTTATGCAGGTTGGTACGATATCTGCAATTCAGGCTTTCAAACAGTAACAGAGCTTAAACGCAATTATTATAATCATAAGGACAGGAGGGAAATCATGAAAAATACAACAACAAAAATTATGGTCGTGGATGATGAGATTGGAATCTGCAAGAATGTGGAAAAAATTCTGGCAAAAAACAATTACACGGTTGTCCATACACAAAGTGCTAAAAAAGCCCTTGAGATGATGAAAAAGGACGAATATTCTCTTTTGATTTCCGATATTGTGATGCCTGAAATGAATGGTCTGGAGCTGCTGAAAAATGTTGCAAAGGATCTGCCGGGTCTTAAAACCATTATGATGACAGGATATGCATCCACCAATACTGCGGTGAAAGCCATTCGTCTGGGCGCTCTGGATTATATTCCAAAACCGTTTACTCCGGATGAATTAAGAACAGCGATCAACAAAGCCCTGTCAGGGGAATTGACAGCAAGGGGGATCACTGATCAGGAAAGAGATGCCATAGAAACAATGGATGTGGAAATCGATTTTGGAACCGAGGCTGCCAGCAACCTTGTAAAACCGGATGCAGAACCACCGGCGCAGGATAAACAGGAAACTGCTGAATTCTTTTGCCCGGTCGGTAACATGAGCTGTGATGTCATGGAGAAGCTGGGGGCAACCTGTAAAACAGGGCTTAATAAAAATTACTGCCCCAAGCTTAAAGCCAAAAAATCAAAAGAGGCAAACGCCACATCTGCATTTAATCCCAAAACAATGATCGGGATTGATCAGCCTTTTGATTATAATGAAGTTGTCGCTGTTACAGGGCCTGAGTATGTGCGCTATCTGGACCGGGATGGGTTTGCCTTCCTTCCGTATGAAGAGCTCAAAAAGGTCAACCCTACCAAGGCTGGGAAAATTTCGTCCGTTGTGTCTGAATCAAAGAATATTCTGGTTGTGGATGATGAGGTTTCTGTAAATAATAATATTCGAAAGATTCTCGGGAAAAACGGGTTTACCGTGGATCAGGCCGTGACAAAAGAAGAGGCTGTCGAGAAAATCAATCAGTTGAATTATAAGCTGGTTCTTCTGGATTTGAGAATGCCCGGGGTGGCCGGATTGGAGCTGCTTGAATCCATTGCCAAAGCACAGCCGTTTGCACGGGTCATTATCATAACCGGTTACGCCAGTATTCAGACTGCAATTGAATCCGCAAGGATCGGTGCGGTGGATTATCTTCCCAAACCATTTACGCCGGATGAATTACGGGAGGTGACAGACAGAGCATATGCCCTGGCTGTATAGCTGACACGATCATTTAAACTTTGTAATCTCAAGGCCCTGAATCAATGTCATAATTGATTCAGGGCCTTGCTATATGAGCACAGCCTTTTAGCTACAACAGCACGAAGATAAAAGTTCGATTTAAAAAACGAGCATTCGCTCTATTTTTATTGACAAATAAAAATTACAACGATAACGTTTTTAAAACGCTCGTTTTTTTTAGTTTGTTTTGCCATTAACAAAACACTCTGGGCGTTAAAAAGGAGCTGAAAACCTTTATTGTTTTGATTGAGGTTTTGTTCGTTTGATTATTATATATATTATCGCTTTAAAGGAGCTGCAGCACATGGAAGAAAGAATCTGGCACAAACACTATGATTACCACCTCAACACTGAATACCGATTTCCGCGCATCCCGGCTGGAGATCTTTTGAATCAAGCCGCAAGTACCTCTCCAGACAAAGCAGCTGTCAACTATTACGGTAATGAAATCAGCTTTTATGAAATAAAACACAAAGCCATGGCGTTGTCCAATGTCTTTGAAGAACTGGGCGTTAAAAAGGGGGATCGTGTCGGTATCCATATGCCGAATATGCCTGAATATATTATTTCATATTATGCGGCTCTTTACATCGGTGCCATCGCTGTCAATTTCAATCCGCTCTATACGGTAGATGAACTGACCCAGCTGATACGCCTGACCCGCATTAATACCTTTATCACTTTTGATATGGGCATCCCGACGATTGATCAAGTGCGAAAAAATGTTGAGATCCCTAATGTCATTGCCGCATCTGTATTTGACTCCACGGGAGGAGATAAAAGCACAGCTGAAAGCATGAACCTGCCTGAAGGCTGGCTTCATTTTCATACCCTGATCGATAATTGTAAGGATGTTCACCGTATCAGACTGAAAATCAGCATGGATGATCCGGCCATGATTCAGTTTACCGGCGGAACGACTGGAATCCCGAAAGGTGCATTGCTGACGCATCGTGCCCTGGTCAGTGCTGCATATTTATCATCACTCTGGGGCTCTCCCATTACCGAAAAGGTGCCCGTTGAAAAACGCGTCACAATGGGATTGCTGCCGTTTTTTCATGTTTACGGCAATATTGTTGTCATGATGTGGTCCATGATTAATTGCTCCACTATGTATCTGGTTCCCAGGTTTGAGATCAAAGAATTTATGGATATTCTGGACGCTATTGAACACATTACTTTTTTTCCTGGTGTCCCCACCATGTTCAATGCAATATTCAATCACCCGCGGGCAAAAGAGATGAAGTTAGACCGCAAGATCGGTTTGATCAATTCCGGTGGCGCCCCAATTCCGACTGAATTGATCGAACAGATGAAAGATTTTGGTGTCAATACCAGTGAGGGCTGGGGCATGAGTGAAACCACCTCGATCGGTGTTTCGAACCCCATTCTCGGCCTGAAAAAGGTTGGGTCCATCGGGATTCCGATTCCAGGTGTAGATATCAAGCTGGTCAGTCCGGATGATGGTGTCACGGAAGTTCCTGTTGGAGAACCCGGCGAGCTGGTGATCAAGGCACCCTTTGTAATGAAGGAATACTGGGAAAACCCAGAAAAAACCGTTGAAGAACTTAAGGATGGCTGGCTCCATACCGGAGATATCGCAAAAATGGATGAAGATGGATATATATTTATTGTTGATCGGAAAAAAGATATGATCATTGCCGGCGGGTACAATATTTATCCCAGGGATATTGATGAAGTCCTTTTTACCCATCCCAGTGTGGCAGAAGCTGTTGCCGTAGGTGTTCAAGATGACTATCGCGGTGAGACTGTGAAGGCGTTTGTTGTTCTGAAAGAAGGAAAAACAGCCACTGAAAAGGAGCTCATTGATTTTTGCAAAAAAAAGCTGGCCATTTACAAAGTGCCCAAGACCGTAGAATTCAGGGATGAACTTCCAAAATCCGCAGTCGGCAAACTCCTGAGAAAAGTCTTGCGGGCTGAAGAAGAAGCCAAGAAGAAATCCTGATGATTTTAAAAGAATCGAATCATAAAATGAGAATATTATTTTAAAAAGGAGCAAAACGGTATGGAAATGAAAATGTCTGTCGAAGAAGCAAAAGATTTAGCAAAAAAACTCATGCAGCAGGGTTACCATTGAGGGCCTTCCATCCTGCAAGTTATGTGGGAAGCCTATGGCCTTGAGAATGAAGATTTTTTGTGGGCCGGTATTCCGTTTTTAGGGGGTATTGGTGGTTTTCAGAATGCACCCTGCGGGATCGTGTCATCAACTGCAGTCTGTCTTGGGTTCAGGTACCGCAGCCCTCTGGATGATAAGGAACGCGTCAAACAGGCCCGTCATGCCATCCGGAATTTTTCAGGTAAACTTGTCAACGAGTTTAATCAAGCGTTCGGCGATATAACCTGCCTGGGTTTAATCGGCATGGATTTTTCCAAACCGGGTGTTTACAAGGAATTTCTTGAATCCGGCATCTGGAAAGAAAAATGCGAAAAGTATATGGAGTTCATGATCGGAAAACTCTACGCCCTTGAGGAAAACAAGGGGCTGTTTGTGCTGTCACATTAAATTTTTAGCGTATTCGATTATAGAAAATAAACTATCAAGCGCAACCTTGGCACAAAACTATTCAAAGGAATATAAGATGAAAGAAAAACTGGCATATGAAGAATATCCAATCAGTGAAGAGGAAATGGGGAAACACTACAAGGCCTGGATGAATGTTCTTGCTCAACATGTGGTGTATCTGTTCAAACTTGGCAAGGAAATGGGCGGTGACAAATTTATCGATCGGGTTAAAGCGGATTACAGCAGACAGGGTGAATTGTCGGCAGCGTATTGGATGAAAAAATCAGGAACAAAGTCTGAAGATTTTAATGACTGTTCAAATATTCCTAAAATACAGGATATGATTGATACCCTCTATGCAAATTTTTGGGATGGTTATATCGAAAACACACCTCAAGCATTTGAAAAAGAGGTCACAACCTGTCCGGTAGCCAAACCATGGTGCCAGGAACCGGATATATGCGATGCAATATTAGGATCATTTGAGAGCGGATTGATGAAAGGCTTAAATCCCAAATTCAGGCCAAAAGGTTTTTCCAGACTCCTTGTAAAAGGGGACTCCTCATGCCGATTCAGAGTTGAACTGGAAGATTGAGCGAATCAGTTTGTTCAATCTTGTTAATGAGTTATGGTCCCATCTGACATGAACAACAGTATACTAAAAGGGTAAAAATTACGGCGCAGAAGAATACCTAAGATCGGAAAGTTAATCCCTAAGCTTTTGTAAGGAGCATAATGTGAATATTGATACAGTGAAACTTGTTTATTTTTCACCAACAGGCACAACCAGAAAAATTCTTAACGGAATTTCAGACGGGTTTTGCGCCGGCAGCATTGAACAGATTGATCTGACACTACCAACAGCAGACACTCTGGCACCGGCAGACATACAAAAAGAACTGGTGATATTCGGTGTTCCTGTTTATGAAGGCAGAGTCTCTAAAACAGCCATTGCCAGATTGCAGCAGTTTAAAGGCAATAAGACCCCGGCAGTCATCGTTGTAATGTATGGCAACAGAGATTACGAGGATGCGCTTCTGGAACTCAATGACCTGACTCGGGAGATGGGTTTTCTACCGATTGCAGGCGCAGCCTTTGTAGGGGAGCATTCTTTTGCCAATGCAAACAGACCCCTTGCCAACGGGCGGCCTGATGCCAAAGACATGCAAGCTGCAAAAGAATTCGGATCAAAGATACAGGCCAAGATGAAGGATATGGCCGCTATCGATGAGAGCTGCGCAATTACGCCTCCGGGAAACATACCCTATATTGAGCATGACGGAACTCATATGAAAACCATGGCTGCAACCACCCTGGTGGAAAATTGTATCCTGTGCGGCAGCTGCGCAACAGTTTGTCCGGTGGGAGCCATTTGTGTTGAAGATGCGGTTACAACGGATATTACCGCCTGTATTTTATGTAATGCCTGTGTAAAGAATTGCCTTAACGGAGCACGGGTGGTGGATGACCCGATGGCTAATAAAATTGCCAACTGGGTGAGCCGGAATTTTCAAGCCCGCAGGGACCCCGTTACATTCATATAGTCCTTTTTTAGTTAAAAGCGGTATTCATCAGTTTTCGGGTGTATTCGTGTTCCGGGTGGGAAAAAATCCGGTCTGAATTCCCGGCTTCAACAATGATGCCGTCTTTCATGACAACAATATCATGACAGATGGATCGGACCACTTTTAAGTCATGGCTGATGAATATATAGGTCAGGCCAAATTCTTTCTGTAGCGCTTTGAGCAGTTCCAGCACCTGGAACTGCACAGACCGGTCAAGGGATGAGGTGGGTTCATCCAGTACGATGAACTCAGGTTTCAGGATCAGGGCCCGGGCAATGGCAATGCGCTGATGCTGGCCGCCGGAAAACTCGTTGGGATAGCGGGAACGGGATGCCGGGTCCAGGCCGACTTTTTCCATGACAGAGATGATGCGCGCCTGTTTTTCTTTCAGGGTCAGGCCGGGCGTGTGAATATCCAGACCCTCACCGATGATCTGGGCCACCGACATTCTGGGGTTGAGGCTGCCAAAGGGATCCTGGAAAATAATCTGCATGCGCTTTCTCAAGGGCCGGATTCGACTGCTATCCAGATCATTGAGGCTGTTTTCCCCGAACAGGATGGTTCCCTGGCTTTTATTCAGCTGTAACAGCGCAAAACCTGCTGTGGATTTGCCTGATCCGCTTTCTCCGACAATTCCCAGCGTATGCCCTTTTTTAATGCTCAATGAAATATCGTTGACCGCCTTTACATGATCCACGGTTCGCCTCAGGATGCCTTTCTGTATGGGAAACCAGACTTTAAGATGCTCAATTCTGATCAAAATTTCATTGCCGGCATCCACAGGGTCCGGCTGTCCTTTGGGTTCTGAATTGATTAAATGGCGGGTATAGGCATGTGAAGGGGACGTAAATATTTTATGCGGCCTGTCGGTTTCCACAATATGCCCGTCCTTCATGACCGCCACCTGGTCGGCAATTTTTTTTACGATTCCCAGATCATGGGTGATAAACAGGATGGCCATGCCCATTTCATTTTGAAGATCTTTTATCAGCTCAAGGATCTGTGCCTGCACCGTGACATCCAAAGCTGTGGTGGGTTCATCTGCAATCAGGATGTCCGGTTTGTTGATCAGTGCCATGGCAATCATGACCCGCTGGCGTTCTCCGCCGGAAAGTTCATGGGGAAAGGCATTGACTCTTTTTTCCGGATTTTTCAGACCGACTTTTTTTAACCAGAACAGGGCAGTTTCATCTGCTTTCTGACTGGTTGTTTCCGGCTGGTGAAGAAAAATGGATTCTTTAAGCTGTTTTCCGATCCGGTGAAGCGGGTTTAACGAGGTCATGGGCTGCTGGAAGATCACGCCGATATTGTTGCCCCGGATCTGCCGGAGATCTTTTTGGCTTACGGTCAGTGTGTCCTTGCCTTCAAATTCAATGGTGCCACAAGGATACACTGCCGAATCCGGTAAAAGTCTGAGAATGGACATGGCAGTGATGGTTTTGCCGGAGCCGCTTTCTCCCACCAGCGCCAGGGTTTCTCCTTTTATAAGCTCAAGATTGACCTTGTGAACCACAGGCGTTATCTGTTTTCCCATTTTAAATGAGATGCTCAGGTTTTTTATTTTCAGGACAGGGGAGGTCATCAGTAATTTTTCCTTGGATCAAGGGCATCTCTGACCCCTTCACCGATGAACACCAGCAGGCTGAGCATGATAGATAATACCGCAAAGGTGGATAACCCCAGCCAGGGGGCCTGGATATTGGCTTTCCCCTGGGCCAGCAGCTCACCCAGAGAAGGAGAGCCCACAGGCAGGCCAAACCCCAGAAAATCAAGGGAGGTCAGTGTGGTGATGGATCCCCCCAGAATAAAGGGCATGAAGGTGATAGAAGCAATCATGGCGTTGGGAAGGATATGGCGGAAAATAATTTTGACATTGCTTAATCCCAGGGCCTTTGCAGCCGTGACATATTCAAAATTTCTGCCCCGTAAAAATTCTGCACGGACAACGCCCACAAGGGACATCCAGCCGAACAGCAGCGTGATGCCTAAAAGCCACCAGAAATTGGGCTGAACCACACTGGACAATATGATCAGCAAAAACAAGGTCGGCAGGCTGGACCAGATTTCAATGAACCGCTGTCCCAGAATATCCACAAGCCCCCCGTAATATCCCTGGACAGCACCTGCAACAATACCGATGGCCGAGGCAAAAAAGGTCAGGGTCAGGCCGAAAAGCACTGAAATCCTGAACCCGTAAAGCAGCCGGGCCACCACATCTCTTCCCCGGTCATCGGTGCCCAGCCAGTTGGTGCGCGAGGGTGCAGACGGGGCCGGGCTGTCCAGTTTATAATTAATGGTATTATAGGAAAAAGGGATAATGGGGTTGATCATCCAGCCGTTTTCATTGATCTTATCGATAATATAGGCATCGGTATAATCGGCCGGTGCTTCAAATTCTCCGCCAAACTGTGTTTCTGCATATTCAGTGATCAAAGGGCAGTAAACCTGAGAGTCATAATAAATCAGCAGGGGTTTGTCATTGGCAATCAATTCTGAAAAAAGGGTGATGACAAACAGGATGCCGAACAGGTACAGGCTGAAATAACCGCGTTTGTTGGCTTTGAACCGGTTCCATCTTTCCCGGTTAATAGGAGTCAGGTTAATCGGCGTCAGTTTCATCAGTGCCATTTTATCCTCTTTTCTCGAAATCAATTCTGGGATCAACAATGGTATAGGTGATATCTGATATGATGGACAGAACAAGTCCTAACAGTGCAAAAATGTACAGGGTTGAAAACATCAGGGGGTAATCGCGCTGCAAGGTGGCCTGAAATCCTAAAAGCCCCATGCCGTCCAGAGAAAAGATGACCTCAATGAGCATGGACCCGGTGAAAAAAAGCCCGATAAACGCTGCGGGAAATCCTGCAATCACAATGATCATGGCATTCCTGAACACATGGCCGTACAGGATTTTGTTTTCGGTCAGGCCTTTGGCCCGGGCAGTGACCACATACTGCTTGCTGATTTCATCTAAAAAGGAATTTTTGGTCAGAAAAGTCAGGGTTGCAAATCCGCCAATGACAAGGGCGGTTATGGGCAGGGCCATATGCCAGAAATAATCAATGATTTTACCCCAGAAGGACAGTTCTTCAAAATTGACCGAAACCAGTCCCCGCAAAGGAAACCAGCTGAAATAGGTGCCGCCGGCAAACAGAATGATCAGCAGAATGGCAAACAGGAAAACCGGGATGGCATTGCCGATGATGATCACTGTGCTGGTCCAGATATCAAACCGTGAAGAATGCTGGATGGCTTTTTTGATGCCCAGGGGGATACAGACCAGATATATGATCAGTGTGCTCCATAATCCTAAGGAAATGGATACTGGCATTCTTTCCACAATCAGTTCTATGACGGATCTGCCCCGGAACAGGCTGTCGCCAAAATCAAAAAACAAAAAATCCTTGAGCATTTTAAAATACCGGACATGGATGGGCTTATCAAACCCGAACCGTTTTTCAATCTCGGCAATCACTTCCGGGTCCAGGCCCTGGGCGCCCCTGTACTTGCTTTCTTCCCGTGTCTGGGTTTTTGCAAGCTCTGTTCTGGCAGCACCGCCCACCTGCTCCATGACACCGGAATCTATTCCCTGCATCTGGGCGATGAGCTGATCCACAGGCCCTCCGGGCGCAATCTGGATAATGAAAAAATTAATGGTGACAATGGCCAGCAAAGTGGGAATAACCAGCAGCAGTCTTCGGATGATATATGCGCCCATGGTATTGCTGTTTTTCCTTAATTACCGTTCTGATTTGTTTTTATCCACCAGGTGTCAATAAATCCGATATCATATTTTGGCCGGATGGCAGGCCGGTCAAATTTATTCCAGTAGGCGATCCTGAATTTGCTTAAATACCATTGGGGGATGACAAAAAAATTAAACTGCAGCACCCGGTCCAGGGCCCTGCCGTAATTCAGCAGCGCTTCTTTGTTGGTCTGGTTCTGCTCAATTTTTTCTGTAAGATAGTCAATGGCCGGATCAGACACGCCTGCCGTATTCCAGGTGGAATCAAGATATTCGGAATGCCAGACCACCTTGAGATGGGAAGAGGGAAATGCATTGGCATTATATCCACCTGAAATCATATCAAAATCCCGGGAGCGCAGCCGGTTGACATACTGGGTGGTGTCCACCCGCCGGACATGCATGGTGATGCCCATTTTTTTCAGATTATTCTGAAAGGGAATGGCAATACGTTCCAGTGACGGGCTGTATAACAGCAGTTCAAACTCCATGGGGGTTCTGGTGGCAGTCCGGATCATTTTCCGGTCAGACAATTCCCAGCCGGCTGTTTTTAAAAGGGCAATGGCTTTGCGCATCTGGTTCCGGATATTGCCGCTCCCGTCTGTTTGGGGCGGCTGGTATGCTTCAGTGTAAACCCGCTGGGGCACTTTGTCTTTTACAGGAGCCAGCACCTTTATTTCTGCGTCAGACGGCAGACCTCTGGCCTCATATTCGGTGTTCTGGAAAAAACTGCGGGTTCGGGAGTACTGGTCATAGAACAGGGTTTTATTCATCCATTCAAAATCCATGACCATGCCTAAGGCCTCTCTGACCCGGACATCCTTGAAAATTTCTTTCTGGACATTAAAGACCAGCGCCTGCATGGGCTGAGGGATTTCATGGGGAATTTCTTCCTTGATGATTTCCTTTTTATCAAATTTTTCCCCGGTATACATCGTGGCCCATTGTTTGGCGACATTCTCATGGCGGAAATCAAACTCTCCCGCCTTAAAGGCCTCCAGCATGACAATGGCATCTTTGTAATAATCATAACGGATAAAATCAAAATTATTGCGGCCTTTATTCACTGGCAGATCTTTGGCCCAGTAGTCTTTCAGGCGCTTGATCACCACATATTGCCCCATTTTGAAAGAATCAATGGTAAACCCGGAACTGCCAAGAGGCACATCGGTTACGGGCTGGGAAAAATCCTTGTCCTTCCAGTAGTGTTCGGGCAGAATGGCAAGGCTGGCAAGAGCGTGCAGCAGTCGAAGTTCAGGTGCTTTAAGGGTGAATTTCGCTTGATGATCATCCAGGGCCTCGGCCTTTTGTACATTTTTATACTGTGTTTTAAAAAAGGGCACGCCCTGGGTCATGAATTTATTAAAGGAAAAGACCACATCATGGGCGGTGATGGGCTTTTTGTCCTGAAATGCTGCCCGTTTATCAATATGAAAAATAATCCAGGTAAAATCTTTGGCATATTCAATTTTGTGTGCAACCAAAGGATAAAGCACATCAATTTCATCGTTTGATGCGATCATCAGCGAATCGTATAAAAGTTCACTGCCTTCTGCGGCATCCCCTCGCTGGGCATATCGATTGAAGCTGTCAAAGGTGCCAAGGGCTGAAAGGGTGATTGATCCGCCTTTGGGGGCATCCGGGTTGGCATATTCAAAATGGGTAAACCCTTCTTGATACCGGGGCGTATCCCGTAAAGAAAACCGGGTGGATATGATGGAATCTTCTTTTGCCGAACAGATCCCGGTCATCAGCAGGATGATCAGAACGATGATGCTCTTTTTCACAATAAACCTCGCTGGATGCTTTTTATTCTTCTTAAAAAAAAATGATTATTCCCCGTACATATCCGTTATTAATTTTCGTAACTGGGCGGCGTTGATATCGGATAACCTGTCTATCTTGTTTTGCAACCGTTGCTTGCTGATGGTGCGAATCTGGTCAACAGCGATTTCGGCATTTTTGTTCGCGCATTTTATTTGTATCCGGGTTCTCCATAGTGGATGCAATTTAGAGGTTAATGGACAGACAACGACGGTATCCAGATATTTATTCATTTCATCCTGGCTGATTATGACAACGGGACGCACTTTTTTTATTTCGCTGCCTATGGTGGGGTTGAGATCAGCAAAATATATTTCGTACCTTTTAATATTCAAAGCCCTCATCCTCTAAGCCATCAAGAAGTGTTGCATTGAAATCATCCCAATTTTCCTTTTCATCAGCCATGATTTTATAGGTATCTTCCCAGGAGAGCTTGTTTTCTTCTTTATTGCGGAGCAGCAGCCCCTTGTCTGTTTCTTCTATTAAAAGGGGGTTTTTCAGGCCATATTTTTGAAGGAGCGCCTTGGGAATGCGAACTCCTTTGGAATTTCCAATGGAAACCAATTTGACATCTCTTGATCGTATTTGATTTTCCATGGATTTGCTCCTTAAAAGGTTTTATTCATAATGTTTTGTAACTATTGTAATTACATTCATGGGTGATGTCAAGCGGGGAATCTTGATGTTTCAAAATACATCCAAGCCCTCATTTGTTTATCACAGTTTTTGTCCGTTGTTCAATAGGGTTTAAATATTCGTCTTTCAGGCGGGATATCGTCCCGTTCAGGGCGGAATAACGTCTTTGGTCAGAGGTTTCTTTTCTCAGAAACCAAGTAGAAATATTCAATATTATTTTTAAATACAGATAGTTGTGAATAAACGTTCATCATTGGCATGTTTCTGGCTAAGGATTTTAAATCGGTAAAAGTTTTGAATATTCTGAGATAGTCACAGGAACAAAGGAGATTGGATCATGGAAAAAACTATGGTTAATACGGTTACAGGAACAGTTCCATCTAATGAGTTAGGCACAACACTGATGCATGAACACATTGTATACGGTTATCCGGGCTGGGAAGGAGATCTGACCATCGCACCTTTTGATCGGGCAGCAATTGTCAATGACGGGGTGGCTGTATTAGAGCAGCTCAAGATCCTGGGTGTGAAAACCTATGTAGATGCAACAGCCCTTGACGGAGGGCGTTTCCCTGAAATCTATAAGGAAATTTCAGAAAAAACAGGTATCAATATCATCTGTTCAACCGGATATTATTATGAAGGAGAGGGTGCCACAGCGTATTGGAAATTCCGGAGCAGCCTGGGAGATGTCAGTGAAGAACTGTATGAACTGCTTATGACAGAAATAACAATAGGAATACAGAAAACAGGAGTTAAGGCCGGTGTCTTAAAAGTGGGTTCCAGTAAAGGCGTGATAACCGGTTATGAAGAAATGATGTTCAGAGCAGTTGCCAGAGCACAAAAGGAAACCGGTGTCCCGATTATCACCCATACCCAGGAAGGCACCATGGGGCCGGAGCAGGCCCGGCTGCTGATATCTGAGGGGGTGAATCCTGCCAAAATACAAATCGGCCACATGAGTGACAGTCTGGATATGGCGTATCAGCTGGAAACCCTGGAACAGGGTGTTTATGTGTCATGGGACAGAATGGGGCTTCAGGGACTGGTTGGCTGCCCCATGGATGAACAGCGGTATCCTGTCATTATTGATTTGATTAAAAAAGGGTTTGCAGATAAACTGATGCTGTCTCATGATTATATTATTCACTGGTTGGGCAGGCCGCTTAATATTCCGGAAAATGCACTGCCGCTGATTGCCAACTGGCATCCAACCCATTTATTCAACAATATTATTCCGGCGCTTAAAGAGGGCGGTGTAACTGACGAGCAGATTCAAACAATTATTCATAAAAATCCGCAAAGACTTTTTTCTGCCCGAGCATAAAGGAAAACCATCATGAAAAATCAGACAAACAGACTGAAGATACCCGTCAGCAAGATTGAAGCTGTGGCAGCATTGAAAAACAAGCGCCTGCAATTTGACAGTGTGGCCCAAATGTTCATGGTCAGAGCCCAGGAAATACCCCAAAGACTCCATGTGATCTATGATGACCAGAAAATAACATATGCCCAGACAAATGAGCGCGCCAACAAGGTGGCCAATTATTTGAAAGCAACAGGCGTAAAAAAGGGGGATATTGTCTCTTTGATGATCTCCAATTCACCGGAAATTTATTATACCATGTTTGGAGCCCAGAAAATCGGTGCGGTTGCAGGAGTTATAAATTTTGCACTGGTGGGGCCGGAAATCGCGCATGTTCTTGATGATTCAAAACCCAAGGTCGTGTTTGTGGGCAGCAATTTTATGGCTGTGTTCGCGCAGGGGTATGATTTGGCCGCTCACAAACCCATCGTTATTGAAGTTGAAACACCGGGTGAACACAATTTAAATCTTGCAAAACAGACACTGTCAACACTTTTTGATCAGTATCCGCCAGACGAGGCGTTTGTACAGCAAGACCCGGATGACCCTTTTCTGCTCCTGTATTCATCCGGAACAACGGGCAGACCCAAAGGGATTCTGTTATCCAACAAAGGACAGCTCCAGGTGTGTCATGACATGTCAGTGATCGGACTGGTCAAAACAGATAACGAAACCATGCTTATCCTGCTTCCCATGTACCACATTAATCCCATCAGTGTCTGGACATACCCGCTCACCTTCATGGGGCAGACCCTGTGCATTAAAAAAGCGTTTTCTCCAAGTGAATTCTGGCCTGCAATCCTGGACAATGAAATTACCATACTCATGGGCGTTCCTGCCATGTACAATTATGTTTATTATTCTGTTGACGCCTCAGCCATAGACATGTCCAGACTTAAACTGAAATATGCGTTCTGCGGCGCAGCACCGCTGCCCCTTGATCTGATCAGGGGATTCAAGGAAAAATTCAATGTTGAGATCATTGAAGGGTATGGCCTTACAGAAGCCACTGGTATTTCAAGCGCCAATCCTGTGGATGGAAAAAGAAAAGCCGGCACATGTGGTTTAGCATTGCCCGGCCAGCAGATTGAAATTTTTGATTTTGACAATAATATTGTCCCGGCAGGTGAAAAAGGAGAGGTCTGTGTCAAGGGCGTCAATACAATGATTGAATATCTGAACAACCCGAAAGCCACCAAGGAGACCCTCATTGACGGATGGCTTCATACCGGGGATATCGGATATCTGGATGAAGAAGGCTATCTGTCCATTGTTGACCGGGCAAAGGATATGATCAACCGGGGGGGAGAAAATATCTATCCCCGGGAGATCGAGATGGCAATAGAATCCCATCCTGACATTGTTGCGGTTGCTGTTGTCGGAATCCCGGATGATGCGCTGGGAGAAAGGGTTAAAGCGGTTATCGAGATTTCAAAACCCGGCATATTAACCCCGGAGATGGTCAAAGCGTATCTCAAAGACAAAATAGCAAAATATAAAATTCCTGAATTCATAGAAATTACCGGTGCACTTCCACGAAATCCCACGGGTAAAATTTTAAAATTCAAACTCAGAGAATAATATGAATGCCTCAGCTCAGCCTGGCTGAGCCTCAAAAAAGCCTTGACCTGATCTGTTTAGATCGCGTCAGGGCTTTTTTTTGATAGACTTTTTCGTATTGACCACATAGTTTAAAGCATTCGCCAAAAAGGGGCTGGATCTGAAAATACTGAATTACTCAAGCAGAGGGAGACGGATATGGGAGAAAGAGCACTCTTTTTTAAAAGCAGCGCAGAGAAGCTTGGTTCAGAAGAAAAAGAAATTTACCTGAAAACACGCTTCATTGCAATGGTCTGTGTTGCTGTGATTCTTACCACCGGCGCTGTAACAATTTATTCACTGTGGACTCTGGGGCTTGGTAGAGTATCCGCGATAGGAACATCCGCATTCATGGCCATGGTCGTCAGCTTTGGATTTTTAATGAAGGGGCGACATACAATTGCCGTTCATATTCTCTTTATTTCGGGTTTTATATCCCTTTGGGCGGTATTGTTTTTTGAAGTGCCCATACCACTTATAAAAAAACTGGATACAATCGTTCTGATTATCGGATTGTTTTCTTCCATGGCGATTTCAGTTTTCAACAGCCTGAAACCCATTGCCTTTTATTTCGGTATGAATGTCATGCTTCTCATCCTTCTGGTGTACCACCTGACCAGCGCTTCAATACTTTTGCCAAGTGAGGGTCTGGAATATTTTTTGGATAATATGGCAGCATTATGCTTTGTTTTTTTTGTGGTGATCAGCGCATTTGTCATCAATAAAAAAGTAATCATTTCGTTGAAAAACGAGTTGGAGATGAGAAAAAAAACCCAGAAAGCACACCAGGAAGTTGAAAATAAGTTGATGGATCATCTCAACAACACACCTGTGGCCGCAATATTCTGGGATTTGGATTTTAAGGTAACCCAATGGAATCCATCAGCACAAAGAATTTTTGGCTACACAAAAGAAGAGGCATTGGGAAAGCATGTCCATGATTTGATTTTGCCGAGTGATGTCAAAGACACTGTTGATCAGATTTTTAGGGAACTGTTGTCCGGCCGGGGAGGGGAGCGCCATATTAATGACAATATCACAAAAGAAGGGAAAAGAATTATTTGTGATTGGTACAATTCAGTTTTAAAAAGTAGCGAAGGGAAAATCATTGGCATGGCCTCTCTGGTGAATGATATTACCGAAAAAACCAAGATTCAGGAGATGATGATTCAGTCTGCAAAGATGATGTCTGTTGGCGGTCTTGCCGCCGGGATGGCGCATGAGATAAAAAATCCTCTGGCAGGGGTGATTCAGAATGCTCAGGTGGTATATAATCGCCTGGCCCAGGATCTGGCAGGCAATGAAACCATGGCCCGACAACTGGGATTGTGTTTTTCAGATATCCGAAGCTATGCTGAAAAAAGAGGAATTTTAAATCAGCTTGAATTAATTTCAGATGCAGGCCGCAGGGGGGTTAAAATTATAGAAAACATGCTCAGTTTTTCACGCAAAAGTGTGCAGGTTCGGGAACCTGCCAAACTTTGTGATCTTGTGGAGAACACGATCGCGCTGGCGAAGAACGACTCTGATCTGAAAAAAAAATACAATTTTCGAAGCATTGAAATTAAAAAAGAATTCAACCTGGATCTGCCGATGGTCTACTGCGAGATCAGCAAGATCCAGCAGGTTTTATTCAATCTTTTTACAAATGCCTGTGATGCAATAAATATGAAAACTTACCATAATGAAACCCCACGCCTGATCCTCAGGATGAATCAGGGAGATAACAATATCCGTATAGAGATTGAAGACAATGGCGTTGGGATGGAAAAGGAAACAAAAGATCATATTTTCGAACCTTTTTTTACAACAAAAAACAAGCAGGGAACAGGTCTGGGACTTTCAATTTCATATTATATCATTGTGGAGGATCATGGCGGCCAGATGTCAGTAGAATCGTTTCCGGGCCAGGGCTCACGGTTTTTGATTGATCTGCCGTTCCGTAAGGAAAACGGCAGATCAGGTGATATAATATCCGAAGCATCCTCTAACTGATGAAAAAATTTTTAAGTTTGATCGGGACAAAAATCGCTTCAAATTTGAAAAGATTAATTGTCCCGATTTTCATCCTGGTTGTATTAAAATCCGAATATTAATTATATTGTGCCCGGATATCTTTTTTACTGATTTTCCCTACACTGGTTTTTGGAATAATTTTATCCATGATAATTTTTGATGGAATACCATATTTGGGTATGATGCCTTTTTCTACAAAGGTCATGCAAAAATCCATGATATCAATTTCTGTAACTTTATTTTGATATCCCTCTTTTAATACCACCATAGCCAGAGGGCGTTCTCCCCATTTTTCATCGACGATACCGACGACAGCCACTTCATTGACCCCTTCATGCTGGCTGATGATATCCTCAATTTCAAGAGATGACACCCACTCTCCGCCGGTTTTGATAACGTCTTTAAGCCTGTCCGTAATCTTCAGATAGCCTTCAGAGTCAATCAGTCCGATATCCCCGGTGTGAAGCCAGCCATTTTCCCAGAGTTCTTCACTTTTTGCTTCATCTTTAAGATACCCTTGGGTGAGCCAGGGGGTTCTTGCCACGACCTCTCCGGCGGTTTTCCCGTCATGGGGCAATGGGTTTCCTTTTGGGTCAACTATTTCCAGATGAACATTGGGCATCGGAAGACCGGTTTTGCATCGAATATCAATTTGGTCTTCTTCGCTCCATTCCAGCATATGGGGTTTGATATTGGCCAGGGTAAGCAAAGGACAGGTTTCTGACATGCCATATCCGGTATAAAGATTGATACCATGTTTAAGAGCCTCTTTGCAAAGGCCTTTGGACAAAGCTGAACCACCGATAATCACTTTCCATCCTTTCAGATCAACGCTGTTTATTGATGGACTTGTAACAAGCATGTTCATAATCGTTGGCACACAATGAGAAAAAGTGACTTTTTCACCGACAATCAGTTTTAAAAGCATTTCCGGTTCATATCTGCCGGGATAAACCTGTTTAGCACCCAACAGGGTCATCAGATATGGCATACCCCAGGCATGAACATGAAACATGGGTGTCATGGGCATGTAAACATCTGAAGAATTGATGTTTGCCTGGGATTTATACGCACACAGACCGGCCATGGCCCCATAGGTATGGAGAACGATCTGGCGATGACTGAAGAAAACACCTTTGGGAAGTCCTGTGGTACCGGTAGTATAAAACGTGGTGGCCATGGTATTTTCATCAAAATCCGGGAAAACATATTCATCTGAAGAATCCGATACAAGTGCTTCATATTCTCCTGCAAAATCAAAGCCGGACTCTGGCTGCTTTTGATTGTCTGAAAGCAGAATGACTTTTTTTACAGTTTCAAACTTATCTTTAACAGATTCTAAAAGCGGAACAAATTCTTCATTGACCAGGATGACATCATCTTCTGCATGGTTGATGGTATAGATCAGCTGTTCAGATGTCAGACGAATATTGATCGTATGAAGAACAGCGCCCATCATCGGAATGGCAAAAAAGCATTCCAGGTATCTATGAGAGTCCCAGTCCATGACAGCAACGGTGTCACCGGGTTTTACACCCAGTTTTTCCAGCATGTTTGCCAGCCGGTTTACTCTCTTTTTCAATTCAGAATAACTGTACTGAAGTATGTCTCTATATACGATCTTCTGATCGGGTGAATAAATCAGCGGTGTATTTAATATGTTTTTAATCAAAAGCTGGTAATTGTATGCACTTTTGGTCGGGGCAATTTTTTTTGTTGTCACGTATCCTCCAAAATTTGAAATTATTTATGAAAAATTATTTTTAAATGCCTTTTTAAGGCATCTGTTTCACTACAAAACCGGGAATTCTCTGGGCTAAAAGCAGAATGTAAAGTCCGATGCCGATTCCCATTCCCCAGGCAGGCCCGAAATTGGCAATGATCATGCCGACAAAAAAAGCATAGCCTTGGGCTGCAGGTGTTTTGACCATGGAAATAGCCGTGTATGCACAGGCAAATCCAGTGAGAATAAGCGTGATGGAAAGTGCCACCGCAAGCAATGGTTTCATGAAGGTGACCACGGGGACCAGAAAAATTAATATGAATGCCGGCCAGTACCAGTTAAAGGTTCCTGAAAATAACGAATCCAGATTTTTACGACCGGATTTGTATCTTTCTATTAGAAAGACATGCACACCGGTCCAGATGGGTCCATGAAGAGGGATAAAAGGTCCTGCGGTCAATAGATGCCCCATGTTCCGAATAAATAAAATGATATGACTTCGGGTGGTGTTCACTTCTAATTTTTCATCTTTTCTCTCTTCACCTGCCTGATCCAGCAGTGTATTGGCAAGAACCAGATCACCAAAAATGAAAATATAAATCATAATGGCCAGGGGAAATGCTTTTAAGTAAACATCCAAGGTCGGCCAGCCCACAAAAAACGGAGAAACTGATTTAATATATGTGCCAATCTGGGGGATATGAAATCCCATGCCAATATCAAAGGAAATTTCTCCAGATATTTTACCCACTACTGCTGCAACTATAAACCCGACAAGCAATGCCATGGAACCGATAAGGTTCAGCACTTTGCTTTTCTGCTTGGCGTGGGTGAACCAGATGGAAAACATCAGCAAAAATACCACTGCCCATACAATGGGGAGTGTAATCGGCATTTTGGCCATCCGCCCGAATTCCGAAGTAAAGGCGGCAATAGAGCCGCCAAATATAATGGCTGCCCTCAGCTCCACCGGAACCCATTGGAAAAATTTATTTCCAAGACCGGTGATGGCAAAAAATAAAAAAATGGCTGACACACAGACGGTCACCGCAATCATGGCGTGGATGGCGGGTATTCCAGCCTCAAATGTGCCTAAAAATGCCATAACAAGTGGCAGTGCCGGAGTGATCCATCCCGGCGCATAGGGTTCTCCACAGATAACAGTGGGCACGACCCATAGCCAAAAGAGCTGGATCAATACGACGGCCCAGGCCACTTCAAAAGGCACCTGAAAAAATTTCATGGTCAGTGCTGCTACGACTCCACCGGTAGCCGTTGTCAAAAGTCCTCCCTGAATGATCTCAGGCAATGAAAAATCCACATGGATTCCTGGAATTCTGGTGGTAAACTGCCCCCAGCGAATTCCGGGCTGGGCTGAGCCATCTTCTCTTTTAATTGCCATTTTTCTCTCTCCTTTTCCGGGTGTTTTGGTTTGGATCAAAAATATTGACCGCTGTTAAACTTTAAAAAAAGTTATGTTCACCGCTATCTATAGGAGGTCTATAGGGGATGGTAAATCAGCAATCAGACCATAGTGGTGTATGAGAAAAACGCAAAGAGATGTAGGTGAATTACCTATTGGACTTTTGGGGATTTAAACAAGCCTGTTTCTACCCAGATGATCGCATTTCTAACCAGCTCTCCGCTGTGTTTAAGGGCCAGTTTTTCTTTGATTCTTTCTTTATAGGTGCCAACTGTTTTAATACTGATATTCAATTGAATTCCAACTTCCTTTGACGAGTATCCCCGGCCGATGAGCTGGAAAATTTCAAGTTCTCTATCAGTTAATTTTTTTAAAGGCGATTCATGGATCAGGTCCGGTTGATTTTGAAACTGGTTCAAAATATTGCTCATGATACGGGGGCTGACATAGATATTGCCGGAAATAATTTTCCGAATGGCGGTCACAACGGACTCAGACGCTTCCTGCTTCATGATATATCCTTTGGCACCGGCCATGATACACCGTTGGGCATGCAAGGATTCGTCGTGCATGGATAATACTAAGGAGGATGTTTTCTTATAATTATTGTGAATTTCTTTCACCAGTTCAATTCCGTTGCTATCTTTTAAGGACAGATCGATGATTACAAGATCCGGCAATTGTTTTTCAATCAGGTTGACGGCACCTTTAACATCTTCTGCATCCCCGATTACCGTCATATCGTTTTCTTGATCAATCAATTCTTTTATTCCCATCCTGAAAATAGGATGATCTTCAACAATTATAATTTTGATGGTTTTGGTCATCATTGATCCCCTCAGTTAAAGATCGTATTCCTTTTCAAGTTCAAGTTCAAGTTCGACCAGAGTGCCGCCTTCCGGGTCTTGGAAAATTTCAAATGAGGCCCCTATTTTTGAGGCTCGGTATTTCATGATTTTTATCCCTAAGCCGTGTGGGCTGTCACTGCCGGATATACCTTTGCCGTCATCCTTGATCGTTAATTTTATTTTTTCATTACTCCTGGTTAATCGGATGTGAATGTTTTGGGCTTTTGCATGTTTGACACAGTTGTGAACAGCTTCGTGCGCAATATAATACAAATGCGTTGTTACCGAGTTGTCCTGACACGGACAATAAAAATCGCAGGTCAATTTACATGAAATTCCAAAAATATCTTGAATATAGACAACAAGATCTTCAAGAGAGGCAGCAAGTCCATGTTCAGACAGATTGATCGGAAACAATCCCTGCGAAAGTCGTCGTGTTTTATTGATGCTGTCCAGAATAAGGCTGCGTATTTTATCTGCAGTTTTTGCCTCGGCAATATCTTTTGTTTCAAGTTTTTCTTTTAAAATTTTTATCATAACTTCAATGCCGATCAGCTGGGGACAAAGATCATCATGAAGTTCCATGGCGATTTTCTGGCGTTCTTTTTCACTGATATTTAAAATTTGTCTTTCAAGCTGTCTGGATTCGGTTATGTCTTCCATGGCAACCAGAAGGCATTGTTCCCCCCAAACATTTACAATCTCTGCTGACAGGATACCGATTCTTTTTTCTCCCTTGCAGTTCAGAAATTTAAATTCCAGAGGAACGATCTGTTTTTGTTTTTGGATTGCTTTTAATATTTTTCTGCCGTCAGACAGGCTTTGGAAAAAGTGGATCGTCATCAGTTCTTTGCCAATCAATTCAAAGAGGGTGTATCCGGTAATTTTCAAAAAACTGTCATTTACGTTTATTATTCGTGTATCCTTTATGCTGGCAATAAACATTCCACTAGGGCTGCATCTGAAAGCTTTTGAAAAAAGTTCTTCAGACAGTTTTATGGCTTGTTCACTTTTTTTGCGTTCACTGACATCCCTTAATACCCCGCTAAATCCGGTCAGCTGCTGTTTTTGATCTACCAGCAGGGAAATCGAGGTTTCGATTGAACAATCAGACCCATCTGCTTTTATCAGTTCAAAATCAGAGGTTTGTACAGCCATCCCGGATTTTTTTATTTTGTTAAGCAGTGCTTTTAATTTGTCTGCGTTTTCAGGGTTCATAAAGTGATAGATTTCTTTTCCTATAAGTATTTCTCTGGTTGTAGCAAGTATTTTTTCCATGGAAAAATTCAAAAAAGTAAACTGACCTGAAAAATTGATTTCGAAATAACCGTCCTCCATTCTTTCAAGTATGGTGCGATATTTTTCTTCACTGGCCCTCAGGGCTTGCTCTGTTTTCTGATGCTGACGAATCTCCTGTTTAAGGTTTGTGCTATATTTTTCGATCTTTTCCATAAAATTATTAAAATATCCGGCAAGCATGCCGATTTCATCGGTCGATCTGACCGGCATCCGAATGGAAAAACTTTCTGAAGCACTCGTTGCCAGGCGATTCATCAAAGTTTTTAACGGCATGATAATCGTGGCGTTTATCCATAAAGAGGTTAAAAAAACCAGGGTAAGGATCAGAAAAAAGGTTATTATAAAGACTTGTCGGATGGTTTTTAGCGGGGCATAAATTTCTTCAAGATAACTGGTTGATGCCACAATCCAATCATATTCCGGAATATAATTAAAGATTACCAGTTTTTCGCGCGCGCTTATTTCTCCCGGATTCTTCCATGAATATATCAGTTTTCCATTCTTTAGCTTGCCAATCTTCTGGATAAAAGAAATGCCATCTTTTCCTTTTGTATCATAATAATTTCCGGACAAAAACGGATGGACAATCAGAGTACCTTTACTGTCAATGATATAAGCGTATCCGGTTTTCCCAAAGGTAAGAGCCAGGATATTGTCCTTGAAATCTGAAATATTGATCAGTTCCTTGAATTCGTCTCGATACGAAGATGCTGCAATGATCCAGTCCCAGGGTTCAAAATAGGACATATACATGGCTTTGGGTTTTTCATGAATATCTTCCGGGTTTTTCCAGTTGTATTCAAGATAACCTTGTTTTTGTTGAATCATGCTTTTTACAAACCCATGATTTAAAAATTTTTTACCGGCTACTCCCTGATTGGGGTGCTCTATGGCAATCCCTTTTGAGTTGGCACAAAAAATATACCCTGTCTTACCAATGGTCTGGCTGAATAAAATTTTCCGGGAAAATTCTTTTGCCTTTTCCTCAGTGATCAAGCCACTTTGATAATCAGAATAAATATGCTCAATAATTTCCTTATTATTATCGGCAACAGCTCGGAGGTGATTTTTAATAGATGTGCTGGCGGCTGTCTGGACCATGTTTTGAATGGCTGTGGTAGAATTGGTCAGCTCACTTTCAATATTGGCTTCAATGGTTGACTGTACCGTATAATAGATAACGGCGCCACCCAGAAAAGTGGCTGCAATAAAAATCAGAGTATAGCCGCCAAGCAATTTGGATTTTATTTTAAGGTTCCTAAAAAATGCAGTCATTTTTTTGTCTGTCCTTATTCCAGCGGTGAAATCCAGATTGTTTTACAGCAAACTATAAAGCACAGGGCAGGCTAACTCCACTTCCTCCACCCTGATACAGGTAAACATGTCGTACCTGTATCAGGGTGGAGGAAGCTAAGGCAAGGAAAAAAAACAAATTTAAACTGATTTTTTTGAATAATTCACCGGTGATTACGAAAGGTTAATCGAATTTCATTCAATGGGCTGATTCGGCGGCAATGGATCTGGAACAAAGGCTTTGGTCTTCTTACCCACCATCAATCGTTCGCCTTCGTTTTTATCTGCTGTTCAATGGCGTTTAAAAAAGTGTCGGGTTGTATGGGTTTGGTGATGTAGTCGTTCATGCCGGCATCCAGGCACATCTGCTGGTCGCCTTTCATGGCATGGGCGGTCAAGGCAATAATCCGTACATCATGATTTAAAACTTTCGAGTTCGGGTCCCGGATGATCCGGGTGGCTTCCAGGCCATCCATTTCCGGCATCTGGATATCCATGAGCACAATATCATAGGGTGTTTTTTCAAGTGCTGTTATCGCTTCTTTGCCAGTGACAGCCTCATCGGTCTGAAACCCGAATCGTGTTAACAAATGCCGGGCCAGTTTCCGGTTGATGAGATTGTCTTCAACCAGCAGGATGCGGATGTTGCGCCGTCTGGTTTCAGCCAGAGAATATTTTGTGATGATGGAGGTCTGTTGTTCCTGTTTTGCTGATTTTTGTGAAGTGTTTAAAACAGTTGTCAGGCAGTCATGAAGTATGGCAGGCGCTATGGGTTTTGTCAGGTATGCGCAATACCCGATCTGTTTCATTCTTTCGGTGTCACCGCGCAGTCCCTGGGAGGTGAGCATGATCATGCGGGTGCCGGCAAGTTTCGGGTCTGCCTTGATCTGTGTTCCCAGTTCAATACCATCCATATTCGGCATGACCATATCACAGATGATAATATCATAGGGTGTTGCGGTTTTAAGGCTGTTCCGCATTTTCAAAAGCGCATCTGAACCGTCTGTGGCAGTGTCACAAATACACCCCTGGCTTTCAATGTCCTTTGACAGAATCTCCAGGCTGGACGGGTTGTCGTCAACAATCAGAATTCTTCTGCCCTGAAGCGTTTTTGATATTTCAGCGTGCCTGTCAGAGACCGCTTTCTGCTTTTCAAACACGGCAGT
Source organism: Pseudomonadota bacterium (assembly GCA_018821535.1). Lineage (GTDB taxonomy): Bacteria > Desulfobacterota > Desulfobacteria > Desulfobacterales > Desulfobacteraceae > Desulfobacula. The sequence continues at coordinate 57,709 of JAHJLV010000026.1, read as the reverse complement.
AAACCAGAAGGTGGCGCCCTGTTCCTCCTGGCTGTCAATTCCGATTTCTCCGCCCATCAGACGGGCCAGCTGTTTTGAAATTGCCAGACCCAGCCCTGTGCCGCCATATTTGCGGGTAGTGGACGTGTCCACCTGCTGGAAGGAATTGAACAGTTTAGACTGATTTTTGCTGGAAATACCAATGCCGGTATCTTTTACAGTAAATTTTACAATAACCTTTTTTGCTGTTTCTTTTTCCAGAAAAATGCGGAACACCACTTCACCGGTGTGTGTGAATTTAATGGCATTGGTTGACAGGTTCATGATGATCTGGCGCAGACGGCCCGGATCACCTTTGAGAAGAGACGGAACCTCAGGGTCGATATGATACATGAATTCCAGTTTTTTGGCCTGGGCCAGCATGGCAGGAACAGCAATCATGTCTGTAATGGTTTTGCGCAGATCAAAATCAATATTTTCGATATCCAGCTTTCCGGCCTCGATTTTTGAAAAATCCAGAATATCATTGATAACGGTCAGCAGGCTGTCAGCGCTTTGTTTTCCGGTTTCTACAAAATCAATCTGTTCTTCGGTCAGTTCAGTATTCTGTAAGAGCGTGAACATGCCGATCACGCCATTCATGGGCGTACGGATTTCATGGCTCATGTTGGCCAGAAACTCACTTTTGGATCTGTCTGCGGCTTCTGCCCGCGCCTTGGCCCGGGCCAGCTCTTCCACTGCCTGCCTGCGTTCGGTAATATCTCTTGCAACTCCCTTGAAGCCGATGATTTTATCATCAATGGTTTTCATCAGGGAAACCGTGCTTTCCATATATCGTTTAACCCCATCAAACCGGATAATTTCATACTGAAGAGACCGGTTGGGGATTCCGGTCTGATAAACTGTATGATATGCGTTAAACACTTTTTTTGCATTTTTTTTATCCATGTATTTGCGGTTATCCAACAGTAACAGCTCTTTTGTGTCACAGCCGAACATCCTGCCCATGGCATTATTGTAAAACGTAAGCCTGCCGATTAAATCCACCTCAAAATATCCGTCTTCCATGTTCTCAAGGATATTGCGGTATTTTTCTTCACTTTGTTTCAAGGCTTTTAAGACATTTTTCTTTTCTGTCACATCCCTGGAAATTCCATTGAATCCGATAGGTGTTCCATCAATGTCGCGAATCAGGGAGACAGAAAGTTCAAGAACCAGTGTTTCGCCCTGCCGGGTGGTAACTTCATAATTATCAATCGTTGCAGGGATTCCGGTTTCATAAACGTGTTTAAAGAGTTTAAAAACCTGTCTGGCCATTTCAGGTGTTGAGTATTCCCGGTTGTTCATGCCGATGATTTCATCGGCAGTGTACCCCAGCCTGTGGACAGCCTTGATGTTGGCATAGGTATAGTTTCCGCGTAAATCCACTTCATAATAAGATTCTTCCAGGTTATGAATAACAGTCCTGAATTTTTCTTCACTGTGGCAAAGCGTTTGAAAATTTTTGTTGCGTTCAATGGCAGTCATCATGGATCTGAATAATACTGACGCATCCATCTGTGATTCAGGCAGATAGTCCTGGGCACCTGCATTGATAATTTCACGGATGCAGGCGGCATTCTGGGTATCGCCAAATACAATGACAGGCAAATGCCTGATTTTTTCAAGCAGGTTTTTGAGCGTATCAATACCTGTGGAATCTTGGAGTGCCAGATTCAGAAGAATGATGTCAAAGGGTTCTGTGGACAGGCTGTGGATGGCATCACAGATTTTTTCAACCCTGTTTATCTGACACGGGTATTCAGACAAAGCAGATATGGCGCTGTGAATTTTTTCAGCAGTTTCTGGATTTTTTTTGGCCAGAAGAATTTTTAAACCCGCCGTATTTTCAGTTTCAGCTGTGGACATTTGCATAAAAAATTAATTTCTCTAAGGGTTATAACTGGATGGATTTGATTTCCAGAAATTCTTCCAGACCGAATTTTCCGAATTCCCGGCCCCGGCCGGATTGCTTGTAGCCGCCAAAGGGGGCCAGTATATTATGCCTGCCGCCATTGATGGCCACCTGGCCGGTTCTCAGCTTTTCAGCAATTTTTATGGCCCGGTCCTGGTCTTTGGACCAGACTGCACCACTGAGCCCGTATATGGAATCATTGGCAATATTTACAGCATCTGTTTCATCTTTAAACGGGATGATACACAGTACCGGCCCGAAGATTTCTTCTTTGGCAATGGTCATCTGGTTGGACACGTGGCTGAAAATGGTGGGCATGACAAAGTATCCGGATTTGAGATGATCAGGAATGTCTGTTCCGCCGCAAATCAGTTCCGCTCCCTGTTCAATCCCCTGTTTGATATAGTTCAGGACCCGTTGCTGCTGTTTTCTGCTCACCAGCGGCCCCATGAATACGCCTGCATCAGCAGGATCGCCCACTTTTAATTTCAATGCAGTGTCTTTTGCAATGGCTGCGGCCTGGTCCAGCAGGTTTTCCGGGACCAGCATCCGGCTTAAGGCACTGCAGGTCTGGCCCGAATTCAGGAACATGTTTTTAACGCCGTTGCTCACAGCTTTTTCAAAATCTGCATCTTCAAGGATGATATTGGTGGATTTTCCGCCAAGTTCCAGTGTCAGGCGTTTAATGCCCTGTGCGGCAATAGTGCCGATGCGTCTTCCCGCATGGGTTGAACCGGTAAAGGAGATCAGATCCACCTGCGGATGGCGGCAAAGGGCTTCACCCACAAGTTCACCGGACCCGGTCACCAGATTAAATACGCCGTTAGGCAACCCGATTTCTTGTGTAATTTTTGCAAGGATGAATGCATTCAGCGGGGTTTCACTGCTGGGTTTGACCAACATGGTGCAGCCTGCAGCAAGCGCCGGGGCCACTTTGCCGACAATCTGGTGCAGCGGATAATTCCAGGGGGTGATAAAAGCGCAGACCCCTGCCGGTTCTTTAATGACAATGGAATTGCCGATTTCTTCGCGGACTTGAAGATTTTTGGCCAGATCCACATAAGAAGACATGGAGCCTGCGGGAAGGCCGCTTTGAATGGTGGTGGACATGGATATCGGCATTCCCAGTTCCATGGTGATGGTCTGGCTGATTTCATCCGTGTATTCCATCAGTTTCTGCGCCAGGTGCTGGATAAGTGCTGCCCGTTTTTCCGGTGCTGTGGCTGCCCATGCGTCAAACGCATTGCGTGCCGCCATGACAGCGGCATTGGTGTCGGCTTCATTTGCAGATGGCACCTGCCCGCAGACGGCTTCGGTATAGGGATTGATCACATCAATGGCATCTGAATCTGAATCCGGAAAAGTCCATCTGCCATCTATGAACAGCTTGTCGTAGATTTTCATGGTCACTCTCCTGTTTTAAATACACAGAGCGCTATTGGGGCAATACCTGCAGATGTCCCGGTGTTTTCAGTGCCACGAGGCGATATATTCCCATCCTGGTGATACGCGGATGCCTTCCGGGGCTTTTTTAATCCATGCGCCGTCAAGTTCACACGCTTTTGCGGCAAGTTCAAAGTGACACATGGCAATGCCCATGTCAATACGCTGCAGGTCAGAGGTTATAAACCGGCTTTTATTATAGTCTTTTGTCCGCTCCAGAAAAAGGTGAAAATTGTTTTTTGATGATCCGCAGATAATTCTCCAGGGCTGTTTGTTGGATGCCGATGGCGCACGTCTTACCATTTCAAGCACTGTTCCGTACGATGAGCGGTAAAATTCATCGTCCAGTCGTTCCAGTTCACTGGAAAAGAAAATCTCATGAACGGATTTTCGTTTGTCCGCGCCTGCGCTGGCCCGGACAATTTTTTCTGTAAGTGTTTTGCGTTTTGCTGCATAGCCGGTTGCAGCAACTGCCGGAATTATCCTGTCTTTGCCCACAGCGGCTTTGTCGGCAAACCGGCTTTTTTTGAAAGTTCCACCCAGCCAGCATGTTCCCAGGCCCATTTCAGTCGCATAAAGGATGATCTTCTCCATGCAGTAGCCGAAATCTTCAAGATTCATCGGCGATTGGGTGATCGAGCCGATAATGAATCCTGCCGGTTTTCTGATGAATCCGTAAGTGCCCAGGCCTTTGAGAGATTCACTGTCCCCGGGCGCTGACATGATCAGTTTGAAAACCGGCTGGCTGCCAAACGGTCCTGACCCGGACCGGTTGATAAAATCGGTAAGCCTGTCTTTGTCAGCTGCAGACACAGGCTCACCGGTATAAGATCGGCAGGAGGATCTTTTTTTTATGATTTCAAGGATATTCAATTGTGTTATTGTCCCTTGAATTCTGGCTTTCGTTTTTCAAGAAACGCCACAAAAGACTCTTTGCAGTCCTGGCTGGTCAGCAGCAGCATGTTTTTATGAACTGCCATATTGATGCCTTCACGGATGGTGGCGGTTCTTCCGTAATTGAGCACTTCTTTGGTGTTCTGGACAGCCAGGGGTGCACTTTTTGTGATTTCTGCGGCCAATGTGTCTGCAGCTGACAGAAGGGCATCCATGTCCGGGCAGATTTGCACAATCAGCCCCATGCGTTCAACTTCCTGTGCAGAGAAAAACCGGCCCGTATAGGCCATGTGTTTTGTGTTGGCAAGACCGATGATGTATGGCAGCCGCTGCAATCCGCCCACATCCGCAACAATTCCGATACGGGCTTCCCGAAGACTGAAAGATGCATCCTGGGTGCACAGCACCATGTCACAGGCGGCTGCAATATCCAGCCCGAATCCGACGCACTGGCTGTGAACAGCGCAGATCACCGGTTTTCTGCAGTCATCAATTGCATGACAGCATTCAAATATATAAAAGTCCTCTGCCGGAATCTTGAACAGGCGGGCCATGTCCTTGTGATCTGATAATGTCATTTCCTTAAGGTCCAGGCCTGCACAGAAAATTCTGGCATTGCTTTTGAGTATGATCACCCAGACATCATCCATGACATCCAGTTCCCTGAACATCATTGTGATTTCTTTGGCAAATTCCCGGTTGATGGCATTCAGGCTTTTGGTCCGGTTCAAGCTGACCGTGGCAATGTGATTGTTTATCTGAAGGTCAATAAATTCATAATTCATTATGCGGTTTCCTTTTATAATTTTATGGGGTTCATGGTATTGAATACTGACTATATTATCAAGCCGGACTTTACGTCAAGAGATGAAAATCATACAGGCTTTTTGTCCGGTCTTAAAAAAGCAGAAGCTGGGGGTCGGTGTTTTTAACCTGCGGTTTAATAACAGGTAATTTTTTAATATCTGTAGAATATTCAACAGATATATGGCTTAGATTCTCACAGGTGATTTGCAAAACCGGATGAAACCGGATCTGGGTTTCCTGTCTGGTTACCACTGGAAAATCGTAAAAAAGGTTATGGTGTTTAATTTGCCTGCCTGCTTCCAGCCGTGAAAGAATAAATGCTTTATGGGTTTCCAGTCGTGTATTGATGGTCTCCGAAGAAAGCATGGCGCAGGTGTGTATATTCTCGGTGATCAGGTCTGCAAAATTTTCGTCACATTCCATTCCAATGGCGTTTCGTTCAGAAACAATGGCCGCGCAAAGGGTTGTTCCTGTGCCCAGAAAGGGATCAAAAACAGTGTCCCCTTTAACAGAATACATATTGATCAATCGATGGGGCAATTCAAATAAAAAGGCTGCATTTCTTTGCCTGAGATTGTCTTTGCCGGTGTTCTGTCTGACCCCTTTGAGGCGCCAGGTGTCTGAATACCAGGTGTTTCGCTCTTCCCAGAACATGGCGCTCTCATTTCTGTTTTGTTTTTGCTGTGCACAGGAAAATTCCCGCTTGCCCCCTTTTCTGAAAATAAGAATATATTCGTGCTCAAGGGTGACATATGCACCGGCCGGCAGCATGCCTGAACCCATGAATTTATTGGGGGAATTGGTGGATTTTTGCCATAAGATGACAGGAAGCGGTTGAAAGCCCAGCTTTACCATGGCATGGGTTATTCTGCTGTGGTTTGAGTAAAGTTGAAAATCCTGACCCATTTTACGGGTGGCATCACCAATATTAATGCAGACAAAGCCGGAAGGTTTTACAACACGGTTGAGTTCCCTCCAGACTTGATCAAGTTCTTTATGCATCAGCTCAAACGCCTGGGCGCCTTCCTTGTTTTTGACAGATGCGGCAATCTTTGAAGAAAATGAAGAAAAAAGCTCATCCCACATTTCAATCATGGGGTATGGCGGAGACGTCACAACAAGATCAACCGAGTTTTCCTCAACATCATCCATCTTTCGTGAATCGCCGAACAAAACACAGTGGCGGCTGTTCATTTATATATGTTCTCCATCTTTTTCAAGTTCATGATATTCGATATCATAACGTCTTTTTTGTGTATTGAAAGGCTTTTATCAATAGTTCAAATGGCTGTAAAGTGATTTGTCCGGAGAAACCCTGAGGCAACGCATGTAAAAATCTACATGGAGCTTGCCAGAATAATGGACGTATCAGTTTCCAGGTCAATGATATCGATTTTATGGATGCCGGCCTGGTTAAGCCAGGAACAAAGGGTTGCAGCGTTATGGCAGGCACCGTTGTAGGTATTGAGCATCATGGACAGGTCATACAAAGATCCTTTTGCAGGATTGACGCCTGTGCGGTCCGGGAAATAATCGTGAATTAAGAGAATGCCGGTGTGATCCAGCAGTTTTTCAGCTTTCAGGAGCAGGGGGCGTGCTTCATCCGGGCTGTAGGTGTGCAGAAAATTGCTCAGGATGATCAGAGAAAAACAGGTATCAAATTCATGGGTTCTGAAATCGCCCTGCGTTTTTGTAATATTCATCCAGTCTTTTTGATTTGGATACAGTTCTTGAGCGGCCTGGATGACCTCCGGGATTTCCAGAATCTGTCCATGGGAACCGGGCATGACGGTTAAAAGTTCTCTGATCATGCCGCCTGCGCCTGCACCCACATCCAGGACTGAACCGCTCAGATTCAGCGGCTTGATAATTTGGGCAATCTGGCGGGCTTTTTGCCGGACAATGGTATCCATGGCCTTGACATACAGATAATTTTTTTGTTCATAGGTCAGATCTTTTTGGGCTGCTGGAGGTGTCACCAGAATTTTTCGGGTCAGCAGATCCCAGTTGGGACGCATATATTTTCGATACAGAAAAAAATCTCCCATATAATCCGGTTTTTCAGGGATTAGAAAGGTCGAAGCTGCTTCTGAGTTTTGCCAGCAATGATTATCAAGTTTAATCAGATCCATTGTTTCCAGGGCTTTTAAAAGGCGCAGCAGTTCTTCGGGTTTGCACATACAGGCCTTGGACAGGGTCTCAATGGCGTGTTTTTTTTGCTCAATGTGCATGAAGATTTTTAATTCCAGAGCCGTGAAAAAAACCTGGGAATGCCAGTAGGCGCAGGAAAGATCTTCAAGATATTGAAATCCCTTGTTGGCGGTAAGATTCATGGGCTTCATATACACAGGTGTGTGCGGATGTGTCAAGACAAGGCCGGTCTTGAAAATTTTATCCGGATCTTTTATGGTGCTTTTCATGAATATGAATCAGGAAGATTACTGGGATCAGGCTGCCCTCACAAAGGAGTTTACAACGCCTTTCAGGCGGGATGTTTTTGCCCGGCATGTGACAAAAAAAGCCCGGATTCTGGATGTGGGCTGCGGATACGGCAGGGTTGCCAATGAATTATATCAATCCGGGTTTGAACAGATTCAGGGCATTGATTATTCACAGCAGATGATCGAAAAAGGGCATGGGCTGTATCCCCATCTTTGGTTGAAAAAAGGCAGTTCTCCCTTTGAATTTGCGGATCACAGCTTTGATGCGGTGATCCTGGTGGCGGTATTGACCTGCATTGTCGAAGATACGGCCCAGCAGTCACTGATTCAGGATATTGTGCGGGTGTTAAAACCCGGGGGTGTTTTGTATATTAACGATTTTCTGCTGAATCATGATGTGCGGAATATTCAGCGGTATGATCAATTTAAGGATGTGCATCACACCTACGGGGTATTTGAGCTGGATGAGGGCGCGGTTTTGCGGCATCACTCAACAGAATATCTGGAGGGACTGCTGTCTGATTTTGATGTGCTGGAATTTGAGACCTGCGTGTATGCGACCATGAACAGACATACGTCCAACGGGTTCTGTTTTATGGGACAACTTGAAAAAGACTGTTAAAGAAACCTTCTGCGTCCGGGCAAAAGTTTGCTGTCCCGAACGCAGAAGAAACGTGCTATTTTTTAAGGGAGTCTAAAAGCGCATCCACTCTTTTATGATTGTCTTCAGATCCGATATAGGTTCTGAACAGCCATTCCTGCTGGGTCATGGAGGTATTGATGTCCATATTCAAGGTGGTGTTGGACAGCATCTTTGTTTCTTTCAGGCAGGTTTTATCATAGGTGGCCATGGTTTTTGCAATTTTGGTCACTTCCTCCAGCATCTGGCCTTCCGGAAAGACTTTGCTGACATACCCCATTTTTTCAGCTTCCTCACCATCGTAAATCCGTCCGGTCAGGGCCACTTCCTTTGCCCGGCCCAAACCGATGATCCGCCACAAAGGATCCATGATGGGGGTTAAAGACAGGGCAATTTCCCGCTGCCCGAATTTTGCCCGGGTGGAGGCATACCGGATATCGCACATCATTGTTAAGTCAAATCCGCCTGCAATGGCAGGGCCGCCAACCGCAGCAATAACCGGCTGGCTGCAGAACAGGATGGCGCGGTAGGCCCGGTGAAACAGGCGGATATAATCTTCGTTGGAAGATTTTTCCAGGGTCCGGATATAATTCAGGTCAAACCCGGAGCAAAAATATTTTTCACCCCCGGTAAGGATGACCACACTGACATCGTCTCTTGCGGAAATTTCATTAAAAAGTCCTTCGATTTCCACAAGGACATCCGGAGAGATGGAATTTCTTTTTTCCGGTCGGTGAATGGTTACGGTTGCCAGCTTGTCCTCGACAGTCAGTTTTAAATATTGGGTGTCCATATGTATCCTTTCTGTGATATTTTGCCGGTTTCAGCAAAGATTTATATTGGGTTGTCTGCCATGACAGGTTTTTTACCTTAATTATGAAAATGCGTAAACTTAAATTTAAAAAAAACAAATCTGTGCTGGTAAAATGAGTCTGATCTGATACAGTGTTTTAATCGTATTTTTTTCTTGGGAGTATTTCATTGTACACATTAAATTTGTCCGTCATATTCGCATCCTTGTCTTTTTTTTCAGGACTGCTGTCCTTGTTCATTATAGTGAAACTGTCTTCTCACTGGGGTAAAAAAGCGGTAAATGTATTTATATTTTTGATGATCAGTACTTTTGTCTGGTCAGTGGTGGATGGCCTGGGGTTTATGTATCCTGAAGCGGCTTCAAGGATGTGGTGGTACAGAATCAATTATCTGAGTGCTGCGTGGATCGGGTTGTTTTTATTTTATTTTGTTCGTTCATTGGTGGATACGAAACCGGTTCTGGATAAAAGATATTATCTTCTGGCCATATTCCCTGTCATCATGACTTTTCTGGTTTTTACCAATGATTTTCATCATCTGGTATGGCAGGATCTGCGCGTTGTGGATAACGGCAGGTTGTCAGTGCCTGTTTATTCTCATGCCCCGGGTTTCTGGGCAACAATCGTGTTCTCATACGGTCTTGTTTTCTGGGCCTGCATGATTCTGATCCATGCCCTGAAAAAATCCAGGGGAAGGATAAAGCAGCAGCTGATGCTTGTGCTTGCAGGTATTCTTTCGCCCCTGGTATTCAGTATTCTTTATGCTTTCGGGTCTGAAACCTTCAGGCAGATTGATTTTACACCGCTGGCATTTTCTTTTTCCGGCATCTTTTTTATAGTGGCATTGCAGCGATACCAGATGCTGAACCTGATACCGTTTATCCATAAAATCGTTATTGAAAACATGACAGATCCGGTCATTGTGCTGGACAGAAATTATCAGATCATTGATGCGAACCCGGCTGCGAAAAACAGTTTTGGAATAAAAGATGATTTTTTAAACGGCGTGTCATTCAAAGACAGTCTGCCCCAATTATATGAGCAGATCATTTCTCTTATCCAGCATACACCACTGGAAACTCAGATTTCTTTTCAAACAGGCCCGGCACTGAAACACTGGAACCTGAGCCTTTCTGTGCTGGAAAAGAAAAAGAATCACCAGATCGGGTGGCTGATTATTCTAAAAGATATTACAGCCCGGAAAACTGCCCAGGATGCACTTCTGGAAAGTGGCAGGCTCCACCGGCTGGTTTTGGAGATTTCTCCCAATCCCATTGCTTTTTATAATAAAAAACTCAGGCCCACATATATCAATCCGGCATTCAGCCGGGTGTTCGGGTGGGAGCCTTATGAGATTTTAGGAAATAATATTCATTTTGTTCCGGAGGATATCCTGGCATTGACGCGGCGCAATGTGGATGAAATTTTCAGACATCCGGGGAAAAATCATAATTTTGTATCCCGCAGACATACAAAGTCCGGAGAGGTTCTGGATGTGAATATCAGTGCGGTCTCTTTTTGTGCAAAGGGGGATTCTCCTGACAGCATGGTGGTGAACTACACTGATATTACCCATATAAAAAAAGCCGAAGAAATTGTAATCCAGTCTGAGAAGATGCTGTCTGTCGGGGGGCTGGCCGCAGGCATGGCCCATGAGATCAATAATCCGCTTGCAGGCATTCTTCAGAATAATCAGGTGATCATGGATCGCCTGACCAGGGATCTGCCGGCAAATGTCCGGGCGGCTGAAAACTGCGGCCTTGATCTTGAAAAAATGAGAGACTATCTTGAACAGCGGGAGATATTTGTCATGATGGATCTTATCAGGGCATCCGGTCTTCAGGCGGCAAAGATTGTTGCCAATATGCTGTCATTCAGCCGTAAAAGTGAAAAAAGAAAAGACACGCATTATCTTCATGATATTCTGGACGACACCATTGAGATGGTCAGCAGTGACTACAACATGAAAAAAAATTATGATTTTCGTTTGATCGAGATTGTCCGGGAATATCAGACAGGTGTTCCACCGGTTCCCTGTGAAAAAAATGAGATTCAGCAGGTATTTTTAAATATACTCAAGAACGGGGCAGAAGCCATGGCAGACGCAGGTGTTGCATTGCCACGATACATTCTGAGAAGTTCATATATTCGCAATGAGGTCGTGATTGAAATTGAAGACAATGGCCCGGGGATGGCCGATGCAACTCAAAATCGGATTTTTGAGCCGTTTTTTACCACCAAGGAAGTGGGAAGCGGCATCGGGTTGGGGTTGTCCGTATCTTATTTTATTATCAGCAAAAACCACGGAGGCGCATTGAGCGTGGAATCTGTTCCAGATAAAGGAACTACATTTTTTATAAAAATTCCGGCACAGAAAAATTAAGAAAAAACCTCCTTATCTGATGATGATGCTGGCATCCACTGCAGTTGGCATCCCGTTTTTCACAACCAGAGGATTGATATCCATCTGTTCAATTTCAGGACAGGCCGCGCCCAGATTGCCCAGATGGATCAATAAGTGAGCCATGGCTGTTTTGTTCAGCGCGGACATGCCTCTGAAGCCTTTGAGCAGTTTATGGTTTCGCAGTCCATTGATCAATGTGAATGCATCCTCCGGGGACAGGGGCGCCAGTGCAAAGGCGACATCCGGTTCAAGTTCGGCAAGAATGCCGCCCAGCCCGAACATGATGCAGGGCCCGAACTGGGGGTCTTTGAGATATCCTGCGATCAGTTCATACTCATAGGAAATCTGTTTTTGAATCAGTATCCGGCCCTGGTCTTTCATGATATTTTTCAGTTCTGAAAGCGCTGTGTCCATCATTTCCCTGCTGGAGATGCCAAGCTTTACCAGACCGTGCTCGGTTTTATGGGCCATGCCCGGACAAAGCCCTTTGAGAACCACGGGCAGGGATGCTTTGCAGGCAAAAGTCCAGGCCTCTTCAGCGGTTTTTATTATTTTTTCTTCCACCACCGGGATGCCCCATTGGCTGAGCAGGGATTTGCTTTCATATTCATCCATAACCCCCTTTGGGGCGCTTAAAGACGGCACAGGATTCGGCGTGGCATCTGTTGAGAGTGTATCAGCAGATACCGGAGCCTTGTTCTTGTATGCATTGTATTGAGAAACCGCTTCCAGGCAGCGGGAAATTTCAATGATATCCGAATATACTGTAATCCCGGCTTCCCGTGCATTTTGGGCAAACTGATCTTTTTCCTTTTTTATTCCCATCAGCCAGAAAACAATGGTTTTGCCGCATTGATCCGCAGTCTGTTTTAATTGTTTCAGGTTGAGTATGGAATCTTCCAGCCCGACAACCACATGAATGATCACTACATCTATGGTTTTATCTTCCATTACTGCATTCAGCGCTCCCATGAATGCAACCGTCCGACCCCGCATGGCCACTGCCGGGAAAAGATCAATCGGATTGGCCGGCGGCATCCAGGGCGGAAATATCTGTTCAAGTTTTTTCCGGGTGTCTTCACTGAGTTGTACAACAGTAAGGTTGCTGCGTTCCAGCGCATCGCATGCCAGAATGCCGGCTCCGCCGCTGAGGGTGATGATGGTAATGCGGCAGGCAGGATTCATTTTCGGGATATGAACCAGTGCATTGGCAATGTCTGCCATCTGGAAGATACTGTCGGCCATGATAACCCCCTGGCCTGCCAGCACGCTCTGGGACAGTCTGGAATTTCCAGCCAGACTGCTGGTGTGACTCATGGCGGCAACCGCACCGGCAGGGCTTTGACCGCCCTTGAGCAGGACAACCGGTTTTGTGGAGTGTCTGACCGCCCGGGTAAAACGCCGCCCGTCCGGAATGGATTCAAGATACAGGGCAATAACCTTTGTATCCGGATCTTTTTCCAGGTATTCAAGGATTTCACATTCATTTACATCAGACCGGTTGCCAATGGAACAGGCCTTGGCAATACCAATGCCTTTTTTGGCAAGCTCCACCAGAAAAATCGCTGACATCATGCCGCTTTGGACAATCAGGGAAATATGGCCGGCAAGCATGCCTTCGGACCGGACACGCGGGTGCATGAAGGTAAAAAATTTATTATTGGGCACATCCACAAGCCCCATGCAGTTGGGGCCCCATAGACGGATTCCGGCAGCGTCGGCAATCTGGCTGCATTCTTTCTGGAGCGCCTGTCCTTCCTGTCCGGACTCATCAAACCCCGCACTTTCGATGATCACCCGCTTTGTTCCTTTTGCAGCGCAGGATTTCAGAATTGCAGGGATGGCGATCGCAGGAACCAGCATGATCACAAGATCCACATGACCGGGCACCGATTCTATGGAAGCAAAGCACTGCAGGCCTTCTATCTGGTCATAATTGGGGTTGATCGGATAAATATCACCTGTGAAACCGTTTTTCAGATTAGAGATCACATGATTTCCCAGATTGGCTTTTTGAGAGGCACCGGCAACGGCAATGGAGCGGGGATTGAAAAAAAGATCCATAACGCATGTTCCTTTTATATTATTTCAAGATTCAGGTCGCGGTTGTTTTTATCCACAAAAGGGTAGGATGACGCAGTTCTTATTGTCAAGAAAATAGAATAAAAACAGATAAAAATATGCTTTAGTTTTAAAAAGGATTGATATAGTATACCCGTGCAGTTTTCAGTACTGGATGTGTATCAGAACATGAAATCAGAGAAAGAAAAATGGAAGATAAAAAACACAGGTTGAGCCAGGCAGAAAAGGTCGCATTAAGATCCAGATGGGATCTAAAGGACCCGGATGAGAATGAGACTGTTTTAAAACTTACGCTAGCACGCCTGAAACATGAATGTAAAAAATCCAGTCTTAACCGTCCACAGGGGCTTGATTTAAGGGGAATCACCCTGTTTCATGAGGATTTGACAAACCTTGATCTGTCCGGTTATGATTTGTCCTGGGCCAATCTGAACCGCTCTGATCTGACCGGAACAATGTTAAGTTATACCCGTTGCCATGGGGCAAGTTTTGAGCAGGCTGTTCTGGATGAATGCGAATTTTTAGGATCTGATCTGACCCATGCAAGCTTCAATGAATGCAGCGCAAAACAATGCGGTTTCGGAGGGGCGGATCTGTCCTGTGCGAGAATGATTCATGCGGATCTAACTGATGCAACCTTAAGTCACTCAAAACTGGTTCATTCGGATCTAAGAGCGGCTAACCTGAAAAATGCCAGGGTCTCAGAAGCGGATTTGTCCCATGCGATATTTACCCGGGCAATCCTTTCCGGTGCTGATTTTAAAAAAAGCAATGTGGATAAAACCAATTTTGAACTAACAGACATGCAGGGCTGCCGTCTTCTGGGAATCAGAAATTTCAAGACAGCAAAATGGCTGGGTGCGGATATCCGGGGGCTTGATTTAAGAGGTGCCTATCTTGTCCGGCGGTATATTGCAGATGAAAATTATCTGTATGAATTCAAAAGCCTGTCCCGTTTGCATAATGCGATCTATTTTGTATGGTGGGCGTCTTCGGATTGCGGCCGGAGTCTTTCAAGATGGTTTGTGTGGCTGTTTTGTGTAACCCTGATGTTTGCAGCCATTTATACCCAGGTGGAGATTGATTACGGCGTGCATGAGACCGGATTTTCCCCTGTGTATTTCAGTTTTGTCACATTGACAACTCTGGGTTACGGGGATGCTGTTCCGGCATCCTGGCCAGCCCAGATATTTGTGACCTTGCAGGCGATTTCAGGATATATGGGGCTTGGCGGACTTTTAAGTATTCTCGGTAATAAAATGGCCCGGCGGGCTGAGTAAAATAGAACAGGAGCAGTATGTTTTCATTTTTTAAAAACAAGGTCAATCCCAAGGCAAAACTCAAGGACGTTTTAAAGGGATATCAGCTTCCATCTTTTCCGGCGGTTGTCATGCAGATTCTTCAAAAAATCAGAAGCCCGTATTCTTCAGCATCAGATATTGCAAAAACACTGTCCCTTGATCCGGGACTTTCTGTACAATTGTTAAGGATTGCCAATTCTGCAGCGTTTTCTCCCATAAAAAAAGTGGAGAATTTAACCCAGGCCATTGCCCTTGTCGGGTTGTCCCAGCTGGAATCTCTGGTACTGGGTGTGGGTGTGGCAAAAGGCATTCCAAGACAGACCTGCCAGTGGCATGATCCGGCTGAATTCTGGCTGACATCTGCCAGAAGAGCCTTGCTGGCTCAGGATCTGGCAAAGATCATGTGCCCGTCAAAGGGATCTGAATGTTTTACCGCCTCTTTTCTTCAGGATATGGCCCTGCCTTTTTTATCCTGTCACAGAAGTGATGATTATGATCAGGTATTTAAAAAATGGCATCTTGAAGGCGGTGATCTGGCCGCACTGGAAAGAGAATGTCTGGAATGGGATCATGCAGAGGTTGCCACCTGGATATGCAGTGAATGGGGCCTGCCTGAAAATATTGCCCTGGCCATCAAAAATCATCATGACCCCAGTGCTGATGGAGACCATGATACCCTGGGGCCTGTGAGGCTGGTTTCTATTTTGCGGGAGGATGAGACCAACAACGGGGTGGATGAAATGATTGCCCATGCGCAAAATGTGTACAATATACCTGAAGAAAAAATGCAGTCCATTATTGATCCGGCATTTGAGAATGCCAAAGCGCTTGCCCGGATGATCTCCTGAGTTTTTTACATGTTTTTTACAAACTATTTACCTGTGGATGACATCTTTGCTGATCTGGTTCTGTATAGTTGATCCGGGTGCAAAACAGATAATCGTATTGAAGTTTTGCATCAAAACCGATTAATTTATAATACAGAAAAAGGAGAAGGATTATGGAACAGATGAAGATGTCCTGCAAAAAAATAATTGTCATTGCTGTTGTATGGTGTGTTTGTGTATTTCCGCTCGAAAGTGTCCGGGCAGAAGGTGTTCGAGCAGCCATATCAGGTCAGAATCTTGTCTGCCGGGTGGAGACAGATCGTGCAGTGCTGCCTGCCGGAAGTTCACAGGATGTGGTGCTTAAAATCACCCTTGATGCACCGCCGGTGCCGGGTCATGTCCAAAGGCCGCCGGTGAATCTGTCACTGGTTCTGGATCAGTCCGGATCAATGGGCGGAGTTAAAATTGAACAGGCAAAGGCCGCCGCAGTTGAGGCGTTAAGGCGACTGGGGCAGCAGGATATTTTCAGTGTCGTGGTATATGATTCCAATGTGGCAACCATTGTTCCGGCCCAGCATGCACAGAATGTTCAGGGGATTATTCGCATGATTGACCAGATCCGGGCAGGCGGATCAACTGCTCTTTTTGGCGGTGTCAGCCAGGGCGCATCTGAAATTCGCAAACACATTGAAGAAGATTTTATCCATCGGATTGTTCTTCTGTCTGACGGCCTTGCCAATGTCGGGCCCAGAATGCCCGAGGATTTAGGACGGCTGGGCGCTGCATTGATCAAGGAAAATATCTCTGTTTCCACCGTGGGTGTGGGAACCGATTATAATGAAGACCTGATGGCCAGACTGGCCAGGGAAAGTGACGGCAATACCTATTTTGTGGAATCCGGATATGATCTGCCCGGAATTTTTGCAGCAGAACTGGGGGATGTATTGAATGTTGTTGCCAAACAGGTCAAAGTGACAGTTACGCTTCCCGAAGATGTCACTGCTGTGGAGATTATCGGACGGGAAGGCCGGATCAGGGGACAGAAAATTGAATTGTTCATGAACCAGTTGTATGGTGATCAGGAAAAATATGCATTGATCAAAGTGAAGATCCCGCCATCAGCAGCAGGAACAAAAAGAAAGATTGCACAGGCAGATGTAAAATATGAAAATCCGTTCAGCAAAAAGATAGAACAGTCCTCCGGAATTTCCTATGCATCGTTCAGCCAGGATTCAAAGAAGATTACGGAATCGACCAATGTCGATGTGGTAAAAGAATATCAACTGAATCTGAATGCCCTGGCCCAGGAAAAAGCCATTGCCCTGTCAGACAAGGGCCAGAAAAAAGAAGCAGTCCAGGAGCTGAAAAAATCTGCTGCCAGGTTGAAAAGCATGGGCGCACAGTATAAAGATGAAAGACTGCTGGATCAGGCGGATGCGCTGGAGGTTCAGGCGCAAAAAATAGAGGAAAAGGGAATGACAAAAAAAGATCGGAAAATTTTGAGAACCGAATCCTATCAGCAGCTGTTCCAGCAGAAATCACAGGAATAAAGAGTCTTTGGATACACCATGACACATAAACGATCCATCATTTTTTTCTGGGCACTTTTTTTAGTGCCCACCCTGATTATGGCGGGTGCTGCATTCACGCTGCTGTCCCATGAACAGGACCGGATTTCTGAATCTGCCAGAACAGCGCTGGTGGAACGGGCCAGAACCGTTTGCGAAAGCATCCACCTGACCATTGAAACGGTTCAGGGAAATCTTGTGCAGTCCTTGCTGGATCTTGATCCTCAACAGCTGGAAAAACATCTGATTCAATGGGAACAAACCAATCCGCTGATCCGCAACGTGTTTATCTGGCAAAAAAAACAAAATGAGCCATATCTTGAATATCCCCTGAGAGGGATGGCATCCACCAGAGAAGAAAGATGGTTTATTGCCCGCTATGATGCGCTTTTTACCGGAAGGATTCCATTTGATTTCAACCGGGAGGAGCTGAACACAGAACATCTGAACAAAGAATCGGAAAATAAACCGTTGTCCGGATCAGGATCAGCACATGCTCAATATGATGCGGATCAGAAAATGCCTGGGAAATCTTCCCGGCAGACATTGTTTTCCATGTCACGGTTGACGTCAAAAAGCGCTTCAGATGAGACCGCTTTCCGGAAGTCCGGGGCCAACCCCCCGGGCCGGGTTGAACAATCCGGCTGGATTCCCTGGTTCAGTGAAAACCGTCTGTTTATTCTAGGCTGGGTGCAAAAATATGAAACCGGTCCTGTGTATGGCGTTGAGCTGGAATTCATGACCCTGCTGTCACAGCTTGTGACGGATTTTCCAACAGAGCTTCAAAAGAACAGCGCCATGGTATTGATGGATGGATATGATACACATATGCACCAGGCAGGACAGCTGCAGATAGACCCTGAACAAAAGCCTTTGGCACTGATTCCGGTATCCCCCCGTCTTCCCCACTGGCGGCTGGGCGTTTTTACAGATACACATGCAGGGCCTGCAAACCGGGGGTTTTTATATATCTCCCTGCTGCTTCTGGGCGTTTTTATTTCGGCCATTGTTTCAGGCGGCATCCTGCTGACCCGGGCAACCCTTGCAAACATGAAAGACGCTCAGCAGAAAACCTCTTTTGTGTCTTCTGTGTCCCATGAACTTAAAACCCCTTTGACCAGCATCCGGATGTATGCTGAACTTTTATTGTCAAAACGGGTTCAGGATGAAACCAGAATCCGGACGTATCTGTCTGTGATTGTGGATGAAAGTCATCGTCTGACCCGTTTGATCAATAATGTGCTGGATTTTGGAAGGCTGGAACAGGGGAAGAAAAAGTATCAATATTCGGTGATTGATCTGGCGGATTTTCTGGATCATATTGTTCAGGCCCACAGTATCCGGATTCATAGTTCAGGCATGCAGATTTTTAAAAAGTACAGGAAACTTGATTATACCATAAGAACAGACAGGGATGCCCTTGAACAGGTGGTGCTGAACCTGCTGGACAATGCGCTTAAATATGCAGCACAAGGAAAATTTATCCTGTTTATTCTTGAAAAGGAAAATGATTTTTTTGTGTTGAAAATCTGTGATGACGGGCCAGGGATTTCCAGAATACACAGAGAAAAGATATTTGAAAGATTTCACCGGGTGGATGATTCTTTAAGTGCAAAACAGCCCGGATCTGGTCTGGGATTGACCATTGCCAGACAGATTCTTCGGGATCTGGGCGGAGATTTGAATGTTGAGCCCATGCCGGGAAACGGCAGTTGTTTTACAGCAAGGATAAAACACCATGACGCAGATTAAAATTCTTGTGGCAGAAGATGATAAACACATCCGGATGGGGATCGTGGATACCCTTGAAAGTGAAGGATATCATGCGGTTGAAGCACAGGATGGCGAGCAGGCCATGAAACTGTTTGCGGACCAGACCTTTGACATGGTTCTTCTGGACATCATGATGCCGGAAAAAAACGGGTATGATGTCTGCCGGGATATCCGTGCAAAGGATCAGAAAATCCCCATCATCCTGCTCACAGCCAAGAGTGAAGAAATTGACAAGGTGGTCGGCCTGAAGCTTGGCGCGGATGATTATATCACCAAACCCTTTGGCGTTCATGAGTTTCTGGCAAGAATCGCTGCGCTGTTCCGGCGGACAGGACAATCAGGAAATTATTCTGAAGATACTGAAAAAACCGTTTTCAGCTTTGGGCCATATCAGGTGAATGCAAAGACATTCAAGCTGGCCGGTCAGGGCCGGGATCTGGATTTGTCCCGGAGGGAACTTGCCATAATCTGCCTTTTTCATGATCATCCCGGAGAAGTCCTCAGCCGGGACACGATTCTGAACGCTGTCTGGGGAATTGATTATCTGGGAACCACCCGGACCCTTGACCAGCATATTGCACAATTAAGAAAGAAAATTGAACCGGACCCGTCCTGTCCACGCCTGATCACCACCGTTCACGGGGTAGGATACCGATATGAAGCCGGACAGATTTAAATGCCAAGATATGCTGTTTTTACAGCCTCGTTTGCCAGCAGATGCTTTCCGGTATCTGTCAGGGTGATGGTTCCTGTTTCCATGACATAGCCCCGATCCGCCAGTTTAAGGGCCAGATTTGCATTCTGGGCCGCAAGAACAATGGTGGTCCGGTTCTCCTGATTGATTTTTCTGATAATATCAAAGATCTGCCGGGTGATCATGGGGGCCAGACCTAATGATGGTTCGTCAAGCAGAAGCAGTTCAGGACGGGACATGATGGCTCTTGAAATGGCCAGCATCTGCTGTTCGCCGCCGCTTAAGGTGCCGCCGGGCTGATGTCTGCGCTGTGCCAGGATGGGGAATAAATGAAATACATAGTCCAGATCTTTTTTGATTTGTTTTGTGTCCTTTCGCAGAAATGTTCCCATGTCCAGGTTTTCCATGACTGTCAGATAGGGAAAAATCCGTCTTCCTTCCGGGACCTGGCTGATGCCCAGCGACACAATTTTTTCCGGCGCCATATGCGTGACGTTTTTCCCTTTAAAAAAAATATCCCCGCGGCTTGCCGGTGTGATACCGCATATGGTCATGAGCACGGTTGATTTTCCAGCACCGTTTGCACCGATCAGACAGATGATCTCCCCTGGGTCTGCATGCATGGAAATCCCTTTAAGTGCCTGGATTTTGCCGTAACGGGTCTGGATATTTTTGAGTTCAAGCATGAATATCTTCCCCCAGATAGGCTTTGATGACCACCGGATGATTTCGGATTTCTTCAGGCGTGCCTTCTCCGATTTTTTTTCCGTAATCCACAACATGTATGGTTTCTGAAATACGCATGACAAGCTTCATGTCATGTTCGATCAAAAGGATGGCAATGCCCTTTTCATCTCGTATTTTTAATATCATGTCATCCAGCCGTCGGGTTTCTGTCGGGTTCATCCCGGCGGCAGGTTCATCCAGGAGCAACAGCTGCGGATCCGTGGCCATGGCCCGGGCAATTTCAAGCAGCCGCTGGGCACCATAGGGAAGATTGACGGCCAGCTCATTGACAAATCGTTCAAGCTCCAGTGTTTTCAGTATGGAATAGCTTTTATCGACAATATACTTTTCTTCTTTCCGGGTGGCGGCATCTTTGAAAACAGCGCCGAGAATTCCAGCGTGTGTTATGCTGTGACAGCCGATCATGACATTTTCCAGTACCGTCATGGAGGAAAACAGCCGGATGTTCTGGAAGGTTCTGGCCATTCCCTTGCGGGTGACAAGATTGGGCTTTAAACCGTTTATTCTCTCTTTTTCGCCATTGCGGCAGGTCAAAAAAATTTCCCCTGCAGTGGGTTTGTAAATTCCTGTGATGCAGTTGAAAAAACTGGTTTTCCCGGCACCGTTGGGTCCGATAAGCGCTGCGATCTCCCCCTTGTTTACTGTGAGGTTCAGGTGATCAATGGCCCGAAGACCGCCAAAATCCAGGGTCAGATTTTTGACGTCAAGAATGGATGTCATTGGTTTCACCGGTTTTGAATTGATAGGTTCTGCGCACATTTTCAATCATGCCGCCGGGTCTGAATACCATCATCAGCACAAGCACAGCCCCAAACGTGATCATTCTGAACTGGCCGAAATCCCGCAGATATTCCGGAAGAAGAATTAAAAGCAGGGCACCGCAGATTACCCCGACAATCGATCCCATCCCGCCGGCCACCACCGTACACAGGATGATCACCGATTCCCAGATGGTGAAACTTGCAGGATTTATAAATGCTGTTTTGGCAGCAAACACCACCCCGCCCATCCCGGCCCAGGTCGCTCCCAGGGCAAAGGCGCGCAGCTTGGTCTTTGCCTTGTCAATTCCCATGGCCTGGCATGCAATCTCATCATCTTTTAACGCAATCCATGCCCGCCCGATTCTGGAATCGGTCAGCCGGTTGATGACAAAAACAGTAAAAATGACCAGCAGCACAATAATATAATACAGATATATGGTTTTGGCTGACAGACTCAGATCAAGGCCGAACAGCTCAGGTTTCGGGATATTGGCAATGCCGGCGGGGCCAAAGGAAAATTCATTCCAGTTTTCAAGAATGATCCGGATGATTTCACCAAAGCCCAGGGTCACGATGGCCAGATAATCTCCTCTGAGTCTTAGAACCGGATACCCGAGAAGGATGCCGAAAACAGCGCCCAAAAATCCGCCAACCGGCAAAACCGTCCAGAACCCCAGTCCAAAATGCAGGTTCAGCAAGGCATAGGCATAAGCGCCCACGGCAAAAAACGCCACATATCCCAGATCCAGCAGCCCGGCCAGTCCGACAACGATATTCAACCCAAGACCAAGCATCACATAAATCAGGGCGGAAATCATGATATTGGTCTGGTGCATGGAAAACAGGTGGGGAAACACTATGGCAAAGATGAGCAGTAAAACAGTTGCCGGAATGGAAAAGGTTTTCACCTGAAGGATTTTTTGAACAATGGAAAGGCCTTCTTTTTCAAGGGCATTTTGATTTTTTTCTTTTCGCCTGAGCATGTATCGCCACACTGCGGACAAAAAGAAAGCACCGATTCCGGTGTACATCATGTTTTTCCATCGCCAGTCAATGGTCCGGGTTATGGTGTTCACTTTTATCACCATGATGGGAAAGGTGAGAAACATAAACCAGATGGCCGCGATGAGTGATTTTTTTATTTCATTTAAAACCGGCATATTCATGTTTAAAATTAAACTTTCTGTGTCTGATCTCTACCCAGAATTCCGGAAGGTCTGAAAATCAGGATGAGAACAAGAATTAAAAATGCAAAGACATCTTCATAATCACTGGATACATATCCTGTGAACACACTTTCTGAAAGTCCCAGAACAAAAGCACCCAGAACCGCTCCGGGTATGCTTCCGATGCCCCCTAAAACTGCTGCGACAAAGGCTTTTATGCCGACAAGAAACCCCATGTAGGCATTGATCTGGCCGGTGTGAGAGGCAATCAGCAGACCGCCGATGGCAGCAGTGGCAGACCCCACAATGAAGGTGATGGATATAATCTGGTTGACATTGATGCCCAGAAGGGATGCCATGATCTTATCCTGGGAGGTGGCCCGCATGGCCTTGCCGATCCGGGTGAATTTGATCAGCAGGGTCAAAAGAACCATGACAATAGCTGTGGTCACAATGATGACAAGCTCTGTGGCCGACATCACATGCGAATAGGGTTTCCAGAATTCAAAATCCGGTATCAGACCGGGAAAAGGCAGGAAATTTGAGGTCTGGGCAAGCAGGACATAATTCTGAAAGAACAGGGACATGCCGATGGCGCTGATCAGAACTGACAGGCGGGGTGCGTGTCTCAAGGGTTTATAGGCGATTTTTTCCAGGGTATATCCATAGCAGCAGGCGTAGATGATGGCGGCCGCAGCAGCAAAGAACACCACGCCGAACCCCGGCATGCCGTGCATGGTCAGCACGGTGGACACGATCAGGCCGGTAAAGGCACCGATCATGTATATCTCGCCATGGGCAAAATTGATGAGCTGAATAATACCATAGACCATAGTGTAGCCCAGGGCAATAAGGGCGTAGATGCTTCCCCGGGTCAGACCGCCTAAAATCAGTGCTGTTAAATATTCAGGATTCATAATGCCTGTTTAACACTGCGCCATTATTTGTGCTCTGTAAAAACACCGTTTTCAACTTTATAAACCGCAAATTCAACACCAATGGCATCTCCTTTTTCATCAAATTTAATTTTGCCGAACGGGGTGTCTGTCAGGTGTGTGTGAAGGCTTTTAACAATGGCGGAATAATCTGTGGACCCTGCTTTTTCAATGGCATTGAGAAGGCACAGAGTGGCAGCATAGGCCTGGTCAAAAAAAGCGCCCGGCTCTTCTCCAAAGGCATCCTGATATTCTTTTCCGGCCAGGATGGCCATGGGATTTGTGGAGATATCCACAGGGCCTGTTGCATAAACCCCTTCGGCATATTCTCCTGCAACACTGATAAAGGTGGCGTCTTTTACGCCATCCGGGCCGATAAACGGGGTGTCCATATTTTTTTTGCGCATCAAAGTGACAATTTTAGAGGCTTCCGGATGATATCCTCCCCAGATCACTGCATCCGGGTTCAGGCTGTTCACTTTTATGACAATGGCTGAATAATCTACCGTGCCGGTGGTAATGCCCTCAAACAGGATGACTTGAACCCCGGCATCTTCAAAATATCCTCTGGCAAGTTCGGCAGCGCCCTTGCCATAATCCCCTTTGTCATGAAGAATGGCCACTTTTTTAACCTTCAGAACATTTACAGCAAAGTCCACCTGGAGTCTGGCCTGGGCAGCATCGTTTGCAATGGTTCTGAAAAAATTGGGATATTCGCCGCTGAATGTCAGGTCCGGATTTGTGGCTGACGGGGACATGCAGACCATGCCGGCGTCTTTATAAAAACCCAGGGCTGCTTTGGTGGCACCGCTGCAGATATGGCCAAGGACAACATCAGCGCCGTCCGAGATCAGTTTGGTTGCCGTATTTCCTGCAATTTCAGGTTTACAGGCATCATCTTCAATGAGCAGTTCCACCTGTTTGCCAAGAACTCCGCCGGCTGCATTGATTTTTTTGACCACAAGCTGGGCAGCCCGTACAGACGGAATACCGTAGGATGCAAGATCGCCGCTATGCGCACCGGCAACCCCCAGTTTGATCGTATCAGCAGGTTTCTCACCACAGGAAAACATCAGAAAAACACATGCCGGAAATAACAGGCTGAAAAGAAAAATTCTCATTTTTAACGTCCTCTTATCAAGAAAATAAGTATTTCGGAATATTTAAAACAGTTAGCTGCAATCTGCAGACTATAGGAAGAAAAGAACTTCATAGTCAAGTCAAAAAGAGACAGGAAAGCCCTTAAGCTGTTGGAAATCATAGGCAAAATATCAGGATGATACTTTTTAACTGCAGGCTCACCATTCAATTTTGCCTGAATATAATTAAATAATAATTGGAAACTGAACAGAACAGATGCTATGATCAGAAAAATCTTTCTTAACACGATTTAAAAAGAATTCAGAAACGGTCTGTCCACTGTTGACTGCAAAAACTATAAGGAATGTCATGAAAAAGATTCTAATCATAGATGATGAGGAAGTTATCAGAAAATTTCTCCGGCTTTTTTTTGAAAAAAATGGATATGAAGTTGTTGAGGCAGTAAACGGGGTTCAGGGGGTTAGAGTTTTCAAGGCCCAGGGCGCAGAGCTGATTATCACGGACCTTGTCATGCCGGAGCAGGAAGGGCTTGAAACCATAAGAGAAATCGTCTCAATATCTTCTGGAACCCCTATCATTGCAATGTCAGGCGGTGGAGTCATAGACCCTGAAATATATTTGAAAATGGCTAAGGGATTCGGGGCAAAATATGTTTTTCCCAAGCCCTTTGATAAAGATCTGCTTCTGGAAAAAGTCAGAGAACTGTTGCAGGAATAATAACCCGGGAGTTTTTACGACCATGACCAGGGATCAGAAAATTCAGGCGCTTCGTCACCTGATGAAGCAGTCCAATATTGCAGCGATTATTGTTTCCGGCCAGGACCCTCATGGAAGTGAATATGTGGCTGAGCACTGGCAGACCCGAAAATGGCTGACAGGATTTTCAGGCTCGGCCGGTACAGCTGTTGTAACCCTGAATCAGGCTGTTTTATGGACTGATTCCAGATATTATATCCAGGCACAGGAGCAGATTTTAGAATCCGGTTTTGTCCTTTTTAAAACGGGTCAGCCAGATGTGCCGGATGTTCAGAACTGGCTTGAAGACAATTTGATGCAAAACGATATTGTCGGGCTTGATGGCAGCGTATTCAGCCTGGCCGGGATAAAAAAACTTGAATCCGGGCTGAACGCCAGAGGGATTGTACTGAACACAGATATTGATTTTATCTGTCAGTTATGGATGGATCGGCCGCAGATTCCCGCTTCAAAAGCATTTTTATTTTCTGACAGATATGCAGGTCAGAGCAGAAAGAATAAACTGGCTCACATCCGGAAGCAGATGGCAAAATTAAACGCATCCCATCATCTGATGGCCACCCTTGATGATATTGCATGGACCTTGAATCTGCGGGGCAGCGATGTGCATACCAATCCTGTGAATATCTGCTTTCTTTTAATAGGCACCCGGAAAGCGGTTTTGTTTATGGATGACAGAAAGCTCGATGATGCCATACGGACCGCACTGGTGCAGGATCATATTGAGATCCATGATTACGGGCAGATTTTTTCAGCATTGTCTTTGTTATCAGATAAAGACGGCATTCTTATTGATCCTGAAAATATCAATTACCGGTTGTACCAGGCAATTTGTCATAAAGATAAGATTATTGAAAAACCAAATCCTGCCATTGCTTTAAAAGCAGTAAAAAATGATGTCCAGATTGCGCATTTGAAAGACACAGCAGTAAAAGACGGCATTGCCGTGGTGAATTTTTTATTCTGGCTTGAACAGCAGAAAGATACGGATAAAATTTGCGAGCAGTCAGCTGCAGACGTATTATATGCGCTCAGAAAAGAACAGGACCTGTTTATGGGCAACAGTTTTGATCCGATTATGGCCTGGCGCGAGCATTCGGCCATTGTTCATTATACAGCAACAGACCGGACAAATGCTGATATCGGTTCAGATGGAATGTTTTTAACAGATACCGGGGGAAACTATCTTTCCGGAACAACAGATATTACCCGGACCGTATATCGGGGCGCTGCGCCAGATCAGGTCATCAGGGATTATACACGGGTGCTCAAAGGACATATTGCCCTTGCAACAGCGGTGTTCCCGAAAGGGACAAAAGGGTATCAGATTGATACACTTGCCCGGCAGTTTCTGTGGCACCAGGGGCTGGATTACGGTCACGGGACCGGTCATGGAGTTGGATTTTTTCTGTGCGTTCATGAAGGCCCGGCAAGAATCAGTTCTTATCCGACCGATGTCAAACTTGAAAAGGGCATGCTTTTGACCAATGAGCCCGGACTTTACAGAGATGGTGAATATGGCATCCGTCTGGAAAACATGATTCTTGTCTGCCTGGCATGTGAAAAAGAGTTTGGTGAATTTTTAAAATTTGAAACCATGACCTGGTGTCATTTTGAAAGACATCTGATGGATAAAACCATGCTTTCAACTGGTGAAATAAATTATATCAATACCTATCATTCCCGGGTGTATGAGGCATTAAGTGCCCATTTGAAACCGGATGTGGCTGCCTGGCTGAAAGAAAAAACCCGGCCATTGTAATGATTGAATAAAAGCAGCCTTGTTTTTTGAACTGGCATGTTTTTTGAATGACAAGCTGACAAACGGACATGTTTTACACAGATATTCTGGTATACATGGTACAGTTTGGTGAATATGATACACGGTGAATGAAATTATATATCATTTAAAGTAATTTAAAAAAGGAGGAAAATTATGGTGAGCTGGATATGTAATAAATGTGGCTATACAATGGATGCGGATACTCCGCCGGAGGTATGTCCTTCCTGCAAAAGCGACTGTTCTTTTGTGGATAACAGCTGTTATACCCCGGATTGTGACGGATTGCCAAATGATCCTAAAATTACCGGCAGGGAAAAATAAGAGGGGGGATTCTATGACTAAAAAATACAGAATTCAAAGCTCCTGTCCACGGTGCGGGTGTGCCGGCACAAGCCACCTGTCTGAAGAAGAAATAAAAAAGCGATATGGCGATGTGCCGAATATTGAGCTTGAATGCCATGAATGCATGATGATTATGGAATCCCAGGTGCAGGAAGAAGACTCGGAATAGTCCAGGGATTGAGACAGCATTGTCTTGTGGTACAATTTTTAAGAATATAAAGGAAAACATGAATGGCAGAGCCCAAAGAGATGTATCAGTGCCAGGTATCCAATTGCGGGTATATTTACAACCCGGATAAAGGGGATCGGAAGGGTAAAATTCCCAAGGGGACACAGTTTGATGAACTTTCCGACGAATGGAAATGCCCGGTTTGCGGAGCCAGCAAAAAATCATTCAAATGTCTTGGCTGAGAATCATATTAAAATTCTGAAGTTTGCGGAGGGTTACCCATGAGATGGTTGCAGTTTTTTACACCGGTCGGTTCCATGGATTTTAAAGAGGCAAAAGCGTATATTTCAAAACATTCGGCAGAAGATATCACTATTCTGGATGTTCGCCAGCCGTCTGAATATGAAACACGTCATATCCCCGGCGCTGTTCTGGTGCCGTTGCCCCAACTGTCGGATCAAATGGGAGAGCTGGACCCTGAAAAACCTGCGATTGTTTACTGCGCAGTTGGCGGGCGCAGCCGGGTGGCGGTGCAGATGCTTGCCGGGAACGGGTTTAAAAAAGTGTTTAACCTGTCCGGCGGGATTAAGGCCTGGGACTCTGAAATCGCTGTAGGCCCCCAGGATCTGGGTCTGGATCTTTTCAGCGGCAAGGAAGCCCCTGAAGAAGTGCTTAAAGTGGCCTATTCTCTGGAGCAGGGATTAAGAGACTTTTATCTGGCCATGGGGGAAAAAGCGTCCAGTGAACGGGTTAAAGATCTTTTTGCCAGACTGGCGGATATTGAAGTGAAGCATCAGATGTCCTTATACCTTGCATTTAATAAGATTCACGGAACAAACGTGGATAAGGATGCATTTGAAAAAATGGTTGAGAAAAAATCATTGGAAGGGGGACTGTCAACCGAAGAATATCTTCAGTTGTTTAATCCAGACCTGAATTCTGAAATTGATGTGGTATCCCTTGCAATGTCCATAGAGGCCCAGGCACTTGATCTGTATTTGCGGGTGTCAGAAAGGATCAGTCATCCTGAATCAAAGCAGATTGTCCTGAAAATTGCCGGAGAAGAAAAAACGCATCTGGAAAGCCTGGGCAGGCTGATGGATAATTTTCAGGTTCAGGATGAGGAAATGATGAAATGAGAAAACAGCTCATCCTGATTGGCGGGGGACACGCACATATGATGGTCCTTGAAAATATAGGCCGATTTGTTGAAAAAGGGTATAAGGTCACCGTGATTGCCCCCTCGTTTTATCATTATTATTCCGGTATGGGGCCGGGAATGCTGGGCGGAACATATCAGCCGTCAGATATCCGGTTTGCCACGGAAAAAGTGGTGAGAAAACAGGGCGGGGTATTTGTCAATGATTCTGCCGTCCGGATCGATGCCCGAAAAAAACAGGTGCATACAGCCAGCAATCATGTGTTTGACTATGATGTGCTTTCGGTGAACGCCGGAAGTTATGTTCCCATGCAGAAAATACCGGACAATGCCCAAAATATTTATCCGGTCAAACCCATTGAAAAATTGATGGAAGCCGCTGAAAAACTGTCCACCCTGTTTAAACAGCGAAAAATCACGGTGTCCATCATCGGCGGCGGGCCTTCTTCTGCTGAAATTGCAGGAAATGTCTGGCAGCTGGCAGGAAAAACAAAAAAATGGATGCCTGAAATACAGATTTTGGCTGGCAGAAAATTCATGGCAAGATTTTCTGAAAAGGTTCGAACCCGGGTCATCAAGCGGCTTGAAAAAAGAGGTGTTCAGATTCTTGAAACCGGCTATGTAAAAGACATTCAACCGGATATGATCACGCTTGATTCAGGGCAGACACTTTCAACAGATTTTATTTTCATGGCAACCGGTGTCAAACCATCGGTTTTATTTGAAGATTCACACCTGCCCATAGGACCGGACAAGGGGTTGCTGGTCAACACATATCTTCAAAGCGTTTCAACTCCGGATATCTTCGGGGGAGGAGACTGTATCTGTTTTCAGGATCAGCCGCTGGATAAGGTCGGGGTGTATGCGGTCCGGCAGAATCCGATTCTGCTTCACAATATTCTGGCACAACTTGAAGGAAAAGAACTTGTTCCGTTTGAACCGGGGCCTGAATATCTTCTGATTTTCAATCTTGGTGGCAGACAGGGCGTGCTCAAGAAAAAAAGTCTGGTATTCAGCGGGCAGCTTGCCTTCTGGATTAAAGATTATATTGATCGAAAATTCATGAAAAAATTTCAGGCAATTGAAACGCTGTTATAATTTTTAAGGGAAAACGTAATGAAAAAACCGGGTATAAAGCTGTTGGTGTTCTTTACGGTTGTTGTTCTGATTGCCCTGTTTTTTATCTTTGATCTGAAGCAGTATGCCTCCATGGAATACCTTAAAGGTGAACTGGACGGATTCAGGGCATATTATGCGCAGCACAGGCTTTTGACCATGGCCCTGTTTTTAGCGGCGTATATTGTCATGGCCGGATTATCGCTCCCCGGCGCTGCAGTGATGTCGCTGGCCGGAGGGGGATTGTTCGGGCTGTTTTACGGAACCATTCTGGTGTCTTTTGGCTCCACCATCGGCGCTACGCTGGCATTTTTATTTTCCCGGTATATGTTCAGAGACTGGGTGCAGAACAAATTTTCTTCCCGGCTTGCAGTCATCAACAAAGGCGTTCAGAAAGAAGGCGGATTTTATCTTTTCATGCTGCGCCTGGTTCCGGTTTTCCCTTTTTTTCTTCTCAATCTGGTCATGGGGTTAACACCGATTAAAACCCGGGTATTTTATGGTGTCAGTCAGATCGGCATGCTGCCCGCCACCCTGATTTTTGTCAATGCAGGCACCCAGCTTGCGTCACTGGAATCTTTGGGGGGAATCCTTTCGTTCAGGATACTTGTGTCCTTTGCGCTTCTGGGAATTTTCCCCTTTATTGCCAGGGGAATTGTCTCTGTGCTGCGCCAAAGAAAAATGGTTGCAAAATTTAATGTGCCTGCCCGGTTTGATTATAATCTGGCAGTGATCGGTGCAGGGTCCGCAGGGCTTGTGTCTTCGTATATTGCTGCTGCGGTCAAGGCAAAAGTGGTATTGATTGAAGAACATAAAATGGGCGGGGACTGCCTGAATACCGGGTGTGTTCCCAGCAAATCCCTGATTGCCAGCGCAAAGCTTGCATCTCTTGTCAACCGCGCAGATGAATTTGGTTTTGATTCGGCGCAGGTGTCCTTTGATTTTGCAAAAGTGATGGATCGGGTTCAGGCCATTATCAGAAAAGTGGCGCCCCATGATTCTGTTGAACGCTATACGCAATTAGGCGTGGACTGTATATCCGGGCGGGCTCAGATTATTTCTCCTTTTGAAATCCGGGTAAATGATCAGGTGATTACCACAAAAAACATAATTGTAGCCACAGGCGCAAGACCACTGATTCCGAATCTGCCGGGGCTGGATAAAATACCGTATTTGACCTCGGATACGGTGTGGAATATCAGAAAGCAGCCTGAACGGTTTGTCATTCTGGGCGCAGGCCCCATCGGGTGTGAGCTGGCCCAGGCATTTTCACGGCTGGGTTCAAAAGTAACGCTTGTTCAAAGAGATGATGCGATCATGAAAAGAGAAGATCCCGATGCTGCCCAACTGGTTTTTGAACGGTTTGTCAAAGAAGGGATTACCGTTTTGACACACCATTCTGCAGTGGCGGTTGAGATTGTGGAGAATGAAAAACACCTGGTATGTGAGCATGGTAAAAAGAAAATATATATCCCTTTTGATGATATCCTGATTGCCTTGGGCAGAGTTCCCAATACTTCAGGTTTCGGTCTTGAAGCCCTGGGCGTTGAACTCAGCAGAAATAAGAGTATTGCAACCAATGATTTTCTGCAGACCAATTTTTCCAATATTTTTTGTTGCGGTGATGTGCATGGCCGGTATCAGTTCACACATACAGCATCCCACGAAGCCTGGTATGCTTCGGTGAACGCATTGTTCGGCGATTTTAAAAAATTTGCAGTGGATTACAGAACCATTCCCTGGACAACCTTTACCGATCCTGAGGTGGCCCGGGTGGGGGTGAATGAAACCGAGGCAAAGCTTGCCGGAATTGACTATGAAGTGGTAAAGTATGGCATTGATGACCTTGACCGGGCCATGGCAGATTCTGAAGACCATGGGTTTGTAAAGGTGCTCACCGTTCCGGGTAAAGACAGAATATTGGGGGTCACCATTGTGGGAAGTCATGCTGCGGATATTATTTCAGAGTTTGTTCTTGCCATGAAACATGGTATAGGTTTGAATAAAATTCTGGGAACCATCCATATTTATCCGACAATGGCAGAAGCCAATAAATCTGCGGCGGGTTTGTGGAAAAAAGCGCATGCCCCGGAAAAACTGCTGGCATGGGTGAAAAAATACCATGCCTGGAAACGTAAATAAGAACAGTGTATTATTTTAAATAAACTATTAATCTAAAGGAGAAAATGAAAATGAAAGTAACCATCAGCAAAATGTGTATGGGCGACAGAAACTGTAATGATTTATGTCCCGAAGTGTTTGAATATGATGAAGATCAGTTGAAATCCACCATTAAACTGGATCCGATCCCCGAACATTTAAAAGATATGGTTCGACGGGCTGCAAAAGAATGCGGTGCCGACGCCATTACCATTGAAGAATAATCACAAACAGTATTGAACGCATAAAAAGAAGGTAATTATGATAAAGTTCAGGGAAAGCCGGACTGCAGTCAATCTTCACACCTCTTTTGCAGCAGAAGCCCAGGCCAGAACACGGTATGATTTTTTTGCTGACAAAGCCCGGGATGAAGGATATATCCAGATTGCAAAAATATTCACAGAGACAGCCGGGCAGGAATTTGAACACGCACTGCGGTTTTTTAAATTCTTTAACGGCGGAGAGCTTGAAATCAAATGGCCCTTTCCCACGGGAGTGATAAAGGATACCCATGCGAATCTGCTTTCAGCTGCTGCTCTGGAAAAATATGTAAGCCAGGATATGTATGCCAGATTTGCAGTCATTGCTCAGGAGGAAGGCTTTGAAAGGGCGGCAGACACCTTTAATACCATTATTGTTGCTGAAACCCACCATGAAAAGATGTATCTTGAGCTGGCTAAAAACATTGAAACAGATCAGGTGATTCATAAAAGCGAAGAACAGGTCTGGCGATGTCTGAACTGTGGATACCTTCATACCGGCAAATCAGCGCCTGAAAAATGTCCGGCCTGTGTAAAGCCGGCAGGGCATTTTGAGCTGCTGTATGAAAACTGGTAGTTGAAATGAGACACTGTATTGGATACACTTATGTTTCTTTTGCAGTGTCTCATCCCATGATTTAAATTTCTTATACATTCATCCTTAAAAATTAGAATCCTTTGAGCCCTTTGTTTGAAGCGCTTTTCATCAGCTTTTGTTTTCGCAGGCATGCAATTTGCTATGTTAATGATCAAGTGATGGGAAAAAACTTTAAATGCGGAGGGGCAAATGAGCATAAAAGATATTAAAAAAAATTATAATCTGATCAATTCTGTGGACTGGGAAATGACACCGGAAGAAGCCATCGCGCTGCATCTTGAGTGGGGCCCTCTAAGATCCCAGGCATATTATAATTCACGGGATAATGACAATGAAACGGTTTATTTTGTGATCAATACCTGGAAAAATCCGCCGATTTTGACACTGGTGAGAAGAAAGGGATTTGATTCTGAGGATGTGGGCACGTTCAGGCTGCCCGAAAAGCTTGAAAAAGAATTTATGGCAGGCATTGGAAAATATAAAGGCGTGTATGCGGTTGATGGAAAGGTCAGGGACTGGTTGAAAAAAGAGCTTGACGTATAGCTTGTAAAGGCGCAAGGCGTCCGGAGCAGAACATGCCTGAAGTTAAGGTGGCAGTTTCTGCTCCGGATGCTGTTTTATGAATTTATTTTTTCATGAAATTTTTTGTCATTATTTCACCCAGCTCTTTGGACCGTTTTGTGGCAGATTCAACCGCATTGATAAGGGTGGCTCTCAAGCCGCCTTCTTCAAGGGCATGAATGCCGGCAATGGTTGTTCCGCCGGGAGAGGTGACCCTGTCTTTAAGCTGGCCCGGATGTTCCTGTGATTCCAGTAAAAGTTGAGCAGATCCCATAACCGTCTGTGCCGATAACATCAGGGAATCTTTTCTGGAAAGCCCCATTTTCACCCCGGCATCTGCCATGGCATCAATAATAAGGAATATATAGCCCGGCCCGCTGCCGCTTAATCCTGTAAATGCATCCATCAGAATATTTTCCTGGATGATAACGGTTTTTCCCACTGAATCAAAAATCGCTGTGGCCATTGCAAGATCTTCTTTGGATGCATGCTCGCCTGCTGCAATGGCAGTGGCGCTTTGTTTTACAAACGCGCAGATATTGGGCATAACCCTGATCAGTCGCATTTTTTCAGGGAGCACTGAGGCAATTGCGGCCAGGGGGACGCCCGCGGCAATGGAGATAATCAGTTTGGAGGGGTCCAGGGCAGAGGCGGTCTGTTCAAGAACGGTTCCTAAAATCTGGGGTTTGGTGGCATAGATGATGACTTCAGATTTTTTTACCACTTCAAGATTATCCGTTGTGGTGGAAATATGATATTTGTCAGCCACTGCATCAAGCTGATCTTGGGAGATATCTGAACAGATAATATCAGAAGACCTGGCTGCTTTGGAAAGCACCAGTCCGCTGATCAAGGCCTCTGCCATATTTCCGCCCCCGATAAATCCTATTTTTTTGCCCTGCAGCATAAATCCTCGCTTTTTTTAACAATTATAGTTTATAAATTAAAGGCCTTATATTAAGGCTTTGGTGCAAACAGTGTCAAGGTAATTTAATGGGGTGATTTTTTTGGGATTCGCAGGATACACATGGATATGAAACAAAAGCTGGAGGATCTGTATCTGACCTATAATACCCGTGAGTTTGTGGATCCGGACCCCTTGCTGTTTTTATATGATTATCCGGATAAAAAAGACCGGGAGATTGCAGGGATGGTTGCCTCCAGTCTGGCTTACGGGCAGGTGGCCTTGATCATGAAAGCCGTGTCACATGTTCTGGTAAAAATGGGGCCGTCTTTGTCTGATTATCTGGATACCCGGACGCAAAAAGATATGGCGTATGATTTTAAGGATTTTGTTTATCGGTTTGCAAAACAGGAGCATATTGTCAGTTTTTTATGGGGCACTCGCAACGTGGTTAAAACCTTTGGCAGTGTTGAAGCCTGTTTTTGTGAAGGCATGATAAAACCGGATGCATTGGTCTGGGATGCGCTTGATTTTTTATATTGCCGGATGGAGTGTGCCGGAAAAACAGGTCATCTTATGGCGGATCCAGAAAAAGCATCCGCCTGTAAAAGAAGTCATCTGTTTTTAAGATGGATGGTGCGAAACGATGCGGTTGATCCGGGCGGCTGGGACCAGATTTGTGCAGCATCTCTGATGATCCCGCTGGACACGCATATGCACAGGATAGGCCAAGTGCTGGGGTTTACCCAAAGAAAGGCTGCGGACAGAAAAACAGTGGTGGAAATCACCACTGGATTTAAAAAGATACTGCCGGAAGATCCGGTAAAATATGATTTTTGTCTGACCCGGTTCGGCATCAGAAAATCATTGGACATGGATCATCTGAAAAAATTTTTTGCTCAAAACCAGGGAAAAAGGTAAAACATTATGGCAATTGATGGGAATGGTCTCTTGAAATACAGGCTCCCGGAGCTGACCCGGGCAATACTGATCAAGCGGTATAAACGTTTTCTTGCAGATGTGAAACTTGAAACAGGCCGGATCATTACGGTTCATTGCCCCAACTCAGGTTCCATGAAAGGATGTGCTGTTCCCGGTTCCTTGGTGTGGATTTCAAAAAGTCTGAATGCAAAACGCAAATATGCGTATACCTGGGAATTGATCCAGCTGCCCCATACCCTGGTGGGAATCAATACCCTGTTGCCGAACAGGCTTGTGAAAACGGCCATTGAAAACCATCAGATCAAGGCATTATCCGGGTATGATATGATCCGGTCTGAAGTGAAAACAAGCGCCCACACCCGCCTGGATCTGGTTCTGGAGAAAAAATCCGGCGCAGCCTGTTATGTGGAAATTAAAAACTGCACCCTGGTGGAGGATGGAACCGCCATGTTCCCGGATGCAGTAACAACCCGTGGACAAAAGCATCTGGATGAGTTAGAATTTCTGGTATCCCAGGGTCATCGGGGGGTGCTTTTTTTCCTGGTTCAGCGGATGGATGCAAAGGTGTTCAGGCCCGCAGCCATGATTGATGAAGTGTACGCCCGAAAATTAAAAAACGTGTCTGAAAAAGGCGTGGAGATCATGGTTTTTGATACCCGTATTGATACCCGGAGCATACAGCTTGCACATGCAGTTCCTGTGGATCTGGATTCCGGACTATGATGAGGCGGCAAGGATTCCATGTGCAAAAACAGGTTCAGATGATTGACATTCTACCACTTTGTAGTATTTTAGGCGTATAAATGAAAACACAATATTCGGCCTGCGCAGGCCTGATTCAAGGAGAATAAATTTATGTGGGAATATACAGAAAAGGTTAAGGAACATTTCATGAATCCGCGGAATGTCGGTGAGCTTGAGGGCGCAAATGCCGTGGGTGAGACCGGGTCTTTAAGCTGCGGTGATGCCCTGAAACTGTTTTTAAAAGTGGATGAAAATGAAAAAATTGTGGAAGCGTCTTTTATGACGTTCGGCTGTGCAAGTGCTGTGGCTTCTTCTTCTGCGCTGACAGAGATCGTTAAAGGCATGACACTGGATGAAGCTGCCAAACTGACCAACGAGGATATCTCAAACTATCTGGGCGGTCTGCCCAAAGAAAAAATGCATTGCTCGGTCATGGGTCAGTCTGCGCTGAAAAAAGCCATTGCCAATTACAGAGGGATACAGATCCTTGAAAAACCGGGCAGGATTGTCTGTGAATGTTTTGATGTGACAGATCTTGAAATTATCGATGCGGTCAAGGCCAATAATATCGGGACAGCAGATGATGTGACCAATTATCTTAAAGCCGGCGGCGGCTGCGGAAAATGTATAGAACACATTGAAGAAATTATTGAATCTGTAAAAGCCGGGAGATGATGCAAAGAAAATGAAGATTGTATACACGGACAATAACGCCACAACAAAGGTGGCGGATGAAGTTATTGAGGAAATGCTGCCCTATCTGGGTGAGTTTTACGGCAACCCGTCTTCCATGCATACCTTTGGTGATCAGGTGGGCAAAAAAATTAAAGAAGCCCGGCAGAAAGTGGCGGATCTGATCAATGCGGACCCTGAAGAAATTGTGTTTACCAGTTGCGGTACAGAAAGTGATAATTCAGCGATTTTTTCAGCCATTCATGCGTTTCCGGATAAAAAGCATATCATTACCTCCAATGTTGAGCATCCTGCAGTAAAAAATCTGTTTATGCATCTTGGTAAAAAACAAGGATATAAAATAACCTTTGTTCCGGTGGATAAAAAAGGAATTCTGGACACAGACCAGCTGTATAAACGCATGACAGAGGATACTGCTCTTGTGTCTTTGATGTGGGCCAACAATGAAACCGGTGTTTTATTCCCCATAGAAGAGATCGCACAAAAAACGCGCGAAAAAGGGATTCTGTTTCACACCGATGCGGTTCAGGCCGCAGGAAAGGTGGTAATCGATGTGAAGAAAACCGATGTGGACATGCTGTCGCTGTCAGGACATAAAATCCATGCCCCCAAAGGGATTGGTGTGCTGTATATTAAAAACGGCCTGAAATTTTCACCGTTTTTGATTGGCGGGCACCAGGAAAAAGGCCGGCGCGGCGGCACCGAGAATACAGTTTCCATTATCGGGATGGGAAAAGCCTGTGAGCTGGCAAAGAAAAATCTGCCTGTCGTGAACACTGCAGTTCGCAAGCTGCGTGATTATCTTCAGAATCAATTGCTGGAGAAAATCCCCAGCTGTTCTGTGAACGGTGATCTGAACCTGCGGCTTCCCAATACCCTTTCCATTGGATTTGATGCCGTGGAAGGTGAATCCATTCTTTTGATGCTGGATCGCTACGGGATCTGCGCATCTTCCGGGTCTGCGTGCACCTCCGGCTCTCTGGATCCTTCCCATGTGCTGATGGCAATGGGTGTGCCGTTTAAATCTGCCCATGGAACCATCCGCTTTTCTTTATCGCATTACAATACCCCAGAAGAGATGGATCATATTATTTTGGCGCTGATTTCTGTGATTGAAAAACTTCGGGCAATGTCACCCTTCTGGAAAAACGGTAAATTGATATAAGGCCTGTCAGGAAATATAACGACCGCAAAGATAACGTCCGGACCGCCGCAAGGCAGTCCGGACGTTATGATATTGACGTGTGTAATATTTATCGGATAAAAAGCATTTCCTGGTATTTGGGAAGAACCCACAGATCATCAGCGATAATACCTTCAAGTTCATCCGCAGCTTTGCGGATTTCTATCATTGCAGGAAGCATTTTATTGCAGCATGTTTTTGCTTCTTTAAGGGTATCGCTGTCTTTATGTGCAATGAGTTTTTCCAGTTTTGAGATCCCTGTCTTAAGCGTGATGATAAGTTTGGACATTTTCTTGAGGATTGAGTCGTCACAATCCAGTCCAAGTGCTTTCATTTTCAGACAGCTTTCAGCCAGTTCCGTCTGATAGCGGACCGCTGCAGGGTAGATAATGGTCTGGGCCATTTCAACAACGGTTTTCGCTTCAACAACAACCTTGAGAATATATTGTTCAAGATAGATTTCATACCGGCTGGCCATTTCATCTTTGGAAAGGACTTTGTATCTGCTGAATATTTCAAGGACATCTTTATCCATGAGTACAGGAAGTGCTTCCGGTGTGGTTTTCAGATTTGGAAGTCCTCTTTTTTCAGCTTCTTTGTGCCATTCTTCAGAATAGTTATCACCATTGAAGATAATAGCGCCGTGTTTATCCAGAATTTTTTTGATCAGGCTCTGAACAGCGTCATTTAATTTTGAGGCATCTCCTTTGGTTGCTTTTTCAAGTTCAGTGGCCACATAATCCATAGAGTCCGCAAAAATAGTGTTCATGGCGACCAGCGGGCCGGAAATGGACTGGTCGGAACCCACTGCCCTGAACTCAAAACGGTTGCCTGTAAACGCGAAAGGACTGGTTCTGTTCCTGTCTCCGGCATCTTTTGGCAGATCCGGAAGTGCATCCACGCCGATTTTCATTATACCGGCTGCCTTGCAGGATTTTGCGCCGCCTTTTTGAATCTGCTCAAATACATCTGTAAGCTGATCACCAAGGTAAATTGAAATAATGGCAGGGGGGGCTTCATTTGCGCCAAGACGGTGATCATTGGACGCAGAGGCAATCACTGCACGCAATACTTTTGCATATTTATGCACCCCTCTGATAATTGCAGCGCAGAATACAAGAAACTGTGCATTTTCATGGGGAGTGGCACCCGGATCAAGAAGATTGCCCTGGGTTGCATTTCCAAAAGAATAATTGCAGTGTTTTCCAGAGCCGTTAACACCTGCAAATGGTTTTTCGTGCAGAAGACATTCCATACCATGCCGTTTGGCCAGTTTTTTAAGCGTAACCATGATAAGCTGCTGGTGGTCTGTAGCAAGGTTGGCTGTTTCAAAAACAGGGGCAACTTCAAACTGTCCCGGGGCAACTTCATTGTGTCTGGTCTTTGCAGGAATTCCAAGTTTGTAAAGCTCGCGTTCTACATCAAACATATAGGCAAGCACACGGTCGGTGATTGCACCGAAATAGTGGTCTTCAAACTGCTGGCCTTTGGCAGGGGGGGCGCCGAAAAGTGTTCTGCCGGAGGTCTGGATGTCCGGACGCGCTGAATAAAATGCTTTATCAATCAGGAAGTATTCCTGTTCCGCACCGCATGTGGCGGAAACAATTTTTTCAGAATGATCTCCGAAAAGTTTCAAAATACGCTGTGCCTGTTTGTTCAGTGCCTGCATGGATCTGAGGATAGGAGTCTTTTTATCAAGGGCTTCACCTTTCCATGAAACAAATGCAGTTGGAATGCACAAGGTGGCACCATTGGGGCTTTCCATGATATATGCCGGGCTTGTTACATCCCATGCAGTATATCCTCTGGCTTCAAAAGTCTGCCGCAGTCCGCCATTGGGAAAACTTGATGCATCCGGTTCTCCCTGGATCAGTGTTTTTCCTGCAAATTCGGCAATGGCATTGCCGGAAATATCCGGTTCCAGAAAACTGTCATGTTTTTCTGCAGTTGCGCCTGTTAGAGGGAAAAATACGTGGGCATAATGGGTGGCACCTTTTTCTATTGCCCAGTCTTTCATGGAGCTTGCAACAACATCCGCCACCTTGGCATCCAGGGTGGAAAAGTTTTCAACTGTTTTGCTTAAAGATTTGAAAACATCCTTAGGCAGTCTTTTTTTCATTACAGTCATGCTGAAAACATTTTCACCAAATGCTTCAATGGAATTCTTTTCTTTGTAATTCAGTGTTGTCTGCGGCGCTCTGTTTTTATTAATTGCATTTAAAAGTTTGGTTCTTCCGTTCATTATCTTTATCTCCTGATGATTCATTTCCCCTTCGGGAAGTGTTAATAATAATTTATTTTTCATTATTCAGGTATAAAGCAACACTTGTGCCAGAATCTATGATTTGGGCTATGGGCCTGTAATATAGGGATATTTTGTTGTTTGTTCGATATATATCGCTGAATTATGTTTCAAAACTGTAATTTATAGCAGATTTAAATTACAGTTTTGAATTTTCTGCTCAAATCTCTGGAAAAATTTCCTGTTATGAACAAAGCCTTTGCAAGGCAATATCGTATGAGAACTCAATATTCGGGATATTAAGCGTATGAGTTTGAAATCGAGCAGGTCATATTTTCCAGTCCGTTATTATTCTGGTAATAAATAGGGATATAAATACTTTAAGTTACTTTTTTGTAATATGGGAATTGATAGATCATCTTTTCAGGCAGTATTGTCTTTTGACTTGATCTCTTTATACAATTTCCAAGCCGGTCCTTAATATCTCATTAGCAAACGGATTAGAAGCTTGAAAATCAGATTCTCTGAATGGGTGGGGTTCAATTCTGGTATCAAATTTTCTTCGAAGTTTCATTAATTTGACCTGCATATCGAAAGTATCATTAAGATTTTTAAAAATAATTGCCAGATCAATATCACTGTCTTCATTGTTTGTACCCTTAATAACAGAACCAAACAGATAGGCTGTTTTAATATTTGAATCTCTTTTTTTGAGGAAATGAATATAGTTGAGTGCTATTTGAGCAGCTTTATCTTTATCCAATTTCTAAATTCCTTAATTGAACCATTGCTTGAAAATCATTATCAGAGTTATCAATCCAAAATTTAATAAGTTCATTGATTTTCATAGTTTGTAGCATACTGTGTACAAAAAAAAATGACAAATAATATTTTAACTTAATATAACCGGTTCATCACCTGTGGGAAAAATAAATTTGTCCCCTTTAGTTTGATCCAACCTGAATCCTGTATATTTAATTTTCCTTGAACAAATCCGTGCTAAGGTATCGCTCGCCGGTATCGCAGATGATAAAGACAATGGTTTTGCCTTTGTTCTCCGGTCGGCTGCCGACAAGTTTGGCTGCGTGAAAGGCGGCTCCTGAGGAGATGCCGCACAGAATGCCTTCATCGTGGGCCAGGTCTTTAGCGCCTTGAAGGGCCTCTTCATTTTTAACTGTGATAGTTTCATCCAGAATATTGACGTTGAGATTGGCCGGGATAAAACCTGCACCGATGCCCTGTATTTTATGGGGGCCGGGCTGTCCGCCGGAGATCACCGGAGAATCCAAGGGTTCTACGGCGATTGATTTGACAGATGGTTTTTTTTCTTTAAGCACTTCGGATACGCCGGTGATGGTGCCGCCGGTGCCGACACCTGCGACAAAAAAATCAATCCGGCCTTTGGTATCTTCCCAGATTTCAGGGGCTGTGGTCTGCCGGTGAATTTCAGGGTTGGCAGGATTGGAAAACTGGTCCGGCATAAAGGCATTGGGTGTATTGGCAACAATGCTTTTGGCTTCTTCGATGGCGCCTTTCATGCCTTTGGGGCCAGGGGTGAGAACCAGGGTGGCGCCAAGGTGTTTTAGAAGAGCTCGTCGTTCGAGACTCATGGTTTCCGGCATGGTGAGAATCAGTTTTAAACCTTTAACCCGGCAGACAAAGGCAAGGGCAATGCCGGTATTGCCGGATGTGGGCTCCACAATGGTGGAAGAGGGTTTTATTTTACCTGTTTTCAGCCCATCATCAATCATGGCAAGTCCGATCCGGTCTTTAACGCTGGATGCAGGATTGAAAAATTCGGTTTTCCCGAAAATATTGGCACAGGTTTCCTTACTGGCGCTTTTAAGAAATACCAGCGGGGTATTGCCGATGGTTTTGGTGATATCAGGCTTTGAGTTCATGGTTAATTTTTTCCCGGGTGTTTTTTGGGGTATTTTCCTGGTATTTATATATCAGGCGGGGGGATTCAATAAAGACTTTTGTGTCTGCCGGGATGGACTCTGTCAGCCAGACATTTCCGCCCACAACGGACCGTGCACCGATGATGGTTTCTCCGCCCAGAATGGTGGCTCCGGAATAGATGATCACATCATCTTCAATGGTGGGGTGGCGTTTGGCACCCCGCAGTTTCT
Source organism: Pseudomonadota bacterium (assembly GCA_018821535.1). Classification (GTDB taxonomy): domain Bacteria; phylum Desulfobacterota; class Desulfobacteria; order Desulfobacterales; family Desulfobacteraceae; genus Desulfobacula. Next base: position 15,636 of record JAHJLV010000026.1, on the reverse strand, counting down.
TACCTGCATTCGGGGGCAGGGACAGGGCACCGATGGTGACATTCTGATACACCCTGACATTGTTGCCAATGACGCTGGTTTCTCCAATAACGATTCCAGTGCCGTGATCAATGACAAACCGTCCGCCGATATTTGCACCCGGATGAATATCCACCCCTGTAAGACTGTGGGCATGTTCTGACATGATTCTGGGCAGCTGGGGAACATTGAGGTTGTGGAGCATATGCGCAATCCGGTAAACCGTGATGGCATACAGGCCCGGATAGGAAAAAATAATTTCATCATGACTTTTGGCTGCAGGATCACCTTCATAGGCGCCTTTGATATCTTCTGCCAGGGACACCCGCAAGGCCGGAATCTGGCTGAGAACCTTAAGCGCAATGTCATTTCCGGTGTTGGTGCATTCAGAACAGGGCAGTCCATATCTGAGGCAGTCGTGGCGCAATACATGGACGATCTGTTCTGACAAAATATCATAAAGCTGGGATATGCCCTGGCCAAGGCTGTAAGCGATATTTGCGCCATCAATTTTTTCTTTTGAAAAATATCCGGGAAAAAGAATCTCCCTGAATTTATCGATCATTGCCTTGACAGTAGTTGAAAAATGGATGGGCTCGTCACCGATATGGGCAAAGCACCGGTTGTCGTCCATGGATTTTAAAATGGTTTCGATCAGCTTTGGCAGTTCTTTTCTGTGTTCCGAGGCGTTTTCTCTGCTGGTCCGGCACAGATTGTTTTTTAATATGTCATCCATAGGATTTTTCCTTTGATAAAGGGTGTAATATCAGGATTCAAAAAAATTTTGAAATACTTTGCAGGTCCGGCATTCCTCCATTTTATCTTCCCACGTATCATGGATTTTGCCGCTGCATTTGGTTCCGTTGATAAACCAGCACAGATCCCCGGATTTGAACTCCCATGCCGGGCATTCTTTCTGATTCTGTTCAGAACAATTCAGAATATCCCAGCATTGTTCCGGGGCTTTGCCCTGATTTAAAATCGTCCTGGAAAGCAAAAACAGCAGTTGCCGTTCAACATGGTGGGGAATTTTTCGCCATCCCTGCTCATAGCTGTGAATGGCCTTGATGGAGATTCCAAGCAGCTGCGCCAGTTCTTTCTGGGTTTTGTTCAGTTTTGATCTGATATCTTTGAATTTAACGTTTTCCATTATAAGTCTTTATTTAGATTCAATATTATTTTATATTAACGTATCAATTTTCGTAAATATATACCACAGAGTGGGGGCTGTCAATGGAAGGGAAGCTATGGCGGGAACATTATGTTTATCCGCCACTTGACACGAGGTTTATTCTCATTACTTTTAGTCATAATCAATAAAGAATAATGAAATTCAATCTAAAATAAAAAAGGTGAATTATGAAACTGGATAAATTAACAGTAAAATCCCAGGAGCTTTTACAGGCTGCCCATGATCTGGCTCAAAAGAACGGGAATGCTGCAATTGAAGGACTTCACATGCTGCAGACCATGATGGATGACAGGCAGGGGCTGGTCATGTCTGTTTTCAATAAAATCGGTGTTGAAACAAAGGCGCTGGAAAAAGAGGTCCAAAGCAGTGTGGAACGGCTTGCAACTCTTTCCGGTGCTGCGGATATTTATTTGTCCCGGGATGCAAAAAATATACTGGATCAGGCGTTCAAAGAAGCGGAAAAAATGAAAGACACCTATGTGAGTCTGGAACATATCCTTCTTGCCATGACCATGGTAAAAGGGGAAACACTCAGGATTTTAAACGATCATCAGGTGACCCGGGACAAGATTTTATCTGTGCTGAAAGACATTCGGGGAAATCAGAGCGCAACAGACCCCAATTCCGAAGAAAAATATCAGGCCCTTGAAAAATTCGGACGGGATTTAACCGCGCTTGCACGGGAGGGAAAACTGGACCCGGTGATTGGCCGGGATGATGAAATCCGCAGGATTGTCCAGGTCTTGTCCCGGCGAAGAAAGAACAACCCGGTGTTGATCGGCGAGCCGGGGGTGGGTAAAACAGCGATTGTGGAAGGTCTTGCCCAGCGTATTATTGAAGGCGATGTGTCCGACTCTTTGAAAAACCGCCGGGTGATTGCGCTGGATATCGGATCATTGCTGGCCGGTGCAAAATTCAGAGGAGAGTTCGAAGAACGGCTTAAGGCTGTATTAAAAGAAGTGGAAGCTGCCCAGGGTGAAGTGGTGCTGTTTATAGACGAGCTGCACACCGTTGTGGGTGCAGGCGCTGCAGAAGGTTCCGTGGATGCGTCCAATATGCTTAAACCCGCCCTTGCCAGGGGCACGCTGCGCTGTGTCGGAGCAACCACCTTAAATGAATATCGCAAATATATTGAAAAAGATGCAGCCCTGGAAAGGCGGTTCCAGCCGGTGATGGCAAAGGAGCCCACCGTGGAGGACACCATTTCCATATTAAGAGGGCTTAAAGAAAAATATGAGGTGCATCACGGCATCCGTATCAAGGACTCTGCCATTGTGGCAGCAGCGGTTTTGTCCAACCGGTATATTGCAGACCGGTTTTTGCCGGATAAGGCCATTGACCTGATAGATGAATGTGCGTCCCGCCTGAGAATCGAGATTGATTCCATGCCCCGGGTGATTGATGAGGCCATGCGCAGAATCACCCAGGCCCAGATCGAATATCAGGCGCTGCGCAAGGAAAAGGATGCAGCATCAAAAGAAAGACTTGAAAAGCTTGAAAAAGATATCGCAGCCATGAAAGAGGAAGTGGCGCCTTTAAAACTGCACTGGGACACTGAAAAGCTGCTGATTCAGGAAATCAGTACTATCAGAGAAGAAATAGACCGGTTCCAGACCGAGGCCCATGTGGCGGAAAGAAACGGTGATCTGGAAAAGGTGGCCCAGATCAGATACGGGACACTGGCAGCCCTGCAAAAGGATCTTGAGGCCAAAAAGAAGCAGATTGATGATCTGCAGAAAGACAGCCGTCTGCTCAAGGAGGATGTGGAAGAATCAGATGTTGCCGATGTGGTATCTTCCTGGACAGGAATTCCGGTGTCAAAAATGCTGGAAGGGGAAAAAGACAAGCTGCTCAAAATGGAAACCCATATCAAAAAAAGGGTGATCGGTCAGCAAAAAGCGATCAGTGCGGTATCAAATGCGGTTCGCCGGGCAAGATCCGGTCTTGGACCTGAAGACCGGCCCATTGGCACCTTTATTTTCATGGGCCCAACCGGTGTAGGAAAAACAGAGCTTGCCAAGTCCCTGGCTGAATTCATGTTTGATTCCCAGGAGAATATGGTGAGGGTGGATATGTCTGAATACATGGAAAAGCATTCTGTGGCCAGACTCATCGGCGCCCCTCCCGGATATGTGGGATATGATGAGGGCGGTTTTCTGACCGAAGCTGTCCGGCGAAGACCATACAGTGTCCTGCTGTTTGATGAGATTGAAAAAGCACATCCGGATGTATTCAATATTCTCCTCCAGGTATTGGATGACGGCCGGATGACAGACGGACATGGCAGAACCGTGGACTTTCGAAACACCATCATCATCATGACATCGAATGTGGGGTCCCGCTTTTTACAGGAATCCGGTCTTGAAGGGATGAATGATGAACTGGTTCAGAAAGGGATTGATCAGGCGCTCAAGGATGTATTCCGTCCTGAATTTTTAAACCGGATTGATGAGGTGATCACCTTCCATGCGCTGACAATGGATCATATCAAACAGATTGCGTATTTTCAGATTGAAAAACTGAACAAACGTTTAAAAGCACGCAATTTGAATATGCGAATGGACGAACCTGCCATGGAATATATCGCAAAGCGGGGGTATGATCCTGTTTTTGGTGCGCGTCCGTTAAAACGGGTAATCCAGCAGGAAATTGAAAATCCGCTGTCCTTGATGCTGCTCCAGGGAGACCTGGGCGCGGGTCAGACACTGGTATTTATTTTGAATGAATCCAAAGACGGCCTTGATATCCGTGTGGAGACATAGAGCTGTATTGCCTGCAATGCCGGTGTAAAACGTTCAGATCTGTTTACAGTTGGTCTGCATAATCCTTAATGGTTTCATTCTGGTCTAAAAAACGATACAGCGTGGCTCTTCCCACCCCCAGAACTCTGGCTGCCTTTGATTTGTTTCCACCGGTTTTTTCCAGTGCAATTTTTACTGATGCCATATCCAGCTTGCCTTTTGTGGCAGGAGAGGGGTCTTCAGGATAGCTGCGGGGCGGCTTGAAATTGATATCTGTGTTCTGCGTAAGTTCCATGGGCAGATCTGCGGGCATGATTTTTTTACCCCGTGAACGGACAATGGAAAACTGGATGACATTTTTGAGTTCCCGGACATTGCCGGGCCAGTGGTAATCCAGCAGAAGATCAAGGCCTTCGGGTGAAAGTTCCGGCACAGGCGTGTTGTTTTCCCTGCCCGCTTCTTTTAAAAAATGTTCGGCAAGCAGCGGGATATCATTTTTTCTGTGCCGCAGGGGCGGCAGATGAATCGGAATGACATTCAGCCGGTAGAACAGATCTTCCCTGAATTTTCCCGTTTTCACCGCCTCTTTAAGGTCTTTATTGCAGGCGCTGATAATTCTTACATCCACAGAAACTTTTTTTTCTCCGCCCACTTTTTCAAAGGTGCCTTCCTGCAGAAAACGCAAGAGTTTAACCTGGGTTTTCAAGGGCAGATCCACCACTTCATCCAGGAACAAAGTCCCTTTATGGGCCAGTTCAAAACGGCCTTTGCGTTCCTTGACAGCACCGGAAAATGCGCCTTTCACATGGCCGAACAGTTCACTTTCCACAATTCCTTCCGGAAGTGCGCCGCAGTTAACCGGAACAAAAGCGCCGTTTCCATAAGCACTGATATCATGGATGGCATATGCCACCCGCTCCTTGCCTGTGCCTGTATCTCCGGAAATATGGACAGGATAGCTGTAAAGGGCAACATCCTCGATCTGCTGAAAAATATCCTGCATGATTTTTTCTTTGCCGATAATGCCAGCAAAGCTGGACAGTTTTTCGGCTTTCAAGGACAGCTTAAAGGATTCTGTCACATCTTTGAATGCGGCCAGGACCCCTTTGAAAACATTGTCTGAAGAGATGATGGCCGTTACACTCATTTCCAGTTGCCGGGAGGCTCCGTCTTTGGTGATAATATTCAGCGGGTATTCTTTTTCCCGGCCGGAAAATTTCGGGCTGTCAGCGCAGAATGAACATTTCCCGCCGCAAAAAGGTGCCTGGAAGACGTCATGGCAGTCTTTTCCAATCACTTCGTTTTTAAAATATCCGGTGATTCTTTCTGCTTCTTTGTTGAATGCGGTGATGATTCTGTCCGGAGTATGGGCGATGATGCCCAGTTTCAGATTATCAAGAATCAGTGAAAGATTATCAGGGTCGATCATGGTCTGTGTCAAATCAGTCATTTTAAGTCTATTTGCCTGGTAAAAATATCAATATGATTATGGTTCATATAATTACGATCAAGTTGATTAGGTAAATGGCACATTTGTGTATCAGGCGCAATGATTTTTTTTAAATGACGGGAAAAAAAGATTTATTCCCAGGTGATACAGTCTTTCGGGCAGTTTTTTACAGCTTCATGAATGGTTTGATCTGAATAATCCTCAAGGTGAAGAACCTCCACAAATCCGGCATCATTGATTGCAAACGCCTGGGGAGCAAGTTCGGTGCAGATCTCACAGAGAATACAGGCGCCGATGTCTATAACCGGAATTTTCATTTTGCGCTCTCCGTTTTTATGGACGCATCCCACCAGCCTTTCTGGATATGGGCATTTTTTTCTTTTTGTGCAAGATCAAGGAGTCTGTATCCTGAATCCAGAAGTATGCCATAAAGCACACCACAGCCGGGATCTTCTCTGTGTTCATATCCTGATTGGGCAAGCTTGATCATCTGGTTTGCAAGATCAATGGTTCTGGCAATATTTTTGTCGCATTTTTTGCTTAGCATGGTGTTTCACCGTATGTTTTAAATTAAAGTTCTTATTTTATGTAAATCATTCATGGGTTTTACAGGCAAGCGCCATGTCACAAATACGGATGTCCTTAAAATCCCAGTTGTCAAACACTTGAATGACAGTATGATCTGTTTTAATATTTTCCGGCACCAGACTGCAGGCAAAACAATTGGCATGGATCAGGGCACGGACCGCATATCCCCTTTTAATAGGATCATCAGAATGGAGATGTAAAAAAAGAAGATCCTTTGTTTTGTCGGTGATATCGTCTGGAGAAGATTCAAGATAGGTTCCGATTCCCCACAAAACACCTCTTTGAAGCATCTCGTGTTCAATAAAATTTGCTTCAGAATCCAGATAAGAAAAAAGGATAGACTTATATTCAGCGGCCAGTTCCGGTGCCTGGTTCAGAATTTCCCCCATGGCTTCTACAGAGCCCCATCCGATACCGCCGGACTCATCATTTAAATTCCACATGATGCGGCGCACAATAACTCTGGCCCTTTCCATATGGCTTTTTGAAATTCTTGCTGCCAAAAGCCCCATGGCTGAAATGCTTCTAAATTTTATCAATTCTTCTTTATTATAAAAATACGAAAACAGATGCCCTGTCAGCTGTTCATCCGGGATCTGCTCAAGCAGCTCCATTGCCTGTTGCCTTACGGGTCCGGAAAGAATATGCCCTACTTTTTTTTTGGTTTGTCTTCCATAGGGTTTGTTCATCTGGTTTCTTCCTTTTCATTGAATTGACAGGCCGGGGCCATGCACTGTAAGTTGAAAAAGCATAAATTATGCCAGGGTAAAAATATCTCAAGAGGCTTGATAGACTGAGGTTCTGGAAGAATGAAATATCCTTGTATGTCTCAAAAAATGGGACATTTTTGTTCCAGGAAAATAAAAACCTGATGTATTGTTTTGGCAAATCATGGTATGTCTGGTCTGGTATGTATAGTAATGGCATGTCTAATCTTGGCATGCCTGGCTATTGTTTTTTTATTTAATTTTTTTTACAGGCGGACAGTATGGAAAAATATCTTGCACCCACGTATTTTATTGACAGCGATCATCCTTCCATTATTGAATTTTCCTTGAAGAACAGTCATGGAAGTCACACTTCAATTGAAACTGCAGTAAACCTGTATTATGCAGTGCGGGATCAGATCCGGTATAACCCTTACAGCGCAGGGAAAACCGTAGAAGCCATGAAGGCCAGTTATATTTTAGATCAGGGACAGGGATATTGTGTGGCCAAGGCAGTTCTGTTGTGTGCCTGCTTAAGAGCGGTTCAGATTCCGGCAAGACTTGGATTTGCTGATGTGAAAAATCATTTGAACACTCAAAAACTGCGGCAGGCAATGGGAACAGATGTCTTTGTGTATCACGGGTATACAGATATTTTTCTGGAAAACCAGTGGGTGAAGGCAACGCCGGCATTTAATCTGGAACTGTGTCAGAATTTTAATGTCAAGCCTCTGGAGTTTGACGGAACCTGTGATTCTGTTTTCCACCCCCTGGATAATGCCGGCAATAAGCATATGGAATATCTAAAAGATCACGGCACGTTTGCAGATCTGCCGCTGCAGGAGATTTTTGAGGCATCTGTAAAAGCATACCCGAATTTTTTTAAAAATTCAGGCATGCCCATGGGTGATTTCCATGACGAAGCATTCAAGGAGAATCAATAAAGGATTACTGGCAGCCCTGCCTGAAAACTTTTGATACTTCCCGGGTCAGATATAATACTTTTTTAGCAGACTCCAGGTCCAGGGAACCTGTGCCGCAACTGGGCGTTATAAAGGACTGGGACAGAATGGTTGCCCGGTCGATTCCGGTTTTTTTGCTCAGTTCATCCATCTGTTCATTCAGCAGGTCAACAAGTCCCTGTATGGTCTGCTCATGGATAAGACTTGCTTTGGCAGTGGGTACGATTCCCCAGGCAAGGATTTTCCCCTGTTCCAGATAGGACCTTATCAGTTCCGGATACAGAATAAATCTGTCAAAAAATGAAAATGCGTCAAAGCTGATGATATCGATGTTTGAGCCTAAAAGCATATCCCACTGGGTATTGGCGCAGACATGAACCCCGGCAAGACCGTCTTCGGCATGAATTTCCTGAACAATTTCTTCAATGCTCTGGGTGACATCCTCTTTTGTGATGGTGATATAGGCAGATGTCCCGAATCCGGCAAGGGCGGGTTCATCCAGAAATATAATGGGAATCGCCCCGCGTTTGGAATATTCTTTTGCCTGCCATCTTGCATTTAGTGCCAGTTTTTTAATGGCAGCATCTCTGAGCTGGTCGTTGTAGAAAATATCCCTGTCGTTTTCATCTTTTACCGATGTTCCAAAACTGATGGGCCCTGTGACCTGTCCTTTCAGTGCAGCAAACCGGGTTTGATTTTCATCCACCTGCTTTAAAAATTCGGCAAAGCCCTTTCCCCTTTTTCCGGACAAAGCAAAGCGGGAATTGCCAATATCACTGTCAGGTTCTGAAATGGTCAGATAGTCTTCAAAAAAAGCGATGAATTCTTCATCAAATCCCGGGCCGGACGTATCCAGCAGGTTTTTTCCTTTTGCATCACTAAAGCCTGGAAGACCTTCAAGGAACTGGTTGATCATGCCTTCTTCCCTATAGCAGGGCAACTGGACCCACAAGGGGATTTCAGGGGTGTGTTCAAATACCAGTTTTACAGCGTCTGTATGATTGTCCATGGGAAGACTGCCGATTAAAAGGGGCAGGCCATTGGGCTTGAAGTTTTTCATGTATTATCATCCTAAATTGTCTATGGGTGTAAATTTTCGTATTACTTTAGCATAATTGAACATAAATGAGAATCATTCATTGGAAATGAAAAGAAAACAGGCCGCTTTTAAAAAAAGCGGCCTGTTTGGAGGGTGATTAAAAAGAATATCGGTGTTGCGTGCGTTTAGCTTGGGAACATGTCGTCTTCAATTTCCACAGCCACAGCGCTGGTGTTCATCAATGCATTGAACCGGCCCAGAGTGATTGGCAACTGGGTTTCAGCATAAAACTGCAGGGATTTGATGATGCCGGCATAAAAAGATTTGTCTTTCTTTTTGGCGGTTTCAATTTTCTGGGCAGCGATATTGGCTCTCCACAGAAGCATCCAGGCCATAACCGTGTCGCCGGTTGCATCCTGGAACGGATGTGCATTGGCAAACGCGCTCATGACTTTTGCAGACATGGCGGTCTGGCCCATGTGAAGTGCCACTTCTGCATATTTGTTGACCACTTCTTCCACTTTGGCAACCATGCCTTCAAGTCCTGGAATCTTTTTTGCCTGGGCAACGGTTTTGAGCATTTCGCCAATCAGATCCATCATGGGCTTGCCTTTGTTCATGCCCAGTTTTCTTCCCAGAAGATCCATGGCCTGAATGCCGTTGGTGCCTTCATAAATCAGGGTGATCCGGCAGTCTCTCATAAGCTGTGCCATGGGGTATTCTTCAATGAAGCCATACCCGCCGTATACCTGCATGCCCTGGCTGCAGACCTCAAAAGACCGGTCTGTGACATAGCCTTTGGCAATGGGGGTCAGAACTTCAAGCAGCCCGTTGTATTTGTCTTTTTCTTCGGGTGTGGGTGCGTGTTTTGACATGTCTGTGCAGTAACTGACATAGTACAGAAGAGATCTCATGCCTTCAACATAGGTTTTCATCATCAGCAACTGGCGTTTGACATCCGGGTGCTTCATGATGGATACAGACTGCGGGTTTTCACTCATCATTTCCAGCAGGTTTTTGCCCTGAATTCTGTTTCTGGCATAGTCAAGGGCATACATATAAGCTGTGGTTGCACAGGCAAATCCCTGAAGACCGACCATGATTCTTGCGCCGTTCATCATCAGGAACATGGCTTTCATGCCTTTGTTCACTTCACCCAGAAGGGTTCCGATGCAATTGCCTTTGGAGCCTAAGGATAGTGAGCAGGTGGAATTGCCATGGATACCCATTTTATGTTCAATACCGGTACAGATGACATCATTGGGTTGTCCTAAACTGCCGTCTTTGTTTACACGGATTTTGGGAACCAGGAACAGGGAAATTCCTTTTGTGCCTTCAGGTGCGCCTTCTATTCTTGCCAGAACCGGATGGATGATATTTTCAGTCAAATCATGGTCACCACCGGAAATGAATATTTTTTCTCCGATAATGGAATAGGTGCCGTCACCGTTATCAATCGCTTTTGTGGTTAAAGCGCCGACATCTGATCCTGCACCGGGTTCAGTCAACAGCATGGTGCCGGCCCATTTGCCGGTGTACATGTTTTTAAGAAAAATATCTTTTTGTTCCTGGGTGCCGAAATGCTCTACAAGGTGGCCTGCTCCCAGAGTAAGACCCGGATACATGATGAATGGAAAATTCGCCCCGCTGAAGTATTCTGCGCTGGCTGCTGCAACGGTTCTGGGCATTCCCTGGCCGCCCCATTCAGGCGGTTCACAGATGGCCAGCCACTCGCTTTCATTAAACAGTTGAAACACCCTTTTGAAAGAATCCGGGGTGGTGACTACACCGTTTTCAAGTTTGCAGCCCTGTTCATCCCCTTCCTTGTTTATTGGCAGCAATTCCTTGACAGCAAAGTTTTTTGCTTCGGAAATAACAAGGTCAATGGTTTTTTTGTTGAAATCAGCAAAGTTTTCATGAAGAGAGGAAAGGCTCTCTGCATTCAATTGCTCATGCATGACAAATTCGATGTCTCTTTTATCTGCAATTAGTTGTGCCATGGTTTATGTCCTCCTGGTAATGATAGTATGATAATTATTTTTTGTTCATTGAATAATGAATTGATCTTCATTGTAATACTGCGGATAATATTAGATTCAATCGAGTTTGAAATTCTGCACATTGAATATATTTGAATAATAAAAATAGAAACTTAAGTAAAATATTATCCGTATTGTCAGTTTGATCATTCCATCCTTTTTTTTAAAAATTAAAAATGAATACTCATTCATTACATTTAATTTCAGGCGTGTCAATAATTTTTTTTTAACTATCTCAATAAATTACCAGACGGCAGGGCGTGTCAAAAAAGTTAAAAGCATGTGTTTTATCAGGCAAATTTTTTCTTGAGTTGATATTTTATCAGAATTTTAGTAGGTGCACGAAGGTTGTTTTTTTTGATGCGGAGCAGATGTGAAATCATGACAGAAATGGCAAGAAAAGCAGTCAAAGCCGGAATTCCAATTTTTATTGGATATTTTCCGGCTGCGGTTGCGTTCGGGATACTGGCAAAAGGCTATGATGTCAGCCTTTTGGAAACATTTTTGTTTTCAGCCGTTGTCTTTGCCGGGGCCAGCCAGTTTATTGCCTTGAATCTTCTGGTGTCCGGGGTCGGATATATGGGAATAATTTTAACCACGCTGCTGGTTAATTTCAGGCATTTTTTAATGAGTGCCTATTTATCCCGCCGCATGGGGGCTCTGGCCGGAAAATATAAATTTCTGATGGCGTTCGGCGTAACAGATGAGGTTTTCTCTGTGCTTTCTTTTACGCCTGGAAGCTTGTCTAAAACCTTTGTTTTTGTCCTGCAGGTGTCTGCTTACACAGGCTGGGTCAGCGGTACGTTGGCCGGATATATTCTGGGCGGTTTTCTGCCCCAGGTTTTGACCCAAAGCATGGGGATTGCATTGTATTCACTTTTACTGGCAGTTCTTCTGCCGGAACTTAAAAAATCCTGTAGAATTCTTTTGCTGACCATATCTTCGGGAATATTAAATACGGTTCTGGTTAAAATGGCGATCCTGCCTGACGGCTGGACAATTATCGTTTGTATTGTGGTGATTGCGCTGGCCGGGGCGTTTTTTATTGAAGATGAACTTGGGGACAGTGTTGATGGATAACCTTATATTTCTTATTGCGGGTATGGCGGCAGTAACCTATGGCCCCAGACTTGCCCCGTTTCTTTTCCTGGGGGACAGGAAAATCCCCGGGCGGGTGGATGCGTTTTTAAAATGCATTCCTGCTGCGGCAATTGGTGCTTTAATCATTCCCGGTGTATTTAATGCCATCCCGGAAGCGCCTGTGGCGGTTTTATGCGGGATGGCATTTACAATCATTGCAGGCCTCTGGAAAGGCGGCGTTATTGTGCCGGTTATAGGGTCTGTGCTGGTTGTTTATTTTATCCTTCTATTATAGACAGCTATTTCCAGTCAAATTCCCTTGAAGTAACCGTGTGCTCCATCCGCTGAATCCGGCGCTCGATATTATCATATTTTCTTTTGATGCGCTGGATGGCAGACTCTCTTGAACGGGTGTAGCTGTCATAAAATTCCTGGTCTTTTTCAGTATTCAATGCGCTGACCGGTTCCATCTTCAGCAAAAGGCCAGCCAGGATGTATATGACCCCCACAGGCCAGAAGCCTGTGAAAAGAAACAGAACCAGAACAATCATTCTTGTCCAGAAGACGCTCAGTTCAAGATGTTCGGCAATGCCTCTGCACACGCCCATAAACAGTCCTTTTCTGGACCGGTAGATGCCGTGGCTGCTTGCCAGGGTGTTCAGGCGATCCTTCAGGGCATGATACCGGTGGTTATAGGTTTTAAATGAATGGTGGCCTTTATATCTGCGATGTCGTCTCATGTTTCATATATCCTTTTTCTGTCGTTCAATCAGGATGGTTTCAAGTGTTTCAATGCGCTCTTCCATTTTGGTCAGGCCATGGTAGATATCCTGAATCATCCGGGTTTCTTCTGCCTGGGCCTGCTTGTCTTTTTTGGATAATCCGCCTGTTTTTGCCGCCCGGATAATACCGATCACGATCAGGCCGATGGTGGCGATGAACAGGATTACACCGCCAATGGAAACTGCTGCTATAAGTGCGCCCATCATCATTTAATCTCTCCAGTTAGTGAGGTGTCTGTTGGGTTATGCATGGGTTGTATCATGACTTTTTGAAGATTGTAAGGATTTTAACTGGTTGAGTTCAGCTTCGATATCTTCATCACCTTCCAGGGCATCAAACTGTTCTTCAAGGTTTGAAGGCCGTCCGAAATCCACGAGATCGGCTTCGGCTTCCATTCGTTCGATATGGTTTTCCATTTCTTCGAATTTATACAGAATATCCTGGCTGTCTGCCCTGCGGATTTCTTCTCGGGTCTTTTTTTTGTTTTTTGCTCTGATGTGGCGCTGAACCAGGATGCGCTGTTTTTCTCTGGCAGTTTTCAGCTTGTCTTCAAGCTCCTGAATATCCACCCGGTATTGTTCAATAATGGCTTCTATTTCCGTAGATTCGGTTTCAACGGCATCTGATTTTTGAGTATACCGTCTTTTTTCCTGGAGCGCTTGTCTGGCCAGGCTGTCTTTTCCTTTTTCCACAGCCAGTCGGGCCTTGGATATCCAGAACGCTTCCTTGTCTTTTATTTCTGATAAAAACCGTAGTACTTTTTTCTGGTTGGCAATGGCGTTTGCACAGGAGGATTTGAGTTCTATCAATGTATCTTCCATTTCTCTGATCATCAGCTTGATCAGTTTTTCCGGATCTTCGGCACTGTCCAGCATGGCACTGATGTTTGATGCAACGATGTCTTTAAATCTGGTGAAAATTCCCATGGTGCGTCTCCTTTTTATGGATAAATTTTAATCTGGTGTTTTGTTCCATTTGTAAATCCATAATAGCATTTTGCGTGCCAGGGCAATGGAATAATTTAAATTATAAATAATTTCAAATGCTTAACTTTATTGACCATAAATTTTATCCATGATACGATGCCCTATATTTTGGTATATTTTGCCATAAAACAGTTATATTCACCAGATTCTAATTTTTTTTGGAGGGGACATGGATATATCCGGAACCGTTCAGATGGACGGGGTGCAGTCTCATCTGTCCCAGGCACTGGGACAGTCCGAGGCCTTTATTGAGTTTCAGGAACAGATATCAAAGGTGGCGTCTGTGGATCGGCCGGTGCTGATACTGGGAGAGCGGGGAACCGGAAAGGAACTTGCTGCTTCACGGATTCATTTTTTATCCAAACGGTGGCAGCGGCCGCTGGTCACGCTGAATTGTGCGGCCCTGATGCCGACACTGATCGGATCTGAATTGTTCGGGTATGAAAAAGGAGCGTTTACCGGAGCCGATACCCGGCAGACCGGGCGGTTTGAAAAAGCATCCGAGGGCACCCTGTTTCTGGATGAGATCGGAACCATCCCCATGGAGGTCCAGGAAAAGATTTTACGGGCCGTGGAATACGGCAGTTTTGAACGGGTGGGGTCATCCGTGCCTGTTCATGTGGATGTGAGAATTGTTGCTGCAACCAATGCAGATCTATGCACCATGGCAGACAAGGGGCTGTTTAAGCAGGACCTTCTGGACCGGCTTTCTTTTGAGGTGATTTATGTACCGCCATTAAGATGCCGACAGGGAGACATCCTGCTGCTGGCCAATCATTTTGCCCAGCGGATGGCGTTTGAACTGGAATGGGATAAAATTCCTGAAATCTCTGGTGCTGCAGCCAGAATGCTTGAGGCATATGAATGGCCGGGGAATATCAGGGAGTTGAAAAATGTTATTGAGCGGGCAGTATATAAATCCGCAACCCCGCTCATCCGGGAAATTCAGTTTGACCCGTTTGATTCACCTTACAGGGAAAACAGGCCAGCGGATATTCAATCCGAAAAACCCGACAGGGTAGATACTGTCTTGGCTGGGATTCCGCCCGGAATTTCGTTTAAAGAATCTGTGGCTCAACTGGAGCGTGCCTTATTGTCCAGAGCGTTGGAAGCCTGCCGGTTCAATCAGAAAAAAGCCGCTGGGATGCTGGGCTTGTCCTATGACCAGTTCAGGGGGATTAAAAAAAAATATGCTGATCTGGATTTATAAAATCGACGAAAAAATTATCGGACAGGCTTAAAATTTATATCCCTGTTGAACCAGGCCAAGCTCAGAAGGCCGATGCTCAGGAGCAAAACACTGCCTGGTACTGGTACAAAAGTTTTTTCAATAAAATATAAGTCCCCTAAATAAAAACCTGTTGGAGTTTTTTCCAGATCCCAGTGCGGAGGTGCTGTAAAGGCTGTTATTTCAAAAATATCATCTGCTCCATCTGTAATGGTTCCAAAAAAATAGGGGGAATAAGTTGAATCTCCATTAGCTGACCCTGTCAGCGTTTTGCCAGAATGCTGAAATCCTGCAGTATACCATCCCTCTGAGTTTGGTTTAATCTCAAATCCGAATCCGGATGCTGAAAAACCATGTAACTGCATTACGACCTGATCATGATTTCCGGAATTCAGCATATTAATTGTTCGTAAACTGCCATTAAAATAATCAGAGATACTGGCCAGAGTCAAATCCTGATTAAACGTGATGTATTTGTTCTGAAATGGGGTATAAAGGGGAGTGCCTGCTGTTAATGTGCCTGTGCCATCAGGAATGTCTATGGTGAAATAATTGTTATACAGTTCAAGGGCTTTGGATTCCCAGTTCAAAGCATCATTATCATTAAAATTAAATAATGTGCCTGCGTATGCGCAAGTGTGAAGTGTGAAAAACAGAACAGCAAACAGCGTTATAAGTGCTAAAAAATAGCTTTTTTTCATTGTAATAGCTCCTTTTTTAAAATTGAAAATACAAGAGATATATGCAAAAAAAGTACCAGAAAATATATATGTGAAATGAACTGATATATGCCGATCTAAGAATTTTTAGTAATTTAGGGTAG
>JAHJLV010000025.1 GCA_018821535.1 Pseudomonadota bacterium | reverse complement strand
TCCATGGAAGACGATGTTTCCTCGATGGAGGCGGCCTGCTGGGAGGCGCCTTCGGCCATGGACTGACTGGATGAGGACACCTGTCCGGAAGCCGATGCCACCTGATCAGCGCCTTCGTTCAATCCGCCGATAATCCGGTTCACAGGGCCTGTAATGCTTCTGGTAATAAAGAATGCTACTGCTGCGCCCACAACAAGCGCCAGGATCAAACCGATGATCATAACCGTGGATGCCTGGGAAAGCGAAGCCACAGCGTCCTTTGCAATTCTGTCTGTGGCTTCTGAGCCCGCATCTGCTGTTTGTTTGGCAGCCTCAATCACCTGTTGACCCACCAGGGTTCTATTTGCTGCTGTTTTTTCATTTTCCAGCCACTTTTCAAGAAAATCTTCCATGCCTTTTTTATAGTTTCCGCCAGCTGACCGGATGGCTTCAATCTGCCGAAGATTCGTATCTTGACGGGTAATTTTTTCAAGGGCCAACAGATTTGATTCTATTTTCGGAAACAGTGCCAGGGCTTCTTTCATTGTCTCAGGGCTTCGGGTGGCCTGGGACCTGAAATTCCCTATCCGCGCTTCATTTCCCAGATCAATGACATCATTTACCAGATTGATTTTTGTCATTCTTTCCAGAAGCGCTTCAGTCTTGTTCATACTCTGGTTTTCACTGATTTCTTTTTTGAAGGCTGTGGTCTGACTTTCAAGAAAATCATTGCAGTTTTTCATATATTGACCTGCAGCCGCATTCATGAGTTCTCTTTGTTCATCCATCTGTGCAATGAGTTCTTTTGTCTGTTCTGTAATTGCCTTATACTCATTGACTGCCTTGGTGGCAGTCTCAATCTGGCCTTTGAGCATTTTAAGGTTAGACGATTCAGCCTCAAGCTTGCGGGCCTTTTCCAGGGCAGCATCAACATCAGCCATTTCTTTTACGGCATTTTTATAAAACCGTTCCTCCTGGGTGAATCCATACCCTCTCATCTCATACATGAGCCGGTTTGAGGCCCCGCGAAGTTCATTGGCCACATTGACCTCTGGAACATATTCATAGGCCAGCATGGTGCTTTGTGTTTCCACATTGCCCATATTATAAATGGCCATTAACCCCAGAGCACCTGCAATGATGATCAATATCGCAAAACCGGATGCGATTTTTAACGCCAGACTAAGATTTTTCATTTAAAAACTCCTTTTTTAAATAAATATTAAAGATAAATATAAAAACGCTGATTATGCAATCTCATCAAGGTGCTCAATTTCTTCAATGGACAGGACCCTGTCTATATTGAGTAAAATCTTGACCTTGCCATCTATTTTAGCCATGCCCAGAATATATTCGGTATTCAGCTTTCTGCCGAATGCCGGGGTATCTTCAATATCCTCTTCCTGAATATTCAGCACTTCTGACACCGCATCCACCACGATGCCGATCAGAACGGTTTCGCTGTTGGTATCAATTTCAACAACGATAATACAGGTCCTGTCTGTATACGGGATCTCTCCCATATCAAATTTTAATCTCAGATCCATCACCGGGATCACCTTTCCGCGAAGGTTAATGACCCCTTTTACGAAATCCGGCGTTCTCGGCACCGATGTGATCGGCATCATGCCGATGATCTCTTTTACCTTGAGAATACCGATGCCGTATTCTTCTTTTTCCAGGGTAAATGTCAGATATTTACCGGTTTTGATCGTCATGGCCTTGATTGCCTTGTCCATCACCTGTGCTTCCTGGTCCATTTTAATGCCCTCCGTTTTAATTTGACTTCATATTGTTACTTTAAAACCATTAAAATATTCTCCATCACTCTTCTGTTTTCCCAGATTTATTTTTCCCCTGGCGGATCATTTTGGTCAACACACTGCAGACATCTTCATATGTCGAGCTCATGCTGGTAAGAAATCTTGGGAAAAGGCGATGGGCCTCCTGCAGTGTGGCTTGTGAATCATCCGGAAGAATCAGCAGAATGCGTTTGTCATCTAACAGATCCGCCAGCACAATAAGGTCATTCAATCTGTGTTTTGAATCGGCAAGCAGGATAAAAATCTCTTTATCATAATCCGGAACCGCTTTTAAGCGCTCCTTGAATGCATTAAAGGTATGAAGTGTTTGAAGTGCTGTCTTATTAAATTTGTGTTCAATAATTTCTTTAAGTCTTGCACCATTCTCAGAAGAGTCCTGATGAATAAAAAGAACAATATTCATTGTTCACCCCTTTATTTACTGTCGTAAAGTTCATTCTTGAACGATTTGATGTCACCCGCTGCAAGGGGTTAATACAAATTGCGTGCCAGAAACTTTAAAAACAAAATTTCCTGATATTTCAATTACTTACTAAATATATTCGCAAAATTTCACAGGTGCAAAATAATGGAATTTCAGAGCGCCACGCATCAGAATCATAGTTAACTAATTGAATTTAAAAGAATTATTATGACAGTCACAAAAATATGACTGTCATAAATATGTGACAAAACTCAGGATTTCAAAATAATTAAACGGCCTGCCCCTTTTCAGGGGGTGCCAGCATTTTGGATTTCCCGGAAGTTTTCTTTTTCCCCTGGACAGAAGAGATCTTTTTCACGGGGCGATATAAAGCAGGGTTTGAACTCTGATTTTTCCTGCCCGTAACCAGCATCACAAGTTCTGTTACATAATCCTTGAGCTGTTCTGCCTGGGCGCTCATTTCCTCTGCTGCAGACGCAGATTCTTCCGCATTTGCCGCATTCTGCTGTACCACCTTGTCCATTTCCGAGATGGCGATATTCACCTGGTCAATTCCATGGGACTGTTCTTTGGATGCCTGGGAAATTTCAGAAACAATATCTCCGACCCTGGCTGAACTTTCAGCCACTTTTTTAAATGCATCATTGGTGGTTGAAACAAGTTGAGACCCGTCATTTACTTTTTTAACGGTTCCTTCAATCAGCGAGGCTGTATTTTTAGCAGCCTCTGCAGCCCGCATGGCAAGATTACGAACTTCATCTGCAACAACTGCAAATCCGGCACCGGCTTCTCCTGCACGGGCAGCTTCAACCGCTGCATTAAGGGCCAGCAGATTTGTCTGGAAAGCAATCTCATCAATGGTTTTAATAATTCTGGAGGTTTCCTCGCTGGCCTTGGAAATATCTTCCATGGATTTTGTCAACTGACCCATGGATTCATTGGCCTGGCTGACCACCTTATTGGCTTCTTTCATCAGGCCATCTGCATGACTGGCATTTTCTGCATTTTTCCTGGTCATGGATGACATTTCTTCCATGGAAGACGAAGTTTCCTCGATGGAGGCGGCCTGCTGGGAGGCGCCTTCGGCCATGGACTGACTGGATGAGGACACCTGGCCTGCGGCAGAAGCCACCTGATTGGCCCCTTCATCCATACCGCCGGTAATGCGGGTAAGGGTCCTGTTGATACCTTGCGAAATGAAAAACCCCAGACCCAGGGCCAGAATCACCCCTGCAACAGCGGCAGTGATGGATAAAATTTCAATAAAGACGGCCTGGTCATGGGCAATGGCAACTTCCTGTGCTGCCACGGTCTGGTTGATCTCCACCAGCCGGTTGAGCATAGGCATGACAGTCCTCATGGTATCGGTCACAGGGCCCATCATCTGGGTTTTTGCCTGTTCAGAAAGAGAAATCCCCTGATCAATGATCTGGGCCATGGTATCAAAATGCGTGAACACTTCCTGCATGGCCGGCAGCATTTCCATGGCATACAATTTTTGTGCACCGTCTGAATTGCCCTGGCCGTGAACCTGCCTGATCTGTTTCACTGCCTGGTGAAACCGACGGTGGGGGGCTTCCATTGCCCTGATGGCGGCGGCCAGTTCCGGATTATCTGTCTTAAAAGCGCTCATCCACCGGCCGGCAGCACAGGCAGTATGGTCTTCCCCGCCCTCAAACATTCTGTCCATGTTCACCAGGGTCAGCACAAACTGCACCAGTTTGTAATGGTCTTTGGTAAAGGATTCCACCTGACGTCCCAGAAGCATGGGATCCGCCATGTTCAGCTTGTCAAACTGCTGCATGATCTCACGGTATGTATTATTTTCCGCCCGCCAGGCATCCCATGCCGGAACAAACTGCTGCCACACCCGGGCCTCTTCTTCGGTCTTGGGCAGTGATTCATAAACCTTCCAGGCTCCTTCATAAATCCGCCTGGATTCAGCAAGATTCTGGTATTGTCTCTGCCTGACCTCCGGGGCCAGCCCGGAAATCGCCAGGGTGCGCATGGTGCCCCTGATTTGCTCCGCCTCTGACTGAATCACCAGGAGGCTCTCCACGCTGGGCAGACGCACGCCCCCGATCTCCTGCACGGAATCTTCACCTTTGACAGCTCCGTAATACCCCACAATGCCAACAATCAGGGTGATCAGTGCCACGACCCCGAACCCCAGCATCAACCGGGTTCCTAACTTCATGTTCGCGCCCATTTTTTTCTCCTTTTGCAATAAATATTTGAATATATATGCTCTATACATATTTCACAAAAAACAGTCACAAAAATGCGACAGAATTCAGGCAAGTGTGATATCGTATTGTTTCAGAAGACGGTACAAATGGCCCTTTGACAGGCCGCTCAGGTGGCACAGTTCTTTAACATTTCCGTTGGTCGTGCCGATCAGAGCCTGAATATATTCAAACTTTGCCTTATCAATATGATCCTTGAGCGATAAAACAGTTTCTGATTTTCTGTTTGCATCACTGCCATTGGATAAAGCTCGGGTGTCCTGTTTGATTTTATGTTTAATATTAAAAATACGAATATGATCCGGAAGATGTTTGGGGAACAGAATGGTTTCCTGGTAGGCTTCACTGCAGGCGCAATCGATTGTGTTCAGCAATTCTCTGACATTTCCCGGCCAGGTGTATTTATATAAATCCTCCATAAACGCCGAAGAAAGTTCGTGGGGCATTTCATTATAAATCTCAGTTTTACGATTCATATGATAGTCAACCAGGAACGGGATATCCTCTTTACGATTTCGCAAAGGCGGAATCTCAATTTTTATGGAGGCGATCCTGAAATAAAAATCTTCCCGGAACTGACTATTCTGCACCATGTCAAAAACATCGCGGTGGGTGGCGGAAACAAGCCTGAAATCAACACAAATCTCTTTTTTGCTTCCCACAGGCCGAAACTTTTTTTCCTGAAGTACCCGTAAAAATTTCTTTTGAACATCCAGGGGAAGCTCTCCAACCTCATCCAGAAAAAGCGTCCCGTGGTCTGCCAGTTGAATCAGTCCTGTTTTGTCAGTATCTGCCCCGGTAAATGCCCCCTTTGTGTGGCCGAAAAGGACACTTTCCACCAGATACTCCGGCAAAGCAGCACAATCCACTACAATAAAGCCGTTTTCTTTTCGGCGGCTGTTCTCATGAATGGCCTTGGCAAAAAGTTCCTTTCCTGTGCCGGTTTCCCCGATGATCAATACCGGCGTATCATTGTTTGAGACCTGCAATAATTTTTCAAGGCAGGATCTGATCTGCTGGCTTTGCCCGACAATAGAGTCTCTTTTAATTTTTTTTTCAGGACTTCTGGATTGTTTCTGCTGCCTGTATTCCAATGCCCTGAGCAGGGAAAATTTAAATTCCTTATGGGAGCCGCTTTTCTGGATATAATCCCATACCTGGGATTTCATGGCAAGCTCTGCACCTTCAGGATCACCTTCCCCTGTCATGATAATGATTTCCGGGGCACTGGGGCGGTCACTGATTGTTTTAATGGCATCCAGGCCGTTTCCATCCGGAAGATTTACATCAAGAAACAGGACATCAAATTCATCGGAAAACAATTTTTCAAGACCATCCTTCAAGGTTTGTGAACAATCAACACCCATTTCCATTCTTTGAAACAGTTTTTCAAGAACCCTGCAGATATGCTGATCATCATCAATAATCAAAACCTTATTCATTTCAGGCCTCTTTTAAAAGTTTTCTTATGACAGTGTTTTTCAATTGGTGATAAAATGATTTCTTTTTTACATATACCATATCCTGAAAGATTTAAAGAAATATTGCAAATTTAAAACATGACGAACACATATCATCAGCCAGGATTCTGGATTGCTTTCAGACACTGACTGGTACGCCCGGAGGGATTCGAACCCTCGACTACGGGTATAACACACTGAAATTATTATATAATTTTTTTGCCCGCACCACTTCCGCACCACCGAACAAGTTTAGCACTCATATTTTTTTACTCAAATTCGACCAATTTTACGCGACGATTTTACAATAAAAATAAATCCAAAAAAAAACAATAAAATTAAAAAAATTAAAGTGTGTGTGACAGGGACCCTACCCCCCATCCTTGCCATATAAGTGAGCTTGTCTCAATTTCATTACAAACAGACCTATCGCCTTTAATTACAAGCATCCCCATGTAACTTACGTATGCGGTTAGCTTGTAAAACCAACTCATCAAGAAATAAACGTCAGTATTTTTTTACCCATGCTTAAATCCGTTTAAAAATTCCATGGCACCAGAGATATCTTTCATTGCAGTATCCTTTTTTTTGGTTTAATCTGGTTTTCAATATTCCGAAATCAGTCATTCCAGTACCTGAATAAGGAGTTTCCCTATGGCAGAAGAAAAATCAGATAAGCCGGACATTGAACACATCCCAGGACATACCAATATTCTTCTTATTGCACCTCATGGTCATGATAAAGACGATAAAAACACAGGAAAACTGGTCCGATTAATTGCTGAACAAAGCGGTTCCTATGCCCTTATCAATGAATCGTATCGAAAACCAGACGATGACAACCCTGAAAGCAAACAAAATAAGAGAATCAATCTTAATGAATTGCCACAAATCCTTCTGCATCTTAAAAATGAATTCCTTACCCCTCTGCTGGATTACAAAAATAAAATTGTTGAACAATATGGCAATGCTTTGATTTTTTGGATTCATGGAGCAGACGATTTAAGGCTTGAAGGGGATATTCCTGATAATGCTGGTGTTAATCCCAAGGATGTAAAAGTGCTTGTCGGGTGGGGGCAAAAGACTATAAAAAACAGGCACACTGCCGAACAAAAAACAAAGGATATTTTAATCAATGCCCTAAATGGAAGTGAATTAAATGCTGTTCTGGCTAACCCGGACAAGGTTGTTGATGTTGATGCCGGTATTTTTAGTTATTGTGGCTGGGATAAAAACAATCTGAATCAAATGTTTCGCTCTGGAGAATATAAAGATTTAAAAGTTCAATCATTTCAACTGGAATTCAGAATGATTGGATGCCGTGATAATGATGAAATTTTAAAATCTACCGCTCGGAATTTTATTAATGCCATTTCAGCCCTCATTCCCTCAAAAGAGAATATCCCTGTCGAAAAAACTATAGAGCCCACCGATAAAAAAAATCAACGTGCTGATAAAGCGCAGGTCCCTGAAAAAATTACTGACCCAGAAGAAATTAAAGATGCCATTGATGTCGGTGGCCATGGTTATGACCCGCTGATTGAAAAGGCTTATCAAAAACTCTCCAATATCTTTTCAAAAAATTATGAGCAAGCCCTGATGGAGGCTGGACAGTATATTGTCAGGACGTTCTATGCTGGGGAAGAAGCCGTTGAAGACCTGAAATACGATGAAAATTTGGTCCTTGACCCAGCAGTGATTGAAAACGCACGGAGTAACAACTCTCCAAGAAAAACATCCCTTCATCAACTATGTAAAAAACTTAATGAAAATTCGGGTTCAAAAGCACCATCACAGGCATGGATATACAATGCTGTAGACCTGATTGTTCAATGGCAGGACATGAAAAATAAATTAAAAAATGATTTCTACACGTATAGAAACTTACTTTTGAGTCACAAAGTTTGCCTGCTTCGGATAAAGGATATCGAAATAAAAAAGGCTTTTATCGGTCAAATTCTTGAAAAAGAATTGTCGGTTAGAAAATTAAAAGAATTAATAACTGAAAGCAAAAAACAACCCAACAAAGAGAAAAGCATGTATTCCGTTATTAATGAACCCGATGAATTATTTTCTGAAAAATACTCTGAACAGTTTAAACTGAAAGAATTAAACAAAATAAGAGTTGATAAGCTTAAGAAAATGCAAAGTAAAATGCTTGAACAATGCAAGATATTTGAGGTCTCGCGAATGAATTATGCCGATGAATCATATAAGTGCGATAGATATGTGAAAAAATACCTTGATGTTTTAACCGATTTTAACACTGTTATTAAATTTAAAGAAAATCCGAGCAAAGATAAAAAATTAAAGAAAAGCAAAACCAAAATGGCCAGGCCCTGAGTAATCAAACAACCCAAAAGAGGCCTGGATGGTCGTCCAATTTTTGATGAGAATGGTAAAGTTGTTTGGGAGGATGATTAAATGCATTTTTTAAAATGCTTCTCATTTTTTTCAGCGTTGTATGAAAACATACACGGATAATCCGAAAATAAAATGGAAACTGGCATATAAGGATGATATGGGGATTCAGCTACTGCCAACACTTGGGAGAAATATCTAAAATTACAGATGAAACTGACAACAGATGTAAAAAAGCAACATACCGTACCTCGCTTTCTTTTAAATAACTTTGGTGCTGGTAAAAATAAAAGAAAAAAGAAACTGTTCACCTTTGATAAACACAATGACAGGGTATACCAACAATCGGTTTTAGATGCCACAACAAGAAACAGTTTCTATAATGTTGAGAATCATCCAGAAAGGTTAAGTCTCGAACCGATTTTAGAAAGAAACGAAGCTCAAACCGCAATAGCAATAAAAAAAATTATAAAAACTAATAGCCTTGTAGGATTGACCAAAGAAGACCGTGAAAACATAGCTATTTTTATAATTATGCAAAGAGCGAGGACATTTCATGCATTGGAATCGATTAATTTAATGATGGATTCTCTTGTAAATAAGGCAAGGGCCATGGGATACGCCCCGTATCAAGTATCTGAACTACTTACAGGAGAAAAGGAATCAGAAGATCGAAAAAATCTTTTTCTACATCAAATTATCAGTCAGGTAGACCTTATTCCCGTCCTTTTGAAAAAAAGTTGGATACTCTATCAAGGTCATAAAAAAGACCCTTTCTATATCTCTGATAATCCAGTTGCCCTTCATAACGACATAGATATGGGGCCTTATGGCAATTTGGGATACTCAGTAAAGGGTATTCAAATCCACTTGCCCATATCTTCAACCCTTACTTTAGCATTGACCTGCCCATCCATTGCAGAAGGAGCTATAAACCTTAGGGATAACTTTGCCCAATTTGCTAAAATAGATAAGACAGTTTATTTTCGCCTTCCTCAACCATCAAGAATCTATAACCACGCCGAAGCATATGAAACAGGAATACCAATGAAATCAAGTTCTGAAAACATCCGTTTTTGTAATAGTTTACAAGTCACTTTTGCAGAACAATATGTTTTTTGCCAGAGCAACGATTTTTCATTAGTCAAACAAATGATAAAAGATGACGAAAGCTATCGACACGGATTAAGAATGAAAATAGGCTAAAATAGGAAAACCGTTATAGTCTCATCCCACACAATTTATCATCCAGCTTTTTCCATTCAGGTACAAACTTGGCAAGTTCCTGGTAAAACTCCTTCGAGTGGTGCTTATGCCTGATATGGACCAACTCATGCACCACAATATAATCAATCAAAGTGAATGGCAGTTTTACCGCATCAAAATTTATGATAACTTCATTTGCTTTTGAACAGCTTCCCCATCGTTTTGATAATTTACGAAATCTTAAACTGGCAGGTTCAAGACCAATTATTTCACTCCATTTTTTTATCCGGGGGGTAATTTTCACTTCAGCTTTTTTCCGGCAGAAATCTTCAAGGGCCGTCTGGATTACTGATTCAGTATCTGCAATGCCGGGATTTACTCGGATGAAGAATTTGGAATGGTTAAAACGGACACTGGCAGTTTTAATGCTGGCTTCTTTTGAAACATCCACATAATATCGTCTGCCAAGGTAGAGCAACCGGGAGCCTGTCTGGATTTTTCCCTGGGGAATCCGTTCAACCAGTTTCAACTTATCAAGTATCCATTTCCCTTTCTTATATACAGCTTCTTTGGCCTTTTTATCGCTGATTGAAGGACTTTTAAGCATTACCCCATCGTAAAAATCAACGGTGATATAAGCGTGTTTTAAGGCCGTATCAACGACATGTTCAAACTGAATTTCCTGGGTTCCGTATTTTACCGCTGGCACTGCTAATTCCTTTTTATCAGATCCACAAGGGAAACGGTTATGGATTGAATATCTTTTGGCTTAACTTTACCCCGGAGAACATCTTTGATTTTCACCCGCATAGACTTTGTAACTTCGCCTTTGGTTTCCCAGTCCAGTATTGACACCTCTTCTTCAACGGCAGAAAAAATCTCTTTGGTGATTGCCTGGGGATAAGAAATATTCTTTTCCAGGGTTTTAAACACAGCAAATTCCCGATCAGAATTAAAGCCCATGCTTTCGGCTTCCTTGCTTTTATTAACAATTTTCTGCTGAATCTGGTCAAACTCCTTGAAAAGTTCAACCTGGGTAATCTGGTTTTTCCTTCGCATCTCAATTAACTCTTCCAGCTTATCGGCAAGCGGTTGGTAAAAATCCGGGTTGTTGTCTATTTCAACTTTGATTTTATGCCGGAGCCGGTTGGACATTTTTAATTCTTTTGATTTACCGCTTTTGGTATCGTTTATTTCTTTTTGAAATTTTTCCACATCAATGATGGATACCGGCTCATCAAGCAAGGAAATAATCCCGTTCGCCCGGAGATGTTCATCAATAAGGCTTTGAAGTTTTTTGCTTTCATCCTTGGATATACGCAAAGATTTATCCATATAAGTGTTACCGGCTACAAGTCTTATTTCAGTGTAAAGGCTGAAATCATCTTTGTATTCAAGGGCTGATTCATCCGGGAGGACGATATTCAAGGATTTATTGAATTTTTTCAGAAGTTCCTTAAAATCATCTCTGATATCTACCGGTTCAATATGTTGGACCGCTTTATCAATGTAATCCTGCCTTTGTTTTTTCCTATCAATGCCCAAGTGCTGAAAAAAGGCTACCAGACGGTTATGCCTTAACTGGAGTTTGGTGATTTCTTCACTGATACTAACCATGACATCGGCAGGTTCCAATTCTCCGGCAAAGATTTCCATGGCACTGACAAGGTGGTCTGTGATTCCGCAGTAATCCACGATTAACCCGGCAGGCTTGGACCCTCTGGTTCTGTTCACACGAGCAATGGCTTGAAGCAGGTTATGGGCTTTCAGGGGTTTATCCAGATACATGACCATGGCAACGGGAACATCGTATCCGGTTAAAAGCATGTCGGAAACAATCATCAGGGCATCATTGTTAAATTGTTTTTTTCCGGCTTTGTTAAATTCTGACTCATTGCCAAAGGGCAATTTAAAATCTTCGATTGCTTGTTTTACTTCAATGTCCGGGGTGGCAATTTCAGAATATTCCGTAGGATCTTTTTTGGGTGAAAAACTCATCACAACTCGGCTTGAAAATCCATGTTTCCCGGCATCTTTAAGCTTATCAAAGGCTTTTTTATAAGCAATGGCTGATGGGCGATTATAGCAAACCACCATGCCCTTATATCCATCTGGATAAATTTTGGTTTTGTAATGGTTGATGATGTGTTCAGCAATGCGTTTAATGCGCTGTTTGGCAGTCATTTGTTTTTTCAGGCTTGTGGCTTCCTGTTTGAGTTTAGCCTGTTTTTCCTTGCTCTCCTGGTCAAAATAATATTTGAATTGTTTTTCCAGTAATTCTTTTTCAACATAAAGTTCAGGAATGCCGTCTTCATAGAGGATGGGCAAGGTTGCGCCATCAGCAACAGATTGTCTGATATTGTAAATGTCCAGGTATTTACCGCCATAGAATTTGCCCAAGGTGGATTTTTCTTCGGTATCAATGGGAGTGCCGGTAAAGGCAATAAATTTGGCATTTTTAAGGGCTTTGCGCATAAAACCTGCCAGGAATCCATACTGGGTCCGGTGGGCTTCATCAATCATTACAAATAAATTTTCTTTTTCAGATATCACTTCAATCTGGTCATTGGAAACCTTGGCGATATTGCCGTCATCATCGGTCTCCTGAAACTTATGAAGGGTTGTTAAAATGGTTTTGCCGTAGTCGTCTTGAAGAAGTTTTTTAAGATGGCTGACTGATGTGGCTTGTATTGGATTTGGAAACCCGGATCGTGAAAATGTGTTTGAAATCTGGTCATCTAAATCAACACGATCGGTTAATATAATAATGGTGGGATTTTTGAACCCGCTTTCTTCCCGCCTCAACTTGGTTGCCAGATAAACCATGGTAATGGATTTACCGCTTCCCTGGGTATGCCAGACAACACCGCCTTGATTTTCTGTTTGAAGTTTTTTAATGGTTTTGTTGGTGGCTCGGATCTGCTGGTATCTGGGAAGGATTTTAATCTTGGAACCTTCTGACACCTGATAAATGATAAAGTTTCTTATCAGATCCAGGAATCGCCCTTTCTCAAACAGATTGTATAAAAGAATATCCTGGGCTGTGGGTTCTTTTTCAAGCAGGGCTTCAAGGGGTTTGGTATCTTCTGACCGATATACCTGATAATGCCCTTCTTTGGCTCCTATGGCACCATATCTGCCCCCGACCTTATAGACACCGACACAAACCTGATTATATCTGAAAAGCTTTTCACTTCTTTCCTGGTATTTGATAAGGTCTGAAATGGCTTCCTGTTCAGCACCTTGAAGTTTTGAGGATTTACATTCGATGACAGCCAAAGGCATCCCATTGATAAAAACAACGAGGTCGGGTATGGAATTGATATCTTTTCCCCTGAACTTCATCTGATTAACCACAAGGAAATCATTATTTTGGATATTTTCAAAATCAATGAAGGACACACCCCGGTAGGTTTCTTTACCGTCTATGATTTGTTTTGGCGTGTATTCCTGGGTGGAAATGAGTTTGTGGATAAATTCATTGGCTTCCATCAGGGAACTGGAAAGGATAGAGGTGATTTCTTTGAAAGCGTTTTTGACATTATTTTCGTTAAGCCAGGGGTTAAGTTTTTTGATGGCACTTTTAAGCCGGTCTTCAAGGATGACTTCACTGATGGATTCTCGTTCATCATGTTTGGAACCGTCAAAGTATTTATAACCGAGTTTTTCAAATAACTGGATGGCTGGCAACTCGGATTGAAGGTATTCTGGTGTTATTGGTGTCATGGTTTCACCCTGATTTTGGTTTATACTTTCACACGCCTTTTTCCTGTCAACAGTTCTGCCATTAGGCCCTTCTTGAGGGTTTGGTACTCTGATTTCTTCTGCGTTAGGGTTTCTATTTTATCATCCACTGTAGATAGGATGGATGCTATTTGTTTTTGTTCTGGGAAAGGTGGGAATCCAACGATAAAATTACGAACGACTTTAACGTTCAAATTGGGAACACCTGCCCCTTGAAACACACTTCTTTTTGCCAATTTCTTGTAATATTGACTATTGAGAAGATATTTAACAAAATTAGAATCATTTTCATTTTTAACTTTGATAAGCGTGAGACTGACATATACACTAAATTCAAGGTCTATATCAATAACACAAGCTTCTCCAAAATTGGCTCCTACTCTTGTATAAAGAATATCACCTTTTTCGGGTTTATTATTTTTTGTAAGCTCTTTATGAAAATCTTTTGAAATATAACTATATTTTTCCAATTTCATTTTTCCATCTTTAACATTTTGAGATGATAAAAACGGAATCCCATTTTCAGGGTCTACATATTTTGGTGTTGATGCTACCCCGCAAGTTATCAGGCGTGTTTCATCTTCAAATTTTGATATTCTCCACTCCCTCGGTATCTTCCCAATCTTCGTATCCTTGAACTCCGTATGACCAATCCCTTCTGTCAGGAGTTTTTCCATCAAGCCTTTTTTTAACTGTTCGGTCTGCTGGATTTGATTTTCGATGGATGAGAGTTTGTCATCTACTGTGGTGAGGATGGATGCTATTTTTTGTTGTTCTGGAAGGGGTGGGAGAGGCATCAATTGCTTCTTGAAAGAAGAAAGTTTGAATGTCATTTTCTCGATATGAACGCCATGACTTGAAATCAATACATCGTTATAGAATTTAGGCAGTTGCGCCCAGTAATTCATATAATGGATATTCAATATTGGACAAGCATTCATAATTAAATACGACGAAGAAACGAACATCCCGTCAAAACTGCTTGGAACGACACTGGTCGCCCCGTGCACCACCTGCATTTTTGATATAATAAAGTCATCTCTTTGAATCGGACGAAGTGTTTTTGTTTTTATCTGATGTCCCAGTAAAGATTCACGGAAAAAGCACCCTCCATTACGCCTTCGAACACTTATTAAGTGATATTCCAGATTATCATCCCAAAGATACTGTCTATCAATTTCTTTCAACACATCTTTGTATCGTTTAATACTCCACTCCTCGGGTATCCAGCCAATCTTTGTCTTTTTATAACCTGTTTTCTGGTCCATGCTACAACCCAAACTCTTTCAGAAAGCCGGTCAGTTTAGCATCGATTTCCTTTTCCTCTGCTTCAATCGCTTTAATGCTGGCAAGTGTAGCCACTAAATCAACAGGTTCTTCCTCTTCGCTGGTGTCAATGTACCGGGCTATGTTCAGGTTAAAATCATTCTCTTTGATTTCATCCATATCCACGACCCGCATGTATTTGTCAATTTCTTCTCCGGCATCATAGGCGTCAACAATCTTTTTGACGTGTTCATCTTCCAGCCTGTTCTGGTTCTTTCCTTCTTTGAAATGCTGGCTCGCATCAATGAATATGACTTTATTTTTCAGATGTTCCGGTTTTGATTTATTGACAATCAAGATGGAAGCCGGAATTCCAGTGTTGTAGAAAAGTTTTGAAGGTAAACCAACAACCGTTTCAAGAATATCATCTTTCAGAACTCCTTCCCGAATTTTACCTTCCGAGCCCCCACGGAATAAAACACCATGGGGAAGAACAATGCCCATTCTGCCATTTTGATTCAGAACACTTACCATGTGTTGAAAGAAAGCCAAGTCAGCATATCCACGGGGAGGAATGCCATATTGGAACCGGCCATAAGGGTCTGACACGGCTTTTGCATAGTTTGGGGCAATTTCTTTACCATCTTCTTTAACTTTCAAATCAACTTCAACAGCATCCCACCATTTATTTTGGGAAAACGGTGGATTTGCAATAACTCTGTCAAAAATCATCAACTCATCATTTTGAACGTGTTTTGGAGTGCCAAGGGTACAGCCCTTTTTGATGTCGGCATCCATGTAGTTGTGCAGAATCATATTGATTTTACAGATGGCCCAAGTTCCAAGATTTTTTTCTTGGCCAAATAAACTGGCATCAAGCAATCCGCTTTTTTTACCGCCTTGTTCAATAATGTATCTGGCACTTTCAACCAGCATACCACCTGATCCACATGTTGGGTCATAAATCTTGTTTTTCGGCTCTGGCTTTATCAACTGAACAATCAGACGCACAACACCTTTTGGCGTGTAAAATTCACCGCCCTTTTTACCTGCATCATCAGCAAACATTTTAATCAGGTATTCATAGGCATCTCCCAGCAAATCCGGGGTGTAGAGGTCCTTATTTTTCAGGGAATACTTGTTGAAATGGTTCAGGAGTCGTTGGAGCACCGAATCGCTTAAAACCTCTTTATTCCCGAAATGGACAGCCGTCATAACGCCTTCCAAGCTGGTGTTTTCTTCCTCAATGGATGCCAGTGCTTCATCAATGGCTTCACCGATATTTTCTGTCTTTTCTATGATGGTTTGCCATCTGGCATTGTCGGGCAGAAAAAATCTATGATAATCCGGGTCGGCTTCGGCATCTTCTTTGTCCCAGTTTTCTTCCTGGACAAGTTTTTCTGTCTCTTCCTCAAACACATCATTGGCACGTTTCAGGAATAACAGACCGAATATATAATTTTTAAAATCACTGCTATCGATACTGCCACGAAGGATGTCAGCAGAACCCCATAGCCAGCTTTCTAATGATGGTAAATCAAGTGTCATTTATAGGTGCTCCGATTCGAGTTCAAAAAAAGAATGCTATGTTGGTATTACATGGGCAGAAAAGAATTATCAAGGTGATATAAGTAAAATACCTGTACATTTGTATTACGAGAGATTAAAATTTGTCTCAAACGCAATCATAACAGGAGAATAAAAGATATGAACGGAGTAAGATTGAAAGACAATGTTCGATGCCCGTATTGCGGAAGGGATTTGAATGAAACTCCTGGTATCAAACGTATCAAAGAACATGTTATCGGACGAAAATTTATCCCTAAAACATATTTGGAAAATGAATGGAATTTCATCGTTGATGCTTGCGATGACTGCAATAATGAAAAGGGGTGGCTGGAAAATGGATTATCAACAATTTCAACTCTTAAATTAACTGGAAATTCAGACCTTCCCATTGAAGTTCAAGACGATTTAAAAAGGAAAATTGGGAACCCAGGTTCTGATAACATTTTTGGTAAAAGTAAGCATCCAGAGACTAACGAACCAGTTGCAAATAGCTTTATAGAGACTAAAATTAAAGGAAACTTGGGAAAAGCTAATATCTCTTTTTCTTTTACCGCTCCTCCCCAAGCTCCAACATCTGAAACTTCATTGGCATGTTACCATATTCAAGCATTTTTTTTCTTGATATCTAATGTAAACGCAAACGATATAAAAAAAAGCAAAGCATTTACACAAAAATCCATATACTTAAGCAAAGAATATATTAAACCTCTTTACATTTTGCGAGAACCTGATTGGGGAAATATTCCTGCATTAGAGCTGACAAAGCGTACACGGAATTGGAGAATTTTTTGTAATATAAATACAGCAAAAGGCTTTTTCAGAGCAGTTATCAGGAAGTCACCAGACGAAGAAAAATCCAGTTTTTTTTGGGCATTAGAATGGAATAAAAGCATCCGAATAATTGGTATGATTATGAATTCGGAGCAAAACTATGCTGTGTTAGAAAATCTACCAAAAGAACCTTTGGAAAAAATAAACTCTACCGTTTCAGTTAGAAAAGAGAGGCAAATTAAAAAAGAAGATGATATTCTATTCTCAAGTTAATTTTTGATGGCGATTGTATCATGGTCGCCTCCTTCCATCCCTGCCCCACCATATAATTTGGGGCCCAGTTCTTACACCGCAGTAAGGTCGTGAAAGTTTCAAAAATCCAGATTTATCGCCTCTGGCTACCTGAATATCAAGAGCATATTGGTTTTTCATTTGATACATTATAGCCCCCCCTTCCATTGTTTCGAGGTTCCTGAATCAAAAGGACAGGACTTTGGAAGACCGAGTATCAGCCATTTTAACAACAATCCCATCAGTATTTTTTAACCCTCCCCCCCCACTTAACCAAAAAGGAGCCAAAATCATGAACAAGAAAACCGCTTTAATCCGTAGGGCCATATCCAAGGGCTCATTCCCAGTTACCGACAACACCCAAACTTTCATCCAGATCCCCTGTCCATCTTGCGAGAGGCAAATGATGGTTTTCCATAAATCCCGTTTATCAAAGGAAAGAATTTTCAAATGTATCTGTGGATACCGTCTGACTGTAGCAGAAAAAGAATATGAAGCCATGACAGGAAGATGCTTTGTTTGCGGGAAGAGAAATTGTTGCGCCAGCGATCATCGTTTTCATGGAGAACTGATTGGAATGGGTTTCTGATCAGCACCTAACATTTAATTACCAAATCAAGAGGCTGTCCTTTTACCGGGATGGTCTTTTTTATTTTTATGAACTTTAATCACAGGAGATTACGTATGCTTAAACATTTGTCAGAAACAGAAACATTAAAGAGATTTGTCATCCCGCCGGGAGATCCGCCAGACAATACCAAACAAGGGCCATTAGGTTCAATTTCAGTATTCCCTATATCACCACTGGATATGCCGTCAGAAACGTTTGAAAAGGCACTTAAAAGGCGTGAAAAGAACCATCAGACACTTATACAGTGGATTAGAGCGAACTTACACCCCGATATTGACTACGGACGTTCTCACATTGTGGACAACTGCAAATATGCCAGATCTGGAGTGCCTCATCTTTGTCATGACTTTTCACACTTTTCAATGCTGACCCTCTGGAAATCGGGGGCAGAAAAGATAATTCGCCTGCTGGGGCTGACCGCTCATTTCCCAAACCTGAATCAATACGAGTTGGCTTGTGTTCACCGGCAGGAAATTCAAGTCGTGATGCTGAAATGCGAGTTGCAGACACAAACCGGAACAATTGTCGGAGAAGGCACAGGAGCCAGGCATATCAAGCAAGACGACTGGAACTTGAATACCAGCATCAAGATTGCCTGTAAAAGTGCCATGGTAGATGCCGTCATCAGAACAGCTGGATTGACAGGGGTTTTCCTTAAAACACATCGGCACACATTAAATAACAATCTGCCCGACATTGGAACTTGTAATTACAATCTGACACCCCCGGCAAATCGTAATAGCAATGGTTCCCGTAACACCCAGCAGGAAAAGCCCATCACTCAAAAACAAAAGGACCTGATTCAGACCATTGCAGGACGTAAAGGATTGACCATAGAAAGCCTTAAAAAGCAGGTTCATAGCCTGTTTAAAAAGGATTTGGATGATTTGGACAGAGTAGAGGCTTCCAAACTTGTCCAGCATTTAAACGGCTGAAAACCAGCCATAATATAAAGGATATAAAATCATGTTTAACCAACCGACAAAAGCACAACTGGCAATCATTCCATCCCTGTACTCAACAGAAGGCGTGCCAACCAAAGACAAAATAATCCATGCACATTTCCATCTTCAAGATTCACATTGGTTCATCGCTGAAATCCGGGATGATTTGATGTTCGGCTTCTGTATCCTGAATGGGAATATAGATATGGCAGAATGGGGTTATGTATGTCTGGAAGACTTAAAGTCCATCAATATCCACGGCATTTTTCAAGTTGAATACGATGTATCCTGGGTTCCAAAACCTGCCGGTCAGATTGAATTGATTCGAGAAGGTGGCGGTATTTTTGAAGATATAGATTCTGCTACAGATAAAGCCTTTTGAACTTGGCATTCCACTGGCTCATAGCCCAGCATTAAATCAACACAAACCCATTACGAATAATACATTATAGGCCTTCTCGGAGCAATCTTGCGAAGGTTTTTGTTTTTCTATAAGGAGGCGCCATGAAACAGATAAAATATCAACAATTTCAACAGCAGGACCTTTTCAGCAGTATCGCAGAACCCAAACCTGTCCGTAGAAAATTCATTTCCATTTATCGTGTAAGCCTGGTCAGGGACGAACACATCAAATTTGAGCAGACAAGATTGAGCAATTCATCTGAAGCCCAGCGGATAATCCGAAATCTTATTAAATTACAGGGACAGCCAGACCGTGAGCAGTTCTGTGTTCTCCTGCTGGATGCAAAAAATAAAACCATCGGATTGAATATTGTTTCAACCGGCAGTTTATCCTCTGCCACGGTTCATCCAAGGGAAGTCTTGAAACCCGCAATATTATCAAATGCATCGGCTATGATTCTTGCACATAATCATCCGAGCGGGGAATTGATACCGTCTCCCGAAGATAAAGCCATTACCAAAAGGATTATCCAGGCATCTGTTATTATTGGCATCACAGTGCATGAGCATCTGATAATCAGCATAGATGAAGACCGTTATTTTAGTTTCGCAGACCAGGGAATGATTAAGGATGCCTACGACGAAATTTAGTTCGATAATTTAAAACCCTAAATCCCTTCCAGCATCCAAAATCAGCTTAAATCAAGCAAAATCAATCATAAAAAACGTTTTAACAACAGGAGAACATTATGATGAACCAGAACATTCAAAACGTATTAAATTCAATCGTATCAGCCTTTGAATCAGGTGATATTCCAGAGGCAGTGGCAGTGGCAAGCTTTCCCATAGCAGATATTCCCAGTGCCCAATGGTCATTCACAAATCGCACTATTCAATTCATCAATGGGACAGGAGATGCCAGAGGATACCGCCAATGGAAATCAGTAGGTCGTCAGGTGGCGAAAGGATCTAAATCGATCTATATTCTCGCGCCCTGTTTGAAGAAACAAAAGGATGAAGAAACCGAAGAAGAGAAACTGGTTCTGACATCATTCAAAGCCGTTCCAGTTTTTAAAATTGAGGATACAGACGGCGAACCCTTGGATTATCAGAATATTGAATTACCGAATTTACCGTTGCTTAATCGTGCGCAAGATTGGGGTATTTCTGTAAAAGCCGTTCCAGGTAATTACAGATATTACGGATATTTCAGCCCTGAACGAAAAGAAATCGCATTGGCTACTTCGTCAGAAAAGACATTCTTTCACGAGCTCAGTCATACGGCTGATTTCATCATCAAAGGGAATTTGAAGCCCGGGCAAGATCCTTTCCAGGAAATAACGGCAGAGCTTTCTGCCCAGGCACTTGCCAGGATAGCTGGCAAAAGCATTGAAGACACAACCGGCAATTCATTCCGCTACATCAAGCGCTATGCTGAACAAATCAAAATGAACCCTCACAAGGCTTGCCTGAAGGTCCTGTCTGATTGTGAAAAAATCCTGAACCTCATACTTCACGGTCGTGCAGACAAAATAAAAGATTTACAAAAAGTCGCATAAAACAACAACATAAGGAGAAAAGCATGTTTTATCAAATTAAATGCTCCTGGTGCGGAAAGCACATGGGGACAAAAGAAGATGCGGGCAGTGATTTTGCCGACAAACTTAAAAGCATGGGACTTCCTGTTATTTCGCACTGTATTTGCCCAGATTGTTCTAAAAAGGCTCTCGAGGATGCTGAATCAAACATGAAAAGGAAACCGCAATGACGATATTTGACTGGTTTGACGATTTCGACCTGTTTGACATTGGCTTGGCTGGTGCCATGGGTGAAGAAATGGCTGATGAAGAATTAAACCAGAAACAGATAAGGGATGAGGAAGACAATGACATAGTTTAGTAAAAATAGTATAATAGAAAAGCAGTACAAACCCCGTAGTACCATATTCATCCAGTATCTTGCAGTACAAACCCCATAATATCCATCCAAAAGCACCTCAACATCCCAAGTACCACATCCAGCAAGTGTCTTAAAGCATCAACCCTCTACCAGAGACATTCATTCTTCATCGTCTTTTTTGTTCTACTTGGGTAGTGTTGATAGATGGGATAGGCCTTGTGTATAGGTTCTATGGGATATGGTACTATTATTTCATTACTATTTTACATCTTGACAATTAAGTAATGATGCTTATTTTTATTATGTTCCGTTTTATTTTTATTTTTTATTAACGGCACACCAAGTCCTGATATATTTTCAGGCATTTTCACAAGGATGTTCCAGCATCCACCCCATAGCAAAGATCTTTATTGAGCCTTTGTTCATAAGTTAAAGCAGGACAACAGTTTCCTGCACCAGGTCAATCAGCATATCTGTTTATGCCCGCCCGAAAGAATTTTTTCTATCGGACACCTGGATTTTATCAACTTATGGGCAAGGGCTTTTTTTATTTCCTTCCCCAAAATAATAGGCGAAAAAATTATGAATCCTATCATAACAAAATTGGCAGGTGTTTCTTTTGGAGAATGCCAGCAGAACATCAAACTTTTCGGAAATAGAGATATCAACAGCTATTGTCTAAAACGGGAACCTTCAAATCCTTATGATTCAAATGCTGTCTGGGTGGGAATTGGGACATATCACTTGGGATATCTGCCGACGGCTATAGCAAGAGAAATTGCCCCTTTAATTGACGCAGGCAGGAGATTTGAAGCGGAATATGTTTCCAGGAATGGAAGCCCGTATCATGACACTGTAGGCTTGACGGTGAAAATACTTGAGATTTAACCAGGACATTATCGCCAAGGGGAGTCGGATATCTCTTTCTCCCCTGCCTGGTTCTTTTACTTTACTGAAACTGTCTGTCTCTGCGAATCATGTAACCTGCGTATGTATAGAGGGAATTTATTTCCTTAAATAAAATATAAAGGAGAACAAAAATTATGGAAGAGACAGTTAGCATTTCACAAGCGAGTAAAGAATCAAATTTCAGTGAACGGCAATTAAGAAGTTTTGAGGCAAGAGGATATATTGAAGCCCCTTTGAAGGTCAGGTGCGGTTCGATTCAATACCGTAGATACACCCCGAGCCACATCCAGGCGATTAAAATTTTCAAGAAATATCTGGACCAGGGCTACAAACTGGCATTCGCATCACAGAAAGCCTTTGAGGAACTGGCAACGGAGGTGAAAGAATAATGTCAAGATTAGAAAATAAACAGTGCCCAGCATATAAAGATTTATGTTTTCTGGAAAATTGTGCCTGGTTCGATCCAAAACTTGGAAATTGCGCAGTAAATTTGCTCTTTATCAATCTTTTCAAGTTAGACAGAACGTTGAGCAGTATAACACCAGAAACGAATCAACCTGAATCACCAGCATTTCCGTTTCCAAGAAGAAAATAAAAATTAGGGGGCTTCTCTTTCTGGAGAGGTCCCTAAAAAAGAAGAATTAAACGATAAAATATAAATTAAAATATAGGTGGTAGCCCTTAATTGGGGGATGCCGGTCTCATCCCCCTGCCTATTTTTCCTAACCGGAGGTAATAAATTTTATGACTTTTATACCGATTTATCGAAAATCACACCATATTGATGTTCACTTAACCACCACTGATAAAGAAATCCACAATCTAATCGACGAGATACTGAACGAAATTTCCACCATCAGAGAAATCGAAGACAAAAAACGTCCCAAAATCAGAGAGGCATTAAAAAAAGTTATTCTGAACCTTATTCACGATGCGAAAACAGGTGGTCGTCTTCGTATTTCCAGAGACAAAAATAACTATGGGCATCATAAAATGTACGGCAAACTCTGGCTCAAGCATAAATGGTTTGTCGAGATAGCCGTTGATGGACTTATTGAACTTGGTTATGTTGAATATTTGCATGGATGCTGGAATAAAGAAACAAGACAAGGACTTCAATCTAAAATCTGGGCATCAGACAAATTTTTATCCAAGCTGAAAGGGTTCCTTATGCCCAGCAATACCAAAGTGGTAGAACGCACACCACCGGAGCAAATCATACAATTAAAAGATGAAAATAAAAAACTTGTTCACTACACTGGTTTAAACCCCATCAATAAGATGAGAGAGCGCCTTGAGCAATACAATAAATTCATCCAGGAGCAATATATCACGGTAAATCTAAATGAGGCCGTATGGACTAACAATGAATTCTGGCTCAACAATCTGTTAAGAGGACTTCTGAATGGAAGTTATACACTGGACAAATTAAAACTGAATCAAGAAATTTATCCTGTGAACACGAGTGTAGATAAATCTTATTCAATTATTCATTTAGACAAATCAGGAAGTTCTAACACAAGGTGTATCCTTTATCCCAACAATGTTTCCAGTTCTTATCCACATACAGACACCAACACTAAATCACTTACATCCCATAACACTTCCAGTATCCTTTACCCTAACATTATTACCAGTAATCTTCTTTCTCATATACAAATCCTTATACACTTATCAAGTACTCAGGAGATTATCTCAAATAGACTGACAGACAAGGCTCTTATGATTTCAGACGAGCAACTTTTAGATTACTTTTTAAACTGGTTATTTTTCCTGAATACTGACATCAGGAGGGGGAGAATGGATGAAGAAATCAGACGGCTTTTCCGGGTAAGAAGAAGTCTTGGTCAACTGGGCATGTCAGAATTGATTTTCAGACTTAAATACCAATCACTTCACCGAGTGTTTAATCTGGAATCCTTCAAAAAAGGTGGTCGATTCTATGGCGGAGCGCACTTGGACATTCCAGGGCACATGCGAGGATTTATCAAAATCAATGGTGAGCCAGTCGTTGAATTGGATTATGATGCCTTCCACATTGTCATGCTTTATCATCTCCGTGGACTGGACATTGATATCTCCCAGGACCCTTATGACATCATTGTTGGCCCAGAAGATAGGGCAATAAAGAAAAAGGTCCTGCTCACTGCTATTAATGCCCCAACAGATAGAAAAGCAATGGGTGCCATCAGTTCGTATTTAGCCGATGAAAAAATAAAGGGAATTAAAGTAAAAAGTCTTCTCTCCAGAGCAAAATTAGCACATACCGATATTGCTGATGACATCGGTTCTGGTAAAGGCAGAATGCTTCAAAATCTTGACAGCATAATTACGGATGCCATCTTGACCAGTTTGATGGCTGAAAATATTCCGGCCCTTCCTGTTCATGACAGTTTTGTGGTGCCCCAGCAACACGAAGACCGATTGCGGGAATTGATGATAGATGAATATGAAAAAGTGCTGAAATTCAAACCTGGTGTATCAACAAAAAAGAAACGATTCCGTCCGAAAAAATGGGATAATTAAAACCATAGGAATATGCCGGATGCTGATCCAAACATCCAATTAAAAGCCTTTTTAGGCCGGTATATGATGGTCGTTCCTGTTTTAAGTGAGCATATTGGACCAGATGTAAAAATATCGTTAAACAGGCAATTTTCGATGAAAAAATGGGGGTTACTTGGCTCGTTTGTGCTAAGCGGTTATAATTTTTTTTGAAAGCCCCCATTCCTTTGCCAATCTTCTAACATAGTCTTTTTGTCTTAAATTAATTATGTCCTCCGTCCACTCATTATGGTTGAGGACATCAGTAGTTATTGGAAATGGACAAACCCCATTGAGTTTGAAATACGAATTCTTCTTTTTGTCAAATTCATAATTGCTGGCAGAACTATTTTTAGCTCTGGAGAGCAATGCAAGATTCCCAAGTTTATGAACAAGATTTTTCCGTGTGTCCTCATCAGGAATCCAAGTTTTCCACTGACTGCCATCTTTTGGATTTTGGGGAAGAACATGTTCAACAGATACCATTTTATAGTTGTACTGCGCTGAGCCATCTGATAGCAGAGAATCTAATCTCAATAGAATCGGCAAGCGTGTTCTTGTAATTTCATATACATTTCCATTCAGAGCGGAAAGAGTATTGTCAATTTCATCGTCTGTTAAATGAATTGGAGAATTATCTAACAAAGGGTCTTTCCCTGAATGTATCCACTTTGACAAATCACTGAATCTGCTTATCCGATAATTGATATTTCCTCTAAATATCATAATACATGAAGCAAGTTTTTCGAGTTTTTCAAGGAAGCTAAAAATTATCTTTGGCTTATTTTTGTTTTTAGACAAAAATAAAATTGCTGGTGGTATCCAGTCAAAATTATCTATTCGATTTAACCATTTCAATTTAGAATTTATATTTTCAGCAAGTTCTTGGCTTGCATAGTTCTCCAAGATTATATTGGTATATGCTTCTGAAAATGGGACAAGTATATCATCTATAAATAATTTTGGACTATCACCTGGTTTTACATGTGCGTCGAATTCCTTTACAAGTGTTCCTTGTGGCTTTGCGCATCTAAAAATCATTCTAATGTGTGAAAATAAATCATTAAAACTATCTCTACCTATGCTCTCTTCAATATCCTCCCACTTATCTGTATAGGCCTGTTTTTCAGAATCTGGGATTTTACCAATTATATTGGATTTTAATATATCCGTTGCGGACAAATCCAAACCGCGGTCATTCATCACAGAAAAAATTCTATAAGCTGAGTCGATATCAGGAGTAGCCACAACCACCAAATAACAATTCAGCAAGATAAAACTGGTCAATCGGAATAGTTCTTCTTGTTCCTCATTCTTGAGATGCTTGTACAAACAGAGGGTGTTTTGTTTGATATTCAAATGACTGTCGGGCAAATCAGTATTTAAATCCAATAGTTTTGTTAGTCCGTCTTCGTCCTGTACATAATCTTGAAAAAATTTCTTATCTCTATCTCGCAATGAAATTCTATAATTTTCTGTCGTCTTTAATAATTTACTTCCTTTTTGGCCGAGATATTTCGTTATTTCTCGTTTTATGTCAGCTTCATCAATGAGTTCACGTAATACAGAAAAAAGGATTGAAAGGGTTGTTAGACGTTGCTGTCCATCAATAACTTCGGCATGCGGGTTATCCCCTTTTACCAAGACTATACTCCCGAGAAAATATGGATTTAAAGTTTCTATATCATCAGATTTCCCTTTGATGTAGTCTTGTAAATCAATTATCAATTCAGAGGCTTGCTCTGTGGTCCATGAATATGGCCGTTGATAGCTTGGAATGACAAATAAATAATCATCACAAAATATTTTACAAATTGGGTATTCTTTTGCAGAAAGGGATTTCTTTTCGGTAGAGATGCTCATATTTCCGTTTCCTTATCATAATTATAGGCGAATAGGGTTGAACCGCGTATGACCACTATCGGCCCAAACGCGCTATTGTCTGCCGGATGGGAAATCTATTTTTTATCCTTGGGTGGACAAGGGTCTCCACCATGGCTATCAGCGTTCTGGATGGCACCATCTTTCTTATGGATAATAAACTCAGAATTCTGATTTTTGCTTACACCACGGCCATAATCTACAGCATCCTGCTTCTTTTCAAAATGCTTAATGGATTTTTGACCTCCACCCTTTTTGACATCCCATCCACTTTCTGGGTTTGGTACTACATGGTGTGTTTTCCGAGACATTTTATTTCTCCTTATTTCATATTTAAGTCTTCACGTATCTGCTTCCATCTTTGCGTAAGCTCTTCGTTCAATTTGAAAAAAACTTTAGACGAAAGCAAAAATCCAGCTGAATGTTTAGCGACTTCGTATGCCGTGAAAAAATCAAGTATTGTTGCAATAACCTTTGGAGATTCATCATCGATTCCATTCAGGAATAATGAATGAAGCGCATCATATGTATCTTTGTAGGAGCTTCTCAATAGTTCAAGAGTCAACCATTGAATAAAAATCTCTGTCGAAAATACAAGTTGCGTAATCCACATTAGAGTCTCTGGTTTGCATTCAGGTAAAGCAAATAGGAATATCCAGATTATCATATAGGCAAAGGTTATAATTCGTTTAGGAAAAAGCATTTGACCGGCAACTTCTTTACTGAAAAAAGAATTTTCCATTGTATTCGCACCGAGGCGTACAATATTGGGCGTATATTCATTATTGTAATATAAAGCTGTGCGGTCGTGTGATAACGGTGCTCCAAAAGAATTTGATAACAACTGTTGCCTTCTTTTTCTTTCAGCTTTTGGTAAAAGATAAAACCTCGAAAATTGAGATAGGCAAAAATAAATTAATACCAGACAGATAAACAGTGGTTGGATTTTAATTTCAATTTCCGCTTTTGCATAGGGAATAAAGAGAGACACCCCCGCAATTATCCAAAAAAGGGAACCTGTTGCTTTACCTATTTTACCTACGGGCTCGTAATAACGATTTACTTCATCAACGCGATTTTGTGATTTCTGGCTCATAGTTCTGGCACTATCTTTTTAATTTCATTTTCTGCGTATACAGGCATACCATCATTTTCGTATTCCTTTGCTTTTCTTGCACAAGCTTTTGCCCTATCAACTTTGTCTTTAATGTATTGAGCGGTACCCCAAGAGTAATCGAAATTTGACCAGAATGAATAAAAATATTCATTTATCGAAGAGCAGAACCAGTATGATTGATTCACTATATAGCGCTCAAGTGAAAAAGAGGCATAAGGATGGCCTTGGCAGGCGTTCCAATATTTTATCAGGCGAACTAAAGGTTTTATTTTGTAATTTTCATAAGTATTTTTATCTATAAGGGCTTGATTAGTCGCGTTCGGGTCAGTAGAGATCCAGTCCACCCAATCCGATGCAGGCGAAGGAATTTGATAACCCCAGTCAAAAATTGCAGGTACCAGTTCAAATTTAATATGATTCAAAGAAAGGACAATCGTAGGATGCGATTGATATATTTCTGATGTCGAATATTTATTCTCTGCAAATTTTTTTAATCGACTCAAATAAGTTTGAGGTTTCTTTTTCCCATCTGAAGTATCGAAAACAACCATATAATCAATATCTGATTTGTTATCTGCTTTTCTTGGCAAGATGGTCCCTCGTGTACTTGAACCAAATTGAAAATGGTTTGTTATCCCGCTCCCAAAATAGGATTTTAATCTTAATATCAACGTTGTTATAGATATTGAAATACTCGATTTCTCGTCTGATGAAATCACAAGGTCGCTTGCTAAACCTTTTAAATATGAATTGACCGTCATTACCCCCCTCAGCCCGTTAACATTTTACGAATAACATAGATATCATAGGCATATGAGCTCTATGTTGATCGAAAGAGAGATATCAGTATGGGTCGCAATTTATCTCTAAAATTGGATTCACAATTTTGCTATACACCCTGAGTAAATTAGGGTCAATGTTGAAATATATAAATTTTTAAGTAATTTTCAATTTTTCTCATATTGCCATATCAAATTTTCCATATATGGAAACCATAAAAAATCTGAATTGATCCAGTGCCTTTTAAGTTTTCTTGCTTAAGGATTGATTTTAAAAGAGTTTATCCCAAAGTTTTTCCAGTGCAGTTGCATAAGGATCTTTAACCTGACACAGGATGATGATGCCCAATCAATGCTTTGACAGTTGGTTCTCGGGGCTGAAAATTCTGCTGACCCAGCATCTTGAACTTTTAAAAGCCCGGATTTTAACTAAATAATATCGGCTCTACCCGATTCCCGAGAATGAATAAAGGCAATGCCAATATGAAGAATTGACATCATGAGAATTATAATGAAAGAATATTTGATAATGCCTTTTTTAAAATCATCCAACAATTTAATCATCGGCAACACCTCCTTGCTTACCACATAAAAAGAATATTGCCCACAGTCAATCTCGGTAGCCTCCAAGCGCTCACTTTCGTGAGTATCAGGAATCGAGTAGAACCGATATTTATTATGCAAGGCAGGGAATTAATCCCCGCCTTGACGTTAAAAATTTATTATTTTTTTCCTGTTCTTACTCTTTCTTTTTCTGTTGTTTTTGGACTTCTTTTGGCTTTGTTTTCAGTGGTAAATTGACCAGTTTCAGAGTCGCGATAAACAGTTTTTTTCTTTTCAGTTTTAGACATTTTAATACTCCTGTTTCAATAAAATAAAGTTTGTAAAAAATTAACGGAAGAATGTTGCCTCCCGAAGGAGGCGTTTTGCATTAGTTACT
Source organism: Pseudomonadota bacterium (assembly GCA_018821535.1). Classification (GTDB taxonomy): domain Bacteria; phylum Desulfobacterota; class Desulfobacteria; order Desulfobacterales; family Desulfobacteraceae; genus Desulfobacula. The sequence goes on along the minus strand of JAHJLV010000025.1, from coordinate 103,491 downwards.
TTTCATAAACTGGGATTTTCCAGGCTTTATAACCATAGTCACGTGCCCACAATTTTGTGGTTCCGTCCTTGGCATAACGCCACACCCTGAAAATGTAACCAACGATTCTCTTCCGTTGTCTCATAATCAGTGACCAACCTTTCGGCTACGGAATATTAAAATCTCAAAAAATTGTTGACTTGATATTGATTTCAGAGTAATCTTGATAAGGTGTCAATTTAATCTGAAAACAGCATGTCTAAACTTTTTGTAGTCTGACTTCATTGTCCGTGCCGTTCAAATCAATCAGACATGCGTTCTCAAAATGGGAAGTTAAGGAAACTGGCGAGTGACTTTTAACTTCCCATTTTTACTTTCTCCAAGTTAACATTTTTCGCAAGTAATGTCAAGAAAATAAAAAAATTTGGAATAATTTCACATCAAAAGATATCTGTCAAGAATTTTTTTTGAGACACAATATATAGAAACTATATGGTCAAACTCGCACAACATATAGTTTCGAAGAAACATAACTTACTTTTTTAATTATGAATTTAGATTTATCTCATGCGATTTTATCATATAGAGCTGTCGTCAATATCACAAATTCAAGCCCTCTTTTGGACCCATTCTATCGTGGTCGTTCCTTCCATAAAAAAAAGCATGAACCATGAATAAAAACCGATTAAATCATCTATTTTGGTTGAGGACGAAAAGAATACAGACTTTGCTTGAACTGCATGAGATACAATGGACGAACGAATGAATTGACAATTTTATCCTTTATAACACGCCTCGGTACGTTAAATACGCTCTTATCCTTTCGTTAGTCCAAACATCTGCTTTGCGGTATAAATATTCTTTGACAATATATTGAGCAATATCTTCATCCAACATAGGAGGATATTCTTCTCGTTCTTCATCATCAGCATAAAGCCAATCCCATCCTATTTCAGTTTGAAACCAAAGGGCCAATTTTTCATGTTCTTTCAATCCTTCAATGTAGCCCATAGCATAAGATTGTGCTGTTTCATCGTACGCATCCCAAAAAAACGAATGCTCATGTTGAACTTGAACACAAATTTCATCCCAACAATTATTCAATTCCGAGTCATCCCCAGAGAGAGTCTCTTTAATATTTTGAAGCCCAGAAATAGTCTTTCTTGTGATTCGTCCTGCTATTTCATCTGCAAATTTTCCTAAAACGAATTCCTCTGGGTGGTTTTTTAGTTTCATCCTTCTCCTCAATTTGTCGGATAATCAACCCTTTCCTTCAGTTCCTTCCCACACTTGAAAAAAGGCAGTTTTTTTGAAGCCACCGGAACTTTCTTGCCGGTTTTGGGATTCCTGCCGGTATAGCTCTCATATTCTTTGATATAGAATGAACACAGTCCCCTTATTTCGACCCTTTCACCAGCAATAAATGCTTTCGTCAATTCAGAAAAAAACAGTTCAACAAGGTCTGAAGCTTCTTGCCTGGTTAAGTTGCATTTTTCTTTAACTTTCTGAATCAGTTCAAGTTTGTTCAATGTTTATTTCCTCAATCACAATATGGTTTGATTTCAAAAATAACATTAACCTGCATGGGCAAAATATTTCAAGGTAAAAAAACCGTCCGTATGCGGACACTTCAATTTTTCCATATATGGAAAAATTATTTGGTATGTGATGTTAAATAGTTGTTTTCTCTTATTCCAGTGTTCTCGCAGTGATAGTTCTGGGTCTGGTGTTCTGAAACAAAGCACTTTTTATGCAAGTATCGATATAATTTTTTATTTTTTTGATGACAATTCATTCATATTTTCTAAAACTTTTTTTCTTATTTCAGGGTCTTCTATACTTTGGAGAGCCTGAAGCGCTTTCCCATATGCTCCAATTGGTTCTTCATTTTTTTTGTCGTATTTATCTTTAATTTCTCGTGATCTATCAAAACCATCTTTTGTCAAAATGCATTCCCCATCCTCACAAATTAAATAGCCCTTTTGTTCAAGTCTTGTGATAGCACTACTTATTGAATTGCTTAATGTTTTATTCACCACATGGCCTGTAGGCCCAAGTAAATTTTCAATAAAATTTAATGCTTTTGTGGACGAGTGCGTATCCGCTCTGGAAAATTCAATATGTCGCATTTGAGAATTTGCGATATAGAGAAAATCGATTAATAGAAAACTTGCGACTTCCCAATTGTTATTCTCACCAGGAATAAGTCTACGATGTTTAGTCATGGTAATCTCCTTTTCAATTTTTTAATTATTTTTGTTTGTCTTCTTTATCATTAATTGCCATGAGATTCGAAACTACATCCTTCTTTACCCGCCCCCAAATCACTCTGGCACCATCAATAAAATTTAAGGCAACTTCGACATCCTCATGAAAAAAGTCCATAGAGTTTTTAAAAATTCGCTGGTCGATAAAAGTCGAATTGATGATGTACTCATAAACATTGCTATTGCCATCCATGGTCTTTTTAATCTCTTCAAATTTTTCATATAAAAGCTCCATCAAATCAGTCGATTTTTCATTATCAACCCAGTTGCAGACAACAGCTAATTCGGTTGGAGAGGCTTTATAGCCCGCCCAGTGGATTCCTTGCTCATAGGCTATTTTACATGCTTCAGAGGTGCTTAAAATTTGAAATCTTTTTTTTGCTTCTTGGATACACAAATCTATCTCATCAATTTTATTCTTTAGAGATTCAGCACAACTGCTTGAGATGTTGATATAACCCTTAAATTCTTTAAGCCTCAAATGAAGCTCTTCTGGAATACTGATTGTGATTTTCTTAATCATTGGTATCTCCTTTTTGTTTTTGGAAATCACTATAATACATAATATTTATGTATGTCAAGCTTAGTTATGTAAATATTACGTATTATATTTTTATATCTCCAATTTCTATATGCGGAAACTCCATCCGTCGAGCATCTCAATGCTAACTTTTACACAAAACTAAACATCCATAAAACCCGCACACCACTACCATTAAAGCCTTTCCGTCGTTTTAAAAAAACTGGTCAGTTTTGAATATCCAGTTTTCATCATATTTGACATAAAACTTAACATTGAAAAGGATTACCATCATGAAAAGAACAGGTCTCAAAAAAGGTTCCAAAATCACAGCAGAACCCATTCGGAAGCAAAAGGACATTAAGGCTATTGGAAGACTCTTGAAATCCAGACCTCGGGATTTTCTTCTCTGGACTCTTGGAGTAAATAATGGGCTCAGAAGTAAGGACCTTGTCCGGCTCCGGTACAGCCAGGTGGAAGGATTAAAACCTGGGGCGGTAATAAAGATTGTTGAATCTAAAACTGGCAAGGACAATGTGCTGGTGATCAACAATTCTGTGCACAAAGCCCTGCAACATTATATTAAGGAAATCAATCCTGCCCCAGATGACTATCTTTTTTCATCCAGGAAAGGCAAAGGACATATTTCCAGCCAGAGCGTTGGTAGAATGATCAGATCCTGGGCAGAAGCCATCAATTTGAAAGGGCAATACGGAGCCCATACTTTAAGAAAAACTTTTGGATATCATCAAAGGGTCACTTTCGGGGCGGGTTTTGAAATCTTATGCAAAAGATACAATCATTCAAGCCCCGTGGTCACAATGAGATATTTGGGAATAGAAGACAAAGAAATTCATGAATTATTGATGAACGAGGTCGGTTAATTTTTTTAGCAAGAAAACCCTTTAATTTAAGAATATTATAAAATAGTTGAAAAAAATTTCTTGGATTTTTTGATTTTTGTACTATATGACTTTATAGAAGGGCGAGATATCTAACATGATTGTCAAAGGATAAAGATGAAGATATTGATATTTCCAACATATATTATGAGTTTATCTCTTTTATCAGAATTTAATTCTGAAAATATCTTATTTATCAGAATATTACACTTGACAAACATAATATCGTGCTTATATTTACTTTAATGGAATAAACACCCAGAGCCTATATGAAATTAGGTATCGGAAGACGCAGTATAAAGACCTGAATTGATTGTCTTCAGGCAAATTAAATATTTTGAAGAATTTCCGGTGTCGGAACCGCCAGTTCGGTTCAAGGGTTCTTCAAAACACCGCGCATTGGCATTGTGACCCTTGCGTACGAGAAATAGCGGGCATTAAAACCTGCGGTCAGTTCGGTTAAGGTGAAAGCATATAAGGTTATGCTCGCCGAGGTTGAAGTGTATTTGTGAAATACTCCAACTCGCCATCTGATTTTTGATTTACTCGTGCGTAGGGTTTTTTTATTTTTAGCCCCCTGCCAAAATTAAAACACAAGACATTTTTAATGTAATAAATCACGACCCGAAAGAGAGGTGATAATCAAAAGGGTTTTAAGTTCCGAGATGTCTTTGTGGGGAGATAAACACCATGAATAAAAAGAATAGAGAATATTATCATTACACAATTTTTAAGCATTTTCGGTCCATCCTTGCGACAAGAATTATTAAGAAAGAAACTGACTTTTTACCTAATGTAAAAACCTGTGTCTGGTTCTCAACAAATCCATCCTGGGAAAACACAGTTATGAAGGCTTTGAGAGACCCAATCACGGGTAATGAAAAGCAATACTATTCAAGGGAATCGCTTTTCAATTGTGATTATTGGGATAAATTTATTAGCCCTGGGGAATTGCATAGTTTTATTCCTGTTAGACTTAAACTGGATAATGAAAAAATTAATTTTGGCTTAAATCGAACTGGAAAAGTAAATTTACGGCCTTGGAATAACTATAAAAAAACCAGTGGTTTTAACCGCGAAATGATAAAGGCACTTGCAAAAACAGGAATGAAGCAAGGAGCCAATCCCAAGGAATGGTTTGTTTCGTATGAGGATGTTTCAATAAAGGATGTCTCAATTGATGGCTATCAGAGATGGGATGGAACCGCATGGGTAGATATCACAATGGCCGACCTTGGGTTGACCTATCCTCTCATTATGGCGGTGTAAATATTTAAAAAATTAATCTTCGCACTGGCTCATCATCATTAAATAGAGGGCTGGTGCGAAGGGAAAAGGAGAATTAAAACTATGTCAGAAAGTTATGAAAATTATAATAAAGAACTGAAAAGAGCATGGAATATAAGCACTAAAAATTACTTCAGCGACACTTATTTTAACGAAATCGAAAATAAATTAAGTAAATTTCACAGAGGATTAGTGATCTTTGCCAAGATGGATCAACAGATATGTAATGGTGGATTTTGGCAACTTTTTGATAATGGATATGTAGATGCTTTAGAAGAGGCTATCTCGTTCCTTGATGAAACAAGATATGAACCTGAATTTGAACAATATGCTGATAAGGTCATCAATACATTAGAAGAAGCACTTGAGGTCCATACTCATTTCATTGGCGAGATAAGTTGTCTTGATAAATGGGAAGAATGGCATGAAGTCAAAGCGGAATATCTTGAAAATTCACGTTCCAGTTATTTGATTCCATTAGACCATAAATACTATAAAACTAATGAAGACTTCTTAAACAGACTGGAATCATACATTGAACGCCGTTTTGTAAAACCGTCCCTTACTTAAATGTCGCAATAAATTTTGACAAATAGAATTCACAGGAGCAAACAAATTATGCCTATGATTTGACCAACAGGGTGGGAAGCTTCGGCTTCCCACCCCCAATAATTCCACATCAGCATGAGCACCCATCTCATTAAACTGGGCGGAGAAGAAAACTCCACAAGCCGGTCATTAGTGCCGGTCAATTGAAGATGTGGAGAGTACAATGAGAAATAGTTTGACTTACCCCGAACAGGGCAATAACATTCCGGTATTCGGATATAAATTTAATCCCTCGGGGGTCTGTATGAAAGGCAATATTTATACACGGCAAAAATGTACGATTTGCGAAAACCAACTTATTCATGATGAAAGAAGAGGGGGCTGTTTTTGTGAGAGCCATCCTGAAATTCAAGCAGGCAAAGAATTTTATATAAAATTTGGGAAAGAGATAAATAAACGGTTCAGGACCTATGAACGGGCATATCATTATTTAATCGGATTGAGATATGAAGTCGAGCAGAATAAGTTTGATGCTCGGGACCATATGGCAAGCCAACCCTTGAGTTTTATGAATCTATCAAAAGAATATCTGAAATTTAAGGAGAAGCAAAAACTCATCACATACAGGTCTATCGAGCGTTATTTGAATAAAGCCTCTGAATTTTTTGGGCATAAAAACGTAAAAGAAATAAACAAAAAAGAAATAAACCATTTTTTAGAATCTCTGGGCAGTGTATCTGATAAAACCAAAGCGAATTATGCTTCCCAGATAAGAGATTTTTTTTACAATTTTTTATATGAAGAAGAAGAGATCCTGAATTTAATAGATTTACCTAAAATGCCAAAAATAAGGTATGAACTTGGTTTCCGAAATATTATCGACATTGAAACAAGGGAAAAGATTGTTGAAAGATTCAAAGAAAGAACTTATGAAAAAAATCCAAAACTATGGTTGGCTATTGATATTCTCTGCGCCTATAACAATTTAAGACCTGGAGACCTGCCAAGACTTAAGGAAGGCGACATTAATTTAGAATATGGTGTTCTGACATTTTGGCGCCCTACAAAATCAAAGCAGAAAAAAAATCCTCCTGTCATTCGTATCAGATTATTGGATTACCATATTGATGAAATTAAGGCATTAAAACAACAATACCCTGCCACAGAAAACATGCCTTTTTTTAGGCATACCGCGCAAAGTGGAAAAAGGGCTGATACGCCTTTAAGCGAAAACTATCTTTACAAACAATGGAAAAAGGCCTGTTCTGATTTAGAAATTCATGACCTGGACCTTTATGGCGGAACAAGGCATTCAACCACAACGGCAACCGCTATGGAACTCGGAAAAGATAGCGCCAGAAAATTTTCAGCGCACCATACGGACAAGGCGTTTGATAGATATTGTCAAATAGGAGATGAGGAAACTTTTGACACCGCTCAAATTATGGCAAAAAGACGTGGCAAAATTATAGAGATTGATAAACGAAAGAAGGAAAATAAGTAAGGAATGTCCACACATAGGGAGGCGCACCATTTCCGCACCACCAAATTTAGACGAAAAAAACAGTAAAATACAATAATATCAAATAGTTAATGGTACGCCCGGAGGGATTCGAACCCCCGACCTATGGATTCGAAGTCCAGCGCTCTATCCAGCTGAGCTACGGGCGCACATAGTGTCGTAAAGTGCAGTTTTAATACCACAAACAAATCTGTTATGCAATGATGTACTTGGCTTTTCAGGTGTGGGGTTTCAGCACTCCGGGTGTATCCCCGGGCAGATTAAATTCCCAGCTTTCCCAATAATCTATTGATACCGTTGATATAATCCACATTCATGCAGGGTTTTGGCAAATGATCAATATACATATCTTTTTGTTTCAGATCATCAATTGATTCCAGAAATTCGATGTTTCCGGATACAAAAAGAATGGGCACGGTTTTATTTTTCTCCCTGATATGGTTATAAACATCCACCCCGTTCATCCTGTCCGCAAGTATATAGTCCAGACTTATAAAATCATATTGATTCGTGTCAAATAAATCCATTGCAGCCTGCCCCGTTTTCGCAACATCCACCGTATGGTTGCACGGGTCCTGGGTCAGTATCCTGTACTGCACATCTGAAAGTGCCTGCTCGTCCTCCACAAGAAGAATATTTTTTTTACAGCATACCATCTGGTTTTGAATTTCTGATTTCTCTTCTATTGATAATTCATTTTTAACCACAGGCAGACTGATAACAATTTTTGTCCCGGAATCAACAGCAGATTCAACTGAAATGCTGCCATTATGCTGCTCGATATATTTCTTTGCATTCGCCATCCCGTAGCCACTTCCCTTGATATCTGCTTTATAAGCCCCGGTCACATCCTTGCTGCCTTTTAACGTAAAAGACGGTTCATAAATATTTTTCAGGTGTTCCCGGGGAATGCCGCATCCATTATCCTCAATTACAAGATGTATATTTTTATCAAGGCAATATGTCCTGATCATGATTATAGGCTGTCTGGTTCTGCTTGTGGCATGAATTGAATTGTGTAAAAGATTCACAAGAATATGCTCAATCATTCCGGAATCAGCCAGCATATCCGGCATATCCGATCCATGCTCGACCTGAATATCAATATTTTCCAGATCTTTTTTCATTGAATTCAATACCCGGTCGATGGTCTCATTGATCTTGAAAGACTCGTATTTTGGCTCCCTGGGCTTTGCAAATGCAACCAGATTCTTTGTCAGATTTCGCCCTCGAATGGTCTGATTCAATATTAATTCCAGGTTTTTGTTTATTTTCTCGTCACTGCAATCCATCAGCGAAAGTTCTGACACCCCCATGATGATACCCAGAATATTATTAAAATCATGGGCCATTTTCCCGGCAATCTGACCAATCAAGGCAAGTTTTCGGGCTTCAGCCGCAACAGCAATTGCTTTGATTTTTTCAGCCTGAGCCTGTTGAAGCTGGGTCTGGTCTTCTCCCACACAGATAATTCGCTCAAGTGATCCGTCCGGCGTGAAAACCGCGTCAAATGAACCTCGAAAATCATGAACTCGACCTTTTGCATCTTTGATTCTGTAATTCAGAATGGCTTTTGACAGTTTCCCCTGCCTGGCCTTGTCCAGATGCGCCAGAAGTGATTCGATATCCTCTTCTGCCACCGTTGTGAATCCGGATTTTCCCATAAGATCTTCTGGCATGTACCCGAGCTGCTCATGGGAGGGGCTTGCAAATATATACCTGGTTTCTGAATCATGAATTGAAACAAGGGCACTGGTATGACCGGTTATCAGTTTGAAAAGTGCCTCACTGTTTTCCAGTGCTTTTTGTGCCTGTTTTCGATCATTAATTTCAGATTCCAGGGACTTTTTGGTTTCTATCAATTGGAGCCGTTCTTTCTCAAGCCGATTTGCCAGGTCTTCTTTTTTCTGGAATATATGAAACAATCCATTCACCAGTGCAGACACAGAAACCGCCGTTATTGCATTCAGCACAATAAAATTTACACCTGCAGCGATCATTGCCTGTTGTGTCGTAAAAAAAGGAAAGTCATTCCCAAATTTTCCTGTTGAAATTAATATTCCAATGACCAAAAGAAAAATCGCATTCATCAGTATTGCAAAAAAAGCAGCCCGGCCCCCCATCAGAACACCGGCGATCACTGCAAATGCAAACAGCCAGGCAGGTCCTCCGCTCAAAGGGCCCACTGCCAAAATGATTGCAGCTCCAATCACAAAAAACATTAAAACGGATATGGATGCCCTGATTTCAAACCGGATTCGATGGACAAATAAAAACGTCAGACAAAGGATAAGTCCTGAAATATCAACAGCTGCCAGCCCCCATGCATTTTTTTTGATAATCAGCTCGGCTGCTGCAATCAAGGCAAAAATCCCAAATGCCAAACCGGCAATGATAATGGAGGATAAAATAACTGCCCGCCATCGGATAAGGCTGTCGTGCTCAAATGAATATGGCCAGACAATCCTGTTGACAAGATGTCTTTGAATTTTAATCAGATTTGAAATGACTGGATTTCTCTGTTCTGGTTTTTTCAATCTTTAACCTCTCAAAGAGAAAAACATACATCAAAAACGCTGTGATTGCAAAAAATAAAATTTAATCGGGTGTGTTCGTGAAAAGATGTTTTGAACCTGGCACCCGCCAGCATGCCAGGTTCATTTTTTATATTTAATTGCCGGCCATCATGGCTGCAATATCTTCATCCGGATCACCGATGGCTTTGATGTTGAATTTTTCCACCAGCACGTTCAGCACAGCAGGAGAAATAAAGGCAGGAAGGGTGGGTCCAAGTCTTATGCCTTTTACGCCAAGGGACAGCAGGGCAAGCAGAACAGCCGCAGCTTTCTGTTCATACCAGCCGATATCAAAGGACAGCGGCAGATCATTGATATGCGCAAGACCAAAGGCATCCCGAAGTTTCATGGCAATCACTGCCAGAGAATAACAATCATTGCACTGGCCCGCATCCAGCACTCTTGGAATGCCGCCGATATCCCCCAGATCAAGCTTGTTATATCTGTATTTTGCACATCCTGCAGTGAGAATAACCGCATCTTTTGGAAGTTTCTGTGCAACTTCGGTAAAATATGATCTGCTTTTCATCCTTCCGTCGCACCCGGCCATGACAACAAACCGCTTGATAGCGCCGGATTTCACGGCGTCCACCACCTTGTCCGCAAGGGCCAGCACCTGGTTGTGGCCAAATCCGCCGACAATGGTTCCGGTTTCAATTTCTTCGGGAGGTTTGCATTGTTTTGCCTTTGCAATGACTTTTGAAAAATCTTTTGGCTTGCTGTTTTCCCGGTCAGCGATATGGATGGCGCCGGGATAACCTGTGGCCCCGGTGGTAAAAAGCCGGTCCGAATACGTGCAATTTTTTTTGATGGGGATGACACAGTTGGTTGTCATCAGGATTGCACCGTTAAAGGTTTCAAAATCCTGGTTCTGGTGCCACCATGAACTGCCGTAATTGCCCTTCAGGTGGCTGAATTTTTTCAGTTTGGGATAATAATTGGCCGGAAGCATTTCACTGTGGGTATACACATCGATGCCCTGACCTTCAGTCTGGATCAAAAGTTCATGGAGATCTCTGAGATCGTGACCGCTGACCAGAATCCCGGGAAGAGTGCCCACCCCGATATTGACCTGTGAAATTTCCGGATGTCCGTATGTGGTTGTGTTTGCTTCATCCAGCACCGCCATGGTGGCCACTGCATTTTCTCCTGTTTTCAGGACCATTGCCACCATCTCATCCACAGAAAGATTTTCTGTAACAGAGGCCATGCTCTCTATGAGCTGGTCATAGACTTCTTTTTTCTCAAATCCCAGCATGGCCGCATGATGGGCATAGGCCGAAATCCCCTTGCAGCCGAAGACCACGGTTTCCCGAAGGGATCTGACATCTTCATTCTCTGTGGCAAGGATACCCACGGTTCTGGCTTTTTCCTGGAACTTTGATTCATCGTCTTCTGTATAAAGCGCTGCATCATGCAGCCCTTTGGGCAGTTTACCCGCCAGTGATGATTTCAGCGCTGCCTTGAAAGACTGGGCGTGTTTAACGCAGTCAATCAAAGCGGCATCATCAAAATTGGCATTGGTGATGGTGGTAAAAAGCGCATGGGAGATGATCCTTCCGGCATCTTCAATCCGGTCAACGCCTGATTTTTTTCCGGCTTTGGCCAGGGCAGCGATTCCCTTGCAGTGAAAAATGATCAGATCCTGGAGGTTTGCAGTGGCTTCTTCCTTCCCGCAAACGCCTCGAATCGTGCAGCCGGTTCCTTTTGCTGTTTCCTGACATTGAAAACAAAACATGGGGTTTCCTCCTTTTTATACGTTGGTGAACATTGATTGAATCTATAAATATCCAGATCACAGATCCGGTGTTTTTTTGTGCTGATACGGGTCATCAGATGGGCGGAGCAATGGTGACAAGTATCCGCATCCTTGTATCTGCCAGAACACCATGGGGTTCTCTGATTTCTGAAATCAGAATATCCCCCTGACCTGCCGGGATCCGGGTATCATTTTCCCCTAAAAACCATCCTTTTCCTTCCAGCACCTGGATGGACAATTCTCCGTCCAGATCATGGGAATGAACCGGAAAAGTAACGCCTGCATCCAGGTTGAAATTGATAATCTTGAAAAATTCCGAGGTTTCAACCAGAAAAAACCGTTTCATGACACCGGGTTTGAATTCATTGGTTTCAGCAAGTTTGATAAGTTTCATAATTTATCTCCTTTACGCAATTTTATAGCGGTCTCTGAGTTTTTCAGAAAGCGCTGTTGTCATTTGGAATGCTTTTTCAACGGTCCTGTGACCATCTGCATTGACCAGGCAGCAGGTGGCAGGCGAAATCAGCCCCTGCTCCAGAATCTGGTCCATTGGAATCCCTTTTTTGTCAAGCGCCTTCCAGATGGTTTCCAGCCTGAAGGCCAGCAGATCAAGGTTTTCTTTTGCAAAGGTTTCAAATCCGGAAGGCACAATCCCCCAGACCAGAATGCCGCCTTTGTCGAGAAACTTTTTGATTGAATTGGTTGACAGGCCGAAAATCTGCGCATTGGAATGAATATCCAGAGACAGAACATCCATGTCAAGATTCAATAAAAAATCCCAGTCCGGGTTTCCACACAGGTGTATGCCTTTTGGGCTTTCAATCATTGAAAAAAATTCGTCCAGATCCTGTTTTGCTTTCTGGTCGCTGTATCCGGAAAGGGCTGAAAAAATAAACTGCATGCCGGGCTCGTCGATGAACATGAATGCATTCGGATTTTTTTGCTTGAGCGTTTTTAACTGGATATTGATCCGTTTTGCCATGAATTCAAACATGAATGGCCGCACGGAATCATCAAACAGAATGGGCCGGTCGTCCTGGTCCAGAACATTGAAACCAAAGCTGACAGGGCCTTCAAGCTGACCGCGGATGGCAGGCCTGTCAGACAGATCCAGATCCAGAAACCTGTGATACACAGCAGAATAGGTCGGGCTGACATCAAAATATTGCGGATCATCAAACCGGCTCAGGGTTTCTTCAAATTCTGCAATGAATTTGTCCATGGAAAATCGCAGCGTTTTTTTATCCATATCCAGAACAATCCCTGGAAAATGCTCTGCTGCCTGGACATACATATCCTCGTAATAACTGTAATTGGGCAGCTGCGGCCAGAATGGAATATCAAGGCTCAATGCGGCTTCCATTGCCTGATCAATATCAGTGTGCGGCATTACAGCCATGGCAGTTGTCAACAGATTTCCCGGAACAGGCATTTTTATTCTCCCTTGTTTCTTGTAAATAAGGAATTCAATTTATGACTTACGGAGGTTATATGGCTCAAATATTTGTGCTCGGATGTCTTATTGTGCCAGTTGTCAGTTCATTTAGCAAGCGATATGCCGCTATCAAGCGATATGCCACCATAAAATCATTATCTTGTCTGCTTTTATATATCGCAGTGGCAACCCCTTTTCCTTGATATAGATCAATAAAGAAAAAAAACTTCAATATGGCGACACAAGGATCAAACCCTGTTGCTGCCGGAGATTCGGATTGAATTTTTACAACACCTGTATTATACCGGTACCATGATCCTGTGAACTTAACTTTTCTACCGTCTCTTTTTGACCAGTGACTTTTAAGATATGAACACAAACTCAAATGCAAAAATATTGAAGCCTTTATACAATTCTTTTCATGGTGGTTTTTATATCAGCGATCAATCCAGGGAGTGTGTGCCAGAAATATGAACAAAAAATATAGTTTAAGCCGGGTACTGCTCAAAAATATGCTGTTATGTTCAATCCTCTCAATGGCTGTGATCAGTTGTCTCTGGGCAGGGCAGCAGTATTTATCCTTTCGCCGGGGAACTGACATTATCCGGGAAAGAATGCTGGAGTCCCATAAAAATTTTCTTGAACTGCAGGTTCAAAAATCTGTGGAATATATCGAATACAATAAATCCTTGACCAGAAAACGGCTCAATGACTCGATCCGGAACAGGGTCTATGAGGCCCATACAATGGCAACCCATCTCCATGAAAAATGGAAAGGAGAAAAAACAAAACAAGATATTCAGGCTGCAATAAAAGAATCCATGCGCATGATCCGGTTCAACCAGGATCGAGGTTATTTTTTTATTTTAGAACTTGGCGGTACAAATCAATTGCTTTCAGATCAGCCTGACTTTGAAGGGAAAAACATGCTGGAAATCCCGGATGAACATAAAGCAGAGGTTGCTCGAAACATCATACATCTGGTTTTAGAAAAAAATGAAGGATTTCAGCAGTATAACTGGCCCAAACCAGGTCACCATGAAGAATATTCTCCCAAGATTACATTTGTAAAATTATTTAAGCCCTACAATTGGATCATCGGCACGGGCGAATACTTAGATGAATTCGAGTCAGGTGTAAAAACAGATGTTCTGAACTATATTGAAACCATACGATTTAACACAGATGGATATATATTTGTTGGCCAATGGGACGGACTTTCTCTTGTTGAACCGGCAAAAGGAGAAAACATGCTGGGCACAACCGATGTTAACGGCGTTAAAATCGTTCAAGAACTGATTGCCCTGTCAAAATCCAATGGCGGATTCCTCAGATATGTCATGCCAAAATTTAAAGGCCGGAAACCCGATCCTAAACTCAGTTATGTTCAAGGGATCAAAGACTGGAAGTGGTATGTGGGTGCAGGTATGTACATAGATGATATTGATGAAGCAATTATGGCAAAACAACATGCAGTAATTCAGGAGCTGATAAAGAATTTCATACAAATTACGGGTGTGCTGATAATACTTGTTGCCTTTGTTTATTTTATTGCAAAGCATACTTTCAGGAATGTACGAGACAATTTTCAGGCGTTTACAGAATTTTTTGAAAACGGGGCAATCAGCGCAATTCCCATTGATCCCGATAAAATGAAGTACACTGAATTTGAAAAATTGGCATACTCAGCTAACGCCATGATTGAAGACAGGAATATCGCCCAGTCTAATTTAATTCAAAGCGAAAAGAAACATCGATTGATCGTTGAAAACTTGAATGATTTCATCATCAAGCTTGATAGAAGTAAAAATCTGATTTTTGCAAGCCCCAATTATTTCAAATTATTTGATAAACCCGGCCATGATTTTCTAAATCAGCCCTTTTTAAGCCTGGTACAAAAAGAAGAGCAAAACAGTGTTGCAAAAGCGTTAAACAGCCTTGATCAATACCCCTATGCGTCCTGCCATGAAGAACATGCCTTGACCAGATTCGGATGGCAATGGATCGCATGGTCCACCAGGGCTGTTCTGGATACACAGGGAAGGCCCATTGAATATGTTGCAGTCGGACGGGATATCACTGAAAAAAAGAAAGCTGAAGAAACTTTGAAGGAAAACCAGCAATGGCTGCAGACCATCCTGGATTCCATTCAGGCCGGAATCATCGTAATAGAACCCGGAACACATAAAATACTTGAATTAAATCGCGCAGCCCTTGAGATGATCGGCGCAGAAAAAGAGCAGATTATTGATACGGTCTGCCATGAATATCTGTGCCCTGATCAATGTGGACGATGCCCTGTCACTGATCCTGGTTTATCAATTGCACAGTCAGACAGCGAATTAATAAAGGCTGACGGCACCCGGATTCCCATTTTGAGAACTGTAAACAGCGCCATAATAAACGGGCAATTAGTTCTGATCGAAAGCTTTTTGGATATGCAGGACAAAAGAAAACTTGAAACAATGCTCCTGCAGGCCCAAAAAATGGAGGCAATCGGTACATTGTCCGGGGGGATTGCCCATGATTTCAATAATATCCTCTCAGGCATTTTCGGATATACTGAACTGGCGCTCATGAATCCTGATGACAGGAAAAAGATCAGAAAATATCTGCAGCTTATTAAAAAAGGTGCAAAAAGAGCTTCAGATCTGGTTCAGCAAATACTGACGTTCAGCAGACAGATTAAACATCAGATGCTCCCTGTCACCGTTTCTGTTCTGGTAAAAGAGGCTCTTGATCTGATCCGTTCTTCAATACCCAGTTCCATTGAAATTCAAACCGATATCATTTCACAGGCAAAAATCATGGCAGACCCGAGCCAAATTCATCAGGTAATAATGAATCTTTGTACAAATGCATATCAGTCAATGAATGACAACAGCGGGGTATTATCTGTCAGGCTGCATGAAATTGAAAATAGTGACCCTGGTTTTCCGCCTGGAAAATATCTTTTACTTGAAATTGAGGATACCGGGTGTGGCATGGACAAAGAAACCCTTTTGCGTGCCTTTGATCCGTATTTTACAACAAAGGAGATCGGAAAGGGAACAGGTTTAGGGTTGTCAACTGTTGATGGTATTGTAAAAAAACATAATGGCTTTATAAAAATCCACAGTGATGTCGGAAAGGGTACTGTTTTTCAAGTATATTTCCCTGTGATTGAACATGAAGATCTGCCCGAAAGTCTGGAAAAAAATGAAGAACTGTTTCTGACAGGTACTGAGAGAATACTGCTGGTGGATGATGAACCGGATATTTTAAATACCTATAAAGCCATATTGAATCATCAGGGGTATGAGGTAACCACTTTTACGAGCAGCAAATCAGCTCTTGACAGATTTGCCCAGAATCCAGATGAATTTGACCTTGTGATTACCGATATGACAATGCCTGATCTGACAGGTGATAAATTATCCCAGAAAATTTTAAAACTTAGAAGCGATATTCCAATCATCATTTGCACCGGTCACCACGAAACCTTTACCAGAGAAAAGGCCATTGAAATTGGCATTAAAAAATATATCGTGAAGCCTGTTTCATTAATGGAGTTCTCAAAGGCGGTTCGGGATTTGCTGGACATAGCAAACCCATAAAAAAATCCATCAGGCTGTGTATGCCCGGAAAGGAGGCCCGATAGCGGCCTCCCGGCAAACTATGGCAAAAAAAAGGTTACAGATCCACCCAGGCATCAGCCTCGTTGCCGCAGCTGGTACAGGTGCCTGTTCCCTTGACCTTCTGAGGCGTTTTTGAGGCTTTCTTTTTTTTTTCGGCCTCTTCCACTTCAATCCACTGGCAGGTGACTTCCATTTCTGCTTCATTTCCGCAATTATCACAGGTGCAGACCTGTTTATATTTTTTATCAGTCATGTTCATCCTCCTCTCATTATATGGGGTTTTAATTCATCTATATCTTTTATAATAATACCTGAACTCAGGGTTGACCAGTATAAAATTTCATTTAACAACGCGCTATTGAAAATCAATGAGTTCCACTTCAAAGATAATATCTGATTCAGGCGGAATCGTCCCGGGATATCCTTTTTCACCATAAGCAAGGGAATATGGGATGAGAAGCGTTCTTTTCTCCCCTTTTTTCATGGTCAGCACAGCAATATCCCATCCTTTAATGACCTTGCCCATGCCCACGTAAAACTCGAACGGTTTGTCCCACTTCACAGAAGAATCAAACACCTGATTATTTTTAAACATGCCTGTATAATGAACAACAACCTTGCTGCCGGGTTTCGGGCAAGGCCCTTTTCCCTCTTTATTCACCACATACATCAGGCCGGAATCGGTCATGGCGGCAGCAGGATATCTGATCTGCATTTCGCTTTGAAACCGGGCCAGATCTTTTTTCCTTTTCTGGTCATGGATCTGCTTTATCATTGCATCAAAGCTTGCCTTGTCTGCTTTAAAGGCATTGGCATCCTCTCCGATTCTCAAAATATCCAGGGTGATGATCTTGTCCCCTTGTTCTGTTTTATTGACAATATCCTGGCCTTTGATCACCTTTCCGAATACCGTATGTTTATCATCCAGCCAGGGCGTGGCCTTATGGGTAATGAAAAACTGACTGCCGTTGGTATCAGGCCCGGAATTGGCCATGGACAGTATGCCGGGGGAATCGTGTCTCAGCTCCTTGACAAATTCATCCTGGAATTGATATCCGGGCCCGCCCTGCCCGGTTCCTGCCGGATCACCGCCCTGAATCATAAAATCTTCAATCACCCGATGAAAGGTCAGGCCATCGTAATATTTTTTTGAGATCCCCTGATTTGACAACATCGTGCCTTGTGCAAGACCCACAAAATTCATGCAGGTGATTGGCACCTGCTTATAGTACAGTTCAACCAGAATCTGACCCCTGGTGGTGTTAAACCTGGCATACAAACCATCTTCAAGCTCTGCTGAAAAAGCGGATGATGTCATCAGCCACAAAGATACCCCCATGATAACCGCCAGTTTAAAAAAGCTTTTGGAAAATATAACCATCTGAAAAATCCTCCTTGTATCGAAAAAAAAACCCGGGCTCAGCTGTGTTGAGTCCGGGTTAAATCTTTTACGATGGGGTGAGTGACGGGATTTGAACCCGCGGCCCCCAGGGCCACAACCTAGTGCTCTGCCAACTGAGCTACACCCACCACAAAAAAACTTTCCATAACTATCAGAAACCCGTATTTTTTACAACAGTTTTTTCTTATACCCTCAGAGTCGAATTGACAGGACTTCAGACAAAAGAATGCTCACCTCTTGGAATCGGTTTCAGTCGATTAATCTGGTTTGCTTCAGGACTGTGCATTGCATGCCAAAGATCCCAATCCAGTTGCAAACCCAGCCAGAAATCCGCGGACATCCCCAAAACACGGGATAGTCGCAATGCTGTATCCGGAGTTACCGAACGCCTACCTTTAATAATTTCGTTGAGACGAGGGTAAGAAACTCCCAGACAACGTGCGAGGTCAACTTGTGTAAGGTCAAGTGGCTTGACAAATTCCTCGAAAAGCATCTCCCCCGGATGTGTCGGGGGCCGGTTTCGAGGCAACCGCCTCCCGACATTAGTGGTAATCTGTGATTTCGATCTCGCAGGCATGGCCTTCCTCCCATATAAAACAAATTCTATATTGTTGATTAATACGAATACTGTATTGATTCTCCCGAACACCTTTCAACCGTTCCAATCGATTTCCAGGAGGCGCTTTAAGCTCATTAATCTCCCGAACTCTGTTAATTTGATCCAATTTCCGATGAGCAACCGGCCAAATAGATTGAGGGCAGCATCTTCGAGCCACTTGCGATGCCACACCATCAAAAATATCCTCTGTGCCAGCAGACTTAAAGCTTTTAATCATATGTCATAGTATAATGAGGGTCGTTATAGATGTCAAACTGTTTACAAAAGATCATCCCGAACGGGACGACGGGCTTGCGCTATCAGGAGGTTCCAGGGCCTGTTTTATTTTTTTACAAGCGATTGCCCTGCTGAAGGCCATAATTAACATTGACCTTGAAAGCAGGTTTGACTATTATCTTTGCCTGTTAATCATATTCAAGATAAGGATGGTTTTATGGATAAATTATTGATATTTGTTGTCCGTCTGATTTTAGGTCTGGTGTTCGGGATCATTATTATCCGCCTGTTCCGGCCGGAATGGGGAATTCATTACGGTGTCGGTGCAGGGCTTATCTTTGTGACCCTGGCTTACGGCATGCAGTTTTTCAGAAAAAAATAAACCAAATACAACCCGAAAGGTTTTCATACAGTGGAAAAAAATATCATCTTAGGGACAGCAGGACACATTGATCATGGCAAAACCAGCCTTGTCAAGGCACTGACCGGCATAGAAACCGATCGCCTGAAAGAAGAAAAAGAGCGGGGAATCACCATAGAATTGGGGTTTGCATTGCTGGATCTTCCCAATGGGCAGCATGTCGGGATTGTGGATATGCCGGGCCATGAAAAATTTGTTAAAAACATGGTGGCCGGTTCCAGCGGAATTGATGTGGTGGCCATGGTGATTGCCGCAGATGAAGGCGTCATGCCCCAGACCCGGGAACATATGGAAATCTGCAATCTCATGGGGATCAGGCACGGGATGATTGCGCTGACCAAAATCGACATGGTGGATGAAGATCTTCTGGAAATGGCCATGGAAGATATACATGAATTTATTCAGGGCACCTTTCTTGAGGGCAAACCCATAGTTCCGGTATCAGCTGTCAAAAATATGGGGATGGATCAATTTGTTTCCACGCTTGAAACCATCTGCACACACATCCCGCCCCGAAAATTTTCTTCCATTTTCAGACTGCCGGTGGACAGAGTTTTTTCCATGAAAGGATTTGGCACTGTCATCACAGGCACGCTGATGTCCGGAAGTATTCATGTGGGCGATGATATCATGGTCTATCCCAGTCAGATTGTTTCCAAAGTCCGGGGCGTGCAGGTTCACAGCCACAGCGTTGAAACAGCCGGACCAGGAACCCGGACCGCCATTAATTTCCAGGGGCTGGATAAAGACAGTGTCAACCGCGGCGATATTTTATCCACGCCCGGGGCATTGATCGAAACCTATATGGTGGATGCGCATTTTCATTATCTGAAATCCAATACCAGACCTGCCAAAGCCCGCACTCGGGTAAGATTTCATTCCGGCACCAGTGAAATTCTGGGGTATATGGTCCTGCTGGACAGAGAAGAACTGGCCCCCGGAGAGGAGGCCTGTGTCCAGTTCCGTCTGGAATCTCCCATCTGCTGTATCAAAGACGACCGGTATGTTATCCGGAGTTATTCCCCGGTCAGAACCATCGGGGGTGGTGCCATATTGAACCCGGCTTCCCAGAAGCACAGGCTGTTTGACAAAAAAGTCACCCAGGGGCTGGAAAATCTGCTGTTAGAAGACATGGAACAGACCATTTCGTTTTTTTTGTCTTTAAAAGGGTATCAGGGTCTTTCTTTTCCCCATCTGAAGGTCATGACCAATATTCCGGATAAAAAACTTGCAGCAGCGCTCCAGAAAATGCTGGCCAAACAGGACGTCATCCTGACAGACAAGGAAAAGCAAATCTATATCATCGGAAGCTTTTTTGACGAGTTCAAGGAAAAACTCACCCTTCAGCTTGAAAAATATCACACGGCAAACCCGCTCAAAGACGGCATGCCCACCCAGGAATTGAAATCAAAATTTCAGTACATTGATGACACAAAATTTTTTAACAGCCTTTTTGCCAAGCTGGAAAAAGAAGGGCTGATTATTCTGGACAAAAATATCATCAAGCTTTCAACCCATACTGTAGCGCTAAAGGTGGATCAGAGTGAAATCAAGGAGAAAATTAAAAAAATCTACCAGGCTGCCGGGCTGACCCCGCCTTTTTTCAGAACCGTGTGTGATGATCTTAATCTGGACAAAAAAAATGCCGCTGATGTTCTGCACATGCTCATTCAGGAAAACACCATTGTTAAGACAAAGGATGATCTGTATTTTGATGCCGGAAAAATCAATGACCTGACAGACGCACTCACTGAATATCTGAAGAAGAATGAGTCCATCACCACCCCGGAGTTCAAGGATATGGTCAATATCTCCCGAAAATACGTTATTCCGCTTATTGAATATTTTGACTCCATCAACCTGACCATCCGGGTGGGAGATACCCGGCAGTTGAGAAAAAAATCCTAGGATTTTTTATTCCACAAGCCTTTGGGAAAATGCTTCAACAATGCTGTTCAGATGGGTTTTACCTTCCAGCGTCAAAAAAAACCGGGGTTCTTCAATTGTACCCTTTTCAATTTTACCCATAGACGCGCTGCACACCTGATCAATGACCTGTTCAAACCGGGATTCAAAGGTTATACCGAACCTGCGCTTGAAATCTTCAAGATCAATGCCTTCAAGGGTGCGAAGTCTGAGCATGATCATTTCCAGCATTTTCTGATCAAGGGTAAGCGCCTCAGTCTCCTCCACGGGCAGATGTTCCGCTTCAAGCTTGCAAATATATCCTGCAACATCCCTGATATTCCAGGACCGGATATCATTGTCATATGAATGGGCAGCCGGGCCAAAGCCCATGTAAGGCTTCATGTTCCAGTACCCGGAATTATGCGCTGAGCGGTTTTTTTTGCCCCTTGAAAAATTAGAGATTTCATAGTGTTCATAGCCGGATGTTTCCAGAGTGCGGGATGTTTTTTCAAACAGATCCCAGAGGACATCCGGGCAGATGGGCTTGAATTTTTTATTTTGCTGATGTTCATCCAGTGGCGTGCCCGGCTCAATGGTCAGCATATAGCAGGACAGATGGGAAGGCGCCATCTGAAGGGCCGTTGTCAGATCCATGTGCCAGAGCTCTTTGGTCTCAAACGGAAGACCGTACATCAGATCCAGGCTGATATTATCAAAGCCGGCTTTCCGGGCATATTCAACCGCATCGCGACCTTGTCTGACTGAATGAATGCGCTGCAAAAAAGCAAGTTTTTCTTTGTTAAAAGACTGGATGCCAAGACTGAGCCGGGTTATGCCGATATCCTTCAGGGCAGCCAGATAATGTTCATCAATGGTTCCCGGATTGACTTCAAAGGTGATCTCCGCATCCGGGGATATGCTGAAGTTTTTTTGAACCGTCTTCAACAGGGTTTCAACCTGATGTATGGTTAAAACAGACGGGGTGCCACCGCCAAAATATATCGTGTCCACCCGTTGATCTGTTTGTTTTTTTGAACGCAGCCCTATCTCTTTTTCAAGACTGCAAAGATATTCAGGAATAAATGAAAGCTGCGTGTCAGAATAAAAATCACAGTATACACATTTTTTGATGCAAAACGGGACATGAATATAAATGGAGACCGTATCAGACAAAACGTTTCATCAATTCATCTAAAACAACATCCACATTTTCCGGAGTCACGCCGTAATGATCACAGGCAGCCTTTACCTGACCGATATGCGGACTGTTTTTCATATCCTCCGGGCACCGGAAAAAACCCATGCGCCGGCCAACCTGATACAACACCCGCTGGTCCGGTTCAAGGTCAAAAAACCGATCAATCACACCAATCATTTTTTCCTTGTCCTGGGGAAGTTTTCCTTCAATGGTTTCAAACAGGTTCAGGATATGATCACTTTTAATATAAGAATCAATCCCGTCCAGAGTTTCCAGAAACAGGCGCAGTTCCTTGGCCATCATGACATCGGAAGGCTTGTCAAATTCACCTGTGAGCACCTGGTCAGACAGTTCGGTCCCGTCGCTTACTGCAAGCGTCCGCAGCCGGATAAAATCAGGATTGATGCTGTTGAGGGCAGAAGCGGTTTCCATGGCATGTTCAACAGAATGTTCAATCCCGCCAAGACCGGGCATAACATATTCAGACAGTTCAATTCCGGCTTTTTTCACCTTTTGTCCGGCCCGGATATGCTTGTCCTTTGTGCCCCCTTTTCTGACCCGTTTCAATACCGTATCAGATCCGGATTCCATACCGATATGAATCCGGTTCAGTCCGGCCGCTGCCATCCGGTTCAGGTCTTCCTGTTTGATGCGCGACACCGTATGACTTCTGCCATAGGTGGTCACCCGTTTAATTTTTGGAAAGCATTTTTTAATATGCACAAGAACGCGCACCACATCATCGGGTTTCATGACCAGCGAATCGGCATCCTGCAAGAAAACAGATTCCATGCCAGCGGCATACCAGTTGATGGCGGCATTAAACGCCAGCCTGTCTTTTTCCGTAAAACTGTTATACAGCGTATTGATGACATCATGATCTGTCAAACCGTCCGGGTTAACGACCTTTTGTATTCTTTCAATATAGGTATGAATCAGATCAATATCCTTTATGATATTTTCTGTGGACCTTAATGAAAAGGAGTCCTTCTTGTACACCGGACAAAACGTGCACATATTCCAGGGGCAGTTTCGGGTCAGCCGGATTAAAAGGCTGTATGCCTCACTGGGAGGACGGATAGGGCCCTGCTCAAAGCCTGTGTATTCATCTTTTTTTTTCTCTTTCATCATCTGTATTTCCACCTGTTTGGGTTGCATGTTTTTTATCAAGCGTCCTGTATCATATTAATACCTGGAAGACTAAAGTCAATTGATTTGAAAAAGCCCTGAACACAGGTGTTGTTTTCTTTTCCCAGACCTTGAAACTTCATGGTTTTTTATGATACTTATCCCTTTTAGCAACACGCAGATTTAATAATATGCCAACCTTTAACCGTGCATAAAGGAGAACACCATGCCTGGGTTTGAAATATTTGGGGAAGAAGAAAGAAAACAAGTTGCTGATGTTCTGGAAACCGGCGTTCTTTTCAGGTATGGATTTGACGCAAAAAGAAACGGTCATTTCAAAGCCCTGGAGTTTGAAAAAAAACTGGCGCAGATTACCGGCAGCGCTTACAGTCACCTGTGTTCAAGCGGAACCGCCGCTTTGTCAACCGCCCTTTCCGCCTGCGGTATCGGCGCAGGAGACGAAGTCATTGTGCCGCCGTTCACCTTTGTGGCCACCTTTGAAGCCGTGCTTCATGCGGGCGCCGTTCCTGTTTTTGGCGACATTGATGAAACCCTGTGTTTAGACCCGGATCAACTTGAAAAAGTGATTACACCAAGGACAAAGGCTGTGATTCCGGTTCACATGTGCGGTGCCATGGCAAGAATTGATGAAATAAAATCGGTGTGTGATCAAAAAGGGCTGATTCTTTTAGAAGATGCCTGCCAGTCTCTGGGTGCAAGCTATAAGGGGAAAGCCATTGGCCGGTTCGGGCTGGCAGGATGTTTTTCCTTTGATGCGGTAAAAACCGTCACCTGCGGTGAAGGCGGCGGCATTATCACAGACAGCAAAGAAGTGTATGAAAAAGCAGATCAGTTCAGCGATCATGGTCATGATCATCTGGGGGGACCTGACAGGGGCGCTGATGATCACCCCATCATCGGTGCAAATTACCGGATCAGTGAACTCAATGCTGCGGTGGGGCTGGCCCAGCTGAACAAGCTGGACAAGATTCTGGAAATCCAGCGAAAAAACAAATATGCCATTAAAAATGCCATGGCAGACATTTTTGATGTCAGTTTTCGATATATCCCGGACGCCAAAGGGGATTCAGCAACGTTCCTGAGTTTTTTTCTGCCCACAGAAGAGCGCACCCGTCATGTGGCCAAAACCATGGCTCAAAACGGGGCCGGACCTATCTACTGGTATGACAACAACTGGCATTATTACCGCAAATGGCACCATTTAAAGCAGATGAAAGGCTCTGCAAAGCTGGCTGCCGAACTTGTGGACAATCTGCCGGATTATAAAAACATGGCAATGGAGACCTCTGATGCGATCATGAAACGCACCATTTCCATGCAGATCATGCTGTCCTGGACACCGGAGGATATTGAAAACCGGATTCAGGCCATACTGAAATCATTTCGCTGATACCATCATCAATATTTAAGGATATTTATATTTAAGGAAAATTAAATGTTTCGAAATTTTAAACTGGTTCCCAATGTAATATTTGGACGGGGCTGTTTTGCACAGCTTGATGAAATTATTGCACACCGGCGCACCCATAAGGATGCCTGGGCTGTTTTTGTCACAGATGATGTTTTTAAAGGCAAGGCACTTGAAAAAAGAATTCCGGTCCATGACAGGGACATGCTGCTTTGGGTCAATGTGGCAGATGAGCCCAAAACCAGCTATGTGGATGCTCTTACCCTGAAGGTGAAAGAATATGCTCCCACCCTGCCCTGTGCTGTTATCGGCATTGGCGGCGGCAGCAGCATGGATCTGGCCAAGGCCGTCTCCTTGATGCTGACCAATGAGGGATCTTCCACCCTTTACCAGGGATGGGATCTGATTAAACATCCGGCAGTCTGGCATGCGGCAGTTCCCACGCTTTCCGGAACCGGTGCGGAAGTGTCCCGGACCACTGTCCTTACCGGGCCTGAAAAAAAACTGGGGCTCAATTCCGACTACACCGTATTTGACCAGATTGTTCTGGACCCGGAGCTGATCAAGGATGTTCCGGCTGACCAGCATTTTTATACGGGCATGGACTGTTATATCCATTGCATTGAGTCCCTGCAGGGAACCTATTTGAATGAATTCTCCAGATCCTATGGCGAAAAATCACTGGATCTGTGCCGTCAGGTCTTTATCGACAATCATCCTGACAAGGATGACAAACTGATGATGGCCTCGTTTTTCGGCGGCATGAGCATTGCCTATTCCCAGGTAGGTGCCTGTCATGCGCTGTCCTACGGACTTTCATATATCCTTGGCACCCATCACGGAATCGGGTGCTGCATTGTCTTTGATCATCTCGAAGAATTTTATCCTGAAGGGGTCAAAGAATTCAGGATCATGATGGAAAAATGCGGCATCAAACTTCCAAAAGGGCTTGTGGCCGATCTTGCAGAAGACAGGATAGAAAAAATGATCACCGTTGCTTTAGGGCTTGAACCCTTATGGGAAAACTGCCTTGGAAAAAACTGGAAGAGCATCATGACCCGGGACAAGGCAAAATCCTTGTTCCTTAACATGTAAAGACATGCCATGACCATAGCCATAATTCCATCCAGATACGGGTCCAGCAGGTTTGAAGGCAAGCCGCTGAGATTGATTGCCGGAAAATCCATGATCCAGCGGGTATATGAACAGGCTCAAAAATCAAAGGCCATCAGCCAGACCATTGTGGCCACAGATGATGAGCGGATTATCAAAGCGGTAAAGGCCTTTGGCGGAAAAGCCGTCATGACATCGGATGACTGTCGCTCCGGAACGGATCGGGTGGCCCAGACCGCACAGATTATGGGCCTTGGACCCGATGAAATCATTGTCAATATCCAGGGGGATCAGCCCGTGTTCAATCCGCTGACCATTGATGAGCTGATTGCGCCTTTTGCCGCAGACCCGGATCTTGTCATGTCCACTCTGGCATTTAAAATACAGGACACAAGAGAGATCACCGATCCAAAGGATGTAAAGGTCACCTTTGATAACAATCAGTTTGCCCTGTATTTTTCAAGAGCCCAGATCCCCTACCCAAGAGATCCGGGCACAAAAGCGGATTTTTACAAGCACCTGGGCTTTTATGCCTACAAAAAAAGTTTTCTGGACAAGATGGTCACCCTTCCCACGGGAACCTGTGAACAGATTGAAAAACTGGAACAGCTCAGAGTGCTGGAATTCGGCTATAAAATCAAGGTTGTCATAACCCCGTATGACTCACCTGAAATTGATCTGCCTGAAGATATTGAACGGATAGAATCCACATTTTAACAGCACAGTGAGCATATAGGGCCCGATCATATGAGATCTCTTTTTAAAATAGTGCATACCACCTGCCACACCGGATGGGGTGGGCTTGAAAAACGCATATTCAACGAATCTTCATGGATGAGAGAAAACGGTCACACGGTGATTATTGTCGCTCCCAAGGATACCCCTTTGTTTTTAAAGACAAAGGAGGCGGGTTTCCAGGTGTATCCTGTCAGTTTCAAGCGCATATCCATTTTCAAGGATTACCAGTTGTTAAAGCGGATCTGCCGCAACGAAAAACCGGATATCATCAATACCCACGGCAACACGGATTCCAAGCTGGCGCTATATGCGGCAAAAAAAACAGATGTCCCCTGCAGAATCCTCTCCCGGCATATCAGCGCCCATGTCTCAAATTCATTTTATAACCGGATACTTTATAAAAAACTGTGTCACTATATCTTTACCACAGCAGGGTATACCACCCGACACCTGAAAAAAGTCTTCAAGCTCAAAGACACGCAGATTTTTTCCATGCCCAGCGGTATTATCGAACCTGCGGATCTTCTGGAAAAAGATGAAGCCAGAAAAATGCTTGCTGCAGAACTCAACCTTTCCCAGGACACACGATTTATCGGATTTTCAGGAAGAGTGTCAAAAGACAAGGGCATTGATACGCTGCTGCACGCATTCAAGCGTATCCGTCCTGAACTGTCAGGATATAAACTGGTTTTGATCGGTGAGGGAACCTGCGATTATATAAAACATCTCAAAACCCTGTCCAGAAAACTTAAAATCGAAAATGATATCTGTTTTGCCGGGTTCAAAGAAAATGTATGGGCCTATTACCGGGCGTTGGACTGCAAAATCCTGCCATCCATCAATGTCAAAGGAGTCCCCTTTGAAGGCATTCCCCAGGCCGTTCTGGAAGCCATGATCTGTGAATGTCCGGTGGTGGGATCTGACAGCGGCGGCATTACGGATATCATTGAACATGAGAAAACCGGCCTGATCTTTAAAGCCGGTGACGCTGATGACCTGGGACAAAAAATTCTGAAGACGCTTCTGGATAAAGCTGCCACCCGGAAAAGAATTGCCATTGCACAGGAACAGGTTAAAAAACATCACACCATAGATGCCATGGGAAGGGATGTCATCCGCATATACCGGCTGCACAAGGTCAGGCTGGAACGGGAAAACTTTACCGGGAACCCCTGTTTATGATACCCAATTCATTCCGATTTCAAAAACATATCCCCGGGCTTCTGGCTGCCTTAAATCCGGTTCTCATTGTTCTGGATATTGTGCTGATCCCCTTTTGTCTGATTGGCGGGCTGCTCTTTTATCTGATCCGCCTGATCGATATCAATCACCTGGAAAGCATGAAATTCACCAAAATGATTCTCAGATGGATTGGTGTCTATCCGGTTCTGGATCATTTTTACGATCCTTTGGTCAACCTCAGACACCTGAAAAAACCCTTTGACCACAAAAGAGATCTGCCCGGCTTTGATTTGAATATACAAAGCCAGCTCAACCTGCTGGACAAATTTGATTTTAATGCGGATTTTGAAACCTGGCCCATGCATTTTCAGGGCAGACTGGAATATTATTATATTAATTTTTCGTTTCTGCCAGTGGATGCCCAATATCTGCACAATATGATCCGGCTGTATAAGCCAAAGCGGTTTGTCGAAATCGGGTGCGGTTTTTCCACCCTTGTCAGTGCTAATGCGTTGTCCATAAACAAGGCCCGGAATGCCAAATTCACCTGTCAGCATACCTGCATTGAACCCTACAGACACGAATGGCTGAACCATCTGGACATTCAGATGATCAAAGAACCGGTTCAGAACCTGGACAAAGCGATTTTTGAACACCTGGAGGCCAATGATATCCTGTTTATTGATTCCTCCCATATGATCAAACCCCAGGGAGATGTTCTGTATGAGTATCTTGAGATCCTTCCTGTTTTAAAACCCGGCGTCATTGTGCATATTCATGATATTTACACCCCGAAAGACTATCCTGAAAAACACATTGTCAGCCAGGTCAAATTCTGGAATGAACAATATCTGCTGGAAGCGTTTTTATCGTCCAACAGCAATTTTGAAATTCTCGGGGCCTTGAATTATTTAAGGGATAACCATCATGATGCCCTGGCTGCCAGGTGCCCGGCATTAAAGGACAAAAGAATCATTGAAAAGGCAAAAGAAAAAATCGCCTGTTCATCCCTGGATTTTCTGGAAACAACCTCTTTCTGGATACAAAAAAAATAACATAAAGCTGCATCAGAGGTCTGATGCAGCTTATGGAATCATCAGCGGATGTGTTATAATCCCCTGGCCTTTTCCGACAGCAATTTTTCCTGCACACCAAACGGATCTTTAAATTCCTGTTCCGGTCTGAAATTAAGACCTGCCTGACCCCGATTGTTCAGCGTTTTGCCAAGGTCCAGTTCGACTTCCATTTGCGGATTCATGCCTGCACCAGCCAGCAACTGGCGTAACAGGGCCTCACTTTTTCCTGAAAAGGCAATGGCATCTCCCAGAATTCGCCCGGCTTCCGCAGGGTTATGGAAACCTGTGGAATTCTCCGCATTGACGAAAACCAGCCGCAAGAATGCCTGCATGTAAAAATCTTTTGCCTGGTTATAAATGGCGGAGTCCACGGTTGTGCCTTCTTCCTGGGCTGTATGGATGGTCTGGAACAGCCTGGCGCAGGTAGCGGTGTTGTAGCCGGCCCTGAGAACAAGAGATGCCGTTCGGTCCTGGGTATGAAAGATCCGTTCTGTAAGCCATTCCTTGGACTGGGTATGACACTGGAGACAGGCGCGAAGATCTGCTTTTAACGGGCTTGTCACATTGTGATCCGAGATCTTGTATCCGCCTGACCGCGTAAACGGCATATGGCAGTCTGCACAGGCAACACCGGCATTGAAATGAACACTCCCTCTGCTGAATACTTCAAATTCAGGATGCCGGATAAACGGCATTTTAAAACCGGTTGCCTTCTGGGTCCATTCCAGCCGGGAAGGATCTGACAAAAGATCGGCAATGATGCCTTCAATGGAGATATCTCCCCACGTTGCATTTTTCCAGGGAAGTACAACATCGCCGGCTGTTTTCATATTTTCATCCCGGGGCACGGAGTAAGTGACATGACACTGTGCACAGGCAAGCGTTCTGAGCTCCTGTCGGGACGGTTCTGTTTTATTAATCATGGCCAGGGCAGTTTCAAGATGGGCTTTTTTGGTGGTCACTGTCATTGGATCCGGGAGATGACAGTCATAGCAGGCCGGACCAAGGTCCTGAAGGCCTTCCGGCAGCATTCCAACCGCTTCCAGATACGGTTTTTTCAGATAGTCCAACCCGTGGGTTTCGGTCATTTTTCGGTGAAACGGTGTTTTGCATGCCAGACAGACACCGCCTGAGGAAACCCGTGACGGATCAATCTCAAACTGATCTGTGACCGCATAATAATGGCCTCTTGGTTCGTTGTATTCAATACCGAATCCCCAGCCCTGATAGAGAAGCCCCAGAAACGGGAACTCGCTGAGCTTATCGTAAACCACTTTATCGTCATCCCATCCTTTTTTATAGCGGCTTTTGCCTGCGGGTTTGGCTTCTTTGGTTTTCAGCCAGGACTCATAATGCAGCGGATAGGCTTTGCCCCATTCTTTGGGATCATATTCATCCGGTGATACCTGGCTGGTCAGAAACGCCTCGGGTTTGGGAGAGTCACACCCCACCAGAAATAAAACCATCAGCAAAATCATCAGGCGTGTTGAATGTATAACTGTTTTTCTCACCATAATACATATCTCCTTAAGTGGTAACAGGTCTGCCGCTAAAGATTCTCACCGGAATCAAATATGGCGGCTTTGTGGTTGATTCTTCGATGACAGGACCAGCAGTCCTGATCTTGTGTTGAAATGCGGGACACTACGCCTTCGTGGCAGCGGATGCAATTGTCCTTGATAAACGCTTTTCCATGATTGGAGATACCAATGGGTTCTGCATAGGTCCCTGAATAGAAATACAGTACATCCTTGGTGCCATCAATCCCTTTCCAGACAAAATGGTTAAGGATATTATCATTGGGAAGGTGGCAGTCTATACACTGGATGGATCGATGAACCCCTGTCATGAACCATGTCTCATATTGGTCGTTCATGACATGGCAGCCATTGCAGAATTGAGGTGTGGATGTCATTGAAATCAGTCGCGGAGAAGCGATTGCCGCCAGGATGCCGACAGAAACCAGAAGTACCGCAGCGATGACCAATATGCGTTTTTGTTTCATCGGAAAAATCCTTTATTTATGATTATAAAACAATGAAGCGATTGTTTTTTCAAGAACTGCGTTAAAAGACACCGCACTAAAACCCATGGAGTATTAAAACGAATAGAACAGAAATTGTGTTTTTGTCAACCCAAAGATTAAAAAATCTCAGGACCAAAGTTAAAAGGCGATGACTGCGCTGTCCCTTAAAAAACCCGCTTATTCAACATACCAGAACCGGCCATTCAGGGTACGCAAGATCGTCAGCCTGCCGGAACCAGGATCAATTGACACCTCCTCGTTTACAGAGGATTTTTCCTCATGTTTGATATTTCTTCGATATATTCTGCTGGTGATGGTCACATCATAACTGACCATATACAGCCCTTCGGATCGGGGTGTCACGGCTAAATTCTGAATACTGTATTTTACCTCATCAAACATCGTGAAGGTTCTGTTCAGATTCTGCTGCAGATCCGACAGCGTGGTTCCATCACCAGCCTCCCAGTCATCGCCCATGAAACTGAGAACCTGTGAGTCATTCCGTGATTCATAGGCCTGCTTGAATTTTTCGTACAGGCCGGAAATGGATGCCGCAGCTGCCTGGTCTTTTTTTGCCTGTTCCTGCTGTGCTTGAGCACGTCGTTCCTGCTCCAGGCGCTGCATTTCTTCATTCTTCAGTCGCTCCTGCGCTTTTTCCCTTGCCAGCTGTGCTTCATATTCGCGTTTTGATTTCTCTATTTGTACCTTGCGTTTTTCCTCATGTTCTTTTGCATACGTTTCCATTTCAGCATGCAGTTTTTCATACTCTTCTTTGAAATATGAACGCGCACTGTCAATTTTAATGATGTTAAAGATCTGATCAAAGGTCAGACGCAGATTTCTCAGAGTTATGGGAAAATTCATGGCTTTGTCCGGATCCTTGAGCGATTCAATGTCAGATGTGATTCTGGCGATTTCATCCTCGATCATCTTTAGGGTTTTCAACCGCTGCTGCTCACCTTCAACCATTCTTTTCTTATGCGCCTCGATCTGTCCGGGAACAGCTTCATAATAAGACAGGCGCTTGATGGCATCACTGGGGTTGTGAAATGAGGAAAGGTATTGAATCCCCTTTCCATAGGCGGTCACATTTTTTCGCATCCGCGCAACATAGGGCCGGGCAGATTCCCATGCCTTTTCCATATTTTCCAGTTCTTTCAGGCCGTCTGATTCTTCTGCTGAAACCCGTATGGATTCAACACCGTTTTTTTTGCGAAAATTCGGGTAACTTCCAAGATAGCGTCCGAGCATGCCATTGATATTATCGCTCAGGGTCATGATTGAAACGGCAATACGGTCCAGATCCGCATAGAAATCAACAGTCTGAAGTTCTTGCTCCCAGTCCCGCTGGGCTTTTTTAAAACGATCAACCCGCGATTTTGCCAGCGCATCCAGTTCCGCCAGCACGACATCATAATACCGGGGTGGTTCTACATTAAAAGTGCCCGGATCTTCCCTGAACCGGACCAGCGGCGGCGGGAAAATCTGCCAGTGTTCAAACACCGCTGCAGAACTGCCGTATTCCTTGACCCGTGAATCCTCCTGTGACTGATACTCCTGCATTTCCTGCGTATAATTACTGCCCCCCGGATTCCGAAGATTTTCCGGTACCAGGGATTCATATTCATTTTTAAGGGCCAGAACTTGCGCCTGATATTTTTTTAAATTTTCTCTTTCCTTATTGGACAAGGCGCTGATCAGTTCCTGATCCTTTTTAATTTTTTCAATGGCACTTATGGTTGCTTCCCTTGCATTGTGGAGTTCTCCGGGACGGTAAACCTGCAGGTTTCCTTTTTGGATATTCTGTGCTGTTCCTGAAACGCCCGACCCCATTTTCGCCTGATCATACCCGCCAGGGCTTGTAAAAAAATGAGGAAAGGACAAGGTTTGATGAATTTCATCCCACAATGCCTTTTTGGCTTCATCACGATCCCTTCGGGCCTGCTTGAGTCTTTCATCGATTTTTTCAAACCCGTCTTTAATGGTGAGCATCAATCTGTCCGCCCGCTCCTGGGCTTCAAGCCTCACAATATTTTCTTCCTGGGAAAAGGCTGACATTTCAAGACTTAATTTTTGCGTATTTGTCTTGCAGGCCGCCTGCCGCGCAAACATTTCCGCCCAGTATCGAGAGCCGACTGCATTCTTCTGGGCACTCAACTGCAGTCGCCTTTCGTAATTCTTTTCAGCGGCTCTTTGCCTTTCAAGGCTGTCCAGCGTCGGCTGGTATTGGTCCGTGACCTGCTGCTGTGCAGCACGGCAATTTTCTGCATTGACTGTCCCAACAGTTTTAATGGCTTCTTCTCTGTTTTTTCGATAGGCAGACATCGTACGGTCAATGGCTTCCCGGTCATATCCGGAACCCGGAGAATCCTTGATCTCGGAATAGACCGATTCCAATTCAGAAATCAGTGAATCATAATGAAACGGTACATACGGGACACCATGTCCACCACTGACTTCACCCATTTTGGATTCAATCTGAGATATCGCGATCTGAACATCTTCCTTCTGAAGGACGGTCATTTTCTTCTTGAATTCCGTAACAGGCGACAATTGCACATCCGCTTCTGCCTTGATCCTTTCCGCTTCCGCCTTTAAGGCTTTTTCAGCGTTCCGATATTTTTGCAGATATTGATCAATTTCCCTCTGGGCCTGTTTTTCTCTTCTTTCAGCTTCTTTCTGCTGAGTGACCAGTGCAGCACGAAGCTTTACCAGTTCACTTTGAATGCGGGCCTTGATTTCCGCCTCGCCCTTATCCGTGCCCTGGCCTTTATACACATAACCAAAGCCCATGCCATCGTTAAACTTGTCCTCAATATCTTTCATGATTGAGGCAGGGGGTTTGTCAATAAGCCATGCTGCAAGCGCCTGCGGGTCCGACTTCATTCCGTACAGGCGATCAAGCATGCCCTCGACTGCTGTGTCTGTCGCATAATCCAGCACATAATTTCCCAGCAGCTCAACCATGGCCGCCCCTGCCTTGAAATATCCGTATCCCGGGATATAGGCTTCTGCCAGCAGGTTACCGATCTCTCCGCCAAGGGTTTTGGCAGCGGATGTAAAATCACCTGTCCGATAGGCCTGAATGGTTGCCCAGCTCACCTGGGCCGCCTTGATACCAGCGCCCAGCCGGTTCATGTTGGTGTCGGCGCTGGATGCGATCTCCGAATCAATTTTCGACCAGTCAAAGGATTGGCCCATTGCATAGGCATGCCGGATCTGAGGTGCACCGACCGCCATAAAGGCTCTGGCCCGGATGGCTTCTTTTGCATATGCCTCCATTTTTTCTTTAAGGGCATCCTGGGTTTTTTCCACAACTGAACTTTTGACCTTATCCTCAACACTGTTCAAAACCCAGTTGATCCGCTCCTGGGGCGTCATTTTACTGAAGTCAATGCCGGTTTTCAATGCGCCGGGCAATCCGCCAATAATTTTGTCTGCTGTTTCAAGCACCTTGCTTTTATCTTCCTCCTCAGCAGGTGCCTGGACAGGAAAAAATGCGACAAACAACAATCCCATCAAGCCAAGAACAATCCCTCGTATCATCATGTTTTCAACCCTTAAAAATTTCTTGTGCCATCTGGTTGATATTTATATTTGATGGTGCCGTAAAACGGGTAGCCGCCACCGGTTACATTCATGATTTCCATGGCCGCATAGGTGTTGTTGGAAAGTTTGAAAATAACACTGTCTCCGACACCCGGGTCCACAGAATTGACATACCCGGATTCATCTGCCGTGGTGATCTGCTCGATACGGGTCCCGGTTTTGACTTTGGCCAGAACCCCTGTGCGCAGAAGAGTGAATATGATGGGTCCGCCAGCTTCAATTGCCATGCCAAAATCCCCGACGATATTTCCGCCATCAGTTTCCGTGGTAACATCTTCATCTGCAAAAATAAACCCCTGAAAATTATTGACCGGGTTGGTTGTCCGGAGGGTCGTTGTACCGCTGATCACATTGCTTCCCACTGATGTTCCGCTTTCGGTAAGCCGGACTTCATTTTTTTCATTCAGGGTGATATTCAATTCTCCTGACGAGGAACTGACCGTTCCTGTGGCAACATTTTCCGCATCACTCAGGCCGAAAATCAAGGGGTTTTTCATATTGTACACCCGTGCCGGGCCAAGCTGAAAGACAAATTCCGTGATTCCCTTGTCTGTATAGGGTCTTCCGTCCCGGGTGGAGATCACGGACCGCGCAAAGCTTATGGATACGTACACCATGCCCCCGGTTCCAGCCGTGATATTGTTCAGGGTATATCTTAAGCTGATCCCGTCAAATGCATTGAAATCTCTTCTGATAGCCCGGTCAAGATTCATCTCGTCTCCGGTGAATGTATCACTGACATATTTCATGAAACCGGCCGCATCTTCACTTTGATACGCATCAATCATGCTGTCCAGCGTTTCTTTTACCAGCCCCGTGATATTCTGGTCTGATAATTTCACAACCTTCCGGGTTGCTTCAATATCATTTGTCTTGCCGGCAGTGTCCATGATCTCCACAAACAGGACATAGGCCTTGTTCATCTCCGGACGGAAACTGAATTCAAAAGCCCCATTATCCGAGAATCTGGCCTCCTGCCAGGTGTCTTTATTGTCCGTCGTCACCCGGATGCCGCCGATTTTCCCCTTTCTGACACCTGCCCTGCCGGTTAAATGAATCAACCCGTCCTGAAGGGTTTCTCTGTAAACCGTAACTTCAGGCCCGCTTTCATCATAGCTGATCTTGTTCAGATACAGATAATTGATGCTCACCTCATCGTTGGACTGACCGAATATCCACCATTTGGCAGCGGCATTTGTTCCGGAAAAAATAACGATCAAAAACACCATGACGAGATTTAATTTTATTGCTTTCATATCTTCCTCCCTAAAACTGAATATTCAATCCGGTTGTGACGCTGGTTTCCCTGAAATCCCGAGTTCCTGTGGTATAGCTGAAATCATTAAGTCCTGCCCGTAAAAACAGCATCCCGTAATTGAGCTTTGCCAGAAAATCAGGCCGATAATACAGACTCAAATTGGCAAAAGACCGAAGCGAGTCATCTGTTCCCGCAGCTTCTTTTTCAAGCTTGCTCATGCCGATCCTCAAATCAGAAGTAATTTTGTGGTCCGGGATATCCATACCCAGCCCGATGGAATACTCATAAATGATATCTCTTGTATCCGCAAGCTCATCACTGGCAGTCCATCCCCCTAGAGACAAGGACGGTTTGAGGATCACCTTGTCCAGCGTATGCCGTGAACTGAGCATTGTATTATAGGTGTACTGCCGGCTGTCGATCACACGGGTTTCTGTATCATACAGAGTGTAGCCGATATTGGTGTCACTGTCAAAAATTCCAAACCGATCCCTGTAATTAAAATTGGTAATATGATTGGATGTGCTGCTTGTCCCGCCATATTTGCGATCGAATTTATAGGTCAGACCAGCGGTTGAATATTGCCGGTCAAACACTCTTCGGACACTGACCCCGATCTCGGGCCTGTAGTTATGGGTGGTGAAGGACCGCTGGTGCTCCAGATTGTCTCGAAACCACAGGAAACCTGAGTTAACGGTGAGGGTTTTGCTGTACCGATACCGCCACCGCGCCTTTGCCTTTTCCCTGTCCGGTGTTGCCGATCCTAGAAGGGCCTGAAAATTCGGATCAGTCCGCTCATACTCAAGATTGACCCGGCTGGGACCGCCATCCCCTACTGCTTCAAATTTATGGGCATGTCCGTGGCGGGTCGTGTAGTCAATGCCTTCTCCTTCGGATACCTTGGTGGTATTAAAGGCGGATTCGGTCTTGAGTGTCAGTCCGGGGATGGGACGATATTCCAGGTCAAGTGAATACACCATGCTGTTATACAGGGAATCTGTCGTTCTGACACGTCTGTCATCATCCAGGCCGACCACATTAACGCCTGCAAAAAAATCCGGGGTGAAATTATATTTTATTCGTCCGCCAATGGCCTGACGCTCAACGGTCTTTGTTTCATGATCCCGCCAGACATTGTCCCATCTCGGATACACCAGTCCGGTTACAATGGTAAAATCCGGCGTATTGGCGCTTTCATCATAGAATCTGTAGGAGACCCCCTTCAGAGAGGTGCTCAACGA
This sequence comes from Pseudomonadota bacterium, assembly GCA_018821535.1. GTDB lineage: Bacteria > Desulfobacterota > Desulfobacteria > Desulfobacterales > Desulfobacteraceae > Desulfobacula. The sequence goes on along the minus strand of JAHJLV010000025.1, from coordinate 66,514 downwards.
ATACTGGGAAAAAGACTCAAAGGTATCGCCAAGATTCAGTGTATTACTTTTATCGCTTGCCCTGAACTGAAAATTGGTGAGCGAAAGCTGTTTGGCATCATTTCGCAGATCATCCGTGGCTTTGCCGCCGATGTTGAAACTATAGTCAAATCCCTGAGACTGCCCATATCCGGACACACCCAGAACATTCATATATCGAAGTCCTTCGGTCAAGGAAGAACTTGCCTTTCCCGGGCCTGAGACCTCGTTGTGTGTCAATGAAAATTCATTGGATATATGCAGATTGTCCCCTGCAAAAAGGATTGAAACAGAACACGATAAAGCCAGAATGACACATAGGATTTTTTGTAAAAATTTTCTGTCCACCGTTACTCCCTCTCTTTTCATATTAAGCTGTTGTAATTAAATATGGACAGGATATAGCAATAATGAGGCCAACTCAATATTCTAAAAAAATAATGTTATTTCAAGATGTTATTTTGGTGGCACCTTTCAGTTCCGGTTCAAATAAACCACTATCGGTGGTGCAAATACACCACTTCAGTATTTGATGCACCAGTGTAAGCCCGGTGCAGACCGATTCTGGATTGTTTTCCTATCATCTGGCCTGTATTTGAATCAATCAGAAGGCGGGTGGTCATCCAGGGCGTTGTTCTGCCCCTTGAGTTCATCAATCCAGGTTCTGTCAGACAATGCTTCGCCGCTTCGATACGCTGTCCGGCCAATCAGGTGGGCTGCCACCGGCGCTGTGAACAGCAGCAGCGCAACAATGGTAACGGCCCGCAGGGAAATCCCCAGCTGCGGGTACAAAAGGGCATGGGCCGTCACCAGCAGACCTGCACCCAGCGATCCTGCCTTTGTGGCAGCATGCATGCGGGTCAGCACATCCGGCAGCCGGATCAGCCCGACAGATGCCACCAGACAGAAAAAGCTGCCAATGATCACCAACAGACCGCTGATATACTCAATCATGGTTTTTTTCTCCTGAATGATCCGGCAGCGGGCGTGCAGGCGTTTTTTGTTTTTGGCGAAGCTGTTTCTGAACAGATGCCCGGTGGATGAACCGCACCAGAGCAATGGTTCCTAAAAATGCAATGCAGGCATAGGCAATGGCAACATCCATATAGGAGGTTTTTCGGGTGTGGATGGACAGCACCACCAGAAAAGCCACCACCAGAACAGACAGAAGATCCATTGCAATCACGCGGTCGGCTGCACCAGGACCTTTTGCCAGCCGGAACAGCACCATGACCATCCCGACCAGCAGCATACCCATGGCAGCCTGCACAGCAACCGATAAAAACGTTTCTCCTGTCATCATGGCTGCATCACCTCCAGAACCCGCTTTTCCAGACCATTTTTAATCCCGGCTTTTGCTGCCTGGGCATCCTCCAGAAACATGACATGAACAAACAGAATTTTGCGGTCTTCAGACAGGTCCACACTCAGTGTTCCCGGCGTAAGGGACAGCAGATTGGCCACCATGAAAATTTCCAGATCTGTCCGGGCACTCAGGGGAACGCCGATAATCCCCGGTCGGCTGATATGGCGGGGCGTGATCACTTCCCACAGAACCCGCAGGTTGGAGACCAGAAGCTCTTTTAAAAAATAAAGCACCAGGCTGAGAACTTTGGGCAGTTTTTTAAAATACCGGGTCTGCGGATACAAGGGGCTGGTCACCCATAAAATAACATATCCCAGGGCAAACCCCAGAAAAAAGACACTGATACTGCCGCTGCCGGTCAGCACCATCAGAACAGCTGCCAGAAAAATATTCAGAATAAACAACGGCATCAGCCACCTCCTTTGACAGCAAGCACATACTGATGGGGGGACATCAACTGTTCGCCTGCCACCAGGGCAAATTTGAGAACCGGCTCCATAAACACGCCGATCAGAACCGTCAGCAGGCACAGACACAGCACCGGGCCCATGAGCTGGAAAGGAATATCCACAAGGGGTTCAACCGGGCTGTCCACAGGCAGTGCCTTTTTTTTCCAGAACGCTTCAGTCCAGATCTTGATCATGGAAAAAACCGTCATCAGCCCAACAACGGCGGCTGTTGCACCCAGAAAATAATGCCCTGCCTCCAGGCAGGCGTAAATAATCAGCAGCTTGGCCCAGAAACCAGACAAGGGCGGAAACCCTGCCAGAGAAAATGCCGGGATAAAAAATCCCAGGGACAGCAGGCCATGGGTCTGATACAACCCGCCCGTCTGTTTGAGATCAAAAGACCCGGTGGCCCTCTGGATCAGTCCGCTCACCAGAAACAGGTTGGCTTTGACAATGATATGATGGATCAGGTAAACGAGGGTTCCGGCAAGGGCAAGGGGAGTGAAAACAGCCAGCCCCAGAACCATGTATCCCACCTGACTGATAATGTGAAACGACAGTATCCTGCGGATATCCATCTGTGAGGCGGCAGCCGCCACCCCGGACACCATGGTCAGCACTGCCATGACCATCAAAAGGGTATGGGTCACGGCAACATCTGTGACAAATACCAGGGTAAACAAACGGATCAGAGCATAAACCCCCACCTTGGTCAGCATCCCTGCAAAAAAAGCCGCCACCGGCACCGGCAGCGTGTGATAGGTTGCCGGCAGCCAGAAAAACAGCGGAAAAAGTGCGGATTTAATGGCAAAGGCCATCATGAGCAGCAAGGCAGCGCCGGTTACCAGGGCAGTATTGTCAACCTGGGCCACCTTTTCATGCAGGTCTGCCATGTTCAAGGTTCCGGTCAAACCGTAAATCAACCCGATGGCCATAATCAGGAACACTGTGGACAACAGATTCATGGTCACATATTTGACTGCGCTGGTCAGGCGGCTTCCAGGATTTTCCATGATCATGATCCCGAAAGAAGCCATGAGAATCAATTCAAACCAGACATACAGGTTGAACAGGTCACCTGTAAGAAAGGCCCCGCAGATGGCAGCAGTCAAAAACTGCATCAAGGGATAGTATCCGGACCGGCGCTGATGAGGGGTAATCTCTTTTCCCGAGTAGACCATGACCGCAAGATAGATCACAGAAGTGATCAGCACCATGGCTGCGCTCAGGTAATCCGCCACCAGACAGATTCCAGCAGGCGCAGGCCAGTTGCCCATCCACAGCACCAGCACCTGATGATCCACCACGGTTGCCAGCAGAAATCCGCTTGCACACAGATGGAGCAATGCCCCGAAAACAGCCAGCATGCCGGACCTGGCCCTGTCCAGACCGGTTAACACCGAGATCATTGCCATGACCATGGGCAGCAGAATGGGAAGAATCAGCAGCAGGTTCATGATACCTTCCCTTTTTCAGACAGGGAAATCTCTGTCAGAAAAGCGTCCTGATCTGCATCCAGCGTACCGGTCTGGTGATGGGTCCGATACAGCAGGATCAGCAGAAACGTGACCATGGCAAACCCGATGACAATGGCCGTCAATATCAGGGCCTGGGGCAGCGCATTGGCCACTGGACCGGCCAGCCCGGTCTGTCCCGGCTCAATCAGGGGCGGATCTGAATGGGTCAGGCGCCCGGCAGTGAAAATCAGCAGATTCACAGCATTGCCCATCAGGGTGAACCCGAACACAAACCGGACCAGCATGCCGGAGAGCATCAGGTAAAAGGCCGCGGCGGTTATCAGGCCCACAAGCATCGCCAGCAAGGCTTCCATATCAGTTTTCCTCCAGAGCCAGCAAGAGCGACACAATGGCGCCCAGTACGGCCAGAAAAACGCCCACATCAAAAATCAGCGGCGTTCCCAGCGAAATTTCGCCGATTTTCCACCAGATACCGGTCAGATAGGGCATTCCCGCGAAAAGCGCCGGGAATCCGGCTGCTGCTGCCACAGCAAGCCCTGTCATGGCAATGACAGACGGCCGGACACGAATGGCCCGTCTGAGCTGAGCCGGTCCTTCAGTAATGGCAAAAAGGGCAAACGCAGTGCCCGAGACTAAAGCTGCCACAAATCCGCCGCCAGGCTCATGGTGTCCCCGCAGCAGCAGATAGACCGCAAAGACCAGCATCAACCCGACCATCAGGCGAGTGGCTGTTTTTAAAATAATCGACTGCATCTATTCTTTCTCCTGCCGGCGGATCAGCACCACACCGGCCCATGCTGCCAGCACCACCACGGAAATCTCCCCGAGTGTGTCCAGACTTCTGAAATCCACCAGAATCACATTGACAATATTGCGGCCATGGGCGGCAACATAACTGTAGTGTTCAAAAAAAGTGGTCAGGTTTCGATCCAGAGGAACCTGCAAAAGCCCCATCAGAAAACTGGTGACCAGAATTCCGGCGCAGATGGACAAGCCCGCATCAAACAGGTTTCTGGAGCGCGATCTTTTTCGGACCGTGCGCAGAAGCGGCAGGCGAAGCAGCACCAGAGAGAAAATGATAACGGTCAGGGTTTCCACCAGCAGCTGGGTCAGGGCAATGTCCGGAGCACCGAACATAAGAAAAATCAAGGCCACACCCGCACCCACAGCCCCCAGACCACCAATGGCCACCAGCCGTTTTTTGGCCATGAGCACCACACCCGTGGCCGCCAGGATGAACAGGCAGATGCCAGAGGCAATGCTGATCTGTGCCATGTCCGGGACAATCAGTGCCGCACCCATATGGGGAATCCAGGCCCATCCGGCAATCAGAAGCACTGTCACCATGATCACGGCAAAATACGTATGCAGCATTCCGGTCTGGGTTCTGCGAACAAACCAGGTTCCCCCTGCAACAAAGGCATCCAGACTTTTCTGATAAATGCGGGGAGTGGTGATCCATAACCGGTCAATGACATCTTGAATTCTGTGCCGCAAGGATATGCGAAAGATGTAGATCACGCTGCCAAGGGTCAGGGTGATCATGCTCAGCAGCAGCGGCAGGTTGAACCCGTGAAAAAAAACAAGACGGATCTCCTCCCGTGACGGGTGAAAAGCAAAGACTGCCGGCTGAATCAGATTGGCGGAAACCCATTCCGGAAACAGGCCGAAGACCACACCGATCCCTCCCATGACAGCCGGGCCCAGACGCATGGTCCAGGGGACCTCATGGACCTGTCCCAGGCTGGGAGGCCGGGTGCCGAAAAAAGGTGTCAGCAGGATAATACCGGCCACTGCCGTCATCAGGGAATTGGCAAACAAAGTCGCCAGGGTGGCAAACCCTGGAAACATCTCTTCAGACAGTGCGCCTTCATACATGATTTCTTTTCCGATGAATCCGAAAAACAGAGGAAACCCTGCCATGGACAGGGTGGCGGCAGCCACGGCCAGCATTGTCAGAGGCATGGCGGAAAAAAGCCCGCCAAGGTTTCGAAGATCCCGGGTCCTGCACTGATGATCAATACTGCCTGTTGCCAGAAACAAGGCGGCTTTGTACAAAGCGTGCACCAGCAGAAATGTGGCTGCAGCTGTCAGGGAAGCAACTGTCTGCCCTCCCAGAAACAGGGTCAAAATCCCCAGAGCCATCAAAGTGGTATAGGCCAGCACCCGCTTAAGGTCACAGGGCGCCAGTGCCTGAATCGCCCCCCACAATGCAGTGATCCCGCCGACAACCACAAGGGTTCCCATCCACAGGGACGTGCCGCCCAGCAGGGGATGAAAACGCATGAGCAGATAAATGCCGGCCTTGACCATGGTGGCGGCATGCAAAAAAGCACTGATCGGGGTTGGAGCGCTCATGGCATTGGGCAGCCAGAAGTGAAATGGGACCTGGGCAGATTTGGTCATGGCCCCCACCAGAATACAGAGGAAAATAAACGGGTACAAAAAATGTTCCCGGATATCCATCCCCATCTGTGTCCATTGACTCAGCGCCATGGGAGCACCCATTGTCTTGAGCAGAAGAATCCCGAACAGCAGGAAAAGACCGCCGGCTCCGGTGACCAGAATGGCCTGGCGGGCATTTTCCCGTGCAGTGGTGTTTTCATGGTCAAATCCGATGAGCAGGTAGGATAAAACAGTGGTGGCTTCCCAGAACACAAAAAGCAGCAGCAGGTGATCCGCCGTTACAATGCCCAGCATCGCCACCATAAAGGCGTGAAGATAAAAAAAATAGCTGAACAGATTGGGTTTGCCTGCCATATAACTGGCGGAAAAAAGGGTGACAAAAAAACCGGCCAGGGTAATGATCAGGCAGAACAGGAAACTCAATCCGTCCAGCCGGAATCCCAGATTCAGCCCCAGGCTGGGAATCCAGGCGCTTTGCGCCTGATACACATGACCGTTGACAATCCCGGGCCAGGCAAAACACAGCAATACAAACACAGAAAGGGGGAAAAGGCTGGAGATACGCCCGGCCCTGCAGCAGTCCGGCACGGTTTCAGTGGTCAGAAAGATCCGGCTCATTTCACTGGGACAAAAACAGCGGGATATCTGCCTGATGAATGGTTTCAAGAACCGTATCCCCCAGAAGGCTGCGCCGGATGATATTGGCCGAGCTGTTGCCCATGACAATCAGATCAATCTCATGGTTACTGGCAAATCCAAGCAGATCGGTTCTGGGGTTTCCTTCCACCAGATGGGTTTTGACTTCAAAACCATAAGCTTTACAGTAATCTGCTGCCTGATTGAGCAAAAACGGTTCAGATGGTGTGCCGCTGTGAAAATGCACCATGCAGATCCGGACACCGGGCCAGGGATTCAAATGCAGAAAATCCCGTAATGTCCTGGCAGATTCCATGGCGGTGCTCACGGCAACTAAAACTTTGCGAACAGGACGATAATTTTCCGCCACTGCCAGGATCGGACGAACCCCCTGCCGCAACAATTTCACAATTGCCTTGTCCGGGTCTTTTACAAAACCATACTCAAAAATACTGCGAAGACCAAAGACGATCAGGTCGTTAAAACGGGATTCCGAAATCATGGCCTCGAAAGGATCTCCTTTTTCGTACTGGATCCTCTGACAGACCACCTGCTGTGAGCTGCAATGCTTTTTAAAAAGCGAAATGGCAAGCTCGGTTCCTTCCCGGGTGACTTTGATTTTTTTCTCCCGCATACGCTGGGCATAGGCATCAGCACCTGCCGGTACAGGCCCGACATTGGCCAGATGATCCGTATCCACAATTGTTACACCTGTCAATTGTGCCTGGTGTATATCACCAAGTTCGGTGGCACACCGGGTTGCCACTGCGGTAAAAGGGGTTCCGCCAAGGCCGACCAAAATTCGTTTTATCATGATTATCCCTCGCTGACCGTTCTCTCATCAAGGTTGCGCTTATATTTTTCAGGAGCCATTGAATACTGGTATTCAATACTAAGATGAGCCCTTGTTTTTTGTCAAGATAAAATCAGCGAATTCCCTGTGAACAAAACACAATGGCAGATGAAGCCCTGTTTTGATCAAAACCGGAACTCAGACCCTCATGCCGCATCGATCCCATAAACCTTTTCTTCCAGTAGTTTTCATCCAGACCGGATACGCTTATACCTTTGGAGCTGCTGGCATGAATAAATTTATTGCCCGACATATAAAGGCCGACATGGTTGATCGTTTTTTGCTTTGTATTGCCGAAAAAGATGAGGTCCCCGGGTTGCATATCCCCTTTATCTATTTTTTTCAGCTCGGAGAACCTGAATTGGGCCACGGAATTATGGGGCAGTTCAATGCCGAAAATATGATCATAAACCAGTTTGACAAAGCCGGAACAATCCAGACCCTTTGTTGTGGTCCCCCCTCTGCGATAGGGAATGCCGATAAACTGTTTCAATGTGTCTTCAAACTGTTGATCCGTAAGGCCAACAGTGGCCAGGGGAGAAGAAGCGGTCCTGGTTTCCTCGCCAGAAGAAACGGAAGCGGACATGATGATGATCAAGCCATAAACAAACAAGGTACAGGTTTTTCGTAAAAGAGGGTGGAGCCGTTTGTGCATTTTTCCCCGTCAGTATGTGTTCGTTCGTATGAAACGAATTTTTACCTTTCCGTCTTCTGGCCTTTCCTGCATGAAAAAATCAACCCATTCTCTGTCCCGTCTTTTGCCATATCCCTGAATGATTAATGGCAGAAGACTTTTTAACCGGGAGTACTTCCAGCTCCCTGACGAAATAGAATATTTTTAGGCCCCTTGTCAACCCAGAATTTCAGGTTTTACAAATCGGAACACACATAAAAATTTTAACACATTGTCATATGTCCTTACACCCCACCGGACTCAGAAAAATTTGTTTTTGCCCGGGCAAATAAAAAAACATATAAAAACAATAAGATGTAATCAATCAGCACCCCGATAATACCTCTGGCACACTGATTGCTTTTCCAAATTTTTAAAATCAGAACCATCGCTCCCGGTCTTTTTAGACAAACAACATAACAGGAGATGTCATGAACACACTGACCCGACTGCAACTGCTGATCCAAATCACCAAATGGCGACTGACATGGAACCGCAAGGCCCTCGACTACAAACCCGAAGACATCAGCAACCCCAAATTCATGACCGCCATGGAGGCGGCACGGCTGATTCCGGACAAGGCCACTGTTTTTTCCTGCGGCATGGCTGCCAATGCCCGGCCCTCGGTCTGGTTCTGGGCCATTGAGCGGCTTTTTCGGGAAACCGGCCATCCAAGGGGGCTCACCCATATCATTGTCGGCGCACAAGGGGGCCGGGGCAAGGTGCCGGGGACTGTAGAGGATCTTGGAAAGCACGAAGGTCTGGTGACCCGGTTTATTGCCGGCCACCATGAAACGGTAAAATCAATGCTCAAGCTGGCTGACCAGGGGAAGCTCGAGCTGCACACCTTTCCCCAGGGCATCGAATCCCTGCTGGTGGAGGGCCAGGGCCGGGGTCGTTTCTTTCTTGACTCTGACACCGGTATAGGCACCTTTCTGGATCCCCGGGTGGGCAACGGCACCGTGGTGGTGCCGGGCATGGGCAAAAGCATGACCGAACCTGTGGGCGACAAGCTTCGCTACCGGCTGCCGCCCATAGATATTTCGGTTTTTATTACACCGTCAGCGGATAGCGAAGGCAATATCTACGTCAAGGACTGCTGCCTGTTTACCGAAAGCTTTGAATCCGCCATGGCTGCCAGGGCCAACGGCGGCAAAGTGTTGGTCAGTGTGGCTCAAATCGTGGAAAAAGACCCGGCCAACATCTTTCTGCCGGCCGAAGCCGTGGACGCCATAGTGGTCCATCCGTATAACGAACAGACCGGGTCGATTCCCCAGCGTAAATACTGGCCCATGTTCACCGAGGGGGCGAACGTGGACATGGACGAGGCCATGGAAAAATTGCGGTTCATCAACCAGACACTGGGTATCACCCCCAGGCGGGGCAAGGTGGAAGATACCCTGGCCCGCCTGGCCGCATCCATATTTACCCGATTTGTGCACAAATGCTGCAACATCATTGTGGGCGTGGGGCTGCCTGAAGAGGTCTCCCGGCTGATTTACGAGGGAGGACTTTTCAACGACGTGACCTTCATGTCGGAAACCGGCGTGGTGGGTGGTCTGCCCGCACCGGGAATTTTTTTCGGTGCCGGTATCAATCCCCGGGAGATTCTCTCGTCAGCCCAGATTTTTCATCTGTGTTATCAGCACCTGGATGCCGCCATTCTCGGCATTCTGGAGGTGGACAGCCAGGGCAATGTCAATGTTTCCAAACGGGGAGAAGGGCCGAAAAATTATGTGGGCCCCGGCGGATTTCCGGATTTCTGCGCCGCTGCCGACACCCTGATTTTTGTGGGAAGCTGGATGGCCCACGCACAAATGGACATCGTTGACGGCCAGCTCAAAATTATCAAACCCGGAACTCATAAATTTATTGCGCAGGTCTCTGAGATCACCATGAGCGGTGAGCAGGCCCTGAAAAAAAACAAGACCGTTCTCTATGTCACCTCCGTGGGAGTTTTTCAATTGACCGAACAGGGCATGATGCTCATCGAGGTGATGCCCGGTGTGGACATCCAAAAGGATATTCTGGACGCATGCCCCATGCAGGTGGTGCTGCCGGGACCCACAGAAGCGGTGCCAATCACGCCCCCTGCCGTGGTTACAGGTAAAAATTTCAAGCTGGCCTGGTAACTGCTGTGCAGCATGAGGCCACCTCGGGGAGGAGCAACAGTCCCTAAAAAATGACGCACTGTCTGAATATGGATCAGATATTTTTTTTAAAAACTGCCAGGCCCTGGGTGAAAAAAATCGGCCAGATGATTTTATATTCTAAAAGCCTGCCATAGTTTTGGGCAGTTTCCAGAACCTCTGTGATCATCAGTGGTCTTTCATCATGAAAGATCCACAGCCCCAGCTTCTGGGAAATAAAACGGGAGATCCGGTATAAAAAGGTCGGGGTTGGAAACGTGATAACAGCATATCCGCCGGGTTTTAATATCTCAAAATGAGCCTGGATGGCTTTTTGAGTGCCTTTTTGATCAAAATGTTCTATCAGCCCCACACTGAGCACCAGATCCGATGTCTGCCTGTCAAACGCCCCTGTTAAAATATCCTTTTGCAGCAGCTGAACATTATCCTGTGGCTGTATTCTTTCCCGTGTTTTTTCAAGCCCTGTCGCATTGCTGTCAATAATCGCATATTCAGATGGTTTCAATTCCTGGAGCAGCAGTTCTAAAAATGCACTGTTGGCGCCGCCGATTTCCGTTAAAGACATGCCCTGGGTGCTGCCAAAATGTTTTTTTATGGCGCCAACCAGCTCACGGCCGGTTATCCTGCGGGTAAAAGAAGCAGTCTTGTAAGGTTTATCATAATATTTGGTCCAGTTGGTTTTTTTCACAGTTCTTCATCCCTGCGCTTGAAAACAAATTCTTTTTGAACAATAAAAATAACCACGTACAATATTAATTCCCCGAACACCTTTGACAGGACAATATTAAGTTTTAATTCCTGGTTAAAATACCGGGTTGCCAGAGAAGAAACAAAACCGGACACCACAACGATGGATAAATATTTAATGCCGATGATCCAGATGTTTTCCTTTGACCGGAATACAAATCTTTTTAACAGGACAAAATTTAGAAAAAGCGCCACCAGCCTTGCAAAATAGGTGCATAGAAAAATCTGGGGCACCACAGCATAACTTGTGAAAAAAACCAGATAATCAACAGCGGCTGTGGCAAGAGACGCCAGGACATACCGGAACATGACAAAATAAATTTTGGCAGAATCCACCACTGGATTAAAAGACGAGGCTGCATTATTGTTTTCATAAATCGTATCGATTTGTATTTCCTTAAACCGAAAACCCTTTTTCTTTGCAGTCATCAGCATTTCAATTTCAAATTCATACCGGTTAAACCGGATATCAATTAAATGCGGCAGCAAAGAAAACGGAATGGCTCTCAGGCCGCTCTGGGTATCTGTCAGACGAATTTTGAAAAACAGCCGCATGATCATCCGGGTCATCCGGTTGCCGAACTGGCTTCGAAACGGCACACTGGAATCAAAAGAACGGCTGCCCATGATCAGGCTGTCACTTTCCTTTTCCATGGCTTTGGCCAGAGCAAGGATATCTTTTAAAGAATGCTGACCGTCTGCATCTGCAGTGATTACCCCCCGGCAGTTTTCAAAATTTTCCAGGATATGGGCAAACCCGGTTTTAAGTGCCGCCCCTTTGCCCTGGTTTTGAGTGTGGTTTATGATCTTTATAGTGTCTATGCCGGACAACTGATCAAAAACAGGATCATATTCAGGTCCGCTGCCGTCATTAATCACCAGAATCTGATGAAACACATCTTTTGGGATATCTTTTAAAAGAGAGACTATTTTTTCTTCCGGATGATATGCCGGTATGAGCAATATGGTTTTCATAAAATTTGGTCTTAAAAAGATATCCTTTCAAGTAAAAGATCTGAACCGCTTTGGGGCATATCCGCATGCACCCGCAACACTGTCACATCCGGCAGATCGGTGTGTTGTTCCTTCAAAAAGGGCTTAAGCCATTCAAAAATCTGATTTCGGGGCCTGTAGCAGATGATATAATCGTGCTGGGCCACATACGCCATCAAATCGGCCCGGGTTTCAAACACATCCGGAAGATAGTCCACCTTGTTGGGCAGAAGATAAAATAAAAACTGCAGATTGGCAAGGTTATCTGTTTTATTTGTAATCACGCCAATGGAATGCACCCCTTTTTCAATTTTTCCGGCAATCTGCCCAGACACCTTTTGAACATGAATATCCAGCTTTTCCCTGTTCAGATAGACCTCAACCCTTGAAGCGCCAAGCAAAACAAGCACCACCACAACACTGGCAATACAGATCCGTGGACTGATCTGCCACCTGCTGAAAACAAGCTGTTGAAAAAACACAAGCACTGCAATGAACACAATGGGTGAAAACACAATATTCAAATACCGGGAAAATCCCAGGGTCTGGTCCGAAGAACTTCCAAGACCGAAAATGATGATCTGCATGCAGTACAGTAAAAACAGGTAAAGCAAAAATGCAAACAGCACCATGGCGGAAAACAAAAAAAACCTTGAAGTATTGGGTGTTTTTACATGTTTGAATATCCTGTACCCCAGAAAACCGATGACAGCATACCAGAACACATAGGGCAGATTCAGCCGGTCTGCTGAACCCAGAAAGATATCTGTGACAAAAATCAAGACCGCTTTTTGGGCAGTTTGATCGGTAAATATCAAAACTGCTTTTTGCACGGATTCCCGGTCAATGGCAGTGTGAAACTGGGCAAATCCCATGGCAGCAATATGACTGGCCCACATTTTTTTGAGCAGCAACAGCCCCAGACCAGTCATGAGAATCATGCCAACCGGCCGCATCCTGTTTTTCACACCCCGGTCCATCAGCACATCCCCCAGCATCATGACCAGAATAAACAACCCAAGAACAAACCCGATTTCCTTGATCAGAAACAAAAAACATACCGGTGCAAACAAAATCAGGAGTTTAAGATTCAGATCCTCTTCAGTATAATATATCCAGAAAATGGCAAAGCTGAAAACAGACAACAGATAATCCACCTGAAGTTTGGTAAAAACACTTCCGGCAAATATCGTCATCAAAAGGATCAAACACCCGATAGAACTGATGGTCTTTTTAATATTCTGTGTGTCAGACACCACACAGAGCGCACTGATCAGAATCAGGGCCTGGGCAAAATAGGAGATATCCACACTGTATTTTCCCGGCAGCACATAAAAAAAATAATGGATCAGTGCAGTTCCCGGCGTATAGGCAAGGATTCTTGTATCCAGAGGGTTGCCTGTAATCGGCAGATGATCATACAGATAAAGATATTTACTGATAATCCCCCAGTAGACATAATCATCAATCACGGTAAAGGCCATATTCAGGGTCAGAACAAAGGCAATCATGCTGAGCGCGGCAAACAGGGCAAAGAAGTTTTTTACAGATGATTTTTCCTGCACGCTTTGTTTCCGGATATGGTTTCCAAAATACAGGGCCAGCACACCACCTGCAAAAAGCAATACTTGCGCACCCTGCTTCAGATAGCCGGATAAGGCGCACAGATACAGCACAATACCGATAAAGGAGATACTGACCACAGGGCTGTAGGCCAGTTTAACCTTAAAGGCATAATGCACGGCCAGGATAAAGCCTGAAAAACAGGCCAGTGTAAGTAAAAGACCAGGCATATCTTCAGGTCTCCGGAAATTGTGTATTTAAGAAAGAGTCCAGACCCTTTTTACTTAAATACAGTTTGGCATATTTATAAAAAGTGCCTTCAAAATTTCCAAAGGCAATCACAAATCCGGGCCAGCCGTCCAGAAATCCCAGCTTGAATACATACATTGTAAATGCCGCCCAGAACCCGTGGGCCAGCGCAGTAAACATTCCGGCAGACCTGCCTGATTTTAAAAGTTTTTGCGCCCCCAGCGTTGAATACCGGTTGGCCTTATAGATAAGCTCTTCAAGATTTTTAAACGGTACCTGGTTAATGTGGGATGTAAAATACCCGCATTTTTTTTCACTTATAATTTCATAGCGCTCATGAACCGCATCCGGCATGAATTTTAACGCCCCTTTTCTGAACAGCTGGGGCTGACGGTAGTCCGGATAAAACCCGGAGTGCTTTATCCATCTGCCCATGAAATAATTTTTTCTGGGAACATAATACGCATCCAGGCTGTCCTGGGCGTTTATGATTTCCAATATTTCTTCTCTTGCAGGCAAGGTACACCGCTCATCTGAATCCAGACTGAAGATCCAGTCATGGGTGCAGGCTGCAATGGCTGTATTTCTCAGTTCTCCGAATCCGTTAAAGGGAATCTGAATCACCCGGGCACCCAGCTGTTGTGCAACCGCTGCGGTATTGTCCGTGCTGAAAGAATCCGCCACAATAATTTCATCGGCCCATTGAACACTTTCAAGCGCTGCCCGGATTTTTTCCTCTTCATTAAATGCAATGATATAAACAGATAATTTACTCATTTTGTTTTATCCCGATCCTGCAGTAATAATTGTCCGATGCCATGGCCTGCTCAAGAAGCTGATCATTCAGATCAATGGTCTGTCTTGTGTTTTCCCTGTGCCAGAGATGATAACAGATCGCCCTGAAAGGATGTTCTCTTCGTTTTATGCCGTATTTATATAACCGTACAACAATTTCCGAATCTTCCCGGCCCCAGCCTTTGAATGCCTGGTTAAAGCCATTGACTGCCAGCAGATCAGCTTTAAAAAATCCCATATTACATCCCCGGATGCCGGACAGCCTGGCAGTTGTGTACGAAGGGAAAAAAGGAATCCGTATGATATGATGACGGTTGGACAAAGCCGATGTTGCGGCATGTTTTAGCAGGCAAAGCACGGACCGGGTATCTGAAAAATCAAAGGCCTCATGGGCCTTTTGGGAGATAATCACCCGCTTGCCCTGGAAAAAATACCCCTTTCGGGCCAGGTGCAGATGATCCTGGACATAATGGCCTTCGGGAATACAGTCACCGTCCAGAAAAACCAGATAGTGACCTGAAGATGCCAGAATCGCCTTATTGCGTATCTGGGCCAGGCGAAAGCCCTGATCTTCCTGCCACACATGTTTTACTGATATGCGTTGACTGTCAAGAAAAGGCAGCAGCGCTGTCCGGGTGTCATCTGTGGACCCGTCATCGGCAATAATAATTTCATCCGGCAGGCAGGTCTGGGCAAAAAGACCGTCCAGCACTTTTACAAGCGCATCCGGGCGATTATATGTGGAAACAATCACAGATATTTTCATGTCAGTCCGGCCCTGATGCTGTCGGATTTTGTATCGTCAGTTTTGATATAATCGTTGGCGCTTATCATATCAAAGACCCTTTCAACATGGATGTTCTCCATGCATTTAAAATCATCACAGGGTTTCTGGGCATAACAGGGGGAGCAGTCCAGATTTTCTGAGATAACCGTGTGGATGGTTCCGTAAGGTCCGGTTCGAACGGGATTGGCCGGACCAAAGATGGCAAACACCGGAATATTCAAGGCCGCGGCAATATGCATGGGACCTGTATCATTGCAGACAAAAAAACAAGCGTTTTCAATTACCGCCAGAAGATCCTTTAGCCCGGTTTTTCCAGCCACTGAAATCGCCTTTCCATTGCTGTGATCCACAACCTTTTGAGCAATGTCTGCTTCTGATTTACTTGCAATCACCACTGTCGGCAAATCCAGTTTTGCCGCAAGCTGTCCGAATTTCTGCGCTGGCCACCGGTTGGCAGGCTTGCCTGCCGAAGGACTCATGACACTATATTTTTCGGGCAGGGTGTTCAGGATGGGCGGATGGTGATCGTGCGGGGCAAAGGGGTATTCAATTTTGTCCACGGAACAGCCCATGAATTTTGCAATCTCAAGATACCGGTCAATGGCATGAATATTCATGCTGCCATGAATTTTATGGGTATAGAAAAACGGGCTGCCCTCATCAGATTCCTTGAACCCCAGTTTTATTTTTGCATTGGAAAAATATGTGATAATACCGGATCTCAAAAGCCCTGACAGATCAATGGATACATCATATTGTGCCGCTTTGAGACCCTTTTTAAATTCAGATATTTCCCTGAGTGTGGTCTTAATATTTTTCAAACGCCGCCATTGATCTTTTTTAAATATCCATAAGCGGTTGATCATGGGGTGATCTTCAAGAAAAGTATGCAGGCCAGAGGCCACCACCCAGTCAATTTTTGCATCGGGAAACTGTTTTCTGATCGCAGCCAGAAAGGGCAGTGTATGGACGATATCCCCCAATGCGCTGGGCTTGATGATCAAAATTTTTTTTACATTTTCAAACACGTGGGGCTTCCTTATGTCTGGCTTCGGCCGGAGGGTTGAAAAAACTGCTGCATTTTTCCATCACCATGTCCACACTGATTTTATCCATGCACTGATGATCTGTCGGGCAGGTATCTTTCAGGCAGGGGCTGCAGGGCACCGGCACCCGGACCATGATGGAATTTTCATTTACAGGACAGGTGGCAATATAATCCGTGGACCCGATAACTGCAACCTGATTCACGTTCAGGGCAGCAGCCGCATGCATCAATCCTGAATCATTGGTCACAAACAGGCTGCATTTTTCAATCAGGGCAAAGGCCTGACCCAGGGTGGTTTTACCTGAAATATTCACACAGCTCTGGCTGGATTTTTCAGCTATATACTCTCCGAGTTCATCATCCGCAGGCCCGCCGAAAATCAATACTTTCACCTTGTATTTTTGTCCCAGAATCTGCGCCAGCCGGGCATACCGATCCGGAAACCACTGTTTGGCCGTTCCCCCGGTTGCACCGGGATTGATACCGATGACAGGCCCGGCCGCATCCATGCCCATCTGTTTGAGAAATGAATCTGCATATGCCCTGTCCCGGTCAGATAAAAACAGGTCCAGTGTCCGGCCGTCATCGAAAAGTCCTGCGCCTTTTAAAATGCCGATATAATAATCAATCAAATGCCCTTTTTTCAGGATCGGATTCATTTTTATACTCCGGTTGAGCAAGATCCCTCTTGCATCGGTATTGTATCCCAGACGCTCCTTTATTCCTGCAAGAAAACAAATCAATGCTGCTTCAAATGCATTCTGCATCAAAACTGCCAGATCAAACCGGTGTACCTTCAGATCCCTTGCCAGTCTGAGTGTCCCCATACCTCTTGTATGACGGCCACCACTGTCATATCGACAGATATGATCAATATACGGATTGTTTTCATACACCGGAATAACCCAGGGTTTTGCAAGAATGGTGATTTGGGCCAGCGGATAATTTTTTCTGACCGCCCGGATCACCGGCGTGGTCATGATGGCGTCCCCAACCCAGTTGGCCGCCCGTATCATGATTTTTGCATGTGGTGTATCTTTAAGCGTGATAAATCCCATATTTTTAATCTTTAATCCATCTTGCGCAGGGGCCCCGGGTTGGCCCGGTCAAGAAGCCCTTTGGTCAAGAAGACAGTAAGGTTTTGTTTTCCACCGGTTATGAACCCAGAAATACTGTTCCGGATGCCGTCTGACCATGGATTCAATGGCTGATACATAGGCCTGGGTATTGTTTTCAATATCCTTTATCGGGTCCCCGGTTTCCTGCAGCGGGATCTCCGGGAGAATCTCCAGAATGAATTTTTCTTTTTCCGATCGCATGAACCCCGGCAGAACAACGGGTTTTGTCTTTAAAACCAGCTTTGCAAGGCCGTTATTGGTACAGGCCGGCCTGCCGAAAAAATCCACAAAAGCCCCTTTATACCAGTCCACATTCTGGTCCAGCAGCGTGGCCACAATACCATTATTCTGCAAAACTTCAGAAATTTTCCCGGTTGCCTTGCGCAGTGGAACCATGACAATCCCAAACCGCTGACGGGACTCCAGGATCAGTCTTTCCAGAGGGTTGAAATCCAAAGGACGATATAAAATATACAGTTTGATATTGACGGAAGCTATGGCAGGCACCACCAGTTCAAAAATGCCCATATGACAGGAGACAATCATCACCCCCCGCCCCTTTTCCTGGGCTGCCTTGATGTGCTCCAGGCCCTTGAAAACACAGTATTTATAAAGTGTTTCCTTTGGCTTTGGAAAGGCCCAGATCATGGTAAAAAAAATACTTGCCGTGTGCTTGAAATTTTTCTTTGCAAACTGTCTGGCGGCTTTATCTGAAAAACGGCCCGGATACGCCTGTTGAATATTATAGATAACCATATTCCTGTGACGTTTATCCATAAAAAACCAGGTCAGGGCCAACGCATCGGAAAAAAACATGAGAAAGGATCTTGGCAGCCTGCCCATGAGGCTGATAAATAATTTTATCAGTTTATAAATTTTTTGATCATCCATTTAAAAACCTGTTTTCTGATTGAAGTTTATTTTCTGATTTAAAAAGGATAAAAACCGTTCCGGAGTTTGAAACTGAATCTGAATGCCGATTACTGCCAGCTGTGTTTCCCATTTGATGTCCTCCGGGATTTTAACCCGATCCTTTTGGGTTGTCAGAATAATATCTGCCTCCTTTTGACGTGCCAGTGTGTTTATCTTTTTAAAGTCAGCCCTCTTATACCTGTAATGATCTTTAAATTCAAGGTGATCAACAATAATTGCGCCATATCTGTCCAAGGTCTCGTAAAACGAAGCATTGCCGGCAAGCCCTGAAAACAGAAGCGCTTTTTTTCCTTTCAGATATTCCATGTCTATCCCCGGATTTGGCAGGGGCTTATCCGGAAGAATCTGTTCACAGACAAAAGGGACATGGCAGGTTTTAAATTCCGGCAATGCGTTAAAATGCGCCATCAATGACTGAAGACGGTTCTTCGCAAAGGGTGTTGGCATCGCATCTTCTGCAGATGACGCAAGTGACAAGATTTCTAGCGGACACCGGGTGAAGACAAGGGCATGGGCTCTTTTTGCTGCGGTCTGAACCGGCTCCCGAAGGCGGCCGGATGGCAGATATCGGGTATTGCCCAGAGGGTTTGAATCATCAAACAATACAAAATCCAGGTCTCTTTTCAGGCCCAGATGCTGGAACCCGTCATCCAGAATGATCACATCCGGATTAAAATTTTCAATGGCGATTTGTCCGGCCTTAAACCGGCTTTTTCCCACCACCACAGGGCAGATTTTTTTTTGCGCCAGCATATACGGCTCGTCACCCGCGGTTTTTGAATCTGCAAAAACATGATTCCCGTCAGACACCACAAGGGTTTGTCCCTGATACTGTCCTTTATATCCACGGCTGACCACCACAGGTT
Source organism: Pseudomonadota bacterium (assembly GCA_018821535.1). Classification (GTDB taxonomy): domain Bacteria; phylum Desulfobacterota; class Desulfobacteria; order Desulfobacterales; family Desulfobacteraceae; genus Desulfobacula. The sequence continues at coordinate 47,386 of JAHJLV010000025.1, read as the reverse complement.
TTTTCCCCATCCGGACCAGGGTCTGCGCTATATACAGGGTCATGGGGGTTTTTCCTGTGCCGCCCACGGTTATATTTCCGATGGAAATCACAAAACAGGGAAGTGCCTTCTGGGTCAGAATCTTTTTTTCAAACATCCACAGGTGCAGTCTGATGACCTGAATATATATTATAGACACAAGAAACAAAAATCCTTCAAAGGAAAACCATGACGGCCTGTCTGTCTGGTCCAGGGCGTTTTCAATCCTGAGTTCCAGATTGTTTTTCCAGTTTTTAAACCACTTTTTAAACCCGTTCTCAAACAAAGCCCAGAGTCTCCATGTGTTTTACAATTTTTTGAACAGCGCCTGAATGTTCACAGAAAATCCTGAAATTCTGATCTCCCATGCGCTTTCTTTCGCTGTCATCGGACAGCAGATGTTCCAGGGCATCTGCCAGGTCTTCTTCCCCGGCCACCTGCTGTGCCCCGCCCTGCTCCATCAGCAGATGTGAGATATCGACAAAATCCGACATGTCCGGGCCGAAAAGAACCGGTTTTGATACAGCTGCTGCTTCCAGAGGATTATGTCCGCCCTGCTGAACCAGTGATCCGCCGATAAATGCGATGTCACAGACCGCATACAGGTTTGCCAGTTCTCCCATTTTATCCACAATAAGAATATCCGGCGGATTTTCAAATTCGCTGGGGTCATACAGACCGGTCATCCGGATAGAAGACATATTAAAAGACCGGCAGCAGGATTCAATGTCCTTCACCCGTCCGATATCCCTTGGCGCAATGATCATGATCAGGCCCACACATTTTTTCCGGATTTTTTTAAACACAGACAAAAGAATTCTTTCTTCGCCCTCATGGGTGCTGCCGGCAATCCATATTTTTGACTCAGGGGCTAAAAAAAGTCTGTCCCGGATACTCTGAACATCCGAACTGTCCCGTTCTGCCGCTGCCTGATCAAATTTGATATTTCCAGTAACCTGGATTTTTTCCTTTTCAATCCCCAGACATTCAAACCGTTTTTTATCCCTGTGGGACTGGGCCATAATGGCCGCAAGAGAAGAAAACATCAGGGATGAAAATGATCTGAAAAACTGATATCCTTTTAAGGAGCGGTCTGACAACCTGGCATTGATCAGTATGACCGGGATATTGTTTTTTTTCATTTCATACAGAAAATTGGGCCACAGATCGGTTTCAACAATCACCACCGCATCGGGCGCAATCCGGGATCGCACCTTTTCTATACAAAATCCTAAATCAAAGGGAAAATATTCAAGCTGACTGATCCATACATTTTCTGAATTCCGGGAACTGTCTGAATTCAAAAACAAGTGTCCGGCCATATCAAAACCGGTTTTAGTTGAGGCCGTAAAAATAATATCGGTTAAAGGGGCTTTTTCTTTCAAGGCTTTTATAAACGGAACCGAAGACACCACTTCACCGACAGAAAGGGCATGCACCCAGATTCTTTTTTGGCCGGATACTGTGGGTTTTGTTCCGGGTTTCAACCCGAAACGCGCAAGCAGATTGGCTCTTCTTTTTTGGGAAAACAGCCAGAGCAAAAACAGAAAGGGCAACAAAAGAATCAGCAGCACATATCCTGCCAGTTTATATACAAAGATCATAATGGATCGCCTTTTCTTTGCTATACATTTACTCGCTGTTCACCAGATTCAATACCCCGACTGTCAGAAAAAATACATTGGCTGCCCAGGCACTGATAAACGGCGGAAGAATTGCGCCATATCCAAGGGACAGACAGAACCCGTGCATCACCCAGTATAAAAAGGTAATGCCCACGCCTGTGGCAATGGCCACGGGAATATTTCCACCGGCAAAAGGCCGTATCCCGGTGGCAGCCCCGGTTAAAACCATAATGATGCAGATAAACGGAAGGGCAATCTTGGCATTTAAATCCACCCGGTAGACCGTTGCATCATAGCCTTCTTCTTCAACCTTCAATGCATACTGACGCAACTGCACAAAACTCATTTCATCGGATTTTTTTAAAATTTCACCCAGATCCCCGGGTTCAAGCGCCAGGTCAATCTGCTTTGAATCATACAGATTGACCTTATAATCCTCAGTATCTTCAGAATGGAGCTGTTCAATTACATCCTCAAGTATCCAGCGACCGTCTTTGTAATACCCTTTTTGTGCATCAATCCTGGATTCAAGGCTGTAATTTTTTTCAAGACTGGTGATGGTCACACCGGAAATGGTCTGTGAGACCGGATCAAAAAAATTAATGTGAATCAGATTGTTATCTGATTTCATCCATATATCCTGCCGCGCGGAAAGATAATTCTGATTTTTCTTGATCACATGGTTCTGAATAAAATTTGCCTTGACCATGGAAACCGGGATAAGGGTTTCGCCCAGAAAAAACATGAGCAGGGCAAGCGTTCCCCCGGCAAGCAGAACCGGTTTTGCAAAAAGATAAATACTGATCCCGCTTGTACGGATGGCTAAAAGCTCATTGTTTTTATTCATCAGAGAAAAAACCACAATGGTTGACAGCAGAATACTTGCCGGTGTGAGCTGGACAAACATAAAAGGCACTTTTAACAGGACATATCCAAGCGCCCCCAAAAGAGACAGGTCTGAATTTAAAAATTTATCCAGCCGGGAAAGATAATCAATAATGACAAAAAGAACGATAATAATAAGCTGGATAATACAAAAAAACCTGGCAAATTCTTTTAACCAGTATTTATGCAGACATGCCATATTCATGCCTTTTTTCGCTGCTGTCTTTTAACAAGATCAATTGCCATCTGGAAAAAATCCGGAAGCACAACCGGCTTTTCCTTTGCATTTCTTATCAGGAAAAAAACAGCAATGCTTCCCATAATGACATTGGGCATCCACATCCCCACAGCAGGGGGATAATCCCCTGTTTCGCCAAAGGACCATCCAACAGCCAGCAGAAAATAGTACAAAAGAAAAAAGAATATTCCCAGACTGAAGCCTGAGGCCCGCCGAATCGATGCAGCCTGCACCCCTAAAGAAAACGCAAGGATTCCCAGTGTGATACAGGCAAAGGGAACTGCAAATTTTTCATGAAGCTGCATGAGCGCTGCACTTAATTCCAGTGCGTTGCCGTGGCCGGATCGGATAAACCGGACCAGATCGGTCAGATTTCTCTCCTTAAGCTCCTTGGCAACAGGGGAATCATTTTTTTGATTCATTTGCCCAAGATCAATATTGATATCATACTCCCCGAACCGTATATGCGTCACAGAATTATCTTCTATGTCCACCTGGTTGATCACGCCGTTGTTCAGTTTAATGGTATAAATCTGGTTGTCATCAAACCGGATCAGCCTGCCCTCCGGTGCGATGGAAATGCTGACCAGGCCCTTTGTTCTGCGGTCTTCAATAAAAACATCCTTCAATTCCTTGGTTTTCATGTCCACGGCAGAAACATAAATCATGATATCATCCAGATCAGAATTAAATTGTCTTTCCTGTAAAGCTGCATCAATACTTGATCTGGCAAGTTCCACAGTTTTCATTTTCATGGACAGCCGTCCCCAGGATACACCGAATACGGTCACCCACATGGTCAGCACAACACCACACAGACAGAAAATAAACACCGGGGGCAAAAGCGTGTATAATGAGGCCCCGGAACCCTTCAGGGCAACAATTTCATTTTCCTGGGACATGCGCATAAAGGTCAGCAGAATGGAGATCATGACAGACATGGGAATGGTAAATTCCAGAAACCGCGGCAATGTATAGACCATCATCATTATGATGGAAAAAAGATCTGCATTGAAATTGACCACCATATTGGTGATTTCCGGAATGCGGGTCATCAGGAAGACAAAGGTCAGAAAAAACAGACTGATGGCAAAGGGGGATAAAAGCTCTTTAAAAATATATTTATGTATTATTTTTATATCTCTCATTTCCAGGGAAAATATAAGTTAGCAGCCAATTAGTCAAGATTTGAAAATGAATTCTTGTGTTTTCACGGGCAGGTTTTCATGCTAATAATCAGACTATGAAATGCATTATCCTGGCCAACGGTGAAATGGCATACACCCGCAGCATATCCCGGATCATCCGGGATGCGCAATTGATCATCTGTGCGGACGGGGGTGCCAGGCATTTAAAAGCCCTGGATATTGTCCCGCATGTCATGATCGGCGACTTTGATTCCATCCACAAAAACGACCTTGATTTTTTTCAAAAAAAAGGGGTGAAAATGATCAGTTACCCGCCGCAAAAAGATCAAACAGATTCAGAACTGTGCATTGACTGGGCCATTGAAAACAATGCAACCGATATTACCCTGCTGGGCATGACAGGCACAAGAATGGATCATACCCTTGCCAATATTTTTTTGTTGAAAAAGATCGCAGAAAAAAAAATTCCGGCCCGGATCATCAACGAACACAATGAAATTCATGCGGTCATAAAAGATCTTCAGATCAACGGAAACATCGGAGAACTATTAAGCCTTGTCCCTGTTACGCAGAAGGTTACCGGAGTTACGGTTCAAGGTCTTGAATACCCGCTTGAAAATGCAGTCCTGCATCTGGGATCTTCTCTGGGGATCAGTAATGTTTTCAAGCAAACCAGGGCCTGCGTATCAATCAAGGACGGGATGCTGATTGTGATCAAATCAAGGGATTAAATCAGGATTTTTCTTTGCTGTCTTTTCCTTCTTCACCTTGCGCACCTTCTTCAGAACCCGGTTTTTCAGTCAATGTATGTTCAATAAAAAACTCTTCAACCTTTTCTATCTCAGAGGCCACAATAACATGTTCAACGGATACATCTTTAACAACACCGCCCATATAAGGATTGATAACCTTTACCAGGTTCTGGGTTTGATCTTTGATGCGGTCAAAATCTTTCACATCGTCAAAAACAAGTGAGCTTAAAAAAATCATGGCTGCCTCACGCACCCGGGGATGAATCGACGGAATGGCTTCCTCCGGCATCAGTTCCTTGATCTCCATATTCATATTCAGACACAGATACCGGTCTTTATCATTTGATCTGTTCTTGTTCAGATTCACGGCAATCGGTCCCATGGGGATTATCTGATTCAACGATTCCTCATTCCGGGCTGTCGCAGGACGGTTGGTCTTGTTCCATATTATTGTGCGCCCGAATTCATCCTTGAGAAGAAGGGAGGTTCCAGTCAGCTCCACAATATCAAAAAACAGGGTGGAATTGGGTTCCCAGATTTCATTGATATCAGATTCACTGACAGTAAAGATCATCTGTCTTTTTTCAATATGCCATGTCCCTTTTGCGTTTCCCTTGGCTTTAACAATTTTGGATGTCGCATCTGTAATTCGCACAGAAGAATTCCACTCTCCTCTCGGATTTGTAATTAACAGAATATATGCCCGGTTTCTTGACTGTGTCCAGTTTCCCACAGCAGACTCTCTCATGGATTTTTCTTCTCCGCCACATCCGGGCAGCACAGCAATAAAACAGACTCCTGCTAAAAACACCATAACGCAAACCGCAAATTTTTTCATGATGGCATCCTGACAAATTGAGTTTAAATCATTTTTTAACGCTACCATGATGGTGAATCATGGTCAACCCGGACCCTGGGAATATTTCGTGTTGAAATATACGTTAAATTCGGGATATAACGCCCGTAACTTTAATTACAGGGAACTTTTCATGCTTGTAAACACATTTATCCATATCCCGGGAATCGGTCCTTCAACGGAACAAAAACTCTGGGAATCCAATATTCTAAGCTGGGAAAACAGCAGCAGCCTCACCGGCACCGAACTGTCACTTTCAAAAATTGCCGTTCTGAAAAACCATATAACAGAATCAAACCAGCATCTTGAAAACCAGAACCCCAATTATTTTGAAGCCCGCCTGCCATCCAGCCAGCACTTTAGATATTTCCCCGAATTCAGAAAATCCTGTGCCTATATTGATATAGAAACCACAGGACTTGATAATTCTGCTGTCATTACCACCATCGCCCTTTATAACGGAAAAGAGATCAGATATTTTATACAGGGGAAAAATCTGGATGAATTTATAAAAGAAGTGCACAAATACAAGGTATTAATCACATATAACGGCAGAAGCTTTGATATCCCGTTCATTGAAGCCTATTTCAACATCAGACTGCCCCATGCCCAGATTGATCTGCGATATATTCTGGCCCATCTCGGAATCAAGGGCGGGTTAAAAAAATGTGAAAAAGCATTGGGAATTGACAGAAAAGAACTTGACGGAGTGGACGGTTTTTTTGCTGTTCTTTTATGGAATGAATACAGGAAAAGCTCAAATCCAAAGGCCCTTGAAACCCTTCTGGCCTATAATATCGAAGATGTTATCAACCTTGAAACCCTGATGATCAAAGCATATAACCTGAACATCAGCCGGACTGTTTTTTCACAGACCCACCGGATAAAACAATCTGCTTTTAAAATAGAAAACCCTTTTAAGGCGGATCTTCATACCATTGAATACTTGAAGAATGAAAATTCAATAAAATACTATTAGCACGGAAGTCGCTGCAAATCCAAACGCCTTCCGTGCTAATACACAATATTCACTAATCTCCGCAACCGCCACCGGAACCACAGCTGCCACATCCGCCGCCACCCAGTTCCATGTTGGAATCAAGAGAAAATCCCATCCCGGTGAAGTCAATTTTAATTATTTCGGCTTTTTCCATAAACTCTTTATCAACAACAAATTTCAGGCCTTTTACCTCAAAATTGTCATCCGTATCTTTTGGCTCATCCAGAGCCATTGCAAGTGAAGGGCCACCTCATCCGCCTGAATTAAGGAATATCCTTATGGGGGTAGGTTCTCTTCCCTGGAAATAGTCATCGATCTGCGTCTTGGCAGGATCTGTCAACTCAATCATTGTGTATCTCCCTATTGGTTTGTTTATTTTTCAGAAATTTTTTTTCTGAATGAACTAATTTTAACCACGGACCTTGTGCCTGTCAATGACAGATTAGAATGTTGTATGCATTTTTGATTTTGTTGTCATAATATATTGCATTCAATTGCGGTGTTATATAAAATCTTTTTGATATGAAATTATCTGTTCCCTTCATACCGGATAAACACTATGCCCGGTTTTTAACCCTTCAGTGCAAACACATTGAATCTGTGTATTTTTCATTCCCCATGGGCACGGTTCTGGATGCCAGAATGCGTTTTCAAGCCCGGACAGATTTTGATGAAATTATTCATTGTCTGGGTCCGCTGAAAAATATAAAAAAATATGCCCTGTTAAATACGCGATTTATTCATCCTGAATTGTATTCTGACCCCCTGTTTTTAAAACAGACGCGAAAGCACCTGGACACCCTGATGTCCGGCTTGAATCTGACCGGAATTATTTTTTGTGATGCCTATCTTCTCAATGCTCTGGCTGCTTCAGACAGAAAACAGGTTTCACAGCTTGAAGCTGTGCCCGGCATCAACTGCATGCTGGATTCACCTCAAAAAATCTTTGCTTTTCTTGAATGTATCGAACAGGCAGGCTTTAAATCCCCGGGAAAAATAATCCTGGACCGATCCTTGAACAGAGAAATGGGACTGCTTGAAAACACCATCAGAACTGTCCGGCATGCGTATCCTGACATCAGATTTGAACTGCTTGCCAATGAAGGATGTATTCATCTGTGCCCGTATAAACTGACCCATGATGCCCAGATTTCTTTTGCAAATCTGGATACAGCACAAGACGCATGTTTCCCGAATAACCACACCTTTTCAATCAACCGGGCCATCGGCTGCCATGCCTATTTTTTCAAACACCCCCAGCGGTTTTTAAAATCCCCTTTTATTCGGCCAGAAGACACAGACAGATATTCAGACCTGGCAGACACCCTGAAAATATGCGGAAGAACGCTTGGCACAAAATTTTTAACCCGGTGTATTCAGGCCTATACCCAGAAATCCTATGCAGGCAATCTGCTGGATCTCATGGATGCCACCAACTGGCTGTCTGATCTGTATCATATTGAAAACGAAGATCTTGACCCTGATTATTTAAATACAGTTACACACTGTACAAAGGATTGCAAAAAATGTAGTATATGCGATACTTTTTTTAAAAACGCTGCAACTGAAAAATCAATTGAACTCAAGGCGTACAAGGACTATCTATGAAAATCTTAGTAACCGGAGGAGCCGGATATATCGGCAGCCACACCTGTATTGAACTTCTGAACGCAAACTATGATGTCATTGTTCTGGACAACCTGTGCAACAGTTCAAAAGAATCTTTGAAACGGGTACAGGAACTTACGGGCAAATCTGTTGAATTTTATGAAACCGATCTTTTAAATAAAACCGATATCGCACATATTTTTTCAGAACACAAAATCGATGCCGTGATCCATTTTGCAGGCCTTAAAGCAGTTGGAGAATCAGTTTCCATCCCCCTGAAATATTTCCAGAATAATATCACCGGCACCCTGAATCTGCTTGAAGTAATGAATGATTTCACGGTGAAAAACATTGTATTTTCTTCATCGGCAACCGTATATGGAGATCCTGCATCCCTGCCCATTACGGAAGATTTTCCCCTTTCAGCTACAAATCCTTACGGCAGAACAAAATTAATGATAGAACAGATCCTGCAGGATCTGTATATTTCCGATAACACATGGAATATTGCGCTTTTAAGGTACTTCAACCCGGTGGGGGCCCATAAAAGCGGCAGAATCGGGGAAGATCCCTTTGATATCCCCAACAATCTGGTTCCGTATATCACCCAGGTGGCTGTTGGCTCCCTGAAAGAACTTCAGGTGTTTGGCAACGACTATGACACACCGGATGGAACCGGTGTCCGGGACTATATCCATGTGGTGGATCTGGCCTTGGGACATATAAAAACACTTCCCAAACTGTTTACACATCCGGGGGTTGTCATCTACAATCTTGGAACCGGCAAGGGCTATTCAGTTCTGGACATGGTCAAAGGATTTGAAAAGGCCAGCAGCAGAAAAATTGCTTATAAAATAGTAAACAGACGACCCGGAGATATTGCTGCATGCTGGGCTGATCCTGCCAAAGCAAAAAGAGAGCTGGGCTGGGAAGCGCAAAAATCCCTTGAAGACATGTGTAATGACAGTTGGAACTGGCAGAAGAACAACCCTCAGGGATATCGCGCAAAATAACCGGAGAAATGAATATGGAAGATTTTATTCCTCAGTTTAAAGACAGCCTTAAAACAGGAAATCTCGGGAAAATAAAAGCTCTTCTGGAAAAGCTTGCCTCCCGGCATGATACTGAAAAACAGGAAATGCTGCAATTACTTGCCCTTACTCCGGACAAGGCCGCTCATGAACTCTTAAGTTTTCTGTCCCAGAAAGACAATCAGGATACTGGCATTGCCTCACGCATCACCCAGCTTATCATTGACCGTGCCCATCTAAACCACAGTTTTATTCTTATCCTGTTCGAGAATGCGCCCAGATCAACCCTTGTCAGCACGGTTCCGCTTTTGCGACACATCCTGAGCAAGGAGACGGACAAAGACCTTTTAAACAAAATCATCCGGGCTGCCGGAAAATCTCGGATCGAACATCTTACAGCAGATATTGCAGAATTTATTTTTTATGATGATGCCATATTAAAACAGGAGGCTGTCAAAGCCCTGGAGCGGATCGGCACGCTTGATGCCTGCGAAAAACTGATACTGGCATCCAAAACAGAAAAATGTGACCAGAATATTTTAGATACCATTGATGTTCTCAAGGCAAAACAACCTGAAACCAGAACGGTTTCACCAAAGAAAGATGATATCTCAGCATTGCCGAAAACAGACCTTGAACAGATCACCGCTGATGATCTGGAGGAACGGTTCCACGCTGTGCTGGAATTTTCCAAAAACTCCAAACTGGTTTCCGACATCTTTTCAACCCATATGGATTCCGAGGATCATGACCTTATCATCAATCTGATGCATATGATTTCCCGGAGCATCCCGCGACAGGTGGTCAATGATCTTTTTTCCATCATCACCCGGGAAAAAACAGACAGCACCATCAAATTTTCCGCATATAATGCCCTTGCAGCTTTTCCGGAGCTTGAATCTGCCGCATCGGTCATCCAGGGGGTTTCTGAGCCCTCCATGTTTGTCCGCATGGCTGCCATAAATGCGCTGGATAAAAACCTGTCAGATTTTGTCTGTGCTGAAATACGAAATAAAATTGAATCCGGAACCAAAAAAGCTGAACAGCTTGCCCAGACCATACTGGATGCCGGTGCCCGGCACCTGATTGAAAAACTGATGATTTCAGATACCTTTTCCTATATGGCATCCAATTATCTTGCCAGAACAGCCCCTATTTCCGTTCTGGATAATTTTATTTATATTCTGGAAAAACGAAACCTTAAATCAACTGCAAAAAAATATAAGGATATAAAGGAAAGAAGATCAGACACCTCCAGAAAAGAATGTATTATTATCAGCACATCTGAAACCGTCTTAAATGTGTACAGCAAACTGATGTATGCCTGTGATTTTACAACCCGGACTTTTTTGCGTGAGCAGGAAGCCTTTGAGGCCATTATCGCCAAACAGCCCTGCGCCATCATCTGTGACCTGTTTTTAAATGACATGACCGCTCTGGAGTTTACCAAAGAAATCAGAGGGGTTTATCCAGCAGATCAGGTGCCGGTGATCATATCCATGCTTCAAAAAAACTTTGATGCAGAAAAGCTTCAAAAAAGAATGGACGAAAACGGGGTCACCTTCATTTGTGAATTCCCGCCCAGGACAACCCAGATAAAATCCTGGATAAAATAAGACGCTTTGCATGACTAACCGGCCACTTGCCATCGGCGCAAGATTAAAACAGTTTGAACAGATCAACACCATTGGCTTGAAACCCAATTTCAGTGATTATCCCCAGCATATCCAGAAACAGATCAAGGCTGCAAAAAAAATATTCTACCCCACAGCCTTTTATGCAGATCTGTTCAATGCCATGGGAAAGCAAACCTTTCCCAGTTTTCATACCTATAAATTTGCCGTGGATAAAATCAAACAAAGTGCGGCATTTCAGATGTCAGACATACCCCATCCACAAACACGGGTGTTTTACGGAGAAAATCAAAAAACTGAAATCCTGAATTCTTTTGACTTTCCGTTTATTGCTAAAATACCAAGGGGGTCTGCAAAAGGCTGTGGCGTTTTCCTGATCCGGACCCCCGAAGACCTTGCGCAATTTCTGGTCATCAAGGGACCTGCATACATACAGGAATATCTTCCCATTGACCGGGATATGCGCATTATCATCATTGGAAAAAAAATCCGCCTGGCCTACTGGAGAATTGCAGCCGAGAACAATTTTAAAACCAATATTTCCCAGGGCGGGGCCATCAGTTTTGATCCTTTGCCCCAAAAAGCGCTGGACCTTGCGCTTGTCACAGCGCAAAAATGCCAATGGGATGATGTCGGCATTGATATCATTGAACATGAAAATAAATTTTATGTGCTGGAAGGCAATATGAAATACGGCACAAAAGGGTTCAAGGCCGCGGGAATTGATTATAAAAAACTGCTGCTGGATCTTGTCTTGAATGAAGAAATTTAATCAACATAGAAAACCTGAAAGGAAAAAAACCATGGGCGATCGATTAAAAGGAAAGGCTGCAATTGTTACTGGTGGGACCAGTGGTATAGGCAAAAAAACTGTTGAAATTTTCGCAAAAGAGGGTGCATCCGTCCTGATTGCCGCCCGCCGGGAAAAAGAAGGCCGGGAATTGGCCGACACCCTTGGTGACAAGGTCGATTTTATCAAAACAGATGTTTCCAGGGAAGATGATGTCCAGAAAATGATTGATTTTGCAGTTGAACGTTTTGGAAAACTGGACTGCCTGTTTAACAATGCCGGTTGTCCTGCACCGGTCGGAAGCATTGAAACCATACCTCTCAAAGATTATGAAGCTGCCATCTCCGTTCTTTTAGGTGGTGTTATGCTGGGTATGAAACATGCAGCGCCTGTCATGCGCAACCAGGGATATGGAAGTATTATTAACAACGGCAGCGTTGCGGGGATGCTGGCCGGATATTCATCTTCCATTATCTATTCGGCGGCAAAAGCCGCTGTCATCCATTTGACCAAAGTGGTAGCCATGGAACTTGGAGAAAAAAATGTCAGGGTTAACTGTATCTCACCCGGGGGGATTGCCACGGGCATTTTTGCTAAAGCTCTGGGAAAATCAACTGAAGACGCAGAAAAAAGCGCTGAAGCGGTGAAACAGAGCCTGGCCGGAATGCAGCCCGTTCCCCGGGCCGGATTACCCGAGGATATTGCATTGGCCGCAGTTTTTCTGGCCTCTGATGAATCCACCTTTGTCAATGGGCATAACCTGGTTGTTGACGGCGGCCTGATTGGCGGCAGATTCTGGAGTGCGCAGCAGGAAGGTCTGGATAAAATGAGGGAGGCATTTGGCCTTTCTGCCCGCTTGAAAAAATGATCTTTTCCTGAAAAATTATGTTCCTGACGGTATAAGCGGTTAAAAATTCAAGATACATTATTTAAAACAACAAGGGCATCTGCGGCAAATAACGTATCTCCCTGAAGGATGATCGGGTTAATATCGATCTCGGCAATCTCTTCGTTTTCAAGCCCCAGCTGCCCGATCCGGATCAGTATCTGAGTCAATTGCTCCCGGTCAACGCCGGGCTTTCCCCTGAAATCTCCCAGCAGCTTCTGTGCAGATGTTTCACTGATCATGTCCTGTACATCAAACGCCCTCAACGGTGCCACTCTGAAACTGACATCCTTCAATGCTTCCGTATAAATACCGCCAAGACCGAACATAACATACGGCCCGAACTGAGGGTCCCGGCTGAGCCCCACCACAAATTCCCTTTCGCCGGTGATCATCTCCACAACCAGCACGCCATCCATATCAAACCCTTTTGATGTCAGACTGTCATAAGCAATTAAGGCCTCAGAATCGTTTTTAATGTTCATCTTTACCAGCCCCATTTCGGTTTTATGCGTAAATTTATCAGAGCAGCCCTTCATTACAACCGGATAACCTATTTTCCCAGCCAGGTTTATGACTTCATTCCGGGTCAATGCAAGGCCCTGCTTTGCAATGGGGATTCCGGCAGCCTCAATAACAAGTTTTGATTCATATTCTGATAAGGCTGTCTGTTTTTTAGCAATGGCATTTTTAATGATGTCCGTCATAATCGCTCCTGTTTAACCGGCTTAGGGTAAAAAAATATTTTTTAATAATGCTCTGAATTTATTTTCAGTATGAAGATGCCTGAGTTGCTGGATACCAATATAAATTGAATAATTTTTAAACGCCTGGGCCTGTGCTTGAGAAAAATCACTACAGGTTGGAAGATAAATTTCTGTCAGATGCGCCAGACGTTTTTGATCAATACTGTCCTGAAAGTCTTTTACAACCGGTTCGTGCAGAGCCCAGGCACGAACGACAAGCTCCAGCCTGCTGGAAATTTGAAATACCAGCGCTGTCAATTTTTTAAGCTGTGCAACCTGTTCTTTTTCTTCATTAACCGCATGAAGGATTTCCACAGTTGTTTTCATTTCATAGTAATTTAAAAGTGCTTCAATGTATTTTTCCCTGCTCTTGAAATGATGATAAAAAGACCCTTTGGTTTTGCCTGTCTGCAAGGCTAAATTATCAATAGAAAGAAAATTCGGCCCCTCTTCTTCCAGAATTTTCAATCCTTTGCTCAGCCAGATTTCCTTTGGTTTTACAATATTTTGCATCCGCTATCCATTTTTGTATTGACAGAACAAATCCGTTTCCATACCATACCGCATGGTATGTTTATACAAAGTCATCATACCGACGTCAAGTATTTTTATTGGGGAAAAAACACCGCCGGAAAGCCACAATGGAGGCCTGTACTATGTCTATACAATTTAATGATTTTGAACGGATATTTAATCCTGAAAACGTTGCAGTGATTGGCGTGTCAAGCGAAGGATTCGGTTTTGGAAAAGGGATATTGCTTTCTCTTAAAGCAATCGGATATGCTGGCAATCTGTACCCGGTAAACCCAAAGGGCGGGACGATCTCCGGCCTGAAAATCTATCGTTCCATCGATGAAATCCCCGGTTCCATTGATTTTGCCATTATCGCAGTACCCGCCCAAAAAGTTCCGGATGCGCTTGAGTCCTGCCGCAAAAAAGGTGCTGTCGGTGCTGAAATTCTTTCTTCAGGTTTCAGTGAAGTCGCTACACCTGAAGGGTTTGAACTTGACCGTCAAATAAAAGAGATTGCTGCAAAAGGGATACGGGTTATCGGACCAAACTGTTTTGGCATCTATTGTCCAAAATCTGGATTGACCATGCTTCCCGGCCCAGACCTGTCAAGAGAGGCTGGAGCAGTGGCATTTCTCTCTCAAAGTGGCGGTCTTTCGATCGATTTTGCATATCTTGGCAAATGGAGAGGCATCCGGTTTTCAAAGATGGTAAGTTTTGGAAACGGGTGTGACCTGCGTGAAACTGAAATGCTTGAATATCTTCGTTGTGATCCTGAAACCAAAGTTATCTGTCTATATATTGAAGGGGTAAAAGACGGCAGAAAATTTTTTAAGGTTCTCAGCGACACCACCATGGAAAAACCTGTGATCGTTATGAAAGGCGGTCTTTCTGATGCCGGAGGGCGAGCAGTGGCAAGCCATACCGCATCCATGGGCGGCAGTCATAAAATCTGGAAATCAGCGCTGCGGCAGAGCAATGCCGTGCAGGTTGAGAACCTGCAGGAAATGTCCGATATGGCACTGGCATTTTCCATGCTCCCGTTACAGGAATACAAAGGAATGACCGTCATTGGCGGCGGCGGTGCACTCGGAGTCAACGCAACTGATATGGCAGACAAAATGGGACTTTCGACCCCTCCGCTCAGAACAGATATCCAGGAAAAGATCCGCCAGATATTACCGCAACCCGGATCCAGTCCGGCCAACCCCATTGATATTGCCAATCCCTTTGTTCCCCCCCAAATTCTCAAAGAGACGATTCTTCACGCTTCTGGTGATGGAAATATCCAGATTCATATCATGATACAATTGTTGCATTCATACAAGTCTCTGGCCTCAAATATGGGAGAGAATCACATGCGAAAGGTTACCCCCATAGACAGTCTGGTCACAGCCTGTAGTTCATCTGTAACAGAAGGAGGAAAGCCCCTTGTAATGATCCTGCCCAATTATAAACAGGAGCTGGAAGCAATGGATATCGAGGAAGTTATCCGGGAGGTTCGCAAAAAACTGCTTTCCACTGGAATTCCGGTTTTTGATCGCGTGAAGGATGCACTTAAAACAATTGCTGCTATTTCTCTTTATGAGGCGCGCAGGAAAGCAATTTATTGACAGGGATTCTAAAAATTCAAGAAATCACCATATGTCTGCACAGCGGACCCTGGCAAAGCCCATATGAAGATCACTGCAATCCGGGTCAGCGGATTCAAATCCATACCACGGGACCGGATGAATCAATTTCAGGTCAGACCACGCTATAGGAAATGGAACGCCAGTTTATTTTTGACACTTTAGAAAAAACTGGGCATACAGAATCCGAATAAATATAGAACCAGTTAAGTTAAGTTAAGTTAAATGGCCGGAAGCATGAGCTCCCGGCCATTTCTTTTTTTATTAATATTTTCTTCTCAGACCTGCCAGTCCGATAATTCCTGAACCCAAAAGCCAGATTGCACCTGGAACCGGGACAGGGCTGCCTTCAATTCTGGCGTAAACCCCGAACCCGAAATCCGGATAATCCAGGGGGGCAACCTGCCAGTCAGACCAGCCTAACTCACCTCCCATATTTGCCCTGTAGGCCTCTGCATCCATTATCGGTGAGATAAGGTTAGAGGTACCCATGCCACCTTCAAATATTGAATTATCCGGTGCACCAAACGCAATCCAGTAAGTCCCGGCATCAAGGTGTCCGGCATAACCGCTTGTTCCCTGCCAGCCATAGAAAGAAGAATTCCCATCTTCAGACATAAACGTTTTGCTGAAGACAAAATCACCGGGACGCCCGTTGCTGTCTTCATAAATAGTGATAAGAACTTCTCCCTGGACATTGACAGCTAAATACCCCTGCATTTCATATATGTCATATCCCTTATCAAGCGTGAACTGACCGGCCAGCCACTGGCTGGTATTGCCTGCCTGGCCATAGCCTCCGACAAAACTGGAAGGCCAAATGTTATCCGGTGCACCCGTATCGACAACAAGCACTGCACTGGCAAGATTTGAAAAACCCAGAACAATTAAGAAAACACAGAAGAACAATACTCTTTTCATTTTGTTAAACCCCTCCTGACCCTCAAAAATAATGTTTATGAGACCCAATAGATCTGCCCTCATGGACAGAATGCAAGAAATGCACCAGTATAAATTATTTTACAAGACCCTCATCCTCCCTGTTTACAGGCAGTTAGAGGGAAATCACCTGCTGTGGAATAAATGCCATACTGTTACAATAAACTCCTAAAAACATGGTAAAAAATACCCGGACCATTAAAAAGGACAAGGGCACAACACGCAAAAAAAGAAAGATTTTTAAAAAGAAAAGAGAAACCATATTGGCATTTGCGCGAAAAGTGACTTTTGGGACGATAGAATTATAGCTTTTATTGATATTTTGGGTTTAAAAAAAATTGCTGCTGAATCTTGTCTTGAATGAAGAAATCTGAATCAGCCAACCCTGAAATCACCTTGATCCGGGTCAGCTGATTCAAATCCATATATATTATTTTGATATAGTATTCGTAACTTAAAATAAACCCGCCACTTTCAATGCCAGCATAAGCTGCATACAGGTTTTTTTCTCTTCAGGTGTTTTCGGGTTTATCAGCCCCATGCGTTCAAACACAGGGACAAGATCCCCTGGAATATCCGTGGGCAAAGAATTCATGATCTGCGGAATTTCAGAGGCGGTATCGCTTACCATTTTGCCTTTCAAGGCTCTCAATGAAAATGCAATCGCAAGCTCCTCCTTGGAAAAAATACCGCCAAACGGGAATGCGGGAAACAATCCTGAGGCCTTTGCCGCACCCATTTTTGCAGCCAGCGCTTCCGGGGTATTATTCCTGAACTGTTCAGGGATCTTATAATCCCCGGGAATCTTGTTGTGTTTTACAGCTTCTGCCAGCAGTTCATCCTGGAACCTTGAATCGGTTACATTCAGCATCTCCTTGATCACGTCCTGGTCGTTTTTACTGCGGATATCTGCAATACCGTATTCGGTGACAATAATATCCCTCAAATGGCGCGGAATGGTCACGTTGCCATATTTATACAGAATATTGGAGTATGTTCTTCCTTTTTCCTGACGGGTGCTTTTGATCATCATGATCACACGACCATCATGAAGGGCATGACCCATGGCAACAAAATTATACTGACCGCCCACGCCGCTTATCACTGTACCATCTTCAAGCATGTCTGAAGAAATATGGCCCAGCAGCGTGGCTTTCATGCCCGTATTACAGAAACGACCATCTGTGCGCTGCAGTCTGCGAAGCGTTTCTCCGCCATAAAGCTGGTTGGCCACATCCACGCCGCACATCTCAAACTGAAGTTTTTCTTCCAGGGGCATATTTTTAAGATCATCATAAAACTCCTGGGGCCCTATAAAAAAAGCACCGGTAAGCACAATACCGTTTTTCAATTCAGTGCCCAGACAGTTTTCGCAGATAGCTTCAAGATTGTTGGAATCCAGGAGCAAAGGCGAATAGGTTTTGCCTTCGCAAACAATGTGTCCATCGGCGTAGGTTACACCCTCTTTGAAAACACCCACCTTGTGCAGTGCGGCAAAATCCTTTTGCGTCAGATACGGCGGAATCGTTTCCTGATCCAGCATCTGCTGAAGAATATCTTTTGGAATCTTCTCTTCAAGCCTGCCCTCATTGATCAGACGCTGCACACCGGCATGATGATAGACTTTTCGTTTGATGACCCCGCTCTTGTACAACTGCAAAAACCCATCCACAAGCATTTCGGTTGATCCGTAAAGCCCTTTTTCAAAAACCCCGGTACCCCCGGTCTCATCAATCAGTTCATTATAACGGGCCCGGATGCCGCTGTCCTCAAGCACTGTATTGTAGGCCGGGTTCTGATTGTTGCGCAATCCCAGGCAATAGGCAATGGAGTCACCCAGCGCCCCGATGCCGATCTGAAGGGTGCCGCCATCCTTGATCAGGGTGCTGACATGCAGACCGATAAAATAATCTGAAACTGTCACCGGCTGATGGGGCGGCGCAAACAAGGGGGCGTAGCAGGACGGATCATCAATCACGATGTCCCATTTGTCCGCTGATACAACCGCATCTCCATACATGAACGGCAGATGGGGATTAACCACGCCGATGGAAAGATGCCGGATCCCTTTTTTTTCATTTTTTTCATATATGTCGAAAATCCCCAGAATCAGATCAGCATTGCATGCTGCACTGTATTTCACGCCGTTTTCATCCTCCTGCCGGGCCATCATCTGTGCGTAAACTTTAAAGCCGCCGGCATAGGCATCTCTTACCGTGTGGGTATAATTGGAACTTACGTAATTCTGCTGCATCTTGGGATCGTTTCGGTATGCGCCAGCCTTGCAGTAGGCCTCTGTGATGATCACATTTTCAGGCAAGGTACCTGCCCTCAGATCAAGCATATAATCCAGATCCTGAACCCCGCCAAAATGTTTTTCCACAACCGGTCCCCAGAAACGGCGTTCAAGGTCACTGTCCCCTCCGGGCTTTTCAACGGACAGGGACCCGTTGATGTTCAGCTTGATCGACGGGTCTTTTTTTGCCCGCTGGTATAACGTATTAATCAATAAAACAGGCTTTCCAAGCCCGAGTGGCGTGCCGATTCTGATGTCCTTTTCAAACAGGTCGATAATACGATCCACAGCCTGCTCAACATTAAGGTACAACGGCTTTTTTATTTCCATCTCAAATTGTCCTTTTTTTTAGTATTCTGTCTGTTTGCAGCTTAAATTCCAAAAACCATCATCATTAAGTCAGCGGCACCAGAAAAACGGGAATATTGCTCCCGTGAATAATATTTTTCCCGATATGGCTTCCTGTAATCATTTTCAGTATAGACCCGTGTTGATAATACCCCATTGAAATAAGATCACAGCCGGTTTTTTCGGCAATTTCCATAATCCTCTCGGCCGCATTTCCATATACCACCTCTATGGAATCAATCTTGACCGGGCGTTCAACATCACCGGTACATGCATTGTTCTGGTCGCACAGCTCCTTTAAGGCCTTTTGTATGGCCGGAACCAGTCTTTGTTTTCCGATAAGAACATTCCGGACCGTATCCTGGCTCTGTTTTCTGTTTTTTTCGTACAGGTCACGGTCAACCAGATGGATAATCTGTTTTTGTGTCCCGCCACCGCCTGACCCGTCTTCAATCACATGAACAATGACAATGGACGCATTCACCTGGTTTGCAAGCGCCACTGTTTTTTCAAATACGTCAACCGAACTTCTGGAAAGATCTGTTGCAAACAGAATTTTATTAATTTGTTTTATCATTATATATTCTCCTGTCAGGCAGGGTTAGCAGCCTGTTATATCCATCTTCTTTTTAAAAAAATCAGTACCCGCATCTGATCCGACGGCTATACAAAACCGGGAAGCCATGTTGCCAGCGGCGGAAAAACAACCACCAGTATCAGCACCAGAATGAGAATGATAATTGGCAGTATTGCGCCTTTAATAACGGTATTGATAGGAATTCCGCCGATCATGGACACAACAAAAAGCACGCCTCCCATTGGCGGGGTAATCAGTGCCAGATTCACATTGAGCAGAAAAATGACCGCAAACCACACATTATCCCAGCCCATGTGCAGCACCACAGGATACAGTAATGGGATGGCAAGATAAACCAGTGCAAGCACTTCCAGAAACATGCCCATGACAAACAAAACAAGATTGACAATCACCAGCAAAAGAATCGGATTTAAATCCCTTGCAATAATAATCTCAAGAATCTGATGTGGAATTCGGCCGAAAATGATCACATAGCCGAGCATGGCTCCGCCCATGACAATCACCGCAACCATGGCAGATACATTTGCAGCGGATTTTAAAATTCCCCAGAATTTTTTAAGCGTCAGGGATTTGTATATGAAAAACCCGATAAGGGTGCAGTAGATAACGGCAACACCTGCAGCCTCGGATGCGGTAAATATGCCCAGATAAATGCCGCCCAGAATAATGACAGGTGCCATCAGTCCCCAGAAACCGTCCTTAAGGGCCTCCCATTTTGTCAGCTCTCTTGTTTCCATCTCAGGCCCGACATCAGTGTCCGGTGTGGCAACACCTTTTCCAATGCTTCCGGAACACAACACCATTCCCACCGAATATAACACGATCAGCAATATCCCGGGGACCATTCCTGCTGCAAATAATTTGCCAATGGATTCATCGGTAAGGTAACCGTAAATAATCAGAATGATACTTGGCGGAATAACTGCACCCAAAGACCCTCCGGCTGTGATGGCAGCAGAAGTCAGGGCATCCGGATATTTTGCACGCCGAAGCTCGGGTATGGCGATCAGACCCATGGTTGAGGCGGCAACAAAGCTTGAGCCTGTCATGGCTGAAAAAATACCGCTGCTGACAATGGTGGATATCCCCAGTCCTGCCTTGAATCTGCCTAAAAAGGCTTTAGCCGCGTCAAACAATCGCTTTCCCATGCCGGTTTCAGAAATCAGCTGGGCTGCCAGAATAAAAAGCGGAACCGCCACCAGAACGCTGGAGTTCAAAGCGGTATGGGCCTTTTGAATCCCGGTAACCATTGCCATGTCAAAATTTTCGTAACAGGTTAAAATTCCCATGGCCAGAAATCCAAGACCAAAGCCGACAGGGAACCCGCTGGCCAGGACCAGTAAAAAAACCACTATAAACCCAATGATATATAAAATCATACTGTTGCTCCCTTTATTTGCCCTTTGAAATTTCTTCGGCGATCTTGTTGATAAATTGCAGTGCCAGCAATGCTGCGCCGACGGGCATCAGCATCCATGGGATCCAGAGGGGAGTGGCCATCAAACCGTTACTGACATCTTCAAGGTCATAGGAAAGTTTGGTCTGCAAGAACCCCTGATACACAAAGGTCAGTGAATAGGCAAGCCCAGCCAGATGACTTGCGATCTGTATTTTTCTGCGATTTTTTGCAGACAGCTTGTCAACAAAGATGGTGATTCCGAAATGGCTGTCCATTTTCAGGGCATATGCAGCACCCAGCAGCCCGACCCCCATCCACAAATATACACTTGTTTCCTGAACCCAGGTTGTCGGCGCATTGAACAGATATCTTGCAGCAACTTCATAGGTCACAATAATGGCGATAATCCACAGCAGAACAGCGGACAGATTACCGCCCAATTCACTGAGAGAATCAATCCAGCGAAAGATCATTTTTTTTTTAACCGGTGTTTCCATATTTTCTCCTGCCCAAAACCATTTTTAATTGTAAAATGACAAACCACTTACCCCGGGATCGAAAAAATACAGGCAAGTGGTTTGCATCCAGAACAAAGGGGATCAACGGGTTCCCCGCAACAGGCCTTATCAGTTCGCGTTGAGCTCCAGAAGCCTTTTCGCATCCGGACCGTTTTCCTTAGCCCATTCGTCCCAGAGGCCCTGGCTGACTTTTTTGATTTTGGCTCTTTCTTCATCTGGAATACGGGTGACGATGCCGCCCACTTTTACCATTTCATCCGTAAACTTGGTTTCCCAGGCTTTTCCCGATGCAACCGTGCTCGCACTGGCTTTTTCACCCAGATCCCGCATGACTTCCTGAACATCTTTTGGCAGTTTGTTCCATTGATTCAGATTCATACAGATCATCATTGTGGCAAAACTCATGTCCATTTTCGTGACATACGGGGCAACCTCATATGATTTGGCAAAGAATCCACCCACAATGCTGTTTGCCATGGCATCAGAAACACCTCTTTTCAAGGCCATGTAAAGCTCGGTATTTGGAATGGACGAATCCGGTGCAGCGCCCAGATCTGCAAAAATCCGTGTAATTACAGGGCTTGAAGAAAGGATGCGAAGCCCTTTGAGATCATCAACGCTTTCAATACTTTTCTTTGCACTGTACAGATGAACCCCGTCACCGAAAATGGTCCATACATATTTGATTCTCTTTTTTTCCATGGCTTTTTCAATGATGGCCAGAGACTCTCCGGTGTATGCCTTGGCAGCATGGTCCAGATTGTCAAAGGCAAACGGAAGATAAACACCCTGAAGCATCGGAACCATGGCCATCATGGCAGGCTGCAGGGTAACGCCCATATCCACAGCCCCTTTGGCCAGAGCCATATGCATTTCACTGGGGCCATACAGCTGGCCGCCCGGATAATCAACTATTTTAACTTTGCCCGCAGCAGCC
Source organism: Pseudomonadota bacterium (assembly GCA_018821535.1). Lineage (GTDB taxonomy): Bacteria > Desulfobacterota > Desulfobacteria > Desulfobacterales > Desulfobacteraceae > Desulfobacula. The sequence goes on along the minus strand of JAHJLV010000025.1, from coordinate 24,993 downwards.
GCATTGACGTCCGCAATCCATTTTGTCAGCTCAATTGAACCATAATGTTTGGGTGACCCCCATGACGCCAGTTTCAACTCTTTTTCCCCTGCAAAAACACCTGGAACAAAACCGGTTAACAGGACACATAAAACCATCAGCACAAGACACATCATTCTTTTTTTCATTTGCTTCTCCTTGATCCAATCAAATTTTCATTAATGTTTAACGCTCTGTTTTTAACGTTGGTGCAAAGCCTTGGTACGATTCATCCAGTTCAGGCATATTGACGCAATCTTTGATCAGCAAAAGCTTGCCGTAGGTGGCATCAGACTGCCAGCCATCCATATGCGCTGCGCGTCTTGCTGCGGCTTCAAGTTTCGACCAGTCTGCGCTGCCGTACAGAAACATCTCCTGGGCCGCCATTGACCCTTCACCATGAATCGTATCCACCTGCCAGTGATTGCCTGTGCAATCCTTGATCAGCCGCAGAATGCGCAGCCGGTCTTCTGTGGTGACCCCATCTTTTGCGGACAGATATTTTTCAATATATGGCGAGATTTCCTTGTTTTTCCAGTCCCGGTAAGCAGGCACAGTGGTTGTAAGTCCACCGCCGATGTCGTGCATGTGCTGACACATGGTGTGAAAATTGCTCGCATACGTGAATTTTGAGGCATTGATGGCCATCCGGTTGGGCATCATCACATCCATCCCGAATTCAGAAATCGGTTCAAGACAGGCCTGTTTGGACAACATCTGCACGGTTTCCGTGACATACGCCATCCAGGCCAGCTTTTTGCGGACATGGGGGATCCTGTCAACCCCGTTGTATTCGGCAATGAGCTTTGCCGCTCCGGTCATCAGTTCCAGCTGCCGGGTCATCTTGCAGGTGCCGAAAAGCCTATGATAGCTGGCAAATGCATACACCAGACTCTGGGAGTGCTGCCATTCGCCGCACATGAAAACCCTTTCCCAGGGGACAAACACATCATCAAAAATGACCAAAGATTCCGAGGGCTGCAGATGATCTGACTCGGGATTATCAAATTCGCATTCTTCTCCGTAAAGCCTGACATTGGGCTCAACCGCCAGAAGCTTCACCCCGGGCGTATTAACCGGCACAGCAAAGGCCACGGCATAATCCCTGTCCGCTTCTCCCATGGTTCTGCATGGCAGGCACAACAGCTCATTGGCACAGGGAGATGCACTGATATGCACCTTGGCACCCCGGACAACAATGCCATCTTCTTTTTTATCCACAATTCTCAGATAATAATCCTTATGCTGCTTTTGTGCAGACGGGTGAAGGCTGCGATCCCCTTTCACATCCGTGATTGCACCGGTAAGGGCAAGATCGTTTTTCTGCAGGTACTGCCGGTAATTTTCAACGCGCTCCATATAGTTTGTGCCCAGTTTTTTGTCCATGACTTCAGCTGCCACACTGAATGAGGCCAGGGCATCTGCGCCCATGCAGTGCACAAGAACGCCGCCGCCGGTTCGCATGCCGACCAGGTAGCATTCCCGGCGCCGGAGCATATCCTCGGATGTTTTAGGAGATGTGAGCAGAAAATTGATATCTTCTCCATCCTTATCCTGGGTGACAAAAATATCCCGGTAATCCGGGTGATTGGGTAAAACATAGTCCATGGCCGCCATCCGGATGATGGTGCTGATGGACGGATGTGTCCGGACATCGGTTACTTTTTCTCCCAGACACCAGACTTGTCGCCCGTCATCCAGACTTTCCAGATATTGTTCCACTGTTTTAATCATGCTGCTGACTCCTTTTTATTTAGGGTTGCAAAACAGGTTGCATTCACCTGTTCACAAAACTTTTAAACTGAATAAGGTTCATAATAATACAGAAAATTAATTAATAATCAAGAAAAATTTTAAAAACAAATTATCCTTTAATATCAAATAATTATAGAAATATTTAAAACAAACGTTTGTATTAATAATAAAACAAACGTTTGTTTTGAGTTTTTCATATGTTTTCATTAAAACCAGAACCTGAATGGTATGTATTGTCTTCCGTAACACGACCGATGTATTCAAAGCTTGATTTGAACAGGGGGATTTGATACTTGTGCAGCAATATGATGTGTCACGCATAAAAAATGAGGATCTGATGACCGATACTGATCAACCTGTTCCCAACCGTGAAAATTCCGACAAAAAACTCACGCCCCGCCAGCAGCAGATTTTTAAAAATCGGCAGGTAATGATTGTCAAAAAAGCGTCAAAACTGTTCATCAAAAAGGGATATTCGCAAACCAGCATGCGGGATATTGCAAATGCCACAGGCATCAATCTTGGGAACCTCTACCATTATATCAGCGGAAAGGAAGATATCCTGTGCATTGCTTTTAACAATTATCACAACCTGATTATGGAATTTGTAATCAAAAATGATATCCTGAACATCAAGGAACCAAAGGCGAAATTAAAAGCTGTGCTTCGTCAATCCCTTGAAATTACATATGATTTCAGAAATGATCTTTTGATGATGTATAGAGAAACCCGGGTTTTACCCCGAAAATTTCTCAAAATTATTTTAAAAAAAGAAGGGGAGTTTGTTAAACTCTTTGAGGACATTATTGCCAAAGGCGTGGAAAGCCAGGCATTCAAGGTTTCAGATCCTTTTTTTGCAGCCAATATGCTTGTCTTTCAAATCTCGCTTTATGCCTTGAGAAGCTGGAACCTCAAACAGTTTACGCGCGAAGAATTTCTGGACATGACAGAAGAAACCATTCTCAGGGCCATCATTCCGGATACCCTGTAAAAAATACAGGGCAGATCAAAAACCGGCTTCCTGGTCATCTTTTTCCCATTCATCAAGATAGGTTCTGATGGCCTCATTTTTAAGCACGCCGTCACATCGAAAAAGCAGATATCCAAAACTTTCAATCTCCTGCTCAAGGCATTGGAAAAAGACCTGCTCAATCCGGGCCGCATCATTTTTTCCCTCTGCATCCCGGATCTGGTCCATCACTGCCTGGGTCAGATGTCCTTCAGGAATAAAATATTCACTGACACAGATATTCCATTCTTCGGGGAAATTATTAATTTTCCAGGGGCTGAGCATTTCAGGCCGTAAAATCGTTTTGTTATCCGGGTTAAAAGGCGCTTTCACAAATTTCATTTTGCGCACATCAAACTGCATCAGGGCTTTTAACAACGCCACCACATCATCTGAAAACAGCCACTGTTCAGGTTCCAGCAGAACCGGGGGAAATTCATTACAGGTCAGCGCATATCGATACGGACCCTTTTTCTTCCAGAACTGTTTAAAATCCTTTGAAGTTTCCAATATTTGTTTTTCAACCATGATCCATCCTTAATTTTATATTTCACACATGCTGTCCTGCACAAAATCCTGATGACCATGCCCACTGCAGATTATATCCGCCCAGCATGCCTGTGACATCCAGCACCTCGCCAATAAAATACAGCCCTGGAACCTGCCTTGATTCCATGGTTTTTGATGAGATGGCATTGCAGTCAACCCCGCCCACGGTCACCTCGGCGGTTCTGTACCCTTCTGTTCCGCCGGGCTTGATTTCACAGGCGGTTAGCGCATCTGAAATCTGCCTGAAAACCGCATGGGATAAAGCGCTGACCGGCTGATCAGTCACATCCGGTTTAAAAAGTGTTTCCACCAGACGTCGGGGAAGGTTTTGCACCAGAACAGACTTAACATGTTTTTTGGGATACTGCATCTGCTCTGATTTTAAAATTTCAAATATATCTGTGTGTGGAAGAAAATTGATCGTAATGATCTCTCCCGGATTCCAGTAGGAAGAAATCTGAAGAACCACAGGCCCGCTCAGCCCTCTGTGGGTGAAGAGCAGTTTTTCAGTAAATGATATTTTCCCGACACAAATTCTTGCATCCACGGACACCCCTGAAAGACCGGAAAAACGATCCTTATCCTCACGGGCAAGCGTAAATGGCACAAGACCGGGTCTTGGCGACAATACCCGTATTCCAAACTGCTCTGCAAGTTTGTATCCAAAGGGACTGGACCCTGAACCGGGAATCGATACCCCGCCTGTGGCAATCACAACAGACTGTGCCCTGATCGTCCTTCCAGCAATTTTAACCTGAAACCGGGATGAATCACCACCTTCCTGCGGACTGACCGCCCGGACACTTTCCACAGGCACATTGATGATCCGCTCCACCCCTGCCCGGTCACATTCAGTGACCAGCATATCCAGAATATCCGAGGCGTTGTCATTGCAGAAAAGCTGGCCATGCTCGCGCTCATGAAATGCTATACCGTATTTTTGGATCAGTGCCAGAAAATCATCAGGTGTAAACCGGCTCAAGGCAGATTTGCAAAAATGAGGGTTGCTGCACAGATACTGATCAGCACTGACCATCCGGTTGGTAAAATTACACCGCCCGCCGCCGGACATCAGGATCTTTTTGCCCGGAGAACTGCTGTGATCAATCACGCAGACCTTCCGGCCCCGATACCCTGCCGCAGCCGCGCACATCAGCCCGGAAGCCCCGGCTCCGATAATCACAACATCTGTCAGCTTTGCCACATCACACCCGCTATTAAATTATTCGTATCCTTCACTTCGCTGCATCTTACTTGTTCAAGGTTTAGTAGAGTTTTTTAGAGTATTAATTTTCAAATGAATAAAATATCGTCTTCAACTAAATCATCCGAAAATTGAACAGAGACCCATTTCAACATTACGAGATTACGGATAGCAGAAGCTACGGAGAGTTTTTTTTCAGGGCTATCCCATTTTTTTTTCCATTTTAATATATAATCAAATAGATCTTGTTCAGAGACTTTTCCATTATCTTTTTTTAATTTCCGAGCAGAATAAAAAACAGTGGCAACTTCTTCGGCTTGATTTGTATCTTTAATACGACTAAACAGATCAACAGTTTTATCAATTTTGGATTTCATTGTATCCAGATAATCTTTAAAGTTTTCGCGAAAAGAAGGGTATTCAGAGCCAATAAAGAGACGGGTCATCCTCCCAAATTCTTGTTCCATTGCAAGGTTTGAATTGGCAAAAACCATAAGAGCATCTTTTACATCCTGTGAATGTGGGCCATAGCTGCCCTGCTTGAATTGAAATCCGGTATCAAATCCCTGTTCTGTCATCACATAGCAAATTTTTTGAAAAACTGTTCGACCTACATACGGTGCATATGTTTCTTTTGATAAACGATCTAAAACCTCTAATATTGCAACCCATTCTTCTTTGAGTTTTTTATGCATGACTCCTTTGATTTTTTTATGGCTAATTCTTTGAGTAGCCAAAAATTCTGGCTTCAACAATTCATGTGAAGTTCCAAATGGTGCATATATTTCGACAGAGATATCTAATGAAATAAAAGATTGGTACATTAGTGGACCAACTATTTTCCAATCTAAACCACCATTTCCACAGCCCAATGGGGGAAACGCAATTGATTTGATCCCCCAATCTTTATATTTTTGGGTAAAAATATAAAGACCTTTAATTATGTCTTCGAGCCTCGAAGGGGAACGCCAATGATTTTTCGTTGGAAAATTCAGTATAGATGTTCCTATCAAATCTCTAAACAGATAAGGTTCTCCAGGTTGTATCATTTTTGTGGTGCAGCGAGTCTTGTAATCTTTCATCATATCAGGGAATCGTTTTTTAAATTCTAATGCAATTCCTTTCCCCATAACACCAACGCAGTTTACTGTATTGACAAGGGTTTGAGCGTTGCTGTCGAAAATATTTCCTATTAGTACTTTAATCATTTTAGAATTCCTTATCTGAAGAAAAGATTTGGATTAACTACAATTTCACATTTAAAGCCTTGCAGAGACAAACTTTCTTTCAATGATTCCTTCACTATGTATGCTCTTTGAATATAAAAAGTCTCGACACGGTGAGGCACTAAAACTTCTGCACATTTAGCCGAAGACTTACGCCATTGAATAATTTGGTCAGAATCTCTCCAATCATCAGCATAAACCCAGTCAAAATTAATTTTATCGTATTCGGTTGGTGCTAAAAAACGGACATAATCGCTAGCGGCATTTTGATCTGTTAGGACAACTCCTGGTAGATTTATCACTTGATTTGATATACTTAGAACGCAAAGTTCATTAATTTGCCCCTGCCTTTTATACATCATCGGATTACGTGCATGAAAATACAGATTAGCATACTGGTGGAGCTTTAATCCATTTGGTACTTCTTTGCTATCCCGCTTGCTCTGAATTTTGGCAAAGGATACATCAGAATGGGGTAAATTCATAGCATTATCATGTGATAAAATGCCATGCGCTAATACACTGGCTATATTCGCAATTGGCATTATAGAATGTAGTTCTGTCACACGGTTGGGCATAAAATTTCTTCAAATTCAAAAATTGTTAATAATTTGTATTCGCCCCATTAAATTTATTCTCTATCATTTTTATCAAAAAAATGCTTCAGAAAATGCATCTCATGTTATTTTTTGAAAAATTGTAAACGATGTTATGGAACTGTACCAATTGAAATGTAACGCCAAGGCACCTGGCTGTTCAATTTTCAAAGAATTGACTGGGTGACGAGCCAGTCCCGGTTGGCATGATCTTGCGGAGCATATGGAGCGGTTGTTACAGGTTCTGCCGGACGAAACGGCAAGAGGCGGAACTGTCTGAGCGAAGCGAGTTTTTCCGGCCCAAATGCAGTCCGCGGCATCTACGTGTATTGTGTGTCAAGTCTTGACAGGGTCTAACTTAGCAGCAATTTCAGGATTAACTTTCATGGCTATATTGGGCAAGCCAAGTCTTAAGGCCGCTTTTGCCGTGGGCATACGTTTGCCGGATTCCATAAACACCATTCTCACTAAAACTCGGGTCGCTACTTTTCCATATTGCTCGAATTTTTGCTCAAAATAGAACCAATCGTCATCCCAGCCGACAATTCTTGTGGCTAATCGATACTTCGAAAACAGGGCTAATGATTTGTGATAGGTAATATGCGCCCCCACGACGACTAACCCAATGCCCGATTTTTTCATACTTTTCAAGATCCCCGTTTGATTGGCATAATGAACTCTGCCTAGTTGTGCCAAACTGAGGTATTTTGCATTATTTACGTGAAAATTCAGATCAATGTCTGTCAACCATACGCGCATATCAAGTTCACAACTTTCCCCTAATTCACATTTTGGGATTCGCGAAGGCTGCAAAGCGATACTGATGAGTCTTACCATAATCGATTCCTTATTGAATCTGCTTGTCGAGATTTTTGAATAACACCATATGATATAGACGGCGACACACAACGTCCACTGTTTTACAAGCATCTTCTCCTGATCAAAAACATTATTTGTCTTTTCCGCCTTTATTATTGAGCAATCTTTTTTCCATTTCTTCCAGTTCCTTCAAATCTTCTTCATCCGCTTTTTTTGCTTCAGCTATTTTTCTTTTTTTATCAAAGGCTTCATATCGCTCTTCGGCAATCTTTTTAGCTACTTCCGCTTTTACAGTTCCTGCATGAGTGAGCAGCTCTTCTTCATTATGCTCCAGAAAAGCATCAAGTTTATCAGACCATTCAGCCATAGACACCGTTCTTCTTTTCCGGGCCTGTCTTTCTGCATAATCGAGATACATAGTCACGATTTCATTTAGATCCTTTATCTCTTCCTCATTCAGGTAATTTTTGGCAATTGAAACATCATATTTGCGGACAATGGAACCACGCCATGCGGTAAGTCCCATGTTTGGTTTGTCGGGGTTACTACGCAATTCAATAAGTTCTGCGGCGGTTTTACCGGTAGTGGCCCAGAGCATTTTATTCTGTACTTTTTTAAAGAAAAGCTGAGCAGCTTCAGAAGTTTTGTCGTAATCAATTGCGGTCGTATAAATATCCCTGATTTTCTGGTAAAATCTTTTTTCAGAAGCACGGATATCCCGAATCCGTTCAAGCCATTCATCAAAATAGTCCCACCGTTCGGATTGTTTCAGCCGTTCATCATCCATGGCAAAACCCTTGATGATATACTCTTTCAGAATTGCCGTTGCCCAGATTCTGAACTGGGTAGCCCGTTTAGAGTTTACCCGGTAGCCAACGGCTATAATGGCATCAAGGTTATAATACTTGGTCTCTTTTGTCTGGGTTTTACCCTCAATAGCACCGTGTTGAGTGGTATGTTCCAAAATGGAACTAACCACTTGTTCATCCAGCTCTCTACTTTCAAAGATATTTTTCAGGTGCTTGGTTATCGACGGTCTCTGGACATCAAAGAGTTCCGCTATCTTTTTTTGTGTCAACCAGATGGTTTCGTTTTGGAATATGGTGTCTATTTTAACCGTGCCATCTTCGGTTTTGTAGAGGATAATTTCGGATTGATTCATGGAGTTATCTCTGGGGTAATACCAATACTGGTTAAAAGTGAATTATACTGTCCTTCGTCCAATGTTTTAATTCTATCGATAATTAATTTTGCAGTTGCATTCATTTCTGGAACTTCAATAGGCAATCCTCCTCTTTCAAGCACCCCGCATAAATGAGAATATTCATTATTTATTCGATTAGCCAGTATTGCAGGTATTAAATCAGTTCCGAAAAATCTTTTATATTTTTCTTCATCAGACGCCCCATCTGGGAATTTATAAAACAGAAATACTTCAAGAAATTTTCTTGCATTGTTGCCAAAATTATAGAAATAGCCGTGATTGTCATCGTCGACCCTTGAGATCGTGGCACATTTATAGATCTGCTCAAACAGAAAGTTAAATTCAGTAACATAGTCGCAAAGATATTTTGGCATTAAATGAATCGACGAGTTTTTTGATTCTCGTTGAACAACCAAATATCTGTATTTCGTTTTGGTTTCTTTTGTGGTTTGTGTACCTGGCAGTCTTTTAAGGTACTTAAAAAAATCAAGATTATGTGTAGAGATAAACAGCTGTTCGTAATTGCCTTGTGTAACAATATCTGAATTAATTAATGAATAAATAAAGAACACATGGTTACCATCAAGGCTAGAAATTGGGTCATCAATCCAAATTATTGCCTTTTCCCCTTTTGTTTCAATATCATGAAGTTTCGCCATAAAATAGCAGAAGGCAATTAAACTACATTCACCTTCGCTAAGATGGTGGGCTTTCTTATCACCTCGAACTATCTCAAATCTAATTTGTTTTTTACCAGTAAAGCTATCGGACTGTTCAATGGCGCGAAGTGAAAGAAAATTATGACCGAAGTAATTATTTAAATACTCATTTACTTTTTTTGCACCTTTCTCTTCATCATTAAGCAGACGTTTTTTTGCGTCTATCTCACTCTTAACAGATTCGATTGCTTGCCATTTATTATCCTGCTTTGTTTTTGCTGTATCTTTTTCTGTCTTAAGGTCGGCTATTGTTTGAAGTTCATCTTGATATTTTATCGTTAATACAAAATCATGTACCTCTTTTAACCGTAGGAGCTTTTGTGCATTCTGTTTTTCAGTCGATAACTGTTTTGAAAATAAATTCGCTTCACCCCTCAGTTTTTCATACTTTTCCAGAGTAGCAAGCAATTCACTTGAATTTTCGTCAATTGTAATAAATACTCTTTCATTTAATAAATCATTTTTTCTGGCGTTTAGCTGAGACTTTAAAGAATCCAATGAACTAATGTAAACTTTAATGAGTTTATCGTATTCTGCTTGAATCTGATTGCATTGCTCATGAAATTTTGAATAGAAAAGATTAGTGTTGATATTAAATGCATTCGCTTTGAATTTGACTTCTTCTTCAATGCGGCGAATTAAGTCATCAATTGATCTTTCAAGCTTTTCTGATTCTTCATCAAAGTGCTTATTTAATTCTATCCAACGCTTGTCGGTTATGGAATTCCCACAAAAACCGCAGGTATTGGATCTATCTTTATGAAGACCATACCCCTCTTTAACCCAGCGATTCATGAAGGCATCTTTTAAAAGACTCTCGATTTTACCTGATTCAAGAATTTTCTTTTCAAGCAGAGGTTTGGTTTGTGACACGAGATCCGAAAGTTCGAAAGTTATCTTTTCACTCGGCTGGACATCGTCCAATGGTTTTTCCTCAATTACCTTGCTGAGTTCCTTCTCTTTCAATTCATCTGCCGGTATAAAATCTTTTGCTAACACAGCGTCAATATCACTGCGGAGTTTTGTGATGTTGTAATTCTGATCACCAAAACGTGATGATTGATATCTTATTCCAATTTTTTTATCAGTCGCTTTGTTATTTAGTTTGTTTCCAAGGTTTGATTCTGCTGTAGAATAGTTTCTTTTTAAGGTAGAAAATTCTTTGGCAAGCTGTTTGTACTCTTTGTAAAAACCCGTTTCATTCTCTTCTTCATTGCTGCCAAGTTTAAACTCAAGATTTGCAATCTCTTCCTCAATTTTGTTATTGTCATCTCCAAGGATGGCAAATGATTCAATATGCTCTTCGGGGTTAATAATAAACTTTAAATTTTCCCTAACAAAATCTTCATTGAAAACACGGATTGTTTTTCCATGTGATTTGAGGTTTTGTAGGGTTACATCTGCTCCATCTTCAATTTCGACATTGAAAGACGGTGATATATATTTGTCAGAAATAGTACCGGTTTCCATTGCCCGAATAATTCTGGACAATGTTGTTTTGCCTGAGTAATTGCGACCATAGATAATATTATTTTTTTTGAACTCTAAAACTTTGTTTTTAGCATCAAGTACCGATTTGTCCCATTCAAAAGCGCTGAATACGGCAAGATTGTTAATTGTTTTAATTTTCTTAATCACACTTGCCTCCCTCAAACGCTTCCCGTAAAACCGCCTGCATTAACTGTTCTGACTGCTCTTCGCGCTCGGAAACCTGTTTTTCCAGTTCATCAACCATGGAAAGAAGTTTTTCTACACGATCGACTATTGTTTGTTGTTCAGCGAGTGAAGGTAACGGTACTTTTAATGACCTTATTCGACCTAAGTTATAATTACCTGCCGAAACCCCTCCACTGGAAATGTTACCCTTTGAGTATCTTACGCCATATGGCGAATTACTAACAATTGATAGATAATCAGGTATCGTCAATTCCTTAAATGTTTTAACCATACCTAAACTTACATAGAATGCAAAATCAATTTCCCTATCAATCACAGCTGTTTCGCCAATACCTGCACCGACTCGACCTATTAATAAATCCCCTATTTCAGGAATTTTATTTTTTCGATACTCGTGGAAAGCCTTCTCTGATATAAGTTTGTAATTTTCAGGCATAAACCTAAACGGTTTGACATTTTGAGCTGATAGAAAAATTTCGCCCGCAGTAGTATATGTTGGTGTCTGGTGAGTCCCATCAGTAATTTGTTTTGAAATTTCTCCAAGCATTGGCAAAGTCCAAGCACTAGGAATTTCCAGTTCATGCTCTAATATCGATTCTTGGAATTTTTCTTTCTTGATTTTCCCTTCTTTAAACAGCTTCTCTTTTTCAGCTTTTATCTTTTCCAGCAAAGCTCCCGCATCAAAATCAAGATCACCCTTGCGGACAGGATTCTCTTTTCTCCAGTCAGCAGTCAATTTGCCTTCAATGGCTTCCTGTAAAATTGCTTGACGTAGTTTGGTGAGGTAGGAAGATTGGTTTTGGTTTTCCGTAGCTAATTCATTAAGAGAATTCTGCTCTTTCTCTAACTTGAGTAAAATATTCGATTGATCTTCTTTCGGTGGAATATATAGTTCATGCGCTATAAAAACTTTTTCATCTAAATATTTTCTATGAGTTATACCACTGCTTGCTCTTTCACATAGGTCATAAAAACTAGAAGAATTTGTATATCTTTCAATCCACTCAACGGTTGTTAATTCTTGGTTAATATCATATGCCCAAAAGTTTCCAGTTATTATAGCATCATGGACATCTTGATCTGCAATACCAAATGCACCATACCGTGCATCAATTTTGGACATCACAAATTGCCCGCTTTTTAACAAAAATTGTTTTTTAGTACCAATTTTCTTTCCAACTTCATCTTCTCTTTTTGATACACCCTGATGTTTCGTTCTTATTGTGACACGACTATAGGTCTCTTTATCTTCTATAGCAATAGGAATTTTAGATCGCAAAAGGAGATCTCCGAGTTTGACTTTCCTCCATGAATGCATTAGTTTAACTCCTTCTTGAGTTTGACTAATATCTCATCACTCTTCCTGAACGAATCATGAAGCATGGACAGCAGTTCTTTGCTTGAATAGGTATGCTCTTCTTCTGCAATATGCGGATTCTTTATATCCAGATTGAATCCATTTTCTTCCAGAGTCTTAATAGGAACTTTCCAAGCCTGATCACTTGCCTTACGTTTATTCCACCACTTTTTCAAACCATCAAATTCACTTTTCTGAATCGGTTTGGTTTTGGAATAAGATTTAACGCCTTCGGGAAGTTTATGCTCCCAATACCAGATTTCTTTTGTCGGTTCACCCTTGGTGAAGAACAGAAGATTGGTTGCCACACTTGCATAGGGTTGAAAAACTGAATTGGGAAGTCGTACAACGGTGTGCAGATTACAGTTTTCCAGCCAGTACTGACGGATTCGGGATTTTACACCATCGCCAGTGAGTGACCCATCAGGCAGAACAATTGCAGCACGACCACCATCTTTCAAATAGCGAATCATCAACAGCAAAAAAAGATCGGCACTTTCTGTGGTTCTATAATTCAAGGGAAAATTGGTCTGCACTCCATCAGCGACCGAAGCCCCAAAGGGCGGATTTGCCAGAATGACATCAACTCGCTCTTTTTTCCCGATAGAAGTATATTCACGGTTCAAACTGTCGGTATAATCCACATTGGGCACTTCAATATCATGCAAAATAAGATTGGTCACGCAAAGCATAAAAGGAAGCGGTTTGAACTCTTTGCCGTGAACAGTGGCTTCCAGCGTTTGTAAATCTTCAACACCTTTTACATCCTGCTTGCGGATATTCTCAATGGCACAGGTCAAAAATCCTCCGGTTCCACAGGCAGGATCAAGTACCTTTTCACCCAAACGGGGATTGATGATATCGGTCATAAACTCGGTAATGGCACGAGGTGTATAGAACTCACCATAATTTCCCGCACTTTGCAGGTCTCTGAGAATACTTTCGTAAATATCACCAAACATATGACGGTCTTCTGAAACATTAAAATCAATCTGGTTTAACTGGTTTATCACCTGCCTGATGATGGTACCGTTTTTCATGTAGTTGTTGGTACCTTCAAAAATCTCTCTGATAATTACTGCCCGTTTATTGCCACTGGAAATATCCAGATTTTTAAGTCCGGGAAAGAGTTTTTGATCCACAAATTCCTTTAAAGCATCGCCTGTAATGCCTTCGCTGTTTGCCGCCCAATTACGCCATTGCAGTTCTGAGGGTATTGGGGAAGTGTAATTATCCTGAATCAGTTCAAGTTCTGTATCTTTGTCATCAATAATTTTCAGGGTGATCATCCAGCCCAGCTGTTCAATTCTCTGGGCATCACCGGAAACACCCTGGTCTTTCCTCATGATGTTCTGCAACGTCTTGATAATATTGCCAATGTTTTTCATTTATGCTGCCACCTTGTAAAGTTCCTGTTCAAGTTCTCGTATGGCCTTGAGGTAATTTTCCTTATTGCCAAACAATTTGATTATCTCTGCCGGTGTACCCAGATTATTAAAGGGGGCAACTTTCAAAACAGATAATTCTTCTATATTCTCAATGCCTTCGCTGGCGTATTTATCCAACAGCGCATTCAAGACATCCCTTGCTTTGTCACCATATTTGGTAAAATAGTTCCTCTTCTTTACCTGTTCTGCCCGTTCCCGTCTGGTTAATGCAGGCATATCCCAGGCGATGTGGCAGATAAGATCAAAGGCATCGAGGTCTTTTTTGACTTCTTCCATCAGGTTCTCAAGGATAATCCCATGAGATTCCAACTCTTCAATGATCGATTTTTTCTTTTCAGCACTGTTCCATTTGCTTAAAAACTCTTCGAGACTGCGGAATTCTTTCAACAGTCCCTTTTTGGTATAATCCTTCAAGCTTTCTATTATCAACTTACCATTTGCATCGAGGTGTTGAACACGCTCATTCAAAATGGAAACATCAACCCCGGCAACATAGATTTTATTTTGTGGCTCTGCAACGATATCGCCACCGTTGATGATTTCCGGTGTTTCAGGATAGTCTTTCTCACCATCATCAAATACTATCTCTTCACCGGTTACATCATCTATTACAACTTCCTCTTCAGGGAAAACATCTTCATTGGTAAGCTCTTCATCTTCTTTGATCTCTTTTACCCGTACCGGATCACCATCAAAGGCAGGATCAGCAAATTTATCTGTTACATTTCTGAAATCCATAATGGTGAAAAACTGTTTGCCGTATTCTTCGTTGATTCGTGTACCACGCCCTATAATCTGCTTAAATTCCGTCATTGAACCAATATTGGACTCTAAAACAATCAGTTTACAGGTCTGGGCATCTACACCTGTTGTCATAAGTTTTGAAGTCGTTGCTATTACAGGATAAATTTCTTCAGGATTAATGAAATTATCAAGTTCTCTTTTTCCTGTTTGCTCATCGCCAGTGATACGCATGACATATTTACTTGATTTCCGAGCTTCTTCAGGAGAGGCATTCACAAGAGCCTGACGCATCCGCTCCGCGTGTTCTATATCTATACAAAAAATTATAGTTTTATCCAGGGGATTTGTTTTTGCAAGAAATTCCGCAACCCTGCCGGCAATTTGCTTTGTTCGTTCATCAATAACAAGATTTTTATCATAATCCTTTGTATTATAAATTCGGTCTTCAACCGGATTGCCTCCGCTATCTCGAACTGTAGAATCCGGGCGCCACCCTTCAAGGTCAACATTCAATCCAATTCTTAAAACCTTATACGGAGCGAGAAAACCATCATCAATTCCTTGTTTTAATGAATAGGTATAGAGAGGTTCACCAAAATATTCAATATTCGATACTTCATTTGTTTCTTTTGGTGTAGCAGTTAAACCAATATGAGTAGCTGTAGAAAAATATTCCAAAATACTTCGCCAGGCACTGTCTTCAGCTGCGCTTCCTCTATGGCACTCATCAATAACAATTAGATCAAAAAAATTCGGGCTAAATTCTTTGTAAGCATCTTTGTCTTCATCATAATTGGTTAACCCCTGATAAAGAGCCAGATAAATTTCAAAAGCTTTGTCAATAACCTTCTTACGGATGACAGTCATTTTATCTTTAAAATGCTTAAAATCACCTCGTTTTGTTTGATCTAAAAGGGCGTTTCTATCCGCAAGAAACAGGATTCGTTTCTTTGTACCGCTTTTCCAAAGGCGGTAGATAATTTGAAAAGCCGTGTAGGTCTTGCCTGTACCAGTCGCCATTACCAGTAATATCCGGTCCTGGCCTTTTGCAATTGCTTCAACTGTTCTGTTGACTGCAATTTGCTGATAATATCTTGGTTTTCTGCCAGAACCATCAAAGAAATAATCAAAGGATGAAATATCTTCTTGTTCTTTGCTTGTAATCCCTTTAAAGCGTTTGTATTTTTCCCAAAGCTCCTGTGGCGAAGGGAAATTATCTAAATCAAGACTTTTTTCAATTTTTGAAGAATAGCCTGATCGATCATGCTCTAAAAAGCCATCTCCGTTTGAACTAAAAACAACTGGAATGTCAAGAATTTCAGCATAACCAAGACCTTGCTGTAAGCCTGCACCAATAGTGTGCTTGTTATCTTTGGCTTCGATTATTGCAATTGGGATATTGGGTTTGTGGTAGAGAATTATGTCTGCAAACTTTCTTTCACCACGAGCAGTTTTATTGCCTTTTACATAAATTCGACCATCAGTAAAATAGACTTCTTCACGAACTTGTTTTTCAATATTCCACCCAGCCTTCTTTATAGCAGGCATAATAAACTGAGTAATGATATCTCTTTCTGACAGATCTTTTTTATTCATTCCTTTTCCTCAATTTTTTCCTTCTCTTAGCCCGCCATGGACGACGGGCTTCTTGGGGCGCGGATTTTCATAAACTGCAACGTAATTACTAATTTTTCAAATATACAAATCAACCCATATTTAAATCCCAGTGAAATGTCAATGCCAATAAAATCAGCTGTTCGCACATGAAAAGTCAAAAGAAGAGGGACTCTGCAGGATGGCTGATGAGCAAGTCCCGGTTGGAATGATCTTGCGGAGCATATGGAGCGGTTGTTACAGGTTCTGCCGGACGAAACCACAAGGGGCGGGAACAGGTAACAGGGCTTTATTTTCCTGCAAAAATACGGTATCTAAATTAAACAAAAAGACTGATAAACAGGGGGGAGCCATGTACGACTTTTTATTGTCACCGGAAACACTTAAAATCAGGGATGAAGCCAGAGCGCTGGTGAAATCTGTTCCGCGTCAGCTTCTGTTGGATATGGATCAGGACAAGATCCAGTTTCCCAAAGAATTTTTACAGGAAGCGGGGAAACGAAACCTGATGGGATGCCGGTATCCGGTAAAATGGGGCGGCCGGGGTCTGGACTGGGTCAGCACCAGTATTGTCATGGAAGAAATCGGGGTTCTGGGTTATATTGTTGCCTGTGTGTTCGGCGTAGGGGCTGAACTGGTCTGTGATGCCATTATTCTCCACGGTACGGATGAGCAAAAAGAAAAATACGTAAAACCCCTGCTTAAAGGAGAGATCTTTGCAGCAGAATGCCTGACCGAACCCCGGGGCGGATCGGATTTTTTCGGCACCAGCACCATTGCCGAGGATAAAGGCGACCATTTTGTGGTGAATGGCCAGAAACGCTTTATTGTGGGCGGAGAAGGCGCAGATTATTTTCTGGTCTATGTCAAAACCGATCCCGTGGCCCAGCCCCATAAAGCCCTGACCTGTCTGATTATCGACAAAGGGCCCGGAGTTCATGTTGAATATCTTTACGGCCTGATGGGTTCCCGGGGTGGCGGAGCTGCCAGAATTGTCTTTAAGGATGCCAAAGTTCCCAAAGAAAATGTGATTGGAAAAATCAACAATGCCTATGCCGTATTCAATACCATGATGATCCCGGAGCGGCTGGGAACCGCAGCCATGACCATCGGGGCGGCGCGACCGGCACTGGATGTGGCCACAGGATACACCACCCGGCGCAAGGCCTTTGGCAAAACCATCAATACCTATCAGGGCGTCAGTTTTCAGATCGCAGAAGCTGCCATGCTTCTGGATGCATGCCGAAGCATGATTTACACCACATCCAGGGCAGTGGACAGTGGTGAATCAAAAGACAGGGTCCGCCGCCTGATTTCTGAAACAAAGAAATTTGTAACCGAAGCCTGTCAGAAAGTGTCCCATAATGCCATGCAGGTCATGGGCGGTATCGGCTATACCACGATTTATCCTGTTGAAAGAATCTTCAGAGACTTAAGACTGGCTTCGATCTGGACCGGCAGCAATGAGGTGATGTCCATGATTATTGCCAGTGAATGGTACAAAGAATACCTGGAGAGAAAGCAAAAAGGCAGTGAACGTGAAAGTGAAAACGATGCTGCCGAAGCTTTTGCGCCGGATGAAAAAATATATGAATAGTGAAAACGTAAAACAGCAGATTCTGGAATTTTTATGGCAGGCCAAGGACACGCCGGTGTCTGGAGTGAAACTCAGTTCTCTGCTGAACATTTCCAGAGTGGCGATATGGAAACATATCCAGGCATTAAAGGAAAGCGGCATTGATATTCAATCCGGGCCCAAGGGCTATACCCTTTCCAACCCGGATGATCTTCTGATGCCCTTCTGCTTTAAAAAAGAATACAAAGAAAAGATCTTTCATTTTCAACAGCTTGAATCCACCATGGATGAAGCCCGCAGGCTTGCAAAAGCCGACGCTTCCCATTTAAGCGTTGTCATTGCCGAACACCAGACCCTGGGCAGGGGACGATTGAACCGCAAATGGTTTTCTTCAAAAGGCGGTTTATGGTTCACCCTGATTTTAAAACCAGGGCCGCTTCCGCCGCCATTGGCCTATATCTATAATTTTGCCGCATCCCTGAGTCTTTCAACATCCTTAAAAGAACTGTTCAATGCCGATGTCAGCGTAAAATGGCCCAATGATCTGTTATTAAACGGGAAAAAACTTTCCGGCCTGCTTTCTGAAATGGAAACCCGGGGGGATATGGTTGAATTTATCAATATCGGCATTGGCATCAATGTGAACAATTGTCCTGAAAAAGACGAACCCAGGGCAATTTCTTTAAAAACCGCCCTGGGAAAAGAAGTGTCCCGCAAACTGATTCTGGAACATTTTCTTGACACCTTTGAACGTCAAACCCGCAACATTGATTGTTCCCAAATTATCAACCAGTGGAAAAAACAGACCTCCACTATTGGAACCCATGTCCGGATTGAAACCCTTGGAGAAATGCATGAGGGGCTTGCCGTGGATGTAGAGGACTCCGGCGCACTGATCATTGAAACTGGCAACGGAGAAACCCGGAAAATTATCTATGGCGACTGTTTTCATAGATAGAACACATCCGGATCAAAGGGATATTTCAGGCTGAAAAAAATGCACACGATGGCACAGGGCCTGAAGATTATTTTATGGTCATCTTTTCATATTTTTCATTGATCATCGAATTATTTTATTGTAGACTTGCACATAAATTAATGATTCATTACTATTTATAATGCAAATAAATTAATAATACGCCCCCTGTACAAAAGGAGACCGGCATGTCAAAGACAGATGACCCATCCCCGGATACAACCATGTTTGACTTGAGGGGAAAACAATCTGTCCGGGCAACATTCAAACTTTCCCAGAAAGCCATTGATGCCATCGGGCTTGTTGCCATTCACATGGGAATAAAACAAAAGTCTCTTTTCGATCATATTATTGAAGATCTTGATGCCCTGGACAGTCTGGCCAGAACCATTCGTATCCAGCAGTTCAAAAAGATCCCCAGAATACAGAAAACCTTTGTATTAAGCCGCAAAACCATTGATGCTTTGGGCAGTATTTCCCAGGAACACGGCACGCCCAGAGATGCACTGGTGGAATACTCCATCCAGAAGCTGGAATCCATTATCACGGCAGAAAAACTGCGCCATATTGAGCGCAAACTCCTGCTCAAGGATGTATCCGCCGACCTTGAGCAATTAAAAAAAACCTATAAGAAAGCGGCAGGGATTCTGGGCACGGATGATCCGTTCTGCAGACAGATGGCAAAAACAGTTTATGCTGCCCAGAAAACAAAGGAAGAGCTCATGGATTTTCTGGAAAAAAGCAAAGTTTTGGAAGCGTATTGAAAACAACCGATAACCTGTATCAATTATTAAGGAGAAAACCTTGATTGAAGTTCAAAAGCTGACAAAGTATTACAACGACTTTTGTGCGGTGGACGGAATCAGCATGACAATACATAAAGGTGAAATTCTGGGGCTTTTGGGACCGAACGGCGCCGGAAAAACAACCACGTTGAGAATGCTGACCGGATATTTCAGGCCCACCTCAGGCACCATCAAAATCAAAGAGATGCACATGCCTGAAGATGCGATCAAGATTAAATCCCTGATCGGATACCTTCCGGAATCCGCCCCGCTTTACCATAGCATGCTTGTATATGATTATCTGAATTATGTGGCCAAAATCAAAGGCATTGATGACAAGGAAAAACGCTATGACCGGCTGCTGCAATTGTCCGATCTGTGCGGTCTTTCCGACATCATGGCCAAACCCATCGGCAATCTTTCAAAAGGTTTGAAACAGCGCGTGGGCATTGCCCATGCCATGATGACCGATCCTGAAATTTTAATTCTGGATGAACCCACATCCGGCCTTGATCCCAACCAGATTGCTGAAATCAGGGATATCATCAAACGCATTGGAAAAGAAAAAACCATAATCTTTTCCACCCATATCCTGAGTGAAGCCGAAGCCACCTGCGACAGAATCGCCATTATCAATAACGGCCGGGTGGTGGCAGATGATACAACTGCAAAGCTTACACAAAGTGTTACCCAGGGCGCTGTAATAAAACTGACTGTTTCAGGGGCAAGCAGAGACCAGGTGTTTGAACGGCTTTCCACTATTGACCCGGGCCTTGAAATTAAAGATATTGCACCGCCGGAAGACGGTGTTGTCTGCTTTGAGCTGTCCACTCCGGACAACCGGGATCTGCGATCCCAGATATACCTGAAAATAAAAGAAACCGACTGGATTATTCTCCAACTGGCTAAAGAATCCCAGGCCCTTGAAAAAATATTCCGTAACCTGACCCGGGAGGATGCATAAACATCATGAAACAGATCATCACCATCGCCACCAAAGAATTTAAAGATTATTTCATTTCACCCATTGCATATATCGTGATATCCATTTTTCTGATTGTCAGCGGATGGTTTTTCTTTTCCACATTTTTTCTATATGAAAGAGCGGATTTAAGAGACTTTTTCGGCCTGCTCCCCATCACTTTTTCCTTTATCATTCCAGCCATTACCATGCGGCTGTTTTCCGAAGAAAAGAATGTGGGATCATATGAGGTTCTTTTGACCATGCCTGTATCTTTTACCGACATTGCGCTTGGCAAATTCTTTGCTGCCACACTGTTTACCGCGTCTCTTCTGATTCCCACACTGTCCTATCCGTTATTTATATCGTTTGTGGGTGAACTGGACAAAGGCCCTGTCATTGGCGGCTATATCGGTGCCGTACTCCTTGCAGGGGCATATTGTTCTCTGGGCCTGTTTGCATCCGCCCTGACCCGCAACCAGATCATTGCCTTTATTATCGGCTGTTCTTTATGTTTCACGCTGACCATTATTGACAAGCTTTTGTTTTTTATGCCCGCAAACAT
Organism: Pseudomonadota bacterium; assembly: GCA_018821535.1. Taxonomy (GTDB): domain Bacteria; phylum Desulfobacterota; class Desulfobacteria; order Desulfobacterales; family Desulfobacteraceae; genus Desulfobacula. The sequence goes on along the minus strand of JAHJLV010000025.1, from coordinate 4,191 downwards.
CATATCCATCATTCAATATATCGGTGCAGACGCCCATTTTTCAAACATTGCCAAAGGCATCATTGATTCAAGGGATATCCTGTATTTTATCAGTGTGATCTTCATCTTTATTTTCTCAACCTATATTGTCATGCATGAAAAGAACTAAGGAGCAACAATGGGAAACTTTTCACTCAAAGAAAAATACTTAAAATTCTTCATATACAGTATTGTTATTGTCCTGATAAATATTGTCGGCATCACCCTGTTTTTCAGGCTTGATTTAACCCGGGATAAAATCTACTCGCTGTCTGATGCCAGCAAGACTGTTGCCAGAACCTTATCTGAACCATTGACCATTAAAGTCTTTTTTTCAAAGAACCTGCCCGCCCCCCACAACAACACCGAGCGATACCTGCGGGATCTTCTGGAAGAATATGCAGCCCAGGGCGGAAAATATTTTAATTATTTTTTCTATGATGTCACTCCGGACGAAGGCACCTCAACACAAACCGCTGATGAAAACCGTAAAATGGCTGAAGATTACGGCATCCAGCCGGTCCAGATTCAAATCATGGAAAATGATGAAATCAAATTCAAGAATGCCTATATGGGGCTTGTGATCATCAATGGCGACCTGGTTGAACGGTTCGGTGCCATCACCTCGACAAATAATCTGGAATACTATTTGACCACGGCTATCCAGAAAATGAACAGCAAAATCAGCGCCCTGCTGAATCTCAAAGAAAAAGTTCATGTGGATATGTATTTATCCGCTTCTTTAAATACAATCGCCCCTTTGATCGGACTGGATCAGCTGCCAATGATGGGCAAAAAAATCCAGGAAACCATTGAGGACCTCAATCATAAAAGTCTGGGCGTGATTGAATTCAATCATATTGATATGTCAGACAGAGAACAACTCAAAGAGATCGAAACAAAATATAACATCACCCCATTAACCTGGCCTGATTTTCCGCAGGAACAGATCACAGCCGGGCAGGGTGCTGCTGAAATCCTGATCCGGTATAAGGATCAGACCACCACCATCCCCCTGATCAGTTCGGCAAAACATCCGCTTTTTCAAACCATTGTATATCAGATGGCTGATCCGTCAGATCTGGAAGAGCAGGTAAATTCAGTGATTGAAAAACTGATCGGCATCAATATGGAAATCGGTTTTCTGGCAGGGTTCGGCGCCCATTCCCTTGTCCCGGACCAGATGGCCATGATGCAGGGCCGGCCTGCCGGCGGCATGCAGACATTGAACGCACTGATATCAAAACGGTACGCCATCAAACCCGTAGACCTGAAGGATTTCAGGATTCCGGACGGAATGAGCTGCCTGATGATCACCCGGCCCACTGAAAAATTTTCCGATTATGAACTGTTCCAGATTGACCAGGCACTCATGAAAGGCACCAATATCGCCTATATCACAGACGCATTTAATGAAAACAGCTCCCAGCAGGGCAATATGGGGATGCCGCCGCAATTTGTACCCATAGACACAGGACTTGAAAAACTGTTCAACCATTATGGCGTGGAAATTCAAAAAGCATATATTCTGGACAAACAGGCCTACGTGCACAGAGATCCCAGAAGCCGGGGGCCGAAAGAGCAAATCCTGTATTTTATTCCCCACATCAAAGAGGACAATATCAATCAAACGCCTGCCTTCATGAACAATATAAAAGAATTGTATGCCATGCAGGCGGCACCGGTGACGCTTGTACCTGAAAATATCAACACGGAAAAAATCACGGCAACAAAACTTTTGTCCTCCTCCAAAGATTCCTGGCTCATGGAAGGGATGATCAACCTGACCCCGCAATACATCACCCCCCCTGCAGAAACTGAAAACATGCAGTCCTATGATCTGGCATACCTTCTGTCAGGAGAGTTTACCAGTTATTTTAAAGGAAAACCCATTCCGCAAAAACAGATAGCCGAAGAAGAAATGGATGATGAGGAAGATGCCCCCAAAGCCCTTCCGGAAGACAGCCTTCTGGAAGATAAACTGTTGGAAACCAGAATACTGGAAACATCAAAACCCGCCAAGATTTTTGTTCTGTCCAGCTCCCAGATGCTGCAGGACAATATGCTGGACCCCCAGGGTCAGACAACCAATACCACGTTTATTTTAAATGTCATTGACCATCTCAACGGCAAAGATGATATTGCCCAGCTTCGCAGCAAGCAGCAGCAGTATAATCCCATTGCAGAAACCACGCCCTTTTTGAAGAACATCATCAAGACATTCAATATTATTGGTCTGCCTGTGCTTGTGATTCTTTTCGGACTTGGGGTTCTTGCAAAACGAACCTCCCGGAAAAAGAAAATTGCCAACCGTTTTAAAGGATAAAAAAGGATAGAAGAATGAAAAAAGAATATCTGATACTGACTGGAGTTATCCTGATACTGGGTGTATATCTTTTTGTTCACAAAGAAAACCGGGATCATTATTCACTGCCCCGGATACAGAAAATAGATACCAAGGAAATCACCGGGATTGATATTATAAAGGATGAACAACAGATTTCATTTTCTAAAACAGATAAAAACTGGACCTTGACAGACACGGCCTATCCTGCGGATACCTTTCAGGTTGACACCCTGCTGAATGTTTACAAATCCTTTCAGCTTACCACCCTGGTTTCTGAAAAAGGAGATCTCAACCGGTATGAGCTTGATAAAAAACAGGGCATTCAAATACAGTATTTAAAAGGAAAAGATGTGGTTTTTGGTGTTGTGCTCGGAAAAACTGCCCCCACGTTCAACCACACCTTTGTTAAATTATCCGAGGATAAAAATATTTACCATGCCGCAGGCAGTTTAAGATCTGATTTTGATAAAGAGGTTGAGGCGTTCAGGGATAAAAACGTCCTGACCTTTAATAAATCGGCCATCAAACAGTTCACCGTGGCAAAAGATAATTTATCCGAAACCCTTATGATGACCCAGAAACAAAATGATAAAAAACAGGACATCATTTCCTGGAATTTCGAGGATGATACCCAGGCAGATATAGATACTGTTGCAGCACTGTTGTCTGTATTAAGTGATCTGCGCTGCGAAACCTATTCTGATGATACCCGGATTGAAAATTTAAAGGAACAGGCGCTGCCCTTTTACCGGGTAAGTCTTAAAGGAACGGTTGATCATGAACTCACCTTATATAAGGATAGCACGGATAAGAAATTTATTGGCGTGTCATCCATGAACAAATATGTTTTTGTTTTGAGCAGACACAATGAAAAACAGATTATTACCAGCATTGAAAAACTTTTAGGAATATATACGCCAGAAGATACCAAAGAGTGAACCCGTATTTAAAGATAGCATACCAGCCGTATAAATGGCTCATTGTGATCCCTTTTATCTTTATTCTCACAATGTTCATGGCATCTGTGTGCATTGCAGCAGGCCTTGTTTTCCATCAGGGCCTTGCCGTAAATGCCATTGCAGTGATCTGGGCAAGACTGTGCTGTGCTGTGGTTCCTTTTTTTATCAATATCAAAGGCAAAGAAAATTACGACCCGGATCAATCCTATATCATTGTGGCAAACCATCAGAGCATGGCAGATATCCCTATCCTCCAGGGCTATCTTGGATTAAAGATCAAATGGATCATGAAAAAAGAACTGGAAAAAATTCCCATTTTCGGGTTTGGCTGTCACCAGTTGGGATGCATCTATGTGGACAGGCGGAACTCTGCTGCGGCCATAAAATCCATTCAGGAGGCCAAGACCAAATTAGCCAAAAATGCCAGTGTCCTCTTTTTTGCCGAAGGGACACGAACCCGGGATGGAAAGCTTCTGCCTTTTAAAAAAGGGGCGTTCCGGTTTGCAAAGGAAATTGACCTGCCCATTCTGCCGATCACCATTGAAAATTCCATTGATTTTCTGCCGTCGGATTCCCTTGATCTGATTCCGGGAACCATCCATATTACCGTTCACCCTCCCGTTGATATTTCTGATCATGACATTGATGAATTAGATTCCATTATCAAAAACACCCGAAACACCATTGCCAGTGCCCTGAGATTTTAACCCTCCACTTTTCCCCCCGGCTTTTCCCCGATACACCCTCTTATAGATAAAAATAGATAAAAACGCTTTGTCCCAAACCTGTTCACCGTAAAAAAACGGTATATTTATCAAATATTCCCCGTTTATGTTTCTACCATCCACTTTACTCCACAAAGCAATT
>JAHJLV010000024.1 GCA_018821535.1 Pseudomonadota bacterium | reverse complement strand
GTGCCTGGGTATCATTTATAAATGTTTGGTACGCCCCATTGTTGTATCCGGACTGGCTATAGCCATTTCCATACATACCGCCGCCGTAACCGTAGCCACATCCCCAGGCATATGCGCTGGCTGCAAAAAATCCGACGATCAAGGTGGCTGCGACTGCTGTAATTGCTTTTTTCATAATAAACTCCTTTAAATTCATGTTAATAAAACGCTTTCGCTGTCTGGTTTCTATGGATTGCAACGGGTGTGCCAATAGAAATGTGAGACTCGTAACACTTTGTAATCATAATATTTATTGTTGAAAAATGTGCTTTTTCGATACAGAACGCTTTAGAAAAGCCTATTAAAAGGTTAAAATTTAACCGGTGCTTATAAATATATATGATTAAAATTTAACCGGTAGCGAGGTCTGGATGAGTAGCCAAATGAAATATGCTAAGTTCCGAGAGACTGAACGCCGGGCAGAGGCTCTCAACGCAGTGGGTTATGTTAAGTAGTTGACAAAAATATTTTTATGACTAACATAAAATAAACACTTGAATCACTGCTCAAGTGTTCAGATGACAAAGGGAGAAACTGCTGTGAAATATAAAATTAAGAATGAATTGATTTTGGAAGGTTTAGACTGTGCCAATTGTTCAGCTAAAATTGAATTTGAGGCCAACCAAATTGCTGGAGTAAATACCTCCATTAATTTTTTAACAAAGACACTTACCATCGAAACTGAAAATGATCAGGAGACTGATGGCATAATCGCCCAAATTAATTCTATCGTAAACAAGTATGAGCCTGATGTTATCGTTAAAAAGAAAAGAAACCATAAAAATCATATAAAGACATTTACACTTAGAGGTTTAGGGTGTGCAAACTGTGCGGCTAAAATCGAACTAGAAATCACTAATCTTTCAGGCGTAAAGAGTGCAACAGTGGATTTTGTATCTCAAAATTTGACCATTAAAGCCAATCACAAGCAGGATTTAAATGGGATTGTTAAAAAAGCTACGGCTATCGTAAAAAAAATCGAGCCGGACATCAAAATTATCCCTACTGAGGAGAGTACCAATAAAAAAGTAAAAAATAGCCACAATGATAAGGACGGTAGCAATAAAAAAGAAATAATAAGGCTTGGTATAAGCGGTGCGTTCTTTGCTGCGGGGTTAGCATTAAATCTACCAAACTGGATGGAACTTACCGTATTCTTGATAAGCTATACCATATCCGGAGGGAGGATTGTACTCAAGGCTATAAAGAATATCATGAGGGGGCAAGTGTTTGATGAAAATTTCCTTATGAGTATTGCTACAATTGGTGCATTTTTTATCGGAGAATACCCTGAAGGCGTCGCTGTTATGCTATTCTTCCAGGTAGGGGAGTTTTTCCAAGAACTTGCTGTAAATCGTTCTAGGAGGTCAATAAGTGCACTGATGGATATAAGACCAGACTTTGCTAATCTTAAAGTCGGAGATGATATAAAAAAGGTATCTCCTGAAGATATAAGCATTGGTGATTTTATTGTCGTCAAACCAGGCGAAAAAGTTCCACTGGATGGTAATGTTACAAAAGGAAGCTCAATGGTTGATACATCTGCTTTGACAGGTGAGTCACTACCTAGAGAAATCGAAGCTGGCGATGAGATATTAAGCGGTTTTATTAATAAAAATGGTTTTCTAACTATTGAGGTTACTAAAGAATTTGGTGAGTCAACCGTAGCGAAAATACTGGAGTTGGTTCAAAATGCAAGCAGCAGAAAAGCACCCACCGAAAATTTTATAACAAAGTTTGCCAGGTACTATACGCCAATCGTTGTATTTATAGCCGTTTTCCTTGCAATTGTACCTCCCCTTGTTGTTTCTGGAGCGACATTTTCTGACTGGATTTATAGGGCATTAGTATTTTTAGTAATCTCATGCCCTTGTGCACTAGTGGTATCTATTCCCCTCGGTTTTTTTGGTGGAATTGGTGGGGCATCCCGAAGTGGTGTGCTGGTGAAAGGAAGCAACTACCTTGAAGCCTTAAATAATGTGGAGACAGTTATCTTTGATAAAACCGGCACCTTGACAAAAGGTGTATTTGATGTGACTGAGATACGCCCTCAAAATAATTATTCCAAGGAAGAGCTAATCGAATATGCTTCTTATGCTGAGAGCTACTCAAACCATCCAATTGCTGTTTCAATTTCAAAATTCTATGAAAAAGAAATTGATAAGAGCAAAATCGAAAACTATGAAGAAATTTCCGGGCATGGTGTAAAGGTTAAAGTTGAGGGTGTAGAAGTTCTGGCAGGTAATATTAAACTCATGCAAAAAGAAAATATTAAAGTGGGTAAAGTAAAATCTGTAGGAACCGTAATCTATGTGGCATTGGATAATATGTATGCGGGTTATATTGTAATTTCTGATAAAATTAAAGATGATTCAGCGAGCGCAATTAAGGCCTTAAAAGAACTTGGTGTAAAAAAAATCGTGATGCTTACAGGAGATGTGAAATCTGTTGGAGAAACAGTAGGTAAGCAATTAGGGTTAGATGAAGTATATTCAGAATTACTGCCTGCTGAGAAAGTCGAAAAACTTGAATTACTCGATAAACAAAAATCACAGAGAGGTAAACTTATCTTTGTTGGTGATGGTATAAATGATGCACCAGTACTTGCAAGATCTGACATCGGAATAGCAATGGGAGGATTAGGATCGGATGCAGCAATTGAAGCAGCCGATGTGGTAATTATGACCGATGAGCCATCAAAGATAGCCACAGGTATAAATATTGCGAAAAGAACAAGAGTTATTGTGTGGCAAAATATAATACTCGCCATGGGAGTTAAACTGATGTTCTTAAGCTTGGGTGCTTCCGGTTTGGCTACATTGTGGGAAGCTGTCTTTGCGGATGTTGGGGTGACAGTTATTGCTGTGATTAATGCAATGAGAGCAATGAAAGTCAAAAATCTATAGCCTGATTTGAGCTGAATGTATTAAGAAACGGTTGGTTTACCTTGACTCAAAAATGGACAAAGAGAAAATCTCGTCATCAACTGTAGGGAAAACATAAATTGGATTAGGGACAACCGGTATAGATTCTCAACCGTCACTTGAGTAGAATCAAATTTCGTGCAGTCATGCTCTGGGCACGAAGAAATGCTCTACTCTCAATCTGAGTTCCGATTGAGCCCTATTTACGATGGAAGATTGAGCTTAACAAAACAGGAAGCTGCATATGTGGATAGTATTTTAAATTGGACGACTGATCTTTCCCCAATATTTAGCTTTTTTTAACTCATCACAACAAACAACCTTCCCGGAAAAGGAGCTCATTAAACTCGGATAAAGAGTTTGTACCATCCAGGTTTCTGAACACTCTCCTGAGATTAGGAATGGTACACTAATGCCTGTTTTGCATACTGAACAAAATCCATATTGAGAATAATAATTAGGAAGCCCTGTCACAAATACCAGGTCAACACCTGAATCCGACAAAATCTGCAAGCCACTTTCAATAAGCTTGCCGCCTATTCCTTGATTTTGTGCACTAGGTATTATTGCCAGTGCGGACAGAATAGATATTGCATTGGTATCTTTGCTTTTTGCAAGATGTGCCGCAGTAAATAATATATATCCCACAGCCTGATGATCTTTAATGGCAATCAGAGATAAGATAGGTTTTGCACTTGGGTCCTCTAAAAGAGCTCTCACTAAGTCGACTTCTTTACCGTGGCCAAACCTTGGGACCAGCGGTTTAAAAACCAGCCAAAATCACCGTTTAGAAACCAACCACCCTGTTGTCCGGACATAATTCTCCGGTAGTGGTTTTAAACCAAAGGCAATATATTTTCTTTTGGGGCCGGTAACCGCCTATATTTTTAATCCGTTTCCATTAAGATCTCTTTCGATAGCTTCCCCCCCCATGAAAAGGTTCTCTGAGTTATTAACGAGGCGATTGGCAATCGTTTCGGCTGGAGTAATTCGTCAAAGATGTCTCTATAGATTGGTAAGCGGTAGACAAGTCGTCATAAAGATAGACTCTGTCTGGCGCTAAAAATCTATGCGAACAGGTTTGATTCCTTCCTGCCCAACGGAAGACAAACGGTCTCGCCAACCCCCAGAAAGATCCTGTGGGTTATGTATACTGCATTATTAAGACGGTATGCTGAAATCAGGTGTCAGAGCAAGTACTTTTTTTTCACCATGCTATTTTCTTTGTTTAATGGGGATTGAGGCCACAGGCAATGATCGATCATATCCTTGTCCCCACAACATTCAAGGTACTTCTATGATCCTAAAATTCAGCTTTGTGGTGTTGAAAACTGGGGAGAGACTCAGCTCCATCATTCCTCTTTGAAACCGAAAATGCTTACGAGGGGAATTAAATAGAGGGAATTATATATGATTTTAAAAATGTTTAAGGGAATTAAATAAAAGGAATTAAATGATGGTGGTTAATTTACCCTGAAATTGGCTGCAAAAAAAACCTTGAAAATTGGGGGGAATTAAATCCCTGTTTCCAAAACCTTTTATCTAACACAAATAGTATATTGTCCAGATCTGAATCAATTGCATTTCGAATATACATTTGTTCCTCCAAAAACCTTTTAACGATTGTTGCGAATACGGGGGAAGGACCGTTGGTCCTTCCCCCGTATTATGCTTAGTTTTACATGGTTTACCAACAACTGGCAAAGGCATGGTTATGTCCGTTGATACCTCAATTCCATCCCTGGCTATATCCACGATTTCCCATCCCGCCGGAGAAATTTTGCTGCTGAGCTTTATTTCTCAATTCATTTTCAGATCGGCTGATTTTCTCAGACAAAGCCCTGGCTTTCTGGGGATCAGGGTTTGCTCCTGCCATCAGTGCGTTTAACTCTGCCCTGTCTGCGGAAATTGATGACCTGAGTGCCTGGGTATCATTTATAAAGGTTTGGTACGCCCCATTGTTGTATCCAGACTGGTTATAGCCATTTCCATACATACCGCCGCCATAGCCATAGCCACATCCCCAGGCATATGCACTGGCTGCAAAAAATCCGACGATCAAGGTGGCTGCGACTGCTGTAATTGCTTTTTTCATGACAAACTCCTTTTTATCTGTGTTAATAAAACGCTTTCGTTATCTGGTTTCTGTGAGTTGCAACGGGTGTGCCAATAGAATATATAGAATCATAACATTCTGTAATCATAGTGTTTTTATTATTGTGGTATTCTTTTTGATACAGAGTCCTTTACAGAAGCCTGTCTATCGATTAAGTTTTAACCGGCGACTTTAAACTTATGCGGTTAAAATTTAACCAAGGTGGGGTCTGGATGAACAGGTAATTAAAATGTTCTGAATTCTGGAGACGAAATACCGGACTTTTAGAAGGATAAAACTCTATTCAAAATAACCCCACTACTCTTTAAAGGGCACCTCAAACAACCGAGTTTTAAATTAAAGCCACTATAAATCATGATAGTCGATAAAAAAATAACTGCTGGGCGAAAAACCAGCAGATAAATCGGCTGAGTTTAAGCCTCACAAAGGGAAGGAATTATCCCGAACGGGGAGATTTTTATCTATCACTTGCTATATTACATCCCCTGCCTTTTGTACCGGTTCATGTTATGGAAGATTGAGCTTAATAAAAGCCCCATTTGCAATGACCATTGCAAATGGGGCTTTTATTAAAAATACAGAAAACTGCAAATGTGGATTATATTTTAAATTGGACAACCATGTTCTTTAATTTTTCAGATAAGTGATTCAATTCCAAAGCCTTATCATTCATAGCGGAGCTTCCTTGTGCGGTATTATGTGCAGAATCGTTTATACGAGAAATGGAACCCCCAATCCCCTGAGACAGCGAAAATGTTTGTCTAACATTCTCATCCATTTCCAAAATACCCTGAGATGCAAACGAGGTATTGCTTGCGATCTCTTTAGTAGCCTCCGATTGCTCATTAAGCGCCTGTGCAATGCCTGACACTATGAAATTAATATCATCCATGGTATTGTTAACAGTTTCAATTTCTTCGACCGAACTTTGGGTCGTTTTTTGAATTCCTTCGACTTTACCCTTAATGTCAAGGGTCGCCTCCGCTGTCTTTTTAGCTAACTCTTTAATTTCATTTGCAACCACCGCAAAACCTTTTCCTGCTTCTCCTGCCCTTGCTGCTTCGATGGTGGCATTAAGGGCAAGCAGGTTCGTTTGTTCAGATATTTCATTAATAGTCTCTGTCACGTTGTTAATGGCTTTGGCCGCTGAACCAAGGGCACATATTTTTTCAGAAACCTCTTTGACTCGACTAACCGCTCCCCCTGTAACGGTCTTGGCTTCGGTTGTGTTTTCCATGATTTTATCAATCATCTGGTTTAATTGTTCAGCGGCAGTAGCTATGGAACTGACATTCCCAGAAGCGGTTGCAGATGCTGATGTCACAGAGTTCATTTTTTTATTCATAGATTCTGTAATTTCGTTTACCTCTTGGGTAATACTCCGAGTCTCTTTGGCATTGTTTTGCATTTCTCCCGACAGTCCAAGAAACTCCTTGGATGAATTATTCAATGCTTTTGTGTTTTCTGCTGTCTCCTGGATCATCCCCCCTAATTTATCCAAAAATTGATTAAACCAGCTTGCCAATTCATAAATTTCTCCCCCTCCAGTCGCTCTAATCCGAAGAGTTAAATCACCGTCTCCACTTGCAATGTCCTTCAGGCTTGACACAACCTGTTTTACTGGCCCTGTAATTTCCTTTGTCAAAAGGGTCCCTAAGAGCAAAGCGAGAATCACCGTAAAAAGTGTCACAATGATCATATTTTTGCTGCTGGTATCGCCGCTTTCTTTTGCTTCCTTTGCAAACGCATTGGACATCTCAGTGATGAATGAACTCAGTCTCTCTGTTTTTCCCAGTAGTTCTATTTTTTTCTGTTCCACTTCCTTTAAGTGAGGAGGTATTTCATTTGTTTTGTTTTTGACCAGCAACATTCTAGCGTGCTTGACGTGTTTCTCGTAACCTGAATGTTTATTGTTTATTTCTTCGAGGAGGGAAGATAATTCAGCATATTGTTCTGGATTGTCCGTATTTCCCACAGCTATCTTGGTTACATTAACCGCTCCCTCCATGCTAATATGAAAATGCTTCGATTGGGTTTCGAAGTTTTCCCAAGCAACTTTAATTTGTTCCTCATTCTTACCATCGTTCGATAAAAATAAAATTCTTTCAAAAAGAACGGCCTGGTTGAGCTGTGTAATTGAAATTTTTGTCATGAAATCTGACAATGGATTATTGTACTCAGTGATTTCTTTAAGCTCGTGATTTATGAAGTTAACCTTTAAAATACCGTACCCGGAGGTTATCATCATAAGTAAAAGAAGAGCAGACACCATGCCTATAAGTTTAACGCCAATTGTCAAATTTTTCATACGAATCCATTCAGCACATTATTGATATTTAAAAGAAACGGTAATTCTTGAGTGTATCCATTAACACTTTATTTTTATTAACGGAATGTGTCAATAAAAATGAGACACCATTTGTCAAAAATTAAACTCTAATCACATCAGGTTGTTCCGGTTTTGGTTTATTGATCCAGGCCGCTTCCGGCAAAGCCGGTGGTTGAGGTTTTTTTCCTCTGAACCGCCC
>JAHJLV010000023.1 GCA_018821535.1 Pseudomonadota bacterium | reverse complement strand
GAAAGAAAAAAGCTATCCCATGTATTTTCTACTGGTGAAAGTATACGGTCTTTGCCGATAACACGTACAGCAACTTTTTTTACATTTTCAGGGAACCTGCTGTCAACAGGCAATCTTACCGCTTGGGTTCTATTATTTACAAAGACGGTTCCTACATCCATAACTTAATCTCCCATATTCAATTTGCTATATATGAAGTATATAGCACGGGTATATATTTGACAAGCGGACATAGCGTCATTTCGTTAAAATATGTTTTATCCATAAACATTTCCATCTTCTTTTTACTGGTTTCCATAGCTTTGAGCCTTACAGTTCCGTTGACCCCTGCATGATTATTTGGTATGAGTGGCCATGTTTGATAATATTTCCATACGGGCCGGTTCCAGTGCCATAAAAATCATTCAGGATGAAGGGCTGGATATTTCACGGGTCAAAGTGCTTGCAGGTGCCTCAGGTTCTGCAAAATTTCTTGTATTGACAGGGATTGACAGAGTATTGATGTCGATGTTTGCCGGCCGCAAAGACCCCCTGTATCTTCTGGGAACATCCATCGGGGCTTTCAGGATGGCAGCGTTTTGTCAAAAAGATCCCATAAGGGCCATTGACACCCTGGAGCGAGAATATATTTTACAGCAGTATGCATTGCGACCTTCCAAAGCACAGATTCTGCAGGGCACTTGGAAAATCATAGACAGCTATATTGATGACAGACAAATTGATGAGATATTAAATCATCCGTTCATGCGGATCAGCTTTTTGTCCAATCAGTGCAAGGGTATGTTAAAAAGTGATCATCTGCTGCTTCAGTATATTGCCTTGGGTTTGGCTGCCGGGGTAAATCTGATGAGCCGGAAAGGATTAAAGTTTTTTTTCGACAGAGCATTGTTCTGTTCTCCAGGCAGCCTGCCACCGTTTTCCGGAATGGATGAATTTCCCATGAAGATTCATACTTTAAACCGGGAGAATTTCAAGGCAGCGTTATTGTCTTCCGGCTCAATTCCTGTTGCCATGCCGAAAGTTTCGAATATATCCGGCGTGCCGGGAGTTTTCAGGGATGGCGGAATCATCGATTATCATCTGGATATTCCTTTTCTGCCCGATGATACAGATCAATTTGTTCTGTATCCGCATTTTTATGAGACTGTCACGCCGGGATGGTTTGATAAAAGAATGAATCGAAAACCCCGTCCGGATCATATGAAAAATGTGATACTGGTTGCGCCATCCAGGAATTTTGTCCAGTCGCTGCCACTGGGAAAAATCCCGGACCGGAAGGATTTTTATCTGTTTAAAGGTAAAGACCGGGAGCGTATGATGCATTGGAAAAAAGCAGTTGAACACAGCCGCAGGCTGGGCGAAGAATTTTTTGAGGCAGTTCAGTCCGGAAAAATCAGGAAGATGGTACAGATGTTCTAAAATCAGATGCGATCCGGCATATGGTGTATGGCTATGATTGACGATTTTTGTTCTCTTTCAGGGTAGAACAGGGGCGATCGTTACAATGATTATTTTTTATGGTTAAGGAGCAATGTAATGACTACCAGAAAATGGGTTTATTTGTTTGATGAGTTAAATGATGCCATGGCTTACGTCAATGATGACTGGGATGCATTGCGCGCACTGTTTGGCGGCAAGGGGGCCAATCTGGCAGACATGCACCGTCTGGGTGTACCTGTGCCGCCAGGTTTTACTGTGACAACTGAAGCATGCAATGCATATTTGGCAGGTGGAGGCGTATTCCCGGACAATATGTGGGATGAAGAGCTCAAAGCATTGATGGCCATCGAAAAAGAGACAGGAAAAGTGTTTGGTGACACTGTCAACCCCTTGCTGGTCTCATGTCGTTCAGGCGCAAAGTTTTCCATGCCCGGTATGATGGATACGGTATTGAATATCGGATTGAATGATGAAACCGCACAGGCCATGGTGGCTCAGACAAAAGATCCCAGATTTGTTTATGATGCCTATCGACGGCTGGTTCAAATGTTTGGTTCAGTGGTTATGGGGATTCCTGACGAGGCGTTTGAATCTGCTATCGAACGTATGAAAAAAGAAGCAGGTGTTATATCAGATACTGAATTAAATGCGGATCAATGGGAAACGCTTACCACTCGATTCATGAGGATTTTCCGCAGTCATACCCAGGTTGATTTTCCCCAGGACCCGGTGGAACAGCTCAAAATGGCAACAGAGGCGGTTTTTAAGAGCTGGAACGGGAAAAGAGCCATGGATTATCGCAATGCAGCGGGTATTGCCCATGATCTGGGGACAGCTGTGAATATTGTTACCATGGTATTTGGTAACATGGGCAAAGACAGTGCCACGGGTGTGGCCATGACACGAAATGGCGCAACGGGTGAGCCCAGGCTGGAAGGGGATTATCTGATCAATGCCCAGGGTGAGGATGTGGTGGCCGGTATTCGAATGACCACAGATATTGATCAAATGGCTGTTGAAATGCCGGAAGATTATAAAGCCCTTGTTCAGATTGCCCAGAAACTGGAGACACACTACCGGGATATGCAGGATATGGAGTTTACCATTGAAAAGGGTAAACTCTGGATGCTTCAGACCCGTGATGGCAAACGCACAGCCCAGGCTGCCGTGCGTATTGCCGTGGATCTGGTGGAAGAGGGTCTTATTACCCGGGAAGAAGCAGTCGGACGGGTGTCTCCGGATCAGATCGATTTCTTTTTGCATCCCCAGTTTGATAACAAGGCTGTTGCAGAAGCCCGTGCCACAGGCAAAGTGCTGGCCAAAGGCTTGAATGTATCACCGGGCGCAGCTGTGGGTAAAGTGGTTTTTGAAGCGGATCTGGCGGAGACCTGGGCCAGGGAGCAGGGCAGAAAGGTACTGATGGTCCGGCCGGAGACCAAACCCGATGATGTGCATGGCATGCTGGCGGCCAATGGCATCCTTACCACCCGGGGCGGGCGGACAAGTCATGCTGCCCTGGTGGCCAGGCAGTTCGGCAAGCCTGCGGTGGTCGGGGTGGAGACAATGCATATCAATCTGGTCAAGCGGTGTATGACAGTCGGGGAGCTTGTCATTCAGGAGGGTGACTGGCTGTCTCTGGACGGAAATACCGGCGAAGTTTTTCTTGGCCAGCTTCAAACCATGGATCCGGATATCAAGGACCCCTGGCTGATAAAACTGCTGGGATGGGCAGATGAGATTCGGACTCTGGGAGTCTGGGCCAATGCTGACTATCCCAAAGATGCCCGGCGTGCAAGGGAATATGGGGCTCAAGGGATCGGCCTGTGTCGTTCGGAACATATGTTTTTTGAGAGCGAGCGCCTGCCCCATGTCCAGAAAATGATCATGGCCCAATTGCCCTATGATCGACGGCAGGCGCTTAAAGCGCTGCTTCCTTACCAGAGGGAGGATTTTGCAGGATTATTCAGGGAAATGGACGGTCTGCCGGTTATTATCCGGTTAATTGACCCGCCGTTACATGAGTTTCTCCCGGATCTGATGGAATTGCTCGACGAACTGGCTGATCTCAAACTGCAGATAAAACATGCGCCCAATATGCATGAGGTGGACAATCTGCTGCGGCAGATTCAGGTCAAGGACCGGATTCGGCTTCAGGCTGAGCGGTTGCGTGAGCAAAATCCCATGCTGGGCTTGCGCGGGGTTCGTCTCGGCATTCAGATACCTGAATTGACTACCATGCAGGTGCGGGCGATTTTTGAGGCTGCCTGTGAAGTGGCCCGTGAAGGTATCAGGGTGTTTCCGAAAATAATGATTCCACTGACCAGTCATGCCAATGAACTTAAGCTGCAGCGTGAGGTTCTGGAACTTGAGGCGCACAAGGTCATGAAAGAACAGGGAAATGACATTGAATATAAATTCGGTACAATGATCGAGTTGCCCAGAGCTGCGCTCACAGCAGATCAGATTGCAGAATATGCCCAGTTTTTTTCTTTTGGCACCAATGATTTAACCCAGACAACGTATGGGATTTCAAGGGATGATGCAGAATCAGGATTCCTTTTGAATTATATTGATAAAGGGATTTTGCCGAATAATCCATTTGCCACTCTGGATCGTGATGGTGTGGGGCAGCTTATGCGCATCGCTGTGACCAAAGGACGTCAGACAAATGGAGATCTTGAGTGTGGTATCTGCGGTGAGCACGGGGGGGATCCTGAATCCATTGCAATATGCCATGAGCTGGGTCTGAATTATGTTTCCTGTTCTCCCTTCCGGGTGCCTGTAGCACGGCTTGCAGCAGCGCATGCAGTGTTGAAGAATAAAGGGGTGAAGACAGCGTCTTAATATTTTATAAAAAAGCAACAGCGGTCAGACGCACTGTCTGAAAATAAAACAAGCCAGGAATTTTTTAGCAGCTTTGCTGTCGGGTTTTCCTGGCTTGTTTTTTATGGGATGCTATTTTTTAATTTTAATGACTGTTCGTTTTTATATAAAAATCAAGCTGGGTTTTTTCTGCGGATTCCAGTGATTGTGACCAGACCGAAAATCATTAACAGCATAGTCCCCGGAACCGGAACGGTTGCAGCATATGCAGCATTCGCCATTGCATCATGGGTCACAGGCCCGGGATGATATCCATCTATCCAGATAAGTCCGGCAGCCATGGCCGCAGCCACGTGATCTTCGTTAGCAGAGTCATAAGTCTCGCCAAACAGGTCAATAAATAATTGGTGCATATCCACATCATAAATTGTAACACCACTGATGGCAGACAGTTCGGCAGCAAGCTGTGCATTGTATGTGTCTGTGAAATAGCCGTCCGGGGTCAGATCCATGATATTGGGCACTAGAATGTGAAGCGCGCCCATGTCATTAATCATAGTATTGATTGCAGTCATAATGTTGGCAACAGCTGCATTTGCAACATACATCTGGGTTCCTGCATCCAGAGAATTCCAGCTTGTATCATATTTAAAATCTGCCGGATTCCCGCCACCACCAGTAAAAGCGGCATACTGGGTACCATAATTTGCCATGTTGTAATCATTGGCCCCGGCCCATACGGTGAACAGGGTGGTGTTCATGGGCATGCCTCCAATGGTATCCCGAATGAGAGTCTGATCCGAATCCACCTGCCAGAGAAGTCCGTAAGCTGTTAGATTAGCAAGGTTTCCAATGCCGGTTGTGGCACCGCCAATGGCAACATTAAATATCTCTGCTCCATGTTTTGCTGCCAATTGATCTGCCCATGGAGTCCCGTTTGTGTAAATTTGATTGCCATAAAAGTCCGGGTAACCCGGTGCGCCATTGTCAGAGATGCTGTCACCAAAGGTTACAACATGCGAAAATCCAGCCATTGCCGGTGTGCCTAAAAACAGAGCAGTGCAAATCATTAAAAAACCTGCTAAAAACTTTAGCCTCATCTCTTTTCTCCTTTTTGTTACATGTATATTCCACCCGCTTTCTGTGAAGAAAGCGGGTAAAGCCTCCAATTCAGTATGTATTTTCCCTTTATGTCATAGTCAGCATAAAGCAAGAACCATGCTAATGAATCTCATTTGACAGTAAGCGTTTAATTTTGATGGATATTTTTTTAAACTATTTTTTTTGGTTTTTAAATGTGAAAAAAAAACACTTAATAATATGACAATTTTTTCACACAAATAGATAGTTGTGCGGTAAGCGTTCAACTCATCAGAAAAAATCCCAGTTGTTTTGCATATGGCGGAGGATTATAGAAATCAGCAAAGATATAATTGCCTTTGATTTCTCTTACCACAACCCGTCTTTGAATAAGGGATTTATTGATATCATTTAACGGGAACTGGATATCCAGAAAATCATTGACCTGTATGCGGTGAGATTTGGATATTCTGAAGCCGATAAAGGATAAGGACAGTTTTTCTATCTGCATGTGACCGGATTCCCGGGTTTTGAGCCGGACAAATTCTCCGCCCAGAGAAACGGTTTTTCCGACAACGGTTTTGTCTTCTATCGGCTCGGCTTTTGTTTTGTATTGTTCTGCCACAAGCGGTTGAAGATGATCCTGGATTTCGCCGGCCGTGTCTTCATCTTCTTCCTGAGAAGTTGATTTTGCCAGCCGGGTTTTCACCATCTGTTTCATCTGGGTGATTTCCCCGGGATTTATGGTATGGGCAGTGATGGTGATTCTGGCCGGGGTCTTATTCTGCTGGGTGGCCTCAATGGCATATGCTTTTAAAATTCTGTGTCTGGCCTCCTTGGCACCATCTGAATAGGTCAGGGGTAATAATATGATGAACGTATCCTCGCCATATCTGAAAATTTCATCTTTATGCCGTTTGGTCCGGCTCAGTACATCTGCAAGATCCTTGATGATTTCATCGCATGCGCCGTTTCCATTGTCTTCAAGAACTTTTGTGTATTGATCCACCTCAATAATCAGCATGGAAAAAACAGTTCCAAATCGTTTGAGAACATCATCCTTGTTGCTGACGGCTTTATCAAAGCTCCATTTGTTTTTGAGTCCTGTAAGCGTGTCTTTTGTCGCAAGGGTTGCCAATGCCTGATTATAGTACGATCGTTCAATGGCGATGGCAGCATATTCAGCGATGGAGGACAGGATCTTCAAATCCTGGCTGGAAAAGCAGTCATTGTTGATCCGGTTGATCAGTTCTATGACACCGAAAACCTTGTCTTCTGTTTTAAGGGGGGTGCCGATGATAGACTGGGTGGTAAACCCTGAGTATTTATCCACCCGGTTGCTGAACCGTTTGTCTTTGGTTACATCTTCAATGATCACCGATTCCCCGGTTTCCATGATATATCCGGCAATGCCTTCCCCTTTGGGCAATATGGCTCCCTGAAGTTTTTCCTTGTTTTCACCGACAACTACTGAAAAAACCATGTCCGAAGTTTTTGCATTTTTTAATATGATTGACCAGTGCAGGGGCTGGAAAATACATCCCACCTGATACATGACAATATCAAGCACTTCTTTTATGTTTTTAGCCCTGGCAAGGGGTTTGCCAAGCTCAAGGGTGACATCAAAGGGAAGGTTGTCATCTGATTCCGGACTGGTTTTTTCAAGCCGGGGTTCTTCATGGTAATAATATCGGGTATTGGCTTTTGACAGTTTGAGATTGGCCCATAGCAGGTTTTCTCTGAGTTCACTGGCAGACGGAAAAACAAACTGGTAAAACTGGGAAATATTTTCAACTTCCTGATTCATGTTCTGGAGGCATTTGATAATATTGATCCGTTCAGCCGGAATGGTTTTTTCAACTTCCGGCGGTAGAATCGGTGGCCGAATGAAATCAAAGGATCCCATGCCCTGGGTCCAGCACAGGAAATTGGCCAGCGAAACAATGGATACCAGCATTGTTTCCTGCGGGTCCAGGCCAACATGTTCAAATGGCTGGTGATGATATTTTATGGCAAGGACCAGTTTTTCCGGAAGTTTCCATAGAGAGGCAAAAAAAGCACCGATATCATCATGGCCCAGGCCGATAACACTGCGCTCTCTTTCGATGACCAGATCAGAGGACTTTGAAAGTCCGTCAATAAATTCGCCGTAGTCTGTTTTCCCCTGGATATCCATAAAAATTTTCCCCACATCATGAAGCAAGCCTGAAATATAGGCTTCTTCCGGGTTTGGATATCCAATTTCCCTGGCGATTTCCATACTGAGAACAGCAACGCACAGACTGTGCCGCCAGAACAGCAGACGGTCAAACCGTCTGTTTTTTCCGGTTTTGAAGATTTTTTCAAACACGGTCATGCCAATGGATAATTTTTTGATTTCATCCAGCCCTAAAAAAACAACAGCTTCTGAAAGAACCGTTATCTTGCTTTTTAATCCGTACATGGCGGAATTGACAATTTCAAGAACCCGTGCAGAAATTCCAGGGTCTGTCTGAACAATTCTTGACAGGTCTTTTAAGGACGCTGACTTGTCTTTGGACATTTCCATGAGTTTTGCAGCAACCTGCGGGAAACTGGGCAGCTTGGTTCCATCCAGTTTTAATATGTTTTTAATATCTGATGCTTCGGGCAGATTCAGTTTGTCTTTCATTTCAGGGTTCATTCCAAAATTCATACTGATCCTTGTGATGATTTATCGGATTGCTAAAAAAAATATTCAGGCTATACCATAATCAGTTTATTATAAATTTTCAACTTAATAAAATCAGGGCTGATGCAGACAAACCATATTTTCAATATAAAAAAAATACTGTATGGTAAGATTTTAAATTTTTTATAAAAAAGGAAAATCTTTATGCCTATTGCGCAAAAAATGGTTCAAATGGTGAAATCTGCCTCCATGATCCGAAAAATGTTTGAAGAAGGGATCCAGATGAAGGAAAAATACGGTGCGGACAATGTATTTGATTTTTCCCTGGGAAATCCGGATGTCCCGCCACCTTTAAAAGTGAAAGAAACCCTGCTGGAATTGATTCATGATAAAAATACATCCCATGGTTATATGCCCAATACAGGCTTTCCCCAGGTCCGTAAAGCCGTGGCAGATTACCTGAACAAAGAGTTTAATGTCGGTCTGACCCCGGAACTGGTTGTGATGACCGTGGGCGCGGCAGGCGCTTTGAATGACACGATTCGCGCACTGGTAAACCCGGGAGAAGAAATCCTTGTGCCAGCTCCGTATTTTGTCGGGTATCATCAGTATGCCTTTATTGGCGGGGCCGATTTAAAGCCAGTGGGGTCTTTGCCGGATTTTCATCTTGACCTTGATGCCATCAAAGCCGGTATCAATGAAAAAACCCGGATCATGCTGATAAATTCACCGAATAATCCCACAGGCGTTGTATATACCCCAAAAGAGCTTTATGCGTTGGGCCAGCTGCTTGTAGAAGCCAGCAATAAATTTGGAAAGCGGATTTATCTGGTCTCTGATGAGCCATACCGGAAAATTGCATATGATGTTGATGTGCCGTCGGTATTTGCGGTATATCCCCATACCATTGTGCTGACTTCGTACTCAAAGGAATTATCCCTTGCAGGAGAACGAATCGGATATCTTGCCATTCATCCTGATGCTGAAGATGCAGCCTTGATCGCCGGGGCTGCCGGTGTGGCCAATACCATGATGTATGTTAATGCGCCGTCTTTATTTCAGCAGGTGGTTGGAAAACTTCAGGGAATTACGGTGGATGTCGGTATTTATAAAAAAAGAAGAGATATCCTTTGTGAAGGACTGCAGGCGGCCGGTTATGAATTTGACGTCCCCCAGGGGGCCTTTTATCTGTTTCCCAAAAGTCCCATTGCAAATGATCTGGAATTTGTCGATATTTTAAAGCAATACCGGATATTGTCTGTTCCGGGTACGGGATTTGGAGGGCCTGGATTTTTCAGGCTGTCTTATGCGGTGCCTGAAAAAACAATTACAGGCTCGTTTGACGGGTTTAAAAAGGCTATTGATTCTGTGAAATAGGGGTGTGTTGTTTATTGCTCTGCTTGAATAAATGCTTCGGGGTGGTCAAGAAATCGTTTATACAGTTTGAAATATGCAGTGTCCCTGTAATCGACAGGTTCGATTATTTCTTTGCTGAAATTGTATATCCCGGCATCCGGGCATGCCAGCAAAAACGGGGAATGGGTGGCGATAAAAAACTGCGCTTCCCCCTTTTTGCCCAGATGGATCAGAAGGTTTAGCAGTTCAATTAAAGAGGCAGGTGAAAGTGCAGTCTCTGGTTCATCCAGAAAATAGATGCCTTTGATCCTGTACCTGGATTTAAAATAGGACATCAGGGATTGTCCATGGGATTGGGTGATCAGTGACTTGCCGCCGAAAAAATCAAGCATTGGTGCATCATTGACTGCCCACTCTTCCAGGTTTCGGCTGAAATCAGAAAAATTTCTGGAGCTGAAGAATGATCCGGGTACAGGACCTTTTTCCCATGCAATATCAATGAATCTGTATAACTCATTTTCATAAGGATTTGGTTTTATTCTTAACCGTGTTTCATTGTCCCAGATATGAATCCGGCTTTTCAGTGCCAGTGCTTTGAGCAGGGTTGATTTTCCTGACCCGTTTTCACCGATGAAAAACGTGATGTCCTGATTTAAAGATAATTGTTTTGTATTCTGGAATATTTTCAGATTGAACGGAAAATAATCAGTATTTGGAAATGCGTCTGAAAGAATATCTGTCTGTGTTAAGTGAATCAATCCGGAGTCTCTTTATTTTTTTTTGCCTGTTCAATTAAATCCAGCAGGGAAAATAATTTGGGTTTGCCCTGTTTTAAAAAAGTTTTTTCAAAATCCCGGGGGCTTAATTTTTTTTTAAGATATGCATGCACGTTAAAAAGATTGTGCCAGCAGTCCAGTGTTTTAAAACACGGCAGTCCGTAATTCTCAGACTGACAGTAGGAAAAATCAATCTGGTGTCCCAGTCGCGGGCATCGGACTGTAACCTTTTTTTCAGGAGGGGTGTCAGTCAGATTTTGGTTTTCTGTTGTCATTGGTTTCTCATGTGTCTGGCAAGGCAGTCGTCTGTTCCTGGATTAAACAGGAACAGACGACTGGGGTGATTAAAAAATCAGGTGGCCTGTCTGGGTTTGGGCAGGTTTTCAAGATCTTTGAGTGCCGCATCAATAACATCCTGCGGCAGGTCCATATCAGACAGATTGCCTTTGAAATAGGATTCATACGCTCTCATGTCCACAAGGCCGTGACCGCTCCAGTTGAACAGGATGGTTTTTTCCTTTCCTTCCTCTTTGGCCTTTAGCGCTTCCTTAATGGTCATGGCAATGGCATGGTTGCATTCCGGGGCGCTGATGTATCCTTCTGAGCGGGCAAATTTCAGCCCGGCTTCAAAGGTTTCCATCTGACGGACGGATTCCGGACGCACAATACCGTCCAGCACAAGCTGGCTGACAATGGGGGACATGCCGTGATATCTTAACCCGCCTGCATGAAGCGGAGCCGGCACAAAATTATGTCCCAGGGTATGCATGGGTAAAAGCGGTGTCATTTTAACGGTGTCTCCAAAATCATAGGCAAAGGGTCCTCTTGTCAGGGTCGGGCAGGATGCAGGTTCAACGGCAATGATATCAATGTCTTTGCCGTTTATTTTATCCAGTGCAAAGGGCATGGCAAGGCCTGCAAAATTACTGCCGCCACCGGCACTGCCAATGATGATATCCGGATAGTCTCCTGCCATTTTCATCTGCTTGATGGCCTCAAGGCCGATAATGCTCTGATGAATCATGACATGGTTCAATACACTGCCCAGGGCATATTTTGTGTCCGGGGTGGTGACAGCAGCTTCAACCGCTTCACTGATGGCCATGCCAAGACTTCCCGGAGAGTCCGGATCTTTTTCAAGGATGCTTCGTCCTGCCTGTGTTTCTGTACTGGGGCTGGGTATGCAGTTGGCTCCCCAGGTTTCCATCATCAGTCGGCGGTAGGGTTTCTGGTTATATGAAACTTTTACCATAAACACCTTGCATTCAATGCCAAAAAAAGCACAGGACATGGAAAGCGCGCTTCCCCATTGGCCAGCCCCGGTTTCTGTGGTTATTTTTTTGGTTCCGGCAATTTTATTGTAATAGGCCTGTGCCACAGCCGTATTGGGTTTATGGCTTCCGGCAGGGCTGACACCTTCATTTTTAAAATATATTTTTGCAGGGGTGCCCAGCGCTTTTTCAAGCCCTGTGGCCCGGTAAAGGGGAGAAGGACGCCAGATGGCATATTTATCCAGCACTTCTTCCGGGATGTCAATCCATCGGTCTGTACTCATTTCCTGTTCAATCAGGTTCATGGGGAATATCGGGGCAAGATCGTCCGGACTGCAGGGCTGTCCGGTTCCCGGATGCAGCGGGGGTTCCATTGGGGTAGGCATGTCTGCCATGATATTATACCATTTTCTGGGCATTTCTTTTTCGGGTAACAGATATTTTTTGATTTCCATCAATACTCCTTGTCTGTTCGGGGTTGCAGTTTTGTGTTCATTTCAATTTAAAAAGATTTAAGGTAATCAGCAGGTCAAGTCAAGCTTAAAATCAGGGATAAAACAGGAAGCCTGAATCAAGGGAGGGTATCAGGATAGAGTTTGTTCATCCTGATTTTAAATTGATTTACCTTGAAAAAAACAAGGTATCCGCTATAGTGGGGTCCATGAAGAATTTAAATTCAGAAAATCGGGTCCCAGGTCGGCATGCTGTTATGGTTCTGTTTTGCATGGGGGTGTTGTGTCTGGCGGCAGTCTCAAGTCCTGCTGATGAATTAAACCAGAAAAAAATGCCGGTGATCGTATTGGAAAAAGCAGTCATGTGTGGCGCCATAGATAATTTCAAGCCGGTGAATCCGGCAGTAATATTTTCAATTTCCCAGGGCGAGGTTTTCTGTTACTCAAATTTTGATCCGGTTCGGGATAAAACCAGTATTTTTCATAAATGGTATAAAAAAGACAAACTGATTTTTACCATGCAACTGACCCTTTCACCACCTAAATGGGCATCCTTCAGCAGTATCAAAATACGTAATGCAGACAAGGGCCCATGGCGGGTGGAGATCAGGGATATGGATGATACTCTCCTGCAAACCCTGAGATTCAGCATGGCAGACTGACCGGATATGGATCAATTTTTTTATCTTTTTTCCGGACTTCGATGGCAGGATATCTTTGATATTGGCCTGAACAGTTATATTCTGTTCAGGTTTTATGTGCTTTTCAGGGGAACAAATGTCATCCGGGTTCTGCTTGCCGTATGTGTCCTCTGGCTGGTCAGCCGGGCAGCCATACCTTTAGGTCTGGTGATCACAAGCTGGGCAATGCAGGGCGTTATCACTGTTGCGGCATTTATTATCATCATTATTTTCAGAAATGAAATTTCCAGTGTGCTACAGACTAAAAATTTCAAGTCTTTTTTCTGGGGTATCCCCCGGCATCAGTTTCATACACCGTTGAATATCATTGCTGAAGCTGTATACGAACTGGCCCAGAAAAAAATTGGTGCCTTGATTGTCCTGCCGCTGAAAAAAAGTATGGAAAATGTTGTTCAGGGCGGGGTTGTGCTGAATGGCAAACTGTCAAAAGAGCTGCTGGTGAGTATCTTCTGGCCCAACAATCCGGTTCACGACGGAGCGGTTATCATTGAAGGGGATAAAATTACCCGGGCAGGTGTAATTCTGCCTTTATCCCAGGAAAAGGACTTTCCCTCCCGGTTCGGAACCCGTCATCGTGCTGCACTGGGAGTAACAGAATTGACAGATGCGCTGGTGATTGTTGTTTCAGAAGAACGTGGCAAAATTTCATTATTCAGAGAAAAACAGATATATGAGATCCCTGACCGTCCGGCACTTGAAAAGTTTTTAGAGGAGCATACCACAGATGGAAGCCGCCAAAAAGGATTCAGGCGGCAAAGTGTGGAGCTGACTACAGCAGCAGTTATCAGTCTTGTTTTTACTGCAGGACTCTGGATGAATTTTTCAAAAGGGATGGAAACTCTTGCAACATATACGGTTCCAATAGAGTTTATGATGCCGGATCAGAAAATGGAAATTGTTTCTTCTTCTGCTTCAAAGATTGACCTTCTGGTCAGCGGCTCTCGTCCTTTGATCAGTTCCATCACTCCGGAACAGATCAAGGTAAAATTCAATCTTTCTTCATCTGTTGCAGGAACCAATCGTTTATCTGTTACAAATGAAAACATTGTGCTGCCGCCGGGAGTCCGGCTGAAAACAATTAAGCCGACATCTCTGGATGTTATACTTGATATGTTGACTGAAAAGGAGTTGCCGGTTCAGCCCAACTGGACAGGGAAACTGCCGGAGGGGTATATCATGGAATCGGCAAAGATGGTCCCTCCAGCTGTCCGGGTGATTGGCCAGAATACAGTTCTTGAAGAGACATCCACCGTGTTTACTGAAAAGATTTCAATTGACAGGCTGAGTAACTCCGGCACAGTCGAGGCCAGGCTGGTTTTTGATCCGCCGTCCTTGAAACCCGTTGGTCCGGACAAAATTAAGATTCAGTATATTATAACTGCTAAAGGAAAATAAAACCCTTTTCATATGGAATTTCGACATGACAGATACTGACCTGCATTTATTTGATACAGATATTGATATCATACAAACAAAACCTCATGAATTTGAGCTGGATTTGTCGGATCGATGGTCTATTAACAACACACCGAACGGCGGCTATATGATGGCAATGATCGGCAAGGCCATGCTGGCTTTCTCAGATAAAAAAGCAACCCCGATTATTACGGCCAATTATATTGCCCGGTCTTCTTCAGGAAAAGCCAGTATCTGTCTGGAACTGATTTCCAAAACAGGCACGCTGACACGGGTGATGGCCCGGCTGATTCAAAACGGCAAAGAAAGGATTCGTGCGCTGGGAACATTTACTGCTGAGAAAAATGAAAATACGCCCCCGGAATATGATGGGGGCCCGCCGCAGATAGCGGCATTTGAATCCGCCATTCAGGTTCCGGTAATGCGCCAGAATTCATTGTTTAACCAGGTGGATCTCAGGCTTGATCCCTCATGCACGAACTGGGTTTTCGGCGGCTCTTCATATCCCATGGAATTTAAAGGCTGGATTGGGTTTAAAGAAAATAGAAAAATGGATATTCCATCCATTCTGCTGTTTGCGGATTCTTTTCCGCCTCCGGTTTTTGTGGCTTATGGTGCAAAAGCATGGGTCCCCACCATTGAACTGTCTGTCAATATCCGTAAAGTTCCGGATGTCAGGGTATTGATGGGAAGATTTAAAAGCCGGTTCATCAGCAGCGGACTTGTGGAAGAAGACGGCGAACTGTGGGATGAAACAGGTGATCTGGTTGCCATCTCAAGACAGTATTCGCTATATAAAAAATAACTGCCGGATGCCCCAAGCGGCTGAATGGATTTTTTTCAGCCGCTTGGGGTTTTTTAAAAGATACCGTTAATTAAAATTCAACCGCAAGCCGGGTAAAAAATTCATTGAGTTCATCATCCACACTGCTGGGTGATACGGTTTCATATTCACTTTTTCTGAATTCAGCCATCAGATTGCAGGCAAACGAATCATTTTTAAATAAAGTATAGGTGCCTGTAATTCCATATCTTTTATCAAGGTTTCCATCTGCTTTTTTATCTGCATCAAACGCTTCATACCGGACTGCAATCAGAAGAGGATCAGAAATCTGGTATCCCAGGGTAATGGCCCATGCATTTTCCTTATATTCAAGATTATCTGCAATGTGTCTTTCTCTGTCCAGGGCGCTGATATATTCCGCATCTGCCAGAAAACCCGCCATTTCAAAATGAACAGCCATGCCAAAACTTGTATTCCGGTCTGAATCACCGGGTTCTGAATTGAAAAAACCGGACAGCGTAAGGGCTTCCACAGGGGATATCGACCCGCTGATAATGTATGAATTCATATCATTGGTAACGGCATAGCCTGGCGTATTGTTTCGTGCCCAGCCCAATCCGGCATCGTTGACATGGGTTATCAGCGTTTCCCCTTTGTAAACTGTGAACGACAGGTCAATTCCCATAAGCGTATCTGTGGCATATCCAATGGTGACTCCGGTATCATTTATCTCATACAGTTCCTGGGTAATCGGGTCATTGATGAATACGCTGTTAAAAACGCCAAAGGGCTGCGTTCTTTTTCCAGCTATAAGATAGGTCGAGATTTCCTGGCCGGAAATTGTAAAATAGGCTTCATCCCAGAATACATTTGTATTTGAATCAAGCGCCTCTCCTTTTAATACAGCAACAGCTGTCACGTATTTGTGAAGCCGGGCATCAATGCCGAGCTGAACAGTTCCTGTATCCAGATCTGATGTGGCATCGTTTTTTGTTCTATTCGATATATCAGAATCATCAGCATAGGTGTAATCCACTTCAATTGAGCCGGAAAGAGAAATGGACTGCGAAATTTTTCCAATGGGAGTGGCTGTTGCATCCTTGACGTCCTGTTCCAGTTTTTTGATGCGGTCTTCGAGTTCAGCATTGGATGCCCCATCTGCGGCTGTGCTTAAACCAACTGCACTAAAAAAGGCAAGGGTAAAAAAAATAATGAATAGCCGGTTTTTCATAAGATAAGTCTCCTTAAAAAATAAAAGCCAGGAAATTGAGATAGAATCTTGTCTATCAGGCCTTCCTGGCTTAAGTTGATTTAGAATTATTTTTAATATATCTGTGCAATTTCAATTGCAATTTTTTATTTGGTTTACTCCAGACAGTGGAGTTTTGTCAAGGATAAAACAGGGGAAAGCCTTTTTGTAAAATGATTATCCGATTGATGATTTGTTGACGGTGTCCGGGGATTTCCGGTCAAATTTTCTTGACTTGTCCGGGCCTGGCAAGTAGTCTGTAAAAACAGTAAAAAAATTCTTAAATCTGAGACTAAAACGTATTTAAGCATCTTCGAAAATAAACATGCATGGTTAATGTAGATGCGGCACAGGATTTGCTTCATTAAGTATCAAAACACAAATCATAATTATAGGTGATCTTATGACACAGGCTATTTTTGATTTTTTACACAGCATCGGTTTTAGGCATCCGCTGCATCCGGCACTGACGCATATTCCCATGGGGATGGTGATGGGAGCGGTGACTTTTCGCATGGTATCTTTTCTGCCGAAATTCAGATTTCTTGCAAAAACTGGGTATCATTGTGTTATCCTGGGGCTTCTGGGTGTTTTCCCCACTGTTTTTACAGGATACCTGGACTGGCAGCATACGTTTGGCGGGCAGTGGGAGTTTTTAATCATTTTGAAGATGGTACTGGCTGTGGCCTTGACGATTGTCCTGGCAACCATTGCGTATATTGATGATCCGGAATCCCCCAGGCTGGATAAAACAAGTTTGCTGTATATTTTAATCATTGTTCTGGCAATCGGACTGGGATTTTCCGGTGGAGAACTTCAATACGGATAATAAATGGATAATAAGAGGAGTATCTGAAAAATGAAAAAACAGTATTTAATTACAGTAATATCGTTGTTTTTATTTGTGACACTATCTTCAGGCAGTTTTGCCATGGACTATCAGCACACGCTTGATACAAAGGATATGCAGTTTTCCTGGACCATTGAGGCAGATCAGATCCATGTTCAGTTGTCTGCGAAAACCACAGGATGGGTTGCCATTGGGTTTGATCCTGAATCTGTCATGGAAGGGGCCAATATTATTATCGGAGTAGCAAAAGACGATAAGGCAAAGATTGAAGATCATTACGGCAACAGAAAAAGAGGGCATGAAAATGACACGGAACTGGGTGGCACCAGTGATGTTCTGAATCCATCCGGTTCTGAAAAAGACGGGGTCACAACCATTGCCTTTACCTTGCCGCTGAAGACAGAGGACAAGTTTGACAAGGAGATTAAAACAGAAGGCATGTATCGGATTATGCTGGCCCATGGTGCGGGTAAAGATTCATTCAAGAGCCGTCATCCCTACCGGGCGGTTTATGACGTGAATTTTTCTACCGGTGAAAATAAGAAGATTAAATAGGTAATATGATTCAGGCAGTAAAGACCTTTATTTATTTTGTGTGTGCCGGGCTGATCTTTACTCAGACCGGATCAGCCCGTGCAGACACAGAGAGTCATGATCATTCAAAAATGATGGTGACTTTACAGCAGGCGCGGGAACCTGTTGACATCGGGCAGGTAAGGGTTGATGAGCGCACGGGTGAATTTGCAGCGCTGGATACTGTTTTTGCAGATTCAGCAGGCAGGAGCATTCAACTGGAACAGGTCTTTGACAAGCCTGTGGTTCTTCTGCCCATTTTCTTTTCATGCACTGCTGTGTGCAATTTTCTCCAGGCAGATCTTGCCAGGGCGCTGAATGAAGTCGGTCAGATGCCGGGCAAAGATTTTAATATTGTTACTTTCAGTTTTGCCGATGATGAGGATTCTACGTATGCAGCTGAAGCCAAGCACAATTTTACCCATTTGATCACCCGGGAATTTGATTTTAAAAACTGGTATTATTTGACCGGTGATAGCGACAATATCCGCAAATTGACCGATTCTCTGGGGTATTATTTTTTTAAAAAAGCGCCTCATTTTTATATTCATCCATCCGCTTTGATTGTTCTGGCCGGAGACGGGAGGATTATCCGGTATCTTTACGGCCCCGGTTTTCTTCCCTTTGATCTGGGGATGGCCATCAGTGAGGCGGAAAAAGGAGAACCCGGAGTTTCCATCAAAAGCCGGGTACTGTCTTTTTGTTTCGGTTATGATCCGGAAAACAGAACCTATGTGTTCAGAACCTTCAGAATAGCCGGAAGTGCGATTCTTGTTCTGCTGGCCGCTTTTATTGTTTTTCTGGTCTATCCGTCTAAAAGAGACAGGAAAAAAAAGACATAAATGTTTCATGAGACAGATAAGGGCGAATGCCTGTTTTTCATATGGATAATCGCCTGTGGGGATCTATGGATATAACGCAATCATTTTTTGAAACACCCGCACCTGCCCGATATAAAGGCATCCTTTCCTGGCTGATAACAACGGATCACAAGCGCATCAGCCTGATGTACCTGTTTTCAATTCTGTTCTGGTTTTTTCTGGCCATCCTTCTGGGTGGACTGATCCGGCTTGAGTTGATGTTTCCGGGGCAAACTTTTGTCAGCGCCCAGGTGTATAATTCGCTGTTTACCCTTCACGGCGTCATCATGATTTTTTTATTCATTATTCCGGCGCTGCCTGCAATATTCGGCAATTTTTTTTTACCCATACAGATCGGTACAGATGATGTTTTTTTCCCGAAACTGAATCTGCTGTCATGGTATCTGTATATGGCCGGCGGTATTATCGCCATCCTTTCGCTGTTTTCAGACGGGTTCCCGGATACCGGATGGACATTTTATGTGCCGTTTTCCATTTCTACACACACCAATGTCTCCACGGCAGTTTTTGCAGCATTTGTTCTGGGGTTGTCGTCCATGCTGACAGGTTTGAATTTTATCACCACCATTCACCGGATGCGACATTCGTTAATGGGCTGGATGCAGATTCCGTTATTTACATGGAGTCTTTACGCCACTGCCTGGGTTCAGCTTTTAGCGACCCCTGTGGTTTCCATCACTCTGCTACTGGTGATGGTGGAAAGATATGTCGGGGTGGGTCTGTTTGATCCGGCCAAGGGCGGGGACCCGATTCTGTATCAGCATCTGTTCTGGATGTATTCCCATCCGGCAGTGTATATAATGATTCTGCCCGGCATGGGGGTGATATCAGAAATTATTCCGGTGTTTGCCAGAAAATCCATTTTCGGTTACAAGGCCATTGTGGCATCGTCCATGGCGATTGCCGTGGCCGGTTCCCTGGTGTGGGCCCATCACATGTATGCCAGCGGCATGAGTGACACGGCAGTTTTTGTGTTTTCCCTTTTAACCTTTGTGGTGGCAATCCCGTCAGCCATAAAAGTGTTTTCATGGGTATCCACCCTGTATAAGGGTGCAATTCAGATGGCGCCGCCCTTGTTTTTATCCCTGTGCTTTATTTATCTTTTTTCGGTAGGCGGTTTGACCGGTCTTGTTCTGGGCGCTGCCGGAACCAATATCCATGTCCATGACACCCATTTTGTAGTGGCCCATTTCCATTTCACCATGTTCGGGGGAACCGGGTTTGCGTTTTTTGCCGCCCTGCATTACTGGTGGCCCAAAATGTTCGGGCGCATGTACAATTTTAAACGGGCCTATATCGGGGCTGCGCTTTTGACCGGCGGATTCATGTTTCATTATGTTCCCATGTTTATTCTGGGTCTTCAGGGGATGCCCAGACGATATTTTGATTATCTGCCCCGGTATGAAACCGGGAATTTTCTGGCCGGATTTGGTGCGGCATTCATGATCATCGGTATGTTTTTGATGATCATGAACCTTTTATTCACCTTGAGAAAGCCCAGGAATGCATCTTCCGATCCCTGGGGCGGAACCACTTTGGAGTGGCAGACACCATCTCCGCCGCCGCTGCATAATTTTATTTCCGAGCCTGAAATATTGAAATACCCCTATGATTTTACCGGGGTGGTTGAACGCTATTCAAAGGAGACGAAAGAATAGATGTCTTCGCATTCAGACGAATCCGGCAAAAAGCTGGGCATGTGGCTGTTTCTGTATACGGAAATTTTCCTTTTTGGCGGGTTGTTTGTCCTGTATGCGGTATATTTTGCCAGATATACCAGCGAGTTTGTGGCCGGTGGAAAAGAACTGGATCAATTGTTCGGTGTTGTCAATACAGTTATTCTGCTGATATCAAGCTTTGCTGTGGCAGCGTCCATAACAGCTGTGCAGCGCAATCAACAAAAAAGAACCCTGGCAGGGCTTGGGGTGGCCTTGATCTGCGGTCTGGTATTTTTGATCAATAAATATTTTGAGTGGAGCCACAAGGTTGCGAACGATATTTTCCCCGGATCTGAAAAACTTGCAGAGGGACCTGAAGGCCAGAATATTTTTTTCGGTCTGTATTATATGATTACCGGCCTGCACAGTATTCATATTATTATCGGAATGGTACTTCTGCTGGTCAGTCTTGTGTGTGTAAAAATTGAAAAAATCACCCCGACCCGTTTTGCACTGCTTGAAAACTCCGGATTATACTGGCATCTGGTGGATTTGATCTGGATATTTGTTTTTCCCTTATTTTATCTGGTGGTTTAGGAAAAAAACATGGAAAAAAAACCTGACACCCATATTTTTGATTACAAAACCCTTGCTGCAGTGCTTTGTGGACTGCTGATCCTCACTGCCATTACCGTCGGGGTGTCCTGTGTGGATTTTGGAAAATTAAATGTCTGGATTGCGTTGTTCATCGCATCCCTTAAAGGAAGTCTGGTCCTTTTGTTTTTCATGCATTTGAAATATGAAAGCCGGGTACTGGTGTACTCATTTTTAAGCACCCTTTTTTTTCTGGGAATTATGATCAGCTTCATGTTTTGGGATGTTGGATTCAGATGAGGTTAAAAAATGAATACCATTATTAATCCAGTTACCCTGGTGGATCAGTCTTTTTATTTTATTATCGGCTTTTCTTTTATTTTTCTTTTTGCAATGACACTGGTAATGATCTGGTTTGTTGTTCGTTACCGCCGAAGCAGACATCCTGTCCCGGCGGATATAAGGGGAAATTTGCTGCTGGAAACCGTGTGGATTATCGTACCGGCGTTTATTGCCATTGCCATGTTTATATCCGGATGGCAGTCTTACACTGGCTTGAGAAATGTGCCGCAAGGCGCACTTGAGATTGAGGTCATCGGGCAGTCTTTTTCCTGGCTGTTTTATTATCCCAACGATAAAGAAACTGAAAATGAAATTGTGGTGCCTGTGGGAACGCCTGTAAAACTGAATATTACCTCAACAGATGCCATTCACAGTATGTATATTCCGGCATTTCGCATCAAGGTGGATGCCGTCAAGGGAATTTATACCTATGCCTGGTTTCTGCCGGAAAAAGAAGGTGAATTTTTTTTCCAGTGCACGGAATTTTGCGGTACCGGCCATGCAGACATGACCGGGGTGGTCAAAGTGGTGTCAAAAGAAAAATATGAAGCATGGGTGGCCCAGGAAGATGAATGGTAAATCTTTTTGTCTGTCTGACTATATCGAACTGTTAAAACCGAACCTGTGCGCATTCATCTCTCTGTCTGCAGTTTTCGGCCAGGTCATGGCAGATCAGAAAATTGGTCCGGATTCTTTTGGCCTGGGCGTTATTGTTTTTATCCTTGCCTGCGGCAGTGCGGTCTTGAACAATATTCAGGATCAAGACTATGACAGACATTTTTTGCGAACCTGTAACCGGTCGCTGCCCCGAAAAAAACTGCCGCTGTATCATGCGGTCTGTCTATGTGTCCTTATGACTGGAGCAGGTCTTTCAGGCCTTGCTTTTTTTTATGGGCCCAGTGCATTTTTTTTCGGATGTCTGGCTGTGGTCTGCTATAACGGCCTGTATACTCCTTTAAAAAAATATTCTTTGCTGGCAATTATTCCAGGCAGCCTCACAGGGATGCTGCCGCCTTTGATCGGCTGGGCCAGTATGGGAAAAAGCTGGATGGCAAAAGAAATCCTTTTGATTATGGGAATCTTTGGTTTATGGCAGATTCCTCATTTTTTTATTGTCCTTTTAAAGCGCAGAAAACATCTGAACAGTGCACAAAATAAAAAAAGTTTCCCTTGTTTTACCCAAGTGTTTTCAAATACCCAAATCAAGCTCCAGGTATTAATCTGGACAAGTCTTTACAGTCTTGCCATTCTCCTGTTCCTTTTGTCAGGACCGATCAGCAATACGTTGCTGTCTGTTGCGACAGGACTCAATTCAATGGGTATATTGTCTGTTCTTGCGATTATGATGTTCCGGCAGAAAAAAACAAATGCGGTATCTGCTTTTGTGGCCATAAATTTGTCCATGCTTTTTTTTATGGCAGCAGGCATCGGTGATAAAGTCTTTTTATAGAAAACGGATGTGTCAATCGAAATAATTTTTCCGGATGCGCTGAAACTGCGGGGCCAGCTTTTTAAAAATCTCGATGATATCCGGATCAAAATGGGTGCTGCTGTCCTTTAAAATAATCTCAACGGATTTTTCATGGGAAAATGCTTTTTTATAGGGTCTTTCCGAGGTTAATGCATCGTAAACATCCGCAATGGCGACAATTCTTGCAGATAATGGAATCTGATGCCCTTTTAATCCTTTGGGATATCCCTGGCCATTCCATTTTTCATGGTGAGAATAGGCAATATTTCTGCCCAGGGTTAAAAATGAGCGGACCTTGCTGTTGGATTCAATGGCCGCAATAGCATCGCCGCCAATAGTGGTATGGGTTTTGATAATGTCAAATTCTTCCGGGGTTAATTTGCCGGGCTTTAACAAAACCGCATCCGGAATACCGATTTTGCCGATATCGTGAAGAATTGAAGACTGATATAAATCATTAATATAATCCTGGGATATATATTCGGTATATTCCTGCTTTTTAGACAGTTCGATGGCAAGGATTTTGGCGTATTCCCGTATACGTTCCAGGTGGGAGCCGGTATCTTCATCCCTGTATTCAGCCAGCTTTGCAAGACCTAAAATCAGGGCGATGCGGGAATTTTGAAATTGTTTGTGGCTTTCAATAATTTCGTTTTTCTGTTTTTCCACCCGTTTCAGGGCTTTGGAAAATTTTAAGGACAGTAAATAGGCCTGGGAAAAAATAAAAATAAACATTCCGATATGCAGGGTATAATCAGATTGTATGACATAATTGGCCCCTAAAATATCATAAAAAACACATAGAAATAAAATCAGAAATCCAACAAAAATAACCCGGGTGCCTTCCCTGCCAGCTTTGTGGGCCTGCACAAATACACGGATCAGGTAACAACCGGTCAGAATGGTGAAAATCTGATATATGTTTAAGGTATACGAAAATACAGTTGGCGGATAGAAAATAACAACGGCGCTGGACGCAGCTGCAAGGATATTGATCAAAATCAGCAGCCATCTGGAAAATTCTTTGGGAAAAAGAGATGCAATATATAAAACAAAGATTGGAACGGCCAGATAAAAGGTCAGATATTCCAGCTTCAACAGAATGTCCCAACTGATGCCGGGGCATAATACATGCAGAATCCGGTCATTGGTCAGCGCAGTTCTAAGTGAAATCAGACAGCAGAAAATACCGAAATATAAAGGGGATACGTATTTTTCAAGAAGAATATAAAGCAGCAGATGGTACAGCCCTATGGAAAAGATCAACCCGATCAGAATCAGATTGATGACCTGCCAGTTCAGGCTCTGGGTATGAATCTGCTGCACATCGCCGACAATGATTTCTTTAATGGGGCCGCCTTCTTTTAAATTGAAATTGGAAATTTGAAGGGTGATCTGCGTCTGATTGCCCGTTGGTGTAAAATTAACAGTTAGCGGACGATATTCAGGAACCGTTTCTTCTTTTGTTTTTCCCACTTTGCCGTTTGAGCTGATCAATTGACCATCAATAAAAAGTGAATAGGCTGATGACATTTCCTTTATTCTGAACGCCAGCGGAATACCGGCATGATTATGGAGCATGGTCAAAGTATAAGTGCCGTATCCGTATGAACCGATGTTTTCTTGATCGATTTTAAAATGGTTCCATTTGGCCGGCAGTCTGGCAAATCGGGATGTGGCAGGAGCCGGGTCAGATGGCAGGTCTTTTGCGATAAGCAATTGTTTCCAAAAAAACTGCCATTCACCTTTTAAAGCAACAGAGCCGTCTTTTTTAAAATCCCATGTCGCAAGATCAATCACCCCGTTTTGCGCAACGGGTCTGATCTCTCTGGATTGTAAAGCTGCACTGTTTGAAAATAATATGAAAACACTTAAAAGCGAAATGTAAAAAAAACGGATAAAAGGAATCATTCAATCCTGCAAAATAGCGTATAATTAACAGTAATTGTGATATTTAGTCAGCTCAGTCACCATATAAGCATCAGCACTTAAAGTCAAATTTTCAATTTGTATTTTATCAAAATTTTTTAACACATGGGAAGCAAAGATTTCAACCGGTTTTTATGAGGGGGGGGGTCAGCTTCGCAAGGCAGATGCCTGGGAAGAAATACCCCTTGCCAGTCGGGTCTGAATCATATCAAGAATCTGACAGTCTGCATGACATTTGGGAAGCCTGGATTTGTTTTCACAGTTGAGGCAGGGGCTTTTAATTAAATAGCCGATCTCAAAATCAAAAACATCCCTGTTGATCGTTTTTTCCATATTCATTTTTTTCTCAATATTAACAGTTGTCAAAACATATCAATTCTTCGGTGTTTCGTCAATGTCTGATCTTTTTGCACCACGGATTTCAATTGCCTTTTTTGCCTTGTCAGATAATGATACTCATGCTAAGTTCACATAATTAATATATAGAATGTGGATATCAGCAGGGGGATGCGTGGTGGCAATTGAATCCAAGTTTGCAGAGTTAAAAGAAAAAGAAAAACAGGCCAGAAAACAGATTGTCATTGAATCTGCATCAGCGCTTTTCTCAAAACGGCCGTTTTATGAAGTCGGGATGAGAGATGTTGCTGAAGAAGCCGGAATTTCTCCTGCAACCATATACCGATATTTTCCCAGTCAGGAAGACCTTTTTTATGAAACTTTCCTGCATGAAATCTCTTCTGCAACTCAGAATTTCAAGATATTGATCCAGAAAGAAAAACCCATGTCCATAGAGGAATTTGCAGTCAGTTTCATTGAATATATCATAAAAAATGAATCTGCCTTTCAGATGATGACATATTTAATGTTCAAGGAAAATCTGGGCATTTCCATTGCCGGAAAATTTGATTCTGCAACCAAGGTTTTCTTTGACCTGTTCCAGGAGCTTCTGGTGCGGCATGGGGTGGAAACGTCACAGGCAAGACTGTATTCGCGCTCCTTTATCGCATCCATGGTCGGAATCTTGCTGACCTTCAGAAATTATCCCACAAAAGACGCTGAAACCATCAATGCCTTTATCATGGATGTGGTGAAAAGAACTGCCGGTTTGTACAGCGATCAACTGCTGTAACCATTACCCGTTTCGGACCGATTACCCTGGCCCTTTTCCTGCCGGGATTCACCCCTTGACACGTGTCTGTCCCGTAATATATTAATTACAATTTTCAGATGAAGATAACCCGTTTTGTGATGCGGAAGAATGAATACCTTTTAATGATACAGGCATAAAAGATTATGGAACAACTCAAAGCGGCAATTCAGGACAGCCATCATTTAATCAGTCAGATCCGAAGTGAAATCGCAAAGGAACTTGTGGGCCAGGAAAAGCTGGTGGATGCACTTTTAACCGGACTTTTAACCGGGGGGCATATTCTTATCGAAGGGGTGCCCGGACTTGCAAAAACCCGCGCGGTCAAAGCCCTTGCCTCCGTGGTTCAGGCAAAATTCAAACGGATTCAGTTTACCCCGGATCTTTTGCCGGCAGATTTGACCGGCACAGAAATTTATCGCCCCAAAACAGCGGATTTTGTGACCCGAAAAGGCCCTTTGTTCAATAATATTATTCTGGCCGATGAAATCAACCGGGCACCGTCTAAAGTCC
Organism: Pseudomonadota bacterium; assembly: GCA_018821535.1. Taxonomy (GTDB): domain Bacteria; phylum Desulfobacterota; class Desulfobacteria; order Desulfobacterales; family Desulfobacteraceae; genus Desulfobacula. Next base: position 16,828 of record JAHJLV010000023.1, on the reverse strand, counting down.
AGTCCGCACTGTTGGAAGCCATGGAGGAAAAGCAGGTGACCATCGGGGATGAAACCTTTGCACTGCCATCCCCGTTTCTGGTGCTGGCCACCCAGAACCCCATTGAGCAGGAAGGCACTTATCCCTTACCCGAAGCCCAGGTGGACCGGTTCATGCTCAAGGTGCTCATTGATTATCCGGATAAAACCCAGGAACTTGAGATTCTAAAGAAAACCAGCTTTCAGGCACCGGAGCTGATTTCTCCTGTGATCAGTTGTGAGAAGCTTGCACAAATGGGAAGCCTGATCGAGCAGATTTATGTGGATGAAAAACTCAAGGAATATATTGTAGACCTGATCCTGGCCACCCGTCATCCTGAAAAATACGGAATGAAGCTGGGTGAATATATTGAATTCGGGGCATCGCCCAGGGCCAGTATTTTTCTGGCCAGGGCTGCACGGGTCAATGCCTTTTTGTCCGGGCGAGCCTATGTCACGCCCCAGGATATCAAACTTCTGGGCCCGGATGTGCTGCGCCACAGAATTATCTTAAGTTTTGAGGCAGAAGCCGAAGATATTACCAGCGAACATATTATCCAGACACTGTTTGATTCGGTTGAGGTGCCTTAAAAGGAGCGGCTCTGCATGATTCCGGCACATATCATTAAAAAAATCAAACGGGTTCATATCAAATCCAGCAAAGCTGTGACCTCGATTATGGCAGGGCAGTACAGGTCCGTGTTCAGAGGGTCTGGTATCGAGTTTGAAGAAGTCCGGGAATACTGTCCGGGTGATGATGTTAAAACCCTGGACTGGAAAGTGTCTGCCCGCCTGGGAAAACCGTTCATAAAATTATACAGAGAAGAGCGCGAAAGCATTGTCATGCTGCTCATTGACATGAGTTCATCCCTGAAATTCGGGACTTTTTCCGGCCCCAAGCTGGAACGGGCCGCTGAAGTGGCATCGGTTCTGGCATTTAATGCCATTAAAAATTCTGACAAGGTCGGTGCTTTGTTTTTTACAGACAGGATTGAAAAATATATTCCGCCGAAAAAAGGCTCAAGCCATGTCTGGCGGGTGATCAAAGAAATTTTCACCTTTGTGCCCCAGGGAAAAGGAACCCATATTTCCCTTGCACTGGATTATCTTGCCAGGATTTCAAAAAAAAGATCCTTTGTGTTTGTCCTGTCTGATTTTCTGGATGACGGGTATCTGAAAAGTCTGCGCACCCTGCGTCAGCGGCATGAAGTCATTGGCGTAAAAATTTATGACACCGGGGTATTTAATCTGCCATCCAAAGGCATGATCACCTTATCGGATTTTGAGACCGGACGCCAGATGGTTTTTGACGGGTTTAACAAACAGGTTCATAAACGGTTTTCAGACATAAAACATGCGGAACACAAAAAGACACTGGAGATTTTTTCAAAGGCCAGAAGCGATGTGATTGAAATGGATACAGCTGTTTCCGTATCCGATACCCTGCTTAAATATTTTAAATACAGAGAAAGGCGTTCACGGTAAAATGCAGGATATTCATGACATACGGTCTCCGATCCAGGTGGGGATGGATTTTTCCTGGATAGCACCGGTGCTTTTCGGGCTTGCAGGGGTTCTGGGTTTAATTCTGGTGTTTGTTCTGATCAGAAGATGGATGAAAAACCGGAACAACCGCAAGACCGCAAAATTACTGCCTGAACCGCTCTCCCCTTATGATGCAGCCATGCGGGAGCTTGCGGCCCTGTCGGAAAACAGCATCCATAACCTGCGGCTGTTTTATTTTGATCTGACCCTGCTGTTGCGAAAATATATCGGGGCACGATATCAGATTCATGCTGTTGAAATGACATCCCAGCAGTTTTTATCCTGTATCCGAACGCTTGACATTGATGAAAACCAAAAACACCGGATGGCTGAATTTTACAGGAACTGTGATCCGTATAAATATGCCGGCATTGTTCCGGGGCCGTCTCAGGTGCAGTCGGACCTGGAAATCGTAAAAGATATGATCACCCGGATCGAACAAGGAGAAAATTAATGTTCAGATTTGCCTCTCCTTTGTTTTTACTGCTTTTGATAATACTTGCGCTGATTGTGTTTTTTAAAATGAGAAAAACACGCCGCCGTCATATTAACGTGTCTTCATTAAAGGGGCTTGATAGCATATCCTCACAGGGCACAGTTTTGATATCAAAATTGTTGCCCGTACTTAAAATTCTGGGGCTGATCTGCCTGATCCTGGCCCTTGCAAGACCCCAGTGGGGGGATAAAAAAATCAATGTGGCCACCGAAGGCGTGAATATTATTCTTGCGCTGGATCTGTCCGAATCCATGAGAGCCCTTGATCTTAAGATTGATGACAGGATTGTCACCCGGCTGGATGCGGTCAAATCCGTTGTCCGGGAGTTTATCATGAAACGGGAGGGGGACAGGATCGGTATGGTGGTGTTTGGCTCCAATGCCTATACCCAGCTTCCGCTGACCCGCGATTATAACACGATTTCATTTATTCTGGACAAGCTTGAAATCGGCGCTGCAGGCCCCAGAACCGCCATTGGTGATGCCATTGGAATTTCTTTAAAGCGCCTTGAAGATATTCAAAGCAAATCCAATATTATTATTCTGCTCACCGATGGAGAGAGCAATTCCGGGGAACTGTCCTGGCAGGATGCGGCAAAAATTGCAGCCAGCCGCAAGGTCAAGATTTATACCATAGCCGTGGGGACCAGGGGCAAGGCGCCGTTCCTGGTGAACGGACTGTTCGGCCAGCGGTATGTGTATCAGGATGTGAATGTGGATCTGGATGCGCTGAAAAGCATTGCCGAGCAGACTTTTGGCAGTTTTTTCCAGGCCAAAGATACCCAGGCCCTTGCACGGATTTATGATAATATTAACAGTCTTGAAAAAACCCGGGTGGATGTTACAAAATGGGTGGAATACAGGGAATGGTATCCCAGTGTTCTCATGGCCGGGCTGGCATTTATTTTAGTGTATCTTGTGCTGAATAATACACGGTTTTTGAGGGTGCCATGAAATTTGTCAACCTGTATATGTTAAATGCATTGTGGGGATTGATTCTTGTATTTGCCATCATGGCTTACGGGATGGCAAAACGAAAAAAAATTCTGACCGCCTTTGCAGACATGAATATGTTTGATGCCCTGGTGCCGGGGTTCAGCCCTAAACGCAGATGGATTAAAGCGATATTGATGATGTTTGCGCTGGCGTTTGCCATCGTGGCGCTGGCCGGGCCTCAACTGGGATATAAATGGGAAAAAACCACCCAGAAAGGCGTGGACATCATGATTGCCCTGGACTGCTCCAGAAGTATGCTGGCAAAAGATCTGTCCCCGGATCGCCTGGAACGGGCAAAACGGGAGATTATTGATCTTTTGCGCATGATGAGATCTGACCGGGCAGGGCTTGTGGCCTTTGCCGGTAATGCCTTTCTCCAGTGTCCGCTTACCCTGGATCATGAAGCATTTCATATTTTTTTAAACTCCCTTGAACCTGGATTCCTTCCTGTGGGGGGAACTGATCTGGAAGCTGCAATCCAGACCAGTTTTGAGGGATTTGAAAAAGACTCGGATACCCAAAAGGCTATTATTATTATCACCGATGGCGAAAGCACCACAGGCAATGCCCAAAAGGCTGCGCAAAAAATGGCGCAACTGGGGATCAAAATTTTTACCATTGGTGTGGGTGATCTTCAGGGCGCGCCCATACCGGACGAGAACGGCGGGTTTAAAAAAGATGCTTCCGGCAATATTGTTTTATCCCGCGTGGATGAAAAAGAACTTGAAAAGATCGCTTCTGTCACCGGTGGCGTGTATGTCCGGTCTGTGGCAGGGGACATGGATCTGGATATTATCTATGTGGATAAAATTCTGGGTGGAATGGAAAAAAAGGAATTGATGTCCGGCAAAAAAAAGGTCTGGGAAAATCGCTATCAATGGTTTTTATTTCCCTGTGTGCTTTTTCTGCTCATCGAATTGCTGGTTCCGTCAAATAAACAAAAGCACATCCTGCCTGTTTTTATTCTCATGATGATTTTTTTATTTTCCCACCCGCAAACCGTGTTCGCAAAAACAGTGTATTCCAGTGTCAAAGAAGGTATAAAAACCTATAATGAGCAGCAGTATGAACAGGCAAAGAAAAATTTTATTGATGCCCAGTTAAAAGATCCGGATAATGCGGCATTGTATTATGATATCGGGACAGCGGCATACAAGAATCAGGAATATGAACTGGCCATAGAAAATTTTTTGCAGGCTGCAAAGACCACAGATCAAAAACTGCGCAATGACGCCTTGTATAATCTGGCCAATTCATATTACAAAGCCGGGCATCCGGATGAGGCGATCAAGGGATATGAAAATCTGCTCAAGGAGTTTCCCGAAGACACCCAGGCCAGAGAAAATCTGGAATTTGTAAAACATAAAAAAGAACAATCAAAAAAAGAAGACCCCGAAAACCAGAAGCAGGAACAGGATACGCAAAACGATTCAAAAAAGGATACAGATAAAAACCAGACCCAGGCAGAAAACCAGAAACAGGATAAGGCCCCGGACCAGAACAAAGATCAGAACAAAGATCAGAACAAAGATCAGAACAAAGATCAGAACAAAGATCAGTCATCGGATAAAAATCAAGGTTCAAAATCGGGCAAAGACCAGCAACAGGATCAGGATCAGCAGCAGAATCAGGATCAGGATCAGCAGCCGGACAAAACAGATGCAGATCAGGCGCAGAATTCGGGAAAGGCTCAAAAAGAAGGGAGTGGTCAGCAGGCAAAACAGCAGATGGAAAGACTGCTGAACAGACTGGAGGATAAACCGGGCAAGGCCATGATGCCTGCAACAGGGGAACAGCATGTTGAAAAAGACTGGTAAGGATGGATTCGTGAAAAAGATTTTTTTTATGATAGTTGTCATACTGTGTTTTATGCCAACAGCAGGGCACTGCTTTGAGGTCCTGGCCTATGTGGACAAAAATCAGATTTCTCAGGAAGATTCTGTTTTGCTCACTGTGGTTGTTGACGGTGGCAAAGCACAGGTGGATGTGTCCATGATAAAGGATTTTGATGTGATGTCCAGGGGCACCAGCACCACAATGAATTATATCAACGGGAACCTTGAACGAAAGGCAACCTACCAGTATGTTCTGATTCCTAAAACAAACGGGAAACTGCTCATCCCCCCTGTTCAGGCCACCCTGGACGGGGAAATTCAATTTTCAAAGTCCATTGTCATTCAGGTGACAGATCAGGTGGTTCAACACGGTGAGCAGAAAGCTGTGTTTGCCACATCCCGGATCTCAAAAGAAAAGCTGTTTGTGGGAGAACAGGCAGTCTATACTCTTCAGTTTTTTACCTCAAAGCGCCTGGGCGGGTTGGGATATGAAAAGCCGCCGGTGTTTGACGGCTTTACTGCAAAGCCCTTTGAAAAGGAAAAAAATTACGGTCAGACGATCAATGGCATTGGATACCAGGTGACAGAAGTCAATTTTATGGTGATTCCCCAGTCTGCCGGACAATTTACCATCGACCCTGCAGTGCTCATGGCCAAGGTCATGGTTGAATCAAACCGGAACAATCCGGGCCTGGATTTGTTTTTTAATGATCCCTTTTTTTCAGCCGGAAACTACAAGCCCATGCGGGTTGCTTCAAACCCGGTAACCGTGGAAGTATCTGCCCTGCCTGCGTATGAAGGCCGCGGCAGGTATTCAGGGCTTGTGGGTCAATTTGATATCGAAGCCAGTATGGATGCAGAAGAGATCAAGACAGGCGCTTCTGCCACCTTGACCCTGAAAATTTCAGGGACCGGCAATATCATGGATGCAGGCCTGCCAGTTCTGAGCCTGGATGAGCAGGTGTTTAAAGTCTACGATGATAATCCGGTTGAAAATATAATTTTAACATCCACTGGATATGAAGGGCATAAAATATTTAAAAAAGCCCTGGTGCCGGTCCTGGCCGGAGAATTTGTCATCCCGTCTGTGAACCTGGTTTATTTTGATGTGAACAGGCAGACCTATCATACCGCTTCCACAGCACCTGTTCATCTGAAGGTGATGCCTTCAGGAGAGCTTCACCAGGCCGGGGCAGTGCCGCAGAATCAGACCTCAAATCCCTTGGTGAAGAAAGAAGTGCAGTATGAAAATAAGGATATCTTTGATATTAAAGACGGCATGGACGCTCTCAAGGATTATCATCAGATATCAGCGCTTTTTTTTATGATGTATATGCTTGCGCCGGCAGGTTTGTTTCTGGGTGTAAAGCTGTTTGTGGTGATGAGAAAAAAACAGATTCCGGTCAGAAAACAGATGGAAGAAAAGGCAAAACAGCATATCCGGCAGGCATCCGGAATGGATGTCGGCAATGATCAGTTTCTGGGACATCTGCATTCCGCCCTTGCGGCCATGGTGCTGTCCCGGGGCAACAGAAAATCACAAAGCCTTACTATGGAAGAAACACGCCAGATCCTCATTGATGCAAAAACCGATAAAACAGTTATGGACAAGGTGGTTCATCTGTTTGAAACCATTGATTCCATCCGGTTCGGCGGTTTCAGAATTGATGAACATAAAGCCAGATCATTGCTGGAGGAAACCAGAAAAATCCTGAAGCTGATCTGTGTTGTCCTCTGCTTTTTCGGTGTGTTTTCTTTACTGCCGCACACGGTGTTTGCCGGATCCGTTTCTGCGGATGCCACAGCGCAATCCCCAGCCGGGTTTATTGACGGGATTAATCAGTACAGATCAGGCAATTACAGCCAGGCTGCCAAATCCTTTGAAGCCATAGCAAAACAGGGTATCCGGAATCCCTATCTGTTTTATAATATCGGAAATGCCTATTTGAAATCAGAAGATATCGGGCATGCCATTCTCTGGTATGAAAGAGCCAGACGTCTGATGCCGGCTGACCCGGATCTGAATTTTAACCTTGACCATGCCAGAACCTTTGTGACAGATAAAAAGGAAAGCTCCCCGGATATCATGGGGGTGCTTTTTTTCTGGGATACCCTTTTTAAAATAAAAGATATCCAGATGGCTGCCATAGGCGTTTGCTGGCTGTTTTTTTTATGGGCTTCCATTCGAACATTACAATACAAAAGAATTCTGTCCGGCACGGGAATCACGCTTTTATCTCTGGTTGTATTTGCTGCGGTGATTGTGGGGGAACATTATTACTCAGACTATGCCAGCCCCCGTGCGGTGATTATAGACACCACAGTTCCGGTCCGGTCCGGGATCAGCCAGAGCGCCACACAATTGTTCAGTCTTCATGAAGGAACCACCGTTGAGATTCAAGAAAAGAAAGACGGTTATGTGAAGATCATTTTTTCAAAAGACAAGACCGGCTGGATCAAAGATGATCAGGCCATTATGATATAAGGGAAAAAACACATGAAATTAAATCCTTTGGATTATATCAAGACTGCACAACAGATTATAGCAGGTAAAACACCTGAACCCTCTGTCTATCAGGCGCTTGCACAGACAGATTCAAAGGATGTGTTTGCCATGATGGCCGGGGCTGATTTGATCCGGGCCGCTTTTTTTAAAAATCAGGTTCATCTGTGTACCATATGCAACGGCAAATCCGGCAGATGTTCTGAAGACTGCAGTTTTTGTTCCCAGTCAAAATTTGTGAAAACCGATATTGATATTTATCCGCTTCTTGGCAAGGCCCAGCTCCAGAAGGGGGCTGTTCAGGCGGCAGATTCACCCATCAACCGGTACTCCATCGTCACCAGCGGCAAAGGACTTCCCAAAACTGAAATCCGGAAAATCGCCGAAGCGGTGTCAGAGCTGGACCAGGAAAAGCTGTCCTATTGCGTGTCTCTGGGAATTCTGGAGTTTGAGGATTTCCAGGTGCTTAAAAAAGCAGGCGTAACCCGGTATCATCATAATCTTGAGACTGCCCGAAGTCATTTTGATCAGATCTGCACCACCCATACCTTTCAGGAACGGGTGGATACGATTCGTGCGGCGAAAAAAGCCGGGTTGTCCATTTGTGCAGGCGGACTTTTCGGCACCGGCGAAACCGATGAGCAGATTCTGGAAATGGCGCTTGAATTAAAGGACCTGGATGTGGATGCCGTGCCAGTTAATTTTTTGACCGCCATAAAAGGCACGCCCCTTGAATCAAAGAATTTTTTAACGCCCCTGAGATGTCTGAAAATCATTTCCCTGTTCAGATATGTGCTGCCCCAAAAAGATATTTTAATCTGCGGCGGCAGGATGAATAATCTTAAACTGCTGCATCCCATGATCTTTCATGCAGGCGCAAGCGGGCTGATGACCGGAAGTTATCTGACCACCAAGGGAAATCAGCTTGAGGACGATCTTGAAATGATCCGCCAGCTTGAATTTGACGTCAGACCCTGAAATCAAGCCTTCCGGATTAACCTGTATTTATTTCTTGACTCAAATTCTTTGTATCTGATACGCTGTCTTATTCTCACGCATGATACGTTATCCAGACAATGATAAGCAAAACCATTACCACCACACCTTAATGAAATGGAGGCTGGACAAAAATGAAAAAAAGATCATTTAAATTCAAACTGATTGTCGGCGGTATTCTTGCGGCGATCATCCCGCTGTCGGTTGTGGGGCTTTTTTCAATCCAGAAAGCATCCAATGCGCTGGAGTCTCTTGCAAAAAATCAGGCCCAGCTGGCAGCCCAGAATCTTGCGGCCATGGTCGATCTATCCATGGAACAAGAAGTTATACTGGCCCGGGGGATCGCAGCAGCGCCCTTGGTTGTGACCGCAGTCAATAAAGTCGCAGCAGACGGGATGGACACTGCAATCGAAGAAATCGCTGCTCTGGATGCTTATTTTTCGGATATGCATGCGCAGATCGGCGCAGGCTATGAACCGTTTTTTGTTACCGATACCCGGGGGCAGGTCATTGCCGACAGTGTGGGCGGTGCATACAGAACCCGGAAAATTTCCGTGGCGGACAGGGATTATTTTACATCGGCAAAAACCAACAAGGTCAGCATTGGCATGCCGGTTTTATCAAAAGCCTCGGGTAAGCCCATTGTTGTGGTTGCAGTTGCGTTGACAACCCATGCTGGTAAATTTGCCGGCATTTTTGCGTCAGTGGTCAAGCTGGAATCCTTGTCAGATAAAATCACCCGGGTCAAGATGGGCGAAACCGGCTATCCATTTATGGCAGACAAAAACGGTCTGACCATTGCCCACCCGAATCCGGATCATATATTAAAACTTGATTTTACCAAAATAGACGGCATGAAGGATATTGTAAAGGGTATGCTGGCCCAGAAAACCGGTGTGGAATCCTATCGGTTTCAGGGAATTGATAAAATAGCCGGATTTGCACCTGTGCCCGCAACGGGCTGGAGTCTGTGCGTCACCCAGAATGAATCTGAATTCATGGCACCTGTGAGCGCGATCCGAATGGTTGTGCTGCTGGTGGGGGCAATTTTTCTGGTCATCACGCTTCTGGCGGTTCTCTGGTTTGTCCGGGGCATTATGGCCCAGTTGGGTCAGGACCCTGCTGAAATCGCCAGAATTGCAGACAGCATTGCCAAAGGAGATCTCACTGTTGATTTCAATGCAGACGGCAAAAAAATAATTGGTGTGTATGGCAATATGAAAGAGATGACTGAAAAATTGAACCAGATGTTCACGGATATTACGATGGGGGTAAAAACCCTGACATCATCTTCCACGGAACTTTCCGCCATTTCACAGCAGATGGCCTCAGGTTCTCAGCAATCTTCTGAAAAAGCCAATAATGTTGCATCGGCTGCCGAGGAAATGGCAACCAGCATGAACAGCGTTGCTGCGGCCACTGAGCAGACCACCACCAGTCTTCAGATGATCGTGGCAGCAGCCGAAGAAATGTCAGCGACCATCAATGAAATTGCAGGCAACACAGCCAAAGGCAGCCAAACCACCTCAGAGGCTGTGAACAAGGCAGAACATATTTCCAGAAAAGTGGCAGAACTCGGCAAGGCTGCCTCGGAAATAAGCAAGGTCACGGAAACCATTTCAGATATTTCCGAACAGACCAACCTGCTGGCACTCAACGCCACCATCGAAGCTGCCAGGGCAGGTGAGGCTGGCAAGGGATTTGCTGTTGTTGCAGCGGAAATCAAGGCCCTTGCCAAACAGACAGCAGAAGCCACTGATGAAATCGGCGCCCGGATCGGTGATGTTCAGGCAAGCACCCAGGAGTCTGTTACCGCTATCAAATCCATTGTTGATATCATCAATGAAATCAATGTGATTGTTTCTTCGGTGGCAACCGCCATTGAAGAACAGTCTGCCACCACCAGGGAGATTTCAAACAATGTCAGTCAGGCGGCTGCCGGTGTACAGGAAGTTAATCAGAATGTTAACCAGACCTCTGTTGTGGCAGGAGAAGTGACCCAGGATGTTCATAGTGTCAGTCAGGCGGCTGATGAGATCAAAACCGGCAGCCTGCAGGTGAATCAAAGTGCAGTGGAATTGTCCAGGCTTGCGGAAACCCTCAATGAAATGGTCGGCCGGTTTAAGTTAAAATAGACGCAAACAGCCTTTAAACATAATAAAAAGCAGGTTCCAGACGGAATTCAACACGGATTTGGTGACAGTGCTGGAAGCGGTTTTAACCTGAAATATCATGGCTATTTTTTGTTTGGCTGTATTATCAATAAAGGACCGCGTGTCGGATCGCTGGTATTTGTTCAAAGAATGATCCGATTGATTTTTTTATTGCCTTAACTTGCTCCAACCTGATACAGGAAGCAGTTATAATATCTGTATCAGGTTGGATGTAATATTTCGGATCTTGAAGGAGTTTTTATACTTTGGTTAAGGAAAAAAGGAAGTTCTTATCTATTGTAAACGAACTGCAGGTTAAAACCTTATTGGAAAATACCGCTGATGAAAGATGACGTTTCCATTTCTCGCCATATAATCTATGTCCCCTTGTTTTTTATTATCAGTTTTATTTTTATTTGTTTTGGTCTTCTTGATCTCTACTTTTCCAAGACAGCTGTCAACCGCTATGAAATCAGTCTTACAAGGCTTGCGAGGAGTGGTTCACAGATGATTGAATTTACAGCTTCTCAGGCGACAATCGATGATTATGATCGGCTGGCCGATGCTTTTTCAGAAGACGGTCACTTCAGGGTTACAATTCTGGGTATTGATGGTTCGGTACTGGGAGATTCCAGACTTTCTGCTCAGGAAATCCTTTTAATGGAAAACCAGTCACAGCGTCCGGAAATATTGGAAGCGGCCAATTCTGGAATCGGCATCTCTAAACGGTTCAGCGATACCCTGAATATTGATCTTCTCCTTGTGGCCGCGCGATATAACAGTTACGGCCGAAAAGGATATTTCAGAGTGGCGCTACCGTTGAACGACCTGGCAAAGGAACGTCTTCACCAAAGGATTCTTTTCAGCAGTTTTCTGCTGATCGCTCTGATAATAGCCGCAGGATGCAGTCTGATGGCCTCCCGTTACCTGTTGTCACTCGTCAACAAAGGCAAGGCGCTTCTGGAGAAGCGGGTAGTTGAGAGGACCAAACAGATTGAAACCCTTCAAAATATCATGACCCAGTTGACCGCCTGCAATTCAATGAAAGAAATTTTGGAAGTGATCAAGCTTGGTGCTTCAATTATCTTGCCAAATCATGCCGGAGCCCTGTTTCTCTTCCGCTCCTCCAAGGACAAACTGGAAATCTGCATGAGCTGGAACGGAAAATGGCAGGGAGATGAGAGCTATACACCCAAACAATGCAGAGCGTTGAGAACCGGCCAGCCTTATGATGGAAATCTTGCCATCGGCAATATCCCCTGCGACCATTTGGGATTTGAAAAAAAATGTATTTTATGCGTCCCGGTGGTTTCACAGGGGATTACGCATGGCGTGTTTCATTTTTCCAGCCATCAGGATGACGTATGGAAGCCTGAGGAACGGCAACTTGCCTGCGCCATTGCAGAACATGTGAGTCTTACGCTTGCAAATTTTAATCTCAGGGAAAGCCTCCGACAGCAGGCCATCCGTGATCCCTTGACCGGCCTTTACAACCGGCGGTATATGCTGGAAACAATGACTCATGAAATCAGCAGGGTCTCCCGCAGAAAGCAACATTTAGGACTTCTCATGCTTGACATTGATCACTTCAAGCAATTTAATGATGACCACGGGCATGATATAGGGGATTTCATTCTCAGTGAGTTTGGAGCGCTATTAAAAAAATATATCCGGGAAGAAGACATTGCCTGCCGATATGGCGGAGAAGAGTTCACCATACTGCTTCCCGAAACTAATCAGGAAGGGGTGTTTAATGTTGCCGAGAAAATCCGGAATAAGATACGGGAACACGATTTTCGGTTTAAAAACAATTCTTACGGGCCGATCACGGTCTCCATCGGTGGTGCCTTATACCCGGGAAACGCAACAGCCATAGATCCTCTATTGAAAGAAGCGGACAATGCTCTGTACCAGGCTAAGCATACTGGCCGGGACCGGGTGGTTATATGTGCCGTCACCTGACCGTGACTTCGACGGTCACTGATGTTTTGTTTTTTTAACGGTCGCTTGGAATCCATCGAATACACAAAAGCCAGAAAGATCAGTTGGCCAAGGGCGGGATGGAATCTGAAATATTCCTGAATGAAATGGTCAGCCGGTTTAAGTTGAAGTAAACAGCTATTCAAAAAACAGATAATCTGTATACCCTTTGGCACCGCCGCCATAAAATGTTTCCGGGTCCGGAGCATTAAGTTCTGCGTTCAAGGCAAAGCGTCTGGGCAAGTCTGGATTGGCAATAAACAACTGTCCGAATGCCACGGCATCTGCATGACCGGCTTCCAGTAATTTTTCAGCACTTTTCAGCGTGAATTTTTCATTGGAAATCAGCGTGCCCTTGAATTCTTTTTTCAACACAGCAGAGATGCTGTCATTTGCCTGATATTCCCGCGTGCATAAAAAGGCAATGCCGCGTTGCCCTAAAGCCTGGGCCACATGGGAAAAAGTTTTGAGCGGATTGCTGTCGCCCATGTCATGGGCATCGCCTCTTGGTGCCAGATGAACACCCACCCGATCTTTGCTCCAGACTTCCAGAACAGCGTCAGTCACTTCGAGCAGCAATCTGGCCCGGTTTTCAACAGGCCCGCCATACATATCGGTTCGTTTATTTGTGCTGTCCTGTAAAAACTGATCCAGCAGATATCCATTTGCGCCGTGAATTTCCACACCGTCGAACCCGGCTTTTTTTGCATTTTTGGCTCCCTGACGGTACGCATCAATAATGCCGGGGATCTCATCCAGTTCTAATGCCCGGGGTGTGACATACTCTGTTTTTGGACGCACCAGGCTTACCCTGCCAGCCGGTTTAACTGCGCTGGGCGCCACAGGCAGTTGACCCTCTAAAAATATCGGATGAGAAATACGTCCCACATGCCACAACTGCAAAAATATCCGGCCGTTGTTTTCATGCACTGCCTGGGTGATTTTTTTCCAGCCATCCACTTGTTCATTTGACCAGATCCCTGGCGTATCCGCATACCCCACCCCCATGGGCGTGACAGCCGTGGCTTCACTCAGAATTAATCCGGCGGAAGATCGTTGTCTGTAATATTCACCCATTAACGCATTTGGAATTCGACCTTTGGACGCGCGGCTGCGGGTGAGGGGCGACATGATAATACGGTTTGCAAGTTCAAGATCTCCCAGTTGAAGCGGTTCAAATAATCTGGACATGATATTCTCCTTGTGGCGTGATTGTTATTCAATACGAAGAAATAATTTTAAACTCAAAACAAAAATATATCAGGGTGAATCGGGTGTTATAATTTTTGATTATTCTTGAGATCTGAAATCATAAGATCAATGGTTCTGGCAAGTTTTGGTATGTCTTCCTTACAGGTGTTGAAAATTTCTTCGGCATCAATATTGAAATAATCGTGGACAACAATGTTCCTCATTCCTTTGATTTCTTTCCAGGGGATATCAGGATATTTTTTTAAAAGGGACTGGTTGGTTATTTTATCTATTTTTTTTATAAGTTCGCCAATCACAATCAACGGCATGCACAGCAAGTCAAGTCGTTCTACTCCACTGGGAGAATTCGTTAAGTCTGAAGCGCTGTCTATGGATAAAATTCTCAATTCAATTTTATTTAAACAATCCTGGGTTTTGTTTAACAAATCTGCAAGAATCTGACGATCACACATAGATAACATCCTTTATTATCCGTTCTTTTAAAAGAGGACTCAAATCTTCTCGAAAGGTAACAATATCAACAGGAGCACCAAGAAAATCTTCAAGACTCATTTTTAAACCGATTCGATTCAATAGATTTTTTTTATTCAGCTCAACCACAATATCGATATCGCTGTTATCGGTTGCTGTTCCCCTTGCAACAGAACCAAAAATACCCATTTTGGTAATGCCAAATTTTTTAGATTGGTCTTTTTTGTATTTTTTTAATAAATCTATGATGTGTTTTTTATTATTCGTCATCGTTGACCTTTTTAATTTTTAAATATTTAAAAATTATAGGCTTTTATATTTATAGCGTCAAATTAGATTTTGCTTTGTGCTATGGAAAAAATTCTGTGCGTTAAATCCTGGGGGATAAGTTCATTTCTCATTTGATCTGTCAGTTCTTTCATGGCATACCATTGTCCGGAAGAAACCGCCACCACTTCAAAAGAGCCATCCTCATGCATGACCGTGCCAAAGCCCGATGCCCAGAACAGCATTCGCCTGTCAATATGGCCCTTGACTTTTTCAGCCCGGGCAAAGAACACCATTTTTTCATTCACATTGACAGGTCTCAGGAATTGATAGTTCAGGCGAACCGAAACCCCCCCGTTGGCATAGGCCATAAAACCGGCCCATCCCATTGTTTCATCAAGAATTGCCAGCAGGGAAATCGGGTGAAAAAATCCATTGCGCTGGAAAAGGTGAAGCGAATTTTTGTCATCTTCATTGAAACCGGAAAAGGCACACACCACCTTGCCATGGGGACTGTCCCAGAAATGAAATTTTCTTTTTAACCCCGGCTCAGAGCGGTTTACCCCACAGACAAAACAGTTCTGATAATGGGGAATATGCTCAAGATGTCCTTTGATCCGGGAAAAATGATCCGGCAGATAGGTTCTGGAACAGTCGTCCCTGTTGGAACGATCCTGTCCAAAACCGATGTCTCCGGTGACATACGGCATGGCGTTGTCCCCGTTCCTGATATTGCCGGTTATCCCGGAATCAGTGGCCATCGCATTCATTTCAACTGTATCACCAATTTTTACCTTTGCGCCGCCCATGTCAAAACGGCAGTCAATGGGGTATTTGAAATCCATCCCCTGCATGCAGTGTGAAAAACCGGTTGAAAGCTCCATGATCGTCCCCATCCCGATTCCACCATGGGGAATTCCCATCCATCCTTCCTTGCCGGAATCCATAAGCACCGTCGTATGGATCGTATTGTCTTTGATAACAAACGGTTCCTGAAATAAAAACGTATGGATGAAATCATTTATCATCATGACGTACCTGTGCCCGGATTTTAACCTGTTTCCGTTTATTTTTGAGTCTGCTCATATCCAAGTTCGGCCAGCGGCTCTGCAAATGCACCGGACATTTTAGCCTGCTCACTGACCGCTGTTCCATCCTTGACGCGTCCCATGATGCCGAATGCGATGCCGGCACTCCGGAATAAACTGAACGCAATATAGTAGTTCCAGTTTTCAACAGTGGTGTGGCCGGTCTGTTTAAAATATCTGGTAATGTATTCTTTTTCCGTTGGGAAATTAAGCGCCACATGATCCAGGCCTTTGAGCCCGCGGGAGTCCGCACCGCCGGGCCAGTACCATGGAAGACAGTGGTATGCAAAATCCGCCAGCGGGTGACCTAATGTGGACAATTCCCAGTCCAGAATGGCAATAACCCTGGGTTCAGTCGGGTGAAACACCAGGTTATCCAGGCGATAATCGCCATGAACAATGGATACATCATCATTTTCCGGTATATTGTCTTCCAGCCATTCAATGAGTTTTTCCATGGCCGGGTATTTTTTATCCACAGATTTCCGGTACTGCTGGGTCCATATGGAAATCTGCCGGTTAAAAAAATTGCCTGCCTTGCCGAAATCTTCCAGGCCGATGGCCTTGTAATCCACGTTGTGGAGTCTGGCAAAGGTGTCGTTCATGGCATAAAAAATATCTTTGCGTTCATTTATCGGTGTATCCGGGATGGTCCAGTAAATCCGGCCCTCCACATTTTCCATGATGTAAAACCAGCTCCCGATGACTGCATCATCCTGGCACAGGGCATAGGTTCTGGCCACAGGCACATCGGTTCTGGCAAGCGCTGTTATTACCTTGTATTCACGGTCCACGGCATGTGCGGATTTGAGCAGTTTTCCCATGGGTTTGCGGCGCAGGACATATTTTTTTCCTCCAGCGCTGATCTGATAGGTGGGATTGGACTGCCCACCTTTGAACTGCCTGACATCAATGGTCCCGCTGAAGCCTTCAACATTTTTTTCCATGTATGCCTGCAGGGCATCCGTATCCAGTTCAAACCCTTTGCGAACAGACCGGGTGCCCGTGAACTCCTTTTGCCGATTAATTTTTGGCGGGTCGAATTTTTTCATAGTTTCCTCTTTGCAATACATCAACAATCATATGGATATGGATATCCGGACAGCAGACAAGCGGTTTTTATGAACAAATCAGAATTCTTTCAGAATCCTCTTTGCAACACTGATTTTATGCACTTCGTCGGCGCCGTCATAAATCCGGGCAGCTCTTTCATGCTGGTAATAGGTGGCAATGGGCGTGTCATCGGACATGCCTAAGCCCCCATGCACCT
>JAHJLV010000022.1 GCA_018821535.1 Pseudomonadota bacterium | reverse complement strand
GGGCGGTTCAGAGGAAAAAAACCTCAACCACCGGCTTTGCCGGAAGCGGCCTGGATCAATAAACCAAAACCGGAACAACCTGATGTGATTAGAGTTTAATTTTTGACAAATGGTGTCTCATTTTTATTGACACATTCCGTTGGATTAAAGCTAAACCCGGCAGATAATTGGGAGACAGCAAATGTTTCTTTAAGCTGGCGCAGTGATTGGGAAACAAAAAGAGAGAGTCTAAGCTATATAAATATCAATGGTACTGTAATGTACTATAATGTGAACTCTGGAGAACCAGCATCGTATAATATAGATACTTGGGGCGCTTGGGAAAGTGCTGAGCCAACATTTATTGGTTTTGACTCTTTTAATGTAACAGTTGAGACAAGTTCATCAGTTCCAATCCCTGGTGCAATCCTTTTGTTTGGGTCAGGTCTTCTTTGTATTGCAGGAGTTAACAGAAAAAAAGAATAGCACCAAACTATTATAGGATTAGTTTTAAGGTAGGGTCAGAAAATGGCTCTGCTTTTTATTAATATTCATTTTTTTGAAGGAACGCACTTATTATGAAATATCTTTTTTTATTGCTATCAGTCATTTGCACACTTTTACTCACTCATCAATCTCATGCTGCTACACTCAATATAGAAAACGGCCAATTAATGGGCGCATACAATGTTCTGGTGGATGGCGCGTATTATGATGTGAAATTTAAGGATGGAAAAGGTACTGATTTATTTTATAAGAATGGCGGTTGGGTTTTTACTTTTTTGACAGAAGGTGGTGCAAAAGCAGCATCCGAGGCTCTGATGAATCAAGTATTCATTGAGGATGCTGGATATGCTGATTATGACAATTATTCTGAACGTACCAACGGTATTGAGTTTGAGTGGGGTGGAAATATATATACACCCTATGAATGCTTTACAGCCGGTGAGTTGTTTAAGGGTAGCGCCTTTTTCAATGAAAGTCTTCTCTCTAACACAAATGGTAAAGTTGATAGCGTCGCGCCTTTGGGCTATAACTTCTATCCAGACTCGGATCAAGACTTCGCTTCATATCAATCGTGGGTATATGCTCAATGGTCTACACCAGTACCAATTCCATCGACAATTATGTTGTTGGGAACTGGTTTGTTCATTATTGTAGGTATTAATCGAAAACGAATCAACCAGTGATTTTATAAGTAAATTAAGAAAGATGTATTAAAATTTAGGAAAAGGCTAAGTGGGATTTTCTAACTTTTTCACTAATTATTTGGAGACTTCAACATTCACCTCGTATTCATAGGGCTCAGTACAGATACTTTTTCAGAAATACCAAATATGTATGTGATATTTTTTCAACTTTGAAATTTTAATTAAACTTTATAAGCTTGTGGTGATATTGCCGGTCATATTTCTGCATTCAACGATATAATATATAAAGACTCACATGTGGACCGGCCAAATGAGTTTAGATAGAAGATGATATGTTTCTGTGCAGGAAATTATGTTGCCAGATCATTGCTGGAAATCTGTGTTTTCAGTTTGATTTTGTGTTTATCTATTTTTGCATGAAGTGTGGGCCGGGAGATGTTCAGCAGTTTTGCGGCCTGGGAACGGTTTCCGTTGCAGATCATCAATGCTTCACTGATGACAATGCCTGAAACAGTATCCATAAAATCATCAAAGGTATGATTTTTTGATTTGTCAGATAACAGTTCATGCACCCATTGCCGGATTTCATTGAGTTCAATTTTTTCTGCAAGGGTTTGATTTTCCCTCTGCTGGATGACCTGATCAAAGTCTGTGGCCAGAATCGGTGCACCCCTGTTAAAGATCAACACCTTCTGAAGCAGGTTTGATAACTCCCGGATATTTCCCGGCCAGTCATAATTTGACAGCCGATCTATGGCTTCTGTCTTGATTCCCGGATTGTCTATTTTCAATTCCCTGGAAAACCGGGTCATATAATAAGAGATAAGACTTGGAATATCTTCTCTTCTTTCCCTTAACGGCGGCAGGTTGATGGTGACGACCTTCAAACGGAAATACAGATCCTCGCGGAATTTTTCCTCTTTAATGGCATTTTCCAGGTTTTTGTGGGTTGCAGCAACAATCCTTACATCCACAGGAATGGTTTCTCCTCCGCCCAGCCGTTCAATGCATTTTTCCTGGAGCAGTCTTAAAATCTTGGCCTGGATGCTTAAGGGCATATCGCCGATTTCATCCAGGAAAATGGTGCCGCCGTTGGCCTGTTCTATTTTCCCGATATGTTTTTGAGAGGCCCCCGTAAAAGCGCCTTTTTCGTATCCGAAAAGTTCGCTTTCAAGCAGGGTTTCCGGTATGGCAACGCAGTTGATGATTAAAAAAGGCTTGTCAGCGCGCACACCGTGCTGATAAATGGCCCGGGCCACCAGTTCTTTTCCGGTTCCGGACTCTCCTCTGATCAGAACAGTTGCATCGGATTGGGAAACCCGGCCAATGGCTTTATATATTTCCTGCATGGCTTTGCTCTGTCCGATAATGGCATCACCGGAATGCGTTTCAGCTGAAATATCCATTTCAACCGGAGCGCGCATGAAATAACCGGCTTCAATGGCCTGCCGGATCAGGTTGAGCATTTCAGGCACATCAAAGGGTTTTAAAACATAGTCATAGGCACCCATCTTGGTGGCTTCTATGGCAATCTGGGTAGTGCCGTATGCAGTAACAATGATGGCCGGAAGCTTGGAATCAATCTCCTTGATCCGCTTGAAGGTTTCCATTCCGCTGATACCGGGCAGGCGCATATCGATGATCACAAGATCCAGGGTGTTCTGCTTGACAATTTCAAGCCCGGCTTCACCGGATGCGGCACTGATGACTGAATAATTTTCTTCTTTGAGCAGTTTGCAGAAGCTTTTTCTTAACTGATCATCATCATCAATGACTAATATGGTATCCACTTTCATGCGTCCTTTATGGGCAGGGTGATAATAAAGGATGTCCCTTCGCTTTCGCTGCTGTTAACATCCAGCCACCCGCCATGTTCATTTATGATATTAAAGGCGATACTCAGGCCCAGGCCGGTTCCTTCTTCCTTGGTGGTAAAAAAAGGATTGAAAATCTGGCTCTGGATCTCTCTGGATATCCCCGGACCGTTGTCCATGATACGGATAACAGCAACCCTGTTTAATGGCTTTATAAAATTTTCCTCTTCAGTGATGATGATCAGGCCATCCTTCTGGATAGACTCACAGGCGTTAATGATGATATTGACCAGAACTTCCTTGAGCTGTTCCGGGTCGATCAGGGTTTCACTCAAGGATGCCTTGCGTATCAGCCTCGTGGTGACCTGATAGGATTTCAATCGTTGTTCCAGCAGGTACAGGGCACTGTCCACAACCGTTGACGGACTCATTTTTATGGTCTGTAATTTAGGCGGCCGGGAAAATTCCAGGAAATTCTCAACAATCTTATTGATCTGTTTGATCTCTCCTGAGATGACATTAAAGTCTTCCTGTTGATCATTGGTAAACTGGCAGGTTTTGCTTAATGAGAACAGTCTCATCTTTACGGAAGTCAACGGATTTCTTATGCTGTGGGCGGTTCCTGCAGCCAGTTTGCCCAGCAGCGCCATTTTTTCAGACTGCAACAGGACTTCCTGGCTTTTCTTTAATACCTGCTGGGTGTGTTCGGCATCCTCAATCAGGCCATGAACACTGTGCTCCAGGTTGATAAGTTCGTTGGATGATAGACCGGGGCCTCCCATCTTGTCTGCCTGTGCAGCGATTTTCCGAATGGGTGCCAGGATATGGCGGGCAAAAATATAATTGATCAGCAGGCTGAGAACAATGACAATGATAATTGCCATAAGCGCCATATATCTGAGCCGGTTGGATTCTTTCTGGCTGGCTTGAATGGCGGATGCGATCTTGTCTTTATGGAATGTTTTAAGTGCTTCACATAATTCAAGTATACCGGGAAAATATTTTCTGGCTTCGGTATGAAGGACAGAGCCCTGGTCATATTCTCTGGATTTGTAAAAATTGATGACCTTGTCCTTGAGTTGTAAATAATCTGCATATCTTTCTTCAATTTGCGCAATGGTCTGTATCTCCACTGTGTCAGTGGCCAGGGATTTTACCTTGATAAGGGATTGGGCAAAATAGCCTCTGTATGTATGCAGTTCATCCAGCCAGACCGGATTTTTATCCAGAAGATAATAGGAGACAAATCCTTTCTGGTTGATCAGGGATGTGGCAAGGGCTTCGGCACTCTGGTAAACAATCAGGTCCTTATCAAGGATATCCTTGAAAATTTTTTCAGTCTTGTATGTGTACCACACCATTGAGACAGCCCCGATGATGGTGATGCCCAAAAGAATGGCATTGACTAAATATATTCTGTTTTTAAGGCTTAATCCAACCATTATCTGCTACATTCTTTTCTTTTGCTGCACAGTATTTTAAAAACATCTGTCAGCCGTAAAATACCGACAATCTCATTGTTTTTTGTCACCAGCAGTGACTGATGATGACCCATAATCAACTGATGAATGGCTTCCCCCAGATTGGCATC
>JAHJLV010000021.1 GCA_018821535.1 Pseudomonadota bacterium | reverse complement strand
TGCATTGCAAGATAATGCAGGAACTGACTGGTATGACGCTCCATCCTGTCTTTAAAAAGCTTGACAATATGGGACATCAGCTTATGCCCCATCTTAAAATCTTCAACAAACAGCTGATGTATCTTCTCACTTGAAAAGGTTATAATGGAACTGTCTTCTGCGCACATTGCTGAAAATGAGGTAGAAGATTCTTTCATTAAAGCAGCTATCCCGAATGTTCTTCCAGGGGTGACTTTATCCAGAATCAGATTCTCTCCGGAAGCTGTGCGGATTGTTAAATGAACCACACCGGAGGCCAGCATATACAGCTGTTTAAGCGCCTGGTTTTTTTCAAATAAAACCGTTTGGGACTTGAACATCTGAATCTGTGTATTTAATGATATTTTTTCCAGCATGGGTTCTGGTAAATCCTGCAGAAAAACAATTGTTTTTAATAAGTCTTTTTCAACCATTATCGTTTGCCCCGAATAAAATATTTTAAAATTCTTTTTAGAAGGATAAATATTTAATATTATAAACCTTGTCTTTAAGGTCTCTTTCTTTACCAATTGTTTTTAAAATCATATCTGCCCGGATATCCATATACCGTTTATACTGTCTGGAAACATCCTTCATCACAACGTATGCCAGTTCATGGTTGTTTTCAAACAGCTCAATCATTTTCTGACCTGATAAGGTGATTACCTCGCATGGTTCCTGGCAGATCGCAGTATATGTGGCTGTTGCCCCCTGAATAATGGAGGATATCCCGAAGGACGCACCGGACTGAACATAATCGAGAATAACATCAATATCCGGCGTAAGCTGCCGTATGACAGCCACCTGCCCCATGATCAGCATATAAAGGGCACCAACCTTTTCATTGATGGTAATTAATTGAGTCCCTGTATTGAAGATACTCAGTTGAGCTTCTCTGGAAATAATATCAAGCAGATGATCCGGAGAATTTTTAAACAGGTTTATTCTTTTTAAATCTTCGATTTTTACCATATTTACACCTTTATTTTACCCATACATACATCAGGAAAATAAATGACACAGCCACACCCGCACTTATCCCTATTGGCAGGATACCATGAAGAACATCATTATACAGCTGCTGTTTTTTTATTTCCAGTCGTTTATCCCGGTATCCGATAAGCAACCAGAAATTCACAAAAACAAACAACGAAATGCCAGTCGCTGCATTTTTAAAGCAAGAGGTAACGCCTTTGACAAATTCAATTAAAAAACCTTCAGAAACACGATTTAATAAATTCAGTCCGTTATCAAGAATTTTATAAGCCATTGAACCAAATTTTCGATATGTCCAGTCAGCATCAATATTTTTGCTCCTGACCTCTGGAACATAGTAGCCTGATAAAATTAAAAGGGTAAAAGCCAGCGCTCCAAACATAAGCAGCTGTAGTTGACCTATCACATGGGCACCAGTATACGGTTCATAGTGAACTGCAAATGGGAGAAGATTATATAAAGGTTTATAAAAAACACCCAGCCCTATGCATAAAAATGCAGCAATCCCCATGGCAAGCAGCATGTTTAAGGGAGGTTCCTTGGCCCGGATTCCTGAATCATGACCAAAAAAAGTAAAAAACGGTACCTTGATCCCGGCATGATCAACCACGCCTGTGGAGGCAAACTGAAGCACCAACCAGATTATAAATATTTGCTCTTTACCTGAAGCACTGATAATCATGGATTTAGAAACAAAACCGGAAAACAATGGAAACGCTGAAATGGAAGCTGCACCTATCATACAAAAAAGACAGGTTAAAGGCATGGTTTTATAGAGTCCACCAATTTCAGTACACTTTATTTTCCCCGTCATTTGAAGAACAGAACCTGCTGCCATAAAGAGAAGCGCCTTATAAATAATATGGCAGAACGCATGAGCTACCGCTCCATTCAAAGCCAGCTCAGTACCGATACCAATACCCACCAGCATGAACCCAACTTGGTTCATCAAACTATAGGACAATACTCTCCGGATATCATTTTCAAGGACAGCATAAAAAATGGGCAAAGACACCATCAAGGCGCCAATAACAAGTAAAATATCGGCTCCCGGGAAAGTTCTGATCAGAAGATATACTGCGGATTTAGTAGTAAAAGCGCTTAAAAAAACCGTACTTGTAGGCGTTCCCATGGGATATGCATCCGGCAGCCATGCATGAAGAGGAACCGCTGCTGCATTCAAAGCAATACCAATGAAAATCAAATATGATTCAATTCCCCCAAGACCGATATAATCAAAAGCAATAGTATTCGTTTTTTGAATGTAAAGAACAATCCCGGCCAAAAGGAAGAGACCGCCGATTAAATGAACCAGGATATATCGGAACCCGGCTTCCCGAGATTCTTTAGTTCTGGAAGCTATAATCAAAAATGTAGAACTGACTGCCATGATTTCCCAGAAAATATAAAGGGATAAAAAATCTCCTGCTAAAACGACACCTAAAGTGGACCCGGCATAAACAAGCCCTGAAACATGTTGAAGATTGTCCTTCACGTGTAAAGCAAATAAGATACCTAAAAAGGCCATAATGGTAAACACATAGGCAAATATCAAAGACAGTTTGTCTATTCGCCCCATTATAAGCTCATAACCCCAGAATTCAAAGATCCAGGTGTTACCCAAAGAAAGATTGAGCAATGTAATAAAAACCACAACCGGTAAAGCCAGCATATAGCCGGCTTTTACCTTGCCCTTTAAAAAAGGTATCAAAACAGCGCCTAAAATAAAGACAAGAACCGGAGGGAGCATATTATTGGTCATAATAGTCCTCTTTGCGCATGATAATTTTTCTCAAGAGCTTAGCAAGAAATATTAAAAGGACATAAGATATAAATCCATACACTGCATAGAAGCCATAAAAATGTTCCACTGAAAAATAACCGTGCATTTCGACAAAGCTTTCTGCAATTAAAAGCACTATCAGCGCCAAAAAAAATCCTGTTTGAAGCCGCTTGACATTTTTAGGATTATCAAAAATGGTTAATTCTTTTTTCATTTGTCTTCCTTAACTTCAGTAAACTTTTATATTAACCTGAAAGGCATTTCTCACTGTGACAGATGTGAAAAAATATAAATAAAATAAACCACTGCAATACAGAGAATGACATGAAATGCTGTTCTAAATCCTGGTTTTTCAGTATGATCCAGAATTTCATATTCTTCGCCATTGAATTTTTTCTTTCTTATTCCCATATCATATAGTCCTTAAATATCATCAAATAGCCAAACCAACTTTTATCAGATTGACAAAAACCGTTGGGTAAAAGAATAAAACAATTGAAATAATTGCA
Source organism: Pseudomonadota bacterium (assembly GCA_018821535.1). GTDB lineage: Bacteria > Desulfobacterota > Desulfobacteria > Desulfobacterales > Desulfobacteraceae > Desulfobacula. Next base: position 39,079 of record JAHJLV010000021.1, on the reverse strand, counting down.
CTAATAATCAAAGGGATGACCAAACAAAGATTTGCTTCCCGAATTTTCACCGGCATATTTTCATCTTCTTCATTGCTTTTCTCAAAAAAACCCTTGTAAACAATTGGCAAAAAATAAAATGCATTAAGAAACGAAGACACCAGCAGGACAAGCATAAAAATGGACTGTTCAGCCTCAAGCGTTCCTAAAATAAGGTTCCATTTGCTATAAAACCCACCACTGGGTGGCAGTCCGATAACGCATAATGCACCAATAAAAAATGCTGTAAACGTAAATGGCATCTTTTTACCAAGACCGCTCATTTGACTGACATATTTCTTTCCAGTTGCCACAAAAATTGCGCCGGCACAAAAGAAAAGGGTAATTTTTCCAAAAGCATGCATGACAATATGAATAATTCCACCTAAAAGCCCTTGGGGAGAAAGAAGTGCAACCCCAAAAATAATATATGACAATTGGCTGATTGTGGAATAGGCAAGCCGCCTTTTTAATTCATCCTGAGAAAGTGCAATGCAAGAGCCCACAAGAATGGTAAAAGATGCAATGCACATGACTACAACACCCAGATTATAGGTTGACAATAGTTCCACACCAAAGATTCCTGTCATTACTCTGATGATAGAGAAAACACCTACCTTTACTACTGCCACAGCATGCAGCAGAGCACTGACCGGAGTTGGGGCGACCATTGCAGCTGGAAGCCATGAGTGGAAAGGCATGATACCTGCTTTGGCAAATCCGAATACAAACATTAAAAGTAATACTGTGGCTGCGGGCTTTGATAGCTGATCTGAAAAAATGCCGGCAGTTGAAAATTCCAGAGTACCGGTAACATGATAACAATAAATCATGGCTGGCAGAACAAGCCCTATGGAGGTACCTAAAATAAAAATTAAATATCTTCTACCGGATATCATTGATTTGGTATCCTGATGATGGGTTACCAGAGGATACGTGGCCAAAGAAAGAATTTCATAAAACATATATAATGTCAGCAGATTGGCAGAAAAAGCAGCACCAATGGTCGCTGATATTGCCAGAGCAAAAAAAGAAACAAAGCGTGTCTGCCCGTGCTCTTTCAAACCTCTCATATATCCAATAGAATAAATGGATGTCACAATATAAAGGCTTGCAGCAACTATGGCAAAAAGCATTCCAAGCCCATCCACTCTGAACGCAATACTTGCACCGGGAGCAATTTCAAACAGCGTTAAAGCAAGCTGGTTTCCATCCAAGATTACCGGCAGCATAGAGAGTACAATCAAAAGCGTTATCGTGCCGGCAATAAAAATCCATGATTCTCTGACATTGGGTCTGTCGGAAGATGAAACCAGCACCGGAATAACCAGAAGAGAAACAAGCACAGCCAGAAGCGGCTTTATGGAGAGAATGGTATTCATCTTATATCCCCTGCAGAAACGGAAGAATAATCGTCTTGACAATCGTGCCTGAAAACACCCCGACAACTATTAAGGAAAAACTGACAAGATTGGAAACAATCAGCATGCTCACCGGTGCTTCCGCCATTACCTGGAACTTATGCCCATGCCCTTGTCCCTGCAGGTCAGGTGAACTTTGAAAAAAACAGATCTCGAAAACCTTGAAAAACAAAATTGCACAGATCAGACTGGAAATAATCAACGCTGCTGCAAAATGATATGCACCGGCCTCAAATGCACCGGAAATCAGATACCATTTGCTGAAAAATCCACAGGTGGGCGGAACCCCCACAATACTGAAGGCTGCAACAACAAATCCGGTCATGGTCCACGGCATTCTGGAAAACAGTCCCTGCAGGTTATTTAATTTTACTTTTCCAAGCATATACACCATGTTTCCAAGCCCCAGAAATAAGGCAAAGGTCATCAACGCATCATTTAAAAGATGCAGTATCGCTCCGGTCATGCCCGATTGATTTCCCAACCATGCTCCGCCGACCATATAACCGATTTCACATACAATGATGTATGCCAGTATTTTTTTCAGATTATCCTGGGCCAGGGCCAGAACACCCCCGGCAAGAACAGCTATGGTTGCAAGCCAGACAACCGCCTCGGACAGATGAAGTGTATTGAATATATATTCAAATCCAAAAACCGTTATCATAAGCCGGATCATCACATATACCATGACTTTGGTCATCAGGGGGGCAACCACCCGGGAAAAGGCTACCGGAGAATAGGAATAGGCATTGGGCAGCCATACATGCATGGGGAAAAGCGCCATTTTAATCCAGACGCCGATCATGCATAAAATAAATCCCACCAGAACCGTGGAAGAATCATGTTGACTGGCAATGATATCGGCAACATCCATCATATTCAGTGAACCGGTTTTCATGTACAGATAGCCGACACCCAGAAGATAGAAACTTGCCCCGATAACGCCTATAAAGATATAATTCAGGCTGGCAAGCGGTCCCCGGTCTTTGTCGGAAAGCGCCACCATGGCATAACTGGTCAAAGACGTAATCTCAATGAGAACATACAGATTAAACAGATCCCCTGTGGCAGTAACGCCTAAAAGTCCTGTGACAAACAATAGATAAATTGTGTAAAAAGAACCTTTCCGATCAGATATCTCCTGTTCAACATTCTTATAGCTGGCAATCAGATTAAAAAGGGCAATCCCTGAAATCAGAAGCAGTACCATGGCATTGAGAAGATCAATACGGTATTCGATTCCCACAGGAGCATCCCAGCCTGCCATTTTGTATTGGATGGTTCCGGATTCAATCACCTGAATCAGAACCTTAAGGGCAGAAAAAGAAGAAACCGCCAGGCCCAGTATGGCGATATAATAGGATAACCGGTCTTCAATCCATACGGCAAGTCCGGCAAAAAGGGCTGCCAGAAGGGGTGCAATAACAATAAGAGCAGGATAATTATTCATAATTTATTTTTCCGATAAGCGCATCCTGAGTTCATCTTCTTCAAGTGTATGATACCGTTGATATATTTTTACCGCCAGTGCCATGGCCACGCCAAAGGTGGCAACGGACACCACAATAGCGGTAAGCATCAGCACATGGGGCAACGGATTAATATAATCGGCGGCATGGATGGCTGCATGTCCATGACCTTCATGAACATTCTGGATAATGGGAAGTGTGGCACCCGACTTATACCCGATTGATACATAAAAAAGGATAATGGCTGTCTGGAAAATATTCATCCCCACCAGCTTTTTTATCAGATTATTCTTTGCAATCATGGCATACAGACCGATCATCATTAAAACAACAAAAAGCCAGTAATTATATTTTGCCACAATAAGGGGAATGATATCTGTCATGCCCATAACCTATAATCCTTCATCGTGTCTTCCCTCAGAAACGATATTAATATATATGATGGCCATTACTGCTGCAACGGCAATTCCAACACCGATTTCCACCCCCAGCATCCCAAGCGCTCTTACATGATGCGGATCAAAAACAAACATTTCAAGGGCTGAATAGTCTAAAAACGATTTACCCATGGGCATGCAGATGGCAGCAATTCCCACATAAACAAGCACACCGGCAGCAGCACAGATGCCTAAAACTTTTTCTTTTATCCGTCTGACCAGGATTTTTAAATCATATGAGATTGCCAGAAGAATCAGGCTGGACCCGAAAATAACCCCGCCCTGAAACCCGCCTCCCGGAGAAAAATCCCCATGTGCAACAACATACAGGGCATAAATCTGAATAAATGGAATCAGTATCCGGCAGACTGTTTTAATAATCAGATCAGACGGTATCCAGTCTTTATCAATATGTTCAAAATCCCTGCCGACCCTTAATGCTTTTTTGCTGTTTTTTACATGAAGAATGACACCTGTGGGCACATGACGGTAAAAACGTTCCTTTCGTTCCTTAAAATCCCTTAGCAGCAGAAAACACGCAAGTCCTGCACAAAAAATAACAGCTGTTTCAAACATGGTATCAAATCCGCGATAGTCTGCAAGAATTGCTGTGACAATATTGGGAACCTGGGTCTGTTCAAAGGCATGTTCAATATAAATGTCTGACAGATGAGTGGATGCAGGTGAATCGGGATCGCCCCAATCCGGAAAGTCTGCTGTGCCATATAACAGCAATCCTCCCACCAGACAGACAACGACAAATCCGAAAAATTTCAATCTTTAGTCCTCCTGCTCGTCCTGAATACCGCAGCCACAAAAAAAACCGTGCTGACCCCTGCACCTACAGATGCTTCTGTAAAAGCGACATCTACCGCCCCCATAACCGCCCATAACAAGCACATCATAAAAGAATATGCGCCAAATAAAATCGCTGTGGACAAAAGATCTTTTACAGTAATCGCTGCCACTGCGCACAAAATCACAAAGAACAGGACAATCATATCAATTTGCCAGGGCATGGTTATTCCTTTTCTTTCTTTTTGGTCCAGTATCTTAATCCGGCACGCATGCCTGCATCCACTATGGAATGTGTTGCAGTCGGACTGGAAAGGAACACAAAGAACACAATGAGCAGAATTTTAATGGTCAGCAATACGGATTCAAAGGTAAGCTGATGCAAATTATATATGGCCAGTGCCACCACCATCACAAGGATACCCATAGTATCCAGAATCCCGGCAGGATGAAGCCGTGTATAAAACCCGGGCATTCTGATAATACCCACAGCTCCACCGAAAAAAAAGAACAAGCCAATGGTCAGCAAACAAATAACAAAAATATCCATTTTTCTCTCCAGGCCAACAGATCAGTCAAGAAAGGATTCTTCGTAAAGTCCTTTTCTTTTATGAAAATATCTTGAAGCTGCAAGCACAGCTATAAAATTCAAAAATGCATAGGCAAGCGCAATATCCACAAACATATCAATGCGTTTATAAATAAACCCGATCAACAGCAAAAGAACAACGGTTTTACTCCCGATGGCATTGACACCCACAAGCCGGTCCAAAACCGTAGGGCCGAACATCACTCGATACAAGGGACAAAACATTAAAATACAAAGCCCCAGCGCAATCCATAAAAAAAAGTCCGTCATATTTTTTCTCCAAATATTTTTGCTACCTTTTCAAGCATGACGCCTGGAAGCGCCTCTGCGGTTTGTCTGTCAAGCGCATGTACTTTAAATACACCGTCACTATTTGCGGATACGGTTATGGTGCCGGGGGTCAGGGTGATTGAATTGGCAAGGGTGGTAATGGCGATATCAGATTTTAAATTGGTTTTAAAAATTACAATCTGCGGATCAATAATCTCCTTAAGGCGGGGGTGAAAGGCAATATATAACAGGTGAAAATTGGCTTTTAAAATTTCAAACAATATCCAGGGGATATATCGGACAAATCTGAAAAAAACAGTGAAGTATTTAAGTTTGAAATCAGGAAAAATCAGATCATAGAAATAATATGAAACAAAAAAACTTGAGATGCCGCCCAGCCATAGCAAAAGCGGCTCGAATTTTCCTGATAGTACAATCCAGGATAAAAACATGATAAAAAACGTGATAAGAAAAGGAAAAAAAGACTTGAGATAACCGCTTGTCTGCTTACAGCTGTTTTGGCCTGGGCTCCTGGTGGAAACAGTCAAAAAACATCCTCCTTGCATAATGAAATAACCGCTTAAATCATATTATTTGTCAACACCGTACAGTTTACGAAATTTTCCATATAATTTGTTCAAAGGGCCTTTTTTCTGTTGATCTGAATCTGATTCACCCGGATTTTTTTCCTGGTTTTTCCGGAATTCATATGCAGCCTGAATGGTGTCAATAAGGGTTTCCATATCCACAGGTTTTGATAAAAACTTAAACGCGTTATATTTGCCGCTTGCCAGCGCATTTTCAACACTGCCATGTCCGGTAAGAACGATACAGGGAAGATCAGGCTGTAATTCTTTTAATCGTTTCTGGACCTCAATTCCATCAATCCCCGGCATCTGCAAATCAACCACTGCCACATCAAAATCCTCTTTGGCAGCAGCATCCACCCCTTCTTCACCTGAAAAAGTGGTTTTAACCGTAAATCCATCCAGAAAAAGTCTTTTTGCCAGATATTTTAAAAAAGTCTGTTCATCATCTATGAATAGGAGTTTCATTCTTTATCCTTACCAAAGTTCACTCTAAGTTTTTTGGGATAACAAAAAACTGTTTTTTCTTGTATTTTAACAGTTCAATATTTTGTTATGCCCCCTATTTAGCAAAAGAAATATTTAGAGTCAATAAGCTGAATACAGTTTAATCAAAGACATCCTAAAATAAAACCCTTAAGCCGATTTTTTCATTGTTTCACCATCTTCTGTAATAATATGGTCAATCAGATCAAGACTGATCAGATCATGCGAATGTGTAATAATGGAAAAATCCAGATTTGCACTTCGGGTGTCCTCTTTTGATCGATAAATTTCCTGATCAAGAGCATTTCTGTGAGAATAATGCAGGGAGTTGGCAAACAGATGAACCGGGATGCCGTTTACATGGCAAAGACTCACTGTGCCTGCGGTTCCTGTTGGCGCAACAATCTGTCGATCCGCAGTAATTGTCAGAGCTCCGACAAACATTTTATTTGCGCCTTCAATATAATGGCTCAGATTATGTGCAGGAGCAATAATATGATCAATCCTTGCATCTCGTAACGCCTGAACAGTCTTGCGGGTCCGCACCGGATTATGATCAAGAATAATAACAGAAAACTGTTTTCCCATTTTTTCTTTTGCCTGAACAAGAATATTGGTAACCACAGCGCTGGGCGAATGGACGATAATTACATCATAGTCATCAATATAGTTCAGACCGTTTTGTGTAACCCGGGCCATATTATTTTTGAATTTGGCAATCTTGTCCTGAAGGCTTGCAATGGCAACACGCCCGACCTCTTCAACGGTCATTTCAGATTTTAATTTTACATCCATTTCCTTTTCAAACATATCAAGCAGATGCATTAGCGGAACAATGTGCGGTTGTGCCTGTCTGACAGTCTCGGAAAGTTCGAAGTATAATTTTTCACAATATTCCCGTGAGCATTTGAGCTGACGAATCGATTCAATAAAACTGTTCAGGCACGTAACTGTCATTTCAGCAATACCTGAAACATCACTGAGTTCTCTGAACAATCTGTACATATTTTCTTTATTTTTTATTTTCATAAGGACACCCATAAATATAAACTAAGAAATACTGAAGCAACAATCAGTGTAAGGATGGTAATTACAGCGCTTGCCTTCATGAATTCAAAAAAACTGATGTGAACCCTGGATTGTTTGGCAATACCCACGGACACGATATTTGCAGATGCTCCGATCATCGTCAGATTACCACCGAAACAAGCTCCAAGACTGAGTGCCCACCAGAGGATATTATTCGGGATCGGTGTAACCGCAAGCATCAGATGGACAATTGGAATCATGGTAATGGTAAACGGGATATTATCAAGAAATCCGGAAATGATCCCTGAAACCCATAATACCGTTAAAACCATGACATATGGATTATCTCCGATTTTCAGGAATATGTTATGGGCAATCCATTCAATAACACCCATATGCTCCAGAACACCCACCAGAATAAAAAGTCCGGCAAAGAACAGCAATGTGCTCCACTCCACTTCTTCAAGCATATGTTCAACATTTACCCCGGATATGGTAAAAAGAACCATGGCCATGAAAAGCGCCACCACACCCGGAGACATTTTTGTTATCGTCTGCGTGACAAACAAAAGAATGGTAATTGCAAGACAGCTCAACCCCTTGATCAATAATTTCTTGTCGATCTGAACATCGAGAAACTCCACCCGGATTTTTTCCAGCAGCAGCTGAACACTGAAAAGTTTGGCCATGCTGGTATCAATCGGCTTGAATTTTTCTCTGTTAACAAACCATATATAAAAAAGGACGACAAGAAACGAAACAGCGACAGGTATCGACAGGTTTACGATAAATTGATTAAAGGTCAATCCAACCTTTGAGCCGATGATAATATTGGGCGGATCGCCAATCAGTGTTCCGGTTCCGCCGATATTGGATATAACGGCCTGGCTGATCACATAGAGTTTGGAATCAAGGCCCATGCCCTTGGTCAGCTCAATAACAATGGGCACTATGATCAAAACCGTGGTTACGTTGTCCAGAAAGGCTGACATCAAAGCGGTGACAATCGAAAACAAGATTAAAATTTTAAGTGGACTTCCCTTGGTCAACTGGGCGATTTTCACAGATAACATGGAGAAAAACCCTGATTTTCTGAGGACCGCAACAATGGACATCATACCCAGCAGCAGCATAATGGTTTCAAAATCTATCAGTTTTACAGCCTCGTGCTCACTGACAATATGCAGTATCAAGAGCACCATGACGCCTAAAAGCGCAGAAACAGCTTTATTTACCAGTTCAAATGTTATTGCCACATAAACAACAATAAACACGATAATGGGTATGAGAGCACCTTCCATAATCATTCCTTATTTTAAAAGATCTGGGCCTGCCGTTCTTATATATATTCGTAGCGAAAGGCTCATACAAATAAACATCCGTTCAATACAAACACGGATGAAGTTCAAACCAAACAGGCAGCTTTTAGCACAAAACAATCCCTTCTGCAAGAAATGGTTTTTTGTCTGAAATCTATAATTTTCCAGGTATCAAAAGGCAGGGATAAATGGATTTATCTGCAATATTTCTGGCGATTGACCCCACCCATCGATCCAGAATCATGTTTTTCTCACTGGACCCTAAAATAATGATGGTGGCCTGATATTCTCTGGCTGCTTTTTCAATCTCTGATTGCGGATCTCCCACGTAAACATGCGGACGAGCGTCAATGCCTTCATTTTCGAGTTCTTCACAAAGTGCATCCAGTTTTTTACGCTGAATTTTTCTGACCTTCTGTACTTCGTGACTGTCTGTTCCCTTTAAGTCACTTTCTTTGACCACATGGATAATGTGCATCTGGCCGATGATATTTTTAATACCTTTGATATATTCCACTGTTTTTTTGGCAGTGTCTGACCAGTTGGTTGCAAACATAGGTCTTTCAAATAATTTTTCCGGAACAAGGTTATCTTCTGTCATATGTTTAAACACCAAAATCGGTATTCGGGCTCTTCTGACCAGTTCCATCACATCTGAACCGGCATACAGCTGTTTGATCACACTTTTATGGGACTGTCCGATAACAATCAGATCCGGGGATTCTTTTTCTATAACCCTTAAAATCTCCGGAATCAGAGTTGAAACTTCCATATATGCGCCGACTTCAAGTCCCAGCTCAAACAGATTCTCAGCCCAGTCGATAAACCGTATATTAGCAGTTTCCTTTAATTTGATTTCTTCTTCTTTTAAAAATCCGCTGCCCCGCTGCATGGCAACCTTGTCTCTTTCAATCACATTCAAAAAAACAACATGCTCAAGTCCTGATCGCTGAAGAACCAGAAGCGACTTGAGTGCATCATAACAAAGGTCTTCAAATTTTGTCACAAAAAGCAGTTTTTTAATTATTTTCATCCATACCCCTCTACATTCATGTCCCTTTGCTATTTAAGCTTTTGTCTGATTGCCTCAATCAGTTCTTCGGGCTCAACTGGTTTTTCCAGGTAAATATCAGGTTCTGGGACAGTACCGTTGTCAAATTCATCAAGAACTTTTTGAGATTTTAGAAAGGATCTTAGCGCAATTCCGGTAAACATAATAACAGGAATAGACTGCAGATGATCATTTGTTTTCAGTTTGCGGTATAAACGTATTCCGCTGCCCCGGGGCATCAATACATCAAGGATCACCAGGTCCGGCTTGTATTTTTCTATCATTTCAAGACCTGCAACACCATCTTCTGCTTCAAGAGGTATATATTGATTTTCTTCCAGAACTGTGACAACAAATGACCGTACATCCGGATCATCATCGACCACAAGAACTTTGTAGCTCATAGTTTCTCCCCTCTGGTCAATCATTGCTCACCTGCTATTGATTCTATCTGAGGAAGCCGTATGGTAAAAATACTTCCAACGCCCTGCCAGGTTTCGACATCAATGCTGCCCTTGTGCTCCTCAACAAGTTTTCCCGTAACAAGAAGACCCAATCCTGTTCCCCTTCCGCCCTTTGAACTGAACATGGGACTGAACAGCTGTTTTTGTGTTTCCTCACTCATGCCGCAGCCATTATCATTCACCTCAAAACAATACAGATTGTTTTGATCTATATAGGTTTTTAGAATAACTTCATGTTTTTTTAACATATTTTCATCTTCCAGACAGGCATCAATTGCATTTGTGACCAGATTCAACAAGGACCGGTGAATGGTTTTGGGATCTGCAGTGATCCGGGTGATGGACGGATCAAGATCGCCTTTGATTTCAACTTTTTTTGAAGCAGCAAAATCTGTTACCAGTGAAATAACATCCTCAACAATTTTATTGGGTTCACAGACCTGAAATTCAGGCTCACGGTTTTTTGAATAGGTCAGCAAATCCTGGGTAAGATCACTTACCCTGCGAATATTATTTTTGATGGTATTCCAACCGGATATCAGTTTCCGGGTATTATTTTTTTGAATTCCCACATCCACCACATAACTGCCCCCTTTTAAGCCGATAAGAATATTTTTCACATAATGAGCAAGTCCGCTGACGGTCTGCCCCACTGCGGCCAGTCGTTCTGCCTGAAGCAGTTCTTTTTCCAGCCGTTTGATTTCTGTCAGATCATGAAAAAAATTCACTGTTCCGACAAACTGTCCGTTTTCATGAAGCACATTACTGGCATATCGAACAGGGATATTGCGGCCATCATGGGTTTTAAGAAAACATTCTCCCCATGGCAGTGTTTTCTGGTTATTCTCTTTCTGTGCCTGCAATTTAAAAACAGCTGCAATTTCAGGCGGATAAAGTGCATCGATTGTAAATTGATTAAGAATTTGTTTAGCTGTATAACCAAACATTTTTACAGCCTCAGGATTAAACACCACCACTTTCCAATCCTGGTCAAAAGCCACAATCGCATCATTTGAACTTTTAATCAGCAATCGCTCAAAATTTGAATGCCGCCGGATTTCATTTGTGGCCTCCTGAATTTTCTCTTCAAGGTTCTCGGTATATTCCTTGAGTTTTTCCCGGATCTCAATCTTGGCTTTAGCACGTTCCAGCGCAATTGCCAGAGATTCATCACGAACCGGTTTGTTTATGAAATCACTGGCACCATATTGAAGTGCAGTTATCGTGGAATCTATATCCCCGTGTCCTGTAACAATAATGACTTCGCTGTCCGTATCAGTTTCCTTTATTTTTTTTAGAAGCTCAAGCCCGTCCATCCCGGGCATTTTTATATCCGTAATAACAATATCCGGAGACTGGGATTTAAATATTTCAAATCCCTGTTCTCCGTTGTAAGCACTCAGTGTTTCATATCCATCACTGCGCAAAGAAATGGACAACAGTCTTACAATAATCTCTTCATCATCAACAATAAGTATCTTATTGGGTGACATGTTTTTCATCCTTATTCCACTGCCGGAAATTTGATAATAAATGTTGCACCATGATCATACTCACTTTGAATATCAACTGTACCTCCATAATCTTTAATAATGCCAAAGCTGATACTGGTTCCCAGCCCTGTTCCTTTCCCGGTTTCCTTGGTTGTAAAAAAGGGTTCAAATATTTTTCTTTTAACCTCTTCTGTCATGCCAAGTCCTGTATCTGAGACTTCAGCCACCACCCATTTATTCTCGGCATAGGTTCTGATGGTTAAAACCTTTGCAACAGGAGCATCCGATTTTTCTTCTTTTTCATCCATGGAATCAATCGCATTGGTCACCAGATTGATAAAAATCTGTTCAAGCCGGTTATGCTCTGCCCGTATCTGGGGGAGGTCCTCATCAAGAACCAGTTCAATTTTAATGGAATGAACCATAAGCTGATGTCCTAAGACCTTAAAAACATCCTTAATCGGGTCGTTAATACAAAGTTTTTTAAGATCCCGGTCAGACTGTCTTGCAAATTCACGGACATGCTTTATGACCCCGGATGCACGAGCAACATTGGCAATAATATCATTGGCCATTGTCACCAGTTCTTCTTCGGGTATGGTGATTCCTTTTTTAATCATTTTCAAAATCAGATCTGAGCAGATCTGTATAACATTCAGCGGCTGATTGATTTCATGGGCCATCCCGGCAGCCATGGTGCCTAAAGTTGCAAGTTTTCCCGCCTGGATCAACTGGGTCTCCTTTTCCACGCTTTCAGTAATATCCGTAGTGGAGGCGATCAAGACATCCCGATTGCTGTAGGTTGCATTCACCACTTTGATATTGACAAAAAAACAGGTTTTATCCTTTTTATAATGTTTTTTCTTGGTAAAAAGAATCGATCCGCTGGGTTTTAGCTTTTCCAGACCATCCCTGATCGTTTCATCCGTACTGTTACAGATATCCAGGAAAGAATGGCCAAGCAGTTCAGATTTTATAAATCCATACTGTGCTTCTGCACGATGGTTTACATCCAGAATCTCAAATGTTTTGCGATCCATGATAAAAATGGGATTAGGGTTGTTATTGAACAACGATCTGTATTTTTCTTCTGATTTTTTATATTTTTCATACAGGATAGATAGTTCTTTGTCCTGTAATTCAATCTCTTCATGATTTTTCTTATCTTCGGTCAGATCTTTTAATGTCTCGATAGCCCCTAAAATTATGCCATCCGGTGATTTTATAGGGGCAGCAGTAAAAAATATCCATTTGCCTTCTTTGCCTAAATGCGGGAAAAATTCTTCTGCTTCATATGCCTCCTGAATCAAACTGGATTTACGCCAGGCTGCTCCATAATATTGAGTGACTATTTCTTCAGGCATACCGCCGACAATTACATCTGCCATGGTCGGGCGTTTGGCAGATCGAAAAGGGACCCATTGTCGATCTGTACCAACAAGGTCATAGGCCATATAGCCTGTAAGCTCCTCACATGCCCTGTTCCAATGCGTCAGGATATGTTCGTTATTGATAATAAAGGTCGGGATCATGCTGCCCTGAATAATCTGGGACATTTCTTTTTCCATCTCAAGCAGATCTTCTCTTTCATCTGTCAGATATCGATTCTCATAGTCGGCATTTTCCTGGATCTGCTTTGAAAAACGATCAAATAATTCAACAATTTCACCCCTGTCCATGTGCTGTTGAATGATTTTTCTTTTAATTCTGATTTTTTCCTGTTCTGCTGTTATGTAGTTTAAAAACGACATGGCTCTGTATTCATCCAGATCAAGAATACTGACGCGTTCCGTATTTACTTTTTCAAGAATGCACCCCAGAATCGCATCGTTTTTAAATTTCAAAATAATATCAATCCCAAAAATGGTGCAGACATCCTCATAATCACTTGTTGTGGGAATGCCATGGCTTTTGGCATATTGAACCCCGTCTGCCTGTGCATAGGTGTCTGAAACCACAAGAATTTTATAATTCAATTCTTTCATTTCAGGGCTTAATAACACTTCAAGGATCTGTCTGCATGGCTTATTGCCGCCGATAACCGCTATATTCAATCCTTTAAGATCAATTTTCATATATCATTGCTCCATTCCACAGCCATATATTTAATTTGTGCCTCCACCATATTAAAAGAAAATAAAGCTTACAATCATAAAAACAGGCAATAAGAAAACAATGGAATATTTCACTATATATCCAAAAAAACTGGGCATGTTTACCCCGGCTTCCATGGCAATGGACCGGACCATAAAATTTGGCGCATTGCCGATATAGCTGAAAGCGCCGAAAAATACAGCACCGGTTGATATGGCCTTTAAATACAATGCCTTTTCAGTCATCAACAGAGGAACTGCCTGGTTTTCTGTCATTCCTGCATAAAAACTGCCAAGCGCGGTATTGAAAAAAGTAAGATAGGTGGGAGCATTGTCTAAAAAGGCTGATAAAATTCCTGTCACCCAGAAATAATGCACAGGTGCTTTCACCGAATTGATTAAAAATGCAAAAGAGCCGTTCGGGCCGGCCTTGAGCAATAAAAGACAGGGAATCATTGTGATAAAAATCCCCACAAACAGATAGGCCACTTCAATCATGGGGAACCAGGAGAATTGGTTATCTTCTCTTATCTTTCTAGGCGTTGCCAGAAGCGAGGCAATTCCAAGTCCGATCAGAATCAGGTCTCTGATCCAGTCCTGCGCAGGGCGATGAACACCTAGTGTAGAAACCTCTTTAAGATCAATCATGCCGCTGATCAATACTGCACAGATCACACCGCCTAAAAACAAAAAATTATAAATCCCCACCAGCCGTAAGGGTTTTTTTTCTCCATCATCCGGGATAGAAACATTTTCTTTCTTAAAGTGATGCCTGTCGATCAAAAAATAAATACCCATGAGAATGGCGCAGGCTGTCAGCATATGCGGCAGAATATTAAAGGTCCAGAAAAAATCAACCCCATGAAGATACCCCAAAAACAGCGGCGGATCACCCAGGGGGGTTAATGCACCGCCGATATTGGCAACCAGAAATATAAAAAACACAACCATGAATGTTTTATTCTTTCGATACGCATTGGCCCGAAGAAACGGACGTATCATCAGCATGGCTGCCCCGGTGGTTCCCATCCACGATGCCAGAACTGTGCCAATCAATATCATGCATGTATTTACCAGTGGCGTTCCCCTTAAAGTGCCTTTGAGCAATATACCGCCGGAAATTGTGAACAATGCCCCTAAAAGAATAATAAACGGCACGTAATCGGCCAGAAGAATATGAAAAATTTCATACAGGGCAAGTCCTTTGTATATGTAAATAAAAGGAATGGAAAAACTTGCGGCCCAGAATGCTGCTATTTTTCCGAAATGGTGATGCCAGAAATTAGGTGCTATCAACGGTAAAAATGCAATGGACAGCAACATGCACGCAAAAGGAATACAGCTTGAAAGCGGCAGAGATTGTCCCAGATTTATATAATTATCCGTACCGGCAAGGCAAAAGGAGGGAAAGAAGAACATGGAACCGATAAAAAAAGAGATAATTCCTGCCAACCTGTCCTGTTTCATCACTTGACTTCCTCCGACAATAAACAAAATAATACAAGCCGTATATTTGTTTGAGTGTATCTATCCTTGATCAGTCCTTTTTGATCAACTGTACAGTTTTATCAGCGATTTTCAACTTGCAGCATACCATGATTTATTATTGGTCTTTACATGTAAGTATTCAGTTTTAAACTATATGTCAAGACGATTCAGACACAAGTTTCAGCTGATTACAGGCAGCTTCAGATAAAAACGGTTTGTAGGAAAGGTTTATAAAGCCTTTAACTGATCGGCACACAACCTGTCCGCAAAGAATTTGAATTAAATATCACTGCCATGCAGGACTATATGGGAAAAAAAAGATTGGAATCCATCTCATCATTTTTAAGATGGTCGGGACGGCGTGATTTGAACACGCGACCACTTGTCCCCCAGACAAGTGCGCTACCAGGCTGCGCTACGCCCCGATTGTCTACTCAAACAAGGCGAACTTTTACCACTCTTTCAAAAAACTGTCAAGAATTAATGAACCCTGTGGGTGAATCTGAATTATTCAAATTTTTCAAGATGATCAATTTCAGCTAAAACCGTATAATCTGTTACATCACACCGGACAGGGGTTATGGAAATATAATTTTGGGACAGGGCATGAATGTCTGTATCCGGCTCACTGTCACATGAAGGCACCTTTGCATACCAGAAGCAGGCATTATCTTTAGAATCAGCTCTGTTTTCAAAGGCTTTGGATAAATTATTGGATGCCTGACGGGTAATTTTAATTCCATTTGTTTTCCAAACAGGAACATCAGGCACATTGATATTTAAAAAAGTTCCTGCTGGAAATCCTTCCAGCATTACCTGATCGATGAATCGACTGACAAATACGGCAATACCGTCAAAATCCATGATATCCCCCTGCTGGACAGAAACAGCAAGGCTCATGATATTATTCAATGCCGCTTCCCGGGCAGCCCCCACCGTACCGGAATAATTCAAATTAATTCCTGCATTGCTCCCGGGATTAATTCCGGATATGACAAGATCCGGAACCGAATTGTAAAGCGTAAACAACCCCAGTTTAACACAATCCACCGGCGTGCCGCTGACAGCATATCCCGAACCCTTTCCGTTTAATTCTACAGGCTTCATCCGTATGGGCTCATGCAGGGTTATTCCATGACCGATAGCGCTTCGTTCACCTTCCGGGGCAATCAGTTTCACCTCATGTTTCATGCACAACGTATTATATAATGCCAGAATACCCGGTGAAGTATATCCATCATCATTGGTCAGTAAAATTTTCATAAATCCATTTTTAAATAACCGTATTTTTCATAAATTATAAATGAGCCGGGGTCACACCTTCTGATATCGCAAATTTTGTCAATTGTGCAATGGTATGAATATTTAATTTTTCCTTTAAATGCGTTCTGTGAATATCAACTGTTTTAACACTGATATTGAGTTTGTCTGCAATTTTCCGGCTTCTATACCCTTCTGCAATTAATTGCAGCACCTCTATTTCCCTTCTGGACAGTAAAGAAAAGACGGAAATATTTTTGTCTGCACCATGGTTTTTATCATGATGATCAACCATGTGATTGATTTCCTGACAAAAATAAGAATCATCTGCCAGTACTCTGCTGATACAGTCCAGTAATTCTTTAAACGAACAGGATTTAAGCACATATCCTGAAACTCCGGCATTTATCATCCCGTTTACATAAATTTTTTCAATGTGCATTGAAAGTGCGATGATTTTGATATCCGGATAATCTGCAAGTATCCTTTTGGTGGTTTCGATGCCATTCAATCCGGGCATGCTGATATCCATGATCACAATATCCGGATGACATTCCCTGACCTGTTCAATTGCCTCATACCCTGATTCCGCAGTGATAACCCTCTGGATATTTTTTTCCATTTCCAGGGAATTGCATAACCCGTGCTGAAGAATGCTGTGATCATCCACTATCAGTATTTTAATTTTTTTCATTTCAGTTTTTTTTATCCAGTCAGATCGGTACTGTCAGGGTAATTTTAGTTCCTGCCCCGGGTGAGGAATTCACACTTATTTTTCCATAAAAATTTTCTACCCGTTCAGACAACCGGTTCAGACCGAACCCGACTATTTCTGAATTTTTTACCGCTTCCATATCAAACCCTTTGCCCGTATCTTCAACAGTAATCCTTAAAACATCGGATTTCATTGATATGACAATCTTCCCGGTATTGGTGCCGGAATGTTTTAAAATATTGGTGATAAGCTCACTGACTGCTCTGTATAATGTAATTTTTAACCCCTGGGGTAAAGGTATCGCCCGATCTGTGAGATTTGTATATTCAAACTCAGAGTGATGCTGCAAATTGATCTGTTCAATCAAAAATCCCAAGGCAATATCTATATCAAAATCATCCAGCACAGGAGGGCTGAGCTGATATATAAGAGACCGGATTTCTCTGATTGCCTGTTCAAGATTCCCCTGGATCTCATCCAGGTTAGCAGATGATATCTCCATTCCGGATTCCTTCATATTCTTGATTTTGGAAATGCTTATGGCCAGTGTCTGGGTCACACTGTCATGGAGATCCGAGGCGATTGCCTTTCTTTCATTTTCTTCAGTATATATCAGATGATCATTGAGTCTTTTAAGCTGAATCGTCCGTTGATGAACAATTTTCTCCAGTTCTTTCTGGATTCTGCTCATCTCGTCAAATTCATTTTTATACTGAGTCTGACCGGCGGTAAATGCATTCTTGTATTTCAAACTGCGGATGGCATAAGCATCAGAGTCCCCCGCCTGGAAAAATATACGGCTTTTTACCATTTAGCTCCTTACCGGCTATTTTAAAATCCTTACTCAAGTTTCGGGGTTCACCGGAATGAACCTGAAAGAAAGGATAAGTTATTGAAATTATAATTTAAAATACTTGAAGGACCCAGCTGCTTGATATATACTGAATTCGACAAAAAACACTACAATATCAAACAGTAAGAAATCAGATGATACATAACAATATTGATGCAAAAATTCAAGCAGACATTCAAATTCAGGGCAAAATTGATATTTTTTTCAGTGGATGACAGCTTTGTGAGAATCAAAAAACAATGGATAAAAGCTGCTGTGCCGGACAACGAAGGCAGAAGGCAATAATCAAATCCCCGGACAATCCGGAAGCCATGGTCAAGCGGATACTGGCATGTGCAATTGTATCCTGTCTGGTATTGAAAATCAGAGTTTGAAATAAAAATTTTAAAAATTGACCTTAACATTAAAAGAGATCGTCTGAACGTAATAGCTAATATCCGTTACATTGAATGAACCTTTCGGCCCGACAAGCACCCCACCAAAAAGTCCTGTACCGTTGACGGTGGTCTCAATTTGATCTCCGGACACAACAATGTTATTCCAATACATCACTCTATAACCCAATGAAAGCTCAACCGACTCCGAAAAGATATATGACAATTTCCCATTAAATTCCGGTATCCAATTTATTCTATTCCGAGTCAAGCTGCCAGAATTACCACTTCCCGAAAACAATCCTCCACCTGTTGTTGCTGTAATACCTGAGGGAGTGACCGTCCCTTTCCTTGAGCAGCTGAATATTCCAATGAGATCCAATATTTTTGTTGATTGGAAACGCTATCGACGTTCGCAGTTGAAGAATTGTTTTCAGCAAATAAATTGACAGGAGAAATTATAAAAAAGAAAAAGATCCAGCCAATTACAAAATAGTTTAGAAGATTTTTATTTTCATTCATCATACTTATTTAATAGTCCTTTCAGATTCAAAAATTTTCTCAAGCTTGATACTTTATTGGAGAGCATGTAAAGCCTGTGGCAGTAGCGTATCAGGAGACTGGATTTCTCTGATTGCCTGTTCAAGATAACCCTGGATTTCATCCGGGTTAGCAGATGAAATATCCATTCCTGGAATCAATCCATTCCCGGGGTTACGCCGTTTAAAAAAATCGTAAAACGGGTACCTCTGCCCGGAATGGATTCAAAATCAATCAAACCGGAATACGTATCAATAAGTCGATGAATAATTGGAAGGCCTAACCCTGTGCCTTCCGGCTTGGTGGTAAAAAAAGGATCAAAAACATGGTTGAACGCTTCAATATTTATCCCTGCACCGGTATCCTCTACGGTCAAATATACCCGGTTGGTTTTTAATAATTTCAGCTGGATTTTAATTTCTCCGGAATCTTCAATGGCCTGGGCGGCATTTTTCAAAAGGTTCCATAAGATCTGATTTAAATGTGCCGGATCCATCATCACGTAAATATCAGGATCAAGACGCATGGCAATATTAATTTTTTGATTCCATTCAGGATCATTTAAAAACAGTTGAACGGTTTCTTCGATAACCTCTGCCATTTTTATAACCCGGGCATTTTTTGTGCTGGGTTTAGAAAATAAATGGATATCGTTTACAATGGTTTTAAGGCGCTCGGTTTCCCTTAAAATAATCTGCATTAATTTGTCTTCATATGAGCCGGGTTTTGTATCTTCCTTAAGCATTTGAATCGATCCGGATAAAGACGCCAAAGGGTTCTTTATCTCATGAGCAATACCGGAAATCAGTTCGTCCATGACTTCCATTCTTTCCACTCTTTTAAGATGCTCCTGAACCAGTTTCAAATCCTGCCGGGCACCTTTGAGCTGAAAAGCCAGAATCCCGCTTAAAATAGCTACAGCAAAGCATGCTGCAATAAAAATAATAATACGATATATGATGTGGGCAGGATCTATGAATTCTGCAAAATAGAACTGTTTCAGATACGGTGTGATCACATTGTAATATTCCAGTTCCAACAGTAAACTGTACAATACGGATGATACAGTGGCAATGATCACACTTCCTTTGCGAAGCAGCATCATGGCGGAATAGATGATAACAACAAGATATAAAAAAGTAAAAATGCTGTCATAACTGCCGGTAACAAGAATGATACCTGTCACAATAAAGGTATCCAGAAGTGTTTGAACATATGCCAGAAGTACCAGTTTCTTGAACCGGTTCAGCCAGATAATATATACCACGGAAAGCAGAAGAATGAGCGCAGCTAAATTATACAGCGCTAAAAACGGCTGGGAAAAAAAAGACAGATTTTCTCCTGAAGAAAACACCAGACACGAGATAATCAAAAGAACAGCAAAAATAACCCGGGTTATGATTACCCATTTGATCTGTCCGAATAAATCAGATTTTTTCTGCAAGCGATGAGATCCCATGAATTTATGAGATAGCGCCGGCCATGCTGAAAATTGGAAGATACATGGAAATAACCAGCCCGCCGATAATAACGCCAAGGAAAACCAGCATGAACGGTTCTATCATGTCCGTAAGATTTTTAACCGCCTGGTCCACCTCATCATCGTAAAAGTCAGCGATTTTTTCCATCATGGTATCCAGGGCACCTGTGGACTCACCAACGGCTATCATGGAACATACCATGGATGGAAACACTCCGCTTTCAAGAAGCGGGTCTGCCATTGACCGGCCTTCTGAAATACCGATTTTAACATCCTGGATGGCAAACTCCACCATTTTATTGCCCGAAGTTTTGGCTACAATATCAAGAGCTTCCAGTATGGAGACACCACTGGATATCATTGTACTGGTTGTACGGGTAAATTTGGCAACCGCCACTTTTCTGATGAGAATACCAATTACAGGAAGTCTTAAAAACAGATCATCCAGAAAGATTCTGCCTTTTTCAGAGGCATAGGCTCTTCGAAAAAGAAAAACCATTGCAATAATACCGACAATAATCCACACGATGTTCTTTATAAAAAAATTGCTTAAAGACATGACAAACAAAGTAGGCGCCGGCAACGCTGCGCCAAAATCTGCAAACATTTCTGCAAAAACGGGAATGACAAAAACAAGAATAACCGCAACAACAATAATAGCCACAAGAATCGTGATAATTGGATAGGTCATGGCCCCTTTGACCTGCCGTTTAAGCTTGGCCATTTTTTCCATATATGCGGACAGGCGCTTTAAAATAATATCAAGAATACCACCAGCCTCGCCTGCGGCAACCATGTTGATAAACAGCTCATTAAATACTTTGGGGAATTTTTTCAGTGAATCGGCAAAAGTTTCACCGGTTTCAACAGATTCTTTTATCTTTTTCAGATTTTTCTTGAATGTTGGATTTTCCTGCTGGGTGTGAAGGATGTCCAGACACTGCAGCAAAGGCAGACCCGCATCAATCATGGTGGAAAACTGTCTGGAAAAAATAATGACATCACTTTCTTTTACCTTTGGCTGAAACAAGGCGACATTTGCAAAAAGATCTTTGGGTTTTTTCTTGATTTTCGCATCGGTGATTTTTCGACGCAAAAGACTTTGTTTGACCTGTTCAGGCGTTCCCGCCTCCATCTCGCCTTTAACCGATCTTCCTTTGGGGTTTTTCCCTTTCCATAGATAAACAGTTGGCATTATCAATCCTTTTTGCTGATTTTCAAACACAGGTTTTTATGGTAGACAATCATATATCAAAGTCAGACCAATTGTAAAATCCAAAAGAATATACTATATAAATTTTATCTATTGAATACAACAGGAGTTATTTTTTGAGAAAAAAAAATCCAGCTATCCAGCCTGAAACAATAATTACAAGCCATATCAATGCAGATTTTGATGCTATAGCGTCCATGCTGGCTGCCCAGAAATTATATCCGGACGCTGTTATTATTTTCCCAGGATCACAGGAAAGAAATCTGAGGGATTTTTTTATCAGCGCCACAAGCTATCTGTTTAACATGGCAGATCCTGAATCAATAGATTTTTCTTTGATATCAAAACTGGTTCTGGTGGATTCCAGGCAGGCAAGCCGTCTGCCCCAGGTTGCCGACCTTCTGAACCGTGAAAATATTCAGATCGATATCTATGATCATCACCCGCCAATGAAAGGAGACATAAAAGGAACCTTTGAAATCACACGGCCTGCAGGCGCCACAACAACAATTCTGTGTGCACTTCTTCAGGAAAAAAACATTGTTCCAACACCCGAAGAGGCAACCATCATGGCGTCCGGTATTTATGAAGACACCGGAATGTTCACCCATTCATCCACTACACCAGAAGACTTGAACCAGGCGGCTTTTTTATTATCCTGCGGTGCCAGCCTGAGCACCATCGTAAACCTTGTCGTAAAGGAAATCAAATCCGAACAGGTCACCTGGCTCAATGAATTATTAAGTGAAATGTCCATTCATAAAATTAATGGAATCGATGTCCATATCTCTGTCATCTCATCCCCATCCTATATTACCGACCTTGCATCCATTGTTCAGAAAATCATGCGCATGGAAAATCTGGATATTTTCTTTGCCATCGTTCTGATGGACAATAAAATTCATATTATTGCCAGAAACCAGCTTCCCCAGGTGGATGCAGGAAAAATCCTGTCGGAATTCGGCGGTGGCGGACATTCATTTGCCGCCTCTGCCAAAGTGGACAATCAAACGCTTGCCCAGGTTGAAATGACACTTATTCAGTCTCTGCAAAAAGAGATAAAAACTGTTCAGCTTGCCAAAAACCTGATGTCATCACCGGCAATCACCATTGAACCTTCCGCCACCTGTAAAAAAGCTGCCAGCATGATGACGCGATATAATATCAGCACCCTTCTGGTTGTTGACAAAAAAAAGAATGTGTATCATGGGTATATCTCACGTCAGATTATCGAAAAAATCATGTACCACAAACTTTCAAACCAGCCGGTAACGGAATATATGAATTCAGAAGGAAGTCATGTTTCTCTGGATGCGGATATTTCTGAAATTGAAAACAGTATTATTGAAAATAAAAACAGAATACTGCCGGTGATCGAAGACGGACAGATAAAAGGCGTGATTACCCGGACTGACCTTCTCAATTATCTGGCTGCACACAATAAGATATTAAAAAAACAAAGCACAGAACTGGGCATCAGCCGAAATGCCAAAGTCCGTCAGATCGCAAACATACTGGATCAGCGTCTGGATACCCATATCAAACAGATCATCAAAAATATCGGTCAAACCGGCCATCAACTGGGGTATAACATGTATGTTGTGGGCGGATTTGTAAGGGATCTGCTGCTGGACAGGCCCAATGATGATATTGATATTGTCGTGGAAGGGGATGGAATTAAATTTGCAAAAACCTATGCAAAAAATGAAGGGTGCCATGTCAATCCCCATAAAAAATTCGGAACTGCTGTCATCATCTATCCGGACGGGTTTAAAATCGATGTGGCATCTGCACGGCTGGAATACTATAAAACGCCTGCTGCACTTCCCATTGTTGAAAAAAGCTCCATAAAACTGGATCTGGCCAGAAGAGATTTTACGATCAATACCCTTGCTATCAGCATCAACCCGGATACCTTCGGGACAATGACAGATTATTTCGGAGCCAACAGGGATATCAAGGACAAAGTCATCAGAACCATACATAATTTAAGCTTTGTGGAAGACCCCACCCGGATATTTCGAGCCATTAAATTTTCAAACCGGTTCGGATTCAGTATCGGAAAAGTCACTTCCAAGCTGATCAAAAATGCCATTAAAATAGATTGTTTTAAGAACCTGAGCGGATTAAGGGTGCTGTCTGAACTCAAACAGATCTTT
Source organism: Pseudomonadota bacterium (assembly GCA_018821535.1). Lineage (GTDB taxonomy): Bacteria > Desulfobacterota > Desulfobacteria > Desulfobacterales > Desulfobacteraceae > Desulfobacula. Next base: position 15,473 of record JAHJLV010000021.1, on the reverse strand, counting down.
GAAGAAGAAAACCCTATCCCGGCCATCAGAATGCTTCAGGAATATGAGCTTGAAAAAATACTTCATGAAAACCTGACAATCATACCCAATACCTATCAACTGCTTGAGTCGGTCAACAAGATTCTGGCCTGGCATGACCTTTTATTCATCGATCAGAAGTATCCCAGATGGGCGGTATATTTTATGGCCATTTTGCACCGCTGCTCTTTTTCGGTCTGTGAACAGATCTGTGACCGCCTGAATATCCCGTCAAAAGAAAGATCCATTCTTCTGGAAAAAAGATACCAGGCGGAAAAGCAGTTGAATTTAATAGAAAACACACCAAACTACAGCCAACAGGACTTATACTGGGCCCTGATTAATTTTAAAACCGAATATATTCTCTATATGATGGCACTGACAAAAGATGAAACCACCAAAAAGGCCATCTCGAACTTTTACACTCGACAGCTTGGAATAAAACCCTTGATAAAAGGCAGAGATTTATTAAAAATCGGCATTAAGCCAGGCCCGGTTTACACTTTAATTCTCAAAGAAATTATCAATGAGAAACTGGATGGCAGACTGACCACCAAAAAAAAAGAAATCCAGTTTGCAACCGAATATGCCATCCAAAACAAATTTATTGATTAAATCACAGGTTTTTGTTAATCCCCCATATATTTTTTAACTGAATATCGACCATATAAAAATTTAGTGCACTGGAACAGTATCATATGAAAAATGCAGATTATCTAACCGGCATCACCACCAGCGGAACCCCGCATCTGGGCAATTATGTCGGCGCCATCCGCCCGGCAGTTGAAACCAGCAGGGACCCGAATCTTACATCCTATTATTTTCTGGCTGATTACCATTCTTTGATCAAAAATTTTGACCCCAGACTTCGCTGCCAGTCTACGCTTGAAATCGCAGCAGCCTGGATTGCACTGGGTCTGGATTATGAAAACTGTGTATTTTACCGCCAGTCAGATATTCCGGAAATTCCGGAACTGACCTGGATTTTAACCACTTTGACCGCCAAGGGCCTGATGAACCGGGCGCATGCATATAAAGCCTCCGTGGCAGATAACCAGACACAGGACCATACTGATCCGGACAAGGGAATTACCATGGGACTTTTTTCCTACCCCATCCTGATGGCCGCAGATATTTTAATGTTCAATGCCAAAAAAGTCCCGGTGGGAAAAGACCAGGTTCAGCACCTTGAAATGACACGGGATATTGCTGCCCGGTTTAACCATATTTATAAAAAACTGTTTATTTTGCCTGAAGTGGTTGTGGACGAAACCTCTTCTGTTCTTGCAGGCCTTGACGGCAGAAAAATGAGCAAAAGCTATAACAATTATATTCCGCTTTTTGACACGGAAAAACGCTTAAGATCACTGATCATGAAAATCCAGACCAATTCTCTGGCCCCGGAAGAACCCAAAGACACTGCCACCTGCACACTTTTTTCCATCTATAAGGCATTTGCGGATAAATCTGAAACCAGAGCCATGGAAAAACGCTACCAGGAAGGAATAGCCTGGGGAACCATGAAACAGGAACTGTTTGAGTATATCAATGAAATTTTAAAAGATCCCAGGCAAAAATATATGGAACTGATGAAAAATCCAGGTGATATTGAGCATATCCTGAAAAACGGCGCTTTAAAAGCCAGAGAATTTTCAGTTCCGTTTCTTGATAAAATCAGAACATCTGTCGGGATAAAGTCACTGGGTTAGCTTTTGTATTTCTTCGGGGGTAAGATATCTCCAGTGACCTTCTTTTAAGGTCCCAAGCGTAAGGTTTGCCATCCGGATCCGTTGGAGTTTAGCCACCTGATTTCCGACTTTGCCCACCATTTTGCGAATCTGCCGGTTTAACCCCTGCCTGAGCACGATGATAAAACTGTTTTTTGACAGACGCTTGACATCAGCTTTACGTGTCCGGGTCTTGTCAATCATCATGCCGTTTGCCATTTTTTCAAGTGCGGAATCTGATATGGGATAAACCGTTGAAACCTTATATTCTTTTTCATGATCAAAAGACGGATGGGACAACCGGTTATGGAGTTCTCCATCATTGGTCAGCAGAACCAGGCCCTGGGAATCCTTATCCAGCCGTCCTACAGGGTATACTCTGTGTTCAACATCAATTAAATCAAGAATGATTTTCTCATTTTCCTGGGAACAGGTGGTCACATATCCTGCGGGTTTGTTTAAAAGAATATACAGTTTTTTTTCAGCTGGTTTTAAAATTACAGGAGTGTGATCAAATAACACCAGATCCTTTTCCACATCAACGCTGGTGCCCAGCTGAGTGATGATTTCACCATTCACTTTAATGCGGCCGTTTAAAATATATTCCTCAGCCTTTCTTCTTGAACAGATGCCCGCGTGGGCAAGATATTTTTGAAGCCGCATTCTTGTTTATGACCTGTAATCCGCATTTATTTTTACATAATTTTCACTGAAATCACAAAACCAGAAAAAATCCGAGGCCTGGCCGAGATTTAAATTCAGTGTAATAAAAATTTCATTGTTTTTCATTATTTGGGCCACATTTTTTTCAATATCATACCCCAGCCACCGGCCGTTTAATACAAGGGCCTGATCATCAAAATACAGATCCATTTTTTCGGTGATGACATCGGCTCCGGAACGGCCTGCAGCTGCCATAATCCGTCCCCAGTTCGGGTCTTCTCCGTAAATGGCTGTTTTTACCAGATTTGAATGAGCAATGGTTTCACAGACCTTGAATGCATCCTCGGGTGTTGTTGCCCCTTTCACCTGAATTTGAATCAGTTTGGTAGCCCCTTCCCCGTCCTTTACAACCCGTTTTGCAAGTTCAACACAGACCTGATCTAAAATCTGTGCAAAAACAGCATTTGACGCATCATCTTCAATCAATACATTTGAAGTCCCGTTGGCCAGAATAAACAAGCTGTCATTGGTGCTGGTATCCCCGTCCACAGATATTCTGCTGAAAGATTTCTTGTTTGCAGCCAGAAGATGTGTCTTAAGACCAGCCGCATCAATATCTGCATCGGTTAAAATAAAGGCCAGCAAGGTGGCCATATCCGGCCGGATCATGCCTGAACCTTTTGCCACGCCGGTAACCGTAAACTGTTTTCCATTGATGGTGCCTGTTTTTTCCACAATTTTGCGACAGGTATCTGTGGTGAGAATCGCATCGGCAAAATCAGTAAAATGAGATGAATCAAGCTGGTTTTTTAATTCCGGCATAGACGCGCTGAATTTTTCAACCGGCAAAGGTGCGCCGATAACGCCAGTGGATGAAACCAGAACCAGATCCCGGGAAATTCCAAGACTGTCTGCGGTCAATTGAGAACAAAAAACAGCATCTTCTATTCCCTGATCCCCTGTATAACAGTTTGCATTGCCGCTGTTCACCAGTATGGCCTGACACAGGCCTTTTTTTATTTTCTCTCTGCCCAGAATCACCGGGGCTGCAACCACTTTATTGCGTGTAAAAAGGGCTGCTGCCACAGCCGGTGTGTCACACCAAATCAGCCCCAGATCTTTTTTGCCGTTTTTTTTAATCCCCGCAGAAATACCTGCAAACTTGAACCCTTTCATACCGTTAAACTCCTAAAATTTCAGATGAAAAACCTTGATTATACGTGGCAGGATGAAAACTGTAAATAGTAAAAAGACCCTGTTTGTTTTTACAGCAGGTTGACACAAACAAGTACGTGTTGTACATATCGTATATTAAGTACAAAAAGGAGGTGCCAGATGACCATAAAGATTTCCACGGCAGATGCGAGAAAAAATTTTGCTGATATCGTCAATAAGGTGGTGTACGGTAAAGAACCTGTTGTTTTGACGCGCAGAGGACAGAATGTTGCAGCGCTTGTCTCCATGGAGGAACTTGAACTGCTTCAGCAGATTGAAGATCACATTGATATTGAGGATGCCAAACTTGCGCTTGCCGAATCCGGAGAAAATATTCAGGCGCAGGACATCTGGAAACAATTAGGGCTTTGATTTATGACATATCAGATTGAATTTCGTCCTGCTGTATTAAAAAGCCTGAAAAGATTTCCCAAAAAAGATCTGGTCCGAATAAGAAAAATTATTGAAGAGCTTGGCCAAAATTTGCCGGAACCCAGTACCACCAAAATGAAAGGCAATAATTCCTTTCATAAAATCCGAACCGGAAATTATAGAATAATATATGAGATTCATGATTTCAGACTGGTCATCCTGATTGTAAAAATCGGCCATCGAAAAGATGTTTATAAAGACCTCTGACAACCGACAAAAGATCATCCCATCGGGATTGGCGGGTCGAAGGCTCTATTGGTTAGATATCTTTTATATCAATAGAAATCCGCTTGTTTGCTGATCTTGAATTATCGGATAAGAAAATAGTTTCAGGATAAAATCCATACAGATCAGACTTGAATTTTTCCTTAAAAAAATCCGGATTTTTTAAAATCTGTTCACCAAATTGTTGGGACAGAAAATTAAATTTATTCACATACGCCTTTACAATCTTGATATATTGAATTCCTGCACAAATTTTTTCCATGCAACCAGACATCTGAATGCCAAAAATATCTTCCATGTTATCTGCATCATGAAAAATTGAAGCACACATCTTTTTTGTATCCAGGGCATATTGAATATGTCTTGATTCCGGATTTGAAAAAAAGAAAAAAGCAGACTTTTCATATACAAAATATACCGGGGCTGACCAGGGATTTTCATCTTTGGCCACACTTACGGTCATCACCCGGGTCTGGGTGAGCAACCGTTTTGATTTTAAAATTAATTTATTTTCCATTTTCTCCCTGGGTTTAAATCCTGAGTTAAATCATATATCAAAAAACAACAGAGTTAAAGCATGTTGACATTCAATGCCAAACATATTAATTGTATGCACAATCATTACACCTTGTGAGGAATACATGAAAGACACGGATAATTTCCTTGAAAGCTGCCTGTTCTTTAATACCAATGCATTATCCCGCCACCTGCTAAAACTGGGAGAAACTCAATTCAAGGCACTGGATATTTCACCTGCCCATGCATCCTTGATGCTGGTTCTGTTTGATTCTCCGGGTATCAGTCCCAAACAGTTGAGTGCAGCCCTGAATCTGACACCTTCAACCATCAGCCGTTTTTTGAATGCCCTTGAAAAAAAAGATCTGCTGGATCGCAAAACCAAAGGAAAACAGGCGTTTATTTTCCCCAGTGTCAAAGGACTGTTTCTCAAACCCGAAATTGCAATAGCCTATAAAAATATGTGCCTTGAATATATTAAAATTCTGGGGCCTGATTTTGCAAATGGCTTATCTGCTCATATCTTTCATGCCAACCAGACGCTTGCCGGTTATCTAAGCCAATATGAAGAAAAACCATAAAATTACCATCGAATACGATGGCACCTCTTTTTATGGATGGCAGAAACAAAAAGATCAGATCACGATCCAGGGTGAAATTGAAGCGGCACTTTCCAGAATACTGAACCAGGACATTGCTGTATGTGGCTCGGGACGAACAGATGCAGGCGTTCATGCCCTGGGCCAGGTTGCCAGTTTTCATGCAGACACAACACTACTGCCGCAAACCCTGAAAAAAAACTTTAACAGTTTTATCAAACTGCCCATTGTTATCAAAGACTGCCATATTGTTTCTACGGAATTTCATGCAAGGTTCAGTGCAGTTTCCAAAGAGTATTATTATTTTATTTTCAATTCATTCGACCCTTGTGCCATTAACCGTCAGTATCAATGGCATATCCGTCAGGAACTGGATTTACAGGTAATGAACGACTGCTGCCGGGCAATAACAGGGACCTTTGATTTTAAATCCTTTGAAAATTCAGGTAGTCCCAGAGATTCAACCATCAGACAGATTTATGCGTGCCAGATTACAAAAATAGATCACCAGAGGCTTGTTTTTAAAATCTGCGGCAATGGGTTTTTAAAATATATGGTCAGAAATTTAATCGGTACGATTGTTAATGCGGGGCTACATAAAATAACAGTTCAGGATTTTGTTTTCATTCTGCAGCAAAAAGACCGGAAAAAGGCTGGCGTGACTGCCCCGCCCCACGGCCTGTTTTTAAACCGGGTCAATTATATGTGATCTCTTTTTATCTGGCCCACATGTTCATTATAATATGCAATAATATCGCGCCGATAAATCAATCCCAGCAGTTTACCGGGTTCTCCTTCCTTGACCACGGGCAGGGCATCGATATTTTTTTGCGTCAGCTTTAAAAGAGCGGTATTCAGATCTTCAGAAAGCGTTGTGGTAATAATATCAGATGTCATGATATCTTTCATGACCACCAGATCTTCAAGGTGCAGTGTAAAAATCACTTCACGGATATCTGTGGAAGAGAAAATTCCGGTAAAGCTGCCATTTTTATTCACCACCGGGAAATAATGCTGTTTGGTGCTTGAAAAAAACTTTTTGAATTCACTGAAAATCATGTCTTCATTCACGCACGGAACTTTTTTGATCAGATGTCCCAGTTCCTGAAGCTTGATGGTCTGCAGAATATCCATCATGAATTCACCGGCATGGGCAGGTGAATCCACCCGGGATTTGACCTGATTTTCAAAAATTGTCCACTTCTGACACAACAGATAGCATATGGAGCAAACCATCAGGCTTGGCAGCAGCAGATGATAGGAATTTGTCATCTCGGAAATAAAAATAATAGTGGATATGGGGGTATTGGATGCAGCTGCAAAAAATCCTGCCATTCCCACAATCACAAAAGATCCAGGATTCGTAACAATCGAGGGAATCATCATATTGAATACTTTGCCTACCGCGCCTCCCATGGCCCCGCCAATAACAATGGACGGACCGAAAACGCCGCCGCTGCCGCCGGAACCGATTGAAAATGAAGTGGTAAATATCTTGCCGATGGCCAGTGCGATTAATGTGGGGATGGCCACCTGATTGAAAATGGCCTGCTGGGTGATACCGTAACCAAAGGCCAGCGTATAGGGAAAATAAAACCCGATCATGCCGGTTACAAGCCCGCCAAGCGCAGGTTTCAGATGATTTGGCATGGTCAGCTTTTTGAACAGCCGGATAACACCGTAAAAAACTTTGATATATAAAATTGCCGTCAAAACAAGAACCACGGAAAGCGCAAGATAGGGACCCAGCTCAAGGGGATTCTGGAATTTAAAGCCGGGAGAATCAAATAATGACCCCCACCCGAAAACAAGGCAGAACGTGCAATATGCAACAACTGAAGAAATTCCTGCCGGGATGATCACCTCGGATTCAAAATCCGGATCACGATACAGCACCTCGGCTGCAAAAAGAGCACCTGCAAGCGGTGCTCTGAATATAGATCCTACACCGGCACCGATACCCGCGGCCATCATGATTCTTCGTTCTCTTTTGGATAATTTGAAACGGGTGGCCAGAAAAGAGCCGAATCCGGCACCGATCTGGGCGATGGGCCCTTCTCTGCCGCCGGATCCGCCGGTGGTCAGGGTAATGGTGGATGCAATGGTTTTGATAAACGGAATCCGGCCGCGTATCAGGCCGCCTTTATTATGATATGCGTCAATAGCGGCATCTGTTCCATGTCCTTCAGCTTCAGGCGCAAAAGTATACACCAGCCAGCCGGATATGAGTCCGCCCACAGCTGGCAGAAAAAGCAGTATCCATCTATTGAACGGGGTCTGGGTTGAAGGCAGAAGCAGATGCTCTCCTGCAGGAGAGGCAGGTCTGTATCCTGCTATCATATCAAGAAAATAATGCATTCCAAGGCCGCACAGATAATGAAAAACAATGGAACCGCAGCCGGCAATAACGCCAATCAGCACAAAATAAAACAACCATTTACCGGCAACAGCGATCTCCCTGGAAACAATTTTTTTTTTGAACCCCATGAAAATCAGCCTTGTCTCAGGTCATTAATTCCATCCAGCACTGTATCAAATAAAAGTTCAACATCTGTTTCCTCAAGACAGGAAAACGCTACCCGGATATTTTTATCTCCGATTGCAATCAATCCAACCCCGTATGTATCCAGCAGATGCACCCTTAATTGTTCTGCATTGACATCTTTAAGACGGATACACATGAAATACCCGGAATTAAACGGGTAAATATCAAAAGCAGTTTTATATTTCGGATTTTTCAAGACAGCTTTCATTTTCATTGCACGGCTTTTGAGCAGCTCAAATTTTTCTTTTTTGAGTGCATCATAATTCTCATCTGCCATGGATTTTAAAACAAGAGTCTGACTTAAATGGGAATCATTGGAAATATTGCCACGAATACATCCGGCTGTCTTTTTTTCCAGAGCTTCCAGAACCTGGGCATTGTCGCCATACACCCCGTAGGTTACAAACCCCACCCGAAGTCCCCAGACATAATCTTCCTTGGTTGCCCCGTCCAGCTTCATGGCAAGCAATCGGGGATCAGCCCCGGATAATCTGGTAAATATGGATTCCTTGCTGGTTTCTTCTTCAAAAAACAGTCCAAAATACGCATCATCACAGGCAGCGACAACATTGGTTCCGTTTTGTGCCACATCAATCAGAATATCGGCCACTCTTTTGGCCTCATCTTTGCTGAGTGAATATCCGCTTGGGTTATGTGGAAAATTCAGTACAGTGATAATTTTTTTATTTTCTTTTGCCTGCTGACGGATGACCTGATCAAAAGAATCCACATTGAAACAGGTGAGCTGATCATCATATGCCTTATAATGAACAATTCTGGCACTGTTCCGAATGCAGAAGGTCATATTATAGTTTCCCCACATCATATCCGGCATGACAATCACATCATTATCATCCACCCACATATCAGAAAGGATACTTACGCCGTGCGTAATTCCGGACGTAACAACAGGAAGGCTGACGGCTTTTCCCTGAAGGGACGGATTTTTTGTATACAGACTTGCCTGCCATTGTTTTCTTAACTCCGGAATCCCGAAAGATGGGGCATATGGCAGATAATTGTCTGGATCGATACCTGAAATATATTTTGTCACAGATGACAGACTCAAAACCTTGTTTTTTTCTTTGGCAATTCCGATTGTCGCATTGATCCTGTACGCTTTTTCTTTAGCTTCAGCGCTCTGGCTTAAAATGCCCTTTGGGAAAAAAAGTGCTTTTCCCATATCTGACAGCATTTCAAAAACATGAGGATTATTTGCTTTTATACACGCATTAAGTTCTTGGGCAATTGGATTCATAATTTACTCTTCAAAAATAAAAATTAATAAAAAAGCTGTGTATTTAAACAGCCGTCTACAATAAAAAAACTCTGCAGCTTTATCAAAGATAAAAACCACAGAGTTTTAGTAACTTCCGATATATACAGGTTATCTTCTCTTTGAAGCTTTGATCGGATTGATTTTCTGTTTTTTTGCAGCTTCAGCGACTTTAATATGAGTTGCAAAATTACAGTTGCCATTTTTCCATTTCAATGACGGATCCGGTGCGGCTTTGCAGTAAATACCGGTCTTCTGCTCTGAAATTCTCTGGCAACCATTACACTGCTCGACAATTGAAAGACATGCACCATCGATATAGCTGCAGCCGTTTTTTTTCATAAATACGCACTCTTCGCCTTCCCTGACAGTTGTACAAATCATAATAATAATAATCCTGTTATTGATTCTCTATTTTAAATTTATAAAGAAATTGATTTTTTTTCCTTATAATCATTCGTTTATTATATAATTAGGCCTGCTAACTACAACCTCGAATAGATATCACAAGGCAAAAATGATGTCAATATTCGAATATCGTCTCCGCAATATTTTTTTATATGAAAAAGAATACGAGTGATGTATATATGGATGAAATAATAAAAACAGTTACTATAAATTTATCAATAAGAAACATAGACATCTTGCCATGATAATTCAAAAAGCCATTGAAGTTCTCAAAATTGAAGCTGACAGCATTCTCAGTTTATCCCGTACCATAGATCATCAGTTCGAAAAACTGGTTCATGCCATCTGTGAATCCACTGGTCGCGTCATTATTTCAGGCATAGGAAAGTCCGGACTGATCGGCAAAAAGATTGTCGCCACACTTATCAGCACAGGAACCAATTCCCTTTTTCTGCACCCGGTAGAAGCCCTGCATGGGGACCTGGGAATGGTAAATAAAGAAGATGTCTTTATTGCCATTTCCAACAGTGGAGAAACGGCTGAATTAAACCACCTGCTGCCGCTGATCAAGGACATCGGCTGTACGCTTTGTGCGTTCACCGGCAAACCGGACTCCAGCATGACGCAATTTTGTGATATTATCATTAATACGGCTGTTGAAAAAGAAGCCTGCCCCTTCAATATGGCACCGACTTCCAGCACCACAGCCCAGCTTGCAATGGGAGATGCGCTGGCAGTTGTCCTGATCACCCAGAAAAAATTCAAAAAAAGCGATTTTATGCGCTCTCACCCTGGCGGAGTTCTGGGTCAAAGGCTTTCTTGCAGGGTCGGACAGATCATGTTTGAAGCCTCAAAGGCTCCTTGTGTAAAAACAGGGGACTCCATGATGCTCGCCCTGGAAAAACTTGACAATTTCAGCCTGGGGGCTGTTCTTGTTATTGATGAAGACAACAGGTTAAAAGGCATTATTACGGACGGAGACATCCGACACTACGTATCGGACAGACACTTTGATCTCCTTTCAGCCGGAGTCGACAGTATTATGTCAAAAAATCCGCACACACTTGATGCAGAATCCTATCTGTATGATGCCCTGAATCTGATGGAAAAATACCAGATAACCGTACTGCCGATTGTAGACGATGAAAACAGGCTGGAAGGCCTGCTTCACCTGCATGATATTCTTGGAAAAGGATCTTTTCAATATAATGGAGGGGTACATGAAAAAATTTAATTTAGATACTGACATTCCCATACTGGGAGAAGCCAAAATAATCTCTCCGTTGCTTAAAAATTCAAACCCGGGGGCACCCAAAAAAAGATTTGTATCCGAGGATGCAAGAATTCTTGTTGAAGTACAGACAGACAAATTAGACCAAACCGCAAGCTTTGAGCAGGCCGGTCCCAGAGAAAAAATTTATTTTGACCCTTCCAAGCTTAAAGCCGCCATTGTAACCTGTGGCGGATTATGCCCGGGTCTTAATGATATTATCCGGTCCATTGTTCTGGAGCTGTATCATATTTATCATGTCCGAAATATTTACGGCATCCGGTACGGGCTGCAGGGATTTATTCCCGAATATGGCCATGACGTAATTCATCTTGACCCTAAATTTGTTTCCGGAATTCAGAACCGGGGGGGATCTGTCCTGGGATCTTCAAGGGGTACCCAGAATATCGGCCAGATAACTGACTGCCTGGAACAGATGAATATTGGCCTTCTGTTCATGGTGGGCGGTGACGGCACCCTCATGGCATCCAAAAAAATTGCCGAGGAGATTGAAAACAGACAGCTTAAAATCTCTGTTATCGGCATTCCAAAAACCATTGACAATGATATCTATCTGGTTTCAAGATCTTTTGGATTTGACACAGCAGTGGATGTTGCCACGCTTGCTATCAAGGGTGCCCATAACGAAGCTGAAGCCTACCCCAACGGGATTGGACTGATCAAGCTCATGGGTCGGCACTCGGGATTTCTTGCAGCAACCAGCGCACTGGCACAGCAGGATGCCAATTTTGTACTGGTTCCGGAAGTGGATTTTTTTCTGTACGGGAAAAGCGGTTTTCTTCAAGCCCTTGAAAACCGGATACTGCTGCGAAAACACGCAGTTATTATTGTTGCAGAAGGGGCGGGACAAAATCTTTTTGATGAACAGGAAGCTCAATACGACCCTTCGGGAAACATTATCCTTCAGGATATTGGTTTATTTTTAAAGGAAAAAATATCCCAGTGGTTTAAGGCAAAAGATATCCCTATTTCATTAAAATACATAGATCCCAGTTATATCATCCGAAGCCTGCCTGCCAACGCCAATGATTCAGTCTTCTGCGGATTTTTAGGCCGAGAAGCAGTCCATGCAGGGATGGCAGGAAAAACCAAATTGCTGGTAAGTTACTGGAATAATAATTATGTCCATGTTCCCATGGATGCCTCGGCAGGGAAAAGAAAAAATATGGACCCGCAGGGCAGATTATGGCAATCGGTTCTGGAAGCGACTGGTCAGGATTCTTTTTCTATTGACTGATTTCTACAAACTGACCTTTTTTAATGGTGATTAAAAACAAATCCCTTTGGGCGACACCATTTTCATCAAAAGCTGTACTGCCGGTTACCCCGTCAAAGAAATTCTCAGATTTTAAAAGATCTCTTAAAGAAGAACGCGAATCAACTGCATCGTCCATTGCAGCAGTAAACATGATAAGTGCCGTATCATAGGCAATGGCCTCTAAGAACTGAGGAGGTTCACCAAACAATGCTGTAAATTTTTTTGTAAATTCTAAAGTTAACGGATTCTGACTGCCGTCAAAAAATCCGTCTGTAATAACCGCCTGCTTATTATATCCTTTAGCGTCCGTCAGAAGACTTTTATCGTGCCACAGATTGGTTCCGGCAAGGTACATGCCGGTGGCATCGTTAAATGCAAGCTGGGGAAGAATGAGTTTTACCTTTGCAGGAGAATCAGGAATAAAAAGCACTTCAAAATCGATTACAATTTTTTCATCTTTTTTCTCCTCATTTATCTGATCTAAATTCTCAAGCTCTTCTTCAGCCTGTTCATCTGTGGTGTTTAAATCATCAACATCCACTTCGCTGTCTAAAAGGGGCTTTTTCTGTATCTGTAAAAAATCAGGCAAAGGCAGTGCAACGCCGGTCAGCTTCTGTATAGGGAGTGTAAAATCAGTACTGCTGATATCATAGGATTCCACCCCCACAATCTGCACACCATATTCATCTGCCATATCCCAGAACAGGTTCATATATATCTGCCCATATTTTTCCCTGGGATATAAAATGGCAGCTTTTTTTATACCCAGATTGCCAAACAAATAATTTCCAAGCGTTTTCACCTGCATTTCCGGGGTAATAAAATTGGCAAAAAGATAATCCCCCTGCAAGGGAAAATCATTTTTCTGGGTCATTGCAATCATGGGAATCTTAAGATTTTGAGCTTCATCTCCTGCCTCTTTTTCCGCCAGAAGCGGCCCGATGATCCCAGCGACATTTTTTAATTGCAGTTCCCGAACACATTGTGCCGCCACTATCGGGTCAGCCTTGGTATCTTTAACAATCAACTTGAACTGCCGGGAATATTTTTTGCTCAGTTCCTGTATGGCAAGCTGGATTCCGTATAAGGCCCTGTGACCGAATATGGCATATTTTCCGCTCAACGGCAGAAGACACCCGATGGTATCCTTATTAAAAAAACTTTTGGATATAATCTGAACAAGCTCACGGGCATCCATTGCATGCGGATGATCCGGGTACAGATATAAAAATGATTCCAGTATTTTTTTTGATTCATCGACATTATTCTCCAGCCCGTAATTTATACCAAGCCAGTATAACAGCAAGGGTTCAGGAATCTGGATATTCTTGATCTGACGGAATTCTTCAATATCTTTTGCTGATGTTTTTTGAAGGACAGTTTCAATGCGCGCCAGCAAATCCTGTTTTTCAGTTTCCTGGGCATGAATCAATGCCTGATTATAAATGAACAGCGCATCCTGAAAATTTCCCTGCCATACAAATTTTTCCGCTTCGGATGTTAAAATCTGTATCAAAGAAACCTGGGTGTCATGGCTTTTTTCCTTGTAAATTTTCATATCCGGGAATGGTCTGGTCGTTGATTCAGATGATTTTTTGGGTGACAGGCCGGAGCATGCAGACAGAAAAAAGATCAGCACTAAAACAATAAAACAATTACATAATTTAAGAAAATGACAGGATAATTTCATATATTTTTATACCCGGTTTAAAATTCATTCATGATAAAATTTCTGGGTGTAGACTATATGTAAATTCAGTTATGAAGTCAAAAACTCTTTTATCAGATCACTTGCCGTATCAAACCGGTCATGCCCAAGCCAATGGATATCCGTATCCTTGTTAAACCATGTGAACTGCCTTTTTGCATATCTTCGGCTATCTCTTTTCAACAGCCGGACAGCTTCATCCCAGTCAACGATACCTTTTATATAAAGGGCCATATGTTTGTACCCGATGGACTGCATGGATTTGAGATCCGGAGAATATCCATTTTCAATCAGGTGCAGGACTTCTTCATACAGTCCCTGCTGAATCATCACATCCACCCGTCGGTTTATTCTTTCATACAAAATTTTTCGATCCATATGAAGACCGATTTTCAGAGTTTCATATCGTTTCTGACCGAATTGATGTTCTTTCTGGCATGCTGACATACGTACACCGTTTGTTTCAAAAATTTCCAGGGCCCTGACAACACGAAAAGTATCATGGGCATGAATTTTTTGTGCCGATTCAGGATCACACTGCGTTAACCGCTCATGAAGGTGTTCAGGACCCTTTTCCTGAACCTGCTTCATATATTTTTCAATTACCCGGGCATTCACAGGATACGACCTGAACAATCCATGTATCAGCGCTTTGATATAAAGCCCGGTCCCTCCGGCAACAATCGGCAACCTTCCCGAATTAACAATATCCTTAATGGCTTTATCTGCAGCGTTAACATACATGCCGGCATCAAAGTCCTGTTTCGGGTCTAAAAAATCAACCAGATGATGGCGGGCAGCAGCCAGTTCTCGAGCATCCGGTTTTGCTGTGCCAATGTCCAGAAATTTATAAACCTGCATGGAATCCGCACTGATGATTTCACCATTAAATTCCTGGGAGACCTGTATTGCAAAACGGGTTTTGCCGATTCCTGTAGGCCCGCAAATAACAACAACTTTGTTCATAAACAATATCCGTTTTTCTATCTTTAACTGTTGACACCATTGTTTGTTATCTTTATAACATAATTCTTTGTAAAAAAATGTAAGGTTCATAAGAACTTAAAGGAATTTTTTATAATCTTATGATTTCATTATTAAAATAGAAACAGGAGAACTCTAATATGACAGACAAACCAAAAGGTTCTGTAGTGGTGATCGGAGGCGGGATTTCAGGCATGCTGTCCGCGCTTGATCTAGCAAACTCAGGATTCTATGTTTATCTGGTAGAAAAAAGCCCTTCAATTGGTGGTGTTATGTCTCAGCTTGACAAAACCTTTCCCACCAATGACTGCGCAATGTGAATTATCTCACCAACACTGGTCGAGGTCGGCCGGCATTTAAACATTGAACTGATCACTTACGCAGACATAGAATCTATCGAAGGCTCTGCTGGAAATTTCAAAGTCAAAGTCAAGAAAAAAGCCCGCAGTATAATTTTAGACCGTTGCACCGGATGCGGCGCCTGTGTTGAGGCTTGCCCGGTAACACAGCAGATTGCCTGATTATGAGGAGAGATAACGATGAGTAATATGACTGCTCAACAAGATACGATTGAACAAGAAATCGATTATCTGGTGCTGGACCAGATG
>JAHJLV010000020.1 GCA_018821535.1 Pseudomonadota bacterium | reverse complement strand
TCCAAGGATACCCAGGCCGAGGAGAAACGCTGTCGATGGTATCGGAACAATCGTGGATTTCTCATTAATAACAAAGTTCAATGCATAATCCCATTGGACATATTGACCTGGGCTTAGTAAACCGCTCCATCCACTTTTAAAAATAGCGTATTGTCCTTCAAACAGAGGTATGTCAGTGCCTGTTCCAAGCTTGTCCGTGAAGGGGACATTTCCAGCCAACCATATATTGAGAGACGTAAATGTTCTATTGGATTCATATCTGGTGGTTTCAAAAGATATGTATTCTATAAGGGCATCTCCTTGTGGGTTTGCAACACTGAGGGTTACTGAGCTAAGCATCATGTCAACCGGGATTTTAAATGCAATCAGATCGCTATCGCTTTCATGATTTAAATTATCAGATGCGTTTGTCTCCGAACCTGAAATAGTATTTGTTCCAAGATCCAGAGTAAAAAACTGGGGATTAGAGAGCCAGGCACTTATATCCAGCAAATCACCATCTGTGGCTTCGTTATAATTAATGGGTGCTGCTGAAACGCTACTCATAAGGGTTAAGACAAACAGGGCCACACTTAAAAACAACATTTTTTTTTTCAAATTTTTATCCTCCAGATTATAGATAACTTTAAATATAAAGCAATTACTGTACCAACAAAATATTTTATGGAAAGCCCTGTTTATAAGTATTAACGATATTTTTAGGAATATTATTTCTCAGAAAAAAAAGTCATACAATGAGGAAAAAAAGTACTAATTATAGAAAACTAAACCTTAAATTTTAAAATTCAGGCTTCAAGGGTCAAATTTTTCTTAGAAATAAAATCCATTGATGCAAGCCAATGATTATCGCATCCACCAGAATATTTTTCTCCAAATTGTCTCTTCTGTATGTTTTTGATATCCTTGAGAAGCCGTCGCTTTTAGAAAATCTTTCCAGATACAAGATGTTGTATCAATATCATTTTTCTTCTCAGATCCGAAATTCCATTATATTCAGATCCGAAATTCCATTATATGGGGGATGCCAAAATAAAATATCCAAATCTTCTATTCAACTTGATTGGAGATACTCACTCCTGATCTGAAAACGCAATAATAAACTTACTACATACTTAACCGGATTTCAAAAATTCAAATTATGTGATTTGGGAAAAATGATCTTGATATATTATACACTTTAATTTGGAAAAATGGCTTATGACGTTGCTTTCGGTCCATATAATTGAATGAAAATATCAAGGCTGAAAAAAACCAATATACCATATATGAGGGTGCTCAAATTTTGTCTTGACTGAGTCTTTGAAATGATAGTTCACATTGAAACAATGTAGGAAAAAAGGGCTTATAAATAGACAAAATAGTCGCTTTGTCTTTAAAAGATTTTTATATGAAAGGATAATCAGGAAAGAATTTTTTTTATCGTTGACAGTAGAATTTCATTGTCAACAGGCTTAACAAATGTGCAAATGGTCCCTAATTTTGCAGCAAGGTTTAAATATATTTTGGGGTCATTGATTCCGCCACCAGAGATTGCAATAATCCTTGCATCAGGGTTGAGAGCTTTTAGATCTTTTATGGTTTCTATCCCTTCTTTTTCCGGCATGATAAGGTCGGTAATGACAAGATCCGGCAAATTCTCTTTATATATCCTGATCCCCTGTTTACCATCAGCAGCTTCAAAAACCTGATATCCGTTTTTTTCTATCATTGTTTTAAAAAATGTTCTAACTGATATCTCATCTTCTATTATCAGAACCTTCTTCATTTTCTTCCTCAAGTATAAGCGATTTATAATTTTGCTCCTTCATCCAGTATACTTCTGACTTTGGCTGCCAGTTCGGTCCTTGAAACCGGCTTCTGGATAAAATGCACACCTTTGTCCAGCACCCCGTGATGAGCAATCATATTCGCTGTATAGCCGGACATGAAAAGACATTTGAGCATAGGGCAAAGCATCTGTAACCTTTCAGCCAAATCTCTGCCGTTCATTTCGGGCATCACCACATCGGTAATCAGTAGACGAATCGAAGCAGCATGCTTTTCGGCCAGGGCCAGGGCTTCGCCGGGAGAACCTGCCGTCAGCACTCTATAATCCATACCTTCAAGAATCCTTTGCGTCAGTTTGAGTATGGAAACCTCATCTTCAACCACAAGAATAGTTTCGCCCTGTCCATGAATATCTTTAGCCTGAATCGTTTTCAGGACACCATCTGCCTTGCCTGTATGTCGTGACAGGTAAAGATGAAAGGCGGTTCCTTTTCCGGGCTCACTATAAACATTAATAAACCCATTATTTTGTTTAACAATGCCATATACTGTGGAAAGTCCAAGGCCTGTTCCCCTGCCGATTTTTTTGGTTGTAAAAAACGGTTCAAAGACCTGATGAAGCGTTTCTTTGTCCATGCCGTGACCGTCATCGCTGATTGCCAGCAATATATATTCCCCTGGAATAAACCCGGAATGGTCAGTGCAGTATAATTCATCAAATTCCACATTTTTTGTTTCAATGGTCACTTTGCCGACATCGGCAATGGCGTCCCGGGCATTGATACAGAGGTTGGCAAGGATCTGGTCGATTTGTGCCGGGTCAATATTTACCTGCCAAAGATTTTGACCGGGAAGCCAGGCAATATCAATATTTTCTCCCATGAGCCGTTCAAGCATTTTGAGCATGCTTTTGACGGTTGTATTCAGATCTATCACTTGAGGGGCAATTGTTTGCCTTCGGGCAAATGCGAGCAATTGACGTGTAATGTTGATGGAGCGATCTGCGGCTTTCAGGATTTCCGTGAGGTCTGCATAAATAAGAGAATGATGATCCATTCCAGACAATATCATTTCTGTATAGCCCTTTATGACAGTAAGCATATTGTTGTAATCATGGGCCACACCCCCTGCCAGACGGCCGACGGATTCCATTTTCTGGGCCTGAGCCAGTTGGTTCTCCAAATTGATTTGAGTTTTTTCCATATCAATCCGGTTTACGGCTATTGCGACAAGATTTGCAAAAGATTTCATCATCTCTGTTTCATCCTGCGTAAACAGAGGGGCTGAGCGTCTTCCAAACGAAAGAGTTCCAAGCAGGCAGTCTTCAATCATCAACGGAAAACAGCAATACGCCTGAACACCTATGGATCTTATAAATTCTGTTAAAGGATCGGCGCAGGTTAAAACATTTTGAAAAATCATGGGCTGACCGGTTTGAGCAACTCTTCCGCATATACTATAACCATGTTCCAGCCATTCTATTTCCAAAAGTTTTTCATCAGGGATACCAGCGCAAACATTCAAATGAAGTTTTCTTTTTTGGGGATCTTCAAAAAAAATTATGAACACCTGGCAATCGATGAACTGCATCACCTTGCGGCACAAACCCTCAATCAGGTTTTGCAGATCTCTGTTCTCAAGCAGCTGGGAGGCTGTTTCCGAAAGAAGCTCGTTTCTTCTGACATTCCACTTTAGTAACTGCTCCACGGATTTGCGTTCTGTTATATCCCTTGCAGCCATCGCCCGCGCAGGCTTCCCATGGTACTCGATATTCTTTGATATTATTTCAACGGGAAATTGTGTGCCGTCACGCTTTATGCCGACAACCTCATATGTCCCCTGATAACCGGAATCTATCATTTCCTGAGCCTTTTTCATACTTTCCGGTGTGAGGTGTCTGCCCATGATCTGCCGACCGATAATTTCGTCTGCAGAATTGTATCCCAGCATCCTTGCAAATGCAGAATTCGAGTCAAGTACTATTCCTCTATCATGGATATGAACGCCTTCAAATGTCGCTTCAGATAGGAATTTGAACCGCCTTTCACTCTCTTTGAGGGCTTCTTCGGCCTGCTTCCGTTCGGTGATGTCCTGGACAGTTCCTCTGAGCATGGTCATTTGTCCGTCGCTTGTGCAAACGGGTTCCCCCCGTGCGGTGATCCAGCGGTGTTCGCCATCCGGGCGAACGACTTCGGCATCGTATTGGTACGGTACCCCTTCGGAAATTGCGTTTTCCACTTGCTCGGACAAACCTGCCCAGCTTTCCGGGGTAAAATAGGTTTTAACTTCCGGGTAAATGGCAGGAGGCAAACTCAAATTCCGGCCATAGATTTGATAAATTTCGTCTGACCAGGTATGTCGGTCATCTTTCAGGTGCCATTGCCAATTTCCGACACGGGCTAGTTTCTGGGCCAGTCTAAGCTCTGCTTCGTTCTTTTTGAGGGCTTCCCTGGCCTGAATTTTTGCTATGAAAGATGCAATATGATCGGCCACCCGCCGATATACCGCCATTAATCTGATGGAAAATCTGCCTTCCTCATGATCATTGAACTGCATCAGTCCAAGGGTCTCCCCTGCAGAGCGCAATGGAATCAGTGCAACGGATTCATACCCGAAACTGTTACACCTGTTTCGGGTACGGGCCTGGCGGTCCTCATCCGTTGTTTCTGCCAGCAGCTTTGTTGTTGCATTGCTCCAGAAACTGCCGTCAGCCGTAAAAAAGTTTTTTGACGGATCGAATCGCCCGCAAAGGATATTGCCGCACATGCACTCTAAAAGGGGCTTGCCTGACTCGTTTCTTTTCATGGTGCCATCGTCATTGTAAGAACATAAGCTTTTTTCAAGCTTAACAAATTGCTCGGAAAATCCGGATGAAGTGTAATATGGGAAATCTTCTCCATCCCGAAGCCTGACAGCTACAGCTTCGCATCCAGACCATTTTTTCATCCAGACAATGACGGCATGGATCAGGTCTTCCATTGTATCGATTTCTTTTGTTAACTGAAGCGCATCCAGAGCCATCTGTTGTTCTTTTTCAATATACTGATATTCGGCCAATGATTTTTCCAGATCCCTGATTCTTTTTTCCAATTCTGCAACGGTTGGCTTTTCTGACATGGCGATCTCCTCTTATGCAAAACATAAATGGCCTGCTTGACTGCGGGTAGCTCCAAAGCGGCAAAACACCAGACGTGAAGATACCGAAAATAGATAATCTGTATTTTTCATAATCAGTTGTACGAATTCAAAACTCTATCTGCGAAGCATGTCGAACGATTTTACATCAAAATTTTGGAATTTACAAAAAAAATATTATTTGATCCAGTTTACTCGTGAGCACTGATGGTATCAACAATGACTATGAAAAATTGATAATGGGCGACGACTTCCAAAAAAAAGGTTCAGGGCTCTGAATTGGATGGCAGCGACGATTATAACGTGAAGCCGTCGCTTTTTGAAAATTCTTCCAGATACAAGATCTGGTATCTATCCTAATTTTTCTTTCCAAATTCAAAATTCCGTTGGGAGAGGCCAAAATTAAATTTCCAAATTTTCCATTACAGCATATTGGAGATAAAGATCCCCCCTCTGGGACCATCATTTTATGCTGAAAGATAGTTTTTGTATGCTGGAGAATTTTGGCTCCCTGAAAGATCTGGACTGGGATAATGATTCTTGACTTTAGGAAAGGCAAATTTTCAACAAAATATATTAAAAACCACTGTTGAAAAACGCCTAAAATTAAGCCTGTAATGAAATATAGCTGAACCTTTGAAAATCTACGGCTTGTCTGACAGCATGTTCGTTGTTGAATTTTTATTTTCATTCATCATGGGTCAGATGTAAACTTGCCCTCTCACTATTTGTTTTCTTATAGAGAGATATAGCTTATTCCTGGCACGATATGGTTCTCTCCTTTACAGCTTTTACATTCCCATTTTGAGTTTAGAGTAAGCTCACGGTCCCAAAAGAAGAATTCAGCATCACATGATGGATTGGCACATTTTATTTTCCGTTGAATCGGATTCCATTGAACTTGTTTTTCGTTGACTGATATCAATTCATAAGATGCATCGCAATTAATACAATTTGCAATAACCATTTCTTTGTTTGGAGGGATTCTGCGTATAATTTTATTATTACAATTTATACAGTTTGTTGTGGCGGTAACTTTAAAATTATTGTTCCAGATTGTGGAAGAAAAAACTTTTTCCAAAATTTCAAATATTTTTCTACAACTCTTCTCTATTTTTTCTGGCTTTGACTCTTTATTATCTACAACTTGTTCAATGGTGGGGGTGTGAAGGAACGATCCAAGTTTATGATAATTTTTTTTGATTTCTTTGAGCTTTAAAGGACGTTCAGTTCCGAGTGTTTTCATCTCACCATCTGGTTGGCCGTCTTTCCCTTCTACTTTAAACCTAAGTGTTGACGTTTGATCAGCATAAGGATCAATTTCGAGAAGTAAATCTAATAGTTTAGCAGGTTGCCAGGTATTTAATTTTTTACCAGATAATTCTTCCGTGTAGTTTGTCGCTTTTTGATAAATCAATGCCTCAAAAGCCATACGCAATTCAAGAACACAATATTTTATTCGATTTGGGTCTTTACTTGCCAATTCTACCTTTGCCCTGTTAAAAGCTTGTTGTGCGAGGTTTCTGTATTGCAATTGTTGACTCCTTTTTGAGTGAAAAATGAATAATTAAATATATTAATTATGGCGATATTTTTCATTCCATTTGTGCCGAACAAGATTATCAATGGGTCAGCCAATCTTGTAAATTTGAATGATAGTTGCCCTGGAAAATTCTGATCAGTGATTTAGTAGCAAGCTAAGCTATCATTGTAAAGTGTATTCAATTATATGGAAAAAACCGAAAACTAATAAATCCATTCCCAGTTAAATTTTATTGGAGGTAGAAACCCCTGGAGAACTATTTTTTGCTGAAAGATGGTATTTGAATTCTTGACTATTTCGGGAACTGAAACCTCAGAACAGGGATAATTATCTTTGAGAAGCGATCTATGGATGTGGTTCAAGCTAAAACTTTTTTTATTTAAAACAATTAAAAGGTGGCGATATATTTCTTATGATTCATCGGCATTCAATTGTTCATGAAGCTCAGTTATTGCACCTTTAAATTCTTTTCCTGTTAATAAAAGGTTCCAAAACATTGGAAATGAAAAGCCCCATATGCTTGAAGTCAAAGCTCCTTGGACACCACCTGATAGCCCGCTAAGAGCAAACTTATTCTTTCCACATGTTTCTAAAAAGTCGGTACACTCAGCTATGTTTAATTGGTTGATAAATGATTGGAGATAACTTTCATGATTCAAATCAACAATTGGAATATGCACCCACATTTTTTTTGTTACTTTTGATAATGAAACTGCTGTCTGTTGAAGCATAGGTAAAAGTCCGAATGCAGTTGATAACATGTTGTGGTTTTTTCCAATGAGACGGTGAACGTCAATGGAAGCCTGAGACAATGCATCTCTTGCGGCCATATGTTCCGTTGCTTTTCCTTGGGCATAGCCAATTGAGAAAGCTATCGATTCAATTGTATTCTCTTCCTCTTGAAGTTTATCAATTATGTTTATTAAAGACTTAATATAAAGTTCCATTGTTTGTATATTAGTCGCCACAAATGCAAAAAAATTTTCTATCTCATTTGCTGCTTGTGTCTTCAATTGTGCTTGCATTTGATTCCGCCAGTTTATGGTAGCAGTGTGAAAAGCAATAGCAAAACCAGTGATT
Source organism: Pseudomonadota bacterium (assembly GCA_018821535.1). GTDB lineage: Bacteria > Desulfobacterota > Desulfobacteria > Desulfobacterales > Desulfobacteraceae > Desulfobacula. The sequence continues at coordinate 82,560 of JAHJLV010000020.1, read as the reverse complement.
GTAACAGAAGACGTCAAAATGGCTGTCTTATAATTACTTGGAAGAGCAAAAGCCCAATTTAATAATTCGATTGATGAAAATGGTGGGGTGTGAGTGAAATTTTTATAATAGAAATATAGTCCGATCGACATAATAAACATCCCATAAACTGAGGCCAATAAAAATCGAAAAAGCATACCCAAACCAATAAACACATAAAAAATAAAAACTGATATAGATGGAGGTATTTTCTTAAATATTTTTAATATCATTTTATTGTCAAATCCATTGTGACTAATTCGGTTTATCTTTGCTACCAAAAATCAGTTAGTTTAGCAAACCAAACCTGAAATTAAAAATTTATGATTACTTGCATTTGCCAGAATCATTTTTTATCTGAATTATATTTTCCAATAGTTCTTGTATCCTGAAGGATTTGGGAAGCTGAAATCTTTAGATAGATAATTATCCTTAAGCCTGGCAATACTATCCATTCGAACGATCAAATAGGTCATCTATACTATTGGTATGGTTGCTTGCAAGACCTCTCCCCTCTTCATATGCCCATTCACTTTCCCCTCCAGAAAAAAAGTCATTTATCAGTTTTGTGGTATCGATATCATAACAAAGTCCAGATTCATCAATATAAATAGCGGAAGAAACCTCTAATTCATCTATCAGCGTCTGCAGTATATTATTAATTTTTGAGGACAATGCGTCTTCATCAACCGAGGGGCCATATTCATCGCCACCATCAACAAATTCATTTATTTCAATACTTGTACATTCATCACTTAAGGCTTCAAAAAGGTAATCGTGAGTTAGATCACTGATGTCCTGAATTATATCTTCATTATCTATTTCAAAATAATCGATAAGCCTCATCGTAGCAGTCAAATCATCGGAGTAGGCTCCCGCACACCCAATGAGTTTGAGAATTTTATCTTTTTCTATTGGGCCAATTAATTGTTGATTAAGCAGGTGAAAAAGAATTTGTACAAATATATTCAAAAAAGATAATCCTGTGGGCTCCAAAATGATATGTTCAAAAAGCACTTTGACCTTAGCTAAGTATTGTCCTTTTAAGAGATTATTTTCTTTTAGCAAAGAGGAAAGAAAAACGAAATGATCATACGTCCTACTATAAGCATCTTTCTGAATATCAAACGCTTCAAATAAGGAACACAATACCTGCAGATATGTATGTTCTGTAATTTTCTTATTTTTATGAAGATCCGATAGCGTTCGCAAGGACTGTGCAGTGCTTATTGATCTATATAGGAATGATAATTTTTTGATATTATTCCTATATTTTTTGATTAAAAAATCTGAAACAGAAGGATTAAAAGGCGAATAATGAGTTCCGACTTTATCCAAAATTGTACGATTCAAAAAAAAGCCAACAGTTGATTTAATAACAAGTTCGAAGGATTTAGATAAATTAGTATTTTGAACAGTACCTTCTATCTCATTCATTTTATTATATGCTTGAATCAATTCTGTTTCGGTTATGGATCTTCCATTAAAAATGACCAAAAGAACTAAATTTCTCATAAACTCATCACTCTGAACAAAAAAAGGAGTTTTCCATATTTCCGACGGATCATCCAAGATATTTACGATATGATCCCAGTATTGATCATCATCAACGTTATCTAACCTATCACTATCAGTGATATATTCAATTAGTCTGGGGTTATAGTTTTTATGATTGATGATATTCAAATATCTTTTATTGAGATAAATTTGCTCAATCTTTCCCTCTGGTAGTCCTTTGAACCACATATGGTTATATAAAATTTTGGCTTTTTCTAAATCTGATAAGGAGTTTACAGACAAAACAAACTCATCCCTATCGATTTTTTTATGTTTAAATTTATCGCTTAAGCTAATCCCTCGATGAAAAATATTTGTCCTACTGGTTAGGATGAATTTTTTATTATTATCCTTATTTACCCTTTGTATAAATCGGGCGATATGAGTGTCTTGGTGTTGTTGAAGAGCTTGTAAATAATTGCTTCCTAAAAAATCATCAAAATAAAACACCATTTTTCCGGAACTATAAGCAGCTTCAGCTTCATTAAGGGAATTTTCTATGACGCAAAGATCATAATCGCAGCCACAAAAAAAAAGACATAAACTTTCGGCTAAGGTTGTTTTCCCAACACCGGGCTCTCCTGTAATTATTATAACATTTGATTTACTTAAAAGCTGTAAAGCATTCTTATGTTTTTGGGTTTCGACGTATAATTTTATGCCATCTTTGATATCTTCCAAGAAACTGCGACTTCGTTCATTGATAGCTTTGTTTAGGAGATTTTCGAGGACAGTGGTACTGCTTAACCACAATTTGTAATGTTTCTTTTCGATTTCTGTATTCTTTTTCAATATATCATTTAAATTTTCCTTACCAAAAATATCACTTTCTGATTGTATGAATGGATTGAAGATTGATTTTATTTTGGTTTTGTTTGCAGGTGATAAAGGAACTGAAGTGGCAACAATATATCTTTTCGGATTAAGCTTTCTAACCTTTTCTACCTCTTTATTCTCCAAATCGTATAATAATTTCTTAATTCCTGAACCATAGTAGTGCTTATATTGCAGGATTACTTCATCACCGTCTGTTGAAAAAAAACGTCCGTCAATCCCTTGGTCCGGGCCTGGCTTGAATCTATCTATGATTGTATTAAAATGTCTGGATAGCAAGTCATTCGCTAAAATTTCAAACTCCTTGTCGTTTAAATTTGAAAAATTGTAGTCATCCATTTTAATAATCCTATGGTAAAGGAATCAACTATAACAGTTTGAAGTTTATCAAATTAGGCTATACCTTCATCTCAATTCCGAGTCAATAGGCAGGAATATCCACAAACAATGAAAAGTCAAAGATTCTTGCAACAAATCATGATCAAAATTTTCGATGAAAAATGTTTTGATTTGGATAGGTATCTTTAACATCTTTCACTGTGGACTATGTCAAAAATGAAATCGCCCAATGCCGGTTTAAAAAGTCCGGACTTTTATTAATAATCTTGCGGGTCTGCATCATAGCCCGATATGATATTTTTTTGTTTTGATTTTTTAAGCTATTTTTCAGGCACAACCCATTTCATCTGGAACTCAATCTCCTCATTATTCCCATCTCTTTCATGCTCAATATTAAAAATAGCGTTGGGAGGAACGGAAATTCTTTCACCAGCAATTTGTATCCGGAACCTTTTTTTCTGTTCAATAGAATCCGCAAGTCTTCTTAGTTTGTCTACGAATTCTTTTGTTGAGTATGCTTTTTCCAAATCTCTTTCTGATTTTGCTTTTCGTTTTGTCATATTTTTTTATATTTCCTATCATCTTTAAGAGTAACATCTTGAATAGCTGAATCATAATTTGCTTTGAGTTTGAGCAAAACAAGGTTGGGATTGTCAATGTGTTCTTTTAATTTTCCGCCCAAAACCAAGGTTTCTACCCATGAGGGAACTACCCAATGATATGACTTTATTCCTTCTGTCTCCATTTCTTCATCAAATTCAAGAGTTCCAGTTATTGCCAGTATTTCTTTTTCAAGGTTTTTACCAAAGGCATTGTAGTTTATCCAAACAACTATCTCAAAATCAGGCAATTTTAAATCAAACATATTAATCCTTTTCTTTGAATTCATGGGATTTTAAACCAGATAAATTTATTGCATCCAAAACAGAAGATTTCAAGAATTAATCTTTATAAGAATAGTAAATATTAATTTTGATACCATCTAAACACTTCTCAACTCTTAACCATTCTTCATAATTTTTTTTGAACCCCAATAAAATTGGATGACGCAGTGTTGGCTTGGAAAATACGAACGTTGGTTTGAGCTATGGGAGACGGTACTGCTGGTTTGGTGTAGGTGAGATGGATACTACTTTTATTTATACTATTTTTACTATCTATGGATGAACATCATTGCTCTTACCGGTTCAAATACCCATCATGGTCGAGCCATAATTTACTGACCCATCCATTTTTATGGACCCTTTAAGGTTCCCGATTTTGGAATTGGTAGTCAAAACATTACCATCATGGTCAAGTGTTCAATCGCTCAAGAGTATAGCCAAAGGGGGGATAGTCCTTATTTGATGGGCTTTGTCTCACCCGAACTATTATAGGGGTGGGGGGTGTGTCTTATTTTTGTTTATTCTTCCCCCGCACTTGCTTTTTTACAGTTCCAATCCAGCAAAGGTAGCAACTCTGCCATAACAAATATTTAAACCCTTCCCCCCCCCACTTAACCCAAAAAAGCCAAAATCATGAACAAGAAAACCGCTTTAATCTGTAGAGCCATGTCCAAGGGCTGGTTTCCAGTTACCGACAACACAAGAACCTTTATCCAGATCCCGTGTCCATCTTGTCAAAGACAGATAATGGTTTTTCAGAAATCCCGCTTATCAAAGGAAAGGATTTTCAAGTGCTTCTGTGGATACCGTCTGACTGTATCAGAAAAAGAATATGAAGCCATGATAGGTCGTTGCTTTGTTTGCGGGAAAAGAAATTGTTGCGCCAGCGATCACCGTTTCCATGAAGAACTTATCGGCATGGGTTTTTAACCAGTACCTAACATTTCATCATCAAATCAAGAGGCTGTCCTTTTCAGGGATGGTCTTTTTTTTATTTTTATGACCCGTAAGCAAAAAGGAGATCGTCTATGTTGAAATTATCAGAAACAGACACGTTAAAAAGATTTGCTATCCCGCCAGGAGATTCGCCATCAGGCTCAATATCAGTATTTCCCAGTTCACCTCTGGACTTCCCAGCAGAAACTTTTGTTAATTCCCTGAACAGACGAGAGCAGAATCGAAAGACACTGCTGAAATGGATACAGGATAATTTGCAGCCGAGAATCCATTATGGGAGAGTACATCTGGATGAATGGTGCAAGTATGCCAGAGCCGGTATCCCAGATCGTTGTTCAAATTTTTCACACTGGTCAAGACCGATGCTGTTCAAGGGTGGTGCTGAACTTATCATCAATGTTTTAGGCTTGACAGCGTGCTATCCTAATCTCTACCAGTATGAGCTTGCCTGTGTTCACAAACAGGAAATTTCAAGAGTGATACTGAAATGTGAGCTGAAGGCGAACAACGGAACGGTAGTAGCAGAAGGAAGCTCTGCCCGAAATATCCGTGATGAAGGATCGAACTTGAACAAGGCGATTAAAATGGCTGCCAAATCAGCCATGATTGACGCTACCATCCAGGTATCAGGTCTTACAGGTGTTTTCATCAAAACTCATCAGCACACATTAAAAAACAATCTGCCAGACATCGCAAATTGTCCTGACAATCTAACACTCCAGAGAAATCGTAACGGCAACGATTTCAGTAAAATCCAACAGGATAAGCCTATCACCTCGAGACAAAAGGACCTGATTCAGAGAATCGCAGGCCGGAAAGGGATGATAACAGAAAACCTTAAACGTCTTATTCATGACCGATTTAACAAGACCCTGGACAATCTGACCAGAGTGGAAGCCTCAAAATTTATTCAGCATATCAACGGTTGATGACCAGCCATAATATAAAGGAGAAAAAAACTATGTTTAATAAACCGACACAGAAGCAACTGGCAGGGATTCCTAAACTATATGCCAGTGAAACCATACCTATGAAAGACAAACCGGTTTGTCTGCACTTTTCATTTCCAGGCGGATCTGACTGGTGGGTATTTGAATATAATGGCAATGACACTTTTTTCGGATACGTCATTTTGAGAAATGATTTCCAAATGAGCGAGGCTGGGTACTTCAGCCTGTCAGAGTTGGCCGACATCCGGATTCATGACTATCTGGAAGTTGAATTCGATCTTCAATGGAATATCCGGCCAGCAAGCCAGGTGGAAAGGATTTGCATTGCCAGAGGCTGGCCCATGCCAAAGACTTCAGCCGGTATTGAGATTGAATGTCCGAACTGTAAGAAAACCATCCTGTCTGATTCAGTAAACAGCAAAATCCAGTGCAGTGAGTGTAAAATCATTGTCCTGGAACGACATCTTAATCCGAATTTTCAGGGAGGATTATTTCATGGCCTATACTCCTGAACTCAACATTCATCACAGTGCCACTTTAAGGAGAATCGCATGGGCAATGGGTATGCCTATGACCAAAGCCATTGGTGAAGTGTTCGATTATCTGGGATCAACCCTGGACCCTAAAAAGGTCTGTTATGCCTGCCGGGATAAAAGCAAATGCCATTCATGCTCTTTCAACAGAAAAGGAAATATATGAAAACGAAAAAAAAGTGGTTCAAACATCTTGTCTGGAAGGGAAAAATAACAAAAACCGAATGCACAAATCATTCTTATGCGTGGACAGGTAAAATGCCATGCACAGGTGTTAGACGGTGCATTTACTGCGGCAAACCAGAATAAACAAAAAACTTAAAAATCATTTATGGCCTTCCTGGAGCAATCCTGGAGGGTATTTTTATGCCTAAAAACAAGGAGGAACCAATGCAAACAAGTTCAATTACCAGCATAACCAAGAAAAACTTCAACAAAGAAGGACTCCAGCACCAGTTACAGGAGATCTTTGAAAAAGCGGATCATCAGAATTCTGCCTTGGCCGGAATTTACAAACTGTTCATTCCTGGATGGGAAAAGATTGAACGGCTGGAGGGTTTTCCACAAGTTGGGAAAGAAATGTGGTGCTACATCTGCCAACTCTTTGTCGACTTTGACCAGAAGCACCATCCCAAAGTGTTCAATGGTGGAATTTGGCTCAATAACGGCTTTTCATCCAGTGACAAACTGGGTCCCTGGGAAATCAGTATGGATCACTGCAACGTCATTTACAAATAACATTTCAACAACAATTTGAATGCCACTTTGGGAGATTCGCTTTCCCGGTGGTTTTTTTATTTTCTGGAGGAAACCATGACCAAACAGCAAAAAGAAGCATATCAGGATGTTGCGGTCCTGAAGAAGATTATACAGGATCTATCCGGGCAGAAGTTCAAATTAGACTGTGGGCACCATACGACCCTGTGTCATCACTTCGGCAATGACATTACAATTATAAATGACTCAAAACCTATAATTATCTGCTCTCTTTGCGGACATTAGCCCCTTCGCTTTAACCGCACGCCAACCCACTTTAAATCAAACAAAAACATTCTTAAACCCAACAAATAAAGGAGAATTACCATGTCTAAAGCAACCACCCTCGAAACCGTTATTAATCATGTCCATCAAAACTCAATCAACCACTTTGACGAAGTCATGCCAGTGCACGAGATGGAATTCGACAGCCTTAAAAGAATGTGGATTTCCGGCAAACAAATTGATATTGCACCTACCGCCCAGCATCTTTTGTCCAATCGGCTGCGAGTTCCGTATTCATACCTTTCTCGATGCCCGGAAGATCTGCAGGCCCGTAACCTCAATTACTGGATTGAGCAAGAACGCCAGTATAGGGATACATTTTTCTGCAGGTTTAATGGCGATACATTACGTGCTGTTTTTACTGAAAGGTATCAACCATTGGACAACATGGAAATTCTGGCTCAATTGCTTCAGCTGGGTTTCGGCCCTAATCTGCAAGTTCAGTATTCACTCGACCATGGCATGTTCCTATTGAAGATACCGGAATATGACAAAGCATTCGGGGTCAATTCCGGACATGGGCCTTTGGATGAAATTGTTCCAGGTATTGCATTTTCCAACAGCGAAGTCGGATTGATTGCTTTCAGTATTGAATCTTTCTTTTACCGCCTGGTCTGCACCAATGGTCTCATCTCTGTGGCCAAAGCCAGAACATCACGGTTCAAACATATCAGCTCTCGGGGACTGGAGAACTTTCCTGCAACATTGTCCATGGTCATGGACGGATCAGCCCTGAACCAGATTGAGTTCAAATTGTCCCGCGAATCCCATGTTGGTAATCCAATCAAATCTATAGAAAGCTTCAGCAGACGTTTCGGCCTGACCCATAATGAAGCGGAGATTGTGAAAACAACTTTTGAACAGGAGCCGGGTGATAACCTATTTGCTGTGATTAATGCATTCACCGCCGCAGCCAAAACAGAAGGTCTATCCACGGCGGATGTCTACAAGTTTGAGAAGACCGGTGGTCAGATCCTTTCACTGATTAAACCATAGGGTCAATTATCTGACCTGTAGATAAGTGAGAATTAAAAAATGGAGGAGAAAAATATGAAATTTAGAACTGTCTGCGCATGGTGCCAATCTTTAATTTCTGAAAAAGAATGCTCTGAGACAAAAAGCAACCTGGCGTTATCAAAAAATGGCGTTATGACCTCTCATGGGATCTGTCCTAAGTGTTCTAAGAATCTGAAAACGATTTATGGATTAAATGATGGAGGGAATAAAAATGTCTAATATCGCCAGCAAAACAAATATCTGTGAATTCTGTGGCAAGAGTTATTCAAAAACATGCTCAGATGAGGCATACATCGAGAACAATTGCTTCGATTGTTCTTTTTGGATGGAAAAAATAGAGATGTCCGCAGAAGATGAAAACAGAAGGGTCATCGTAAACGGACAACATTACAGAATCGGAAATGATGATGCTGGTATATACCGAGGGTTCGGTGGTAGAAAATTCAATATATTGTTTCATGATGGCCGGGTTATTGAAACAAACAATCTCTGGCATCAGGGCACCATCCCAAATCGGTTCCGGGAAATGCTTCCTGACAATGCTATTTTTCTTCAGCCTGGGGCTATACAGGCCTTGATGGCTGATAAGGCAGATATCCATTTTAATAAAGGAGAAAATAAAAATGTGTGACTTTTTCGATTTTGACTGGGATGACTGGATGATCATTGGCCCTTTATCAGAAAATTTGGCTGATGATGAAATCAAACAGCAAAAACGTTTCATCGATGAAACAGATTCTGAAAAAGATGAGGATGAAAATCTCATCCCTTGATCAACTCTCCTTTCAAAACATCTTCTTTCCAACATTACCAAGCCTCTTATCCGTATACCAATACTTGAATTAACTAACCTCGTAAAAGATAGGGAATAGTTTTTTTCCCAAATAAAATTTTAGGAGGTTTAAATGAAAAGAACATTAAGTATTGGCGACACAAGCAAAATTACAGGTATCTCAGAAAAACAGCTACGACATTGGGAAAAGCAGAATTATCTCAATGACATTGAGCGAGTTATCTGCGGTGAAAGAGCTTATCGAAGGTATTCGGAAGATCAAATCAAACTGATCAGAAAAATGAAAGAATGCCTGGATATGGGATTTACCCTGAATGCTTCAGCAAGACTGGCAAAAGAGTCTGCTGGGAAAGGAGGCAAATAAAATGAAATTTAAAAAAGATATCAACAAAAAGTGTCCATTCTTCCAGGAAGACTGTTTGCAGGACCGCTGCAAAATGTACCATGAAGATTTTGATCGCTGTGAAATCAGTTTGATCACGTACAATTTGTATATCCTGGCCAAACAACTCAAGCCCGTAATGGACCCGAAGTAGAATTCAAATCCCCCTCCCAGATCAGTTTATCTGATGAACAGGAGGGGGACCCCAAATAAAAAACAAAGGAGATGTTTTGAATATGAAAGTTTCTAACAATATAGAGGTTAAATTAAACAATATTCCGGAGGAACTCATTGAATTTGATCAATGGGTTGCCTGGAAAGCAGTACCCACCAAGAATAAAATGAAAAAAATCCCCATCAATCCAAATTCAGGCCAGCCAGCAAAGGTCAATGACCCGGACACCTGGGGAAGTTATGAGGATGCCGTAAAGTGTTTTGAAAATTATGGGTTTGACGGTATCGGATTTGTTTTTACAAAAAATGATCCATTCGTTGGAATTGATTTTGACGAGTGTTTCATCGATGAAACACTTTTACCGGAAACAGAAGAATTGATAAATCAAATTGGAAGTTATACAGAAATAAGCCCCTCGGGCAATGGATTGCACACTATCATAAAGGGCAAACTACCCGATGGCGGTATCCGTGAAGGGAAAATAGAAATTTATGATACGGGAAGGTTTTTCACTGTAACCGGAAATCAATTTCCGGACACACCAGATGAGATAATGGACCGGTGTGATATAATCGATTCACTGCTGAAAAATAATTTTACCCGAACAAAACCTGTCGATAATGACAAGTTGGTTCTTGATAAAGCATTTAAAAATAAAAATGGTGATAAATTTAAATCCCTCTGGGAAGGCCGTTATCAAGGTTATGGATATTCTTCTCAAAGCGAAGCTGATCTGGCCCTGTGCAAACTTCTGGCTTTTTATTTTGAAAACAATTCACTGGCCATTGACAGGATGTTCAGGAGATCCGGTTTATTTAGAGATAAGTGGGATAAAACCCATTCATCCAGCCGCAAAACCTATGGTGAGATGACAATTCAAAAAGCGCTGGATTCATCTATTCACAGTCAACCTGAAGAAATAAAAAACTCATTCCATTGCAGTGATCTTGGCAATGCAGAGCGCCTTGCTCATCATTATGGCGAAACACTGAAATATTGTCACCTCTGGAAAAAATGGCTGTTTTGGGATGATGTTAAATGGTCAGAGGATGAAACCGGCCAGATTGGAACTCTTGCCAAGGAAACTGTCAGGAAAATTTATGATGAAGCTAAAAAGTCTGAAGATGACAGCAAACGCCAGGCTATCGCCAGGCATGCCCTTTCATCTGAATCCAATGGCCGTATCAAAGCCATGGTTTCTCTGGCTCAAAGTGAGCTTCCGGTAGCACCCGATGCTTTTGATAAAGACAAGTTCCTGCTGAACTGTAAAAACGGAACCCTTGATCTGAATACCGGCACCTTATACCCCCATAGAAAAAATGATTTCATCACCAAAGTTGCTAATGTCCGATATGATAAAAATGCCACCTGTCCTCAATGGGAAAAATTCCTGGCCCGGATCATGGATAACAATCAGGATCTGATAAAATTCCTCCAGCGAGCTGTTGGATATTCATTGACAGGGGATGTAGGGGAACAGTGTTTGTTTCTTTTCTGGGGTGCCGGTGCCAATGGTAAATCCACTTTCCTACGAACCATCGGCACTCTTTTCGGGGATTATTCTCAGCACACTGCAACGGAAACTCTTTTAATAAAAAAGCAGGGAGCTATACCCAATGATTTAGCCAGAATGAAAGGTGCAAGATTCGTAAGTGCATCCGAGGCAGAGAAAGAACATAAACTTGCTGAAAACCTTATTAAACAGATGACTGGTGACGACCTTATCAGCGCCCGTTTTCTTCATCAGGAATGGTTTGAATTTGAACCTGAATATAAAATTTTCCTGGGTACCAATAATAAACCCATTATCAAAGGCAATGATTATGCTATCTGGCGCAGGATCAAACTGGTTCCATTCAAAATTATCATTCCAGAGGAAGAACGAGACCGAAACCTTTTACAGAAATTAAAACAGGAATTCAGCGGGATTTTGAACTGGGCTATTGAAGGATGTTTGGAATGGCAATTATATGGCCTTGGCACACCTGCTGAAGTCACTGACGCAACAAATGAATATCGGAGTGAAATGGATCTTCTCAATAACTTTATCAGTGATTGCTGCACCATCGGCCCGGATCAGTTGGTTCAATCCAAAGAACTTTATCTTGCCTATGCTAAATGGTGTGAAGACAATGGAGAATATCAACTGAAACAGGCTTCATTTGGTCGGAAACTTCAGGAAAAGGGATTTGAATCTAAACAAATTGGTAAAGGGCGAACACGTTATAGAACAGGTATTAATCTTGTGGATCAGGTTCTAATCAGCTAACAAGCAGTGTCAATAAGGTTCTTCGTAGTTTAGGGTTTCTAAGGTGAACAGGGTGAACACTATGAACAGGAGTTTTCAGGTTTTTATAAATGTTGTGCTTGTAAGACACAAAACCATATTCCTGTGTTCTAACCTGTTCACCCCCCTAAACCTGTTCACCCCCCTAAACCTGTTCACCCTGACTACCAGAATCAAAACTGATAGGGAATGCTACAGGGAATGCTACAGGGTTGGTTCTCGGGATAGTTTAGTAAAATAGTATAGTAGTATCTATCCTATAGCACTTAAACCCAGTACTCATCCTCTAAAACTCAACCCCATATTCCAAGCACTAACCCATAACTTAAATCAACCCTTCTTTCCCTTTTCTGGTTCTTCAATGATTCGTACTGGCTTTGTGGTTTTTGATTTATGATGAATCAATACTATTTATTACCACTCAAAATAACCCAATTAGAGGGGCTAATACTGCGTTTGAGAGCCATGGGTTTTGACGCAATCAAGTCTATTGAAAATGTGTGAACCAGGCATAAATAGTATAATAGAACACAGTAGTATCTATTTCATTGGTCTTATATCCAGAGTTCATTCAACAAGCATCCAATGTGGTATTATCCATTTGGTTTTACATGCAGCACCTATGGGTTTTGAATAATCCGTTTACTCTCCAATAAAAATTACCAGGGAATTGATTTATTTAAAAATGTCTTGTCCCATATATATGAATTTCACATTAAAAGATTGAAAGTTTGGTCTATACCAGATGTAGTATCCGAGCAGATTTATAGAACGCGATCTTTACACGTTATAATCACCGCAGCCATTTAATTTCGCCCGCCCCTGAGTCTTTCTTTTGGAAGTTGTCGCTGTATTAGAAATATTCCTCGTCTCTTTTGACTTTTGATATCATATACACACGCGGGTGAATAGAGGCTGTGAAAAGTTAAAGAACTTCATTGTGTGGGTTCATATCGCATTTAAGGTAAGCAATAATCATTTTGACCACTTCATCAACAAATGTAGCCCGTGGGATAAACTGGTCATCAGGGTGGGCTGCGTATCGGTGGGTTAAACTCTCAACCGTTTGGACAATAACAAAGCAAGTATGTTCGAAGCAGTTTGATCGAACTTCAGGGTATAAACGGATAAGGCCGGCTACAGTTTTAGCCGCATGTTGTTCAGCCTCAAGTAATGCCTGGTGAACTCGCTCAGGAAGTGGTGTCTCCTCAAGCAGAATATGTTGCAATCGTGGTTGCTTGGCGTGCATCTCCAGCATCCCAGTAACATAGTCATGCAGAGCTTCACACAAGTTATGCTGCTCTACCACCATGTGCCCCACCCACTCGTGCAGGCGATGGTCAGTTTCAGTAAGATGCCTCTCAAGCAACGCCACTGCGATCGCCTCCTTACTTGGAAAATACTGATAAAGAGTTCCAATCGATACTCCTGCCCGTGAGGCTATACGGTTGGTTGTTCCGGCTGCATAACCATGGGACTCAAAAACCTGAGTAGCTGCAAGGAGAATCACATCCACTGTTACTTTTGAACGATTCTGAACCGGCTTTTTCCGGGGGTCAAGGCGTTTTTTGCGTGCTGTCATAAACAATATCCAAAATGCGAGTTGATTTAATATGAGTATTTGCTCATAATTATACTTAACTGTCAATACTGTTTTTGATAGACTTTTGTCATCACTTTGAATGGATATGAAAAAGACATGTAATATAATTTTTATAGAACTGATAATATTTATTCGGTATTGGTGATTCGTCTGCAAAAATAAGTTCTGATCACCGTTCTTGTCAATCATATAGTTTATTGATTTGGGAGAAAGAGAATGCGCAATTATAAAATTTTAATATTATTAACAGTTGTCTGTCTCATGGGGTTCGGATTCTGGTTTGCAGCAACAGGCATGACCGATGATGAGCATGATAGCGCAAGATATTTCGAAAGAGAGGACCAGCACAGCACCCCATTTTCGGAGGCCGACAATGAAGGTAATGAAACTGCGGGTCAGATTGCAGCATTGCTTTTACTTATAGCGAACTTGCCGGTGGCCGTGAGCATTCTGATAAAGGGAATCAGTCAATTTCTGCCGATAGGAGCTGGAATAAAAAAAATACTGTCAAATCTTAACAGAATACAAAAAAAAGCCTTTATGGGGGTTCACTACTATTTGAATCTATCTATCTTGGGAATCATTCTCTGGCACTGGTTTGCTTCACAATGTAAATCTTCATTCTTGCCGGAGCTTGGGGTGATTGTGATGTTGATTTCGATGATTTTGGGATTTCTCATAAAATTTAAGTTATGCCCAAAATTCTTCAGGAAGAGTGCTTACAAGATTCACACTCAACCGATTGTTTTTATCTCTATGTTTCTGGTGTTGACGGTTGGCCACTTGATTGTTGATTAGACTGAAAAGTGTTCTTTGAGCATAATTGATCACAAAAAATTTTAACAGATTATATACTCTAAAAAATGATAAAAAAAGAATACAGATTGAAAGACTATATCATCGCTGAATATGATCGTTTTATGTACACATGGGAAATGAATATGGCTCTTGGGCAGCATCGGATTGGAAATTGCTTTATAGTTGGCAATATCTTGATAATGGAGCCATGGAGTCATGAAAAAGAGGGCTGTTTGAAGCTGGAGTATTATGAGCGACTAAAGAAATTGCCGATCTGGAATCAGAGTCAATATTATTGTTTTAGTCCCAGTTTACGGAATACCGGCACAAAACAAAGTCTTTCTAATTATTTTAATCAATTGCAAACCAATAAAAACAAGATAATCATAGAACCTGTTAAAGCTTTTGAACCAAAAAATTTCCGCATTGCTCGATATAAAATCGTTGTTGATGAAAATGGTACTGTCTCATGGCAGGTTTATGAGCAATTAAACAAAATAAAAAAGGGATTGTGTATCATGGAATCAGGTATCCTTTTTATCAGCTCACAGAACAGTGAAGTTTATGAAAATCAAAGTAAAAAAGAATGGATCACCAAACTCAGATTGCTGCCAAAATGGGATAAAACTTTTGCATGGGGTCATTGGAATATTCTTCGAGCGTGTACCCAGGAAAAAAAAACAAAAAAATATAGTTCGCTGCCGTGGGATTCGGGCCGCCAGGGAGAAAGAATTGAAAAATATTTGCCGTCACAAACCTCATTGTATGACACCGCCAAATTGAAAGATTTATGGAATAGATACGCCCCCTTGATTATAAACCGAGTTCAATTTGGAGCACGTATTTTTTTATATTTTTTGAAAAAAATCGTATCTTGGGCTTACAAAATGAAAGATTATTTTCTCAAACGAATTAAAAAATAAAAGGTAACGGCAATATCTTTGTTATTAAATAATTTATCGGAACAATATTTTTGGAGGAAACTAAAATGGATCACAAAACAATATTTTTAATGATTTGTCTGGGTTTGGGCACTCTTTTTTTTATCCCTTCTTTCCTGGCGTATGCCGATGATGACCATAAAGAAAACAAATGGAGCATTCTGTTGGCGGATGGTGGGAAAGATGATGATGATCATGGCAAACATCAAAAGAAAAAACAAGAACGCCATATGGATGGAGATCACGGCAATAACTCTGTAAAATCCTTGGCCAACCCGACTTATCAGTCCCAATGCGGGGCCTGCCATTTTGCCTACCAGCCGGAGTTTCTACCGGAATCTTCCTGGATAAAACTTTTGACAAGCCTTGACGATCATTTTGGAGAGTCCGTCGAATTGGATGCAGATTCTCAAAAAAACATTATTGATTATCTGAAATCCAACAGCGCTGACCATAGCACGACAAAACGGGCGAGGAAAATCATGAAGGGAATCGGGAACCAGGTTCCTTTAAGAATTACCCAGATCCCATATATCATAAAAGAACACCATGAGATTTCTTCTGGTGTATTGAATCGGGAATCCATAGGTTCTCTATCAAATTGTATTGCCTGTCACACAACGGCTGAAAAAGGTATTTATGATGATGATAATGTAAAGATTCCAAAATAGAGCAAGTATATCAGAATGAGGATTTATAAGGATTATAAATGAACAATATATCGTTTGAGAATTTAAAAGGTCTCACGCAGGATGAGGTAGCCCAGCGGCAGGAGCAGGATGGGTTTAATGAATTGCCGACTCAGGGAAAACGAAAGGGTCTGGATATCCTGATCGGGGTCTTAAGAGAACCCATGTTCCTGTTGTTGATCGCATGCGGGGCATTGTATCTGCTGTCCGGTGAATTTCAGGAAGCCTTGATGCTGCTTGGGTTTGTTTTTGTTATTATCGGCATCACCTTTTATCAGGAGCGGAAAACCGAAAGAGCGCTCGAAGCGCTTAAGGACCTGTCCAGCCCCCGCGCTTATGTCATCCGTGACGGGGAAAAAATACGCATCCCCGGTAGGGAAGTGGTCTGTGATGATATTATCCTGCTCGCCGAAGGCGATCGTGTTCCAGCAGATTGTGTTCTGGTCCATGCCCTCAATTTTTCCATTGATGAATCTCTTCTTACAGGGGAATCCGTGCCGGTGCGCAAATCATCAACTGAAGATGCCGCCACTGCAATGGGGAAACCAGGAGGAGATGATCTTCCTTTTGTGTTTTCAGGGACGTTGGTTGTATCCGGTCAGGCCGTAGGAATTATAAAGGCGACAGGAATCCGAACTGAGTTAGGAAAAATCGGCAAAGCCCTTCAATCCCTTGAAGAAGAACGAACCCCGCTTCAGGCCCAGACCGGCCAAGTCGTTCGCACCTTTGCGATTGTTGGCGGCATTCTCTGCACATTGGTAGTCGTTGTATACTGGCTGACCCGTGGCAACCTGCTGGAAGGATTTCTTGCTGGATTGTCTCTGGCCATGGCCATCCTTCCCGAGGAATTCCCGGTTGTTCTCACCATCTTTTTGGCCCTTGGTGCCTGGCGGATCTCAAAATTCCGGGTCCTGACCCGGCGGGTTCCGGCAGTGGAAACTCTTGGCTCGACAACCGTGCTCTGTGTTGATAAAACTGGGACACTGACCCTTAATCAAATGACAGTATCCGATATTGTGGCTGGCGATCAGGTATTTAAGGTTGAAAAGACGAATGAAATACTTCCCGAAGAATTCCATGAGGTGGTCGAGTACAGCATTCTTGCAAGTCCGGTCGACCCCTTTGACCCCATGGAAAAGGCCATGAAAGAACTGGGGGAGCGCACCCTTTCACAAACAGAACATCTTCATTCGTCATGGACACTCCAGCGTGAATATCCATTGAGCAAGGAACTGCTTGCCATGTCCCGGGTCTGGATGTCTGCTTCGGGGGAAGACCTGATCATCGCAGCCAAGGGCGCTCCTGAAGCCATTGCAGATCTTTGTCATTTTGATGCACCAAAATTAAAATGGCTTGAGGAAAAAATCGATATGCTCAGCAATCAGGGCAAGCGGGTTATCGGAGTGGCGTGCACCCGGCATAAAAAAACAGATCTGCCGGAGGAGCAGCATGACTTTAAGTTTAAGTTTATCGGATTAATTGGCCTTGAAGACCCTGTCCGTCCCAATGTCAAAGGGGCTATTGAAGAATGTTACACCGCCGGCATCCGAACGATCATGATCACCGGGGACTATCCAGGCACTGCCATGAGCATTGCCCGGCAGATCGGTCTTCGAAATCCGGATCAGCACATCACAGGTTCTGAACTGGAAACATTAACCGATGAACAACTGGCAAATCGGATAAAAGAGGTCAATATCTTTGCCCGTATGGTGCCGGAACAGAAACTGCGAATTGTCCAGGCGCTTAAACTAAACAAGGAAATTGTTGCCATGACCGGTGACGGTGTGAATGATGCACCTGCCCTGAAAGCTGCACATATCGGAGTGGCGATGGGGAACCGCGGCACGGATGTCGCGCGTGAGGCGGCATCACTGGTGCTCCTTGATGATGATTTTAATTCCATTGTGACGGCTGTGCGCATGGGACGGCGGATTTATGACAATCTTAAAAAAGCAATGATGTTCATCCTTTCGGTGCATATCCCCATTGCAGGACTGTCTTTGATACCCGTACTGCTGAAATGGCCATTGATTTTATTCCCGGTGCATATTGTTTTTCTGGAGCTGATTATTGATCCGGCATGTACCCTGATCTTTGAAGCGGACAAAGATGACGGCGAGGTCATGAAACGAAAACCGCGCAGCATTGACGCAAAGCTCTTCGAAGGATCAACCCTTCTGAAGTGCTTTTTTCAAGGGGGCCTGACCCTGGCTGTGACCATTGCCATTTATCTTTTCATACGCAATGACCATTCTACTGATACGGCTCGGGCGCTGGCATTTCTAACACTTGTGGTCTGTAATCTTGGAATGATTCTATCAAATCGTTCCCTGACAAAATCCAGCATCCGTATGCTCAAAGAAAAGAATACAGCATTCAAATGGGTCATGACCGGAACGGTAACCGTCATGATTTTTGTGCTTACCATACCCTTTTTCAAAAACCTGTACCGCTTCGGATCCGTTTCCTTGAATGATGTATTCCTGGCGCTGGCGGGTGGTCTTGTGGCGATCATTCTCATGGAGCTTGTGAAGGTGATTCCTTTCTTCAACAGAAAAAACCAATTCGCCAAAAATGTATGAGAAATTTATAAACAACAAACACAGAGGAGAAAAATGAAATGAAATGTCCCGTATGCAAAACAAATGACTTAATGATGTCAGACCGACAGGGTGTGGAAATTGACTATTGCCCGGAGTGCCGAGGCGTCTGGCTTGATCGAGGAGAACTTGACAAAATTATAGAGCGATCTGTTCCCTCAGCAGCTCCATTATCATCTGTCGGACCGGAACAATCGTATCGTGAGAGGGGACATTCATCATCTCATGACAAAAAACATGGTCATGGACATGACGATCATCACGATTCAAAACATGGATATGGAAAATCATACAAGAAAAAATCTTTCCTGAAAGATATTTTCGATTTTTGACATTGTGTGCCGAACCATTTATGAACTCAAACCGGAAGAAAGTCAGTAACCATTACTTTTTTGGAGAACTATGTTCGGAACTATTTTAATTTCAGTTTGCACCTTTATGCATGTCTATATTTTCTGGAGAGCGGCCTCTGTACCATTTGTGGAACAGCACATATCCAGAAGAATATTTATCGGTACAGGATTGATCTTGTGGGCTATTTTTTTCTTGGGCCGCATGCTTGGGCATTCTGGAACAGGAATTCTTGCAGGCGTTCTGGAGTTCCTGGGAATGAACTGGATGGCTGTTTTATTCCTTATGTTTCTTCCGCTTCTTTTGGTCGATCTCATAACCCTTTTTGGCTTTCTTATGCCCCGGTTCGCCCCTTCACTGCGAGGGGCTGCCCTGGTTATTGGGATGGTGCTCTCGGCAATTGCGCTCTTCCAAGGCATGCGACCGCCGTTAGTGGAAAAGTATGAGGTAACCCTTCCCGGCTTACCCAGTGCTCTGGATGGAACAGTGATTGTGGCCCTGTCTGATATGCATCTGGGTTCACTTCTCGGAAAAAGGTGGTTATCCGGTCGGATTGCCCAGGTAAAGGCGGAAAAACCCGATCTTGTTGTGTTGCTGGGTGATATTTTTGAAGGGCATGGGCCTCCTGAAGATCAATTGATTGCCCCCTTCAGACAACTCTCCGTACCTTATGGACTCTGGGCGGTTCCCGGCAATCATGAATTTTATGGGGGACGCAGAACAAACCTGTTTGAATCAGCAGGATTCAAGTTATTAAACAATACATGGGTTGAAGTGAGGCCGGGTCTTGTCCTGGCTGGAGTGGAAGACCTGACAATCAGGAGCCGGAACGGCCAAAACAACGATCCCATTTCGCAAGCCCTTGCAGGTCGCCCTCCCGGGGCCACAATTCTTCTTTCTCATACACCGTGGCAGGCTGAAAAGGCAGCTGAAAAAGGAGTAGGATTGATGCTCAGCGGGCATACCCATGGTGGACAGATATGGCCCTTTGGTTATCTGGTCCAAAAACGATATCCCCTTCTGGAAGGACGTTACGAGGTTGAAGGCATGACAGCCATTATTTGCAGAGGAACGGGAACATGGGGGCCGCGCATGCGTCTGTGGCATCCCGGTCAGATCCTGCGGGTGACGTTGAGAAAAGAAGGGGTGGCAACCCTTCAAGGCGAGATGAATGATAGGACTTACCCTAAAATTTTGTAAGGAAAAAAGATGATGAGCCGTATGATTATCTGCTTGTTTTGTTTGTCCGTTTTTTGGGGATGTGACAATACCAATCTGGACCTTGCAGCAGAAGCAGGGATAGACATCATTAAAGTCGCCACATTGAGCGAGAAGAAGATTAAGATCCTTGCAGCAAGAGCTTCAAAACAATCAGATTTAAAAAATTCGATTGCAGGAATCCAAAACCCTTATGCAATCAGATTGGAAAAGCTTGTGGGGGACAAATACAATTCAAACGGGTATGTATTTGATTTCAAGGTTTATCTGTCACCAGAGATCAATGCTTTTGCCATGGCAGACGGGACCATCAGGATTTATAGCGGACTGATGGACATGATGAATGATGAAGAGGTGCTTTTTGTGGTGGGGCATGAAATGGGCCATGTAGTTGAAAAACACATCAAGAAAAAAATTATGCTGGCCTATGCTGCGAGCGCTGTGCGCAAAGGGATCGCTTCTCAGGAAAATATGGCCGGGGATGTTGCACGATCTTTCTTGGGCGAATTCGCCCAGATCCTTTTAAATGCGCAGTTTTCACAAGCAGAAGAAAAGGAAGCCGATGATTTTGGCATTCTGTTTTTGAAAAACCACGGATTTGATATCAATGCTGCCATATCAGCCTTGAAAAAACTGGACGGCCTGGGAAAAAACCATTCGTTTTTATCCAGTCATCCTGATCCTGCTCTAAGGGCTGAGCGTTTACAAAAACAAATTGCTTTGCCTGGTAAAATAGAGAGCCCATCATCTCTGGACAAACTTATTGCCAGTATTATAAGACTGTTTTCACGAGGATAAAATTGTATCTTTAGTAGCAACACGCCCTGTTTCATATCCTCTTAATGGAGATGTATATTTTGTTATACTTTTTAAAGAATCTGATACGTATGGGGCTAAAGCGCCAAGGGATGTTCCTTGTTTTTGCTTACTTGGTTCTTTTGTTGATATCAAGTTTATTGATTAAATTTATTGAACCGCCGAATTCTGCCTTAACCCATTTTGACCAAGCATTATGGTGGAGTATTGTGACGAGCACCACTGTCGGCTATGGAGATTTGTTCCCTGTATCTAATCCAGGTAAAGTTGTGGCAGTTTTTTTGCCCATGTTCATGGGTATAGGTCTTTGTGCAGCATTTATTACCCATGTTGCATCTTTAATGATTGAGAGGAAAGATAAAAAAATGCATGGAGAGAAAGAATACAAAGGAGAAGGTCATATCTTGCTGGTGGGGTCAACCGATGAAACAGAACAATTGGTTGAAGAAATCCAAAAGGATGAGACTTATGCTGACCAGGATATTGTTCTTGCAGCTGATATATCAAGGCATCCTTTTCCGAACCTTGAGAACGTTTTTTTTGTTAAAGGTCGACCTGACACTATTCACACCCTCAACAAAGCAAATATAAAAGAAGCAACAAGGATTATTATTCATACAGGAGCTGATGAAGCTAGCCTGTTTGCCCTCATCAATGCGCTTAAACTGAAAAGCAAGACCTGTGAAATTACAGTCCGATGTATTTCAACCCAATCCCTGGATACATTTTCCAGTGTTCAGGGTGAGTTTCAAATTATTATGCAGATGACAGCTGAAATGATGGTACAAGCCATGCAGGATATGGTACATATTCCGTTACAAATCCTGCTGAGAAACAATGCTGATGAAGAAATATATTATGTGATTGTCCCAAAATCAGCCCAGGATCTCAGATGGTGGTTTCTGCATGAATATTTCAAGGAAAAATATGATATCCTGACCTTTGCCATGCAAACCGCAGATAAAAAGGTGCTCATCAATCCATCAAAAAAAGATGCGGTTTCACAAGGTGATGGGATCTGGCTCATAGCAAAAAAAAGACCGGTTAATATTGTCTGGCCATCGCAAATCAACGTTTAATCTCCCTCCGGGGGCACCGGGAGTTGAAAAAAAGGGTTGGAAACTATTAGAGAATTGAAAAAACTTAATTCTGATGTAAGGATTATCGCAATCTCTGGTGGTGGAATCACTGACTCCAAAATATATTTAAATTTGGCGGCAAAATTAGGGGCTATTTGCACATTTATTAAAAATGTTGGCAATGAAATTCTTATTTCAACGATTAAAGAGATTCTTTCATAATCTTTTTTTCAGATGACTTCTTTTAGAAATACTGCCTGGGATAAAAATACAGCTGGGCAAAACTTGTATTCATAGGGATCAGTCCAGATGAATTTTCGAGAACCCCATATATTGTATGCGACCTTTTTCAGTTTTGAATTTTTGATTCAACCCATTGGCAGCAGTACAGGATGATTTTTCATATTCAAGTTGATAAAGTACCAATATATAGATCACATTTTGGCAGGTTCTTGGAAAATAATTTTCGAGGCCTGGACCAAAATCAGGTTACTCTCCAATTATGTAGCGAGTTTTTTCTTCTACCATCGTACAGATAAAAAGGAGAACAGATTATTAAAGAGTTGATTAAGCGCATTGCTCACGCTCTGGTTTATAATCCGGATCAACATGCCAAAAAAATGGCAAAAAAAAGGTCACACCTACTACGTGTTTATATTTTTTAAAGCAAATGGAAAAATTTATTTCGTAAATATGGCATCCTTTTAAATCAGGTCTTAGCTATCCGCAAGAATAACAAAATCAAGGATCTACGCCTTCTTGTAATATTGGGTAATCCATAGGTAAACTAAAAAATATGCTGTAAAAAACAACCCGGTTATGGAGTTAGGCATAAAAATTGCTCTTAAATCTATAACATTAAGTTTTTTAATTTTAATTCTTATCAAGGGGAATCATGGCGGATTCAAGAATTTTTGGACCTACATCACAGATGATTGGAAAGGCACTTGATGTGTCGGCAAGGCGTCATAATCTGATTTCAAGCAACATTGCAAATATGGATACCATTGGGTACGAACCAAAAGATCTCGATTTCAATGAGACTCTAAAACGGGCACTGGGTAAAAAAGAGCCGGAATATTTAGACAAGACTCATCCCAAACATCTGTCAGCAGATGATGGGGAGGCGTTTTCCATGAATGGGAAAAATAGTGAAGAGGTTGATATTTATCACCTTGATTCCGTTAACATTGACAGAGAAATGATGAACCTTACGGAAAATAATATCAAATATAGAACAGTAGTAGAATTGAAATTGAGAAAGTCAGCAATAACGCGCTATGCTATTGATGAAGGCGGAAAATAATTGAATTGTTGTTCTAAAAATTCAAAACAAAAAAAATAAATACGGATATTAAAACAGAATGCATATTTGACCTTCTCAAGTTATTCTAAAAAACATATATTGAAAGCCACTAATTGCTAAGTCCCAAATTATCTGACCTCATTTGTCTTAAAAAAAAGGCCCCCCCCACAAAATTTTGGCAACCCTATATATGGTATGTGACTTATTTTCAGCTTTGAAATTTTAATTCAACTTTATAAGCCCTTGGAAGCCTTGCTGGCCATTCTTACAGAGTAATTTTTATAATATAACAAAACCATTCTGAAAATTTCTTCCGGGACCGGAACAAAAATGTGTTCGATATCTCCAATATACAGTAATAGAAGATTTGGAAATTTGATTTTGATCTATCCCATATAATGTAATTTTGAATCTGGGAAGAAAAATAATATAGATACAACATATTGTGCCGGGAATAATTTTCAAGAAAAAATCATGACTTCACGTTATAATCGTCGCTGCCATCCAATTCAGAGCCCTGAACCTTTCTTTTGGAAGTCATCACCCGATTGGAAATTTTTCTCTTGATTATTTATACAATCAGTGCTCATTAGCAAATCGAATCTGAGAATTTTCTGTATTATTTTTTCTCAATCTAAAAACCTATACCTTTTCGCACAGCCCCAAAAAATCAAATACCTATGTTTAAAAAGGTATAAAAAGTAATTTATTGACACAGTGTATTGGTTCCTCTATAACTTTTTTATACACAAATTATAAAAAGGTCTCAAATGTCAGAAATCGGATATATAAGAGTTAGCTCAATCGGTCAAAATGATGATCGTCAACTTGAAGGGGTTGTCCTGGATAAAATTTTTCGAGAAAAAATATCCGGGAAATCAATCAAACGGCCAGAACTTGAAAAATGTTTAGATTATATCAGAGAAGGTGATACCCTTCATGTTCATTCTATGGATCGCTTGGCCCGGAATCTTAAAGACCTTCAAAATATCGTTGACGATTTGACTGGGGCCGGTGTTACAGTTAATTTCCATAAAGAAAATCTTGTCTTTGGTGGCAAGGCCGATGCCATGAGCAAGCTATTGTTGCAGGTCATGGGAGCTTTCGCAGAATTTGAACGGTCTTTAATTAAAGAAAGACAGCTGGAGGGGATTGCTGCAGCAAAGAAAAAAGGAAAACATCTGGGGCGTTCTCCTTCTTTGTCTGAAAAACAGCAAAGTGAAGCTGTTTCTATGATTGAATCCGGGAAATCGAAAACCAAAGTTGCAAAACATTTTCAGATTAGCAGATCCACACTGTATAACCTTTTAAAACAAAATGCGATCAAATCAGATCTGAAATCGTGATTTTTCAATGAAATAATTTTATTCCCGTTTTTTTGTTAAAAAGGGAATGTCTATTGCGGTGAAATCGCAACTATTTTTTCATTGGGCTTTTACTGGAATTTTGATAAAAAAAGCATATGATTTATGCAGAGAGTCTCGACTCTGCATACTGATGGATAAACCACAAATTTTTAGCTTATGCTATCCCAAGAGATTTTCCCAGAAGTGAAAGAATCGATTCCACCTGGAGGGATATATTGGCCCCCTCTGAACCCAATGTCATATGGCACCCCGGACAATAGAGACTTAATATATCCGCCCCTGTACCCTTGGCCTGGGCCAGCCTGCGGTTTCGGAACTGATATCCAGGTTTTCCAGTCCCGGTGATTGCATAGGCACCACAGCACAGAGCGTCATCTCCTGATTTTTCCATTTCGATCACCTGGATACCGGGAATGGCTTCCAGTATTTTCCGAGGAGAATCCGTTGCCGGTTCTACCCCCCGGACAAAGTGGCACGGGTCATGAATCGTGACGATTTTGTCTATCTTCTGGAATGGTCCCAGTTGATCAAGGTGTCTGGCAACAAAATCTGTGATAAAGGACCATGACCATTCTGTTGCCGGCTGATGATGGTCAAAGGTCATTTTGCAGGTGGGGCAGAACATCACCACCTGCTCAGGTGCAAGGGCATTCAGCCCTGAAATCATTTTATCAAACTGCTGTTGGGCCGCATCCGGCTGTCCGGCCATGAACTGAAACTCTCCACAGCAAAAATCGTATCCGCCCAGAATGCAGACATCCGGATCGATCCTCTCCAGAAGTTTCAGTGCCGTATGCAGAACCGATCCTTCAATGAGACCAAAACAACTTGCAAACAGAACCGTCTTGACTGGTTTGGGTTTGTCGTTGGTGAACGATGTGATTAGCTTTTCCTGCGACTTGAGTCGTTTGCGAAAAGATGGAATTGCGCCATCCAGAAGCGTCTTTCCAAAACTCATAATGGTTGCCACGCCTTTGGGCGGGATATCTCCCAGCTGTTGAAGAAGTCCTTTGCTGGTGCCAAAGGTCAGGCCTGGGTTGAGTGCCTCTGGACAGGCAGATAAACAGGCGTTGCAAAAGAGGCATGAATAAATTCTTGTTCGTGCCAGAGGGCCGATAGTACCATCATTGAACAGCGTTAGAACTTCCTCCATAATCGATTCGGGGGCAGCATCCTTGAGCGCAGTATCCCCGACAATGGGACAAACCTCAACACAACAGCCGCATGCAGTACAGTGATCTGCAAACTGATTAATAATATTTTGTGAATTAATCACAACTCCTCCATTCTCTTTTTTTGAGTGTTGAATAAAAATTATATTTTATAAAAACGTGTTGCAACATCATGGAACAAATCAGCTTTTTCGCTTGCGGAATAATTTTTAGTCAGACGTTTAAATGAATTCCACAGCACAGAGTAGCTACAGCCAACTTTGTCCACGGGAAAATTGGATTCGAACATGCAACGGTTTGTACCAAATAGTTCAATAACAGATTCATAATAGTCTTTGGTGGCCTCCAACAGTTGCAGCGAACTCGGTGCATGATCAGCAGACTGCCAGTTGAAACCATTTCGATCCATTAACAGGCCGCCAAGCTTCATTTTAACATTTGGACAGGTTGCCAATTTGCGTAATCCAGACCTCCATTCTTCAATCGCTTCTTTTCGATTTGTTTTATAGGGGCCGACTCCTATTGGGCCACCACAATGGTTCATTACAATATCAGTTTCAGAAAAAGTGCGGGCCAAATCAGTTATATCTTCTAATTGAGGATGGTACAACCACGCGTCAAAACTCAAGTTTAAGGGTGCTAATTGAGCAAATCCCCGACGAAATTCTGTTGATAGATATAAATTTTGTTTGGGGTTTCTATGAGAGTTTGCAATCTCAGGGCTTGCATCCCAACCAGCTGCCACCCGGACACCTTTAAATCTGCTTCCTCCTGCAATAATATGCGCTTCAAGCACGGGGCGTACACTCTCGCCCAATGACAAATCAGCAAATCCAACAATCGCAGCCGCAATTTTTGATTTACTGTACAACCCCGATGCGCTTTGCGCTGCAATACCATTTACAAATTCGGTTTCCCCAACAGATCTCATCTCTTTTGGACCATCAGAGCGAAGCATGGCCATACACTCAATGAAAACAGTCGATTGGATATTATGCCCTGTATTGGTGTCTTCCAGTATATCTTCCAATAAATAACGATCCTGCCACCCGACAGGGCCACGCCCTCGAAAATCCCACAAATGGTGGTGGGCATCACAAATCGGCAAATCAGGATCTATTGCTTTTTCATATGTATTAAAAAACCACTTTTCTTTATATCCCATATTTTTCATACCTCATTATTTATAATTTGCTACGCTCAAATGCCTCCTGGGGGGATAAAGCATCGCGTGGAGTAAAGCCACTTCCCAGTAACGATGAGAAATGAATGAATGACAGATTAAGGTAATCCAGCTTGGGATAGCCATTTCATTGGAAATTGTCCGGTCCAAACCTTGTTGAGCTCACTGAAACCTCGGGAGTATTCAAAATTCTGCATCATGAATCTGATTCCAATCCTGCTACTCCAGCCAGCGGAAGTAAAAGTCAGCCTCGAGAATGGGCATTCATTTTTCCCGTCGGAGGAGATGATTTTTGTTGGAGAGGTTTCCTGGACCCATCCCTTTGTCCTTGCTTCTATCAAATTTTTAATTCTTTATCCACTCTGCCTTCAAAAAATATTGCGAGCTGAAAAATAGAGAGAAACCATTTTTGAATCGGCATTGTCTATTTTTACTGGCGTTCTGGATGCTCTTAAGGGCTTTTTGAAGGTTAAATTCTGTATTTTCTTCGGTCATGTCAGTTTTCTTTTTGAAGCTTATTATATCAGCTTTCGTCCAGCCCGAAAGACAGCCGCTGGATTAGTTCTGACGGTCAAATAACTGGAAATGAGCGGATGTTTCTGTCTTTTTTTGGTTTACATTTTGTCGCTGGATGTGATGTTGAAAGCTTCTATGCCGGACTTCAAGATAAACCAGACAAGACAGCAACTGATCCTTCTTCAAGCCCCAGGATTTAATCCTGAATGATAATAAAAAATAGAATCTCAGGATGCAAGTATTCATAACTTTTGAGTCTGTGGATTATACTCGCCACCAACGACAGTGCTTGAAATTTTATTGTTATTAGGGCTTTATATGCCCTTTGTGAATTAGGTTAATCTGATTTGGCCCGATTTCGATGTTCGACCATCATACATGCATCCATAACAATCTTTAAACCACCTCTTTGTGCCTGTTCAGCAGCCTCGAGATGTTGAATTCCCAACTGCATCCAGACGGCTTTGGCTTCAATCTGAATGGCTTGTTCCACAAAAGGCAGTACCGCTTCGCTCCGCTGAAAAATAAGTACTACCTCAATAGTATGAGGGACCTTTAATAAATTCGGGTAAGCCCTTTCTCCCAGTCCCTGTTCCAGTTTGGGATTAATAGGGATGATACGATACCCATGCTTTTGCAGATAAGCCGGCACATAATAGCCTGCCCGCTCTTTTTTAGAAGAAAATCCCACCACAGCAATTGTATGATAATTTTGAAGAATATCTTCGATCGTTTTATTCTGAGTCATGATACTTCCCCTGTCTTTATGAAAAATTTAAAATGATTACTTATAATGTTCCTACTTTATTCCTCAACCTTAAAATTTAAACAGAATGAATAAATTTGCAACCTTTCAACCCATTTGATACCCATTGATATTTTTGAAAGTTCAGTGATAGTGAGTTGATATATTCCCTTGAAAATAAAATGTTGTTTTCAAGGTGGTTAGGCTTGTGCAGATCATCCATAGTGCGGCAGATTTAGATCAATTAATCACTTTTTTCCATTCATTGAAAACAGATTGACCATATCCGCCACATTGTGGTATTTTTTTAATATTTGATGTAGATATTTTTCAACACTCAACCCTTGTTCAAATTAGTGCTTCGGAGGTAGTAAACAATGGATAAAATGAATTCGACTACCACCGAAATCAAAGAAAATGAATTTTTAAAAAATTTACCCCAGAAACAGTATGATGATATCATACAGAGCGGTATTCAAAAAATACTCAAACCCAAAAGTATTTTGTTTCGGCAAGGAGAAGCAGCCAATAGATGCTATCTAATAAAAAAAGGGCATTTAAAACTCACAAAACTTTCTGAACAGGGCAAAGAGGTCATCATCCGATATCTTTCTGACGGAGAGTTGACGGCAGCCGTTGCTGTATTAAACAATAAGGAATATCCATTAACCGCAGAATCGATTGAAACAACAGAGGTTATAGGATGGGATAAATCAACACTCATCAGAATGATGAAAAACATGCCTGATATTGCTATTAATGCATTAAGTGTTGTTCTGGAACGTCTTGATAATGTCCAGAATCGGTACATGGAACTCTGTACACAAAGAGTTGAGCAACGCGTTGCCCGAACATTGCTTCGATTGATAAAAACCTCAGGATTAAAAACGTCAGGGGGGATTTGTATTGATATTCCCCTTAGCCGTCAGAATATTGCTGATTATACAGGCGCTACTGTATTTACAGTCAGCCGTATACTCAGCAGCTGGGAAAAATTGGGATGGATCAAGTCTGAAAGAGAAAAAATAACAATTGTTGATGCACATGCCCTGGTAATTTTTGCTGATAAGATTGAATAACATCCTCTTTTTACACCCATTCTGCTCCCATAAATATGCATAAAATCCAGCTATCTTTGCGCTGGCGCAAAGATGTATCCTTAAATGGTTGCTAATCTTGATCTAAATGATGATAGACAGAAATTTTTTAGGTTGGGAAAAGATATGAATTTTTACTTATCGCCGGAAATATCTGTAAGAGAACTTTTTAACCATGAGCCAAAACTTATAGAGCTTTTCATGGATTTAAAATTAGACTGTGTCGGGTGTCCGATAGATGAGTTTCACACGTTAGCGGATGTCGCAAAGGAAAATAACCTCGATCTCGATCATTTGCTCAAAAAGATACAAAAAACACTTTCCGGAAATGAAGAAACAATTAATGATGAAAAGGAGAGTCTTATGAATGAAAAATCAACAACAGGAAAAGGAACACCTTTTAATCTGAAACAATCCGTGGACTATGCAAGTGATTCCGTTGTGAGCAAAACACTGTTAAAAAAAAATATTGGCAATATAACCTTGTTTGCATTTGATAAAGGCCAGGGGTTGAGTGAACATACTGCACCCTATGATGCAGCGATTTATATTTTGGATGGAGACGCCGAAATTACTCTTGGTGGAAAATCGAAAAATGTATCAGCAGGAGAAATGTTGATCATGCCTGCCAATATCCCACATTCATTAAAAGCGAATGTTCCGTTTAAAATGCTTCTTGTTATGATCCGTGAAGAATAATGGGTTAAAATCACTGTAATTATATAACCTTAGGAGAATAGCTATGGTAGATCTGTCCACTGAATATATGGGGTTACAATTAAAAAATCCCATTATAGCAGGAAGTTCAGGATTAACAGGGTCGGTCAAGAAAATACAGGAAATTGAAAAAATGGGGGCAGGAGCCGTCGTTCTGAAATCGATATTCGAAGAAGAGATTGCTTATGAGTACTCAGATTTTTTAGAACAAGAATCAAAAAGCGGCCCTCCGCAAAAATATTTTGATTACGATGGCCATAAAAATCCCATCGATTTTTACGACTATATAATCAGGGACGATAATCTGAAAAAATATAAACAATTAATCGCCGACAGCAAAAAAAGTATCTCTATCCCTGTGATTGCAAGTATTAATTGTTGTTACCATTCTGTTGAGTGGATTTCATATGCAAAACAATTGGAGGAGGCGGGAGCGGATGCACTAGAATTGAATATGTTCTTTTTACCAAGTAATTTTAACCGGTCAAGTGAAGAACCAGAAAAAATATATTTTCAGGTTATCGAACAGATTTTAAGGGAAGTCTCCATTCCTGTTGCCTTGAAGATCAGTTATTATTTTACAGATCTTGGACCCATGATTCAGAAACTTTCAAATTCTGGTATAAAAGCTCTGGTGCTGTTCAATCGTTTCTTCAGCCCTGATTTTGATATTGAAAAATTAGAAGTGAAGCCTTCTTTTGTTTTCAGCAGCCCTTCTGATATCGCACAATCATTGAGGTGGATCGGTATAATGTCCCAAAGAGTGAATTGTGATTTAGCTGCCTCAACCGGTGTCCATGATGGTGAAGGGGCTATTAAACAAATTCTGGCCGGAGCAAAGGCCGTACAGATGGTATCTGTATTTTACAAAAACAAAATAGAGTATATTCAGGCCGTATCCGATACGATCAAAAAATGGATGTCAGCACATAGTTACAACACACTTCAAGACTTTAGAGGACTATTAAGCCAGCCAAAAACAAACGATCCGGCAGTTTTTGAACGGGTCCAGTTTATGAAATATTTTAACTGATCATTTATAAACGGAAAATTTCCATTGTTATTGTAATTGAAGGATGAGAAATGAAAACCACAAACCTTATTGAACCGGATCTGGATTTTATTCGATCCGTCATGGAGACGGGTGGACAGGATGTAAAAAAATGCTATCAATGTGCCACCTGTTCGACAGTATGCCCCATCTCTCCTGAACTTAAACCTTTCCCTCGAAAGGAAATGATTGCCGCCTCCTGGGGGTTAAAAAAACAACTACTGCACGATGCCGATATATGGCTGTGCCATAATTGTGGAGACTGTTCAACAGAATGCCCAAGAGATGCCAAGCCTGCTGATGTAATGTCAGAGCTTCGAAGACAGGCAATTATAGAGTACGCATGGCCCAAACCATTTGCAACGTTTTTATCAGAGCCTAAAAATTTACCCTGGGTCTTAATGATTCCTGTTCTCTTGTTCATTCTCATCGGGTTGCCAACCGGTCTGCTGGATTTCACGCCTGAAGGAACGCAAATTGTCCATGCTCATTTTTTCTCCACATGGCTTGTTGATATCGTTATGATTCCTGCAGCTGCCTGGGCATTTTTATGCATTGCCGTGGGTGTTAAGCGATTTGTTCATGACATTCACGGTACAGCACTTCTGGAAGGAAAAACAATTCAAAAAACATTAATTATGAAAAAATTATATGCTTCTTTTATCAGCGTTTTACCGGAGATATTTAAACATCAGAGATTTTCCAGGTGCGAAGAAAATCAGGAGCGGTCTACATTACATATGATGGTGATGTTTTCCTACATAGGGTTATTCTTTGTCACCAGTGTATTTTTTGTGGCGCTATATGTTTTTCATAATCATGGACCCTATTCTCAAATGAATCCGGTTAAATGGATAGCCAATGTCAGCGGTGCAGCCCTAATTATTGGCAGCGGGTTGCTGATAAGAGACAGATTTTCTAAAAGGCAACAGCAGATATCAACATATTTTGACTGGTGTCTTGCCTGGCTGGTTTTTGGGATCGGTGTCACAGGCATGGCAACGCAGATGGCAAGGTTGATGGGATTAGCAGTCACAACTTACACGACGTATTTTATTCATCTTATTCTTGTGTTCTGTTCATTTGCATATCTGCCATATACAAAATTTGCACATATTGTTTTTCGGACGGTGGCAATGACGTATGTAAAATATGCGGGCAGAAACTTCAATTTTGACCATTATGATTAAACGTTTTTCGCCTGTTTGTTTGAATTTATCATTTCTGCTCATTTTTATTATAGGAGAATGTTATGAACAAAAAAGTATATATCGAAACTGAAGACTGTATCGGTTGTGAGAGTTGTGTTGAACTTTGTCCGGAAGTGTTCGGTTTTGATGACCAGGAGACTGTGGCCTTCGTTGTTATGGAAGAGGGTGGCTCTGAAGAGTGTATCGATGAAGCGATTGAAGCCTGTCCGGTGGAGTGTATCCATTGGAAGGATAAATAATATATATCGCTATTGTAGCAATTTGTCATTTAATTACTAATATTGAGAGGTTTTCCCATGTTAAATAGCAAAGTTAGAGCAGTCTTATTATTTTTTCTCATTCTTGCTTTTGGTGTTTTGATTTTTGGCGGATATTTAATCAACAAATCAAAACCCCCGATTCCAGTAAAAATTGTCTCACCTTCAGGCGATTCAATCATTACCAAAGAAGATATTATCAATGGACAAAATTATTATTTCAGCAGAGGCGGGCAACATATTGGAACTATTTGGGGGCATGGCTCATATCTTGCTCCGGACTGGTCAGCTGATTTTCTTCACCGGATGGGGCTTTATTTAGCAGCCAGGCATCACGGCTTGTCGATTAAAGATGCGGTCAACTTCACACAAAAAGATTTTGAAACGCTGGGCTTTAAAGAACAGGCCCGCTTAACTGCTGTTGTCCGGGATGAAATAAAAACCAACAGATATACACCTGAAACCGGCGTGCTTGCATTCACGCAATTTCAAGCAGAGGCCCTTACATCCCTGACGGACTATTATACCCGGCTTTTCCAAAACGGCAATGAACGAATGGGACTTCAACCCGGAATCGTTCTGACTAACGAACAAGGGCGCCGTGTCACCGCTTTCTTTTCCTGGCTGGCCTGGTCTGCAGGTACGCTGCGGCCGGATGCTGATTACACATACACGACAAACTGGCCCTATGATCCTCTGGTCGGAAATCACCCTCTGCCAGATTTTCTGATCTGGTCTATTGTCAGTGTGATCCTCCTTGTTTTGGGTATTGCAGCGGCTATTTTTGTTTACCAGCGATATATTGGAAGAGATGAATATAAAACCGATCTTTTAGTCAAATTTAAGGAACCCAATCCCACTCCCAGTCAAAAAGTGACATTATTGTATTTTTTAATTGCCATTGGATTATTTGTTATTCAAATTGGAGTTGGAGGAGTCACGGCACATTACACTGTAGAAGGAACCCATTTTTATGGGATTTCTCTGGCAAAAATATTACCCTATGCAGCAGTTCGAACCTGGCATCTTCAACTGGCAGTTTTCTTTATTGCGACCTGTTTCCTTGCAGCCGGCCTTTTTATCGGTCCTTTTGTCGGGAAAGAACCTAAGCGTCAGAGTTTTTGGGTACTCACGCTTTTGGGTGCCATTGTTGTGGTTGTGGTGGGGTCATTAACCGGAACCTGGCTCTCCATATCGAATTTTTTCGGGGACAATGGGTTTTACCTGGGCCATCAGGGATATGAATACATAGAACTTGGACGGGTATGGCAATTGTTATTGGTGGCCGGAATGCTGATCTGGCTGGTTCTGGTTTACCGATCCATCCGTCCTGCACTGCAAAATGAAACCGATAAAGGCGGTTTGACACACATGCTCTTATACAGTTCCATTACAATACCACTTTTTTATATGGCCGGATTATTATATGGCAAAGGCAGTCATTTATCAGATGCGGAATACTGGCGATGGTGGGTGGTTCATTTGTGGGTAGAAGGTTTTTTTGAGGTTTTCGCAACGGTTGTCATGGCGTTTTTACTCTCCCATATTGGAGCCGTCAGCAAAAAGTTTGCTCTGACAACGGTTCATTTCACAATTTTTCTGTATCTGGGCAGCGGTATTCTTGGTACGTTCCATCATCTTTTCTGGGTGGGCACACCAACGCCGGTTATTGCACTGGGGGCAGTCTTTTCAGCATTGGAAGTTGTTCCTCTCTCTTTACTTGGGTTTGAGGTGGTCCACAACTTAAATGTCATCAAATCAGGGGGAAAGGCATATGCGTACAAATGGCCAATCTATTTTTTCGTTTCCGTTGCGTTCTGGAATCTGGTTGGTGCGGGCATGTTCGGCTTCCTGATCAATCCACCGATTGTTCTATATTATGCGCAGGGGATCAATACCACCCCACTTCATTCGCATACAGCGCTGTTTGGCGTCTATGGAATGCTGGCCATTTCTCTGATGCTATTTTCGGTGCGACATATTGTATCTAAAGCTTCCTGGTCGGATAAGATGTTGAAATGGAGCTTTTGGGGACTCAACGGGGGGTTGATGGGTATGGCTGTTTTCAGCCTTATACCGTCTGGATTTTATCAGTTATATTTTGCTGTTAAATATGGGATATGGTTTGCACGCAGCCCTGAAATAGCCTCGGGTCCTGTACTCCGGGCAATGGCCTGGGCCCGTGTGGTTCCGGATGTGGTCTTTTCCATGGGAGCCATCGTTTTATTTTTATTCCTGCTGCGTGCCGTGTATCTTTCTTTTATCAAGAAGGAATCAAAATTAAATGGAACCCAGATTTAGGCAGCATTGAAAAATCAAAGGATAGGAATTATCATGACACAATCGACAAACCCAGAAAAAAAGAATGTTTCTCACAAAACGATAGGCGAGATAGTTGCAGGGGATTATCGGACTGCAACAGTTTTTGAGAAACACGGGATAGACTTTTGCTGTGGTGGGCAGGTACCACTCATTACAGCCTGCCAAACAAAAGATCTCGATTTGGAATCATTACAGCTGGAAATTGAGAATGCAATGAGTCAGCCACTTGAACGAAGTCAAAACTATGCGGCATGGAGCTTGTCTTTTCTCGCCGACTATATTGTTAATACTCACCATGCCTACCTTAATGAGGAAATGGGACTGATCTCCGCATATCTCCATAAAATAGTTGATGTCCATGGCACCAACCACCCTGAACTGGTCAAAATTGCCACCATCTTTGACAACATCGTATCAGATATGACGGGACATCTCCATGAAGAAGAGGAAATTCTTTTCCCGGCGATCAAGCGGGTCGAGGCAGATAAAAAAAACGGCTCAACATCTAACAATAAGGATTGTGAGATGATTAAAACATCTCTTGAAAAACTTTACCGCGAGCACGAAGAAATAGGTGATGCCGTTCATGAGATCCGCCGGCTTTCGAATGATTACGCAATCCCGGCGGATGTGTGTAATACGTTTATGCTTACATACAGAAAACTTAAAGAATTTGAGGATGACCTGCACAAGCATGTTCACCTCGAAAACAATATTCTGTTTTTGAAAGCGGGACAACCTTAAATGATAGTGAGGAGCATTCGCCCTATCCTTATAAGGCATAAATTGCAACGCATTGTGATTTTAGGTGGTTTCTATTTCAAAATTTGGTTTTTAACAATATAGAAAAACAGGAGTGTAAAAAAATGTTTTGTTACCAATGTGAACAAACGTTTAAGGGAACGGGTTGTACGATTCAAGGAGTTTGCGGTAAGCAGCCCGATGTTGCAGCATTGCAGGATCTGCTGATATATTCCCTGATGGGATTATCCCAGGTCGCGCTGGCTGCCCGAAAAAAAAACATCATTGAAGAAAAAATTGGTGTGTTTACGGTTCAAGCTGCATTCTCAACGCTGACAAATGTGGAGTTTGATCCGGAAAGAATTTTTAAACTGATCAATGAAGCCGTTTCTTTGCGAGAAACTTTAAAAGTCAAAATTAAGGACAGTGGTGGAAGTGCTGATTATCCGGAAGGTGCCGCCACCCTCAACCCCGGCAAGAATCTCGAGGAGATGGTTAAGCAGGGGGAATCGGTTGGCATAAAAACATACCCAGCGGGTAATCCTGATATTCTGTCATTAAAGCACACCGTTCTTTACGGCATTAAAGGCGTGAGTGCATATGCAGACCATGCCTATATTTTGGGCAAAACGGATGACAGCGTATTTGAGTATGTTCACAGAGCGCTGGCATCCATCCTGAGTACAGATTTAAGCCTGGAGGAATGGTTGGCGCTGTCTCTGGAATGCGGAAAAACCGCATTAAAAACAATGGAATTGCTGGATGCCGGGAATACCGAAACCTACGGACATCCGGTTCCAACAAAAGTGCCGTTGGGGTACAAAAAAGGTAAAGCCATTCTGGTTTCCGGTCATGATTTAAAGGACCTCGAGGAGCTGCTGAAACAGACCCAAGGAAAAGGGATTAACATCTACACCCATGGAGAAATGTTGTCTACCCATGGATACCCTGAATTAAAAAAATATAAACATTTCTATGGTCAGTTTGGAACAGCCTGGCAATTACAGATTAAGGATTTTCCCAAGTTCCCAGGTGCAATCCTCATGACAACAAACTGCATCCAGCGGCCTCAGAAGACCTATCAGGACAATCTTTTTACGTCAGGTATGGTGGGCTGGCCGGGCATTCCTCACATATCGGATCATAATTTTAAATCTGTTATTGACAGAGCACTTGCCCTGCCTGGTTTCACTGAAGATAAAATCACCGGCGAAACCACCGTTGGCTTTGCCAGAAACAGTGTGTTAAGTGTTGCCGACAAAGTGATTGATGCGGTTAAAAAAGGGGATATCAAGCATTTCTTTTTGGTCGCAGGGTGTGATGGCGCAAAACCCGGTAGAAATTACTACACCGAGTTTGTTGAAAAAGTACCAAAAGATTGTGTGGTGCTGACCTGTGCCTGTGGCAAATATCGTTTTTTTGATAAGGATTTTGGCGATATTAATGGTATTCCGCGGTATTTGGATGCAGGACAGTGCAATGATTCCTACTCATCCATTCAAATTGCGGCAGCGCTTGCAAAGGCATTTAATGTCGGGGTTAACGAGTTGCCACTATCATTAATTATCTCATGGTACGAACAAAAAGCCGTTTGTGTGCTTCTGGCACTGCTTCATCTGGGAATCAAAGATATCCGCCTGGGACCTTCTCTTCCAGCTTTTATTACACCCAATATCCTTGATACACTAGTAAAACTCTTTGATATTAAACCAATCTCGACACCGGATGAAGATCTTGCCGCCATTCTAAAATAGTCTGTTTATTGAAGGGGGTTGTTCGTTTTTTTGACCAGCCCCCTTTGTTTTTATTATTTCATCTATAAAAAACCTTGGGGAAAAACTATTTTCGTTTCTTGATACATATCAAGGTGAATTGTTTGTGCTTCTGATATTGAGATCCAATATAATACCTTATACAACTGCGGTGGTTGGTGATTTTATATCAAACCAGGAGGACGCCATATGAAGAGGGAAAAAAAATCAACAAAAATTATTAACACCCATTTATCCGTCTATATCATTTGTGTACTCCTTTTTACTATGATTTTTGTAATCGATCTTTTTATCCCTCTGGGGGTCGCAGCAGGGGTTCCCTATATAGCGGTGGTTCTTGTTTCTCTTTGGATACCAAAACGAAATTTTACGATATGGGTGGCTTTTGTTTCATCTGTTTTGACAATAACCGGCTTATTTTATTCACCCGTGGGTGGAGAAATGTGGAAAGTTCTGTTTAACCGGGTTCTCGCACTGTTTGCCATATGGACAACGGCGATGCTTACCCTTCAACGGAAGACCATAGAAGAAGAGAGGTTTAGAGCAGTCCAGGAGGCGAAACAAATGCTGGAAGAAACAAAAATTCTTCGCGGGCTTATACCGATCTGCGCTTCATGTAAAAAAATTCGGGATGACAAAGGATATTGGAATCAAATTGAAATTTATATTGAAAAACACTCAGACGCACATTTCAGCCACGGTATATGCAAGGAATGCCAGGACAAACTGTATGGTGATCAGGATTGGTATAAAAGAAAAAAATAATACGCCATACTCTTGTTCATCAAGGAACTTTAACGAAGCGTATGTCATATTGAGATGATGTAATAAAAATATTGAATTAATTGATATATATCAATGTAATTTTCAAATTAAAGGATTAAAATAATCATCAATATTTCGAAATTTTGTAATGAAAGACCCTTTTTAAAATCGAAACAAAAGGTATATCAATGAACGGTATAACTCTGGATAAAACAGCACAGGAATTTGTTAATCAGGTTGAAGAATTGAGCCATTCTAACTTAAGTCAGTGCTGGCATTGCCTTTGCTGCAGCGGCGGATGCCCGTTTTCTAAAGATATGGATGTCCTGCCAAATTCAATCATCCGAATGATTCAGTTTGGGATGAAGGAACAGGCCTTGAACAGTTCTACTATTTGGTTGTGTGTTGGTTGCAATACCTGCTCTATGGAATGCCCGAATGCCGTGGATATGGCTGCAATTATGGATGCGCTTCGCCAAATGGCAATTCGTAAGAACGCAAAAATTGCAGAACCGGGCGTCTTGGCTTTCCACAATGCCGTGGTTGATTCCATCTCCCGATATGGCCGTACGCATAAACTCGAGATCATGATGCGGTATAAATTTTCTGAAAAGGATCTGTTTTCTGATATTGATCTGGGCCTGAAAATGCTTTCAAAAAGGAAACTTGATCTTCTGCCGTCAAAGGTGAAGGACAAAAAAAGCATTCAATCACTTTTTAAAATGTCAGGAGAAGTATCATGAATGACATACCTAACCAATTGAGTTATTTTCCAGGATGTTCTCTTGCAACAACAGCTAAAGAGAACAATACATCTTTAAAGTCTTTTCTAAATCATTTTGATATAGACTTATCTGAGATTGAGGATTGGAATTGCTGCGGGTCATCCTCTACCCATAGCGTGAATTCAAAACTGGCCCTGTCTCTTGCTGCCCGTAATCTTTTCCTTGCGCCTCCCAACCAACAGGTGCTCATTGCCTGTCCAGGCTGTTTTTTAAGATTAGGGTATGCCAAAATGACACTGAATGCTTCAAACGAAAAACAAACCCAATATGAAAAACATTTTGATAGACCCTATAACAAGAATCTTGAGCTGGTTCATTTTTTCGAACTATTGGCAAAAATGAGCGGTAAAGGATTTTTTAAAAATTTGACGGGTAGGTTAAATGGATTAAAAATTGCTCCTTATTATGGCTGTATGCTGGCAAGGCCACCCAGCATGAACAAAGAAAAGAACCATTATGGACTGATTGAAAACACCATGGCCACATTAGGGGGAGAACCGATTCGGTGGCCGTTTCTATCCAGTTGCTGTGGTACATTCCTGTCGGTGAGCAAACCAAAAATTGCAGAGAAACTGGTTAATCGTATTATGAAAGGGGCTATTCAATCAGGTGCAGAATGTATTGTAACCGCATGTGCCATGTGTCATTTGAATTTAGAAATCCGTTGCAAACCGGGAAATCGATTGCCGATATTTCATTTTTCAGAATTGTTGTCTTTGGCATTAGATAAAAAAGCATCAAAAGACTGGTTTAAACGTCATTTGATCAACCCAGAGCCATTATTGGAAAAAAAACAATTGATACCATGTCAAAATGGGAGGAAATCTAATGGATTTTTCCGATAACAACAGTGATATTATCCTTTCCACCGGCATTGAGAGATAAATTCACCAATACATCTACGACCTGGACGAGCTCCGATGATTTACAGACAACCTGATGTATTTCTTCTTCAGAAACCGACCGGTAAAGACCATCAGTGGCCAAAATAAGCATATCGTTCGATTCCAGATAAATTTGTCCGGTTTCAGGAGTCAAATCCTGACAGCCGATACATTGATCGATTACATTTTTTGAGTAATGATCGTTAGACTGCTCTTTTGTCAATTCTCCTTCCTGCATTAAAAATCGTGCCAGTGTTTGATCCTTCGTAATCTGTCGTATCCGATCATTTCTTACATGGTACAAACGACTATCTCCTGAATGACACCAACATGCAACATTGTTTTGAATAAATATAGAGATGAGGGTTGTTGCCATGCCACTCAATTCATGATTTTTTTCTGTCATGACACAAAGCTTCTGATCCAGTTTTTTAAAAAACAACGCCTGGTTTTCTATTGCTTTACTATAATTTGGCCCTGTTAATTGTATAAGCTCTTCTATAACATAGTCAGAGGCAATTTCTCCCCCTGGTTCGCCTCCAAGACCATCCGCAATAGCCATCAGAATGGTATTATCCGTAAAACAAGTCATGGCATACCGGTCTTGATTGGTTTTTCTTTTTATTCCGATATTTGTTTGTGCTGCGATTTCATTTCCTGTTTCATAACCATGAAGAGCGGATTCAATTTTTGCAATGCATTTGCGGTTCAACTCATGTTGATATCTCAGGGCCCCCATTTCCAGATCAATGTCCCCTTCTTTTTTCCGGGCCAGCAGGCTGAAGAGAATGTACTCCTCTTTATAGTGATGAAATCGGTCTGCATATTCTTTAAAAAACACAACTGCGGCATCAAAGAATGCTTTAGGGGGGCGGCGGTTTTTTTCAAGTGCATCTTTAGCCTCAGAAAGTGACGCCAATCCTTTAAGTATAGCACCGTGTTCTGTTGTCAGTTTTTCTATAATTTCCATTTTCCGTCCACTTTTTGTCATTCAACACTCATCAGCATTTAAACTACAACCAAAATTCAGGATACTTTCTTGAGGCTGCAATATTATTGACGATCAATGCTACGACCAACATGATGATAACCCCTGTGCTTACAGGGATGACCACATATAAAAAACCAAGGTCATGGATTTTTTCACTGCCAATAACAGCAATCAAAGCGGTTGCCCCGCCGGGCGGATGTAGCGTCTTGGTTACATGCATGACTGCGATGGCTGTCGCAACGGCAACCGCAGAAGCAAACCAGGGAAAAGGGCAAAATAATTTGTAGGCAATAACACCTATGATGGCTGATACGATATGACCACCGACAAGATTCCTGGGTTGTGCTAAAGGACTTCTGACCGCACCGTATATTAATACTGCTGAAGCACCAAAAGAGCCAATGATATATACCAGATCATCACCGCTAAAAAGATTATAGTTCAAAAAAGCCACCGGGGTTATCCCTAAAAAAGCACCCACCCATGACCAGGCGATTTCTGAAAAACCAACTGCTGGAGGACTTTGGCCTCCTCCTTTCATTTTGCTGAAAAACGACATTAAATCACATCTCCTGAATTCTACAGATTAACACATGGTCTGAACGATATCTGATCGGGCAATAATTCCGACAAGTTTTAATTTGTCATCAATTACCGGTACCCTGTTAATGGCCTTTTGATCCATAAGACCTGCAATCTCTATTAAGGGGGTTTGGGGCAGGATGGTTATGCAGGGGGATGACATGATATCTGTGGCCACAAGTTTTTTAAAGTCTGCTGCAATACAACCTGTGGTTTCAAGACATTGTAAAACGACACGCATAAAAGACGGCGCATGATCGTCATTCATCCTTTTTAAAAAATCTTTTTCAGAGATAATGCCTGTAACCGTCTGATCATTCCTTACAACCGGAAGACCGGAGATGTTATTATCGGCCATTTTTTTCACCACTTCGATCAAAGAAGCATTTTCTCCTACTGTGATAACATTTGTTTTCATGATTTGATCTGCTGTAATGGCTGTTTTCAATCGTGACATGGCATGATCGAACGCCACAAGATAGACTTCCATAAAATCGGAAGGTGTAATATCCAGGTACCCTGGTATCTGTTTCATAGCCTGAATAATATCTTCGTCTGAGATTGGCAGGGTACATTCATTGAGCGAACTAAATTTCATAGCATCCCCTCTTGTAAAAAGGTCCGGATAAAAAAAACTATTTTTCCAGGAAAGCTGTTTTCTGAATACATTTTCCTGGGTGCTATAGCGACAGTTGTTATGAAACTAATATATTTTTCTGATTAATTCATTGATCTATATCAAGTTCTTTTTTTGCCAACAATGGTATAAAAGAAAAAATCATACAAAGAAGGGCCGCTATCATGAAGGAATGGTTTAAGATTTACAAAATGAAAATGTCACTTTTCTCAATGAGAAGGCTGATTCAACTGTTGTCATGCATCATTGTTCTCACCATTGGGATTCAATTTTACATTTTTGTAGCCCAACTTGAAGAAGGTATCATCCCCAGCATTGAAAGACCGCCCGGTGTCGAGGCTTTTCTTCCGATCAGCGCCTTGGTCAGCTTGAAACAATTTTTGGTTACCGGAAAAATCAACACTATCCATCCGTCGGCATTGGTAATTTTTCTAATTGTTTGTATGACAGCTTTGATTGTGAAAAAAGGGTTCTGTGGCTGGGTTTGCCCCATAGGCCTGCTTTCGGATATTCTTGCAAAATTAAATAGCATATCCTTCAAACAGAAAGTGGTTCTGCCGATTTGGGCGGATGTGGTATTAAGAAGTATCAAATATGGCCTTGCCGGTTTTTTTATATGGTCCATTTTTTATAAAATGCCAATACAAAGCATTGAGCAATTTATTCAAAGCCCTTACAATCAATTTGCAGACATTAAGATGCTGCATTTTTTCACCCATATTTCAAATACCGCTTTAACGATTATTTTTGTGTTAATTTTATTATCATTTGTAATTCCTTATTTCTGGTGCAGGCATCTATGTCCCTACGGTGCTGTTCTGGGAGTGTTCAGCTTTCTGAGTATCGGAAAAATTAAACGCAACCCATCCAATTGTACGAACTGCGGCAGATGCGAAAAAAATTGTCCCAGTCTCATAAAGATCAGAAAAAAGGAAAGCATTCACTCGTCAGAGTGTACGGCATGCATGACCTGTGTGAAAAATTGTCCTGAGAAACAAACCATCGGCTTTTCACTATCCCCCGGTAATTTGCAGCTTGGGCAAGCCGCAA
Organism: Pseudomonadota bacterium; assembly: GCA_018821535.1. Taxonomy (GTDB): domain Bacteria; phylum Desulfobacterota; class Desulfobacteria; order Desulfobacterales; family Desulfobacteraceae; genus Desulfobacula. The sequence goes on along the minus strand of JAHJLV010000020.1, from coordinate 39,544 downwards.
TTGCCCTGATATTGATTTCCATGTTTTCCATGAGCATATCCATAGCCAAAGCATCGGGTAACTGGCAAAATGAAATTTCAAAACAGGCTTATCTAAATTATGTGATGCAAAACACTCTGCCATGGAACTCAAACGGTTCGGTTGATCCCCAAAAGATGGAAAAAATGATCAGGGCCATGAAAAACATTCAGGCACAAAAACCTTAAACGATGCAATCATTTAAAGAGAAAGGAAAATAAAATGACCCTGCCCGGCAATTTAATGACCACGGCAATGGCAGTCATGCCGCACACTGATGTGGATCAAGCGCTTAAAACCGCATTAAGCTTAGACATACCGTTTTGGCCTCAGTTGCCGAATTACAGTTATTATGAAGACATGTATGTACAGGCTGCCGAACATTTTCCGGGAATATTGCTTGATATAGAAAATAAAACCCTGCGATTCTCCATGGATAAATTCATAGAAGAGTTTGAAGAGACCATGTCCCATTTTGAAGAGCCGGATTATTTTGATGTCAGCCCCAGATATTCTGCAGTATACCACAAGTTTTTAGACATAGATCTTACGGACAGGCCGGCAATACGGGGGCAGCTTGAAGGCCCTGTTAGTTTTGGCTTTAATATTCTGGATCAGGATGACCGCCCCATATTGTTTGATGATACAATCAGGCCGTTTATGTTCGAAATTATGGCAAAACGAATAAATGTCCAGTTAAAAAGACTGAAAGAAAAAAATACCAATGCATTTATGTTTATTGACGAACCCGGTATGCAGTTCATTTTTTCAGCCATGTCCGGATACGGAGAACAAAAAGCCAAAAAGGATTTGGATTTATTTTTTTCCACAATTGATTCTCCAAAGGGAATACATTTATGCGGCAACCCAGACTGGGATTTTCTTTTAGGCCTTGACATGGATATTTTGTCATTGGATGTGTATTCAAATGCAGAGATATTTGCTTCATGTGCCAAATCAATAAAAAAATTTCTGGATAAAGGCGGTGTTCTGGTCTGGGGAATTGTTCCCACCGGTATTGAAACTTTTGAGAAAGAAAATCTTGATTTGCTTGCTTTTAAACTCAAGGGGATATGGAAAGCTTTGGATAAAAAAGGAGTTGGTATTGATCAGATCATCAACCACAGCATGATCTCACCTGCCACCTGCTGTTTGGTCAATCAGGACAAAGAAAAAACGGTTGAAAAGGCATTCCTGTTAACCAAAAGGCTTTCACAAACGCTGAGAGAAAACTATGGACTGATCTGAGGAATCTGTAATGAAAAAATTATCTGTAAAAAAAAGTACATTGGTGCTGTTGGTGGCCATACCCCCAATTATAGCACTCTTTGTTTATGTTTCTTTACGGTCGGGACCGCTTGCTCCAATACCCTTGACAGTGGCCACGGTGGAAAATCGATCCATCGCACCTGCACTCTTCGGCATCGGAACCATTGAGGCACAATACACATACAAAATCGGACCCACTATCACAGGACGAGTCAAACGCTTGGCTGTGCATGTGGGAGATCAGGTTAGGGCAGGACAGATACTCGGTGAAATGGACTCGGTGGATATAAGTGAACGCATCCGTTCTCAGGAGGCTGCAATAAAGCGTTCTGAGGCGCAACTGCGTGAAGCCGAGGAACGTCAGGCTTACGCGCAAACCCAAGCTCGTCGATATGCAAAATTGCTGGCAGTGAACACTATCAGTCAAGAGATAGCGGCCAATAAAAAACATGAATTACAAATAGCCGAGACGGGTTTGAACTCTGCACGTGGGGAACTTGCCCGCGTCCGCTCTGACCGCGAAGCACTGGACGCACAACGCAATAACCTGTATCTTATTGCGCCGGTTGATGGTTTGGTTACTCAGCGCTCTGCAGACCCAGGGACCACTGTGGTCCCTGGCCAGACAGTGATAGAGTTGATCGATTCTAAGCATCTATGGGTCAATGTGCGCTTTGATCAGATCAGTTCCCATGGACTGCAACCTGATTTGCCAGCACAGATCGTGCTGCGCTCGCATAATGGTCAGGCCCTTTCGGGTCGTGTGCTGCGGGTTGAGCCATTGGCTGATGTGATAACCGAAGAAATTCTGGCAAAAGTGTTGTTTGATCAGCTTCCCGAACCACTGCCACCCGTGGGTGAACTGGCCGAAGTCACCATTGCCTTGTCCACACTTCCTTCCACACCGGTAATTCTCAATGCAGCCGTCCACCGTGTTGATGGTAGATTGGGTGTGTGGCAAATAGTGAATGGCGAACTTTTCTTTACACCGGTCTCGTTGGGTATCTCAGATTTAGATGGCAATGTACAAATACTTACAGGCCTCAAGGCCGGCGATCAAGCGGTGGTATATAGCGCAAAAGCCTTAAACTCGCATAGCCGATTTCGTGTTGTTGACTCTATTTTGGAGACCACGCCATGATCAATCTTGCAGGCAGAGATATCATGCACGCTTGGGGTAAGTTCATTTTTACCGGTGTGGGCCTTGGCCTGCTGATTGGCGTTACACTGTCCATGGCCGGTATCTACCGCGGCATGGTGGATGATGCTAAGGCATTGCTTGACAATAGTGGTGCGGATCTATGGGTGGTGCAAAAGGACACCATCGGCCCCTATGCGGAACCTTCAAGTGTCTATGACGATACCTGGCGAAGTATCCGCGGCATACAGGGTGTTATTCGAACAGCCAATGTTACCTATCTTACCATGCAGGTACACCAGGGAGAGCGTGACGTGCGTGCCATGATAACAGGCATCATGCATAGCGAACTCGGTACCCCCGGCTGGCCGCCATATCTCATTGCCGGAAGGCAGATCACTCGCAGCCATTACGAGGCAGTGGTTGACATCACCACCGGATTCAAAATTGGCGACCGTCTTCAGATCCGGCGCAATCATTATTCCGTGGTTGGTCTGACAAAAAGGATGGTCTCCTCAAGCGGAGATCCCATGGTATTCATTCCACTCAAGGATGCCCAGGAAGCCCAGTTTCTAAAGGACAATGATGCCATTTTGCAACAGCGACGTCGCACCAGCCAAAATCTTGCTTTTAAACAACCAGGCGTCTTTGAAGCGGTAATCGCTTCCCAAAACACCAATCCTTACGTTAATGCGATTCTGGTGCAGATTGAATCGAATCATAACGCAGAAGAGGTGGCCAAAACGATTCGCCGTTGGAAGCGACTGACAGTCCATACACGCAGTCAGATGGAAGAAATCCTTGTGGGCAAACTGATCGCCACCTCGGCAAAACAAATTGGCATGTTTCTGGTGATTCTATCGATTGTCAGCTCGGCCATTGTCGCCTTCATCATCTATACCTTGACGCTCGGCAAGATACGAGAAATTGCAGTACTCAAGTTAATCGGCACCCGGAATCGCACCATTATAAACCTAATCATGCAACAGGCCATAGCGCTTGGGGTTATCGGCTTTGTAGTGGGCAAGATCACCGCCACTTTAGTGATGGCACCTATTTTCCCCAAATATGTGTTACTGGAGCCTCTTGACTCGGTCTGGGGGTTTATTGCCGTAATCGTGATTTGTGTGCTATCGAGCATTTTTGCTATTCGTACCGCTCTTAAAGTCGATCCGGCTGAGGCGATTGGAGGTTGACATGAGCGGCAAAGGGATTCATATCGAAGCGTTACAAAAACGCTATGGCAGTGGAGATACGGCTGTTGATGCATTGAAACGGGTGGATATGCAGGTTGCCCCAGGCGAGGTTGTCGGTTTAATTGGCCCCTCAGGCTCGGGCAAGAGTACGTTGCTCAAGTGCTTAGGGGCAGTTATCGAACCCACTGCGGGGCGCATGGTCCTTGGCGGAGAAGTGATTTATGATGACGGCTGGAAAGTCAAAGATTTACGGGCACTCCGTCGAGATAAAATCGGGTTTATATTCCAGGCACCCTATCTCATCCCTTTCCTTGATGTAACAGACAACGTTGCCCTGTTGCCCATGCTTGCTGGAACGCCTAACGCAAAAGCGCGCAGCAAGGCACGAGATCTACTGAATGCGCTTGATGTTAATCATCGTGCTCAAGCCATACCATCACAGCTTTCCGGGGGAGAACAACAACGAGTGGCTATTGCCAGAGGCCTGGTAAATCGTCCGCCAGTGATCCTTGCCGATGAACCCACCGCACCACTTGATAGTGAACGCGCTCTGGCAGTGATTCGAATTTTAAATGACATGGCCGGTAAATTTGAGACTGCCATTATCGTTGTCACCCACGATGAGAAAATCATCCCGACTTTCAAACGCATTTACCACATCAGAGATGGCGTGACCTATGAAGAAACCGGTGAAGGAAGGAGAAATTTGAGAGAAAAATTTAAATTGAGCTAAAGGAGTCTACAATGAGAATTCATTATCTGCAGCATGTCCCGTTTGAAAATCTCGGAATTGTGGAGAGGGGAGGTTCTATGAATCAAGGAGATCTAAAAAAAATACAAAAAAGGATGATTGAACTGGAAGTCTTGATTTCTGAAACCAAAAAAAGACTTCCGGCTCATTCGATCAAACCACCAATCATGCTCGACCTGTTGGAATATGAAGATGAATATGACCTGCTGCTCCAAAAGCTGAACGGTCTCAAAAAAGGTGAATGATGAAAAATAAGCACGAACAAAATGATCAGAATATGGATGAATATTTACCACAAGTAAGAAAGCTGAATATTGATGAGGTAATTGATTCTTTAGGAGTTCAAAAAAGTTCAAAAGGATATAGATTCGATTTTTTTAACCGAACAATTTTTTACGACCATAACGACTTTGTAGATCTTTCAGGCAAAAAACTGTTACCAGCCATAAAGAATGTTTTTTGTAAATACTTCCTGAAGGGGTCGCAAAATCAAACAAAAAGCTCAGGCAAACTGGTTACTTTTCGAGAATTTTCCGGGGCGGGCCCTTTGTTTTCACGATTTACAGAGAACACAAGCAAAACCATTGAACAAACATTTTCCAAGAGATTGGAAAATCTTCAAAAAAAATGTGAAGTTCTTTATAGTATGCCTGTCGACGAATCTTCCTATGACCTGAGCGTTCGTTTTAAAGCATTGCCTAAGGTGCCAATAATCTTTCAGTTTAATGATGCGGATGAGATATTGCCAGCAAGTTCAACTCTGTTATTTCATGATGATGCAGAAAATTACCTGGATCTAAAATCTTTGGCTACCATATGCACCTATTTAACAGGATTATTGATTCAATAATGATTCAAATCATGGTAGTCTTTATTGTTCAGATTTACAATCACAGATCTTCACACTCATTTATCGGTCTTTCTAATGTTAAAAGATGAAAGGCTTTGATCATCTATAAACAAAAAAAGGAGAAAAAAATGTTTTGTTTTCAATGTCAAGAAACAGCAAGAGGAACCGGTTGCACGGTTCGCGGTGTATGCGGAAAAGAAGAGGCCACTGCCAATCTTCAGGATCTTATTATTTTTCACTGCAAAGGCATTGCAGCACTGGCTAAAGCCGGAAAAAACTCAGGAGTTGACCGGATTGAAGATGCAGGTCGAATTATTACGCATGCATTATTTACAACCATTACCAATGCCAATTTTGATGATACCGCTCTGATTGAATGTGTCAAACAAGCCCAAAATTTCAAAGCGGACCTTAAGTCTGAATTTGGAGATAAACTCCCGGATGGTCTTCATGATGCAGCCCTTTATATGGATGAGGATGAATCCCAATTTCAGGAAAAAGCCAAAACAGTGGGGATTCTTGCCACGGAGAATGAGGATGTCAGATCCCTCAGGGAAACCGTCGTCTTTGGCTGCAAAGGAATTTCTGCTTATGCCCATCACGCAGCCATGCTGGGATTTGAGAAAAAAGAAGTTTACGATCAACTGATAGAATCTATGGCATCGGTTACAGAAAATCTCTCTGTCGACGAAATGGTGGCCATGGTTATGAAGACAGGAGAAAATGCCGTGGCAACCATGGCTGTTCTGGACGAGGCAAATACAAGCACGTATGGCCATCCGGAAATTTCCGAGGTAAACATCGGTGTCGGGAGCAATCCCGGTATTCTCGTAAGTGGTCATGATCTCAGAGATCTCCATGAACTGCTGATCCAGACCGAAGGCCAGGGGATAGATATTTATACCCATAGTGAAATGCTTCCGGCCAACTATTACCCCAAACTGAAAAAATTCAGTCATCTTAAAGGGAACTACGGCAGTTCATGGTGGCATCAGAATCAGGATTTTGAAACCTTTAACGGTGCTGTCCTAATGACCACCAACTGTGTGATCCCTATCAAAAAAACAAATACATATGCCGACCGGATTTTTACAACCGGTGCTGCCGGATACCCTGGAGCCATCCATATCACTGAAAGACAGAATGGTTCTGCCAAAAACTTCTCAAGTGTTATTAATAAGGCAAAACAATGCAAGGCACCAACAGAAATAGAAACCGGAACAATTGTTGGTGGATTTGCTCACAATCAAGTTTTAGCACTTGCCGACAAGGTGGTTGAAGCTGTCAAATCCGGAGCTATCAAACGATTTGTTGTGATGGCTGGCTGTGACGGTAGAATGAAAAACCGATCATATTTTACTGAAGTTGCCCAAAAACTTCCAAAAGATGCTGTCATTCTAACTGCAGGATGCGCTAAATACAGATATAACAAGCTCAATCTTGGGGATATCGGCGGAATACCAAGAGTCCTGGATGCCGGTCAGTGCAATGATTGCTACTCTTTGGCAGTGATCGCTATGAAGCTCAGAGATGCTTTCGGGCTTGAGCATATCAATGATCTGCCTTTATCATTTGATATCGGCTGGTATGAACAAAAAGCCGCAGCTGTTCTTCTGGCGTTATTGTCGCTTGGAGTGAAAGGCATACGTTTGGGGCCAACGCTTCCTGCATTTATTTCTCCCACAGTACTGAATGTGCTTGTTGAGAAATTTGATATCAAACAAACCGGTGATCCTGAAGAAGACATCGCAGCCATGATGGCTGGAAATTAGAAGAGAGGATAAAAAAAATATGGATAAATATGAATGTATTCCCTGCGGGTATATCTACGATCCCGAGGAAGGGGACGATGAAGGAAACATAGCACCTGGGACTGCTTTTGAGGATTTGCCGGACGACTGGACCTGCCCGATTTGCGGTGTGGGAAAAGACGAGTTTGAAAAACTATCGTAAACGCTTTCAGTCCTGATATAAAATACAGCCGCTCAAACGAATTTTGAACGGCTGTATTTCTTTTACCTTAAATGCTATTTGAAAATTTCAGGCGGTTTGGTTGTACTTCCTGTTGCATTTGGATAATTTTTTGCTTTATATGATTTTTGACCAGTTTCAATCAAGTGGTTGGCTTCTTCCATAAAATTATTAAAGCGTTTTTTGCATTCATAGAACCCATGCCACCACGAATAATCCGGAGCCATCATGGCGGCACCCATTCGGGCTCGCCTGCCTTCATGATGCCAGAGTTCATAATATTCCACTTCAAGCGGTTCATCAAAAAACCTTGTTTTATCCAGCAGGTCTTTTTCATAGAGTTCATCAAGCTTTGCTTTAGCCGGCTTAAAATAGACCTCGTTATATTCCTTGATGGTCTGATCCATCTGGTCGTAGTGGGATTCTGTCCACTGTTTTCCATGACACTGCAGACAGACTTCCTGCATTTTTGACCGTTCTTCTTTCCAGTTGGTCTTGGCAGGGAACGGTTTAAAATCTTCGGGTCTGACTGTTAACGGCGCCTGCAGTTCCCAGGACAATCTTTCGGTAACATCATGGGATGTCATGACGGTTCCGGCTCCGGACATATGACAGGAGGCACAGGTGGGACCCCTGAAATCGACACCGGGTGTCCATGTGCCAGGCGCTGCCTTCCAGTTATATTCATCACCAAAGGCATCGTAGATATCACCATGTTTGGATTCAGTATATATTTCAATCTGGGGATGATCCGGACCCAGATGACACTGACCACAGGCCTGGGGTTTTCTTGCTTCCATAACTGAAAAACGGTGACGGGTATGACAGCTTGAGCAGCTGCCCTTACTTCCGTCCATATTGACTCTGCCAACACCGACATTTGGCCAGGTGGCAGGGTCCAGTTTATTATCTTTCATTTTAAGAATGGTTCCATGACAATGATAACACCCGTTTACTCTCTCAAAATCACTGTTCATACCATTGTTCAGCCAGGGGTCTATTTTCCATATAAGCTCAAGCGTATTGGCATGTTTGCTTTTACCATACTGCATGGCTTCATCTGGATGGCACCTTGAACAGTCTTTGGGAGTGACAACTGCAGAGACAGGAACCATGTATTGTTTCTGCCCGTATTTTGAGTCATTGGCTTCATATTCCTTGTAATGAGACTGGCTCACATCGGGATCATGTGCTTCTGCCGCATGACAGTCATAACAGGTAATATTTGCACTGGCATGACGGCTTGCCGCCCAGTCAGAAAATATACCGGGATGCTGTTTTTTATGACATTCAATACAGGCCATTGCCTGGGGAGACATTGATCGTTCAATTCTGAATTCTTTTGATTTTGGCATATTCATCTGAACATCAGAACTGATGGCGGCATATGCGGACATACAAATAAAAGCCACCACTGATAATAAAACAAAAACACTCTTTTTCATGATTCCCCCTGTTTTTATATTTAAAAATATAACTTCATTCATTAATATTTATATTCCTAAACCTCTATATGGAATTTGATTTTGCTTATATCGATAAATTTCACTGTCCACATGAACCAGATTTTTATGGCAATCAACACATTTTTTTTCATACCCTTTTCTGGGATATAAGACTGTTTGATGGGCAAGCATTGCCCCTCTTTTATCCGGAATATGCAGAATATTTCTATGACACTTCTGACATTGTGCATTCTTAAATGTTTCATATGCATGATCCCGGCTTTTTTCACGGTCATAGGTTCCATAGACAAAATGAACAAAGACATCTTTGACGCCATGAGCTGTTTTTGTATAAAAAAAGTTTACGGTATCCTGAGGAGCGGGCAGGTGGCAGTCCATACAGTCCGCAGTAAATCCCTGGGCATTGTTGACATGCGTGGAGGTCTTCCAGCTGTCATAGGCTGGCCTGATTTCATGACAGGAGACACAGAATCCAGGGGTAGAGGTTCTGGCCATAGTATAATAGGTTAAACTGAAAATCGGAAAAGCGATAAGAATGCCAATAGCGATTAAAAATATGGGTTTGATTAATTTTTTCATAGCCATCCTTTTTTTTACTGTAAATAAAGAAGATTATTTCAGTAATAGCATTTTCAGCGAATTTTTCGAAATTTAAGAAGATGTAAACTATTTTTTTAAATAAATAAGATAATAGTATAACGAGAAAACTTTTGTCAAGAAAAGTTCCCAATCTTTTTGCTGTTCAAGCCCTGGGGTCCACCGTAATAGTGAAATTTTATCACTCAAGACTATTTACAAAAAATAGCATTTTACATTAGTTTAGGTGACATGATATGCAACTATAATAATAATTTATTCAATCTAATTAAAACAACACATATGCAAAGGAAAAAAATGACAGAAAAACAATTGATTAATCCTAAGGGAAGTGAACATACCTATCAATCAATGCAGTTTTCCCAGGCAATAAAATACAAAAATACTATTTGGGTATCAGGGCAAGTTGGTGTTGATAAAAAGTTTAAAGTTGGGCAAGGTATTGAAGAGCAGTCCCAGATGGCATTTCAAAATCTTGAAAATGTCTTAAAGGAGGCAGGAAGCCGACTGGAAGACATTGTTGAGCTTGTAACCTACCATACTTCAATGAAGGAAATAGGTGGATTCTCAAAAGTAAAAACAAAATTTATCCCAGAAAACTACCCAGCTTGGACCGCTGTTGGAGTAACCGAATTGGTATTACCCGATCTTCTTGTGGAAATCAGAGCTACTGCAATTATTGGCTAAAATCAGTATTTTTCCCCATTATATAAATCGATTTAATATCTCACGGCAAAACTCGCACTTTCCCGATACTTGGCAGTGCGTTTGTCATACATCTGGGTGGTTTTAATCTGAGAATGCCCCACGGTTTTTTGTATCGCCTCAATGGGACAATTGTTCTCCAGGGCCTGGGTGATGAAAGTTGCCTGGGCGGAGTGCGGTGTCACACCGTCAAGCACAGCCAACTTTGCATACTTTTTAAACAAATAATCAACAGTCTTTCGGCTCAGTTTCCTGGTTTTATCCGATGCTCCTGGCGAAGGCTTGACCGGTAAAAATAAAAAACTATCCTTATCGTCCTCATGGCCGGCCATTCTCAAATATTCTCTCAAAGCAATCTGCAGCTCATTGTGAATGGCCAGGCGGTTTCGTTTACCGCCTTTGACCCAGAAGTCCAAGACATAAAATCCTTGTTCCTGATAAAAATCTTTAACTTTAAGGCTGCAGGCTTCAGACACTCTGCAGCCGGTAAAAAACAGTGTACTAAGGATGGCCTTGTCTCTTATGCCCTGAAGCTTGAACGGATCTGGTATATCCAATATCTTCCGGACTTCTTCCGGAGCCAATACTTTTGCCTCAACCCGGTCAGAGTTGACCCGCATGCGTCGAATACCCTGGGCCACATTAATTTTAACCACCTGTTTATCGATCAGGTGATTAAACAAAGAAGAAATCGCAGACAACCGGTTATTAATCGTTCGCGGACTGTTCCCCTGATCCTGGAGATATTTTTGTTAGACATAATGTCCTTTATGTCTAACAAAAAACATATAATATCAACAAAATAAATGGGTTAATTTATAAGCTTGAATATTCCTGATAAGAATTTCCGAAATTTTAAACCATAAAATTGGTGGTTGGAGTGAGCTCTTTATCTACAGTCACTGAAAGATCTTATCCAAAAGACGTTGACTTCCTTTGGTAATGTTGCCCGAAATAAAAATATTCTCACCCAAGATTAGTATTCATAGGGTTCAGTCCAAACAAAATTTGAGCACCCCTATATGTGGTATCCGATGTTTTTCAAGAGTAGAATTTTGCATTAAACTATATGAACTAAAACCACTATCAAGAGCCATTCTTGCAGATTAAAGTGTATAATATATAGATCACATTTTAGCATGGCCGGGAGAATTATTTTTCCGGTGACTGAACAAAAATTATCAATATCTCCAATATAATTGAATAAGTAGATAAAAATATTCTTCTGGCTAAGTATTCATAAAGTTGAAAAAAACTATCTATAATTTTTGATAATACCTATTTGGTTGATGATATTAAAGAAAAAAATATATGTAATTTTTTCTTGATATTATGTAATTTTTTTCTAAATTGTTATATATTTTTTCCAATTATTTTTATTCTATGTGAATGGGTGATTTTGAGTAAAATGAGTGCCAACCCAATTCTATATGAGATTTGCAGTTTATCTTTAAAAAAGGTACAACTCTTGCATAATAAATTATAAATAACTTTGGAGAAATATAAATTATGAAGAAAATATTAATATTAACTATATGCAACTCACTGTTGTTCATAGCAACAACTACCATTTCATTTGCATATACTTTTGCTATGGAAGATTTTACTGGCACATATACTTATGGGAATTCCAATCAAGGAACTTATTTAGGAACGGTTTATAGTGAAAATGGATCAAATGCAAATGATGATATTGCAACCTTAACCAACTTCTTCAATTGGAAAGGTATGACTGTAGACTCTTTGAGTCTTTATGGAAAAGATGAGGATGGTGACTTGTTTATAACGCTATCTGAAACTGATGATGAGGGGCAGTATAAATCCGGCACATGGCAAACTTTTGACCCATCAGCTACGCAACCTATACAACCAGATGTTATTAGCTTTCTTATAGTTAAAGGCGGACAAAGTTTTTCTGTTCACCAGTATGATCCATCGGCCTATTCTGGTGAATGGAATATAGGTTATCTTGATGAAAATCCAAATGGAAATCCACCGACGCTTTCACACCTTTCGGGTTTTATCACTACAATAAATCCAGTCCCAGAACCAGCCACAATGCTCCTTTTCGGCATCGGCCTTTTAGGTCTTGCAGGCGTTGGCAGAAAGAAAAAATAGTCAGAACATTTGAATCAGCTTCAAAGGCAGGGCTATTGATTTAGCTCCTGCCTTTTTTATTTATATTGCTTTATTCATTCTCATAGCTCAGATTAAATTATATGAGCCCAAAACAGCATCGTAAACCATTCGTCCATCTTCCAGTTAATAATATATAAAAATTATCCGAGCTCAGACCAGACTACTGGCTATAATCTTCGTGCTGGGGACAAGATTAATATTCAACTTTTTACATCAAACTATTGAATAAAAAAAATTTCTGTAATTCATAATTTTAATATTTAAATTCTTCCCGGTTGTCGCTTTCGACAAAAACCATAATAACCATTTTCCCAATCACCAAAAATATTCGCAAAACTAAGTGTTTTCACCAATTGAAATCGTCTCCTACTTATCGTATAGAATTAAAAACCTATTTCAAAAGGAGATATCCATGACTTCACCAGAAATAAAAAAAGAAATTCTAAGTCGCATCGTTAGAATAAAAATGACAGACGGTTCTCGTGTAAACGGGCAGGTCAACATCTTAAGAGACCCAGGGCATGACCGTTTGAGCGACCTTTTAGAAAACACCAATGAGCCATTTGTTGTTGTATTCGATGCAACCTTACATGAGGTTGGCATTGAAAACCCTGTAAGACACAAGACAATCTTCATTAATAAGACTCAAATTGCTTTTGCAACACCTGATGAAGACCAGAAATAAGAAAATGAAGACCTATGGGAAAACTAAATTAACGGTAGAACAAATGCATTCAAACCCATTTGATGCAAGAGCTGCCGGACACGTTCATTATTTCACAGGGAAACCTTGCAAGCATGGTCATATAGCACCACGATACGTCAAAAGATATTCTTGTATAGAATGTAACCGGATAGAACATGAAAAGCGTTACATACCACACCCAAGAAAACTGCTCACCTCTGAAGAAAAAGCTAAAAGGCGAAAGGCCTACTATCAGAAACACAAAGGACATATTAAAGCTTTAAAACAAAAATGGTGGCAAGAAAACAAGGAGCAATTATCGCTTCAAAATGCAGAATGGAAAAAAAATAACCCAGAAAATGAAAAAAAGAGAAGTCGAGAAAGGTATAAAGCTGAACCAGAAAAGTTCATCGAGAATGCTAAAAAATATTATCATGAGAATAGGGAAACTATCTTAGAAAAAAGACGTAAGTATCGGGCGGCCAATAAAGAAAAATTCAAAGAACGAAACAGGGCATATTATCATAGAAAGAAAAAGGAAGAATCTGAGTGAAACCCTTGCACAAAAATATCAGGATAGGAACATGCAGTTGGAAGTATGACTCATGGAAAGGTCTGATTTATTCTGATGGTGTAGTTAATAATTATCTCTCCGAATATTCCAAGCATTACAGTATCGTCGAGGTTGATCAATGGTTTTGGGCTTTATTTGGCGATAAGATCGTGATGCCAAAGCCTGAAGTGGTTTCTGAATATGTCGCATCTGTTCCCAGGGATTTTCGATTCAGCATTAAAGTTCCAAATGCCATTACCCTGACACACAAACATGGTAAGGGGCCATTGGAGGTTAATCCTCATTTCCTTTCAAACAATTTGATGGAAGATTTTTTGAAGCTCTTGGAACCAATGTCAAAGCAAATAAATTCCCTGATCTTCCAGTTTGAGTATTTGAACAAACAGAAGATGCCTGACCAAATAACATTTCAGAACCAGCTTGAATCATTTTTTCAGAATCTACCTCCAAGGTTCAACTATTGCATTGAGATTCGAAATCAGAATTATCTGAACAAACCATATTTTGAATTTCTTAACACCATGAAACTTTCACATGTATTTCTTCAGGGATACTGGATGCCACCTATCTTTGAGATTTTTGGACGTTTTCAGGAATATATTAAACGCCACACTGTTATTCGCTTGCATGGCCCTGACAGGAAAGCTATTGAACACCAGACTGATGGTGAATGGAATGCCATTGTTGACCCCAAAGATGGTGAACTGCACAAGCTGAAAATAATGATCCATGATTTACTGGCAAGAGAAGTAAAGGTAACACTGAGTGTGAATAACCACTATGAAGGGTCTGCACCATTGACCATTAAAAAATTTAAAGAATTATTTTGAAACACAAATAAAAATATGTGGGAATATTTGAAGGTGAAAAAATTAAAAATGGCTATTCGCGGAGTGAATATGAGAAAAATTATTTCCGGGATCTTGTTTGTTATGCTTTTCACAGGAGTCAGCTATGCAGATCCACAGATTACCTCGATCCAACTTGATGAAGCTGTAGCAATATTGGATACCACTAAACTCAGGATTCATTTTATAGATGTTGGAACAGGTCTTGCTGTTTTTATTCAAACACCAAATAACCATAAACAAATTTTTATAGACGGTGGCAAAGAAGAGACTGACAAGATGGTGAACTATGTAGGTCAATTTTATCCCAGAGAATTGGTGATTGATCTTGCCATAGTAACCCATGCTGATAGTGATCATTTTTATGGCATGATGAAGGTGTTTGATAAGTATGATGTCAAAGAGTTTTGGTATTCTGGTTATGACAGTGAAGACTTAACCCCAAATGGATTCTGGAAGAAAAACTTTCTGACTAATCGGATTGGAGCTGAAGCGGGTTGTATAATTAGATCACCTCTGAACAGTTGGAAGAAGGCAGGTGATTTTGTTTGTATTGATGGTCTGGATGATATTAAAATTCTTTTGCTAAATACCGATAGTCAACCACCCCAAAGAGATCCTGTTTCCAATAGAAGATTTGATGAAAGCCTTAGAAGAAATAATGCATCCCTTGTGTTTAAGCTTATTTATAAAGATATCTCATTTTTATTTACGGGTGATATTAATGGTAGAGATTTGGAAAACTCAAATAATGGCAAGGGCCTTTATGAATGTGACAGTGAGGAGCTTGAACTGGTTTCACGACATCTTTATTCAGGTCCACAATTTAACCTAAATACCACTGTCCTACAGGTACCTCATCATGGTGGCAATGGTTCATCATCAATGCCATTTTTGAATGCAATAAACCCAGAATATGCCATGATAAGTGCGGGTTTTGATTATGGTCATCCTTCTGAATATGCATTGCATAGGTTAAGCGAAACAGGAATTTCTGAAAGCAAAATATTTAGAACTGATGATGGAGAGACTGAAAGTGTTGAGGATGAAATTTTTGATGACTCATTTGTGTTTGAAACTGATGGTATTACCATCAACAGGATATTTAGAGTTAGCATGTAATGATTTATTCTCTGCCTTGCACGATGTAGAATGGGAAAATAGGAGTAGTTGGGAGCGTTGGAAGGGAATGCGTTAAAATGAAAAATGATCTGAAAGGATACCCAAACACTATTTAAAAAGATACTCAAGACCATTAAGTTTAATTTCATAAACAGCCTTCAGCATTTCCCCAAGTCTTCCTTCTGGGAATCCTTTCTGTGAAAACCAGACTATATATGGTTCCGGGAGATCTACTAAACGCAACCCTTTATATTTTCCGAATGGCATTCTCTCTGCTGCAAGAGCTATGATGCTTCTTTGTCGGGAGTAATTGGCTTCATTTCTTAGGGATGTTGATGATGTCAATTCCATTATCAATTAAAAATTTAATTGATTTGCTGCAAACAGGAGCGGTCGTTTCCAAGGAGATAAAAACATCAGAAGCTTTCTCTTTGATTTTTTCAACTTTCTGAAGAATTATTAATGTGTCTTTCATTATGATTCTTGATTTTCTGTCTATGATCAAATTGAATTTTTTAGGCCCGATTTTTATCAATACAGTTTGGGAAGATAACCCATAAATTTTAGGATCGACTTTCCCGTTTAATTTGTGCCACCGTTGATTTCATCCCTCAATTTACCAGCACATCGAAACGTAACAACTCTCCGTTTATCCAATTCCATATTTTCCCCTGTTGCAGGATTTCTACCCTTACGGGGTGCTTTTTCATTGACTTGGAATTTTCCAAACCCTGAGATCATAATATCTTCTCCGGATGCAAGGGTGGCTTTCATGATTTCCAACATGGATTCTATTGCATCCTTTGCTTCTGAAGGCTTCAGATTGTTTTTTTCTGTAATTTTTTCAATGATTGTGATTTTTGTCAATGCCAAAATAAAATTCTCCTGTTATCTGGGCGAATTACATACCGCATGAGATTATCCTGATCAATCTGCAAAAAAATTATAATCTCCCATTTTGTACTGAGAGGTTATTAACAAACATGCTTATTGGTTTATCAAAGGTATGTTTGCATCCGTCTTTCTTGCTTTTTATGGTAACTTTTTTGGGGCGTGTAAGGTATAAATTTTTTTGTGCCCTTGTGCAGGAAACATAGAATTTTTTCAACTCCTCTGGTAGCTGTCGTTGTTCTGTTTTGCTATCAGGGAACCAACGAGGAACCCCTCCTTGATACAATCCCGGCAGATACACAGTGTCCCATTGTAGACCCTTTGCAGAATGAACGGTGGTCACGGTTACATAATCTGTGTCATCTTTATTTGAGCAAGGAACAATTTCATCAGATCTTCTATAAAATTTACCGAGCTCTGGATGTTTAGGGGCAATCGAAAATTTTAACTCATTATAATCATTGAGAATCAAGTCATTGCATATAATTTCTTTTAAATGTTGACAGGCACTCAAGCCTTCTTGATCCAGTATTTGTTTATCGGAAGCCAATTGAGCAAAATCTTCGAGTATTTCCAATGGAAGGCGTTTTTCCTCACAATGTTTGATGGCAAACAAGAGGCATTCCATCGCTTTGGTGTTTATGTTTTTATTCTTCTCTGGGCCGTCAATTATTTTTAATACTTGGTTAATAGTTTTCACTCTTAAAGAGTATTCTCCACATTGATGCAAAATGCTCTGGAGAGCATACAGATTTTCGGTGTTGATAAAAGTAAGTAATGCATTAAAAAGTTTTATGTTGACGTCAAGAAAATAGGTTCCTCCAAATACTCGAAATGAAATCTCATTTTTGTTTAAAGCGTTAAGGATTTCTTCGAAATAGAATGTATTGGTGAAGATTATGGCGCTATCAAGCAAAGCTGCGCCGCTGATTTTTTTTTCATTAAGTGAGTGTGAAATCCAGTCAGCCTCCTGCTCTTTGTCCTCAAAACTTCTTAGCGTTAAAGGTGAGCCTTCTATTCCCCATGCGTTTGATAAAGGCACGTTTCTACAATCTTGAAACTGAAATTTATTTATAAAGTCAAGGATACGTTGCGGACATCTATAGCTTTTTTCCAAGTCTACATTGTATACATTGTCTGCTCCAAAAATTTCATTAACTCGTAAAGAGCCCTCTCTGAACCCGTAAATATTCTGCCTTTGATCCGCCACAAAAAAGAGTTTTAGTTCAGGATTGTTACTATACATTAGACTGAGCATCTCATACTGCTCTTTGTTTAGATCCTGAGCTTCATCGATAACGATTTCATTTACCTGTTTTATAAGGAAGTCGCAAAATTCAGTGGTATGTTTTGTGGTTTCATTGAACAGTTGAATAATTCGATCAAAGGTCAGAATTTTATTTTCTGCACAGTATTTGCTAATTGCATTTTTATCTCTGTTAAACAATGCCAAAATTTCTTTTTCTTCGGCATCATCGATTATGATATATTCAAACTGTTTGCCTGTAGACTCGTGATAGTCCTGAAGCATCCTTAGAGCAAAGGAGTGTATGGTACCTGAAATCACGTTTCCTCTGTATTCACTAAGATTCGTTGAAAAAATTTGTGTGGTAATTTTTTCACGCAATTCATCTGCCGCAGTATTTGTGAAAGAAATCCCAGCTATCTTTGACGAGGCTTGGATGGATAATTCATAAAGAATCCGCCCAACAAGAATGCGCGTTTTTCCAGTCCCCGGTCCTGCAGTAACTAAGGTTATTCGTTCAGTAGATAAAACGGCAACTTTTTGTTTTTCGTCTAACTTTAGTCCCGACAAAGAGAATGGTTCTTGATTCATATCATACTTCTCAAAAGGAATCCCTGTTATGCCATGAACAATATTTTTTAGGCGCATGGCCAAATCAGCGAGTTCGTTGGCCAAAAGTTTCTCAGGAGTATCATGCGACCATTTATTGAGATCCCTACAGAGCTGTCTGCATACAGACTGAAGCCCGTATTTCTTTTCTCTCGCTATATAACGATCTATAGCCTCACTCAAATTCGGCAATCGTGTATTTTCTGGTATGGACAGCGCAAGTTTAATGAATCGTTCATATATCTTTCGCAAAGAGTTCGCTTTAGCATCGTTTGACCCACTTTCAAGCTCAATAGAACGAATTTCTTCATAAATTTTATGGATATTTTCGACAACCGGTTCCATATGCCCCCTAAAATTATTATTTCCCAATGTAGTTTGCGGTATGCATCACAATTTTGCTTTAATTTGAATTAAGATAATAATTGACCGTATATTTAAAATCTTCATTAAGGTCGTCTTGGCCTGAAAGCCACTGCAAATAATCTTTTGGGACATCTTTGAATAGCATATCTTTATGTTTCCCAAAAGTTATTTTTGGCAGCAAAGAAGGTTTGGAAGAGATCTCGATCATTTTTTGGATGGTTTTTTGCTCATCGCCTTCATTTTGACTCATCATTTTCTGGAAAAGCCTTTGAAAAAGTGCTTCGAGAACTAAAACATCTCCAAAAGCATCATGCGCAGTAGCCCCTTCTATTTTAAGCTTCATAGAATATCTCAGGTATTGAAGATTGTGTTTTTTATGATATCCTCCTTGATCAAGGTGCCGCACTAATTTTAATGTACAAATTACATTTTTTGGATAAAGGCCTTCTCGATTAAGCATTCCCACATCGAAAGAAGCATTATGGGCAACTAAGAAATTTTCTGAATTAGAAAGCAACTCTTTTAATTCTTTTTCCGTAGAACTACCCCTAAAGGATGGTTTGCCAGCTACCATTTCATCTGTGATGTGGTGAACGCACATTGCTTCAATTTCAATGCTACGTCCAGGGTCAAATAGTTCGTTAACCGCTATAGTCCCATTATCTGTTTTATATGCCAGTTGACAAAATCTATCTTCATCGCCAGTACCTGTTGTTTCGGTGTCAAGAAATATAAACAAAAAAACCTCCAAAGAATTAATAAATTGCATTCATTTAGTTGATAAAAAACCGCATACGCGCAAATGATAAGTTTCTATATGCTCTCAAGGTAAATAAATCATTATGGTTGTTTCTTATATAAATTATGGATATAGAAAACAATTTAGTTCTTTTAAACCCTAAAAAGGTATGTCACGATAATTGAATTTTATATTGATGGGTTTTCCCATTCCATCGGAAGATTCTGGAATTATCAGACCCTCTTCAGCCTCATAATATTCAAAACTATTCGGAGATCTGTGGGAATTGATCTGATTCCATAATATTTCATTGCTATTCCCATGCTTTTCAATAAACTTATTTTTGCTGATGACATGCGCATCTTCTTCCATTTCCATTAGCCAATCTTTAACTCGTCCCATAAATTGCCTTTTGTTAAATAGTTTTTTTTGAAAACTAAAATCCGGTTATTGTCATTTTGGCACGGTAAGTATATTTTTTGGCGATAATTTCGTTCAATACAATGCATTAGCAAAAATAATACCAAATGAACTATTTTGCAGATATGTGCCGGTAACAGAGGTTTTTTTTTAATATAAAGAGTATGATATGACAAATTTTAGTAATTATTTTAGCAAAAAATGTCAAAAATCGTTATTCAATTCTCGAAGCCAATATTGTTTCTTCGAGGAAAATAATTTCTATTCTCCTTGTCAACATTCATTTTTTCTGCTGATATGGATTTCAAAAAAGTGTTTCGTCGATGAAACATAAAAATGGATTGCTGGCGCAAGACAACAGGAGATCGAAATGATAGAAGAACATCAATCAACCCAACCGCCTCCTTTCAAATTCAAGTGCCCAACTTGCCAAACTTCTTATTCCTTTTCAGATTTTACCACTTCTATAATTCAACGGGGTCTGATACTGTTAGATGGGATTAGTCATTGTTGGTTTGGTTGCACCTGTTCTTTTTGTGCTGATCATTCAACAATTATTCAAAAATTTCCGAAAAACAATCTGCCACAAGAACTTGCAGAGCTTTATAACTGCATTTATGGTGATCGAATCTGGGAATATAGTATTGACGTTCCTGCTTCAGATAAGAATCCAGTCGGGAGTGAATCTTTTGCTTCAGGCCAATGGGAATATAATTCTTTTCCTTACACCTTTATTCATAAATCTCAGCCATTTTTTAGTTTTAAATCACAATTACCACCTAACTCAAAATGGCTTAATGATTTCAATGGGCCAGGGCATGATTACGATGATCTGAACCCTGAAATTGCAGTTCAAATTCAAGACGCAGTGAATAATTCAAATTTATCATATATCCGGGGTAGCCGAATCTCAGAACCTGCTATAAAAGTTTTATGGTTTAAGGAAGATGAGATTGATGAACTTGTTCTATTCGAGACGGCAAAAAAGAAAAAAGTGTTTCCCCGATATACCCTTTATGATTCAACATGGGAATCAATGCAAATTTTCTGCTGGAACCATGCGCTCCAATTGGATTTTGTGAAACAAATATCGAGTATCTCTGAAATTCCTTTGGTTGAATTTTTATCAATGTCATCAAAAAAGAAGGTAGCACAAGCCTATGACTTTTTGACTATTTTAGATAAACCCTATTCCTTCTCAAGTATAAATCCGTCTTCTCAGGGTGGAGCGATCCAACTAAACATTGCATCCGAAGCAGTTTCACCAATGGAATCTTTGAATAAAAATTCTATCTATTTCAGCAAAGAAAGTCGAGAAAGGATAACCAAAAAGATATGGGATCATTTCAATAAGGATTATATCCAGGAGATGCTTCTTGTCAGGAGTGACAAATTCATCTCTGAGTTTATTGAGTTATCAAAATTCATTTCTTTTTCTCGCAAATCAGTATGGGACTTGAAAGAACAATATCTTTTGGAAATACACAGTGCCATTATATCCGGTTATAAAAGAAGAGTAGAACAAACAAAGGATGCTAAATACTGGCAGAAACAAGCGGATGAAGCAGACAAATGTTTTTTGAATGTTAAAATAGTTTCTCAAGATCCAGCCATAAACAAGCTAAAAGCTCATATAGCAAGGTTTTCCAAGGTGGTATCAAAAATGAATTTTAATGGGCCAATATTATTGTTAGGCGAAAAGGGAACTGGAAAGAACCATTTCGCTGCAGCAATACATCAAGCCTTGCAACGCAAAGGGCAATTCATCAAAGTTGATTGTGGTGTAAAATCTGAAAATTTATTTGAAAGTGAATTGTTCGGTCATAAAAAAGGAGCATTCACTGGAGCCACAGAAAATCGAAAAGGTGCGTTTGAGATTGCTTCTGGTGGGACCCTTTTTCTTGATGAGATTGGCAATATTTCATTGAATCTTCAACAAAAACTTTTGGGTGTTCTTCAGAATTGGGAATATGAATTACTTGGTTCATCTGAAACTAAAAAATCGGATGCTTTTGTAATTGTTGCCACCAATGCAAATCTTGAAAAGTTGGTTGAAGATGGCAAATTCAGGGGAGATCTGTTAGACAGACTTGGTAATGAACGAATTGTAATCCCGCCATTAAGAGAAAGAAAAAAGGACATCCCTTTATTTTTTAAACAATTTGCAAAAGCCACAAAAATTGATCTTGAGTTAGAAAAAAACCTGGCAAAACTGGATTATGACTGGCCAGGAAATATCCGGGAGTTAGTTCAGATTATTGAAGGGATTGAAAGGAAAAAGATAATGTATGATGATACTTCCCCAATCTCTTTTGAAGACCTTCTGGAAAAAATTAAATTACCAAACAAAAAAGAAAGTTCTCGGTCAATTAACAAAAAGTCCCCTCCAGGTAACACCAAGGTTACGGATGATAAGGTAAAAGAAGCATTAGCCAACCACAATGGTAACAAATCCAGAGCTGCGGAAGAGTTAGGGGTGACGTATGCTACGATTCTCCGACACAGTAAAAAATTCGATATATAACATCACTATTACATTAACAAATGCAATATTAAATTTACTATTACATTCATTTCAAATGTAATAGTAAATCCCACCTCTGTCCTTTTCGATAATCATCAAAAAATAACATAATTTCAGTTGGTTAAAATTAACTATATTCCCATTTCCTCTTCTTGGCACGCCCTTTGTAATATCTAATCTCCAAGCGCGCTTAACAACACTAACCGGGGAAACCCAAAATATTTTTAACAAGGAGAAGTAAAATGGAAAAAGAAGGCAAAAGGGAATTGGCCGAAATCAAAATCGGCCAGTTAAGCAAAGATCCAAATCACCCGAGACTGGAAAGAGGAGATCTTGAAGCCCTTACCAAAAGTATTCGTCACGATGGTATCATGAACCCGATCGTAGTCCAGAAGATTGCTGACAACAGTTACCATATCCTTGATGGCGACAGAAGGGCTGAAGTGGCAAAAACTCTCGGCTATGAAACCGTATCTTGCATCGTTTGTGAAGGATTGACCCCTGGGGAATCAGCTCACAAATCCTACATTCTGAACACGGAACGGAATCAGTTGAGCGCCATCGAACGTGCCCAGCATATTAAAAGGATGAGAGATGAATTCAAATATACATATGAAGATCTCGAAATACTTGGTTATGGCTCCAAGTCTCAAATCTCAAAAATCATCAACCTGCTGGATCTTCCTGAAAAAATTCAGAAACAAATTACCAAGGGTAAGCTGACCGCAGCCCATGGGGAAGAGTTACGAAAGCTTAAAGACCCCGCAAAAATTGAAAGGGCTGCTAAGCTTGCTATTGATAATGATTGGTCTGCAAAAAAAACAGGAAATAATATAGAAAGGATCAACAGGAAGGCCAAGAAGGAGAGCAAAAAAGAAGAACCAACAGCAGAAGTACCAGCCCAGGATGTCCCCGGTGTGTATTTCAAGGATTCAACAAACATGAGTGAGATTCCTGGCAAATCTGTTGGCTGCATCTTCACCAGTCCTCCTTATTTCGCGGGCATGGAATACGAAGTCGGATATTCCTTTGATGAGCATCGGGAGAATGTCAAGGCTGTTATGGATGAATGCGCAAGGGTCTTGGTTCCCGGAGGAGTTCTGGCCCTCAACGTAGCGGACATCATCAACTTCAAGAACAAGAAAGTGGACGACCCAGGCCAGATCAAACCAATGCTTCATTTTTATCAATCCTGTCTGAGTAAATATGGCATTTATCTCCAGGATCAGATCGTATGGGCTAAAGACGCAAATCCGTTCACCCAGGATGATACTGTCAATTACACCGACAAGACCGTTCATACGCAGTACAGAATTGTGAACAGACATGAGCCCATCTACATCTTCAGGAAAAAAGGAGAACGAGTCCTCCCGTCCGAAGATATCGTCCTGGCATCTCGTCTTACCAGGGAAGAATGGAAGGTTTATGCTCCGAGCGTCTGGAATATAGACCGAATACGAAAAGCTGTTGGACATCCAGCCGTGTTTCCAGAAGAACTCGCCCGCAGGATAATCAAAATGTATTCCTTTGTCGGTGACACTGTTCTTGATCCATTCCTGGGGTCCGGCACCACTGTAAAGGTTGCAAGGGAATTAGGCCGAGATGGCGTCGGATATGAAAGAGATCTGCGTTACAAGGCAACTATCATGGCAAAACTGGGAGTTGAGGAGCCTGAAACTGATGGGGTTGGTGAATATGTAAAAAGAACCCTGGAAGAACTGGAAGCAAATCAACCGGGAAAACCAAAGGTCGAAGTAATGATGTCGGAAGGGATGGTGGATTCTGTCAGAAAAATCACTTCTGATAAAAAATTGGAACTCGAAACAGTTTAATTAAACAAACCGGGCGGGGGATATCAAATCCCCTGCCTGCCTGAAAACGGAGAATTGACAAGTGTCTTCAACTCAATGTGCCCATACTGTGCCCAAGAAAAGGCTTTATTCCATAAAGGAATTAACAGCCTTAATCGGTGCAACTGACTGGTTCTGGCGAAGTCAGATCTGGGACGGGCAATTGCCGTATGTGCAGGTTGGGAAGAAGATGTTTGTTGATTGTCAGGATATCGAAACTTTTATCGAAAATAATAAATATAAAAATTAGGAGATATAAAATGAAAATAATTATGTTTAATGCTGATACTGGTGGAGTTATGGAATGGTCTTTTGAGTCGGAGGTTATGTCCCATCTTTTTGTTCCTTTCTTTTTTGATTTCCTTGGTGAAATCCCTGAACATCATTATTCGGAGAGCGGAGAGTTATTTGGTATTCAACTGGATACGAAACAGATCAATAGGGTTAGGGAAAAAGCTAAGCCATGGATGGAACAAAATTCTGCACTCGAAAAGCTCTATACCGATATGACTTTTCTACTAACCTGCAGTGGACCCATAGTTCTTAAAAAGTAGAAGACACCCCAACAAAAAATCTAAGAATTAAGGAGAGAGAAAATGAGTATATACATGTCAAGAATCAATGGTGGTAAAAGTTTTACGTTGTACGCTGAAGATGGATCAGGTGTGGTGAACGATATTTATCAAGCCTTCGACCATATCGGTGCAATTCAAAGATTCCTCAATGAAAGCGTCGATATTGAATCTTTTGACGCTGAAACAATTATTGTTTGTTTAACTGAACTTCAGGTGCATAGATTATCCCTTAAAGCCCCTGTTGAAGAAAAGATTAGAGCCACAGATGATTTGACGAAAGAGAAATTCTGTCAACTCTATCAAATAATTAACAAGCTAAATAATTAAAACATTCATTTTAAATGCCTCCAGTTAACCTGGGGGCATTTATTCTTTGATATCCATCTAAAAAAGGGATGCCGAAGATTTTATTCAGAAGAACAAATTTAAAAATTAAATGGGGGTAATAAAAATGTACAGAATTAATATGGTCATTAGAAATACAGATGAAAATGATAAAAAATATAAACTGTTTGAAGTTGATGAAGATGAACATGAGGGGGATTACATTGCAGATATATTTTATTTGGTACAAGACAGATTGGAACTGCTACCAGACGATGATTTGCGCTTTGAATGTGGCGGCGGACCTTTAGACCATGAGAATCTTGAAGATGAATGTGCTTTCTATCTGAACACAAAGCAAATTGAGAAACTATTTCAAAGTCTGCAATCATTTCCGCCAATTGGTTGGGTTAACTTTAAAGAGCTTTTGCATATGAGTAAATTTGTTAAACAGCTGGATAACATCATTAAATCAGTTAATGGAAAAAATATGTAGAAAAAATAGAACAATGCTCTTGGTTTCAATACTAAGAGCATTTCTGTTTTTACTTGACCAAACAACAATCAGATGGGATTAAAAAGATGCAATACATGATGTTACCAAATGGTGAAGTCACAGATCAAACCAGTGATATCATGTTTGTCCATCTTGTGCCCGTCAAGGCATGATGGAGGTATATTATGGGAAGTTTATATTTAAGAGGTAACACCTGGTGGATTAAATTTTACCGGAATGGGAAGTGCTTTCGTGAAAGTACAGAAAGTACCAAAAAGATGGTGGCTAAAAAAGTATTGGCCAGAAAGGAAGGTGATATAGCAAAAGGGAAGATCCCTGGAGTAAGATTTGATAAAGTAACTTTTGAAGATCTGGCAGATAGCTTTCTGAAGGATTATAAAATCAATCAGAAAAAATCATTGGTTAAAGCACAACGAAGTGTCAATCATCTGAAGAAATCATTTGAACGAGTTAATGTGCCACAGATTACAACACCTAAAATTAATGAATTTATTGAAAGTAGAATTAATGATGGTGCGGCTAATGCAACAATAAATAGAGAACTGGCGGCACTTAAAAGGATGCTTAACCTTGGGGCACAACAAACTCCACCTATTGTCGACAGGGTCCCCCATATTTCAATGTTGGAAGAAAACAACGTTAGAAAAGGGTTCTTTGATCATGATGAATTTTTGGCATTACGTGATGCCCTTCCGGAGTATTTGAAAGGGTTCGTTACCTTTGGATACAAGTCTGGCTGGAGGGTTAATGAAATTAAAACCTTAACATGGTCCAATGTTGATCTTCAAAAAAGAATTGCCTGGTTGGAAATTGGGATGACCAAGAATAAGGAAGGCCGTACAATATATTTGGATGATGAATTGATGGAAATTTTCAATACCCAAAGGAATTTACAGAAAAGGGGAGGACTCATTGTTCCTTATGTTTTTCCTAACCGTAAAGGTGATGATGGAATTAAAGTCTTTCGGAGGGCTTGGAAAACGGCTTGCACTAAGGCTGGAATACCAAATCGTATTTTTCATGATCTAAGAAGAACTGCTGTCAGAAATATGGTTCGCTCGGGGATACCAGAAAGAGTTGCAATGATGATCTCGGGGCATAAAACGAGATCTGTATTTGAAAGATACAATATAGTAAGTGAGGGTGATTTGATGATTGCTGCTAAAAAGCAAGAAGCTTACCTAAAAACACAGGTGGGCACAAATCCAGGCACAGTCGTTGAAATTCCAATAAAAAAAGCTTTCAGTGAAAACCGCTGAAAGCCTCTTTAAATCTTGCTTTGTTGTGGTGCCCAGGGACAGAATTGAACTGCCGACACGGGGATTTTCAGTCCCTTTTTAAAGATCTTCATAAAACTTCACAAAATATAATTTTTATAGTCAATTACTTGATATCAAACATTTATCATGATATGGATACTTTCATTGACTATCATTTTTAAACATTTCATTTCATCAAAAAGCGGTGGACAATAGGTGGATAAAAATTTTGAGTGATAAAAAAATAGGAATAAACATCATGGCAGGAAAATGGCAAAAATCGGAATATCCTGGGATAAGGTTTCGGGAACATTCTACAAGAAAACATGGTGTCAAAAAGGATCGATATTTTATTATTTCTTACCGATTGAATGGCAAAAGGAAAGATGAATCTATAGGATGGGCATCTAAAGGATGGACATTGAAAAAAGCTAATAAAATATTATCTGAATTACATGAGAATCATCGCAATGGTACAGGCCCACAAACATTAGCAGAAAAACGACAAATTGAAGAAGGTAAAAGGAAAGTCAGCTTGGCGAAAGTCAAACAACAAGAAAAAGAGAATATTTTGTTCAGGGATTATTTTGAAACTAACTATTTACCTAATGCTAAAACCAATAAGAAAAAAGAATCATGGCGCAAAGAAAGCGAACATTTTAAAAATTGGTTAAAACCTGAAATTGGGCACCTCCCCATTAAAAAAATTACAGCTTTCAATTTGGAAAAAATAAAAAAAAATATGTTGGATGCCGGAACAGCACCTCGGACTATACAGTACTGTTTTTCTACATTCCGGCAAGTTTGGAATCACGCCAGAATCAATGACCTTATTGATTATGAAAGCCCAACAAGGAAAGTAAAATTACCTAAAGTTCAGAATCAAAGATTACGTTTTTTTAGTCACAAAGAAGTGGACATGCTTTTGAATGCCTTAAAAAACAAAAGTCTGCAAGTTCATGATATGACTTTGTTGTCCTTACACACGGGAGTTAGAGCTGGCGAAATATTCTCTCTGATATGGGGTGTTGTGGATCTGAATAATGGTTCACTATTAATTAGAGACAGCAAAGGTAAAACACGGCATGTCTATCTGACCGATGATACCCAAAATATGCTTAAACAAAGGTATCAAAAGCAGGCCGCTTCTGACCATGTATTTAAAAATCGTGATGATAAGAAAATCACAAGCATAAGCAATACATTCGATAGGACCGTCAAGGAACTTGGATTTAATAAAGGAGTAACAGACAGCCGTGATAAAGCCCTCTTTCATACTTGCCGCCATACTTTTGCAAGCTGGCATGTTCAAAATGGTACGGACCTTTATATTGTCAAAGAATTGCTGGGGCACTCAACTATACAACTGACCGAACGATACAGCCATTTAAGGCCTGGTGGATTAAAGAAAGCAGCACGCCGCTTTGATGCTAACTTTAAAAAAAATATTACATCTTTGGATAAAACACAAGATCATGCTTGATAATTATTATGGCAGGCATTGACCTGGCTGTATGAATGTTTTCCAAAAAGTAACTCGCCATTCTACAATGACCATCGTCATTTATAATACGCTGCTGGGATAAAATATTTGTCGTTGATCTCTACAATTCAAGCAACAGAAAGATATGCCCACCTGGCACCGGACCAATTACAACTGGTTGCAAATACGATTGACAGGGTAGCCGCAGTAAATAAAGAAGATAAAATTATACCCTTAACAAAGAAAGCATAGTGTATGCAGTTCTCTCTCATCTCTTCCTTTTAAATTGACCATCTCACGCTTTTGTGAGTCACCGATAAAATATTCAAGAATGCACATTTAATTTTTTATTTATTCTTTCAAAATCATCCTTAAAATCGTTTTTAGATCCATAAGATGAAAATAATGTTGCAGCTTTGTCAATATGCTCAAATGCTTTATTAATATGCCCTCGCTTTTCTTGTATCAGAGCGGCACTATGTTCACAGTATGCTGTGCCAATCGGCCGACCTATTTTTTGAGAAAGTTGGAGAGCCTTTTCATTGAAAGATTCGGCTTCGTCCAATTCTCCTTTTTCAATAAGAAGCCTTGTCTTTTTTTGCATGAATATAGAATAAATTTCCTCATTATTTTTCAACTTCGCGGCAATCTTAATTGCTTTATCAAGGTAATCTTCAGCCTCATCGTATTTCTCTGAATCTCTCGCCAAACTTGCTAAAGAGCCATAATTAACGGATAGGAAATGGTCCTGTTTTATTTTTTTAAATATGTTTGTTGATTCTAATAGATAGTTCAAAGCCTCCTCGTGTCTTCCTTGTTCCTTCCTTATAAGTCCCACCGTTCTAGTACCGATGGCTTCAAATAGTATAGCGTGCGAAGCTTTAGCTATTTTTATTCCTTTGACTATCTTCTCTTCTGATAATTCGAAATCATACCATAGAAAGTAAACCCAGCCCATGTTTAATATTAAATTGCGTGCTTGTTCTGCATGGTCATCAATTAATTGAGCTGCTTCAAATGCAATCTCTCCTAGTTTAAGTCTAAGATCATGTTTTCCTTTAATCCCTAATGAATATCCGACGTATTTCATTATCTGTGTTGTGAGGAAGTATTCTTCTATTCTGTACGATTCTTCGATAGTCCATGATAGATGCTCTTTATTCTCTCCAACGAACTTAATCAATTTTGGAGAAGGCCAATTAACATCATCTGTCAATGATTTTAGTTGATTATAGGTATAAGAAATAATTTTTTTACTCAGTTGATTGTTAAGATTTTCATTTTGCTGAGCAAGAAAATGTTTGGTTAGTGGCAAAAGTCTGTATCGGTGTTTGAGCAGTGGGATAAAAAATGAATCTGGGATTTTAGGGTCCATATCTTCATTTTTTGATATCAAAGCGTACTGCAAAAGTTGTGACAAAGAATCTTTAGCATCATTCTCCCCGATCTCATTGTATTGAGCTAAAAGCTCACCAGTAGTAGGAACCGGAATTAGCGCAAGGGTAGATAGGATGATTTTTGAGTTAGGGGAAAGTTGATGATACGAATTTTTAAAAAGAAAATCTAATATAGGTTTTTCTTTGTTATCCGTTAAATGAGTCGATAACATATTGATGTCCCAATGTTGTGATGCAATTTGCCCTACGGCCCACTTTGTTGCTAATGGTATTCCCCCGATCATTTCGGCCAATGTCATTTGTTGTGTAGAATCTAAATACAAATCATGAAAAAGGCATTGTTTATTTATAATTTCAATTGATTCTTGTATGGATAATTCTAACAACTGAACAGCTTTCGATGATTGAACACTTCTTCGATCTGTTATAAGAGCTTTACTTGGTGTCGGTATTTCTTCAATAAAAAGCCTAATATTTTCATCGTCAACGGTCTCCATATTGTCAACAATTAACAAGGCCTTGTTTATAGAAAGTAATTTTTTTGCTTTAGCGATTTGTTGTTGCATTGAAGGAAGATTATTGGACAACTCTGGATCGAGCACTTCGATTATTTTAGTAACTAAACCATCAAGATTTGATCTCACAAACTCACTTTTTCTGATTTTATTATCAATCAGCATTTCCTTTTTGGTTGATGACCAAATAACCGCGTCAAATAAGCATAATTCAATACACTTTCGTGCAACTTCTATAGCTAAAGAAGACTTCCCAACACCACCAACGCCGGTTATGCTTAATACATAGGCTCTTGAAGCTGGTGATAAATTTTCTATTAAAATTTCTAATTCTTTTTCTCTTCCGATAAATTCATAATCTATCCTTGGTAAGTTGTTTGGTATTTTTACGAACAGGCTTTCTTTAGGTATCTTTATTCGTTCTTCAAATGTTTTGATGTCGATATCATCATCAAACAACTCTATACTAACGTTAAAGATCTCAACAAGGTTCTGGATGTTTTTATCATCAAGCTCTCTGCCTTTAACAGCATTTTCCTGTTTGCTAATTTGATCTGAGCTGATCCCTAGTTTCTCAGCCATCTGTTGCTGACTCATCTTAAAAAAAGCTCGTAAAGATTTTAGTTTCTCGGCTCTTAAAAGAGGATCACCGCTAAATTCCTTACATGGTCTTCCCATTTTTTTTGTTTGTTTAGTCATTTTTTAAACTCATTCACCTTACACACAATTCATCTTGGTTAAAATAGTAATAAAATCGGATTTTTTAAATCAGTTTTTTTTTGTCTAAATTATGCCTTTTTCGTCCATTTTATGGCGTTAGGCAAAAGAATAAAAAGTTCTGTATCCTTTATTTGAAAGGGAAAACAATTTTTCCAAAGTAAATATAACTGATTAGCATAGGAGGTGTAAACGAAGAAAAAACAAAACAGAAGAGAAGTCAAGTTATTAATTTAAACATCTATTAAAATGAAGGAGAAAAATGAATAAGGAAATGGTTAAGAAAGCACTTGAAAAGGCATTGCCCCCAGTTTTTGCAAGGTGTCATGCAACCAGATTGTCTGGTGGATTGATTAACGGAGATTCCTTGGCAAATAAGATGAGCCGTGGAGAGGGGCCTGAATTTTTTAAAATTGGCCGAAAGGTGGGATTCTCAAGAGATATTTTTCTTGAGTGGATAGAAAACCATATAGAAATTATCAACGGTCGTTAACACCAACAACAAAATAAAAAAAACAGATGGGCAATAATACCTGCCTGGTTTCTAAAAGGAGATACAAATGTCTGAATATCAATTACCGGGAAAAACTAATGTTCATCTTGATGAACTTCAATCAGTTATCAAGGAGATCCTGCTTATCGACAGTGATGAATGGGTGGATGATAAGGTAGTTCAGATTACCGTAGAATTCATGGCCTTTCCCAAAAAAATAAACATTAATATTTCAAAAAAATAAAAGGAGGATCTGGCTCCTCTGTATTGAGGAGCCAGTGCAATTATGAAAAATTCATTAATAGACAACATTAAAGACAGTTTGAAAAATGATGACCCAGTTGAAATTACAATTGATTTTTCACAGAATTGGAGAGAGAAAAAATATTGTACAGTCAATGATCAAATGATCGAAAACGATATTAAATCGCATATTAAGGATCAAATTGCAGAAGTTGAAAAACCTAAAATAATAAAACCTCCGCAAACCACAAATGATCAGATCCCCATTGCGTTACCCGACCAACAACCACAAATCTCACTCTTTGCAAACCAGAGTGATACGTATCAAAAAATAAAAGCTGCGACCAACCAGCAGAAAATTATTAACAACTACATTTCTGCATCAGAAATTACTCAGAGAAACAATTTGAAATACAATGATAGTCTCCAAATACAGGAAATCCGGAGGGATCTGTATTTAAAACCACCCATCCCTATAGACGATTATACTAGTCTTCAGGTTGACTTTCCCCTAAATGAATTGCCAATAGAATACCAGAATTTTTTAAATTCACTTTCTCAGTCTCTCAATGTTCCTGTGATTGCAATTGTTTCTGGCCTTTTTGCTTCTATATATATAGCAGCTCGCGGAAGATTCAAAATAGAGGTGAAAAACAGTCACTTTGAAGCTTTTACAGAGTATTTCGTCGTTGTAATGCCTTCTGGATCAAAGAAAAGCGCTATTGTTCAATCTTTCAAGGCTATATTTGATGTGTACATCGAAAAAATCAAAACTGAATTTAACAAAAGATTACCGAACGAAAAATTGATATTGCAGTTGTATAAAAGGGTCGAAAGAAAACTGATGAAAGATTTATTAAAAGGAAAAACACTTGAAACAGTGCACGAAATAAATCTTTCTCTTGAAAGCGTTGAAAAAGCATTAGCGCCTCTAAAAGAAAAGCTGAATAAGATTTCTTCAATGCCCAATTTATTCAACGATATCCCGACTATGAAAAAACTCGCAGAAAATATGAAACAACAAAGTGAAACTCTTTCCATTTTTGATGCGGAGCCTGGGATTTGGAAAAACCGTGTCCGGGCCAACGAAGATGTCATTTTGCTCAAGAGTTATACCATGGAACCTTTTGGAAACGAAACCGCAACCAATGGTTCCGTTACAATGTCAGCACCCTGCCTGACGATTTGTTCTTACATTCAGCCCGGGGTAGCGTTCGACCTTTATTCAAAGGATGCATTAAGGGACGATGGACTATTACCCCGAATACTTTCTGTGTTTTGTCTGTCTAAGCTGAATATACAAAATTCAATACATCCAGATATAAACCCTGAGTTGATGGCAATGTATAAAGAAAAAATCACCAGCATTTTGGACTATAGTTGGACTGCAAGCACCAATAGGCAAATTGAAACTCTAAAGCTTAATGATGCGGCCCGGCAAATCTATTCAAATTTTTCACATGAAGTTAGCATCAAGATCCATGATGATAAATTCAAAAACTGTGAAGCGTTTGCGTCAAAATTGGCTGGGCATGCTGTTCGGTTAGCGGGTGCAATACACTTCCTTCAACATGACAAACCTTGGGAAAAATCGATAGAGTCGTCGGCGATGAGAGCCGGAGTTGCCGTAGCTGAATTCTATGCGGAACATGCTATTTTCGCGTTTGATAAAAAACAAAACGATTCCATTGTCTATGCCAGAAAAATCCTTAAATGGGTTAAGCGACATCATATCGTTAAGTTTGAGCAAAGGGATGCTCAGAGGGGTGTGGGACACTGCAAAATCAATCAAATCGAGGCCGGAATAGACCTCTTACAAAAACACAAATATCTGGTGCAACACATAAATTTTAAAGGTGAAATGGTCTATATTGTAAACCCGAACATATTTAAGGAGGAATATTAATGTTTATTGATAATATCTTTAGTGATGATCGAGATGAATTCGGATATTGCATCGTCTGTTTGGACAGATTTCCCAAAAAAGCTCTAAATAGCAGGGATGAATGTGAAGAACATAATGGAGAGACTCTTTTGTCAGACGAAGAGCGCGAAGACTGGGATTCTTTTATTGAGAATATAAGAAAATAATTAAAAGTCAACTCATAGAATTTGAACCATGCTGTTGTAACTCCCCTTCAGTATGGTTCAACCCTTTTTTGCCCATTTATAAAGAGGCCCAAAAAATTTACACGATATCCCACTAAAAATCCTAAATTGCCGTACCTGCACAGAAAAAATCAGGTATAAGTTTAGAAAAAAGCAGGTTGTTTACCCATAAGACAGCGAACCGCTTTATGCCTTTAACCTCCACCCCTTTGTGAAACAGGCAATATTCTATTTTTTAAAGCCATCACTATGTTGACAGTGTTGACAAACTACATTGTCAACACTATATCTCTCCCTAAATTTACCATTAGGTAGTTTGATTATAGCCTGCTTCCCGGTTTCCAGATTTTCATTTTCTCAGCTTCGCTGATCAGATATTCCCTGAAGTCAGGATGAGCAAGCTTTATTAACTGCTCGGCTCGTTTCCAAATAGATAATCCAAACAAATTGGCTTTGCCATACTCTGTTACCAGGTATGGAGTTAATGTGCGCGGCACGGTAACGATGGCACCATTGTTCAGCTTTATCTGGATCATGAATAATTCATCAGCATACCATTTGTCTGGGTCGAGATTATACGTCACGACAATCTTAAGTGCCCCATTAAAACGGTGTAAATAATTCTTTCCCATCCCTGGCATCAAACAAAATCTGGGAAATTTTCCTGCGGTCCTCTGTATCATGAAAATCTTTGCAATGGTCTATTTTATCTTGGCCGGGATTTGACTTTTGATTTTCAATGCATTTCCTGATTTCAGCTCGTTTCTCTTCAGATAGATACATGAGGATTCCTTTTTTTCAGGTTGAAGAATTTTTAATCCCTGGTTCCTATAACAAGATCAGAATCGACATTTAATCGAGAAAATTGTTGGTTTTGACATCCCTGAAATATTCCTTTTTAATTCCACCATAGTCGAGTCATTCTTTTTTTACTCCACCCTCAAAAGTTATCCGACAGTCATAATATAAGATTAACAAGGTGATCGAAGAGAATGAAACCTCCAGCTACTGGGATATTTCAAAACGGTAATAATAGTATTACTTATATAAGAGCTTCGCATGAAAACATCAAACGTCACATGTGAAAACTTCGAAATATTAATCAAGTAGCACATCTTCAACCATATTCATCCATAGACCTATAAGATAGTCACCATTAAACATCAACAACCCACCTATTATTCATTATTTCCATCAGACATCCCATAGAAGACACGTGAAACTTAAAAGTGATCAATGACATAGTCTGCCATCAACATCGCCATCAAATCAATTACAAACCACTAAAAACAGGAGAAAACCTCTTATGAAAACTGTAATCTTAACAAAAACCTACAATCATTTCCCTTTAAGTTATTCAAATAAAAATAACAATGGATTTTATATTAACATTCTTGATTCCCTTCAAAGATTATTTAATACAATGTTTTATCGGCATTCACAGGTTTTTGTTATTCGATTAGATTTGACCTATCCAACAGGTATTCAATATCCACATGACAATGTCCTGTTCTCAAGGTTCATTGAAGCACTAACCCTTTATTGCAAACGGATACGTAAAAGTAAACGGACAGGTAATCTTGTAGGGGATTATGATCCCATGTATCTTTGGACAAGAGAGGATTCTGGCACGGGTCAACACCATTTCCATATTTTGCTTCTTCTAAATGGCAACAAGATCCAGAATGGACGTGGTATTTCAGAGAAAGCAAAAGAACTCTGGAATGGATGCCTTGGAGTGCATGCAGAAGGCCTTGTTCACCTATGTATGCCTGGTGGAGCTTATGACCAATATGGTGGGGTAAAACTTGTACGTGGTTCTATTGATTTTCCAGAACTATTTGAAAATGTCTTCAAATGGACAAGTTACCTGGCTAAGGTCTACAGCAAAGGAAATGGACCCAAACATGTAAAAGAATACGGTATGTCAAGATTATAGGCATCCTCTCCTGATTCAGCCTTATCGGATCTATACATACTCAGCCTCCACTGCATGTGGAGATTGTGTGGCTCCTGAACGATAAGATCATTTCATCTTGAGATAACGGCTGGTCTATTCTCAAAGTCTCATAACTTTAAACCCATTTCCTACGGGATTTCCATTCCATTAATTTCTGATCATTTCCAAAATAATCTTTATTCTGAATGAATATATTATAAGACTGAATTAACCACTGAACCTAAAACAGATGAATAAAATCCATTTTAGGCATTGTATATACCCCAACCCTTAGGAGACAACCATGAAAAAAAATTATACTAAAAAAGAAATCTGGTGTTTTAGAAACGGCATTCCGATTACAACACTGGTTCTTGATATACTGAAGATCCCCTCCAATAAATCCTATGGTTATTCTCGATTCCGTTGCCCTCTATGCGGGATATTTAACCTGGTAGCGCTTCCGGATAGGAACATCGCCCTGTGCACTGATTGTGAAACTGAGTTCAACCCCATCGATATCGTGATGAAGCATAAGAACGTCACATTTAAACCGGCAATTGATTTTTTAGACGCTCTTCAAATCGTTTGATTTACAATTTACAAGAGACTGTTTTCAACGGTTCAGTTATTTTGCCAAGACCAACACAAAGGGAAACTGCCAGAAATGGATTAAGGACTTAGATGGAATAGCCTTCAACTCTATCTGATATTGATCTGGGATCATCCATTGGGTTGGAAAAAATATCGCAAGATCCTGTTGGTTTGATGGATCATCATATCTCGGATTATAAGCATAAGTTATAAATTATACTCACATTGATTTATTATTAGAACCTTGTTTTAAAGCCCCTAAAAACAAGGGTTTCAACATGGCCGTCAGCCTGGAAAGATGGGTGTCTGGGGGGATGCCTTAATGCCTGATTACATCCAGATATTTTAAATTTGTTATTCATTTTTTTAGAAGAAAAAGGACTATGATATGACTAAAAGTATTAAGAAATTTTATGTTGTGATGGTTGGCCGTGTTCCGGGAATATATGGTTCATGGCCTGAATGCCAGGCTCAAACTGTTGGTTTTTCCAACGCTAAGTTCAAATCATTTACCACATTTGAAGAGGCAGCAAAGGAGTATGACAAAAGCGGATACGGATTATTATCTTTCCATTCAACCCACCCGATTATTGAATCGTATTGTGTCGATGGTGCCTGCTCTGGCAATCCCGGACCGATAGAATACCGATGTGTAGATACTAAAACCGGGGAAGAAATATTCAGGCAAGGGTTTGAAGGATTCGGGACAAACAATGCAGGTGAATTTCTGGCCATCGTTCAAGCCTTGGCTTTGTTCAAAAAAAATAATATTCAAGAACCAATATATTCAGATTCAGCGATTGCCATTGAATGGGTCAAGCAAAAACGCTGTAACACAAGGCTCAGGATGGATGGATCAAATGTATTACTTTTAGATACTATAGCGCGGGCTGAGACCTGGTTAAAAAACAACATATATACCAATGAAGTTTTGAAATGGGAAACCCGTCTTTGGGGTGATATTCCGGCTGATTTTGGGAGAAAATAATATATCATGCACTAACCCGGATCAACTGAACCCAATCCATTGGCATCAGCAACCGGTAACCTGTTCATGAAGAAATAGGGGGGAAGGGGAGCTGAGCTGAGAGAAGTTAATGTAGCTCAGCTCCCAGTTCATCCAGTTTTGATGCTCGCTGGGCATTCAGCAATTTGTTCTTTACAGCAGTCGCTTTTCATACAAATTATAATCGGCAATTTCCGTTTTTGAATAGCAGGGGTATGCGTTATCAAATACCCCTGGAAACCTTCTGGGACGAAATCATTAATCTTGACCGCTATGATGGATGATATTCTTATCAATCGAACAATATTTGGCAACAGTTTAATGACTCCCGGACTTTTAATAGTGTTGGCCTTTAAATCCGTCGTTTGTGGAGAGGAAGTAAGACATATGGTCTGCTCTGTGAAATCTTAACGATACCGAAAGAAATCTAAACCGGTTTTCGTTAATAATTGAAGCCAAGATAGTTGCAAGTAAACTTGAGTTTCAATCATCCAACTTAAGTATGTATAAAGCTGAAAGCGCTTGGTTGGGACAATGTTGGGGCAATAAGATCCAGTCTCAAGTCAAATAAGTTTGAGATTGGGTTGATTCCGGTGACCATCATTCGGATTAGTCGACGCCCCCCCTTCAATTCCCGTAAGAGCTAGATTGAAAAAAAGATCATCCAGATCTTTTTGGTATATACCCAAGGCATTAGAAACCATCCCTTTTGTTATACCCTCTTCCCGCAATAATTTAAAAATCATCGGGATAAGTTTTGACCTTTCTCTATATTCTATGGATATTGGGTCCGGTTCTTTCGCCCTAAAGCCTGCTGAAGAAAGATCGATATTCAAACGATTGTAATGCCACTCTGTAATTATTGAAAGATCTTTTAGACGCCTTATCAAAGCGGCAGCAGATACTAACCAACAAGTTTTCAGCTTAATTACGTCTGATAAGGAGATATACTGAATTGCTCTGTGCCTAATATCACTCTCAGGCATTAAAAATGCCGATGCAAATCTATTGGCCTCAATCTCAGCCATTTTACCAGACGGGGCGCCATGTTTATGTAATACAAGATGGCCCAATTCATGTGCGGTGTCAAATCGGCTTCTTTCAACTGACTTGATCGTATTTAAAAATATAAAGGCTTTGTTTTCAATCCAAAACGAATAAGCATCCATATCAAAGGTGGCTCTGTTAAGGGAAAAAACTTTTACCCCTTTTGCCTCCAACAAATGGATAAGGTTTTTAATCGGTCGATCACCAATCGTCCACTGAGTTCGTAGTTTTAATGCAGCTGCTTCAGGATCTGTATATCTATAGTCTGGAATACTATTTGGTGGCAATTCGATTTTATTTTCAACCCATCCAATAAATTCTAAAGCAAGCCTGCCAGAACATAAAGATGCGTTTCTAGTAGATGCTGACATTCTTGCTAAAGATCTGAAACTTACAATTGTTTTTTCAAGAGAAATAACATCATCCATAAAGAAGAAATCAATTGGGAATTGCAGAATATTCGACAAAGAGTTTAATAAATCATCTTTACTTGGTTCCAGCTGGCCGTTTTCATATATTGACAATGTTTTTGCAGAAATATGCAATTCTTCACTAAGCTTTTTGATAGTAAAAGCACGCGCTTCTCTTGCAAATCTTAGTCGGTTTGGATTGAATGAATTATAATTTGTCATTGGATCTTCGTTTTATTTCGAATTCAACCTCTTCTACAAAATCCGGATCAGATAACACAGGTGACGGGGGGAAATCAATAGTATTCAAAATTATTCTTTTCCCCCAATTTTCAACTCGGGTTCCATAAAAATCCATTTCGAGGGGCAGAGAAATCTCTGTCCGCATTTGTGATATTTTGGTATCTATGTGATATAGAAAAATCCAGAACGGCTTGATTTCTATTATTGATGTATGTTTTTGGTCGAATTCATAAAATAGACTATTCCTGGCGTTCTGATAAACTATCTCTCTTGTTTGTTCACCTTTTGGATTTTTGGTTTTTGGGATTTCGTCTTTCTTCCCTGTGTTTTTGTCTCCACTTGAAACGGATATAGATACTTTGAGATTTCTGTTCTCTATAATTTCAAGATTGTGTCGACGATCTATTGACCATCCCATTGGGCACAGCATATCTCGAAAAGCTCTCACGGCTGCCAAATAGGCATATATCCCGTCTGCCCCCGCAGCATCATTTGAAGTCTTCTGTTTGAATGCAAGCAGAATTCTTTCAGAGATTTCTCTTAGCAATTCTGGCACCAATCCAATTTGTTGAAGTTCAGTTGTAAAATCTTTTGTTTCTGGTGTGACAATCTCAGGGATCATTATATATTCTCCATCGTTAAAATTTCCCTTTTCTATACATCATATTATGTTAAAAAACAAGAAATTTTTTCAAAAGC
>JAHJLV010000073.1 GCA_018821535.1 Pseudomonadota bacterium | reverse complement strand
GCTGGGAGCGAGTGTCTGAACCACTGATTTTCACTGATTAGCACATGATTACACTGATTTTAATTAATTTAGTTCCTGTGTAAAAACTAAATAATCTCTTTAAATCACAAAGCATTAAAAAAACATTGTAATTTAATAACTAAATCGTTTTTAACAATAAAACAATCCAATAACGCTGTCATTGCGAGAAGCGAAATGAGCGAAGCGAATGAAGCGACGAAGCAATCTCGTTTTTAGTGCGACAAAGGACAAGATTGCTTCGCTTCGCTCGCAATGACACTATTCTTGTACTGCCTTGCTGTTAAAAACGATTGTTATTGCATTTTTACACAGAAACTAATTAATTAATTAATTAATTAATTAATTTATCATGTGTAATCAGTAAAATCATGTGAAAATCAGTGGTTCAGACAATTGGCTAAAATATTATTTTTTGTTTCTAGCTATTAAAGTTGGATATACTATTATTGCTATAGCTAATCCAACAATAGCTAGAATAAGATAAAAAGTCATCATATTATTTTAATAACAAAATACTGAATAACCAAAACAAAATAGTCATGATTAGTCCAGAACATGTTAATAATGCATTAGTTTGAGTAAAAATAGTTGGTAAAGCTATTGAAGCTAGAGAAACCATTCCAATATTGGAGCAAATATCAGATAGTTTATTAATTTGTGAATTAGATAACTGCATAATTTTATTATAACAATTTTAAAAATTAATGTCAAAAAAAATAATAAAATCTATAATAATCTTAGTCTTTCTTTTATCCATTACTTTCTCAATGGCTAATTTTGCTATGGCTGACAATGTTGATGTTTGGGGCGGGCAGGGAGGAAATATAGGAAGCGTTATTGGTTTAGGAGGAGGCGACCCAAGAGTAATGGTTGCAAGGATTATACAAATCTTTTTAGGATTTTTAGGCATAATCGCTGTTATATTAACAATGTACGCTGGCTGGATGTATATGACAGCAGATGGAGACGATGAAAGAATTAACAAGGCAAAAGCAATATTAAAAAACGCTGTTATTGGCTTGATAATTATTTTATTATCTTTTGCTATTGTTAGTTTGGTTTTGAATAAATTATTAGACGCAACAACAGGCGGAGGACCATGCGTTGATGGAGATACAGCGAGCTGCGGATGCGGTGGAATAAAAACTTGCTCTGCTGGAGTTTGGGGATCGTGCGTTGGCTCTGATTGCGGAGGCGGTGATAATAATACTTTTTATATTTCTAAAACCGTGCCATATGATCAAGCAATAAATCAAGTTAGAAACATAACAGTAAAAGCATTTTTTAATAAGTTATTGGATGATGGTGTTGGCGCTGGTAGTAATTTTAAAATAAAGAAAATTGCTGAAAATATTACTCCTGAAAATTTAGACGGAACATCAGTTGGCCCAATAGTAATTTCAGGTGATGTTGCTATTGCTGTAAGTAAAAAAGAAATTAATTTTAAAGCTTTAGCTGACTGCGGAGACGAAAATAACACTCAAAATTGTTTTGATGAATGGAGTAAATTTGAAGTAAATATAAATAGCAATAGCGGCATTATTTCTGCTGATGGACAAAGTTTAGAGTGCGTTGGTAATGCGTGCAAATTTGAATTTAGCACAAGCGATTCAATTGATAGCGGACCGCCAACAGCTGGAATTTATCCTGAACAAATATGTGAAGATGACGGAAGTTTATTAGAAGACGCTAATACTGTAGGCGCGTGGGGAAGAGATGATGTTGGAATTTCAGCAATCAATTTTTATCATAGCGGTTTTTCATTGCCTGTTTACACTGAACCTGGAAATACGCAAAAATTTCAATCAGCCAGCCATAAATACGACACTTCTGGAATGATGGCTGGAGCAGAATATACTTTTACAGCAGAAGTAATGGACATGGCAAATGCGGTGGGAAGCGCTAATTTTACCACGACAATCAAGCCAGGGCATTGTTGCAATGGAGCGAAAGATGCTGACGAAGAAGATGTTGACTGTGGAGGAGTGGATTGTTTATCATGCTCAGGAGGGCCTTGCAATAAAACAGAGCCGAATGAATGTATGATAGATAATATTAATTGTGATGATAGTTTGTGCTCTACTCAATTTTGCGATTGCAAGACAGATGGTTGTATTTGCGAGTCAAAACCTATTATTGATTGGATAACTCCGATTGGCGGTTTTTGCGAAAATGATGTTAATAAATTTTGTACAGACAATAGCGACTGCGCGTCTACTTGCAATGTAGATACAGCTAACAGCGCAGTAGGCAATTTAGTAACTATTGGCGGGAGATATTTTGGAGAAACTCCGGGAACTGTGCAATTCTCTAATGACAGCGAAACTACATGGATTAACGCTGAATTAGCAAACACTGTTAACGCGAATTGCGACAGCTCATGGCAGGACCGTCAAATTATTGTTGTAATGCCAACAGGATTAAATGTTGGAGATAAAACAATAATTAAAATAACTTCTCAAAATGGATATTGGGATGTAACAAATGACGCAACAGGTCCACAAGTTGATTTTATAGTTAATAATATAGAAAGACCTGGACTTTGCAAATTAGATCCGGATTCCGGAATAATGAATGAAGAAATTATTTATTATGGCATAAACTTATCCGGAAACGTGGCTTATTTTGGCAATGTGAAAAATAATATAGCTGGCTTAAATTCTGTTTTTAGTTCTAATTTACAAGGAATCGCGCAAACGCCAAATATTAAAACAGGCCGAACCACTACTTTTGTTTTAAATAATAATGGGATAAATAGTAATTATTTAGATTTTACAACAAATAAAGAACCAAAAGCAGGCCCGTCTATTGCTTATTTTGAACCAGTTCAAGGCGCGCCAGGGCAATATGTAACTATTTATGGCAGTAATTTTGGCAGATTACAAGGAAGCAGTAAAGTTTTTTTTGGAGATGAAACTGGCGCGGAAGCTAATTATAGTTTTCCACAAATTTGCGAAGACAGCATTTGGTCTGATAATCAAATTATTATTAAAGTTCCAGAAGTTATCGCGGATGGAAATTATATTTTAACAATGCAAATAGGGACGCCGACTGCAGATAATCCAGCTATAAATACTGGCGAGCTTTCTCCATCTGAATTTCAAGTTTCTTTAGCATTAGATCTTTCGCCAAGTTTATGCAAAATTGATCCAGTTATAGGCGCAAATAACAGCGCGATTAGTTTGTGGGGAGAATATTTTGGAGATCAATCAACCGGCTTGATTAGATTTAGCGTAAATAAAGATCAAACAAATAATATAGTGCTTTGGGGACAAGACGGAAACGAAAATGCTGACAAAATAGAAACAATAGTGCATCAACAAGCCGTTACCGGACCAGTAAAAGTTGTTCAAAGTGGAAATGCTGGTAATGGAATTAATTTTACAGTAGGGGAATGCGCGCAAAATAGCGATTGCGGTGGAACAGATGTTTGTTGTCCAGCAGGAAGTTCTGAAGCTGGGAGATGTCAAACAGATGAAAATGCATGTTACATTAATGTTCAAAGCAGTGTTTATGAATGGGATTTTAGCACAGGCGGAAGCGGTGTTGGAGATCCTTGCGACAGTGATTTAGCGCAAGCCGGCTGTCAAGCTGATAATAATATGTGTGTTAACG
Organism: Pseudomonadota bacterium; assembly: GCA_018821535.1. GTDB lineage: Bacteria > Desulfobacterota > Desulfobacteria > Desulfobacterales > Desulfobacteraceae > Desulfobacula. The sequence continues at coordinate 231 of JAHJLV010000073.1, read as the reverse complement.
AATTAACTTGCGATCCAGCAAGCTGTACTTGCCAGTCAAGCCAATGTTCTGTTGATCAAACACCTTGCGGAACGGTTTGCTGTTCAGGCGCATGCGACATCAATGAACCTAACAAATGTTCTGATTGCGAAATAGATCAAAATGAATGCGGGGATGGAAATTGTTGTAATGGTTCTTGCGAGGCGGGTTATTTGGATTATAGTGTATGCCCTGCCTCTTGTGGAAGTTATC
>JAHJLV010000019.1 GCA_018821535.1 Pseudomonadota bacterium | reverse complement strand
CATCTGGTCCAGCACCAGATAATCGATTTCTTGTTCAATCGTATCTTGTTGAGCAGTCATATTACTCATCGTTATCTCTCCTCATAATCAGGCAATCTGCTGTGTTACCGGGCAAGCCTCAACACAGGCGCCGCATCCGGTACACAATTCCGGTTTTATGCTTCGGGCCCGTTTTCTGATTTTAACCTTGATGTGACCGGCCTGGCCTTCAACTGATTCAATGTCTGCGTAAGTAATCAGTTCAATGTTGACATGTCGTCCCACTTCAACCAGTTTGGGTGACATGATGCACATGGAGCAGTCATTGGTGGGAAAGGTTTTGTCTAACTGGGACATGGCCCCGCCAATGGATGGTGTCTGCTCAACGATGTAAACATAATATCCTGAATCCGCAAGATCCAGCGCCGCTTGAATTCCGGCAATACCACCGCCTGTGACAAGAACGGACCCGATGGTTTTATTGTTATTCATAAACATCTCCTTGAAAATTCTATAGTTTTGCTTTTTTGGCCTGTGATTTTTATTAAAGCCCGTATCCGGCAAGATCCGGGCCCAGGTATGTCCGTTCGTTTTCACCGAGAATGCCCATGGAAAGGCAGATCAGTGTCCACAAATGGACGGTATGGTATTGTGCATTGAAATGATGGGCCAGATCTTCGATCTGGGCATGACAGTTATGGCAGGGCGTCACCACATATGTGGCACCGGTGGCCATGATCTGGTCGAATTTTATTTTTCCGTATTGCCGGCGGTCTTCATTGAAGCCTGCCTGAAGCGCGCCGCCGCCACCGCCACAGCAGTAGTTATTGGATTTGCTGGGTGTCATATCCACAAAATTTTCTTCACCCACCACTTTTTTTACAACATATCGCAGATCATCTGCAAAGCGGTCTCCCAGGGATTTTCGAACAACGTTGCAGGGGTCCTGCACGGTGAACTTGATATTGTTTTCATTCCACCTGGAATTGACATCAAGTTTTCCTTCCCTGATCCACCGGGCATAGTATTCCACAATACTTTTAAATTCAAAATTGTGGGGGATGTTGAATTTCTGGAGACCTGACCAGACAGCAAAAAAGGAATGACCGCATTCCGTATTGATAAACACCTTGCATCCCAGTTTATCAATATGGGCTGCCTGGGCCCTTACAATTTTTTCCCAGGAGTCATCATCTGCCAGGAACATGCAGTAGTTTTCTCCGCCCCAGTACTCGGAATAATATGTCCAGTCCGCTCCTGCCTTATGCAGGATTTTCCACAGCGGAAGCAGTTCATCCGGTTCTGTAACCGGTTCCCTGGAATTCTGGTTCAGGGCAAAAAATGCACCTTCCCGGTCGATATCCACTTTCAGGTCTTCAAAACCTTCCTGCTCCCGGCATTCCTCAGCCAGGTCTTCCACGGTGAATCTGAAATCTTCAATCGGGACGCCCATGGCCCCGCCCCGGGATCTGACATGTTGGTCGCAGGACCCTAAAATTCCTTTGGGGCGTTCTTCACGGGGCCATTGTGATCTAAGATAGTAGATAAGCTGGGGGATATTCAGACGCATGGGGCAGACATCATAGCACCGTTTGCACATGGTGCAGTCCCACACCCAGGGATGTCGTTCAAGTTCTTTATCCATGCCCAGAACGGCCATGCGTATAAATTTTCGCGGATCCATCTCCATGATGCCTGTGGCAGGACAGCCACCGGAACAGGCACCACAGGTAAGGCAGGCACTCAGATTGCCATCGGGGACCAGTTCTTTGACTTTCTGTCTGATCCCGTTTTCGTTTTTTTCAAGCCGTAAGATATCCAGCATGACAATATTCCCTCCAAGGGTTGAATTTTTAATCTATTCAAGCCCATGCCCTGATACAAAAGGGAATTATCTGTCTGTCAGGATATTAATACATGGCAGCAAGTGCTTTCCCAAAAATAGTCTGCATCTGCCGGACACGGGCAGTGCTACTGAAAAATACTCATTGTCTTTTTGGAAAAGCCTGCATTTTGTTCTCCTGAAGGTTTTTAGCAACCGTATTTATCTACTTTTCTATACTTCATCAGGGTAAATCAAATATATAAAAATCGAATAAGTTTCAAATTGATAATTCAGATATATGTTTTGAACAGTATTGAAATATTTAATATCCAGAGCGTCTTGCACAGGATTAAGAATTCAGTTCATCTGTGCAATAATAAGTGTCATATGTATTGTAAAACCGTTTGTTTTCTGTTAATTTTTTCAAGTATTTCTTGATTTTTATTTTTCAAAACATTTTCAGAACAATTGTAGCGCCAGGGCTTATTTTTATCCAGGAACAACCATTTCACTGTTTTTAGAGGAGAAAAAATGCTGGGATTTAAAAATTTACCAATACTGATCAAATTTTTATCGGTTGGGGTCTGCACAATGATTACGCTGGCGGCTGTATTGTTTTTTCTCTATTATAAAAGTGATCAACAGCAGACAGTGGCGTCTTTTGTTGAAAAAGCAAGAGCCATCTGTCTGGTTTCCGAATCTGTGCGGGAAGAGATGGAAGAAAAATGGCGGCTGGGACTTTTTTCAACCGAACAGATGAAAGTGCTTGCAGATGAGGGGAACCGGGAAAAGATGCTGGCCATGATTCCGGTCGTCTCCGCCTGGAAGGCATCCATGAGAAAAGCCCAACAAGGGGGATATACATTCCGGGTACCAAAATTCAATCCCCGGAATCCGGAAAATGAACCTGATTATGGGCAGGAAATAAAAATTGAGGGCCCGGCGTTAGAGAAAATAAAACAGGAAAATCTGAATGAATATTATGTGATTGATGAACAGAACAATGCTGTCCGGTATTTTCTTCCGGTCCGGCTTTCCAGGGTATGCCTTGTGTGTCATGGTGATCCGGCACAGTCTGAAACCATCTGGGGACGTGATGACGGAAAGGATCCCACCGGCGGAGAACTTGAAAACTGGAAAGAAGGGGAAATCCACGGGGCGTTTGAAATTATTCAGTCTCTGGATGCTGCAGATGCAGCACTCCGATCCCGGGTATTAAAGGCCATTTTAATTGTGCTGATAGGTGTTGTGCTGGCAGCAGGCGTTTTCTTTCTTGTCACCCGGATGATCACCCGGCCCATTGTCAGAGGCGTGTCTTTTGCAGACAAGATAGCCAATGGTGATCTGAGTCAGAACCTTGAAATTGATCAGAAAGATGAAATCGGGGATTTGTCCATGTCCCTGAATCATATGGCCCAGACTTTACGAAAGATGATCGCAAAAATAAATGAGAGCGTGGATACGCTCAATATTTCTTCAAACAGCCTGACAGACACATCAGGTGCCTTGTTTAAAGAGTCCCAGGGCACATCTGAACTGTCTGTTTCAGTTGCCGCAGCAGCCGAGGAGATGAGCAGCAACATGAATTCTGTGGCCGCTGCTGTAGAGGAAACTTCAACCAATATCAATTCCGTATCAGCGGCAGCTGAAGAGATGAGTGCTACCATAAACGAAATTGCCAGGAATTCTGAAAAATCAAGAGAGATTACATCCGGTGCTGTGGAACAGGCCCGGAGTGCATCTGCAAAAGTTGAAACATTAGGGAAGGCTGCCAAAGAGATCGGACTTGTGACCAAAACGATAAATGATATTTCAGATCAGGTCAATCTTCTGTCTTTGAATGCAACCATTGAGGCTGCCAGGGCAGGAGATGCCGGTAAAGGCTTTGCGGTCGTTGCCAATGAGATCAAGGAGCTTGCCAGACAAACGGCTGAAGCAACTGAAGAAATCAGTGAAAAAATTAAACGTATGCAGGATTCTACGGATGAGGCTATATTGGAAATCAGTAAAATTTCCGGCGTGATCAATGATGTCAATGATATTGTTTCATCTATTGCAGCAGCGGTTGAAGAACAGTCTGCTGTTACCCATGAAATTGCCGAGAATGTTTCCCAGGCATCCTTAGGTGTTGCAGAAGCGACGGAAAATGTTGCCCAGAGTTCGACAGTAGCCTCAGAGGTGGCAAGGGATATTTCTGCGGTCAGTCAATCCGCAGAACAGATATCCGGTCGCAGCAGATCCGTCAAGCAGACAGCCGATGAGCTGGCAGAATTATCAGGTTTATTAAAAGAAATGATGACACAGTTCAAGCTGGATAAATAAGGGGATCCATCAGCAGGATTTAAACAGGGATCAATATTTAAAAAAGATCAATAGGCGTTAATGACAATGGAGACTGTACCGGTTCTCGGGTCCGTGACTTCCTTGAATTCAACCTTGTAAATTGATTTTTCAAGGACCAGCCGGGCGATCCTGCCTTTAATAATGGTCCCTTTTTCACACTGATTCTTTATTTTTACTGTTGCGGTGGCTTTGCTCACAGACTTCAGGTGGACGGCGTTAAGCTTTTCTTTCAAAACAGAAAGTTCCCTGATTTCATTTTCAATTTTTTCAATATTCTGTGAGTTATTTTTAATTTCCTGTTCAATGGCAGCACGCCGGGCTTTAAACTGGGTTTCAATCTGTTCCAGTCTGGGTATGAAAGGTTCATCCTCATTTGAGTGTTCAGGTTCAGGATCCATTTTTTTTCTCAGGTCTTCCAGCAGTTTGTCCTGGGACAGTTTTGCTGTGGATATGAATATCTGATTACAGAATGCAAGGGCGGATTCAGTTTCCGGAAGTCTCAGGTAAAAGGATTTCACAGATGAAAAATCCGGCAGGCTGTACAGGTATTTCAGTTTGTTTTCAAGACCTTCATGCTGGTACAGTTCCGGGGCTTCAATGATCTCAATGATATTTTTAAGTATTTGCTGTTCGGTCAGGTGATTTTCTTCCTGCAGCCTTTCTGTTTCATATTCTTTTGTCAGTTCCTCGATTTCTTTTTCTTTTCTCAATACAGGCAGTTCTGCCATTTTGGTTTCAATGGTATGATCAATAACCGGGCTTTTATCCCCGGGTTTTAAACCGAATTGAAGAATGGAGGGTTGATTGTTTTTGCCCATTACCACATCTTTCAGTGTCATGCCGCTATACGCCATGATCCGGGAACCCGAAATTTTTGAATTGACACCAACAAGCTCGCCGCCTGTCCGGATTCTGGCGTTGATAATGGATTTGCTGACTTTTACTGAACCCTGACAGGTAATATCTGTTTCCTGGATGGATTCCTGGCCCTTCTGGATCTGATCGGTTCCGATATTGCCTTTTACATCAATATCTCCGGTGCAGATGAAACGGCCGATCAGATCACCCTGGCGAATCAGGGAGTGGCATCTTAGAATTGCATCAGGGGTCAGGTTTGCCTTTAATTCCACTATTGCAGATTGGTAGGTTTCCTGAGTGTCTTCACTGATACTGCCTTTAATAATCTGGATTTCAGATTTCTCAGTCATGGGCTCAACCATAAGACTGATGCCGTTTTTTAAAACAGGCATGCCGTCTGTCACTGCAATAAAAACAGAATCTTTCCGGATCACACCGCGTTCGGCATTTAAAATGCAGGCAGCGGGTTTGTCCGGTTTGATCAAGTATCCCAGCACATCTTTGCCCGGTCGGCCTTCTTTCCCCGGAATAATCCGGGCCAGAACCGTTCCTCTTTGAACGCTCTGTGATTTTTCCTGTTCATTTTCAAAATAAAATTCAACGGTTTCATTCATGCACGGCTCAACAGGATATCCTTTTGCCACAAGAACCGGGGTGTTTTTGTCCGTATTCTGAATAAAATCCTCAATGATGGTGTTTTTTACAATACCGAACCGGATGCCGGCCCTTTTCAGCCAGATCAGAAATTCATAGGTGAGAATGTCCTCATGGGTGTCAGTCAGCTTTTTTGCAAAAACCTCCACTCCGTCCCTGGAAATCTGACAGCTAAATATTTTGTTGAGTTTCTGAGCGATTTTTATTTCTGATTTGGCCGTATAAAGCGCTTTTTCAAGATCCAGTTTTCTTTTCTCGAACTGTGCCTGTTCTGACAGTATGGTTAGAATATCATCCTCGGACAAACTGGCCGTCTCCTGAAGAATATGACCGAGGAACCGGGGCTTCCCCGTGGTTTTTTGTTCAGTTTTCTGGATATCCAGAGCGGCATTTACCTGGTCTATGGTGGCCAGACCCTCTTTAATCGCCAATACGCCGAATCTTTTGTTGACCGCTTCTTTTTCCAGGGGGGTTGCACCGATATCATTCAGGGCGTCGAGAAGATTTTCATCCTTGATCCGATTCTGGGTCAACAGGATTGAGACCCGGTCTGTATGGGAAATAATATTATTTTCAACTAAAATATCTCCCAGTTTGATATTGATACGGTATTTTTTAAAATAGTCTTTCTGCTGCTCCAGTGCCCTGGTCACATCTGCTTTAGAGGCAAAATGATTGGCAATGGCAAGTTTGCCGAACTGGCTGTCCTGACACAGGGTTTGCAGGTGATTATCAAAGATGGATAAGCAATCGATATCTTCATCAGAGATCAGGTTTTCCTGCCTGAAAATATCAGTGATTTTTATATCAGGATTTTCTTTTGCTTTTTGCTCCAGGCTGTCAATGATTTTTTGTTTTTCAGACGGATCAATGGACAGATAGTCAAATGCCAGGTCAAGGACATGTATATTCTGTCTGAAAATATCAAAACAAATGACGGCTGGATTCATTTGTCCGCAGCGCAATGCAGAGCCTGTTCGGTAAACAGGGTTGAAAAGCATTTGTTGCAGGAAATACAGGCAGCTTTTCTTGTGTCTCCTGCAGCCCATCTTTTGATCAGATCAGGCTCCCGGATCAATGGTCTTGAAAATGCAATATAGTCTGCAAAACCTTGTTTGACAGCATTGTGTGCAATAGGATAGGAAAGAAATCCCCCTACGAGAATCAAGGGCGTTTTGATGTGTTCCTTGAATTTTTGTGCTGCATTTTTATAATAGGCTTCCCGGTCTTCGGATTTTGCAGTGCCGGGTCTGGCAAACAGAAATTTACCTGAATCATGGGTTCCGCCGCTCATTTCCACCGCATCTATGCCTTTTTCTTCAAGATGCCTGCAGACCGTGATCATTTCATCCGGGGTAAAGCCGTTTTCAAGAAAATCTTCTGAATTCATTTTAACCATGACCGGAAATGAAGTTCCCACCCGTTTTCTGATTTCCGTATATACTTCCAGCAGAAATCTTGCCCGGTTTTCCAGGGGTCCGCCATACTCGTCAGTTCTCTGGTTATAGAATGGAGATAAAAACTGGCTGAGCAGATAGCTGTGGGCCGCATGGATCTGGATGGCATCAAAGCCTGATTCCACAGCCCGCTGTGCGGCATCGCCAAAGGCAGTTACGGTTTTTCTGATATCATCAAGGGTCATGGCCGAAGCTCTTTTGACCTCTTTTTTAAAAACCTGTGAGGGGCCGACAGGGGGATGGGCGTCTTTGCCGATCCCCCTCCAGCCTGCATGGGCAAGCTGTGCTGCGATAATGCCGCTATTTTCATGCACCGATGCGGTGAGATGTTTTAACCCTTCAATCAGTGTATCTGAATATATCCCCAGCTGACACGGGCCTGCCTGGCCTTGTTGTGTAATATAGGCATGCCCGGAGATAATCAGTCCGACATCTGCGCGGGCAAGCTGAACCATGCAGTTTTTCAGCCGCTCAGTGCAGGACCCGTCCGGTGCTGCCATTGCCTCATAGGTTGCTGACCGGACAAAACGGTTTTTTATCGTCATTCCATTTATCTGTGTCGATTCGAATAATTCAGGCATGATGCACTCCACTCAGGGTTAGATGGTTTTTTATATGCTCATCTCAAGGATTTGTTTGGAAACATCCGGCGTGATCTCTTTTTTCTCTCCCAATTTAACCATCCCGTGGGCAGCAAGCTGTTCAATGATGGCAGGAATGGATTCTTTGGCAATGCCGTAATCACTGAGTTTTGTTTTAATGTTCATGGCATGAAAAAAATGTTCTGTTTTTTCAATGGCCTGATCAATTTTTTCATCATCACTGCCCTGGGTGATGCCCCAGATCCTGTCCGCATACTGCAGCAGCTTTTCTTTTTTGCTTTCTTTTTGGGTTTTAAGAAGGGACGGCAGCACAATGGCCAGGGTCTGCGCATGATCCACACCATGGAGTGCAGTTATTTCATGACCGATCATATGGGTGGCCCAGTCCTGGGGAACCCCTGCGCCGATCAGTCCGTTCAGCCCCAGGGTGGCACACCACATCAGGTTTGCCTTGACATCATAGTTTTCAGGTTCAGCCAGAGCTTTCGGGCCTTCTTCGATCAAGGTCAACAGCAGGCCTTCGGCAAAACGGTCCTGAACTTTGGCATTCACAGGATAGGTCAGATACTGCTCGATAATATGGACAAAAGTATCAATGACCCCGTTGCTGACCTGTTTTGGCGGAAGCGTATAGGTGGTTTCTGGATCAAGCACGGAAAAAACAGGATACACCGCCGGATTTGAAAACGGAATCTTGGTATGGGTGGCTTTAATGGTGATGACAGATCCGCAGTTCATTTCAGAACCGGTTGCAGGCAGGGTGAGAACGGTTCCAAAGGGAAGTGCGGTTTTGATCTTGTATCCGAAGGTGGAAAGAATCTCTGAAGGATCTGCCTCATATGGGACAGCCGCTGCAATGAATTTGGTTCCGTCAATGACAGATCCGCCGCCCACCGCAAGAATAAAATCCACCTTTGAATCATGAATCTGTTTGACACATTTCATCAGGGTTTCATAGGAAGGATTGGGCTCTATCCCGCCGAATTCTGACAAATCATATCCGGCAAGGGCGGCTTTGACAGCATCCAGAATTCCGTTCTTTTTAATGCTTCCACCACCGTATGTTATCAGAACTTTCGAGCCTGTGGGGATGTGCTTGTTGATATTTTTAATCTGGTTTTTTCCGAATAATATCCGTGTCGGATTTTGATAATTAAAATTGAGCATGTCTCTCCCTTTTTTCTAAATTTTAGTTGGCAGAATGTTAAAAAAAATAATATATTACTTGCATAATTGTATGCTTATATTTATCTTAAAAAAATAAATCTGACCAGTTCTAATATTTTATTTAACAAAAATTTGTTGGTTGATGCAAAAAACCTAACTTTTATTTTGGATTCAAAAAAAATGAATGAAAAAACCTATGGGACAAACAATCTGACAGCGGATCAGATGTTTGGTCGAAAAAAAGAGGCAAAAGAAGCCGGGCACACGCATTATTTTACGGGAAAACCCTGCAAATACGGTCACATATCTCCCAGATATGTGTCAAGCGGGCAATGTGTTTTTTGTCAGCAGATGGTGTATCAGAAAGATGATGACGAGGAATTAGGTCCCGAAGAGATAAAAATTAAGGAAGAGCGGATAAAAAAAAGAAAAGAATATCGTCAGCAATACTGGCTGGACAACAAAGAGCGGTTGTCCAGACTGCATACTGAATGGTACAGAAATAATCGCAAAAAGGAAAATGAAAGGGATCGTAAACGATACAGGAAAAATCGTAAAAAAGTCATTGACCGGGTAAAGGCGTATTATCATGAAAACCGGGATGAAATTCTGGAGAAGAAAAGACAGTTCAGGGCCAATAATAAGGGTAAAATCAAGGAGCAGAATCGAAAATATTATTTGAAAAAGAAAAAGGAAAGACAAGAGGCTCTGGAAAAAGAAAACAAAGGGGAATGACATGGAGAAAAAAGTGCTTGTTTCAGTGGCCCAGGGCATAGAGGAGATGGAGGCCGTGACCATTATTGATGTGCTCAGGCGGGCCGGAGCACGGGTGACCGTGGCTTCCGTGGATCAGATGATGATCAGGGCTTCCAAAGGTCTGGAGTTTAAGGCCGATTGTCTGATAAAGGACTGCATGGAGGAAGACTTTGATCTGATTGTATTGCCCGGCGGGGTTCCGGGGGCGCAAAATCTCCGGGATTCAAAAATCCTGGAACTCCTTTTAAAACGACAGGCACAGCAGAACAGATATTATGCAGCCATCTGCGCCTCCCCTGCAGTTGTCCTGCATCATTACGGGCTGGTGACACCGGGAAAGGTAACCTGTTTTCCGTCTTTTTCACAGTTTATTGATAATGGAAATACGCTGAATGAAAATGTGGTTGTGGACGGCAACTGCATCACCAGCAAAGGCGCTGGAACTGCGTGTGAATTTGCATTGAAACTGGTTGAACTGCTGTATTCAAAAGATAAAAAAAGTGAGGTTCGAACCGGGCTTGCACTTGCCTGATATTTTTGTTTAACGTACCCGTTCTTCATGGGTGTATATATTAAACCGGTTATTTCTTGCAAAGCCAATGATGGTTAAACCTGATTTGTCCGCCAGCCTTACAGCGCCAAGGGTGGGGGCGGCATTGGAAATCATCACAGGAATCCTTGTCCGGATGATTTTGCCGACAATCTCCAGGGACATCCTGCAGCTTACGGTTGCTATCTTTTGGGATGTTTCAATGTCATTTAAAAGAACATGGCCTGCCAGTTTGTCCAGGGCATTGTGACGGCCGATATCTTCAAAATACGATAAAACTGCATCTGGACTGCAAAGGCCTGCGCTGTGGACAGCACCGGTTTTCTGGAACAGTTCAGAGTGATCATGGTGCATCTGGATCAGGGTATTTACCTGGTCAACGCTTATGGTAAAATCTGTGTTTTGACTGATGCTGATTCCGGCTGTTTTATCTTGCAGCAAACTGCCGCCGCTGGAGCCTTTGATTTGAAGCCCATTTTTAAAATCAACAAGTCTTTTTAATGCTTTGGCATCCAGCTGAATATGACACTGTTTTTTTTCTTCCAGCATATCTATGCTTTTGATATCTGTTTTTTGATGGACAATGCCCTGGGTAAATAAAAAACCCGCCGCAAGATTCTGTGTATCTGTCATGGAAAAAACCATCTGAAACGATTTTTCATGATTGACGTAGATATCCAGAATATCTTCGTCAATGATATAGTCTGTGATCTGTCTGCGACTGTTTTTGTCTGCCTGAATGATATTGATCTCGTGAATAATATTAATTTCGTGAATGATATTTGTTTTTTTCATCAGGATCTCCGTTTTTATAAAAAAAATTTTTGTGCAATGCCATCAGCCGGAATTGTAATTTATCCTGTTAAGTCTCTGAAAACAAGTTTTTAGCAAGGATAGTTTTCCAGCATTCTTTCACTTAAAATAAAAACCCCTTGACGTAAAATACCAGTCGGTATATTCATACCAGATGTAACCTGAAAAGTGGTGATATTGTGAACGTATCTATCATCGGGCACGACATACCGATTGGTATAGAAAAATTAACGCAAGGGCGCAAAAATAACCAGGGGGAATAAAACAATGGGAAAAGACGTGTACAAAGAGCTGTTAGAGGTGATGAAATCCAGGGGGGGTGCATACTCCGGAGCAGATATACCTGAATTTTTTGAAATGGTTGAAGAATTGTTTACACCTGAAGAGGCCCAGGTGAATAATGCCATGCCAAAGGGGCCGTTTACAGCATCTCAGATGGCACAGATCATGGGCCAGGATGAAAAAAAGATCGAGACGATACTTGAAGAAATGTCGAACAAAGGGCTTTGCGTGGGTGTGACCGTGGATGGTACGGTGTTTTATAAAAGTGCGCGGTTTATGATCGGTATTTTGGAATTCCAGTTTATGCCGGGAAGAATTACCGAAAGAGACAAAAAAATTGCCAGATTGATTCATGCATACAAGACAGCCGTCAACAGGATTGAAAAAGATCATCCGCTTCCTGCGGTTTCCGGCATCCGGGTCATTACGGTAGACAGCACGGTTCACCCTGAAGATGTCGTCCATACCTATGACCAGGTCCAGACCTATATAGACGAGAATGAACTGATTGCCATTGGCGCCTGTTATTGCCGCCATGCCGCCCTGTTACGGGGTGAAGATATTCATGGCATGCCGACAGATACCTGCATGCAGTTTGGTAATTCAGCTCAATTTGCCATAGAGCGCCTTGGGGCCAGAAAGGTTTCCAAAAAAGAGGCCAGGGAAGTGCTGGATAAATCTGAAGCAGCCGGGTTAATACACATGAGCCAGAATATGGCTGACGGCATCGGATTTATCTGCAATTGCGACCGCTGGCACTGCACACCAGTCACCCAGGCATTAAAGCTTGCCAGGCCGTCTTTGATCATGGATTCCGGGTTTAAACCCCAGTTTGATCCAGATGCCTGTGTGGCGTGCGAAACCTGCCTGTCCAGATGTCCGTCCGAGGCGCTTGCCATGGGAGACGATGATCTGCCCCATGTCAACATAGACCGGTGTTTTGGATGTGCGGTATGTGCATCCGGCTGTCCGTCAGATGCCATATCAATGGTCCATAAACCGGGTTTTGTTGAACCGCCGAAAACTGCAAAGGATTTGAGCAAGGCCATAAAAGGGATGGCATGATCGATCGCCCAGCCCATTTTCAAAGCAGCATAACAGGGGTAATCTTGGGGGCTTTTTATGCGGTTATACATTGGACAATACTTGAGTGCTAAATTTTACCCTTTGACGCTTTAATCAGGCTATTGATCCCGGATAAAAGCACTTTAAAACTTTTTGAGCCATTGGATTTTAAGCATAGATGAGGGGCAATAGCGCGAGAGCCAGAAACTTTGTCGTATATATTTTTAGTAAGTTTCAACAATTCATCAGATGGACTCGCAATAGAGTCAGGATCTCTAAACTTTCTGCGCTGTTGCTGTTTTTCAATTCCCTTTAAGCCAAGTCCCTTTTCGACAGCAGCCAGATCTCCAAGGTAGAAACTCTCCAACTCATGGCAGGCAATTCTTACTATCGCTTCATTCTTGTCGGCCTCTTCACAAAGTTTGATTAATTTTGATTTAATCGTTTTACAATCTCCTAAATCTTGATCACGCATAATAATGAAACTGCAATTAGGAGTTCTCCATCCGCGCAACTTTAATTTTAAGTTTTTTTCTAAATCTTGTTTTCCTTGAAACACTATATAACGGATCTGAATATTTTCAGGCAGCATTCGAGGAAGAACACCCGCAAGCATTTCCTTTGCCGAAGGTTCTTCAAGAAAAAAAACGATAGTTTTCATGCAGGATCAGCTCCTTCCAGAAAACCTTGCTCCCAGAGATAGCCCATCTGATCGCCTTCAGCCATATACACAACTATTTGTTTGTCATCCTTTGCACGTCTAATTTGAGAATAGCCATCTTTTTTTACCAACCAAAACACTTCGTCTATCCTGGTGGCATTTAAAAAATCTGGAGAATGTGTTGAGACAAAGACTTGACCCCCACGATTAGCATAAGCTCTGAACTCCTCAGCTAGTTCCCATAGAAGTTTAGGATAAAGTTGATTTTCGGGTTCCTCCACACAGAGTAATGGATGCGGGTTTGGATCATATAAAAGCGTTAGATAAGCAAGCATTTTAATAGTGCCATCAGAAACATATCTAGCAAGAAAGGGGTCTTCAAAGACACCATCCTGAAACTTCAGAAGAACTCGTCCCTCTTCAGTCGTTTTGGAGTCGACATTGCTTATTCCTGGAACTCTTCTTCTAAGTAGATTAAGAATTTTTTGAAAAATCTTTTCATGATGATTATGCAAATACTGAATGACTAATGATAGATTCTCACCTTCACGAGACAAATGCTCGGCATATCCCGCATCTTGTTCGGGCCTTGCTTTGCTAATATGAAAATCCGAAACATGCCAATTCTCAATAAGATTTCCGAGTGTCATAACAGCAGGGAATCTTGCGAACTGAGCTAATCCTTTAACCGCAAGAATGTCAGGAGATTTCAAAGTCTGCTCTTCTCTATTCAAATCTTTTACATCAGTCACAGAATCAAGTTCATTAGTAACTGCGGTACCCTTTCCTCGATTGAAATCAAGAAAGTGCCAGGGCTGGCCACTACTTCCTCTTCTATATTTCAATATCTCCCGCTCAATTATTCCCTTTCCTTTTATTTCACCAATTTGCAAAAAATAAGTTGTTAATGGGCTTTCTGGTTCTGCTCGGAATTTTAATTCGATCTCTATCGATCCCTTGGAATCTCGACTACGTACTTCTTGAAATCCCCGGCTTCCTCCAAGCCTCATTAGAGCAGTATTCACGTTTGTAGTAAGAGCATCACGCAGAAAACCGAAAACACTGAAAATTGAGCTTTTCCCTGTACCATTCGCTCCAACAATAACGCAGAAATTTGGCAAATCCTTTATTTCTGCATTTTTAAAGGCTTTAAAATTCTTTAGCCTTATCGATTCGATTTTCATGCTTATTTCCCTCCTACGACTTTCATTTCTTAAAAACACTATATGTCAGTTAAATTCGTATCAATATTTCCAATATATGTAAATATTTTATAATGAAAGAGATCTTTTTCATACTGTTGGAATTTATGAATACTTGCATTTTTTTTGGCCTGTTATTCTTTTACACCAAGGTATAAATCTTTTAACTGGGAAGGTGTCAGGAAAGATTTTTGCTGTCTGGCGGTTTTTCTTACAAGGGGTAGAAGTTTTCCGGCCGTAGTTTTATCTATATGGATGCCCAGATTTTTTATGGCGTGTTCAATGGAAGCACTTCCTGAATGATATCCAATAACATATTGTGTTTTTGTGCGGCCAACGCGTTCCGGTGCAAACAGCTGATAAGATGAGGCATCCTTTAACAGTCCGGAACAGTGAATGCCGGATTCATGGCAGAAGACATTTTTTCCCGTAACAGGTTTTGAATCGGAAAGGGTGATTCCGGAAGCTTTAGTTACCAGATCACATAAATTTTTGATTTTATCTGTACGGATACAACCCGTATAACCACCGATTTCAAACAAGGCCATGACCACTTCTTCCAAAGCGGCATTGCCGGCCCGCTCGCCTAAACCGTTTACGGTGACGCTTAACGCATCTGCCCCGGCTTCCACAGCGCTGACAGCATTGGCCGTTGCCATGCCCAGATCATTATGCCCGTGGAATTCAAGACCCAGCATGGGGGCGGCGTGTTTCACTTTTTTTACCAGAGATATGACTGCCATGGGGCTGATCATCCCGACGGTATCGGCCAGTCGCAGACGGTCCACGCCCTGGTCAAACGCTGTCTGGGCAAACAAATGCAAAAAATCCCCACGGGTGCGGGTGGCATCCTGTGCCCCCACAGATACCTGGTCAAAATATGTTCTGCAAAACCCCACCAGGTCCCGGAGTGTTTCCAGGACCCAGCTTTCAGTTTTATCAACGGTTTTTAAAAGTACAGAAGATGTCGGAAAACTGATGTGAACGCCCGGCGTGCCGCAGGATATTGCTTTTTCAATATCTTTTGGGTCTGCCCTGCACCAGGAGGAAAGCATGCAGGGCAGATTCAGCGCCATGATCTGTTTGATGTCCTGGCAGGCCTGATCTCCCATGGCCGGAATGCCTGCTTCTATCTCATCCATTCCGATGTCGCAAAGGGCTGTGGCAATATTCAGTTTCTCCGTTGTATTAAAGACAACACCCGGCGCCTGTTCTCCATCCCGAAGGGTGGTATCCACCATCCATATTTTTCGTGAGCAGTTCAGTGTTCCCATGATGTTTTTCTCCGGGTTTATTCCAGCAGATATTCCTGTGCAATTTTGCCATCTTCAATGGCATCCAGAATTTCATCAATGGCATCTTCTGATTCGACATTTCCGTACCAGGTGTTCTGGGGATACACCACCATGACCGGGCCTTCATCGCACATTTTCAGACAGCAGGTGGATGAGACAATGACGTTTTCAAGTCCCCGGTCAATGATTTCATTTTCAATATAGGCCAGAAAATTAATGGAATTTTTCCGGTGACATTTTCCTTTGGGTTCTCCTGTGGGTCTAAAACTTGCGCATACAAGTATGTGGTGTTCTGGTTTTTCCATTGTTATTTTTCTCCTGTTGGTTTTTTTACATGCATCCCATTCCTGCGCCGGAGCAGGAAGCATCACATCGAAACGGTTCTCTTTTAATCAAATGGTTCATGTTCTGTTTATTTTTTACAGCCATCAGGATTTCATCAATCAGGCCTTCAACCATGAGAATCTGATATCCCTTATCTGTGAGGATTCTTTTGGGCGAGTTTCCCACTCCGCTGACTAAAATGAGATGACAGTCTGCAAGTTTCTGGGCCATGGCATTCCATCGAAATTCCTTCTGGCCGGGTTCGGGCATTTCCCGGTGTTCAATCAGTGTGGGAGTATCTTTGTTAATATCATAAATGGACAGGAAAGTGGCTTCGCCCAGGTGCTGGTTGATAAGCACGCCTTCTCTGGTGGCAATCGCAACATAGGGCAGGATGCCGGTTGTGCCCGTGATTTTTTCTGCACCGGGTATGGTTTCAGGAATTTCAACGGCTGTGGGTTCTTTTAAGGTTGCGCAATCCTGAAGGCTGTTCAGCAAAGACATGTCGGGTGCGTCATCCAGCATGCCCACAGCATCGGCGCGGCAGCGTTTGCAGTGCATCATCTGGGGTATGTATTTTTTTGCCCGGGCCTGGATTTTTGCAATCTCCTGTTTTGAAGGTTCTTTAAGATGGGAAAAATTGGAGCCTTCATTGGGGTAATAGGGCATACAGTTGAGCAGGTCCACACCCATCTGGGACATGCGTTCTGCAATTCTTGTGACATGGTGATCGTTGATGCCGGGCAGAACAATGGTGTTTACTTTGACAATGATGCCGCGTTCTTTTAAGCCTTTGATGGATTCCATCTGCCGCTCTAAAAGCAGGCGAGCGCCTTTTTCCGGAGACAGGGATTTTTTGCCGGTTCTCACCCAGGCATATATTTTTTCACCAATCACAGGATCAACCGCATTAACGGTAATGCTGACATGACTGACATTGACCTTTGCCACTTCATCCAGATAATCGGGCAGATTCAGGCCGTTGGTGGCCAGGCACAGCAGCATGTCCGGCCAGGTTTCATTGACCATTTTGATGGTGTCCAATGTCTCTTCAGGGTTGGCAAAGGGATCTCCCGGGCCTGCAATGCCCACAACCGAGATATTCTTTTTGGCAGCCATGACTTTTTTTAAATATTCCATGGCCTGGTAAGGGGACAGAATGCCGCTGCTGACGCCGGGCCGGCTTTCATTGACGCAGTCAAATTTTCTGTTGCAGAAATTACACTGGATATTACAGCGCGGTGCAACCGGAAGGTGAACGCGGCCATAGCTCTTGCAGGCATCTGGATTAAAGCAGGGGTGATTTTCTATATTCATTTTTCGTGTCCTTATGTTTACATATATGCGTAGCCAATGTCTGATGTATCCTGACGTTTCCGGAGCAGTGTGTTCACAATGGTGTCAAACAGCTGCTGGGTTCCTTTGTACCCGATGTGGAGGATGCGGGACCCGCCCACCCGGTCATGGATGGGAAACCCGGCCCTGACAAGGGGGATACCCAGATGCCGTGCCATGGGGTAGCCTTTTGAGTTTCCAATGGCAAAATCAGGGGCAAGTTCTCTGGCATGTTTTTCCATTTGCGTAAAATCCATTCCCTGGTGAACAGACACCTGTTTTAAAATATTTTTAGGAATGATTTCATCCAAAGCCTGTTTTAACAGACCGCTTTTTCCGCCGGAAGCGCACAAAACCGGGATAACCCCGATTTCGGCAAGAAAGCCTGCCATGGCAGTAACAAAATCTTCTTCGCCGTATACAATGGCTCTTTTTTTGGAAACATATTTGTTACCGTCCACATAGGAATCAATGAGTCGCCCGCGCTGGCGCTTGTATTTTTCCGGGATGACTTTTAACGTCAGCTGTTCCAGGTGTGAAAAGAACAGATCAGTGGCTTTGACCCCCATGGGAATCCCCAGGGAGACACAGGGGATATCAAAATTATGTTCCAGCCAGGAACCGGCTGTTTTCTCGCCTTTTTTTCTCACACTTCCAAGAATAGAGCCAAATTCCATGGACGCTGTGGCCAGATTCATTTCCTGGATGGCCCGGATGGGTGTGCCGCCCTGCTGGATGGCCTGGTACTCCACCCAGGACGGGCCTTCAAGCCGTTCTGAATAATCCGGCAGCAAGGTCATTTTTGTTTTTACATCCATAAAGATTTCTTTTAAATGCCGCAGATCTTCATTGGACAGCATGCCGGGAAACAGATTTATTTTTTTCTTGGCCCGGGGTTTATATTTTATCTTGATGGTATCGGGATTGCACTGTTCCACCACTGCCTGGACTGCATGATGGAACCCGTCCACATGGGTGCCGGTATAGCTGGGGGTGGAAACATGAACCAGCATGGCCGGGATGGATGAGGTATCCATGCTGTTGATGATCATGGCGACATCGTCTCCTATGGTTTCACTCAGGCAGGTGGATGCAATTCCGATCATCTGGGGGGTATACTGACGGGCCACATTTTCTATGGCCAGCTTCAGGTTTGCGCCACCGCCGAAAATGGCTGTTTCTTCGCTGAAATTAGAGGATGCAATATCCACCGGTTCTTTAAAATGACTGATCAGATATCGTCTCATATATGTTGAACAGCCCTGCGAACCGTGCAAAAGCGGTATGGTGCCTTCTATCCCGTGAAAAACCAGGGCAGCCCCGAGAGGCGTGCACATTTTGCAGGCGTTGCGTGTTGCTGTGTATGGTTTTGTTTTTATCATGGCTTCATCCTTTTATCCCGTTTCTGGGAACAAGATCCCATATGGGGCTTGTAACGGTTTCGTGGACTTCTCTGGCAAAATTGATCATGCCTTCAAATCCTGCCAGGGGTATTTTTCTTTCATGATTGTGATCACAGAACCCAATGCCCAGTTTATAGGCAATGGGCCTTTCTTTTACCCCACCGATGAAAAGGTGGGCATTTTTTTCCAGCACATATTTGGCCAGTTCCAGGGGATTGGCATCGTCCAGGATCACGGTTCCAGGGTTGCACATGTCTTTTAAAACTTCATAGTCTTCTTTGGTGCCGGTCTGGGAGCCGACAAGGACCACTTCCATGCCGATATGCCGCAGGGCCTTGATCAGGGAAAAGGCTTTAAAAGCCCCGCCCACATAAACAGCGGCGCGTTTTCCAGCAAGATCTTTTCGGATCTGTTCAAGTTCTGGCAGCAGGTTTTTGACCTCCTGCTGCACCAGCCGGGTGGTGTTTTTCATAATATCGGGATCATCTTTAAAAAAGGATGCCACATCATATAATGCGCTGGATGTATCTTCGATGCCAAAATAGGATACCCGGATATAGGGGATGCCGTATTCAACTTCCATTTTCCGGGCAAGGTGGGTTAATGATCCGGAGCACTGGACAACATTCAGGCAGGCTTTTTTTGCCTGCCGGATATCACCCACCCTGCCGTCACCGGTCATGACCGCAACGGTGTTTACACCCATCTGTCTGTAATAGTCCTTGATAATCCAGGTTTCCCCGCCAATATTAAATTCGCCCAGAATATTAATACTGTGAGGGATTTTTTCCAAGGGTTCCGTGTTCATGTCAATGAGTTTGAACAACGCATCACATGCAGCTTTGTATCCGTCTTTTTTGGTGCCTTTAAATCCTTCGGAATGCACCGGCAGTACCGGAATATTGACTTTAGCAGCAACTTTTTTACAGATCATTGAAACATCATCACCGATAATTCCCACAATGCAGGTGGAATACACAAAAGCAGCATTGGGCTTATATTCTTCAATCAGTTCCAGCAGGGCCTGTTCCAGTTTTTTTTCACCGCCGTAGATCACATCCAGCTCGGACAGATCTGTTGAAAAACTCATTCTGTGGAGTTCCGGCCCGCTGGACAGGGCCCCCCGGATATCCCAGGTATAGGATGCGCATCCGATGGGCCCGTGAATAAGGTGCAATGCATCGGCAACCGGATAAAGGACAACCCTTGAGCCGCAGAAGACACAGGCCCGCTGGCTCACAGATCCTGCCAGACTCTTTTTTTCACAGGTCATATCAAACTCATCTGTGCCTTTGCGGTAAATCTGGCTTTTTCTTTTTTCCAGTATGGATATGCTTTTCATTTTCAGTGTCCTTTTGTCTACATCACCAGTTCAAATTTTTCTTCAGGCGCATCGCGGTCCATACGGTCGAGCAGCACATCCAGAATTTTTTCCAGAAGTCTCATGCCGCCTTTGTAGCAGGTGGTTGGAAAATATGAATGCCCCACACGGTCCGTGATGGGAAATCCATATCGAACATAGGGGATATCATCATCCTTGGCCATGTATTTGCCGTAGGAGTTGGCAATGAGCAGATCAACGGGCTCATTTTTTATCCACTGGTGGAGCTGGAACATGTCTCCTGCAGCCTTGACATTTACGGTGCAGGGCAGGTGGGATGTCAGTTCTCTGATCCGGCTTTCAAATGCCTTTCCAGGCGTTCCTGTGACAATGTGAACCGGCAGCATATCAATGTTGACGAGAAATTCCACCAGTGGGATAAGATGATCCGGATCTCCTGCCAGGGCGACTTTTTTATGGTAAAAATACTGATGCATATCTGTAATGATATCCAGAAGCTGGCCGCGTTCCTGGGTGATGATGTCCGGCACGCTGACACCGGCAGCGATTCTGAGCGCATTAATAAACCGGTCTGTGGCTGCAAGACCAATGGGAATATCCTGCACCTGGCACGGCACTTTCCATTTGGCATCCAGCGCTCTTGCAGCATCTGCAGAGGCAAGCGGCCCTAAGGCGATGGTGCCGATACTGTCCGCGCAACTGGTCAGCTCTGCTGCGGTGACCCCGCCTTTGGGGAACATTTTATATTTTCCGGTCTGGGGACCGTTCAGGACCCCTGAAGTATCCGGAAAAATAATGGGTTTGATCCCCATAGCCACGGCAACCCGTCTGATTTCCGTCATATCCGAGGGCTCAACAAATCCCGGGATGATATTGAATTTGCCATTGTGTTTGCCTGTGGCTTTTGCAAAATACATTGCCATGGCTTTGGTCATATTGGCAAAGCCTGTAACATGGGAGCCCACATAACTTGGGGTACTGGCATGGATCACATGCTTGCCTTTAGGTACTTTTCCTTCTGCAACGGCCTTGGCTGCAATCTGGTTCACATCATCTCCGATGGTTTCGGACAGGCATGTGGTGTGAACCGCAATGATATCCGGATCATAGGTGGTGAAAATAGTGTTGATGGCCTGAATCAGGTTGGCCTGGCCGCCGAAGACGGAAGATCCTTCCGTGAAGGAGCTTGTCGCCGCCATGACCGGTTCTCTGTAGTGGCGGGTCAGTGTACTGCGATGATAGGCACAGCACCCCTGGGAACCGTGGCTGTGCGGCAGGCATGAGTTGATCCCGAGGGATGCATACATGGCTCCGATGGGCTGGCAGGTTTTGGCCGGATTGATGGTAAGGGCCTTCCTGGGTATGATTTCTTTGGTTGTATGTCTGAGCAGCATTTGCGCACTTCTCCTATTGTTATTAAAAATGGTAGACTTATTCCCACACATATTTGGCTGAAAGTTCAGGGTTTTTCTGCCAGGGCGCTTCAAGATAGCCCCAGACTCTGGAATTGACCATCCTGTCAATTTCTTTGTAAAAATTGATAGCCCCTTTAAAACCGGCATAGGGTCCGCCGGAATCATATGAATGAAGCTGCTTCATGGGAATGCCGCTTTTCTGGACAGCATATTTTTCCTTGATTCCGGCACAGTAAATATCAGGCTTGTAGATTTTGAGCAAAAGTTCGGTTTCATACTGGCTGATATCGTCAATGACAAGGGTGCCTTCATCCATATCCGGCATCATGCCCTTGTAATCCTTGAACTCATATCCCTTTTCTTCCAGCGCCGTGATCTGCTCGGCTGTTTTTCTGGGTGTAAATTTTTCTTTATCCGGTTTGATATCCAGTTCTTCTATATTTCTGGAATCCGCATCAATTTTGATTTGAGGAATCACTTTGCGGCCTTCATAATCATCTCTGTGCGCAAATTCATATCCGGCTGAAACGGTTTTCATGCCGATTTCCTTGAACAGCTCCTGGTAGTGATGGGCACGGGAGCCGCCAACAAAGAGCATGGCAAGTTTGCCTTCACAACGGGATCTGACATCCAGGCGCACTTTTTCCACTTCCTTCATTTCTTTTTCAATGACCTCATCCACCTGTTTGATCAGCTTTTCTTCTTCAAAATATGCGGCAATTTTTCTTAAAGATTTTGCAGTGGATTTAGCCCCGATAAAATTGATTTTGATCCAGGGAATACCATATTTGATCTCCATCATATCTGCCACGTAATTAATGGACCTGTGGCACATGACCGTATTCAGATCTGCCGTATGGGAATTGGCAAACTGGTCATAGGTGGAATTCCCGCTGAATGTGGATACCACACTGATACCGCAGTCCTTTAATATCCGGTCAATTTCAAAACCATCACCGCCGATATTGTATTCACCCAGCAGATTGATTTTATATTCCGCATCCATGATGGTGTCGTCCTTGCCCACGATGTGTGTAAATACGCCGTTGTTTGCAATATGGTGACCGGCAGACTGGCTGACCCCCTTATATCCTTCGCATGAAAATCCAAAGATATTGATGCCCAGTTTTTCTTTCATCTCCCGGGCAACAGCGTGCACATCATCACCGATCAGACCCACAGGACAGGTGGAAAAAATGCTGATGGCCTTGGGTTTGAAGATATCATAGGCTTCCTGAATAGCGGCTTTGAGTTTTTTTTCTCCGCCAAATACAATGTCCTGATCCTGCATATCTGTTGAAAAGCAATAGGTCATATAATTTTCATGATCATCTGACGGTGGCTTGGTCTGATTTCTCCGGGTCAGCCAGCTGTAAAATCCGCATCCGATCGGACCATGGGTGATATTGACAATATCTCTTGTGGGGCCCAGGATAACGCCTTTGCAGCCTGCATAGGAACATCCTCTCTGGGTGATGATCCCCGGAACAGTTCTTACATTGGATCCCATTTCCGGAACGCTTCCGTCTTCTTCAATTTTGTTGACAGTAATTTGTTTTGACCGTTTTCTGGCCACTTTGGCAGGATACCTGGCCAGCATCTCTTTTCTGACCTCTTCGGGGTCCGGCAGCACACCAGTGCCCGGTTCGATATTTTTCGGATCTTTCAGTATAGTGCTCATATTATTTTTTCCATTTTTTGTTTTTGAATTAAAACTCATCCAGAACCTTGTCTCCGGATTCGCCGGTTCTTACCCGCAGGGCATCCATTATTGGCAGAACCCAGATAACACCATCCCCTGATTTTCCGGTTTGATTGGTTTCTATAACGGCTTTCACCACTTTGGGAACCAGCTTGTCCGGAACCACGATGAAAATGGCTCGTTTGGGAATCAGACGCCCGGATTGACCCAGCTGGGCAATGGCCTCCTCATATCCTTGTTCCGCACCTTTTAAAAGCTTCATGTCCACAAGTCCCTTGCCTCTTCCCAGCGCTTCAAAAGCGGTCATGGAAGACACCCCTGCGTTAATAAGGGCTTTTTTGGTCTGGTTGATCATGTTGATGCGGATGATGGCCATGACTTCTTTCATGCGCTCACCTCCTGTGGTTCTTCTTTACCGGTCTCAACCACACCCGAGCTGATGGTGTAGATTTCCTCCACGGGGCTTACAAATATCTTGCCGTCTCCAAAAGCACCGTTCTCTCCTGTTTTGGCTGTTTCCATCACG
Organism: Pseudomonadota bacterium; assembly: GCA_018821535.1. Classification (GTDB taxonomy): domain Bacteria; phylum Desulfobacterota; class Desulfobacteria; order Desulfobacterales; family Desulfobacteraceae; genus Desulfobacula. Next base: position 1,196 of record JAHJLV010000019.1, on the reverse strand, counting down.
GTTTTGATGACAAATTCCTTGTCCGCTTCATTCACCACCGTGATGAGCATTTCCTTGGGGATTTCATCATAGGTAATTTCACCGATTTTAATTCCCCTTTGTTTGCCTCGTCCAGCCACGTTCATTCGGGTGACAGCAGGAAATCCGGCATCCATGAGGGCTGCCATGATAAGGTTGGTTTTTTCCGGTCTGACAATGGATCTGATCATTATTTTCATTGGTTTTTTTCCTTTATATTTAGTGGGTGTTGAATGAATCAAGCTGCAATTCCATGTTTAATCAGCAGTGCCTCAAGCTCTTCAATGGTAATGGGAGTCGGCACAACAAACATTTTATTTTCATCAATTTTTCTGGCCAATGCCCGATATTCATCTGCCTGGGGATGGTCCGGTGCAAAGTCGATCACGGTTTTCCTGTTTATTTCAGCCTGCTGAACCATATTCTCCCTGGGGACAAAATGAATCATCTGGGTACCCAGTTTTTCTGCCAGCACTTCAATCATTTCTCTTTCATTGGACACATTTCTTGAATTGCAGATCAGGCCGCCAAGACGGACTCCGCCGGCTTCAGCAAATTTTACAATGCCTTTGCAGATATTATTGGCAGCATACATGGCCATCATTTCGCCGGAAACGACAATGTAAATTTCCTGGGCTTTCCCTTCCCTGATGGGCATGGCAAAACCACCGCAGACCACATCCCCCAGTACATCATAAAACGCATAATCCAGGTTTTCTCTTTCATCATAGGCACCCAGCTGTTCCAGAAGGTTGATGGATGTAATAATTCCTCGTCCTGCACAGCCGACGCCGGGCTCCGGTCCTCCGGATTCTGTGCAAAGTGTTCCGCCATAACCTACTTTCCTGACATCTTCGAGCAGAACATCCTCGCCTTCTTCTCTTAACGTATCCAGTACGGTTCGCTGGGCAAGTCCATTCAGCAGGAGGCGGGTTGAATCCGCCTTGGGATCACATCCAACAACCATGATTTTTTTGCCTGCTTCCACAAGACCTGCAACTATATTCTGAGTGGTAGTTGATTTGCCGATGCCGCCTTTTCCGTAAATTGCTATTTTTCTCATTTTTCTTTCCCTTTGTTTTTCGGGTTAATGAATTGACATTATGTCTCTGTCGTTGTGAAGTTAAAATGCAATGACCATTCCAACGTGAGATACTAAATTTAAAAAAGAATATAAT
>JAHJLV010000018.1 GCA_018821535.1 Pseudomonadota bacterium | reverse complement strand
TGGGGAAAAAATAAAATGATTTTCTGGCATCTATTTTGCTTTTATTTCTTCAAGGATAATAATTGATTGACTTTACACCCCTGCGATTTGATAATGCAATGACTGTTCACCAAACTTCAATTATTTTCCAGCCGGAGGATAAAATTTAACTTATGGGCAAATATAAAAATTCCGGATTCACAATCATCGAACTGATGATCGTTATTGCAATGATCGGCATCCTGTCGGCTGTGGCAGTACCGAGGATCAAAATCTGGTTACCGATATACCATCTTAAATCCGCAGCCAGTGACCTTCAGTCCAATCTGCAAAAAGCAAGGATGCAGGCTGTAAAGAGCAATACCAACGTCCAGATCAGATTTAATAACACCACGCCGCCGGGATATTATTATTTTGATGATAACACGAACTCAACACATGATCCTGGCGAATTCAGAGTTAACCTGTCAAATTACGGCAGTGGTGTAAAATTCGGCAAGGGCAGCGCAACCAATAATTGGAGTGGAACGCTTATTACTGATGTCGTTCCCAGTGATGCCCTTTCATTTTCGGCCAGTGCAACATCAAACTCAAGAACCATTTACCTTGAAAATGAAAATCAGGATGCCTGCTTTGCCATCACCACCTATATTTCCGGCACAGCAAAAGTCAGAAAATTTAACGGATCAACCTGGAATTAAATAATGATGCAATTTAAATTTCATAAAAACAACAACAGCAAAGGATTCACATTAATTGAGCTGCTTATCGCCATGGCCATTTCAAGCATTGTGATCGCAGCGCTTTATCAAACCTTTGATTCCCAGCAAAAAAGCTATCTGGTCCAGGAAGAAGTTGCCACCATGCAGCAAAGCGGCAGGGCTGCCATGATGTTTTTAACAAATGACATCCGAATGGCAGGCTATGATAAATTTTTAACCGGCAATTTTGGCATTGTCAGCGTTCAATCCCGGGATACCAGTAATACCGCTGAGACAGACGGTTTCAAAGGCCTTTACGACAACACCTTTGCAGGAAACAGCTCCCTTGTCCTGACTGCAGATCTTGATGATGACGGTGCTCTGGATTCTGAGGAAACCTTTCAGTATCAAATTTTTGATCATGTGGCAGGGGACGGCCATGTTGATCTGGCAAGACGAGTCGGTGCCAGCACCACCCCACTGCTGGCTGAAAATGTCCAGAAAATGGGTCTGGCCTATGCGTTTGATGACGATCTGAACGGACAACTGGATACATACAATGCAGGAGGAACTCAACAGATCATCTGGGCCGTTGATACAGACGGTGACAATATGCTGGATACAAATCTTGACACCAATGGTGATGGTGTTATTGACTTTTCAGATGGCCCTGGCGGAATAGACACACTTATTGCAGGCACTGCTCTGACAACCCCTGTATCTGTTAATAGAATACGTGCTGTCAGAGTCTGGATTCTGCTGCAAACCAACCAGGCAGATTCCAGTTTTAATGGGAACGCTGTTTATACAGCAGGGCAATATATCGTCCGACAAGCCCCGAACAGAAGGATGCGGCTGATAACGACAACCATTAACTGTAGAAATTTGGGAATATGAAACCAATCTGTTTAAAATTAAAAAATAAATTATCAGGGCAGGAGGCCGGCTTCAGCCTTATTGAAGTTCTGATTGCCATGGCTGTTTTATCCATAGGTCTTTTAAGTATCGCTGCCATGCAAACCTCTGCCATAAAAGGCAATGCCAAATCAAACCATCTTACACAAAGAACATTTACTGCCGCCACGCACATAGAATATCTTTTAAATATCCCCTTCACGCATCCGGATCTGACAGATGGTGCACATACACAAACCATTGATGGCGACACCTATACCTGGACGGTTACAACACCTGCAGACAGACCAAATGAAAGAATCATCAGTTTAACCCTGACCAATACCTATTATGGCGAGAACCGAACACTAACCATGAATACAAAACGTGTCAGAAATCAGTAACAGGAGATCTTTTATGCCATCAAAAATAATTAACAATCAGGATGGATTTGCCCTCATCGCTGCCATGATGTTTCTGTTGGTCCTGACCGTTATCGGCATTGCAGCAACCAATACCACCTCCATCGAAATTGATATTGCAGGCAATGACAAACTCTACAAGCAAAATTTTTATATGGCTGAGGGCGCTGCCAGACAGGCATCCCAGGGCAGACCAGATCCGGACGACCCCCACGTCCATAGTGTCGGCACAGAAGGTACCCCTCCTGCAATGCAAACAGTGGCAGATATTTCTGTTTTATGCACCCAGCCTGCAACAGGACTTGGCACAAACACAACATACGGAATTATTGATCAGGGGATTCCCACAGGGATACGGGGTGCCGGAGAATCTTTAAAAGCTGCCGGAACCGGTACGGGCGGAAGAGTCCATTTCCTTGATCTGTACGGTAAATCCACTGAAAATAATACATCTGTCGGCATCGTGCTGGGATATACAACACGTTTATAAAGAGGTGACAAATGATTTTAAGACATTATCTTCTTCAAATTTTTAAAATATGGCGGTTTACAGTCCTCTCTTTATTCCTGCTTATCTCTTTGAGCAATTCGGGTTTCTGCATGGACATCAGCGATGATCCCATGGATACAAAGGTACAGGCTGCCCCTCCCAATATCATGTTTATCCTTGATAATTCCGGCAGTATGGACTGGGAATTCATGACAACCGAAAGTGATGGTGTTTTTTCAGGCAATGAATACCTGTTCCCAAATCCGGGAGATAATGTATACTCTGCCTCAGACAGCAACGGGACCATTCTTTCCTCTTCAAACAGAGACCTGTGGAAAAGCCAATGGTCCGGCTACAATAAAATATATTATTCTCCCCATTCCATCTATACGCCCTGGCCAGCCACAAGCACACACAATTTGGGCAATGCCAGCCTGCAAACTCCATATTCCAATCCCATTCACTCAAGCTCCGGTGACCCTTCCATCACTTTAAAAACAACCTTTGTCACTATTGGTGCTCCAGCCAAACAGGTCATTGTTGACAATGAAGAAGCAACATTGGCAGGATCATGGTCTGAGTCCGGCTTTGAACCTGAATGGGCCTACACGGATACCATAAAAACATCAAAATATACCAACCAGACAGGTAATACGGCAACATTCACACCCGATATCCCGGACACAGGCGATTATATTGTATATGTATGGTGGAACTGCTACACCCAGCGGGATGCAAACGCAGAAATTACCATCAACTACAATGGCGGGTCAGAAGTAAAATATTTTAATCAGGCTTCAGCCGAAAATAATGTCGTCCAGCCTGGCGTCTGCGGAGAATGGATTCCTGTCGGTACCTATAATTTTGTAAATACCGATACCGGAAATGTTGTCATTAAACGCCACGCAGGAAGCACGGCTGGCACATCAACTGTTGCCGACGCTGTAAAATTTGAATCTGTCGCCCATGTCGGCACAGATATCCCCATTGCCAATGCCCATTATTATACCTGGTGGGATGAAAACGGAAATGGAACCCTTGATAATAGAGAAATTTATCTTGTGACCTGGGAGGACACCAACGCAGATAATATTCTGGATCACAGACTGTTTTTCAGACTGGATGACAGTTCAAGCGATAATGAAGTTGATGCAAAAGAACTCAAACCCTTGGTTTACTATGAAAACAACCAGGCCAATGATGAAGTCCCGGATGCCGTCCAGGCTAAAATATACAATGAGGACGGCGTAACATACAGGTTTAAAACAGACGAAGAAGATCTTCAGAATTTTGCCAACTGGTATTCCTATTACAGAAGAAGAGAGCTGGCTGCAAAAGCTGCTGTGGCCAAATCCGTCAAGGATCTGGACTGGGTACATGCCGGGTTCTACACCATCAACGCCGGTGTAAGGCAGCAAGTTCTGCCCATTAATGTAAAATCCGACTGGGCTATTGAGGACACCAGCTTCATTGTTGTGGATAATAAGGACAGCGGCTTTACCGTCTCCGGAAGCTGGCCTGAATCCGGTGCTGAAAGCTATGGACAGGAATATAACAACAGTTCATTGTATTCTTATACCGGAACTGCACGATGGACCCCTCATCTGCCAACCGCAGGAACATACAATGTCTATGCCTGGTGGGGATATGCCGGGTCCCGTACAGATCAGGCACAATACAAGATTCACCACAGCACCGGAGATGCAACAGTTACTAAAAATCATAATATCCAGACAGATGCATATAAATGGCAGCTTTTAGGAACCTATACCTTTGATGCCGGATCAACCGGATATGTTGAAGTCCGCAATGCAGGAAGCACAAGCAGGGTTGCCAGTGCAGATGCCATCAAATTTGTCAGCACCTCGACTGCCTCTATTACTGTTGACCAGACAGACACACTTCTTGATCTTTTATACAGCATCAATTCCACTGGCGGCACACCCTTAAGAAGCGCCCTTAAAAGTGTTGGACAATATTATCACCAGGATGACGGTTATTCAGGAATTACCGGCGCCACCAATCCATTCAAGAGCGAGGCTGAAGGCGGTGCCTGTCAGCAGGCATTCAGCATCCTTATGACAGATGGATACTATAATGGAACAAGCCCGTCCGTCGGAAATGTGGACGGCAGCAAGGGGGCTCCTTTTGCAGACAGCTATTCTGATACCCTGGCGGATGTGGCCATGAAATATTACGAAGAAGACTTGTCCAGTTCTCTGCCCAATCATCTGCCGACCAACAATTATGACAATAACAAAAACCAGCATATGGTCACCTATTCGGTTTCCTTTGGGGTAACCGGAACAATTGATCACACCGATATCAATAACGACAGCATTACAGACAATCCCCTGTACACAGATGATCCCTATTTTCTGAATCCAAACACACTCAGACCTACCTGGCCAAACCCAGGCAGCGGAAACAAACAGAAAATTGATGACCTCTGGCATGCTGCAGTTAACGGCCGGGGTCAGTTCTTCAGCGCAGACAATCCTGAAGAGCTGGTATCCTCACTAAATTCAGTTTTTGAAAATCTGGCTTCCAGAATTGCCTCCGGAGCTTCTGTATCTGTAAACGGTGATGAATTAAATACCGGCTCTGTCATGTATCAATCCACGTATACATCCGGTGTCTGGGAAGGTGATGTTACTGCCTATCCCATAAATCCTACCACAGGGGAGATTCTGACCCAGGCTGGCGACATCCTGTGGAAAGCCTCTGAAAAACTGCAGACCCAGGACTGGAATACCGGACGAAGAATTGTCACTTATAATGGATATAATTCTATTGTACCCTTCAGATATGCCAATCTAACATTGATCCAAAAAGCCTATCTGGAAAATGATTCAAATACGATTGATCATCTTCGCGGAAAAGAAATTTCCGGTTACAGACCCAGGGACAGAAAACTTGGCGACATTGTCCACTCTGCCCCTCTTCTTGTGATCGGGGATGGAATGGACAATAATTCAACCGGTGGCACAGATGAAGATGGAGAAGAAAACGGGATCATTTTTTCCGGTGGAAATGACGGCATGCTGCATGCCTTTGATGCTATAACCGGCAATGAAATTTTTGCCTATGTACCCCATCTGATTTATGATCATCTGGTTGATCTGACCAAAGTCGATTATGACCATAAATTCTATATAGATGCGACACCCTATTCCAGAACAATAACCATCAACACGGATAAAAAAGTTCTGGTGGCAGGCGGTCTTAAAAAAGGCGGGAAAGGATACTACTGCCTGGATGTCACCAAAATATTATATCAGGATGATGGCGCTTCTCTCATTGAAGATAATGTTGCAACCCCTGCCCATGCGGACGGTGTTGATGTTCTCTGGGAATATCCAGCGTTGACTGAAGGGCCGGACACCACCTTTGGCACTGCCGATGATGTTCTGGCCGTGGATGCCGATCTTGGCTACAGTTTCAGTGATATTTTTATTGTACAAAAAGAAACTGATGTGACAGATCCGACAAATCATAACTGGATTGCCATTTTCGGAAATGGTTATGACTCTGATAACGGCAAGGCTGTTCTGTATATTCTCAATGCCTATACAGGCGAACTGATTAAAAAAATTGACACCGGGATTGCCGGCAACAATGGCCTGTCAAGCCCTGCTATCATTGATATAGATAATGATGGAAGGGTTGATTATGTCTATGCAGGTGACCTGCTGGGCAATATGTGGAAATTTGATTTAACCAGTGGTGATCCGGATGACTGGGAGGTTGCCTACAAAAACACTGATTTAACGCCTGCGCCGCTTTTTTCAGCCCCCAACCAGCCCATTACCTCTGCCCCTGATGTCATGAATCACTGTGCGGTAAATTCGGGTTATATGGTTCTTTTCGGCACGGGAAAATTCATTGGAGAAACGGACCGGAGCAATATCGACAAGCAAAGCATTTACGGCATCTGGGATACGGGTTTTCCTTTGGGCACATGGAACAGTACAAATGGAACTCTTTCAAAAATACCAGGGGCCACCCTGCTTGAACAGTCAGAAATCGACAACCAATACCTGTACAATCATTATTTAAGATTTGTCAGTGACAATACAGCAACCTGGGTGGATATTGATCCGGCCACCGGTTTTTTAACATCAGGCACTGACATTGGCTGGTATTTTGATCTGCCCCTTGATAAAGATGACAATGGAGTCTTAGACGGAGAACGCGTGATAAAAGATGTCATCATCCGAAACAAGACACTCATTGTTATCACATTCACCCCGAGTTCCTCTCCGTGTACCGGTGGGGGTACCTCAATTGTTCATGAACTGGACCCCTGTGACGGCAGCCGATTAAGCAGCCCGCAGTTTGATGTCAACCAGGACGGCATCGTAGACAACAGGGATCTGGTTGAGGTCACCTTGGCTGACGGATCGAAAATATTTATTCCACCATCCGGTATCGGCTATGATGGACTATTGCATCCACCGATTATTTTAAGCATGCCGGACGGACGGACTGAGATGAAAATATTCAGCAGTTCTGCAGGAACAACCCAGAGACTGTTTGAAAAAGCCAGTGGTGGTTTTTACTACTGGAGAGAAATTAAAAATTAATTCATTCTGGAGAAAAAATGAAGTGTCTAAAAAAAACATATATCCTGGCAATCAGTGGTCTAATCTGTTTATCCGTGTTTTTTAGCACAGAAGTATTTGCAGAAGAACCGATTCATCCGGGGTATCCCTTTGTATTCAGCGCAACCGGAAAGCTTGTCCGTATTTCTGCCAAAGAGCAAGAAATGGTGCTTGACGATACCTTGTATAAACTGTCTTCTGACACCACCTATCATTCTTTTGATATCGTCTTTGCGAATGCAAACTCATTTAATATAAATGACAGGATCGGTGTTATTTTAAGAGATAAGGAAAAAAACGAAGTGCTGTCTGTCTGGTTACTGGATAAGGCAGCACAATTCGGGGAATAACCGTATCCTTTGTTCAGCCTTATCTATTCAGTTTTATCAAGGCGGTAGCGCATGGATCTTAAACTCAGGTTCAGGTAGTCTGCCGCCTTGCTTTTGTTGCCGCCTGCAAGTTCCATGGCCTTTTCAAGATAGGCCTGCTCAATGGTGGACATGATTTGATCCAGATCCACCCCCTGCTCCACATCATCCAGATTAAACCGCTGCCCTTTGATGCCTTCCACCCATCTTCTTTTTTTATGCATGGAAATGGTCAGGCTTTCGGGCAGAATGATATTTGTGGAAGACAATGCCACAGACCGTTCAATAAGATTTTCAAGTTCCCTGACGTTGCCCGGAAAACTGTATTTGTTTAAAAAATCAATGGCATAGGAAGAAAGCTTTACAATATCTTTGCCCATTAATTTGGAATATTTTTCTGCAAAATGCTTTGAAAGCAGTTCCACATCCCCTTTTCTATCCCTTAACGGCGGCACTTTTATGGGAATAACATTGAGGCGAAAAAACAGATCTTCCCTAAAATTGCCTTCAATCACTTCTTCTTCCAGTTTTTTGTTGGTGGCCGAGATTATCCGGACATTCACACTGATCTCTGTGGTGCCGCCAACCGGTTTGAATGATGTTTCCTGGACTGCACGTAAAAGCTTGACCTGCAGAATCGGAGAAAGCTCGCCGATCTCATCCAGAAAAATAGTTCCTTTGTTGGCAGCTTCAAACAAGCCTTTTTTATCACTGACCGCTCCTGTAAAAGAGCCTTTCATATGGCCGAAAAACTCACTTTCTATCAGTGTATCCGGGATGCCGCCGCAGTTTACCACAACAAAGGGCTGGTCTTTTCTGTCTGAATTCTCATGAATGGCCCGGGCAATCAATTCTTTTCCGGTTCCACTTTCGCCGGTAATCAGGACATTGGTTTTGGTGGGACCGATCTGTTCAATGCGTTTAAAAATAGCCATCATGCCCGGACTTTTTCCGATAATCCGGTTAAAATGAATACTGTCCTTAAGTTCGTAGGATGTCCGCTCTTTTTCCTGCTCCAGGGTTTTCAGTTCCAGCGCCCGTTGGATGGTCTGTTTAAGCTCGGTATTGTCAAAGGGTTTGGGAACAAAATCGTATGCGCCTTCATTCATGGCTTCCACAGCGATTTCTGTTGTGGAATATGCAGAAATCATAACAACAATGGTGTCCGGATTTTTGCGTTTGGCTTCTTTAAGCACCTCAAGCCCTGTCACATCACCCAGCCGGATATCTGACAGAACCAGATCATAATCATTTTTATGAATCAGTGTTATGGCTGCCTTGCCGTTTTTTGCTTCCGAGACCTTATACCCTTCCTTGGACAGCAGAACATCCAGAAATTCCCGCATGCTGGTTTCATCATCCACCACAAGAATATGAAATTTTTTATCCATATGATCATTTATCCCCTTGATAGATTACCTGATTTTACAGATTTCGTGATTGATCATTTAATTTGATGGATCACTTTCCCGTCAACAATGGTTGCAAAGGCACAGCCTTTGACCCTGCGGCCGGAAAAAGGCGTGTTTCTGCTTTTGGATTTAAAGGTCGCAGGATCAATTTTATACGTCTTTTCAAGATCAAGGATGGTCAGATCTGCAGGATTTCCTTTTTTAATATCATTATCCATACCGATCATCTTTGCCGGCTGTTTTGCCATTTTATCCACAAGGGTTTCCAAGGTCAGGATTTTGTCTGAAACCAGCTTCAAAGATAAGGGCAAAGAAGTTTCAAGCCCGACAATTCCGAATGCTGCCTGGTCAAATTCCACATCTTTTTCCACCACGCTGTGGGGCGCATGGTCAGAGGCAATCAAATCAATGGTACCATCCACAAGTCCTTCAATAACGGCTTTTCGGTCTGCCTGGGAACGAAGCGGCGGGTTCATCTTGAAATGGGTATTATAGTCTTTCACATCTTCATCTGTCAGCGTAAAATAATGCGGCGCTGTCTCACAGGTTACATTCACCCCTCTTTGTTTTGCCCTGCGAATGGCCTCCACGGATTCTCGTGTGGAGATATGACAAAAATGAACATGGGCGCCGGTCAGTTCGGATAATGCAATATCCCTTAATACCATGACGCTTTCCGCAGCATTGGGAATGCCCCGTATTCCCCAGAAAGTTGAAAAAAATCCTTCATTCATGGACCCGCCATCCACAAGGCTCAAATCCTCTGCATGGACAAACACCGGCATCTGAAGACCTTTGCAGTATTCCATAGCCCGTCTCATGAGATTGGAATTTTCCACAGGGTTACCGTCATCAGTCACGGCAACAATGCCTGCCTGCTTCATCTCATATATCTGTGCCAGCGTATTGCCCATGGAACCTGCGGTGATGGCACCTGCCGGATACACTTTGGACAGGCCAAGTTCTTTTGCCCGGTTGATGATAAACCGGGTGACCTGGGAGTTGTCATTCACCGGTTTTGTATTGGGCATACAGCATACAGCTGTAAACCCGCCGCTGGCAGCAGCCCTAAGACCTGTTTCTATGGTTTCCTTATATTCATGGCCCGGCTCTCTTAAATGCACATGAATATCAATCAGCCCCGGAACCACTGTCATACCGGACGCATCTAAAACTGTGATATCCGGGTCTTCGCATACGGCTTTGGGGTCTATAATATCTTCAATAATGCCGTCTTTGATAATAATATCTTTTTGACCGTCAATTTTTCCCGGGTCCAGAACCCGTGCCCCTTTAATCCGCATCCGCATGTCTATTTCCTCCTGCCAGCAGATAAAACAATGCCATCCGCAAAGCAACGCCGTTGGTGACCTGCTCTAAAATAATGGAATACTCAGAATCCGCTACATCGCTCGCAATTTCCACCCCCCGGTTCATGGGGCCCGGATGCATGACCAGCACATCTTTTTTAGCCAGTTTCAGGCGGTGTGTGTTTAAACCGAAAAGTGTGGCATATTCCCTTTCCGTGGGGAAAAGAATATTTCCCTGCCGTTCTTTCTGAATCCTGAGCATCATGACAACATCGGCATCTTCAATACAGGCTTCCATTGTGGGGGCAATGGTGCAGCCTAATTTTTCTATCCCCATGGGAATCATGGTTTGGGGCGCACAGATGCGAACCTTTGCCCCCATCTTTGAAAATCCGGTAATATCTGATCTGGCAACCCGGGAATGCGAAATATCACCGATAATTGAAATTTTCAGTCCTTTTATCTTCCCTTTTTTCTCCCTGACACTCATCATATCCAGCAACGCCTGGGACGGATGAGCATGGATGCCGTCACCGGCATTAATCACCGAAGCTTTCACGTGTTTTGCAATCAGATGCGGCGCGCCGGATGACGGATGGCGCAGAACAATCACATCCGGCTTCATGGCTTCCAGGTTTTTCGCTGTATCGATCAGGGTTTCCCCCTTCACAATACTGGATGTGCTTTGAGAAATGGAAAGACTGTCTGCCGAAAGCCGTTTGGCTGCTGTATCAAAAGACAGTTTGGTTCGGGTGGAGGGTTCCTGAAAAAAAAGAACAATGGTCTTTCCCCTGAGTGTGGGGACTTTTTTTACCGGACGTTCATTAATTTCCTTCATCCCTTCAGCCGTATCAAGAATCATGGAAATTTCAGCAGGATCAAGAGATCCGATATCAAGGATATCTTTTTTTGCAAACATAGATGCACCCTTATTTTATTAAATCACCGATTCTGTTCCATCTGACACCAAATTTTTCCTTGTTCCACGACCAGTAGATAATTAGTGCCTTTCCCCGGACAGCACTTAAATCAACAAACCCCCAGAATCTGCTGTCATGGCTGTTATCCCGGTTATCTCCCATAACAAACACTTTATTTTCCGGAATCGTGATTTTCGGATAATTATCCCGGTCATATCTGAAGTATGGCTCTTTATACACAGCATATTCTTCATTCTCGACAGGGACATCATTCACGTAGAGTTGTTTATTTTTAATTTCCAGGGTATCGCCTGCAGTTGCAACCACCCGTTTGATATAATCCAGAGACGGATCCTTGGGATATTGAAAAACAATCACATCCCCCTTTTGGGGATCTTTGCCCGCTATGATTTCCTTGCCGCCGGTAAACGGAATCTTGACCCCGTAGATAAATTTATTGACCAGAATATGATCGCCGATCTGCAGGGTTTCAAGCATGGACCCGGACGGAATTTTAAAGGCCTGGATAATAAATGTCCGGATAAACATGGCAATAATCACTGCAACAACAATCGCCTCTATATTTTCCCGCAAAGCACTTTTAACCTTGGATTTTGAGCTGGAATCCGCTTTGGGCTCAGTTTCAGGCCTGGATTTTTTGACTGCCATCTTTTATCCTTCTTTGTTTATCCTGCTTTCTTTTTCCTAATAGAATGTCTGCTGGGGCTGACCGATAAAAAATTTTGACTGCTGTATTGATTTTTTCAGGATGTCTGCAATTTTCCTGGCTTTTACCATACTGGACAGGGGAACCGTCTGAATTTTTTTACCCTTGAGCATGATAAATCCGCTTTTCAACTCTGCATAACTGACCTGGCCATAGGATTTGGAATTTCCTTCCGGATAATCATACCCGTAATCAATAATCTGGGTAAACAACTGATCATCAGAAACAGATGTGTATTTTAAAATCTCTTCATTTAAAATCGGAATGGGAATTCCAAGGCCCACAGACAAGGATACGCCATATCCCCGGATACTCTGGCCCACAAGCCATTCCGGTGACATCTGCTTTAAATCCCCGATGACCGAGAGGGTGCCTGAAGGTGTCAAGGGAACGCCGTTAAGTCCTCGTTCCACATCTTTTTTATGCTGGGTTCCGGTCCAGGTCACATAGCCTTGAGCCCCGCCTAAAAAGATCCGGGTGCCCACACCGATGGTTTTCAGATACGGGTCATTGAGCAGGGGGCTGAGTTCTCCGGCCGAGCAGTAATTGGCATTGCGCATGCCCGGTTTTAACGTCCCCATATAGGTGTATATGATCTTGTCGGATTTATTAATGGCGCAGTTATAATTCTGGTAGCAGTTTCGGGGGTTGACCATCATGGCATTGGGCAGCTCTTTAAGCGTAACCATTTTTTCTATTTTACGATTGGGATAACAATCTGTTCCATAGCTTTCCGCCCGGACATGGATCTGTTTTCCTGCCACAAGATCCTGAATAACATGGCCGCCGCCATAATTAAATTCACCGGGATGACGCTTGTTTAAAGGATCATCATCACAGGTCTGGGTGGCGCCGATATAGCAGTCCACCGCAGCGATACCTGAATATGCCTGAACGTTGTTCAGCCAGGTTTTTGTTGTCCTCACCGATGGCCTGGACTGACCGATATTAATAAAAGCACCGGAAGAACACATGGGGGCAAACGTGCCTGTGGTCACCACGTCCACTTTTTTTGCAGCCTCAACCACACCCAGTTTTCCGGCAATATCAATGATTTCTTCTGCGGTCACCACCACCGCATCACCGCTGGCAATCTTTTTATTGATCTGTTCAATTGTCTTGTTTACTTTAAAATCTGTCATCACTGCCCTTTTTTACGGCCCGCCTCTTTGAATACACTGTCCGGGTCTTTATCCTTATTGTTTCTGCAGTTGCTTCACCGCATCAATTTTAGATGTAATATTATTCTCAATCCAGGTATCATCCCACCATTCAACCGGATTTACAAATACATTGTGAACGATCATGGAAAAATGCAGATGATCCCCGCCTGCAAGACCGGTAATGCCGGTATATCCGATCAGATCCCCCTGTTGGACCAGAGTCCCCTTTTCAACAGTGATCTGGTTTAAATGAGAATACAGACTGGTCAGTCCGAATCCATGATCAATCATGACGGTATTTCCAAAGATACCGACAAACTGTGTGAATATCACACGTCCGCCATTGGCTGCCTTTACAGGGGCATTGGCAGTTGATGCAAGATCAATCCCTAAATGTACGGCATGGTCTATTGTGCGGCCCCCATTATTATAAGTTCTTTGATCCGCAAAACCCGCCCGCCTTGAAGATCCTGTCAGCCTTAAAAATCTGCCGTCCCAGTATTTTTTATTTTCAGTCACAGCAGGCGTACTGAGGATAAGATCCACGTTGTTTTTGCGGATCGTTTTATTGATATACAAAAATTTTTCAAGCAAAGGATTCTTTGCCGTTGCAAAGGTCTGTTCCATGGCACCGACATCAAAACCCGGAATCTTGTTTTCCAGAAACCCCTGGGAAATATTCAGGGTATCCTTTTTGAACTGTTTATCCCGTATGAAATGATAAAAATCCCTTTTGGTCGTATTTCCGGCAAGATCCCGCACAACCACCCGGACAGGTGTTCCGGGCCCCTGGGTATGATCCAGGGCAAAAAAGGCCGCATGGATATGATCATCGTCAAACAGACCCGGATGGCCCGGGAAAAAATTTTCTCCCACCAGAACGCCGGAGGTTATCTTGTCTTCAAACACTTTATAAATCACCAGTGCACTGCCGCCGCGTTCCATATTGTGATGCTGGGACAATACACTGACCGCGGGCGGTTTGGTATCTATAACCACGGGTTTTTCAACATAGGCGATGTTGCCGCGATTCCAGCCCCGCCATGAAAAATCAGAGACCATGACCCGGATAACCGCTTCTCCGTCAGCCATCCCGTAGCCCTGGGTATCCACCGGAACGACAAAGGATTGATTAATTTCTGCTGATTGAGGAAACAGCCCTAAAAATGAAGCGCTCTGATTCTGTTTTTCCAGCAGGATCTTTTCTTTGCCCTGCTGCATGACAGACACCACAATTTTACGAAGCCCGTTTTTATTGTCTGCGGCCAGAACGGAAAACTCATAGTCTTTTTGCAGATAAACAGAAGGAAGGACAATGTCAATGGAAGGTTTTTCACCTTCAAATTTAAATAGAAACACCCAAACCGATGGGACTATAACCGCCATAATCAGAATCCAAAAAAGAACTCTTTTCATCAATATCACCTTTCTTTTCAGGAAGTTAGTCTGTATCATCACAAAACGACAGTAAAATAGCAGCTATGGCTCAACTTATCAAGCAATTTTGTATTCTTGACTTTTAGCATCCCAAAATATAATTTGGCTTCAAATCATATTTTAAAAGGCATATTTTATGGAAAATTTTTTTGTACGTCTAACCAGCGGGCCGCAGCCTGTTTTTTTTCTCATTTCCGGTCCCTGTGTCATTGAAAATTATGACATCACCTATCAGACGGCCAGACATCTCAAACAGATCACCCATGCGCTGAAAATCCCGTTTATTTTCAAAGCTTCTTTTGATAAAGCCAACCGGACATCTGTCAATTCCTTCAGAGGACCCGGGTTCGAGGCCGGGCTGGATATTCTCAAAACCATTAAAAAAGAGCTGGATGTAAACATCCTGTCTGATATCCATCTGCCGGACCAGGCCCGGAAAGCGGCAGATATTCTTGATGTTATCCAGATCCCTGCCTTTTTATGCCGCCAGACAGACCTGATACTGGCAGCATGTGAAACAGGCAGGCCGGTCAATATTAAAAAAGGACAGTTTTTATCTCCAAAAGAATGCGGCAATATCCTGAACAAGACCAGGGAAGCCGGCAACCCCCATATCTGCATTACCGAAAGAGGATCATCCTTTGGGTATAATAATCTGGTGGTGGATTTCAGGGCTGTTCCCATTATCAAAGGCATGGGGGTTCCTGTTGTATTCGATGCCACACACAGTGTCCAGCTTCCGGGGGGAGCGCAGGATTCATCAGCCGGAGAAAGACAGTTCGCCCCGACCCTTGCAAAAGCTGCCATTGCGGCAGGAGCGGACGGGCTGTTCATGGAGACCCATCCTGACCCTGAAAAAGCCCTGTGCGATGGTCCCAATTCCATGCCGCTGATGGAAATGGAAACTCTTTTATCCACGCTTTTTGCCATTAAGCAGGCGGTTGGATAATGATAACAAAAGATAAACTTTCAAACATCAAACTGCTGCTGCTGGATGTTGATGGTGTCCTCACCGACGGCACCATCACCTATTGTGACTCAGGCGAGCAGATTAAAAGTTTTAATTCCAAAGACGGTCTGGGCCTGCGCCTGTTAATGGATTCAGGCGTGCAGGTCGGCATTGTCACCGGCAGAACATCCATGGCCCTCAAACATCGGTGTGATAATATCGGTATTACGTTGCTGTTTGACGGCATCAAGGAAAAATCAAAGATTCTGTCCACCATTGAGTCCCGGACAAAAATTCCCGCAGAACACATGGCCTATGTCGGCGATGATCTGATTGATCTGCCGATCATGAAAAAAGTGGGCCTGTCCTTTTGCGTGGCAGATGCCAGCGATGAGGTCAAGGACCATGCCGATATCGTCACTGAAAAAAACGGTGGCAAAGGTGCTGTCAGAGAAATCTGTGAAATGATTCTCAAATCAAAGGGAAAATGGGAAACCATTCTCAATAGATACCTGTTATGACCAGAACCTTGAAACAAAAACTGACCCTTCCCCTGGCAGGCCTGCTGGTTCTGATCATAATTATTCTGGGCGGGTTAATTTATTTTAACAACCTGATTTCAACCCCGATAGAATTCAAGGATATCAAAGTTGATCATTCTTCTTCACTCAAGCTGAACGCACTCAAACAGATTTCAAAGAAAAACGGGATAAAGGAATGGGAGCTTCAGGCAGCTTCCGCCAGACTGATGAAAGAAGAAAACAAAGCAATTCTTCAGGACATTTCCATCACTTTTTTCACCAAAGACAATAAAAAAGTCCACTTAACCTCAGATAACGGCCAGTTAAATACCCAGACCCATGACATGCACTTTTCCGGCAATGTTATGGTTGATTATGAGTCTTTTACCCTGAAAACTGACAAGTTGCATTATAATAAAAAAGAACATATAATACACACCGACACTCACGTGAGACTGGAAAAAGCAGAATCCGTGATTGATGCGGATTCAATGACAACCAGGCTCAATGAAAACATGACGATTCTGACCGGACATGTCAAAGGAATATTCAGTGAAAATTTTGATATTCAATAAATCCTTACGCGTATTTGTTTTACCACTGCTGCTGATGGGCTGTTTTTTATTTTTTCAGACCCCTGCTGCCTGGTCGCAAAACGAAAAAAACGATGAAACACAACACCCTTTGCATATTGTCTCTGATAAAATGGTCGCCCAGAGAGACAACTCCATGGTGGAATTTACAGGGAATGCAAAAGCCACCCGGACAGATTCTGTGCTGCTGGCAGATTCCATAAAAATTTATTTTTCAGAAACCGGAGATCAGCCGTCAGGCCCGGACCCCGAGAACAAACAGCAGGGCAATATCAGACAGATCATTGCCACAGGCCATGTGAACTATACATCAGGAGACAGAAAAGCCTTTGCAGACAAGGCTGTATATACAACTGCCGATGGCACCCTCATTCTTACCGGAGAAGCACCAAAGCTGGTTACCGGTGCAAGTTTTGTCACCGGAAAAAAAATCACCCTTTTCAGAAACCAGGACAGGGTTCTGGTGGAAAGTGACGGCAATAAAAGAGTCGAAGCGTTATTTAACCCCGAAGACAAACCAACTGAAAAGCCATAATGACGCAGCTTGTTTTAAAAAACCTTGTCAAAATTTATACTGGCAAAAAAGTGGTGGATCAGGTCAGCCTGACCGTTGAACAGGGCCGGGTCACAGGTTTGCTGGGCCCAAACGGAGCAGGAAAAACAACCACATTCTACATGGCGGTCGGTCTGATCAAACCGGACAGCGGAAGTGTATTTATAGCTGAAGACAACATCACCCATTACCCCATGTATCTTCGTGCCCAGAAAGGTATTGGATATCTTCCCCAGGAATCCAGCATATTCAAGAAGCTGACGGTCAAAGAAAATATCACCGCTATTCTGGAAATCCTGCCGAAAACCGAATTTGATATTGAACAAAAAGCTGCGGGTTTAATGAAAGAGCTGGGAATCAGTAGTCTTGCAGATCAAAAAGCCAACTCCCTTTCCGGCGGGGAACGGCGCAGGCTTGAGATCTCCCGGGTACTTGCAACGGATCCTAAATTTATTCTTCTGGATGAACCCTTTGCCGGAATAGATCCGCTGGCTGTAATCGATATCCAGCAAATAATTTATCAGTTGACTAAAAAAGGAATCGGCGTTTTAATATCAGATCATAATGTCAGAGAAACCTTAGGCGTTTGTGATGATGCATATATTGTAAGTCAGGGAAAAGTGATTGAGTCCGGAAGCCCTGATAAAATTATTTCAAGTGATATAGCAAAAAAGATATATCTGGGAGAAAATTTCAAACTGTAAACTATGGAACTTGGACTACATCAAAATCTGATCTTGAGTCAGCAGCTTGTGATGACGCCGCAGCTTCAGCAGGCGATCAAACTGCTCCAGCTGTCCCGTCTTGAACTGGCTGAAATGATCCAGCAGGAAATGGAGCAGAATCCTGCTCTGGAAGAAGCTGGCGTGGAAGAGCTGTCTGATAAAAGCATCACTGCAGAAGAACTGCTTACCGACGCTTCCAGGTTAGATAATCCCAGCCAGGAAGTCACCATTGAAGACAAAGTAAGATCAGACGTCGACTGGGAAAACTATATCAATGAATACAATTCCACAGGAAAAATCCATACAGAGTCTGAAAACGTCGCAGCACCCAACTATGAAGCTTTCACCCCGGAAAAAAAGACGCTGGAAGCCCATCTTCAGTGGCAGTTGATGCTCAATGAACTGGATAAGCACAAGGAGACCATCGGAGACACGCTTATCGGAAATCTTAACCCGGACGGTTATCTGTGCTGTGATCTTGAAGAGGTTGCCCTGGTCTGCAATGCGACCATAGAAGAGGTTGAAGAAGTTCTGTCTCTTCTGCAGACCTTTGATCCGCCGGGTGTATGCGCCAGAGACCTTCAAGAAACCCTGCTGATCCAGTTAAAACAACTGGGTATCGATAACCCCATTATCACCCAGATTATCAAATACCACCTTAAAAATCTGGAAAACAGAAACAGCAAAAAAATAGCAAAGGCATTGAAAATTTCAGTTGAGGAAGTCCGGACTGCAGTACAGATTCTTCAGTACCTTGAACCCAAACCCGGAAGAAAATTTTCAACAGAAGAACCTGCCTATATCACACCGGATATCTACGTTTACAAACATGAAGATGGCTTCAAGATTGTAATGAATGATGACGGATTGCCCAAACTGCGAATCAATCATTTTTACAAACAGGCCATTGCCAACGGCCGGAAAATCCCCAAGGACGCAAAAAACTATCTGAATGAAAAAATGCAGTCCGCCTCATGGCTGATAAAAAGCATACACCAGCGCCAGAAAACCATATATCTGGTGATGGAAAGCATTCTAAAGTTTCAGCATGAATTTTTTGAAAAAGGCATTGCCTATCTGAAACCCTTGATTCTAAAAGATATTGCCGAAGATATCGAAATGCATGAATCCACCATCAGCCGGGTGACCACAAATAAATATGCATATACCCCCCAGGGCCTTTTTGAATTGAAATATTTTTTCAATTCCTCTATTGGCAGAACCAGCGGGGAATCCATGGCGTCTGCAAGTGTAAAGGAAAAAATACGGCTGATGATTGAAAATGAAGATCCTGAAGACCCATACAGTGATGAAAAACTGGCCGATATCCTGCAGGATTCCAATATCGAAATTGCCAGAAGAACTGTGGCAAAATACAGGAAAATGCTCAATATACTTCCGTCCAACAAACGAAAACAACTTTAGGGAGGTTTTATGCAGACAACCGTTACCTTTAAAAAGATTGACCCTTCAAGTTCATTAAAATCCTATGTGCAAAAAAAACTGGAAAAATTTGACAGATTACTGGAAAGCCCGGCGGAAGCCCATGTTGTTCTATCTGTTGAAAAAATAAGACATATTGCAGAAATAACGCTGACCTGTGACAAACTTAAAATCCATGCAAAAGAAGATTCTGAAGTCATGTATGCCTCTATTGATGCGCTTATGGATAAAGTGAAATCACAGATAAACAAACACAAGGAAAAAATTAAAAAACATATGTCAGGGAACAAACACAGCATAAAAAACGATGCTGATGCGCTTGTCTCTGAAGAAGACGTCCCGGAAACCTCCGCATCTGACCAGATTATCATTGAAACCATTGATTACAAACCCATGGATGTGGAAGATGCGGCTGTTGAACTCAATTCCGGCAAACAGTCTTTTTTTGTTTTTAATAACGCCCGCACAGAACAGCTTAATGTCCTGTATAAACATAATAATGGAAAATTAGGGCTTATCCAGCCCAGAGGATAATATATTTAATGAGGATTTCCCAGCTTCTGAATAAAAAATCGATTATTGCAGATTTGAAAGCCGCTGATAAAAAAGCAGCTATCAAAGAACTTGCAGCAGCGATTTCCACATCCACCAAGGCATCTGAAAAACAAATCGCTGAAGTTCTCATGGACAGAGAACATCTGGGCAGCACAGGCATTGGCGGAGGAATTGCAATTCCTCACGGAAAGCTTGACTTGATCGAGTCAACTGTTATAGGATTTGGCTTGAGCAAATCGGGAGTCGAATACGATTCTCTTGACAATAAACCTGTCCATATATTTTTTGTTCTGCTGACTTCAGAGAACTCCACAGGTAATCACCTGAAAGTTCTGGCCCAGATTTCAAAGCTTCTGAAAATGGATCAGTTCAAACACAGCCTGCTGACGGCTGACTGTGTTGATGATATTCATGCTATCATATCGGAACAGGATGAAGATTTTTAAATGACATGCAAAATGTTTATATCATAACCGGCCTTAGTGGCAGTGGAAAAACAACCGCTATCCAGGCATTTGAAGACGCTTCTTTTTATTGTGTCGATAATATGCCCATGGAACTTCTGCCCAAATTTCTGGATCTGCCCCTTAAAAAAGATCCAAAAATAAAAGGACTGGTTTTTGTCATGGACATGCGCAGTCAGAATTTTATTACCAATTATTCGCCGGGCATCTGTGCGGTTGAAGAACTGGGCATTACACCGGAAACCATTTTTCTTGAGGCAGATGAGGACACGCTGTTAAACCGCTTCAGCCAGACCCGGAGGCAGCACCCGGTTTCCGACAAAAAATCTCTTCGGGAAAGCATCCGGCATGAAAAAGAAATGATGCAGCCGATTAAACAGACAGCCCACCATATTATCAACACGACAAATTTAAATATTCATCAGCTCAAATCCCGTATTCTGGATCTGATCAATAAAGGAAAGCCCTTCACAAGTCTGACAAAAATTAATATCTTATCCTTCGGCTTTAAATACGGCATTCCAAATGATGCGGATCTTGTCATGGATATGAGATTTTTAACCAATCCTTATTTTGTACCGGAACTTAAACCGCTTGATGGAGAATCAGACGCTGTCAGAAACTTTGTCCTGGCCAACGAGGAAACACAGCTTTTCCTTGAAAAATATCTGGATCTTCTTGACTATCTGATTCCGTTATACAAAAGAGAAAACAAGGCATATTTAACCTTTGCCATCGGTTGTACCGGCGGCAGACATAGAAGTGTGGCTATCGCAAGAACTATTTTTGAACATCTTAACAAAAAAGGGCTCAATCCCGGACTGATCCACAGGGATATTGACCGGGATGTGAAAGACATATGACAGGAATACTCGTAGTTGCCCATGCAAACCTTGGGGAAACACTGATTGAAACCGTTGAGTTTATTCTGGGGAAAAAAGAGGACCATCTGGTCTCTGTTTCCATTGATATTAAAGAAGACCCTGAAACTTTAAGAAAAAAAATCAAAAAAAGCATTGCCAAGGTTCAAACAGACAACGGGGTTATTATTCTGACAGATATGTTTGGCGGAACACCTTCAAATTTAAGCTATTCTTTTCTTGAGGAAGGAAAGGTGGAAGTGATTTCCGGTGTGAATCTGCCTATTCTGCTAAGAGCTGTCAATACCCGTTCAAAAATGGATATGAAAACACTGGCCGAATCGCTTGTGGTATTTGGCAAAAAAAGCATATCCCTTGCCAGCGGAATTTTGAAAGGAACAAAACGGACGTAAAAACACCTCTTATAAACCCCTTAAACATTAAAGGAGACGCCAAATGAGTATAAAATTAGGCATTAACGGATTTGGCAGAATCGGGAGAATAATTTTCCGTGCAGCCCTGAATCATCCGGAAGTTGAGATCACTGCAATTAATGATTTAACTGACACTCAGACAATTGCCCACCTTCTTGAATACGACTCGGTACACGGGCACCTGAACACCCCGGTAACAGCCGATAAAGATGCTATCACCGTTAACGGCAGAACTGTCAGGGTGACAAGCTTAAAAGATCCGGCACAGATTCCCTGGAAAGATTCAGGCGTCGATATCGTGTGTGAATGCACCGGTTTATTCAGAGACCATGCAAGCGCCTCAAAACATTTTGAGGGCGGCGCTAAAAAAGTAATTATCTCGGCTCCGGCAAGTGACCCGGACATCACCATTGTCATGGGAGTCAATCACGATGCATATGATCCGGCTTCACATCACATTATTTCCAATGCATCCTGCACCACCAACTGTCTTGCGCCGGTTGCCAAGGTTTTGCTGGATAATTTCGGCATTGTCTCCGGCATGATGACAACCATCCATTCATATACCGGCGATCAGCGCATTCTGGATTTTCCCCATAAAGACCTGAGAAGAGCCAGAGCTGCCGGACTTTCCATGATCCCCACCACAACCGGGGCTGCAAAAGCGGTCGCACTGGTATTGCCGGAACTTAAAGGCAAACTCAACGGGATGTCTGTCCGGGTGCCTACGCCCAATGTTTCCATGGTGGATTTTGTTGTAAACACTGAAAAAAGCGGACTATCAGTTAAGGATATCAATGATGCCCTTCAAAAAGCATCCCAGACCAATTTGAAAAACATACTGGGCTTTTGTGAAATCCCGCTGGTATCCATAGACTTTAATTCGAATCCATTGTCATCCATCGTTGATGCCAAATGCACCGATGTTATCGGTGGCAATATGGTGAAAATCTACTCTTGGTATGACAATGAAACAGGATATTCCAGCCGGATGGTTGATCTTTCCATCCTGATCGGGGCTTCTCTATAATTATAGTTTGCAATTCCATTGGGAGGACCAAATGAGCAGAACACCGTTAATTGCCGGAAACTGGAAAATGTACAAAACCGGCCCGCAAGCCGTAACAGCCGCAACAGTGCTGGTAAAACTGTGCACAGGCATCTCAAATCCAGAGATCATGATCGCACCCAATTTTATCGCATTGCAGCAGGTCGCACAAATTTTTGCAGGTTCTCCCATAAAAACAGGCGCCCAAAATCTTTATTTTGAAAACCAGGGCGCATTTACAGGAGAAGTCAGCGCTGACATGATCAAGGAAGCTGGCGCAGAATATGTTATTATCGGTCATTCTGAGAGACGGCAGATCTTTGGTGAGACCGATGAATCCATCAGAAAAAAAATAAAGTCTGCAGTTCTTTCCGGCCTGAAACCCATATTGTGTATCGGAGAAACAGAAGGCCAGAGGGATGAAGAAAAAACCTTTCAGGTACTTGACAAGCAGGTGTCAGATGGGTTAAAAGGCTTTGGTCCGGATGAACTTGTGGATCTTGTACTTGCCTACGAACCTGTCTGGGCAATCGGGACAGGGAAAACGGCAAATGAAAGTCAGGTTGATGAAGTGCATCGGTATTTGCGTTCTTTGCTTGGAAAGCTGTTTTCACAAGAATTTGCCGACCAGAAAAGAATTTTATACGGCGGTTCGGTAAAACCTGAGAATGCATATAGTTTAATGGGTATTGAGGATGTTGATGGTGCTCTTGTCGGAGGAGCAAGCCTTGATGCAGATAAATTTATTAATATTATAAAATATAATGAATCGATAATATGACACCTTTTATTGTAGCGTTACATGTTACCGCCTGCATTCTGCTGATCCTGATTGTGCTGCTTCAAAGCGGCAAAGGCGCAGAAATGGGTATTTCCATGGGTGGCGGCGCAGGCCAGACTCTTTTTGGCGCCGGTGGTCCTGCGACAATCCTGACAAAAATAACCACTGCTGTTGCAATCATCTTTATGGTGACATCATTGACCCTGGCATATGTTTCAGGGCACAAGGCTGAAAAATCTATAATGAAAAATGTTCCAGCTCCTGTTGAACAGACAACAGAATAAATATTTTTAAAAAAACAGGAACTTAAGCCGAAGTGGTGGAATTGGTAGACACGCACGCTTGAGGGGCGTGTGGGGCGACCCGTGGGAGTTCAAATCTCCCCTTCGGCACCATAAATCTATTAAAAGCCGCGGGCAGTCTTTGTTCGCGGCTTTTTTAATTCTATCAGGATATCAGGTATCCAATGCCCAAAGATTACAGAAGAAATTGTTTCAAGTGCAAATTCTTTTATATCACCTGGGACCCGAAACATCCCAATGGATGCAGGGCAATGGGATTTAAAACCCGCCAGCTGCCAAGTGTTCTTGTGTTTGCGTCATCGGGAAAACCCTGTGCGCTGTACCAGGAAAAAGACACACAATCCCCTGATCCATCTTGAATTATTCTCAACCTTGTTTATATTAGTCTATTATGAAGAAAATACAGAATACGGATTTTCAGGATCCTAAAAAAATAGAAAAAGAACTGGGCGAATTTTTAAATAAAAAATTTGGCGGAAATGTTCGGATTATCACGCCTTCCGCTCTTCCCAAAACCGAGGCAGCTTCTGTCGGGCCTGATTCTGAAGGCAGAAAGATTCTTACGGATTTCAATATCAAACCCAAAGAATTGATCTCATATCTGGACCAGTATGTGGTTCGGCAGACAAAAGCCAAATCTGTACTGGCAACAAAGATATGTACCCATTTTAACAGAATCCGGCATGCACAGACAGCAGGCAGTGATTCCCCTAAAATTACCGGAAACATCAAATCCAATATCCTGATGTTCGGCCCCACCGGGACGGGAAAAACATATCTGATCAAACTGATTGCAAAGAAAATCGGTGTCCCTTTTGTAAAAGCGGATGCCACAAAATTTTCAGAAACCGGATATGTGGGGGGTGATGTGGAAGATCTGATCCGGGATCTGGTCAAAGAGGCCAACGATGATATCGACCTTGCCGAATGCGGAATCATCTATATTGATGAGATAGACAAAATTGCCGCAAGCCCGAATGTCATTGGCGCACAGGTTTCCAGAACCGGCGTTCAAAGGGCACTGCTAAAACCCATGGAAGAAACAGAAGTGGATCTGAAGGTCCCCCATGATCCGGTTTCCATGATGCAGGAGCTGGAAGCATTCCAGAGAACCGGCAAAAGAAACAGAAGACGGGTGAATACGGCCAATATCCTGTTCATATTAAGCGGTGCGTTCTCTCCGCTTTCAGATGTGGTGAAAAAAAGGCTGTCAAAACAGAATATCGGGTTTGGTTCAAAGCTTGCAAACGCGCAAAGCGATATTGATCTGCTCAAACAGACCAAAACCGAGGATCTGGTGGAGTTTGGTTTTGAATCAGAATTCATCGGCCGGGTGCCTGTCCGCTGCATTCTTGACCCCTTGAGTGAAAAAGACCTGTATCATGTTCTGAGAATGCCCAACAACCCGGTCATTTTAAGCAAACGCCTGGATTTTGACGCATACGGAATCAAGATTGTTTTCACGGACAACGCATTAAAACTGCTGGCAAAAAGAGCCCACAAGGAAAATACCGGTGCAAGGGGCCTTGTCAGTGTGGTGGAAGAAGCGCTGCTGGATTTTGAAGAAACACTGCCATCTCACCATATCAACCAGCTGGCCATATCAGCGGATCTTCTTAAACACCCTGAAGCATCACTTGAGTCTATAGTTATGGATGAAACACCGGAAAAATGGAATACGCTATATGAAAAAGCCTTCCTTGCATATAAAGAGTATATCTGTGAATATATAAAAGAGAACTGGAAAACGTTTTCCATACGATATGGACTGACACTTTCCCAGATCCGGTGCAACATGGTGGCCTTGTATTTCTGCAATAATATCATGGAAATTGAAGATGCTGTCAAGAAAATCAAACAGTTCCATGATTCAGTCAAGGAAATTGAAGTAGAAGTATCCAAAAGCTACAATTTGAATATTGTTTTTGAAGAAGATGCCATAGATTTTCTGATTGAACAGTTTGTTAATCACCATGCGACCCATGAAGAAATATTATCAAAGATCTATGAAAACTATTATGACGGGTTTAATCTGGTTCGGGAAAAAACCGGAAAAAACAGATTTTTTCTGTCAAAACACGCCTTGATAGATCATGAAACTTACCTTAACGATCTTATAAAAAAAGAGCTGACATGATTGGAATCTCAAAACTTTACTGTGCCACTGTTGAACCCTCGGATGCATTAAGATATTCACGGGAATCCGGGCAGCTGCCCTCCCATCTTCTGCAATTTTCAAAGGATAAAAAACCCGTTGTGGTCTGGAATATGACCCGGCGGTGCAACCTTAAATGTGTTCACTGCTATGCCAGAAGCGAAGACATTTCCTATGACAATGAACTGACCCATGAACAGAGCCTGGCCATGATAGATGACCTGGCCGCTTTCGGGGTTCCGGTGCTGTTGTTTTCCGGCGGAGAGCCCCTGGTGCATCCCCGGCTGATGGAATATGCACAATATGCCGTCAGCAAAGGGATGAGAGCGGTTATTTCCACCAACGGCACGCTGATCACAGAAGAAAAAGCTAAAATTTTAAAGGATATCGGTCTGTCCTATGTGGGCATCAGCCTGGACGGGATGGAAGAAACCCATGATAAATTCCGCGGGGTCAAAGGCGCTTTTCAAAAAGCCATGCACGCCATTGATAACTGCCAGAAAGCCGGCATCAAAGTTGGCCTGAGGTTTACCATCAATAAAAGAAATGTCCAGGATATCCCCGGTATTTTTGATCTTCTTGAAAAAAAGAATATCCCCAGGGCCTGTTTTTATCATCTGGTCTATTCCGGCAGAGGGTCTGAAATTGCCAAAGAAGATCTGTCCCACGAAGAGACCCGGAAAGTGCTGGATCTGATCATGGACAGGACCAAAGATCTTCATGACCGGAATCTTGCCAAAGAAATCCTGACCGTTGATAACCATGCGGACGGCCCCTATGTCTATCAAAGACTTCTGGATGAAAATCCGGACAGAGCCGCAGATGTTCTTGAACTGCTTGAAATGAATGAGGGCAATTCCTCGGGCCGCGGTATCGGATGTATTTCCTGGGACGGACAGGTTCACCCGGATCAGTTCTGGAGAGAAAAGGTTCTGGGAAATGTAAAAGACACGCCCTTTTCCCAGATCTGGACAAACGCTGACAACGAGTTTCTGATGAAACTCAAAGACAAGAAAAAACACATCAAAGGCCGGTGTGCAGACTGCAGATGGCTGGACATCTGTGCGGGAAATTTCAGAGCACGGGCTGAATCTGTGGCAGATGATCCATGGGACTCTGATCCTGCCTGCTATCTGACAGATGAAGAAATCAAAAAGGAGAATTCATAATGCTGTTTCCTGATTATCGCCCCAGGCGGCTGAGAGCCAACACCAATTTCAGGCGGATGATACGGGAAACCCGCCTTTCCTGTGATGATCTGATTCTGCCCTTGTTTGCCGTTGAAGGAAAGGATGTAAAAAAGCCCATTGAATCCATGCCGGGCCATTTTCATCTGTCCTGTGACCAGATCGTCAAAAAGGCAAAAGAAGCCTGCGATGCCGGTGTTCCTGCCATTATCCTGTTTGGGCTGCCGGACAAAAAAGATGAACTGGCCACCCGGGCCTATGCCAAGGATGCCATTGTCCAGAAAGCGATCCGGGCGGTTAAGGAAAACGTACCTGATATCACCGTCATCACTGATGTCTGCCTTTGTGCCTACACAGATCACGGTCATTGCGGTGTGGTGGAAAACGGCATTATCGACAATGATGCCTCCCTTGATCTTCTGGCACGAACCGCCCTTTCCCATGTCCAGGCAGGCGCTGACATGGTTGCCCCGTCCGACATGATGGACGGACGGGTGGCGGAAATACGCCAGACCCTGGATGAAGAAGGATTTTCCCAGATTCCCATCATGTCCTATGCGGTCAAATACGCATCTGCATTTTATGGCCCGTTCCGGCAGGCAGCAGACTCAGCACCCCAATTCGGCGATAGAAAAACCTATCAGATGGATCCGGGCAATTCAGATGAAGCCATTCGAGAAGCCACCATGGATATTGAAGAAGGCGCAGATATTATCATGGTGAAACCCGCATTGTCCTATCTGGATATCATTTATCGGTTAAAACAGGAAATCGACCTTCCCATTGCAGCCTATAATGTCAGTGGAGAATATTCCATCATGAAAGCCGGAGAACTCATGGGATGGGTGGATGCAAAAAAAATGATCATGGAAACCCTTTTGTCCATTAAACGGGCCGGCGCTGATATTATCCTGACCTATTCTGCCATTGATGCTGCAAGGGAGTTGAACGCCTGATGAATCACCCGCATACACACGCCCATGGACACGGACATGCTGCTCCGGAAAAAAACACCATCCGTCTGGTTGCCTGGGAAACCACCCGCAGATGCAATCTGTCCTGCAAACACTGCCGGGCCGTTGCAGAGGATCACCCGTATGACAATGAACTGGATACACAGGCTTCGTTCAGGCTGCTGGAACAGATCAGGGAAGTGGGCACACCCATCATCATTCTTACCGGCGGAGAGCCGCTTTTAAGGGATGATATTTTTGATATCGCAGCCTATGGCACCAGGCTTGGACTCCGGATGGTCATGGCCCCCAATGGAACCCTGCTCAATAAAGAAAATGTACAAAAAATGCTGGAATCCGGTATCAAAAGAATCAGTGTCAGTATCGACGGATCAACGCCTGAAACCCATGATACGTTCAGAGGGCTTGAAAATGCCTTTGATGCCTCCATGCGAGGGATTAAAATTGCCAGGGCTGCAGGGCTTGAATTTCAGATCAATACCACCATTACCAAAACCAATCTTGACCAGATTCCAAAAATATTAAAGCTTGCCGAAGATCTGGGAGCAGTTGCCCACCATATTTTTCTACTGGTTCCCACAGGACGCGGAAAATATATTGTGGACAGTGAAATCAGCGCAAAAGAGTACGAAGAAACCTTGAACTGGTTTTATGACCAGAAAGACAAAACGTCTCTGCAGCTTAAGGCCACCTGTGCGCCCCATTATTATCGAATTCTGCGCCAGCGGGCCAAAGAAGACGGCAAAAGCGTCAGTTTTGAAACCCACGGGCTGGATGCCGTGACCCGGGGATGCCTTGCCGGAACCGGTTTCTGCTTTATCTCCCATGTGGGACGGGTTCAAACCTGCGGTTTTCTGGATGTGGACTGCGGAGACATCACCAAACAGACCTTTAAAGATGTCTGGGAAAACTCCCGTGTTTTTAATGAACTCAGAGATTTTAATAACCTTAAACATAAATGCGGCATCTGTGAATTCAAACGCGTTTGCGGCGGCTGCAGGGCCAGGGCATATGAAGCCACGGGTGACTATCTTGAAGAAGAACCCTTATGCTCATATCAGCCCCGGAAAAAAGAATAATTATCGAGTAGGAGGAGGGCTCGCGCCCTCCGTCCTCTCACACCACCGTACGTACGGTTCCGTATACGGCGGTTCGTAAATTATTGTTAAACGTCAAAATTGTATCAAGCAACGATACGAGCCCCAGCCTGTCAAAGACCTTCTTTGGAAACGCCTGATTCATATGGGAAGCTCTTGAATTCCACCATGGCCCCCGACCGTTCGTGGCCGATTTCCATGCTCGCTTTTCCGATATTCCATTCTTCCTCATTTGTCTCATACGGGTGTAATTGCGCTTCCACTGCCTCCATAGAACACATCGCAAATGATGCCTTATCCATTCATCCAGTTCCTCAAAAATACCTTTTACTTCTGACAGCCGGAAATAATTTATCCAGCCTCGGAGCATCGGTTGAAGTTCCATTATGAATTTCTTCAGGTTTCTACCCCTGCCACGTCGAAATGCTTCCTTGACTTTACCCTTGAAACGGGCAACCGAATCGAGAGCAACCTTTAGCCGAGGTGGGTTATGATAAGTTACGCTGTATCCCAGAAATTTCCTGTTCCAGGGTCGGTCAACCGCACTTTTAGACCGATTTATTTTCAGTCGAAGTTTGTTAGTGACAAATTTGTCCAACGAACTAAGCAACCTTTCCCCGGCTCTACGTGATCCCACATAGATGTTACAGTCGTCTGCATAACGACAGAACCGATGGCCTCTTTGTTCCAGTTCATTATCCAGATCATCCAGGAGGATATTGGATAATAGAGGAGACAGTGGGCCACCCTGGGGAGTTCCCTTAACCGGTTGTGTTACCAGGCCTCCTGTCATAATCCCTGCCTGAAGATAGCTCCTGATCAATCGCAGAATGCGTTTATCCGCTATTTTCATTGCAATGCGGCTCATCAGTATATCATGATGAACTTCATCGAAGAATTTTTCCAAATCCATGTCCACCACCCAACGTTTGCCCTCTGCCATATGTTCCCTGGCTTGACATAATGCCTGGTGAGCACTTCTGCCGGGTCTGAACCCGTAGCTGAATTTTGAAAAACAAGGATCATAAATCGGAGTCAGCACCTGTAAAACTGCCTGCTGAATCAAACGGTCCAGAACTGTAGGTATGCCAAGCTTACGCACACCTTTTCCACCCGGCTTTGGAATTTCAATCCTTAAAACCGGTTGCGGTTTATACCTGTCCTTGAGCAGTTGCTCTTTGACCTGTGCCCAGTGCATCTGGAGAAAAGGTTTCAGTTCATCAACCGTCATTCCGTCTGACCCTGAAGCCCCTTTATTCCTGACCACTCTCTTATAGGCACTCAACATGTTTTCTCGTCCGACCACTGTTTCCATCAATTTATCTGTCCGTTGGCAGGAGTACCTTTTCCTTGCCGAGTCATTTGACGCACCAACACCGTACCCTTGCGGATTCCGTCCACTACTCTCCGGTATGGGATCGGGCATCTCAGCCCTACTGGTCTGCATCTGCTTTGACATCGAAATTCAAGCTCCTGTCATATAGTTCACGTTCAGGCCTTCAGCCCCCCGGTCGGAATGGGCCTACTATGCCGTCTGCTGACTTCTGCCGGTTCATCCCACCGCCTCACGACGGCAGTAGCACTAGGCAAACCAACAGATCTCCCAGGGTAAGACGCGCGACCTTCACACTTATGCCTGCCACATATACGTCCACACTTTCCGTACAAGTATTGGGCTTTGAAGATATTTGCCTTCTTACCCAGTATGGCCGCCTCATATGCGATTCCTGTTCGTCAGGCCAGTGTTTTGCTTTCAGCTTCCTTCAGATTCTGCCTCACGGCAGACACCCTTGCTGTTCAGCTAACCGTTCCCCTTGCCGGGCCGGTAGAGGACTTTCACCTCCAAATCATCCGTTTTCACGGATAGCGCCAGTCAGGCGCTACGCGCCATGCCTGGCGCACAAACACAAAGCGGCAGAAAATTGAAATTTTCTGCCGCTTTTATTTTGGTTCGTAGTTTTAATTATATCTGCTGAAACCGGATGTATTAATGCTCCTGAATATATTTTCGTATCAGCCCTGCTGCTGAAAGCAGGCCTGAGCCGATCAAAAGAAAAGCTGCCACCTGGGGGACAGACCCCTGCACAAAAAACAACCCGGTTTTGCCTGCATATGCGAAAACCGGATAATAAAAAATCGCCGTAATTAAAATTGCAAATAATATAATATATCTTTTCATTATAACCCCTCCTGTACGGGAATATTTTTTAATTCATTTTTATATCTAAATCATCGTTGCTTATACCTGACCATAATAGACAGCAAAGAGCGTGCCAGAACGTATTTTTATAATATTTTATAATTATTCCAATGTATTATGCAAAATCTTCCTGATCATTAAGAAACAAAACTATAAAATTTATGTAATAATATTGTGTAATTTTATTCACAATTATTGAAATTATACCTGCCATTATTACCTTTTTATTGACTCTGATTAAACCAATGGGTATTCTAAAAAAAAATAAAAATCTATGAAAAAATATTTAACCATTCTGGTATTTTTTGTGTTGTTCACTGATATCTTCCTGGCTGGAGCTGCATTTTCATCCACGGAACAAGAAGAGATATCCCAAGGAATCGAGCTGTTCCATTCAGGGCTTTTTTCAGAATCATATCAAGTGCTTATAAAAGCATTTGAACACTCGCCTGGCAGTCTTGAATTGAATTTCTATCTGGGCAGAGCTGCTTTTGAAACCCAGAATTATGAAATGGCCATCATGGCCTTTGAAAGAATTCTCATCGCTTCCCCGTCTGAATCCCGGGTCAAGCTTGAAATGGCCAGAACCTTTCAGAAGCTTGGGGCAAATGATATTGCCCGCCAATACTGTCATGAAGTATTAATGACCCATCCGCCTGAAGCGGTTAAGGAAAATATTAAAAAATTTCTTATTTATATGGATAAAACAGAACAGAACCATTTTCTGTCCGGCAGTCTTGCCCTGGGTGTGGACTGGAATAACAATATCTGGTCATCACCATCCACTGGCAATATCAAAACCATTATCGGGGATATCAGCCTGACAGGCCCGTCATCCAAAAAAACCCAGGACTGGGTATACAATACCATCCTGAGTGCAGATCACACCTACCGCTTTTCCTATTCAAAAAACCTGTGGAAAACCCAGATGAACTTATACAAGGCTGTCTATGATGAGACAAAGGCTTTGGACCTTCGATATTTTGGTCTGGCCACCGGACCTGAAATTCTTCTGGATAAAAACCGCCTGGGATTCAGGGGATTGATAAACCAGATTGAACTTGGGGATGATCAATACATGGACAGTATCGGTCTTAAAGCATCATGGGACCATATTTTTAATCCTGGTTTGCTCTCTCATGCCCTGTTTAAATATGAAGCAAAAAATTATCCGGACCTTCCGGATAAAGATGCTGAAAATTTTTCCATATCCGGAGATATGGTTTTTCTTAAAAACGGAATCTGGTTTGATCTTGGCCTCATTGCTGAAAAAGAAAATGCTTTTAAGGATGACGTCACCTATACCCGGTATGGATCAACGCTGTCCATGATGAAAAAACTGCCATTTGAAATAAACACGGCCCTTAAATATGAATATCAGTTCACAAAGTATAAATCTCCCAATGCTCTTTTCACACAGACAAGAGAAGACAAGCTTCATTTAATCGGATGCACGCTGAATAAAAAAATATGGCAGTTTAAAAAAACGAACCAGTACATGACACTCAATTTGAATTACCAGCACAGATGGGCATTCTCCAATATCGAATTATACGAATACACAATGGATCTGGTTCAATTGTCCTTAATCTATAATTTTTAAAGGTCATACCATGGAACACATCAAAAAACAGTTTGCAATGATCATGGTCTTCTGTCTTCTGGGGTCGATCATGACAATCCAATCGGCTTTATCACGGGAAAATGAGCCCATCGGAAAAGTAACCGCTGTTCGCGGGAATGTTATTGCCATTGACGCAAAAGAAAATTCAAGAGCATTGTACCTGAAAGCACCCGTTTTTTTAAAAGACACCATTAAAACCGAAAACGGCCGCATACAGATGATGTTTAAAGATAATACGCTGATCACTCTGGGCCAGAATTCAAACCTGCAGATTACCAAATATTTATGGGAACCGGGCAATACCCGCTCAAACATGGAAACCCGGGTTGAAGAAGGCAGCTTCAGGATTCTGGGCGGTGCCATCACCCGTGTTGCCCCGGACAATTTCAAGACGGATTCACCGTCCGGAACCATTGGCATCAGAGGGTCCATGTATGCCGGCCGAGTTGAAAATGCATCCCTTTTTGTCGTGTTTCAGGGCGGGAAAGGGATCTATGTCCAGAATGCAACCGGGATGGTTGATATCACCCGGCCCGGTTTTGGCACACAGGTAAAAAGCCTGGATCAGGCACCTGAGGAGCCCCGGAAAATCGCTCCGGAAGAATTGCAGAAACTTGAAAGCGCTCTGGCCACAGCACCACTGCCCCCGGATGACCTGGAAAAAGCATCTGCAGCTGAACCCGATACTGCAACCGAACCGGATACAGCAAACACAGATACAGCCGATACAGATGCAGCAGACACTGACACCGCCAACACCCCTGTGACAGATTCAACAAATCAGGAGACTCAGGACTCTACAGCTTCAGAAGACAGCAGTCTTGCTCAACTGCCATCAATGGAAGACACACCTGCTGCTTCAGAAAATTCTTCACCTGAACCGGTGACGGATATAAGCGCTATCGTCAGCGATATCACAGTGAGCGCCACACAAGATTCCGTGAATGATGCCATGACCCCGACAGGAGCTCAACAGACCATCCAGTTCATGCTGCTGGGTCTTGGGGTTACCGATATTTCGCTGTCATCCGGTTTAAGCAAAACCGGGATATCGGAATATAAGGGAAATATGAAAGACATCCTTCACCCCGATGAAACGGATCAACACATGAAATTTGTTGTCAACTGGCACAATAACCGCATCATTGGATTTGAGGAAATGTCCTCCGGCCCTGTCAGTCCCGGATTCGGTTTTGGAACCATAAACCAGACCACAGGTGTAATCTCAGGCATGAGGATTCTGGGTTCCGGCGGAGAACCCGGAACCGGTGAAATCATGACCCTGACCGGCTCTGAAACATTTGGGCATTTTTATGGAAGCGATGCCCGCGGCTTAGGCCTTGCCATGGAAGGAAATGACTATAATGTGCGGGACCAGAACCAGTCTGTTCCCTGGTCAGATATAATAGCCGCCGTAAGGGAAGACACTCCTCCCACCCCCTCATCTACCGGAACCGCCACCTGGAACGGTTTTTTTACAGGGGTATCTGAGGACATGGCAGCCCCCAATACCAACCGCAGAGTCTTTACCAATTCGTCTGCTGCAGACTTTTCCCTGTCCATTAACAAAGATACCGGTACCTTTTCCGGCTCATTGGCTGGCGTAGATTTTAATGATTCTGCCAACAATATAACAGCGCTTGCCATTGGCGGCGACAGCAGCAATTCTGCCTATCTGACTGACAAAATTCTGGCTGCCGCTGTCACTGGAGCCACCATTAGCGGGTCAACCAGCGCTCTTAAAACATACGGGAACTATCTGGTCACTGCCAATGAGGCTATGCTGTCTGATTACACCACCTGGGGATACTGGGAAATCGCCTATGTCGACCCTGCAACCAGCAAGGACTACCACCTTCATGTCCCGGGTTCCATGTGGATTGCCGGAGAAAAAACATCATCTGGCGCTATCAGCACTCTTATTTCAACACCCTTTAGCGGGATATACAAAGGAGGGGCAAAAGGCGTCATGATTGATTCGTCAAATAATATGAGTGAACTGACAAATGGTGCAACCAATTTGAATATCAATTTTGCAAGCGGTGCGTCGCCATCTATTTCAGGGACAATAAGCTTTACAGGAACAGTTAGTCCAACAGGAATGACGACTAATACGCCAACCGTTCTTGAAGTTGAAAGGATAACCAATATAACGGGACCTGATTTCACAGCAGACATAACCGGGGCGACTGGGAGCAACCATGTTAATGGTTCATTTTACGGACCTTCTGCCCAGGCTGTTGGCGGGAATTTCAATGCTGAAAAAGGAGGCACGCAATACCACGGTATTTTTGGAGGTAATCTTCAATAAGCCAGATTTGCGAAGATATGTTCTGAAATGACCTTTCAATTAAATAAAATCCTAAACCTGCCCTCTTTTGTGCTGGGGTGTTTTTTAATTCTTATTTCCTGCGTCGTATTTTACAGCTTTGGAAATCAAAAGCCTTTTTTTTTAAAATCCATGGATAATCAGATCATGGACATCATGTTCAATATCAGAGGCCCGGTTCCGGATTCCGGTCAGGTCATCATTGTGGATATTGATGAAAAAAGCTTAACGCATTTTGGCCAGTGGCCCTGGCCCAGAAACCTTCTGGCAGACCTGACAACACATCTTTTTGAAAATGGTGCCAGAGTTGTCGGATTTGATATTGTCTTTGCGGAAAAAGACCGGGCATCCCCCGTATATTTTTTTCAAAATCTGGATGAGGATATTAAAGGGCAAATTCCGAAGAATACACTGGCAGATATCGTTAAAAAACCTTCTTTAGATTATGATACGCTTTTTGGACAGGCACTTTCAAAAGGGCCTTCTGTTTTAGGGTATGCCTTTCAGATGAAAAAAGATTTCTTGAAATCCGAAGATCAGGTGCCGTTTCCCTCAAGCATCATAAAAATAAAACCAGACACCTTGAATTTTCAGAACCTGTCACTGATTCCTGCGTATCGGGCCATTATCAATCATCCGTCTGTTTCCATGGCCCAGAGCGAAGGGTTTTTCAATGTTTTTGAAGATCGTTTCGGTACCACCCGCCAGGTTCCGCTGCTCATTGAAATGGATCATATCCCCTACCCGTCCCTGGCCCTGGAAATTTACAGGATCGGAACAGCAAATACTGTATTAACCATTCAGGCATCCGATAAAATAAAGACCCCCCAGAACACCATACTTGGCATTCATATTGGAAATCAGTTCATTCCCACGGACAGTTTCGGGCAATTGTCCATCAATTTCCGTGGGCCTGCCCGTACCTTTACCTACATATCTGCCCTGGATGTTCTGACCAGCCCGGATATTCCAGCCATAAAAGATAAATTTGTCCTGATCGGATCTTCAGCTGTGGGATTATTTGATCTGAAAACAACGCCTTTGTCAAATGTCATTCCCGGCACTGAAATCAATGCCAATATCATTGATAACCTGATCCAGTCCGATCCTTTCACCTATGATAGATACACAGAGATCGGGTTGACCTATTTTCTGATTATTTCAGGCGGTCTGCTGATTTCTCTTTTACTGTCGGCCATGGGCCCGGCCGTGGGAAGTTTTGGTGCCTTTGCCTTTTTAATCTTTGTTCTGGCATATGACTATTATCACTTTTTTCTGGATAACCGCCATGTCGGCATTGCTTACCCCATACTCACCTGTGTTGGCATTGTCTTTTTCACCACAGTTTTCAATGCATTCAGGGAACGGAAAACCAAACGCTTTATTCATAAAGCCTTTTCCCATTATGTGGCACCGGATGTTGTCACCCACCTGATAAAAAACCCTGAAACCTTATCCTTAAAAGGAGAGGAAAGGGAATTAACTGTTTTATTCCTTGATATCAGGGGATTTACATCCCTTTCAGAAAATATGACTTCCCGGGAACTTGGAAATTTCATGAATGATTTTTTAAGCCGGATCAGTCATATTATCATCAAAAATGACGGCACAGTTGATAAATTTATTGGAGATGCGGTCATGGCCTTCTGGGGTGCGCCAAAATCAGACCCGTATCATGCTTACAAAGCAGTACATGCCGCCCTGGATATCAAAACTGAGCTGGCCCGATTTGATGCACATAGATACAGCAATGCCATCCCCCGGATTCAGGTGGGCATCGGTATTAATTCAGGCGTGGTCAGTGTGGGGAATTTCGGCAGCAAGGAGCGGTTTGATTACACGGTCATGGGAGACAATGTGAATCTGGCATCCCGGCTGGAAGGGGCAAATAAAAACTATGGCACCACCATCCTGATTTCAGAAGCAACCCGAAACATGACCGGCCAGAATTATTTTTGCAGATATGTGGATAAAGTTGCTGTAAAAGGACGGCAAAAACCCGTGGATATTTATGAGCCTTTATCCATCGGCCGGCCGTCAGCAGAACTGGTTCAGGAGGTCACCACGTTTGAAAAAGGCGTCAAAGCATATCAGCAGCAGGATTTTCAGGGGGCGTTATCCATAATAGACAAACTTCATGCTGCCAGCCCCAGTCAGCTGTATCAATCCTACATCGACCGGATCCACGGATTTATCAAAGCTCCGCCACAATTCAAATGGGATGGATCTGAAAGACGCGCACGTCTGCCGGTAAACGAACTGCTTACAAAATAAATCACGATACACTGATAGAATTAAGCATCAATGTGATGGGCCGGTCTTCTTCCGTGCGGTCTGAAAACATGACAGGACCGGGTTTTCTGTACCTGTCCTGATTTGATTCTGCTGCCAGCCACTGCTCTCTTACCGCTTTAAACACTTTAAAGGCATTTGAATTCAGATCCACCAGACTTTTTTCAATGACCAGTTCCAGCCGGCCTTTTCGTTCTTCCAGATGCATCATTTTGGCAATGGGAATACCAATAGGCTCCCATTTATCAAATTTCTTTTCCAGATTCTTAATTGCCGCCATCTGTCCGGTTGCCTGATTGGCAATCAGATGAAACACCGTAATTCCCAGATTATAGGTATAATTGCAGTCAAAAAAAGTGGGATCTGCGCCTCTGCCGTCATACCCGTAAAAATGCGTCTGGATTTTAAACTGCGGATCTGCTTTTTTATAGATCTGCACAATGGGTTCGGGAACATCATCAGCCTGCCCGATGATCTCATTGCTCACCAGAACCTGTTTGAGTGTTTTTCGGGACATGATGGATTCTTTCATTATCAGACACTGATCTGTCGGGTTTTTAAAAAGGATCAAGGCAAATTCATCCGGCGAAAGACCGGCATTCTTCATGACCGACTCATAATAGGATCTGTCAATGCCCACCTTGTACTTGCCTTTTTCTTTAAGAATATCCAGGTATTCTTT
Organism: Pseudomonadota bacterium; assembly: GCA_018821535.1. GTDB lineage: Bacteria > Desulfobacterota > Desulfobacteria > Desulfobacterales > Desulfobacteraceae > Desulfobacula. The sequence continues at coordinate 53,196 of JAHJLV010000018.1, read as the reverse complement.
CACCATATCCATAATAATCTTTTCTGTCTTCACCTGGGAAAACTGAAAATTGCCATGGGTATCTCTTTCCACCAGCAGTCCTTCCTGGAAAAAAGACGGCAGCTGACCAAACAGATCATCATCCCTTAAATTCCAGATGGGAAATCCGTCCGTTCCCATATCCCTTGCCGCCCTTCGCAGGTACTCAAGCTTGTCCCGAAGCAGCGGAAAAGACGTATGAAAATCCGTATCATGAATTTTATTGTACTCTGCAATAATGGTACTCAGCTTGATAATGAATGTCTGAATTTCATTTATAAATTCAAGAATTCCCTCGGGGAGAATAATAACACCGAAATTTTTCCCCGCAGCAGCTCTGCGGACAATGGTGTCACAGATCAGCCGGGATAAATGGCGCAGGGTCATGCCGTATGCCGTATAATCTGCCAGACCGGTTTCCATGGCTTTTTTGATTCTTTTTGTATCCACATAATCTGCAAGTTCCTCACCGATCAGACATAGATTGGCATGGGTCTGGAATGCACATTCCAGTGTCAGGTGACTTGCCACCCGTCCCATGACCTTACAGACATGCCAGTATTTTATATCTGAGCTTGAATCTGTGGTCAGATTACTGATATTTTCTGAAAATGCCCGGGCAGCAGTGTGAAATCCGAAAGAAATAGCGCAAAGCACTTCCTTGTTGGCAGCTTTCACCTGAATATCGCCGTCAATGGTTTTGGGCACACCGATCACCTTGATGCCTGAAGATTTAAAATACTGGGCTAAAAACGCCGCATTGGTGTTGGAGTCATCCCCGCCGATAATCACCAGGGCATCCAGTTCAAGCGACTTGCAGGTTTTCAGGGCGCTTTCCATTTTGGATGTTGAATCAATCTTTGTGCGGCCGGTCTTGATCATTGAAAACCCGCCCATATTACGATAGGCATCCACAAGACTATTGGTGATTTCAATATACCTGGACTCGAGCAACCCGTCAGAGCCATGAAGAAAACCAAAAAGTTTTGATTCCGGGTTATATTTTTTTAGCTCATCATATAATCCTGCAATTACGTTGTGCCCGCCGGGAGCCGGCCCCCCTGAAAAAAAGACACCCACGTGACGAACCTGCTTGAATTGTGTTTTCACCTGCAAGGGAATCTGTTCTGAAGAAAAAAGACGCTGCACCGGATTATCTATAATATCGGGCAGAAGTTTTCTGGCTTCCGTATCAACGGGGAATGTATATTCCGGGCAATCTTCTATCAATGTATATTTAGATGAAAAAATCTTTATTTTCTTTGGAGAATACGATCTTCTTTCAATGGTCTGCGCATTGACATCCGAAGTTGCATGACCTGTTTTCGGATGGTTTAATAAAAATTCCAGCGAGTTTGAACCTTCTTCCAGCATATCCGCTCCCATTTGCGATTCAATTCAATTATCAATTAACCAGCACCCGGTTTCTGCCTTGTTCTTTTGCTTTATACACCGCAATATCCGCACGTTCAAAAATCTGCTGATGTGTTGTATCGCCTTTTTGAGTTCCGGACACACCGATACTGACAGTCACCTTCACTTTTTCATTTTTATAAATAAACTCTATCTTTTCAATGGTCTGCCGTATTTTTTCAGCAACTTCCCTGGCACCTGCCGTGTCAGTTTCCGGCATGATCACAACAAATTCCTCGCCGCCATACCGGGCCAGCATATCATTTTTGCGCAGCAACGGAATGCTTCGCTTGATGATCTCCTGAAGGCATTTATCCCCAATGGCATGTCCATAATTATCATTAATCCGCTTGAAATTATCCGCATCAATCAGCAGGATTGAAAATCCGCTGTCATATCTCAGAAACCGGGCCATTTCCTCTTCCATCTTATTGTCATAGGCCCGCCGGTTAAATGCACCGGTCAATTGATCCTGATTGAGTTTCTTTTCCAGTTCTTCAGTATATTTTGTCGCTTCATCCAGCTCATCCTTAAGTTTTTCAAACCCTTTCAGGAATGAATGCCGGTTCTTTTTGGCAAGGTCCTTGATGGCTGCATCCTTTGCCTGTTTCTGTTTTAAGGCATGTTCAATGGACGCCAGTCTTTCGGACACCTGTTTTTTTAAGGATTCAAGGCTGGAAGCCACATCCGAACTGTGTTTAAGATCCTGCATCTGGCCGGTCAATACGGACTCAAACCCTTCGTTGGACTGAATAATGGAATCGGTGTGCTGATAGGTATGGGCCACTTTGGACTCAATATCCAGAATTTTACCGACCACTTCCCGGACAAAGGCATTGACCTTGTCTCTGTCCTGATTGGTGTCTGAAATATAGATAAACACCAGGCTGAATACACTTTCCCGGATATCAGAGATATCATCCGTATCCTGTACTGTTTTGATCCGCGCGGTAAGATTGTCCAGTTTGCCTGAATATTTTTTATCCAGCGTGGACCTTAAATTATTCACCACATCATGGTAACTTTGCTTATATTCATCAATAAATGATCCGCTGTCATTTTTCATCAAAGCAGACAACAGACCTTTTTTCTTTTTCACAGGAGACGGCCCGATATCCTCTTTGAGCATTGCGGTTTTTAACTGCTCAAAAATGTATTCTATTTTCCCGTCAGATTCCTCTTTTTTCAGTGCAGCGCTCAAATCCCTGCACACCTTTGAAAAAGAATTATCTCCTGCAACGATTGAATCAATAATTACAGGGAAATATTTGCGGTACAGCCTGCTGGTTCTTTCAAAGCGTTCTTCAACGCCATCAAGTTCCCTCAGCAGACTATCCTTCTGACCTTGAAGTTTTGTCACCTGATCCTGAAGCACTGCTAATTTTTCTTCCTGAACAGAACTCATAAGGCAATATTCCCTTTTCTAAGGTTTATGTATTCTCTTATTTTTAAGCACTGATGTACAAAAATGTAAAGTGTATTATTGGTTTTACAGCAGCCGGCTTTGATTCATCCGCATGCTCAAATACCCGTCCATCATCAAATGAACAATATGATGGACCACACACACCAGCAGGGCTGTTCCGAATTCACTGAAATAGGTCATCTGGATGATGGCGGATAATGCCAGTGTTTTCTGGGATCCCATAAAAATAACACTCTCACATCTTCCCCTGGGGATACCCCACATTTTTATAAGCCCGAAACTTGCACCCAAAAGCATGATATGAAAAACACTGACCAGCAAAAGGATATAAAAAAATGCCATCTGGTTTTCCATCAGGGTATGTCTGGACCCTGCAAGGGAAATAAAAACAATACCGATGATCATGCACTGATTCATGATCTGAAGTTTTGATTCCGGCAGTTTTCTCCTGGATAGCACCATAGCCTTCATCACCATCCCGATCAACAGCGGCAGCAGAACAAGAATCAGCAGCCTGGACAGAATCTGCCCCTGATTGATGGCAAGTTCCTTGTTCTGGTCAATAAAAGACAGCAGCCACGGAAGCACCAGCGGGATGGTAAAAATACCGATAATATTGGACAGAATGGTGATAAACAGCGCATGGGCCATATTACCCCCGGCAGCCTTTGTCATGACAACCCCGCTGGATAAGGTTGTCGGCATGACAGCCACAATAAACAGCCCCACAATGGTTCCGGTATCCAATGGAAGCAACGAAAGCAGCACTGCTGCCAGCGGCGCAAAAACCAGGATGACGGACAATGCGCTCAGTGTGGCAGCCATATCCTTTAAACCGGATTTGATCTGCTGGCTGTCAATTAAAAGGCCTGAAATAATAAATATTAAAAAAATCAGAATTTTGGGAAGATGGTTATCTTTTAAAAAAAAACCAACATCCACCAGCATGTTTGAATAATCTGACATGACTGCCACAAACGAAAATACCAGACCCAGTGAAAACCAGTGTTTTTTTATTTTATAAATCATTGATGTATTTTTTCCTAATGTATAATAATATGAATACCTATGCTATATTAGGGGAAAGAGTCAATAACCCGTGCAAATTTTCAAACCCGGTTCTTGATTCTGTCATTATTAAAAAGGGATGAACTGGTTTTTTAAAACAACTGCACCAGGAGCAAAAAAATTGGTATTTAATATATTTAAAAGAAAGAAAAAAGAACAACCGCCTGAACAAACACTGGAACAGACTTCTGAACAGATCTTGGAACAGGAAACTATCGATTCTGAGCCATTGGTATCTGAAGTGGCAGACAACCGTCCTCAGCCGGACACGATAGTCTCCCCCCCCATAGAAAGCATTGAAACCCCGGCTTCTGAAGAAAAAAAAGGATTATTCTCCCGGCTTAAAAACGGGCTGTCAAAAACACGCCGGGTGTTGACCACGGATATCAATGAATTGTTTGCATCTGGAAAAGCCATTGATGAAAATCTGTTTGAGGAGCTTGAAGAATTGCTGGTCACATCAGATCTTGGGATGGAAGTCACCATGGAAATGATGGACCGGATCAGGCATAAGGCCAAAAAACTGACCACTGCAAATGAACTCAAACAGGTGTTAAAAGAAGAACTGATTGCCCTGTTTGCCAAAGATACTCTCCCGGAAAAAGAAACGCCGGTTACCAAACCCCATATCATCATGGTGGTGGGGGTTAATGGCACCGGAAAAACCACCACCCTTGGAAAGCTTTCCATGAAATTTGCATCCCAGGGCAAAAAAGTGCTCATTGCCGCTGCAGATACCTTCCGGGCAGCAGCCATCGAACAGGTCCAGATATGGGCAGACCGATCCCATGCAACCATTGTTAAACACAAAGAAGGCGCAGATCCGGCAGCGGTCGCCTATGATGCGGTTGAGGCTGCTATTGCCAGAGATATGGACATTGTCCTGATCGACACGGCCGGAAGACTGCACACCCAGAAAAACCTGATGGAAGAACTTAAAAAAATCAAACGCTCTGTCAATAAAAAACTGCCCGGCGCCCCCCATGAAGTGCTCATGGTGCTGGACGCTACCACTGGACAAAATGCAATTTCCCAGGCCAGACTGTTCAATGACGCAGTTGAACTGACCCAGATTGCCCTGACCAAGCTGGATGGGACAGCCAAAGGCGGCATTGTTGCAGCGATTGCCAAAACCATGAATCTGCCCATCAGATATATCGGCGTGGGAGAGCAGATTGAAGATCTCCAGGACTTTGATTCAAAACAGTTTATCAATGCCCTGTTTGAATAAAATATCCGTTGTATACAATAGATATTTTAAAACCATGCTTTAAATAGGAGGTGCCTTTTGAAACTGACACGAAAAGAAATCAAAACGCTTTTAAAGGAATGGGAATCTGCCTGGGACAACCATGACCTTGATAAAGTCATGTCCTTTTTCCATGAAGATGCGTTTTTTGAGAACTGGACAGGTGCCTATGCAAAAGGGTCCCGATCCATTCGAAGCGCATGGGAAAACTGGTTTGAGAATCATGCAGGATTCAGGTTCATCGAAGAAGAAAGCTTTATCGATGAAACAGTTCAAAAAGTTTTGTATCGGTGGGTTCTTGAATGGCCATCCACCGAACCCGGCCATGAAAACAAACCTGAAATCAGAAAGGGTCTTGACATCCTTCATTTTAAAGACGGTAAAATCATCACCAAACTGGCCTATACCAAAACATGCCTTGAAATTGACAATAAACGGTTTTTGCTTCATTTGTAATAAACCAGCATAGGCCCCTTGATCCACCGTCCCGATCGGATGATCTTTTGTCGCCAGGATCATTCCAACCGGGACTGGGGTATCAGCCATGAAGGCCATTAATACCTGCAACCAGAATTTATTGAATATGCGTCAGGATTTATATTCTTTAAAAAATGGTTTTTATTGACATTCGAATGAGGTTTAAAATAAGAACAAATATAATATTAAAAAAACAGACGATCACGTTGTGATGCATAATCTATGTTCTGCTATCAAATGAGTGATGCCATGCTGGAAATCAGGCCATATAAAGAAGTTGATGAAACTCAAGTCGTTCAGATTTGGTCCGATTGCGGCTTGGTTGTTCCCTGGAACGATTCTAAAACGGACATAAAACGAAAATTAGCAGTACAACGACATCTATTTTTAGTCGGATGTGCTGAAGGTAATGTCATAGCAACCGTAATGGCTGGATATGAAGGTCATCGCGGATGGATTAATTACCTATCGGTCAGGCCCGATCACCAAGGCACAGGCATTGGAAAGTTAATGGTGCAAGAGGCTGAAAGGCTTCTGAGAACTGCAGGTTGTCCTAAGATCAACCTACAAGTACGCAGTTCGAACGATAAGGTGATAAAATTCTATGAACATATAGGTTATAAAGTAGATGATGTAGTGAGCCTTGGCAAACGAATAGAAAAATCTTGAGCAGAACCACTGCGTGCTCGGGACGGCGAGGAGCGCGCCGCTCGTGACACATGCGTTATGAATGGCTTGGTCGTGATACCATTACAATAAGAAACAGCAACCGCAATACCTGAAAGGCTGCCGCCAATGACCAAAATTGCTTTACTGATTTTCACTTTTCTTCTTATATCCGCCGCAATCTATCTCTCGATTGCAGGTTTCCTTGTTATCAGTGATCAGCAGAAGGAACCAAATCAGGAGAAAAAGCGCCTTGCTTTCGATGAACTGCTTATTGATTACAAAGGCCTGCCACAATTAAAGACTTTCTCGGCAAGAGACGGGAATCAGTTGTCTTACAGGTTTTATCCGGCTCAATCAGAAAAGGTCCTCGTTTTATTGCATGGTTCGGGATGGCATAGTCGGTATTTACTTCCTTTGGCAGAATTTATCAGTTCCGCAAACCTGGCTAAGGTATATACGCCTGACCTGAGGGGTCATGGGCATACCCCAGCAAAGCGCGGTGATATCCATTACATTGATCAGCTGGTGGACGACTTAGCTGATTTTATCGCGCAGGTTAAAAAGGAAAACCCCGACTCTCTGCTCATCATTGGCGGCCACTCGTCTGGAGGCGGGTTGTCCCTCCGGTTTGCAGAAAGCAAATATGGACAGCAGGCCGATGCCTATATACTGCTATCTCCATGGCTCCAGTACAACGCGCCGACAATCCGTCCGGATGAAAACCGCTGGGCTACCCCGTATACCCGCCGCATAATCGGGCTGAGCATGCTAAACAATGTCGGAATTAATTGGTTTAATTACTTGCCCGTTATCAAGTTTGATATGCCGAAAGAGATGCGTGACGGAACTGAGACCCTATCTTATTCCTATCGCCTTAATACTGGTTATGCGCCCCGAGATTACAAAAAGGCTCTTAGTTCCATCAAGCAGCCCATGCTTGTTGTTGTCGGCACAAACGACCAGCTCTTTTTTGCAGAGAAGTTCGAACCGGTAATTTCTCAATATGCCGAGGCTGAAGTAAGGCTTGTGGATGGGCTCACACACATGGGCGTAGTTGTGAACCCCGCAGTTCAACCAATTGTTAAAAAATGGCTTGAAAGTATTGATAGACAACCCTCTGTGCCAGTATAAGTGAGACACCTTACCCTTGAAAAATTAGTGTAGGGCGGGTAAGGAATACCATGAGATCCATATTTCTTGTTCGAAAGAACACGCATACACTGCCGCCAGAAATTTGGATTTTTCAAAACAAGTTAGATTTACTTTTCTTGAGGAAATCCAAAATGATGAATTTGCGCTTAAGTGGAGACCCCTCTCCACGCGCCAAATAAAATCGAAAGCCCGGTCATGATTCCAAAGAGTGCCATGCCCGCTGCTGTCATTGAAAAAATACTGCTTAAGCCCAAGCCCAGCTTGACGGCAACGGCTGCACCGCCGACCGCAACAATTACGCGCATCACACCTGCTGTCACTGGCCAGAAAACGGTCCCGGCACCCTGGGATGCAAAATATAAAGAGAGCCCGACCCCCTGAAACAGATAGACGCTGCCCACAATTCTCAGATAAACCGATCCCGAGAGGATAACGGCCGGATCTTGTGTATACAACCCCAACCATAAATCAGGCCGGACTGCTACAATAAGACCGATCAAACCGGAGAGCAACCCCGCGGCTGCCGCACCTGTCCAGCCGATCCTCAGTGCCCGCTTCAAATTTCCAGCACCAATGTTCACACCGACCATTGCTGTCAATGCAGCACCAATTCCAAAAATCAAGGGGATTATCAAGAATTCCAGACGAGCGCCAATGCCATATCCTGCAAGGGCTTCCGGGCCAAAACGGCTCACCAAACTGGTAATACAAATGATGGTAAATACCGACAGAACAGGTGACAAGCCTGCTGGCAGCCCGACTCGCAATATATCTTTAAACAATTCGAACTGCATCTGAAAGGTACTATTTCGCAATTTGATCATCGGCTGGCCAAGAATGAGCATCCAAAGCAGCAGTGTTGTCATGACCGCAGATGAAACGATTGCGGATACAGCGCCCCCGGCAATCCCCATCTGGGGAAATGGCCCCCACCCCAATATCAGCGCTCCGGATAACGGAATTTGAATACATACTCCCAACACCAGCAAAACCGCCGGGTATTTCATATTGCCCATCCCGCGAAAGACGCTGGACAGGACATTGGTGGTCCAGAGGAGAAAGCCGCCTAAAAACAGCACCATGGCATATGATCTGGCTTCAATCAAAATCTGACCCTGACCGCCGAGTAACTCAAGAAATGACTGGCCAAAACTGAAGTAGGCTGCACTGAAAAGTCCGGCGGCAACCAGTCCCAGAACAAGCGAATGCCAAATCAATGCCTCAGCGCGAGCGATATTTCCTCTGCCAATCGAGCGTGCAACAGACGATGCAACTGCACCGCCCAAAGCCCCTCCTGACATCATTTGCATCAACATCAATAATGGATATACCAATGCCAATCCGGCAAGAGATACTGTTCCCAGCTTTCCCACGTACCAGACCTCGGCAATGCTCACCAGAGACTGAACAAAAAAGGCCAGTACATTCGGGCTTGCCAACCGAACCAACTGGGGGAGAACAGGCCCTTGCAAAAGGACTCCGGTCAAATTTTGTTTCTGGAGCTCCTTGGATTGGTCCCTTCTTTTTTCTGTCTCGACTGTTACCAGATTGGGAAAAACAGCAGTATCATTCGTCATTATACAATCCTTTGATGTATCATTTGTAGTTTTTTTAGCCCAGATATGGCTATCATTTTCTCCTCAATTCAGAAAAACCTTTCACCCAACTCAGCCCCCAGTTTTATGATCATCAAATGAAATTTCATTCCGGCGATCATTGATGATGGTTATCAATATACAAATTTATTATGGAGAGAAAAGTGGGTGCACACCAAACTGATTCCGTTTAACTTGTTCACCAGTAGATGCATAAAATGAAAACCCTTGCATAGATAATCTAAGATAGTTTGAAAAAAGCGGTTTGATTTTAAATTTATGAACAGCCCATCTGATTGGGAGCGGAAGTTTTTTGAGAAAAACCACATGGGCCATTACCTTTAGGCTACAGCTTTTGTCACCCAACCTGGTTAGCCTCCATGAAACAAGTATTTCATTTTTACCGTTCTCGGTAACCTTCAAATCAAAACCGATTCCTTCGAACCAAGCTATTACTTCCCTTTCAAATGTGGCCCCGCTGTTATATGTAACCTTGTCTTTGGAGCCAACACCATTCCAGTTCTCGGTGATGTGTTCTTTAACAAACGGGTGCCATAAAACAGCATTCCCCGGTGAAATCATCTGGTTCCAAACTTTTTCGCCAGACACCATAATACGGGTCTCAAATGATATGGGCTGGTTGCCCCTCGCATGGTCTACCATTATCTCATTCCCCTTTTATTTGTTAGGAAGGAAAACACCCTGCAAGTTTCTTCATGAGTAAATGGGATGTTCATTCAATTTCACAAACGTTCCTATGTTGCATATGCAATTTTAAAAACAAAAAAAATGCTCCCCGATATTACAGGGAATACTTGGTCATCCCCTCCAAAAGCATCTTGTCTCCTGCGCCACGTAAGACTCTAACTGTCTCCTTGCCAAGAAGTTCTTCAGCATTTTCCTGCGCTTTCTTCCAATCCGGATACACGCGCTGTAAAAGGGCAGAACCTTCATTTGTGGACGAAACAATCAGGCTTTTCCCTTGACCGCTGGGTTGACTTTTCAACCACCCCTTTTTTTCGATAAGGGTTAAAGCTCTGCTCATTGTGGATGAATCCATATTCAGTATTCGACACAACGGTTTGACCTCCATGGGGCCATATGCTGATACTACTACAATAATGTTCATCTGTGTAATTTTGAGACCATGAGGACGAATAGCCTGGTTATAAATAGAGCTAATTGCCCGATCCATAACTCTTAGCCTGGCAGGAATGCAATTTGCGGTGATATCTTTTAATATTTTTTCTTTTTCTGCTAATTTCATGGTAGCCTCTTTTGGATTAAATGTATATGCAATTTAATTCATTGTCAATCATAAATTTTTTTTTAAAATCAGAATGCATTTATTTGGAATACCTTGATCTTCGTCTTTCTCAAAAGAATTATCACCAAATTCAGAATATGATAAATGACTATGAAAGAGGGAAGCGCTGTCTAACACCTGATATGGCAAAGCGAATTGCTGAAACCCTTAACATCAAGGTTGAGAGAATATCATGATGTGAACCGGGCATTGGCCTTGAGTCTATATATTTTTTCTGTTGGCTTGATCAACACTGTTAAAAGTATTAGCTATAGTATTATTAATAACGATTAAAAATCAGAAAATAAGGTTTATTATGCATACTATAACAGCAAACCAGCTAAAGACAAAAGGGGTTTCAGTCATCCAGAACAATCTTCTGGAAAATCATGAACTGGTGATTACCGTTCGCGGCAAAGAAACCTTTGTCATCATGGACATGGAACACTATAACTATTTAAGAGACTGTGAGCTTGATGCTGCACTTCACCAGGCAAAAAATGATTATAAGAATGGCAACTACATCACAGAAACGGTGGAAGACCATATCAATCGAATTACAAAATGATATATGCACTCATTTATACAGACAGCTATATCAAAAGAGCATCAAAATTTGTTAAACAGCATCCTGATTTAATATCGCAGTATCAAAAAACGCTGAAACTTTTAGAAATAGACCCCAATCATCCATCTTTGAGGGTTCACCCTTTAAAGGGGAAATTAAAAAATTTGTACTCGATTTCAATTAATCTATCCTACAGGATTACGCTTGAATTTTTTATGACAGAAAAAGAAATTATTCTGGTAAATGTCGGGTACCATAAAGACGTTTATTGAAACACTTCAGATCATCTGCAAAAAGCGGGTTTCATCCAAAATTTTAACATCCAGCTTCCGGGCTTTTTCAAGTTTGCTGCCGGCATTTTCTCCGGCAATCAGAAAATCGGTTTTTTTGCTGATACTGGATGTCACCTGGGCACCAAGCACTTCAAGCTTTTCTTTGGCTTCATCCCGGGTCATGGATTCAAGGGTTCCGGTCAAAACAATCCGCTTGCCGGAAAATATGCTGTCTGATTCAACAGTGCCTGCACCTTCGTCATTCACCAGTACAACATGGCTGTCCAGAATGCTTTTTATCATCTGCCGGTTTTCAGGCTTTGAAAAAAAACTGACCACTGCAAATGCGGTTTCCGGCCCTATCCCGTCAATATTTTCCAGTGTTTCCTGTGGCGTTTCCATAATCTGATCAAGACTGGCAAACTGTTTTGCGATCAATCCGGCTGCACTTTCTCCGGTATGATCAATGCCCAGGGCATATAAAAACCGTTTCAGGGAAATCTGTTTTGACTGTTCTATGGCGGCAATTAAATTGGCTGCTGATTTTTCACCCATCCGGTCCAGTGCAGACAGTTTGTCTGCCTCAAGGTGAAATACATCTGCGCACGAATTCAGCATGCCTTCTTTGACCAGCTGAACCACTATCTTTTTGCCCAGACCATCAATATCAAATGCCTTTTTGGAAACAAAATGCCGGATCCGTTCATTGAGCTGGGCCTTGCAGGAGATATTCACACATTTATTCATCACAGAACTGGCAATCCTGCTTTTTTCAATCCTGCTGCTGCACACCGGACAAAATTCAGGCATTTCAAAAATAATTTCATTTCCGGTTCTTTCGGATTCAATAACTTTCACCACTTTGGGAATCACATCCCCTGCCCGTTTTACAAATACCCGATCCCCAATCCGGATATCCTTTCGTCTGATTTCATCTTCATTGTGCAAGGTTGCCCGGGAGACCATGACCCCGCCGATATTAACCGGTTCAAGAACAGCAACAGGGGTCAGAATGCCTGTTCGGCCGACCTGTACGATAATATCTTTTATGGTGGTGACTTTTTCCATGGCAGCAAATTTATAGGCAATGGCCCACCGGGGACTTTTGATCTTCTGCCCTAATGCCTGCTGAAATTTCATGTCATCCACTTTAATGACCATGCCGTCAATCTCATATGCCAGCGTTGCTCTCACTGCTTCAAGTTTCTTATAAGACTCAAGCGCCTGGCCGATGGTCAACGCAGACTGGATATGCGGATTTACAGGAAACCCGTAGTCTTTTAACTTTGCCAGCATCTGCGCCTGGGTATCAAACACAACCCCGTCAGCCCGGCCAGTTCCATAAACAAAAATATCCAGGGGGCGAGTGGCAGTTATTTTTGAATCCAGCTGACGCAATGAGCCTGCAGCAGCATTTCTGGGGTTTGCAAAGACGGTTTCACCCTTTTCCAGCCGCTGGGCATTCAGGCGTTCAAAATCAGCCAGGGTGATAATGACCTCGCCCCGGACCTCAAGAAGCCCAGGTGTTTTATGTTTATCCTGGCGCAGTTTTAATGGAACGCTCCGGATGGTCTGGACATTCTGTGTAATCACCTCTCCTGTGATCCCGTCCCCGCGGGTGGTGGCCTGAACCAGAATCCCGTTTTCATACACAAGCTCCACGGCAACACCGTCCAGTTTGGGTTCAACCGTATATAAAATATCGTCCCGGTTTAAATTCTTGATATTTCTGTTGTGAAAGTCCAGGACATCACTGTCATCAAAAGCATTATCAAGACTGAGCATGGGGATGGAGTGCTCTGCCTGCTTGAATGCGTCCAGCGGTTGTGCCCCCACCCGTCTGGTGGGCGAGTCCGGGGTACACAGTTCCGGACACATATCTTCAATTTCAATCAGACGTTTGAGCATCATGTCATACTCAGTGTCTGAAATCACCGGATCATCCAGTACATGATACCGGTAGCTGTGCTGATTGAGTTCTTCCTGAAGCGTTCTGGCTTCTTTTATAATCTGATCATTCATGGGCACACATTTTTTTGGCAAACGCCATTACAGATGCGCATGCATTTTTTCTTGCGGTTTTAAACTGTTTTTTTCCAAACCCCGGAGCCCAGTCGTCTGATGCCACAGAATCCGACACCACCAATATTGATGCCAGTTTCACATTTCGATACGCTGCAACACTGAAAAGGGCTGAACATTCCATCTCCACGGCATGGGCACCCAGGCTGCAGAAATGATTTATTTTATTGCGGGTTTCCCTGTAAATGGCATCTGTGGTCCATATGGTTTCTTTTTTGACGCAGATCCCTGATGCGATCAGATGATCGGCCGCCTGTCTTGAAAAATCCGTATGGGGGAAAGACATGGGCAATGCCTCATCCAGTTTTTTGTAATGACGGGAGGTTCCCTCATCCACAATGGCTTTTTCCGGAACAATAATATCTCCCACAGCAAGCCTGTCGCTGGTTGCCCCGCACCACCCCAGAACAATGATTTTTTGCGCCCCTCTTGCAATGAGCGATTCCAGCAGCATCACCGCATAAGGCGCTCCGAGAAAAGGCCCGGTAACGCAAATACCCTCATGGGGCGTTGCAAGCATCATGAGGGTACTGGTAAAAAAAGCAGATGTCTTTGAAACCGCATTGCTGGATTGAATCAGTTTAACATCCGGCGCACTGGAAACCATCACTGCCACAGGGCCGATATCAGGTGCATGTCGCGCGCCTAAAGGCGGAACAACTGATGAATCATTCAGGTCCGACCATGCCGGATAATTCATCCTTTACCTCATCAATAATTTCATACACCCACATGATATCTTCGATGGACAGCCGCCCGGCTTTTGAAGGGGCGCGGTCTGACCCGTCTTTCTTCTTTAAAATTCTGGGTCCGATCTGAACTTTGGGTTCACCCTCTCCATACTGATAAATCGAAAGATACAGGCCTGTTTCTTCATTTTTCCATTCTTTGATTTTTTTATCCTTATCCGGATCATATCCTGCCATTCTTTTTATTCCTTTTTATAAGTTGATTTTTAAATTTTTGTAAAATCTGCAATATTTTTAAACAGGGCCGATACTGATGATAACAGCGCCATCCTGTTCTGCCTGATGGTATCATCCTCTGCCATGACCATGACATCATCAAAAAACGTATCCACAACCGGTCGCAATCCGGCAATATGCGTCAGGGCTTCATCATACACACCATTTTCAATCAAACGATCCACTGTGTTTTTCACCTTTAACACCGCAGCGAACAACCCGGACTCGGACGCATCTTCAAACAGGTTTTCATTTACAGATATCTGCACATCCTGACCTGATTTGCGTAAAATATTTTCCACGCGCTTGAATGTAATGGACAGCGGTTCAAAATCCGGTTCTTTTCTCAGGGCATCCAGCGCCCTTACCCGTAAAACCACATCCGGGATATTATCAAAAGATGCCCCAAGGGCGGAATTCACCGCTTCTTTTGAATAACCTGTATCCACAAGGAGATTCAGCATTCTGTTCTGTAAAAATTCTTTAATCTCCAGCACAGTTTTCGCATCGTTATTCTGAGAATACGCACTTAATCCTTTTTCAATCATGGATGTCAGATTGATTTCCAGTTTCTGGTCCATCATGATCCCGAGTATGCCGATTCCCTGACGTCGCAAACCATACGGATCAGTCCCGCCTGTGGGAATCAGACCCACAGAAAAACATCCGCAAATGGTATCCAGTTTATCTGCGATGGCCAGAATGCAGGCCGTTGGATTTTCAGGAAGGCTGCCGCCGGAATATACCGGACGGTAATGCTGTTCAATGGCACAGGCCACATCCTTGTCTTCTCCGGCCTTTAAGGCATAGGCCCTTCCAATAACTCCTTGAAGTTTTGTAAATTCAATCACCACCTGACTGACCAGATCTGCCTTGCAGATTTTTGCTGCACGGTCCACCTTCCGGGCAAGCGCCTCTCTGTCATCATAGGATGAGGCATTGACCAGAAACTGTGCAAGCGCACCGACCCGCAAAGTTTTATCATACACTGTTCCCAGTTTTTCCTGAAAAGTGACCTGCTTGAGCTTTTGAGCAAATTCATCCAGCGAGGATTTCTGATCGGTTTCATAGAAAAATTTTGCATCGGAAAGCCGTGCCCGCAATACCTTTTCATGACCTTTTGTCACAAGTGCCATATCTTTGGCTTTTGTATTATTCACTGCAATGAACTGGTTTTTCAATTTTCCGGTTTCATCTCTGAGGGCAAAATACTTCTGGTGTTCTCTCATGGCAGTGATCAACACTTCATCCGGCACCTGCAGAAATGTCTCGTCAAATGTGCCCACCACTGGATACGGGTATTCCACAAGATTGGTGACCAGATCAATCAGTTCTTCATCCTCCTGAATGACAGCGCCGGCTGAAATCGCACAGGCTTCAATGGCAGTCACCAGCGTATCCTTTCTTTTTTCAATTCCCGGTATGATTCCGGCGGATTCTGCTGTTTTTACATACGCATCTGCAGATTCAAGTTCATATTTTTCTGGATTCATGAACTGATGACCAAAAATAAACGACGATGAGCGAATATTGCCCACACCAAAATCAAGGCATTTGCTGCCCAGAAGACCGGTTAAAGAGATAATCGGGCGCGCAAAACTGATGGACAGATCTCCCCATCTCATGCTTTTGGGAAAAGGAATGGACAAGATGGCTTTTTCCAATATCTGCTCCAGAATCGTTATGGCAGATTCGCATGTCTCCTGGACAACAGCCGTGAGATAGCGGCCTTTGGGCGTATCTTCAACAGTGATCTGATCAAGGGGAATCCCGGCTTTTTGCGCAAATTTTTGAGCAGGCACCGTGGGGTTGCCCTCTTTATCAAAGGCAATTTTTTCAGGGGGCCCTGTGATGGTAGACGTCTGGACATTTTGCATGTCCCCGACATCTTTAACCATTAACACCAGACGTCGGGGTGTTCCTAATGTCAGCGCCTGTCCATGATCAATTCTTGCGCTGTCCAGCATATCCAGTATCTGTTTTGAAAACGCTTCCAAGGCAGGGACAATATATCCGGCCGGGATCTGTTCTGAACCGATCTCAATTAAAAGTGTATTCATTTTAGTTTTGCCCTCCCTTTTTCAGCAGCGGATGCCCCAGGTCTTCTCTTTGCTGGATATAGGCGGTTGAGCACAATCTTGCAATATCCCTGATCCGTTTGATATACCCGGTTCTCTGGGTCACACTGATCGCACCCCTGGCATCCAGCAGGTTAAAGGTATGAGAACATTTCAGGCAGAATTCATAGGCCGGAATCACAAGACCCGCCTTGATAATCCGATGGGCTTCTGTCTCATATTTTTTAAACAGATCAAACAGCAGATCCACATCTGCGATCTCAAAATTATAGGTGGACTGCTCCACTTCCTGCTGATGATACACATCTCTATAGGTAACTTCATCATTCCATTTAAGATCAAAAACAGAGTCCACGCCCTGAAGATACATGCATATGCGCTCCAGTCCATAGGTCAGTTCAACAGAAACCGGTTTGACTTCCACACTTCCGGTCACCTGAAAATAGGTGAACTGGGTCACTTCCATTCCATCCAGCCAGACTTCCCACCCAAGGCCAGATGCCCCAAGTGTCGGTGATTCCCAGTCATCTTCCACAAAACGGATATCATGTTCAAGCGGATCAACGCCCAGGGTTTTCATGGAATCCAGATACAACTGCTGCACATCCGCAGGGGATGGCTTTAAAATCACCTGGTACTGATAATAATGCTGAAGGCGGTTGGGATTTTCTCCGTACCGACCGTCTGTCGGCCGCCGTGACGGCTGAACATAGGCCACTTTCCAGGGTTCTGGCCCCAGGGCTTTGAGAAGCGTGGTGGGATGAAAGGTTCCTGCCCCCACTTCAATATCATAGGATTGAATCAGCACACACCCTTTCTGTGCCCAGAAATTATTCAAATTTAAAATTACATCTTGAAAATTCATTTTACTCCACTTCTTTTCATCAAAACTGATGGTTAATGTATCATTATACCTTTGGTTTCTATCTTTGCATCAAGAATTGCGGCATCTTCAATATCTTCCAGAATGTCCTGCCAGGCGGCTTTTAAGTTCCGGATATCAGGTTGTTCACCCACAGCCCACAGACATCCGCCGCCGCCTGCTCCGGTAAACCGTGCACCGCAATTCAAGTCCACAGCCTTTTCAAACAACTTTTTTCCCGTAATGTCAAGTACCTCCGGTGTCATATCACATCTTAACTGCGTTTCCCGGTTCATCAGCCGGGCGGCTTTTTCAAAATCCTTATGCTGTATGGCGGATGAAAATGCCTGTGTCAGATCACAGATTTCCCCGAATACATGCCGCGTCTGGGCGTTTACAAAAGAAGATACCCATTGACCGTTGATATCTTTTGAAACATGGGGAACCCCGCAATAGGCAATCAGAATATTTGAGTTTAAGGCCTGAATATCA
This sequence comes from Pseudomonadota bacterium, assembly GCA_018821535.1. Classification (GTDB taxonomy): domain Bacteria; phylum Desulfobacterota; class Desulfobacteria; order Desulfobacterales; family Desulfobacteraceae; genus Desulfobacula. The sequence continues at coordinate 35,504 of JAHJLV010000018.1, read as the reverse complement.
TTTTCATTGTCATATATAATCCTTTGTTCAAACTCCGGAGACATTTTTCCCATTTTCCACATCCATTGATTCACTCCGCCAAAGGCTGCAGCCAGCTGGTCCTGCACCCCGCAGGGCACACCTGCCACGCTTGCTTCAATATAATGCACCAGCCAGGCGATCTTACTTAAGTCAATCTTTTTTCCCTGAACCTTGCACAATGCCGCCGCCATTGCCACGGCAGCCGATGAAGACCCACCCAGCGCACTTCTTGGCGGGGACATCGATTCAATATGGATATGAACTCCATGGGCATTAAAATATTTTGCCACAGCAAACATCAAGCCCATGGGATGATGAAACGGTGCGCTTTCATATTGAAACTGGGCGCTTTCAAACCCTTTTGAAGAAATTTTCACAACGCCTTTCTTCCATGGCTTCAACGTCACAAAGGTTCTTAAATCCAGCGCAATATTAAAACTTGAAGGATGCCTGTCCAATAATGACAGATAAATCGTGGAGATATCCAGAGTCCCGCCAAAATCAATCCTGCAGGGGACACTGGCCTGAATGGCCTGCTGTTCCAGCTTTTTTTCTAAATACATGTTTCCTGCCTTAATCGATTCAAGAATTTTAAACTGTTAAAATCCCGGCCCAGATGAAACGGAATAAAGGCTTCTAAAAGCATCTGTCCTTCTTTAATCGCAAAGGGCGAGAATCTGATACGATCCGCGCGTTTAAAATCATTATTATTAATCCAGAACAGCTGCTTCAAGGTTCCTTTTGAGACCGTCATGCTGTAATTTGAGTGGCTGTCTTCACAGTTTTTACACGTGATGCGTCCTGCTTTAAAATCAAATCGGATGTATTTCTGCTGAATCTGGTCAATGGGTGTCTGACACTGGTCACACTGTTCTATATTGGGCGAAAATCCGGACAGGCTGATGAACCGGATCCCGAACAGCAGATTGAGCACCTGTTTTTCCATACTGTCTGTGTCCAGCGCTTCTAAAGAGAATTTAAGCAAATCATAGACCTCATTGACAACCTTGCCTTCTTCCAGCCAGAAATGAATCAGTTCAGCCCAGAAACTGGCATAGGTCGTTTTAAACACATCACAGCGGATATTTGCAAACCCGTTTTCAAGATCTGTTCTGGAAAGAATGGTCAAGGCATCTTTCTTCTTTTTCGGAAACGTGCATTGAATCGAATTTAAAGAAAAAAGATCCAGCGCTCCTGAAAACCGTTTGACGCTTTGTTTGGCATTTTTAGCAATCACGGACACCTTGCCCCGGTCCCGGGATAAAAAACTGATAATAAAATCATGATCCCCGTATTCTATCTTTCGAAGAAGAATGGCATCCGTACTGAAACCAGACATGAAAAAATGCCCTACAGGATCAGCAAATGATTGGCTATCATAAAATAGCAATACACACTGACAATATCGATAGACGTCGTTACAAAAGGACCGGTTGCAACGGCAGGGTCAATATTGAACCGTTCAAAACACAGTGGAACCATTGATCCGACAAGCGCTGCAATCGACATGGATGCGATAATGGCAAGACCGACAGAAAACGCAAGTGCCATGGAAAAAGGTTCGCTGACAAATGTCAATTTTGCAATAATCCCGATGAATACGCCGTAGATCACACCCAGAATCATTCCGACAGCCAGTTCCTTTAATACCACCCTTGAAAAATCACTTAAATCAATTCTGCCTGTGGCAATACCGCGCACAACAATGGTGGAACTCTGGGTGCCGATATTTCCTCCCATTCCCATGATAACCGGAATAAAAGCTGCAAGCGTGGTGAACCTGGCCAGCTCTTCTTCAAATCCGCCAATGATAAAAAAAGCTGCCACGCCGCCTAAAAAACTTGCAAACAACCATGGCAGACGAATTCTTGTCCCCCTGAAAACCGTCTGGGTTTCAATATATTCTTCACCCACACCTGCCATTTTCAAAATGTCTTCTGTGGCGGCTTCATGAAGGATATCAATCACATCATCCACCGTGACAATACCCACTATTTTTGCATCATCATCTACAACAGGCACTGCCAGATAATCATATCTGGCCACCAGTTTTGCCACCTCTTCCCTGTCCGTATAGGGTTTAACAATCACAAGATCCGTTGCCATGAACTCCCTGAGCGGTTTTTCCGGCGGCACCACCACAAGCTGTCTTAAGGAGCTGACCCCGACAAGCTTGCCATAACTGTCCACAACGTAGATATAGAAAGGCATTTCAACATCCAGGTATTTATTCTGCAATGCCTGGATCACATCTTTGGCAACAACATCTTCTTCCAGCGCAATAAAATCGGTAACCATGAGACTGCCCGCAGTATCTTCACCATAACTCATCAACTGCTCGACATTGTCTGATTCTTCTTTCTGCATTTTGGAAAGGATCTGATCAGACAGTTCTTCATCCAGAAGATTGAGAAGATACGCTGCATCATCCGAGGGCATATGATCAAAAATTTCAACCAGCTTGTTGAATTCAACATTCTTTACAAACTCAAGAAACAGGCTTTCATCCAGCAGGGAAAAAAGCTGACCGATCTGCACCGGATCTTTCATCAGTTTGAACAGTCTTTCCCGGTTATACGGTGACAATTCCTTAAAGGCGATGGAAAGATCGGCCACATGGGTTTTGCGTATAATATTAACCAATTGTTTTGTGGCACCGCGGCGGGATAATCTTTTCAGACTGGTGGTTAAAATTTTAATCTGTTCATTGTGCATAATTTAATTTTCCCGATCGATAAACCGCAAAACAACAAAACAAAATCAATTCATTATTTTTATATGGGCTTTTTCTTTCAAGGCTTTCAGCCATGTCCCAAATTTTTGTTCAACTTCCCGATCGTATAAAAGCCCATGAATTTCATCATAAGCCTGCTCCAGTGTTTTTCCCCCATCCGTCACAATATCCTGGAGATAAAAAATCTGAAACCCGCGGGCTGTTGAAATCACATCGGTATGTTCCCCTTTGCTCAATTTTGAAACACTTTTTTGTATGCTCTCAGGGAAGCTGCTGATCTCAAACAAACCCAGCTCACCGCCGTCTGAAGCATTGGGTGCATTTGAATATTGTTTTGCAAGCTCGGCAAAATCCTTGTTTTCGTCCAGCAGCTGAATGATTTTATCCATCTGTGCCTTATCTTCCATAAGTATATTTCGAAGATGATACTTTTTCACACCTGCATATTTATCTTTTTTTTCATTATAATATTTTTCAATTTCCGCTTTGGTAATAATAACTTTTGATTTGACCGCATGATTCACCAGAAGGACTCTTAAAATCTGTTTTCTGATGTTTTCCCGGTATTCTTCAAACGAATACCCCTCATTTTTCAAGGCCGACTCAAATGCCTCATCACTTAAGTTCTTGCTTTTCTTGACATTCTTGATGGCATCATCCACCCGATCATCTGAAACAACAATATTATACCTGTCTGCTTCCTGCCGGGTCAAAGAACCCTCAATCAATGTATCAAGAACATTTCGGGTAACGGTTTTGACTGCCTGTGCTTTTTCAGCTTCTGTATAACCTGCGGATTCAATCCGTTCAAGATACGGGGCCAGCGACCGATCCAGCTGAATCTGAGTGATAATATCCGTATCCACAACAGCAACAATCCGATCCACAATTTCTTCGGCAGTTGCCAAAAAAGATCCAAAAATCATAATAACAAAAAGAAAAACCATCATATTCGTTTTAAATTTCATTTCAACGTCCTTTGTTATTTTCAAGCTCGATCAGAAATTTTTTGAGTGCTTCTTCATTAATTTCCAAGGGGTACAGATTCTGAAGATCCTGAATCCATGCGTCATATTTTTCCTGGGTTTTCTGCATCCTGAGGCGAGATACCAGTTGTGTTTCGCTGTACAGATTTTGCTTTGTTTCTGTAAAAGCATCGTCAGAAGAATCATCAACCTTTTTTGTCCGGGCTTCGGACTTGAGTTCATCATAAAAGCTTACAATATCCTGAGGGGTTATCTCAATTTTTTCCACCAGTTCCTGATGAATTAACTTTTCAATAATCAGATCCCTTTTAAACCGCTTTTTCCATAACCGATAGGGTATGGCATTTGTCAACAGCATCTGATCAAAACTGTCCTCCGGGTAATCTTTTTTAAACTCGTCTTCGGCAAGCGCCAGCTCTTCATCAGTTACCACCACCCCTTTATCTGCAGCAGCGGTGAGAAGAATCAACTCCTCGGACAGAATTTTTACCAGATGGATCACCATCTCATTGTATTCTGCAGGTTCTTCATCAATATTATAAGGATATGCTGCCCGCTTAAGATCGAGTTCTTCAGAAAATTCAAAGCCGGTAACGCCCATTGCAGGGGTTTTAAGCAAAAATTCAGCCTTATCCGCTTTTTCCGGTTCACTGCATCCTGAAAACAGAACCAATGCCCCCAAAAAAATAAAACCGTAAAAAAAACTGTTTTTAAAAATATCTGCCACTATATGCATCAGCCCGGTTACAGTGAATAAAAAAACCACTCCCGCCAAAAGTAAATACCTACCATTCCCTTGAATAATGTGCAAGATAATTTAACCCCTGAATCTGATTCATAAGAAACCGGGCATTTACGAATTTAATGGTTTAACGATATATGCAAAATTACGGATACAACTTGTGGCGGGGAATAAAAAAAGGGTTTTTTTTGAATACCTCCTCAAAAAAAACCCTTTAAAATTTCTACTGAACAGTTACATTTACCGCAGCAGGTCCTTTTTGCCCATCTTCTACATCAAAAGTAACTTTATCGCCTTCATTCAGCGATTTAAAACCGGTTGCATTGATTCCGGAATGATGAACAAACACATCCGGTCCATTTTCCTGCTCAATAAACCCGTAGCCTTTTGAATCATTGAACCATTTTACGATCCCATTTGCCATTGTGACTTTCTCCTTGGTTAAAATGAATGATTTTAGTTTCAAACTTCAGGTCTTGCCACTCTAACAGATGGGTCTTCCCTTTAGAACGAAACTGCAAAGCCCCCTATCCAAGAGGCTTTCGTAAAGTATTATTGATTTTAAAATAAAAAATCAAGGATTTTTTTTAAAATAAAGCTATTTTTTTTATCCTCCCTGAATGCGTTAAATCAGGGCAACTAAATCTTGACCCCAAAAAAATTATCGTATAGCATGGGCAAAAATCACACGGAGCACATGTCTAAAGGACATTATGTATTTTAAGTGAGGTTAAAATAATTTGATATGGATATCGCATCTTTTATTGGCATCATTTCCGGTCTTTCGTTAATCATCAGTGCTATTTTTCTGGGTGGCGACCTGTATAATTTTGTCAATATTCAGGGGCTGATGATTGTTTTTGGCGGCACCATTGCCACAACACTGATCACATTTCAGTTCAAAGATGTTGTGGCTGCTTTTAAAGCCGCATATTTCGTCTTTTCAAAAGACAGGGAAGATCCCAATGATGCTGTGGCAACCATGATCATGCTCAGCCATATCAGCCGCAGGCAGGGTCTTTTAGAATTAAGCAAGATCAAAACCGATTCTCTGTTTTTAAAAAAAGCCTGCGGACTTCTGGCAGACGGCTCCAGCGAAGATGTCATCCGGGCTGCACTGACCACAGAAATCCAGTCTCTTCAAATGCGTCATTTTATTGTCCAGGATGTTTTCAGAAAAATGGGAATCTATGCTCCGGCCTTTGGAATGATGGGAACCCTGATCGGTCTTGTTCAGATGCTCAGCCGCCTTCAGGATCCTGCGAATATCGGCCCTGCAATGGCTGTGGCTTTGTTGACCACCTTTTACGGTTCTTTGCTTTCCACTTTATTCTTTCTTCCCATTGCCGGAAAACTTCGCAGCAGAACCGTCAATGAAATCATTAATCTTGAAATCACAAGAGAAGGAGCGATTTCAATTATAAAAAACAACAACCCCATGATCATATATGAAAAACTGTCCAGTTTTATTTCATCCAGGCTCAGGCAACCCATGGAAAAAATGAATCTTAAAAAGATAAAATGAGAGACAATACATACAATAACTCATTTATCACCTATGACGATGAAGCAACCTGGCTGGTTACCTATGCAGATCTGATGACCATTCTTCTGGTGTTTTTTGTCCTCCTGTACACCCTGGCGTTTTTTGAAAAGGAAAAATATCGTCATGCGGTTGAAAGCATAAAAGTCCAGCTGGAAGCAGATGAAAATCTTATCGGCCTGATGGAATTGATGGAAATACCGCAAACCGATGATACTCAGATCACCATTGAGGATATCACAGGCCTGCATTCAAGAGAAAAAACCCTGTTTGAAAATATTACTAAATTTGCGCGCTCCAGCAACCAGAAAGACAACATCTCCACCCGGATTCTGGACGGCAAGATTATTGTCACCATAAAGGGAAAAGCACTTTTTGATTCAGGCTCTTCAAATTTAAACCCGGACTCTCTTTCTATTTTCGATGAAATCATTCAGATTCTTCACGACTATCCCGATTACAATATCAATATTAAAGGCCATACAGATAATATCCCCATTTCCACCCCGGTTTTTCCTTCCAACTGGGAATTGTCCGCAGTCCGGGCCACCACGGTATTAAAACATCTTATATCTAAAGGAATTACACCTCAAAGACTTACAGCAACAGGATATGGAGAGGCAATGCCGCTTGTACCGAATACATCTGAAGAAAACAGAGCACTAAACAGGAGGGTTGAATTTGTCCTTGAAAAAAGAGAAACCAAAAACGCAAAGTATTGAACATTCATCTGACGACAAAAGAGATGCTTTCCGGTATGAATTCAAAAACAATGCCGGATTTAAAATCAAGTTTAAGGAAAAGCATTTAGACCCGGTTAATATCAGCGCCGGGGGAATTGCTTTTGCCAATCAGGATTTTAAGCTTCTTGACTTTGATTATGTCAGTTTTACGCTGAGCATTCCGAACCAGGAAAAAGAAATTTCCTTTTTTGCCGGATTAAGAATACTTCAGATAGACCCGGACAATATCTGCCACAGCATTTTTGAACAATGCACCCTGGACCAGCACGAACTGATCCATAAATATGTGCTTGAAATGCAGAAATATGATCTTGAACAACAATGATACTGCACATGGATATGGACGCTTTTTTTGCGTCAGTGGAACAAAGAGATCACCCGACGCTGAAAAACAAACCTGTCATTATTTCAGGTCGTTCAAAAAGAAGCGTGGTATCAACAGCAAGCTATGAAGCCAGAAAATTTGGCATTCATTCAGCCATGCCCGTATTCATGGCTCAAAGATTGTGCCGGGATCTGGTTATTATCCCCGGAAACATGGAAAAATACAGATGTGAGTCCGGGAAAATCATGAAGATTCTGGCCGGATTTTCTCCATTTGTCGAACAGACCTCCATCGATGAGGCGTATATGGACCTTCGAGGCTTGAACCGCCTGTTCGGCTCTCCTGAAAATATTGCCGCAACAATTAAAAAAAACATTGAAGAACACCTGGGACTCACCTGTTCCATCGGCATTGCACCGGTAAAATTTCTTGCCAAAATTGCCTCGGACATGAACAAGCCGGATGGATTGACCCTCATCTCTGAAGACCGGATGATGTCTTTTATCGAAGGCCTTCCCATCGGTAAAATATCCGGGATTGGAAAACAGGCGGCAAAACAGATGGAAACCCTTCAAATTAAAACCCTGGGGGATATCCGGCAGTATCCGCTTTCCGTTCTGACGGCAAAATTCGGAAAAGCCGGGGCCCGGCTTTTAGAACTTTCAAACGGGATCGATCAATCAAAAGTGACGCCTGAACATATCCGGAAATCCATCTCAAGCGAAACCACCCTGGAAGACGATACCATTGATTTTGAAGATATAAAACGCATCCTTCTGGACCGCTCCCAGATCGTTGGAGCTCTTTTGAGGAAAAAAGGGCTGGTATGCAAAACCATATCCATAAAAATAAAGCTGGCTGATTTTTCACAGATTACCCGGAGCAGAAAACTGGATACACCTGTCAGCTCATCTTCTGCTATTTTTAATGAGGCCCTTGACCTGTTTAAAAAAATACGCCTGACAAAAAAAATACGGCTGGCGGGTGTCGGGGTTTCCGGGCTGCAGGACAAAAACATGCCCTCCCAGATGTCACTGCTGCCCATTGAGAATACATCAAAAGATCAGTGGGAGTCTGTGGATACTGCAGTGGATTGCATATCAGAAAAATTTGGCCCGCATATCATCAAAAAAGCCAGTTTGAACTTAAAATAAAAAGGATGCTGTATAATGAAAAATCACACCCGAATTAAAATTATCAGGCACCGGCTGTCATGAACTCTGTCTTTTTCTGGATCTCCAAAATATTCTGGCTGATATTTTCACCGGATCTGCTTCTGGTGCTTTGCATTTTTATCACCTGCATTCTGCTGTGGATCAAGTCCTATAAAAAAGCGGTATTCCTTTCAAGCATGCTCAGTATTCTGGTACTGACCATCACCGTGTTTCCCTTTGGCACCTGGCTTCTTTATCCCCTTGAAAAACGGTTTCTACCCCCCCAGACACTGCCGGAATCCATTGACGGGATTATCATGCTGGCAGGAGCGGAAAATATTCTTGGCACCCATGCATGGAAACAACCGGAACTGGGTGACGGCGCAGAAAGATATCTTGCCTTCATGAGACTTGTCAGGGCATATCCGGACGCAAAAGCGGTTTTTACCGGAGGGTCCGGAGAAATAACACAACAGCATCTTAAAAGCACACTCACCAGCAAACTTTTGTTCAAAGAACAGGGGCTTGATATCTCAACCATCATTTTTGAATCTGAATCCAGAAACACCTATGAAAACGCGCTGTTTACCCATCGCATCATCAAACCGTCACCTGAAGAAAAATGGATTTTAATCACATCTGCCTATCACATGCCCAGGTCTGTTGGAATCTTTTCTAAAATCGGCTGGAAGGTTATCCCGTTTTCTGTGGATCACCAGACTCACCGGGCAACCCTTTTCAGGGTATCCATCAATTTTTCCGGCAATCTGAATACCTTAAAAAATGCCGTCAGAGAATGGACAGGACTTGCTGCCTATTACATTACCGGAAAAACAGATTGTTTTTTTCCGGGTTAATGTTTTTCCAGTTTTTTCAGATACGCCTTTAACACGGCGCTATGGATGTCTGCGGCCACATGAACCGGGCTTTTTCCCCAGAGCGGATCCCAGCCCGCCGGATTGGCTGAACAGAAAAACTGCACCTCAAGGCCAAACCGGGTAAGCGCATCTTTTACCGGCATATTTTTGATCTTTCTGGCTGCATTCCATGTCGCCCCGCAGGGAGCGCCTCTCAACACCTTGATTTCGGTGATGATATCATTATCCAGTACCACCTCAATATCCGGAGCGCCAAAATCCCTGCCATAATCTCCAAGCTCTTTGTGTTTTGGAAGCGTGCAGCAGGTCCGGGGACATAAAACCTTTCCCGCTGTGATCTTTCTGCCCGAAGCAATCACCGGGATATTCAATTTTTCACATAAAAGACTTAAATCTTCCGACAGATCCCGATGTGTCAGATAATCAAGCACAATATCCGCATCAATGGTCTTCGGCAGATACGAAGATGCATCATCAATCACGGGCGGCAGCGGTTCATCAATATCATAGGTTTCAACACTGAACCGGTTGGCACCGAAACGGTTGATTCCCTCAATTTTTGTTTTTCCTGATCCATTCTGCTGGAATACGACAATTTTTTGCATTCGTTAAAATCCCATATCTTCATTCACAAGAATAATCTTGATCCTTTTTTTCTGAAAACTTTTCTCAATGATCGTCCAGTAATTGCAGATCCGGTCCGGGCTGCTACAGTCCTGACAGACACCGGTTTTATAACAGGGTGTTTTTTTGTCCAGATTCATGACATTCACAGGGGCTGCATAGTTTTTGATACGGACCATGGCATCTTCCAGATCAGCACAGATCTTGTTTCTGCCGACAATCAACAACACATTTTTAGGGCCCCACATCATGGCTGCCACCCGGTTGCCGATCATATCCAGATTTACCAGCTGTCCTGCTTCTGTGACCGCATTGGTCCCTGTAATAAACAAATCCACCAGCAAGGAACGACGCCGCAGTTCCAGCATGTCTTCGGCAGACAGTTTTTGATCAAACGCATTGAGCACCTCCATATCCGGGTGATCTTTCAATGCATGGAAAAGACCTGTTGAAACAAAAGAAACCGACCCTCCCCAGGAAACGCTTTTAGGTGACAGATTGGGGATAATATCATTCACAGCGATTTCTTTTGCTTGATTTGCATCCTGAGCAATAAAAACTTCAAAATTATTATTTTCAAGACTTTCCTTTACGGATTCCAGTTTAAGGTTCCAGTAATTATCTATGGGTTTTTTCATCCTGATACTCCTTTTTTTTAATAATAAAATATTATTTTGCAACGCAGTATATGCTCAAATGAATTTATCATGCAATAAAAATATAGGGGTGGCCCATATCAAAAAAATTATCATAAACACGTTTTTTTTATTGACTTCCTTTTGAGTTCTTAATAATTCTAAATATTATATGAATCGGATTCACGAAATGATTACGATTCTTTCACTTCCCCCGGTACGTTCCCTGTATTTGATCTGTTGCTGCAGATTTCAGGCTTTATTAGACACGGATACACCCTATAACATAACAAAAATTTAATTGTATTGTTTTTTTAATACCCGTTTCAGTTGAAAAAAGGAGGTGATGCAGCATCTTTATTTTTATCCTGTAATTTTAAATAGTTGACATATAAATCAGCAATTCAAAGGAGATCATTTATGAGCAAAAAAGACGTTGTTGAGACCACCGAGGCCCAGATCGCCGTCCACTGGAAAGAAGAAGACTATTATTATCCATCCAAAGAATTTATTGCTCAGGCCAATCTTACGGATAAAGGAATATATGACCGGTTCAGCTTGAGTCATTTCCCGGATTATTTCACTGAATATGCTGATCTTCTTACCTGGTATAAAAAATGGGATCAGGTTCTGGATACCAGTGATGCGCCCTGCTACAAATGGTTTAAGGGAGGACAGATAAATGCCAGTTTCAATTGCATTGACCGCCACTTGAAAGACAACAAAAATAAAACAGCCATCCATTTTGTCCCGGAGCTGGAACAAGAAAAAACAGAACATATCACCTATCAGGAACTGTATGTCAGGGTAAATGAATTCGCTGCAGTACTCAAAGATTTTGCCGGGTTAAAGCGCGGCGACCGAGTTACGATTCATATGCCGATGTCAGCAGAACTGCCGATTACCATGCTGGCCTGTGCCAGGATCGGCGTTATTCACTCTGTCGTATTCGGCGGTTTTTCTGCGTCTGCCTGTGCAGACAGAATTGTGGATTCAAACTCCCGGGTTCTGATCACCATGGATGCCTACTACAGGGGCGGAAAACTGTTAAATCACAAGATCAATGCGGATGAGGCTGTAAAAATATCTGCCAGGGACGGCCAGGTGGTTGATAAAGTGCTGGTATGGCAAAGATACCCCGGGAAAAGCTCCACAGATACGCCAATGGTCAAGGATCGTGATTTTTTCATCAACGACCTGCTCCCCGGATACTATGGGAAAAGAATAGAACCTGAAAAGATGCTGTCCGAAGACCCGCTGTTTTTAATGTACACCAGCGGTACCACGGGAAAACCCAAGGGATGTCAGCATGGCACGGGCGGATATCTGGCCTATGTCACGGCCATGTCAAAATACATCCAGGATATTCACCCTGAAGATGTATACTGGTGTATGGCAGATATCGGCTGGATCACCGGACATTCTTTTATTGTATACGGCCCGCTGGCACTGTGTGCATCCACTGTCATATACGAAGGCGTTCCCACCTATCCGGATGCCGGCCGTTCCTGGCGGATTGCCCAGGAACTGGATGTGAATATTTTCCATACCGCACCCACTGCCATTCGGGCCTTAAGAAAACTGGGGCCGGATGAACCTGCAAAATACACCTATCATTTCAAACACATGACAACGGTTGGGGAACCCATCGAGCCTGCGGTCTGGAAATGGTATGAATCTGCTGTGGGCAAAGGCGAGGCCATTATTGTAGACACATGGTGGCAGACTGAAACCGGAGGATTTCTGTGCAGCACGGTTCCGGGAATCAATCCCATGAAACCGGGAAGTGCAGGACCGGGGGTACCGGGAATTCACCCGATTATCCTGGATGACGACGGCAATGAAATCACCGGACCGGGGATTGCAGGCAATATCTGCATCCAGAACCCATGGCCGGGAATGCTCCAGACGGTCTGGGGAAACAGGGACAGATTTGTTGAAACCTATTTTGCCCGGTACTGCAAAAATCCGGACAGCAAAGACTGGAGAGACTGGCCCTATCTGGCAGGAGATGCTGCCATGCGTGCCGAAGACGGGTATTACAGAATTCTGGGAAGAATTGACGATGTTATCAATGTTTCCGGACACCGCCTGGGAACCAAAGAAATAGAATCAGCTGCCATGATGGTTAACGAAGTGGCAGAAGCCGCTGTTGTGCCTGTGGCCCATGAAATAAAAGGCAGGGAACCCGACCTTTATATCGCCCTTAAACCAGGGGTTGAGCCCACCGAAGCCATTGCCAGAAAAATCTCGGATGCCATCTGCGATCAGATCGGCAAAATCGCCAAACCCAGAAAAGTCTGGCTGGTACCGGATATGCCCAAAACCCGTTCAGGAAAAATCATGCGGAGGGTTTTAGGGGCGATTTCAAACAGAGGGGATGTGGGAAATGTTATGACACTTGCCAATCCGGAAGTCGTGGAAGAAATCAGAAAGATGGTTCAAAAATAAATCACCGGTAAAAAGGAGAGGCACAATGTCGAATCTTTACACCCAGGCGTATGACCAATCCATAAATGATCCCGAAGGATTCTGGGGAAACACTGCGCAGGACTGCCACTGGTACAAAAAATGGGACAAGGTGCTGGATGATTCCAACACACCTTTTTACCGTTGGTTTACAGGGGCACAGACCAATACCTGTTACAATGCCGTTGACCTGCATGTGGAAAACGGTTTCGGTGACCGGGATGCCATTATCTATGACAGCCCGGTCACCAGTACCATCAGAAAATATACCTTCAGCCAGCTCAAGGAGCAGGTCTCAACATTTGCCGGAGTCCTGGTTTCCAAAGGGGTACTGAAAGGTGACCGGGTCATCATCTATATGCCCATGATCCCGGAAGCAGTTTTTGCCATGCTGGCCTGTGCCAGGATAGGGGCGATTCATTCCGTTGTTTTCGGCGGTTTTGCTGCAAATGAACTGGCCACACGCATCAATGATGCCAAACCCAAAGTCATTGTATCTGCATCCTGCGGCATTGAAGTGACAAAAATCATTGAATATAAACCGCTTCTGGATGAGGCCATCAGCCTGTCTGATGCCAAGCCGGATGCCTGTATCATCTTTCAGCGTCCCCAGGCCAGAGCACAGCTGATACAGGGAAGAGACTATGACTGGGATCTTGAAATGTCTGATGCAGTGCCGCAAGACTGTGTTCCGGTCATGGCAACGGATCCGTTATATATTCTTTACACCTCTGGCACCACAGGACAGCCCAAAGGCGTGGTAAGAGATAACGGCGGTCATATGGTGGCCTTAAAATGGACCATGGAAGCCATATACGGAGTTAAAGCAGGCCAGGTTTACTGGGCAGCTTCGGATATCGGATGGGTGGTCGGTCATTCATATATCGTCTATGGCCCGCTTTTGAAAGGATGCACCACGGTCCTTTTTGAAGGCAAACCCGTGGGCACACCGGATGCATCTGTTTTCTGGCGCATCATCTCCCAGCACAGGGTTAAAACGCTTTTTACGGCCCCCACTGCATTCAGAGCCATCAAAAGAGAAGATCCCAAAGCCACCCTGATGAAAAACTTTGATTTATCCGGGTTTGAATATCTTTTTCTTGCTGGAGAAAGACTGGACCCGGATACGCTTTCCTGGGCGCAGAATTCATTGAACGTCCCGGTGATTGATCACTGGTGGCAGACCGAAACCGGATGGGCCATTGCTGCCAACTGCATGGGGCTGCATCATTTCAAAGTCAAACCGGGTTCTCCGACAAAACCGGCTCCCGGATGGGACATGGCGGTTCTTGGAGATGACGGCAAACCTGTAAAACCCGGAGATATCGGTGCATTGGTCGCCAGACTGCCGCTGCCTCCGGGCACCCTGCCCACTTTGTGGCAAAATGATCAGCGATATCAGGATTCTTATTTGAAAACATTTCCCGGATATTATGAAACTGCTGATGCAGGGTATATTGATGAGGATGGATATGTCTTTGTCATGGCAAGAACAGATGACATCATCAATGTGGCAGGGCACAGACTGTCCACCGGAGCCATGGAAGAAGTCATCGCAAGCCATCCGGATGTGGCCGAGTGTGCTGTCATGGGGGTCGAAGACACGCTCAAAGGCCAGATCCCCTTGGGCATGATGGTATTGAATGCCGGTGTGGACCGGGATGAAAATGAAATCACAAAAGAAGTGATTGAACTGGTACGAAAAAAAATAGGCCCTGTGGCAGCCTTTAAAACAGCCACAGTGGTCAAACGGCTTCCCAAAACAAGATCCGGTAAAATTCTGAGAGGCACCATGCGGGCCATTGCAGATAAAAAAACCTATAAAGTCCCCGCAACCATTGATGACTACACCACACTGGATGAAATCGAAGAATCATTGGGAAAAATCGGTTATGGGAAAAAAGCATAATACGGACACAAAAAAATGACACCGTTAAATCATTGGAAAGGAGGTGATGGATATGCCCTGATTATCCTTAAATTGAATTGATAATCATGTAAGTGATCCAATCAACCAAAATGCGAGATGAATTTCAAGGAGATCAATTATGGATTCAAAAGTAATGTGGGTGTGGGGATTGTTGATTTTATACATTATTTATTGTTTCTGGTGGGGGTTAAAAGGCTTTTTCAGTGAGAAAACAACATCCGGATACGGTATTGCCGGGCGCTCCATCCCATTTATTGCATTTTTAATGGCAGCAACTGCCGCATCCTTTTCCGGCTGGACATTTGTGGGTCACCCGGGACTGATCTGGAAAGCAGGACTGGTTTATGCCTTTGCATCCTTCTATGTTCTGACCATTCCCATTACCGGTGCGTTTTTTGCCAAACGCAACTGGCTCATGGGCAAACGTTACGGATTTATCACCCCGGGAGACATGTTTGCCTATTATTACAACAACGAAGCCATCCGGTGGCTGACAGTGATCTCAGCCTTTCTTTACTCCATTTTTTACTCAGGCCTGCAGCTGATTGCCGCGGCCAAGCTTTTTTACTGGGTCGCAGGCGTTCCCACAACCTACGGACTGATCTTCATGGCTGCCATTGTATGGTTCTATGTGGTCACCGGTGGACTCAAAGCCAGTACCTGGGTTGGCGTGCTTCAATTCTGTCTTCTGGTGGGCGGGATTATCCTGCTGGGCTTTTACGTCATCACATCCCCGCTTTTCGGCGGCTGGAGCGGATTTTCCGCTTCCATGGCCACTCTGGATGCAAAATATATGAAAGTTCCGGGTCTGATTCATATCGGCCTTGGTTCTGGCGGATGGACCGCAGTGATGATCCTTACCTATATGTTCGCCCTGATGGGCATCCAGTCATCTCCGGCCTTCACCCTGTGGAATTTTGGCATCAAATCTCCTAAACCGCTGGCCTGGCAGCAGGTATTCATGTCCACCTTTGTTGTGGGTCTTGCCCTGTTCTTTTTCACCGCTTTTCAGGGTGTCGGGGCAAGGATTCTCATGATGGCAGGAGAACTGGCCCCCAAGGTTGACGGGGATGTGGTTCCCATGCTCATGACAAAATTTTTACCCGGTCCTGTCCTGGGACTGGTCTTTTTAGGGGCCATTGCCGCGATCCACTCAACCGCAGCGCCGTATATCGGAACCGGTGGAACCATTATTCAAAGGGATGTCTGGTGGCGGTATGTCAAAAAACAGGGCGGTTCCCATAAAGAACAGATCTGGACCAACCGTATTTTTGCAACCATTCTTGCTGTTGCAGCGGTTGTGGTCAGCCTGACCTCCTCTGATGCCATTGTTATGATCGGCGGATTTGCAACCGCTTTTGGAACCATCATGTACCTGTGCCTGATGGGGGTTCACTGGGGATTCAAGTTCCCGAGCATCGGCGCTGTTCTAGGGCTGATCGCAGCAATTATTGCCTGTTTTTTAACCTATTATATCTGGCAATACCCGTTAAGCATGCACACCGCCTTCTGGGGTATTTTTACAGGGCTTGTTGTGGCATACCTGTGCCGGGCGATAGGAATCAAAGACAGTGAAGAAACCATTGCCAGGCAAAAAGAAGTCAGAGAATGGCTGGACTCCATTGACGGCCCGTCTGAAAAAGGCAAAATGTGGCGCTCTCGAATGAAAATTATCGTTCCCATCTGGTATATAATGGCACTGGGGCCAGGGGTTCTTATCGGAAACACTGCATTTTCCTTCTGCGGATTCCCGGCCATCTGGTCATGGCAGATCGTCTGGTGGATTCTGGGTATTGTCATGATGTGGGCGCTGTGCTTCAAGGCTGAGATGTCCACAACATCTGATGAACAGATCCGCCGTGCAGATCTTGAGACCATGGATGTGACAAAAGAAGCCGATTGATTTCTTTCATAAATTAAAAAAGGAGATTCTATTATGGCACTAGAAGACAAATACCTGATTGCAACACTCATATTCTGTGTTCTTTTCGTTGCCAGCTTCGGTTGGGGCTGGTGGGGATAGTTTGTTTGTAATACCATTTTTTAAATAAAACACAAGGATTCCGGGTGGGCTGTTCCATCCGGAATCCTGAATCCCTCTCAGGACTTAATGAAGCTGACCAACCCTTTTTATAAATTCATCTTTTTTTCAGCACTGACAAGCAGTATTGTCATCGGCAGCCTTTTATTCTTCTTATGGCGCGATTTTACACCGGAACAAATTCAGTCTGTATTTTCAATAGCCAAGGACCATTCGGCATATTTTATCTGTATTCTTTTATTCGGCTGTATTATCATGGGATCTGTTCTTGAAATCATTCACACCACCTATATCAAACCATTTAAAAAAATCAGCGCGGAAGCTTCAGTGATCTACAGCTCAAATCCTTCTCACAGAATAAAGATTTCCGGCAACAGTGATTTGAAACAACTGGCCTGTATCATCAATAATTTTGCAGATATTTTTGAAAATCTGAATAAAACCATAACAGATCAAATCCTTGCTGCCAGAAAAGAAACTGAAAAAGAAAGAAATCTTCTGGCAGATATCATGTCTGAATTACCCCAGGGTGTTTTTATCTGCAACAAGAACGGCAGAATTATATTGTTCAACTCCCTTGCAAAAAAACTGTTCACACACAATTCCCCTGCCATTGCCACCGAGCAGTTTATCGGCCTTGGCAGATCCATTTTCCACCTGATTGATAAAACACTCATCACCCAGGCCTTAAAAGAAATCAATGACCATCTCATTTGTGAAGCCAGCAGCACGGCCGCCTGCTTTCGAACCCCGATTCACACTGGCCACATCCTGGATATCGAAACCATACCCATTCTTGATGCAAAAAAAAACATGACCGGTTTTATCCTGGCTCTTGTGGATATCACAGATAAAATCGACCGATACAATACCATTCGGGATATGCTGCGCTCTTTTGGGCAGGTATTAAAAAATATATATCCAAACCATTTTTCAGACCGGATAACATCAGAATTTGATCTGATGACAGCCCAGATTCTGAACCGTCTTTCCAACAGAACACCACCGCCATCATCATCAGATGAAATAAGCCGACCACCGGTGATCACCGGCAGCCGCCCTGAGTTTTACGATTTTAATCTGTTCAAGAACGAAGATGAAAATATCGATCTCATGGATATGGATTTAACCCGGTTAACCTATACGGTATTGGACACTGAAACCACAGGATTAAGCCCGGATCAGGGAGATGAAATCATATCCATTGGCGCTGTCCGCATCGTTAACAGCAGGATCACATATCAGGATATCTTTGATCAGCTGGTGAACCCCAAAAGAGATATCCCCATTGAATCTTATAAAGTCCATGGCATCACCTATGAGATGGTGGCAGAGAAAAATGATATCAACACCATTTTGCCCGTATTCAAACAGTTTGTCGCTGATACGGTTCTTATCGGACATAATATTGCCTTTGATATGAAAATGCTCAAAGTCAAAGAAAAAACAACCGGAGTACAATTTATTAATCCTGTGCTGGACACCCTTTTACTGTCAGCGATCCTGCATCCTGACCATGAACACCATGACCTGGAAAGCATTGCGCTTCGCCTGGGCGTGGAAATTGTCGGCAGACACACAGCACTGGGTGATGCCATTGCCACAGCGCAGATTTTTTTAAAACTGCTGCCGATTTTAAACAACAGCGGTATTTTTACCCTGAAAGAGGCGATAAAAGCATCCAGAAAATCATATTATGCACGATTGAAATATTAGTTGATCATGCACGGCATTAAATGCTACTGATTTTAACATCCACTTCAAAAGGAGGGCACCTCATGGATCGTCCCGTGTTCAATCTTGCCGCACTGTGCACCATAACCTTGAGCATCATTTTATTCTGTGTCATTGCAGGGGGATACAGCAGCTTTGCACGGGCTCAGGCCCGCATCAAGGAAGCCAGTTCCTTTCTGACCGAGGCCTGCGAAAAACGCCTGGTGCTGTTTAACGAACTGGTGGAGCTCACGGACCAGACAAAGGTTCTCCGGACAAAAAGCGCAATGACACAAAGCAGCCGGAACGCTCAGAATATTTTACATAAAATGATTTCACAGGCGCCTCCTGTAGACCGTCAACTGATCGCCGAATTTGAAATATCACAGAACAGAATCTCACAGCAGCTGATAACACTTTTGCACCAGATAGAAACCGCCCCTGGCAACACTGATCCTGAACGCATCGCTCACCTGAAAAAAGAATTAAATGCTGTTCAGGATGCTATTTTTGTTGCCAGAAAGCACTATAATACCGAGACCGGCTATTTTAATACCCGGACACAGATGTTTCCCGGTTTTTTAATCGCAAAGCTGTTTGGATTAAACCATATCAGATATACCCAACTGACTGAAGGCACGTTCCTGTCCGGGGAAAAGACCTTTACATCACCTGCATCATGAAACCGGAAACCAATAGATTTAATATGAAATTCGATGCTGAAGCCCCCCCCTTTTTCGCTTTGTCCGAAGAACAGAAAAGGCAATTTTTAAATACCTTTGTGTATGAAGAAATAAAAAAAGATCAGGTGGTGCTTGAACAGGATATCACCCGGGTGGAAAAGTTTTACATCCTTTCCAAAGGCTGTGCACAATATTTCTATGAAACCCACCATACAAGGATACTGACCGGAACTCTGCATCCAGACGATAGTTTCGGCGGCCTTTGTCTTCTGTTTAATGATGCCGTCTCCATCCGGACGCTGGTGACAGCAGAAGATTGTGTTTTCATGACAGTTAACGCAGATTTTTTTCTCTGGATATGCAAACATAATGATAGTTTCACCGACTATTTTGCCGCCCGGTTTGGCCGGTGCATGTTAAATAAATCCTTTGCCGGAATTATCTCCAGACAGATAAAAGATAAAGAATTCAATTTGCCGTTTTTTAACCGACCCATCTGGAGTGTTTTTCAGCCAAGACTGCTCACCTGTTCCATGGATACCTCCATTAAAGATGCTGCCCGGAAAATGAGTCAGAACAATACCAGCGCTATTCTGGTCAAAAAAGACAAGGCAAATTTTGCAGGCATTGTAACGGATGCCGACCTGAATAAAAAAGCCATTTCCCGGGGAATGGATCTTTCCCTGCCGGTTTCAGACATCATGTCTTCTCCGATCACCACCATTTCGTCAGACAGTCAGGTGTTTGAAGCGTTTTTATCCATGACGGAAAATAACCGGAGGCATCTGGCTGTCCACGGGCAGTTAGGCCATATCACCGGAATTATTCGTCAAAGAGACCTGATCAACGCCCAGACACAGGCCACCTATCTTCTGATCAAAAAAGTCAAATCTGCCCGGAACATTCAGGAACTTGAAAATATTCACTCCAAGCTTGAAAAAATGCTTCTTGATCCCATAAAAAATGGCGCGAATCCGGAATATATCACCCGGCTGATCGCCACTTTTTCAGATGCCATTATTGAAAAAATAATTTTATTTTCCCTTGAAACCATGGGAGAACCGCCCTGTAAATTCACTTTTCTGACCATGGGGTCTGAAGGCCGGGAAGAACAGACCCTGATCTCTGACCAGGACAATGCCATTGTCTATGAAGACCATGATCCTGCGGACACGGCAAAGCACTATTTTGACCATCTGTCTCAATTGATCTGCGATCAGTTAAACACCGCAGGATATCAATTCTGCGCAGGCAAAAACATGGCAAGCAATCCCCAGTGGTGCCAGCCGTTGTCCCGATGGAAAGAATATTTCAATTCCTGGATTCGCACATCCAACCCGGAAAATCTGCTGCATTCCAGCATCTTTTTTGATTTCAGACCCACCTTTGGAGATACTGCCCTGGGCAATGAACTCAAATCCTATCTGATGGATGCCATTGGGCGCTGGTCCGGATTTTTGAGAAATCTGGCAGAAAACACCCTGCATTTCAAGCCTCCCATCACCCGGTTCGGCAATTTTATTGTTGAAAAAACCGGACCGCAAAAGGACAATCTGAATATCAAACTCGCCATGCTGCCCCTGATTGATTTTATAAGAATTTATGCCTTGAAAAACGGTCTGCCACAGACCAATACCTTAACGCGCCTGTTTCGTCTGTACATCCGGCATTCACTGACAAAAGAAGAACACACCAATATTGTCCGGGCCTATAATTTTTTAATGCGCTTAAGGTTTTTAAACCAGATTACCGCCGTCATGGATGAGAACAAAACCCCGGACAATTTTATCAACCCGAAAAATCTGTCCAGCCTGGACCAGATGCTGTTAAAAAAAGTACTAAAAATGATGGGTGATCTGCAGGGAAAACTGAGTATTGAATTCACAGGCAGATTATAAGCAGATTATAAAAGGAGGAATCAATCCATGGATGATCAAGCATTAAGAACCGTCAGCTTCCATTTCCGGTTTAAATTTCTGGCCATTACCACCATTGCTTTTTTGCTGTATGTTATTCTTTCCAGCTCATCGGAATTTGATCAGTTTGCATCCAGCATGCAGTTCAAGCTGATGGGACCGTATT
Source organism: Pseudomonadota bacterium (assembly GCA_018821535.1). GTDB lineage: Bacteria > Desulfobacterota > Desulfobacteria > Desulfobacterales > Desulfobacteraceae > Desulfobacula. Next base: position 14,201 of record JAHJLV010000018.1, on the reverse strand, counting down.
TTATCTGCGCCGGAATCCTGTATTTTGTTTTCAGAAAATTTCCCGTCAAATGCCCGTATTGCCACAAGACCATGCCGACAAAAAAAGACTGGCACTGCCCTGACTGTGATAAGACACAGGGAAAAGACCGGTTCTTAATGGAAAAATGCATTCACTGCAAACAGATACTGGCCACAAGTGTTTGTGATCATTGCAAGCAGGAATTCAGGCTATAATTTTTTTTAAAGAATCGTTTTGATCTGAATTTACACCCTGGCAAGTATTTGGACACTTTTAAAAATTTCATCTTGCCGACAGGGTCATCTCACCTTTTCTCTGCAAAGATATAAAACCGCTTGAATGCATTTTTGCCCGCCGTTTTACCCATCGACTCCAAAACAACATATCCATTTGAAATAATAAAAGATTTAAACAATATCCAGTATCAAGTCTGCGCAACTTTTTCACTTGCAGACCCTTGATTGATCTTCGCTGTTATACCCGTCTGAATTGCTGGCATTTAATTTGCACAAAGCAAAGATAACATCCATCAACAGGCAACTCAAAAAAAGGAGTGTTAAAATGAAAAACAACAAAAAAAACATGAACACAGATCAAATCATAAGCACCTCACGAAGAACGCTGCTAAAAGGCGCTGCTGCCAGTTTAGGCATCGCCGCTGCCAGCGGATTGAGCCTGAATCTTCTGACACCGGATTCGGCAAAAGCCATGCCGCCTGTTTTACCGGAAAAATGGGATGAAGAAATAGATGTCATTGTCATCGGCAGCGGATTTGCCGGTCTTGCTGCCGCCATAGAAGCAAAACAGGCAGGCGCATCTGTCGTGGTCCTTGAAAAAATGCCGGTATCCGGTGGAAATTCAATCATCAACGGCGGGGTCTTTGCCGTTGCCGGTTCTCCCAAACAGGAAGCCAAAGGAATTAAAGATTCACCGGACCTGCTGCTGAAGGATATGCTGAAAGCGGGGCTGGATATGAATCACATTGATCTGGTCAGGATGGTTGCTGAAAAATCAAAAGACGCTTTTGAATGGACAGAATCTCTGGGAGTCAAGTACCAGGAACAGATCACGCATCTGGGTGGACACTCGGTGCCCCGAAGTTGTTCAACCTGGAACGGCAGCGGTTCTGCCATCGTCAACAAGCAGCTTGAAAAAGTAAAAACCCTTGGCATTGAAGTAAAAAAGAAGACATATGCCACACAGATCATGCAGGAACCTGACGGAAGAGTCATCGGTCTGAAAATCAAAGAAGGATACAAATTCCCCGATGAAACATCCGGCCAGGTGAAATATCTGAAAGCCAGAAAAGGTGTTGTCCTTGCCACTGGCGGCTTCAGCCAGGATATTTATCTGCGCAGCATTCAGGACCCGAAACTGACATCAAATGTGGACTCCACCAATCAGCCGGGAGCAACAGGTGAAATTCTGCTGGAAGCCCTAAGGGTCGGCGCAACACCGGTGCAGATCTCCTGGATACAACTGGGTCCCTGGACCAGCCCGGACGAAAAAGGCATGGGAATCGGCTATGTCTTTAATGCCATGGCCGGATTTGTATATGGTGTGATGGTTGATCCCGCAACCGGAAAGCGATTCATCAACGAACTGGCAGATCGCAAAATCCGCGCCGATGCCATCATCAAAACCGGTCATCCTGCTGTAACGCTTGCGGACAGCCAGGGCGTAAAACAGGTTCCCATCCTTGACAAAATTCTGGCAAAAGGGGTTGCAAAAAAATTTGATACCCTTGACGAACTGGCTGCAGCATACAATATTCCCGAAAAAACACTCAAGGAAACGGTCAGCAACTGGAACACCTATCTCAAACAAGGCAAAGATGCGGAGTTTGACAGATACATGCAGACCGATTCAAAACCCATTGCCGTGCCGCCCTTCTATGCCTGCCGTGCCTGGCCCAAAGTGCATCATACAATGGGCGGAATTCAGATCAACACTAAAGCCCAGGTCATTGGACTGGACCGAAAACCGATCCCGGGACTCTATGCCGCAGGAGAGATTGCCGGCGGCATTCATGGTGCGGTCCGACTTGGCAGTTGTGCTGTGGTCGATTGTATCGTCTTTGGAAGAATTGCAGGACAACAAATTGCAGTATAACAACAGGATAATAGTAAAATGAGAAATCTGACTGTAAAAATCGCTGTTTTCTCCGGCATCATTTCTTTTATTTTTCTCATGTATGCCATGACACTTGTGTCCGCTCCGAAGCAGTCATCAAAAGCGCGTGGCAGCGGATGTTCCGCCTGCCACGAAGCTGACTGCAAGGTTCCTGCAGATCATGTTGATACAAACGCAATGAACCTTGGACAATGCCTTGAATGTCACAGCAAAGACACCCCCAAGCTGACCCATACGCTGCCCCTGAGTCACACCCATCGGCTGAACGGTGTCTCCTGCAAGGACTGTCATGGAAACACTCAGCCCCCCAAATTGGTGAATACCGACCAGTGTTTCTCCTGCCACACCATAGAAAACCTGTTGAATAATACAAAGGACAACAAGGAAGCCAATCCGCACAATTCTCATTATGGACCTGAACTGGACTGTGATCTGTGCCACCACGTTCACAAACCCTCTGAAAATTTCTGCAACCAGTGCCACGAATTCACCTTTATCATACCCTCACCGATACTGAAGGTTGCAAAGCTGTTATAAGAATGTGATATCGCAACGCAGAACAACGGGTTTTCTATTCTTTTCTTTTCAGCACACCCAGGGTTTTTGTCATGGCAAGCGCCAGATAATCCCCGGATTCAAGGGCGATTTCATACACCTGTCTGGGCGCCTGCCCGCCTTTTTGAGGATCAAAAAAGATATCATGTATCACCAGAAAGCCTTCAGGCTGAATATGGGGCGCCCATGTCTGATAATCCTTGAAAGCAGCCTCAAAAGAATGTCCACCGTCAATAAAGAGCATGGAAATCGGTGTTGTCCAGAATTTTCCGGCAGCAGCAGAGGAGGACACCACGGCAATGACAATATCCTCCAGAGCATTTTGGAAAAGCGTGCGTTGAAAAAAAGGCAGGGTATTTACCCTGGACAATGAACTGTCATACAGGTCCGGATCAAAATATTCTTCGCCCTTCTGCTGTTCCTCTGACCCCTTGTGATGATCAATGGAAAATAACACGCCTTTGTTTTTTTTGCAGGCAGATCCGATGATATAGGCGGATTTTCCGCAGTAACTGCCAATTTCCACCACCGGACCTGTTTTTGAAGCCTCAAGGGCAACATCATACAGCCTTTGCGCTTCATCTTTATCCATAAAGCCCTTGATCTTTTCCCACACACCAAAATCAATCATCGTCATAGGACTTCACCAGTATTTCACGGGGTTTGGACCCAATCTGGGGACCGACAATCCCCTCATGTTCCATCATTTCAACCAGGCGGGCTGCCCGGTTATAGCCAATTCTCAACCGTCGCTGCACAAAGGAGATCGAGGCCTGACGGGTCTGGGTGACCAGAGAAACTGCTTCATCATATTTGTCGTCATAATCGGATTCCTCAAATCCTTTTTCCCCTTCTGCCTCACCGCCAACGGTAATCTCTTCAATATAATCCGGCGGACGCTGAGCCCTTAAAAAAGAGGTGACCTTTGCAATCTCATCTTCAGAGATATAAGCGCCCTGAATACGCACCAGACGGCCTGCACCCGGCGGACAGAAAAGCATGTCCCCGTTTCCCAGAAGACTTTCAGAACCACCGCCGTCAAAAATGGTCCGGGCATCCACCTTGGAAGACACCTGAAAGGAAATCCGGGTGGGAAAATTGGCTTTTATGCTTCCGGTCAGCACATCCACTGACGGCCGCTGGGTGGCAACAATCAGATGAATACCAGCAGCCCGTGCCATCTGGGCCAGACGGGTCAGGGCAAACTCCACATCCTTGGATGCCACCATCATCAGATCTGCCAGCTCATCCACGATCACCACAATATACGGTAGTTTTTTAAGCGGATTGATATCATCCTCTTCGGAAGCGATGGTGATTTCATTTTTTTTAATGGCCACCATATTATTATACTGCACAATATTTCTCAAACCTGCCTGCTCGAGCAGTTCATATCGCCGCTCCATTTCCCGGACAGCCCAGAACAGTGCATTGGTGGCTTTTTTCATATCCGTCACCACAGGGGAAATCAGGTGCGGAATATCATTATACACAGAAAGCTCAATCCGCTTGGGATCAATCATGATCATCTTGATATCATCCGGTGTACCTTTATACAGAAGACTGATAATCATGGAATTCAAGCCCACACTCTTTCCGGTACCGGTTGCACCTGCAATCAGAAGATGCGGCATGGAATCCATGCTGGTCACCATGGGTTTGCCCAGAAGATCCTTGCCAAGTCCCAGGGTCAGAAAAGACGGCGACATTAAAAATTCTTTTGAGGAAATCAGTTCTCTTAAATTGACAATATCCCTCACCTCGTTCGGGATCTCAATTCCCACGACATCACGTCCAGGAATAGGCGCCACAATCCGTATGCTGATGGCACTCAGGGCAAGGGCCAGATCATCGGACAGTCCTGCGATTTTGCTGATTTTAATGCCGGCTGCCGGTTTATATTCAAAGGTGGTGATCACAGGGCCCGGAAGGATTTCCACCACCTCCCCGAACACATTGAAATCATTGAGTTTGATTTCCAGAATCCGGCTTTTTTCTTTGAGCAGATCTGTATCAATATTAATTTTAACTTTCTTTTTTTCTTCCAGAAAAGACAATTTAGGCAGGTTAAATTCTGTTTTTTCCCGGATATCATTAAACGCCATGTCAGGCTGAAATTTTTTATCATCTTCTTCCAGTTCAACAATATTGGGTTCAAAAACAATATCCGGCTCCTGGGCCCTTAACTGTTCTTTTCCTGCTCTTCTTTCAGGCAGCCGGATCAGATCATCATCCACGGCTGCTGGTTCAGGCGTGATATCAATAAGCTGTCGCCTTTCTTCACGGCGCTCCTGCCAGATCTGATATCTTTCCTTGATGAAGTCCATGCCTTCTTCAAAATCCGTCTTCATAATATTTAACAAATCAAGGGTTTTTGTCTGTACAAACTGACCCACGGATAACAGCGAAATCCCCGTGGAAAGAATAAACCCCACCAGCAGAAAAAAAATAAGCAGAATAATGCAGCCGGTAATATTGGCATATTTGAGTAAAAAAGAGGTAAAGTTAATACTGATGATACCGCCCGAAGAAACCGTAGTGTCCAGGATAGAATACGTATCTTTAAACAAAAACAGCATACCTCCGGTACCTATCATCAGAAACAGACCGCCCAGAAGGGTCAGCCAGATAATGCGGGCTGCGCGCTCCTTGAGCAGCCACACACTGACAAACCCGAAGATGACGGGCATCCAGAATGCCCCCAGACCGAACAGATAAATGAATAATCCGGCAAAATGCGCGCCTAAAAGACCGAATGAATTATGAATATGATCCGGGACTGAAAAAAAGGAATTTCCCACGCAAGGATCAGATGCATGATAGGTAAACAGGCTGACCGCTGTTAATACAATAAGAAAAAAAAGGAGAATGCCGTACAGTTCTTTTTTCATATTTCAATAATAATGGGCACAATCAGGGGTTTTCTGTTAATGGTAAAGGCAAAATACTGTTTCAATGCCCGCTGTAATCTTTTGCGCATCAACTCAACTCTGGATTCCATGCCAACCTCCATTTCTTCAACAATCTCAAGGATGACACACTGGGCATCATCCACCAGATACCCTGTTGCAGAATCAAACACAAAACCCTTTGACACCAGTTCCGGGCCATATAACACCACGCCGGTTTCCTCATCAATAATCATGGTGACCACCACAAGACCGCCTTCGGAAAGTTCCCTGCGTTCTTTCAGCACACTTCGGCCCACATCGCCCACACCTTTTCCGTCAATCAGTATTCTGCCGGTTTGCACCTGTCCGGCCATCCTGCCGCCGTCTTTATCAAATGCGATGATCTGACCGTTTTCCGCCACCATGACATTTTCCCTGGGCATCCCCATTTTTTCTGCAAGCCGTGCATGAACTACCAGATGCCGGTATTCTCCATGAATTGGAATAAAATATCGGGGTTTGACAAGATTCAGCATCAATTTAAGCTCTTCCTGGTGGGCATGGCCGGAAGCATGAATCTGGGCGATTTTTGAATATACCACATCCGCCCCCTTACGATACAGTTTGTTGATAATGCTGGCGATGGCTTTTTCATTCCCCGGAATATGCTTGGAGGATAAAATAACCCGGTCATCCTTTTTTATCTTGATATGCTTATGCGTTCCCGAGGCCATTCGTACAAGCGCTGACATGGGTTCGCCCTGGCTGCCGGTGGTAATGATGACCAGTTCATTGTCCCGGATTTTCCCGATCTGTTTGATATCCACAATTGTATTGGGCGGACATTGAATATGCCCAAGCTTTTTGGCCACTTCTATAATCTGGTCCATGCTCCGGCCGTTGAAAACAACCTTGCGATGATTCTGGACCGCAATATCAATCACCTGCTGTATCCTGTGCACATTGGAAGCAAACAATGCAACGATCACCCTTCCGGAGGACGCTGAAATCAGTTTTTCCAGATTTCGCGCCACCTCCTGTTCACTCATGGTATACCCTTTGACCTCAACATTGGTGGAATCTGACAGCAATGCCAGCACCCCCTTTTCACCCATGCGGGCAAAACTTGAAATATCTGTGTTTTTTGTCTCATCAGGGTTATGGCTGATCCTGAAATCTCCGGTATGGACAACGATTCCTTCGGGCGTATGTATGGCCAGACCCACGCCATCCACCGTGCTGTGACTGACACGGATAAATTCTATTTCAAAGGGTTCAATATTCAGGATTTCACCGGGGTTCACCAGATTTAAATCCACGTATTTGTTCAGGTCGAACTCAATGAGTTTATTGCGGACAATTTCCAGGGTAAAGGGCGTGCCGTAAACCGGTATTCTGATTTCCCTGAGCAGATAAGGCAAAGCGCCGATATGATCTTCATGGGCATGGGTCAGAATAATCCCTTCTATTTTACTTAGGTTTTCACGAATATAATCCATGGCCGGAATAACAATATCCACCCCCAGCATATAATCTTCCGGAAACATCAGGCCGGCATCAATAATGAACATGACATCATCGTATTCCACCACCATCATATTCAGACCGATTTCACCCAGTCCGCCAAGAGGAATTAGTTTAAGCATATAGATATCCTAAAAATGGATTAAATACTGATGCCAAGTTTCTCAAGGATGGCATCGGCCTGCTCTATCAGCCAGTTTCGCTGTTCCTTTGTTGCATAAGCCATGCAGTCGCATTTTATATTTTTTTGTATTCTTACCAGCAGTTCACAGGACAGAAAATTTTCTTCAAGCTGTAATGCAAACACATGCGGGTAGCATTGAGTATGCTCTTTTTGAACGGATGTCAGCAATTGCCTGTCAATTTCAAGCCAGTAAATCCCGCCAAGCGGAGATGATTCAAGATGTTCACCCAGGTATTGTTTTAATTTTTTGTGATCGCCGGGTCTTAGCCCGTCTATTAAATACTGTTTCATACCGAATCTAATTAGCACACATCAAATAAAATATGCAACCGGTATGGTTTTTTTTCAATCCAATCCCTCATAAAAATGGTGATTAAATACTTGATATAAATATCGGATTGATTTAAGTTGATACGTATCAAATTGATATATCAAAAATGATTATGGATATTCATATTGTCAATTCAGGTGATAGATAGATAATAAAAATAAATAAATAAAACGGTGAAAACGGATGCAGGATAAAATATTACTGGGTTTTCTTATGGATGGTGAAAAAACCGGATACGAAATAAAAAAACTCATGGAAAACAGCACTTCATTTTTTTTCAATACAAGTCTTGGCAGTATATATCCTGCATTTGGAAAGCTTGAAAAAATGGGATATGTCAAGATGGATCAGGTTATCGGGGATGGGCGGGTAAAGAAAAGATATTCGATCACGCAGGAAGGCAGAAAACATTTTCGTGAATGGCTTGCTGAAAATGTGTCCTTATCAAAAATAAGGGATGATGTTTTACTTAAAATGTTCTTTTTTTCCGAACTGTCAGTTGAAAAAAGATGTGAACAGATTTGTTCCTATATTGATCAGCTGAAAAAACAGGCTGATACGCTAACTGCTCTGAAAGAGAAACTCATGCAGTATGATGTCGATAAATACATGCTAAAAACACTGGATTACGGAATTGATTACTATCTTTTCACGCATGACTGGTACAAGCGACTTCTTGAAACTCTGGAAGATGAAAAATAAATATCCATATAAAAAAACGGAGGAAAAAATGAAAATTACAGTTTTAAATGGCAGTCCCAAGGGGGATCTGAGTGTTACACTTCAGTATGTTCATTTTATAAGCAAGAAATTCCCCCTTCATACGTTCAGCGTCCACAATGTTTCACAAAAAATCAAATCCATTGAAAAAAAAGAGACCGCCTTTGATCAAATTATTGAGGACGTCAGGAATTCAGATGCTGTCTGGTGGTCTGTGCCGATTTATGTCTGCCTTATTCCTGCTCAATATAAAAGGTTCATTGAGCTTATTCATGAAAAAGGTGCAGAAGAATCGTTCCGTGATAAATACACAGCGGTCATTACAACTTCAATCCATTTCTATGACCATACGGGAAACAACTACATGCATGCTGTATGCGACGATCTGAACATGAAATATGTCGATTTCTTTTCACCGGACATGTTTGATCTTCTCAAGGAAGAACACAGAAAAAAGCTGATAGATTTTGCAGGAAGTTTTTTCGATTCCGTAACAGATGAAATACCTGTAACAAAGTCATACGCCCCTGTTATTTACAGAGATTTTATTTATGAACCTGAAAATCATTCTGAAAAAATTGATGCCGGAGATAAAAAGGTGCTGATTCTCACTGATTCCGACGATGAAAATTCAAACCTTGGAAAGATGGTTGAAAAATTCAGAAATTCGTTTTCAACGCCTGTGGATGTTGTTGATATAAGCAAACTTGACATAAAAGGCGGGTGTTTAGGATGCATTGAGTGTGGTTTTGATAATCGCTGCACATACACCGGGAAGGACGACTATATTGATTTTTATAATAAAAAGGTTAAAACTGCAGATATTATCGTATATTCCGGTAATATTGTCGACCGCTATCTCTCATCAGGCTGGAAACAGTTTTTTGACCGAAGGTTTTTCAACACACATATACCCACACAAACGGGAAAACAACTTGCATACATAATTTCAGGGCCACTGAGCCAGGTTCAGAATTTAAGGCAGGTTTTCACGGCCGTAGCTGAGATAGACCATGCAAACCTGACCGGAATAGTTACCGATGAATTCGGAGATTCGGAACAAATTGACAATCTGCTTCAAAACCTTGCTTCAAAGCTTGTACGAAATGCAGATAACAAATATGTCAAACCAGTATCTTTTCTTGGTCTTGGCGGCAGGAAAATTTTCAGGGATGATGTGTGGGGAAGATTACGTTTTCCTTTTATCGCAGATCATGAATACTATGAAAAAAACGGGTTCTACGATTTCCCAAATATCGATCCATCAGAACACAAATTCAGTATGGATATGATTGAAGCCGTAAAGGAACCTGAAGCAAGGGAGATGATCCGAAAAATGATCAAACCTCAGATGGTTGAACCCCTTAAAAAAATGGTTGAAACAAAATAACTCGGTCTCCAGTTTTTGGGGGAGGATCAGTCTCATCATTTACATGTCCCGAATATGTATTATTTTCTGAAGTATGCCAAAACCGCTGCCGGTAATTGCGGTTTTCCTCATGCACAAAAAACAAACAACAGGGAGGTAGCCCCATGACACAATTGAAACATGAAGATAAAGTGATCACGCTTGATCCGGAAGGATATCTGGAAAATGTTGACACCTGGGATGAAGAGACCGCCTGCATGCTGGCAGACCGGGAAGGAATTTGCGACGAATGCCCCTTGAGCAAAGAACGGATGGAAATTTTAAAATTTATCCGGGACTACTATAAAAAATTTGAAGCATTTCCCATTGTCCAGGCTGTGTGCAAGAATCTCAGGCAATCCAGAGACTGTCAGTACCAGCAGTTTCCAGATCCGATTGTTGCCTGGAAGATTGCCGGGCTGCCGCGGCCCACACCGGAAGTGCTGGCAAAAATCAGGCAGCAGTCGGTATTCGGCCACTGATCAGATAACAAAAGGACTGTGTTTTTATGAAATTCCTGCTTCTGTCCCTTGCCTTTGCCGCCGGGATGCTGGCCCCTATCCAGGCAGGCATGAACGCCAAACTGGGCCGTGCGCTGGGAGACTCTTTTTATGCGGCCCTGATCTCTTTTGTTGTGGGGACGTTAGGGCTTTTACTCTATGGCCTTGTCGGGCGGATTGATTTTTCCACAATCCGTCATACCGGGGATCTGCACTGGACAATCTGGTTTGCAGGGCTTCTGGGGGCTTTTTATGTGACCTCGACAATTATTCTGACGCCCCGTCTTGGCGCCACTTTGACATTCACCCTTGTGATTGCAGGTCAGCTTGCCATGGCCGTGCTGATGGATCATTTCGGATGGTTCGGCATTCAGGCCCAGCCGTTCAACTGGCTGCGATTTGCCGGAGTGGTGCTGGTAACCGCCGGTGTGGTGCTGATCCGCAAGTTCTGATCCACGTTAGACAGCCGTATCTATGCCAGATATTTTCTTCCCGGCATGTTATTTTTCCAGGACATCCAGACGCTGATGGGCCATCTGATTCATCCTCCTGTCTGACGAGTTCATCGACAGATATTTATGATAATAGGCGATTGCCTGATTTGCCTGCCCCAGCTTGTCATGGCAAACAGCAAGGGTTCCAATGGTCAAAGGCGAGGAATCTCCCATTTTTTCAGCTCTTTCAAGAGCGTTCAGTGCCGGCTGATACTGGTCCAGCATAAACTTGCACCACCCAGTTCCCGAAAGGGGAAAAAAAATGTGCTGTCCGGATTCAGCTTTGCCACAGAAATCTCAAGAAACATAATGGCATCCTTATAACGCTTGTCCAGACTGAGGAATTTGCCATACAGGTAGTTGTTGTACATCTGGCTTTTCAACCGGATCGACGCTTCTAAAAGCGGATATCCCTGCGATCTCCTGCCGGATTTGTCCAGACAGTATGCCTGATAGTCATAACAGTTCTGATTCATCGGATCCAAATCTTTTGCCTGTCCATAGAGAAGTTCTGCAACCGCATAGTTATTCTGCTTCTTTAGTGCTTCGGCCTGGCTGAAGATTTTCCTGGAACGGGCTTTGGCCGCCTTAAGATGGTTCTGTATCCAGGCTTCGGTCAGCATGACCGGGGAAACGGGAATGACAATCTTCCGGCTGCCGCGCATCACGGAAAAATAAAATCCAATACCAATACGGGAAGCTTCATTCTTGACTCTCAACCGCCCGGAAATTAATGTGAGATACGGCTTTTCAAAAACAAGGCCAGCTGGATCCTCCCAGCCGAAATCAACAATCCCGTCGTATTCATCTCCTCTTTCCAGCACCAGAAGAGAATTCCTTGAATGAGAAAAACTGACCGCTTCAACCACACCCACACCTTTCTGGCGTTCCTTTCCACTAAGCCCGGCTGGTGTGGGCAATTTCATCCGTATCGGTGTAAACCGCCTGCAGGGCGGCAGAATTTTATGATTTTTAACCAGTGGCGCGCCCAGAACCCACCAGTCAGACCAGTCCTGATCCTCTTTTATTTTAAAGAGCAGGGACTTTGCCTTTGGCCGGGTTTCCTGGAGCGTAAAAATCCCCAGGAAATATGAAGGTTTGGCGGCGGTTTCACGGGATGAACCAGGCCGGCCGGATCAATAAGCGCCAATTTTTTATCTGATGGATTGAACCAGATCGGAAAACTCCCTGTGGATCTTGCCTCATCCAGCGGGATGTATCCGATTGCTCTCATGCCGTCCTCCACAAGACGGATGGTTGCGGGCAAACCTGCGAAGTGGTCATAAACCAGCCGCTTGAGTTGCGGTATCAGGAAAATAAGGCCCAGGGTATCGCTCTTTTCTTTCAACCCTTCAAACAACCCTATCCCGCCGCTGACCACACTGCCGGTGCTTTCTGCCCAGCTGCCGTATTTTCCTTCCACTGCAGACATTACCCCCCCGTGAGCCTGAATAATACAGTCGATCACCGTAAGCCCGGTTTCGAGCTTGTCCACCTGGGTGATCGCTTTGGCTGCAGCCAGCACGACACCGGATACATCATGCCAGTCCATCACCAATCCTTTCCCTACTCTTATCTGGCTTTCCCTGGCCAGGTCGATCTCGGATCCCAGAACAAAGATTTTCTTAAATCCTGAATCTGTCTTCAGTGAAATGACCTGAGATTTTCTGTCTGCCTGATTTGTATAAATGAGCCTGGGCTTTGTAAAAGAAAGTGTCAGTGTGGTTTTTTCAGGAATACCTCTTGGGTTTGAGAAACGGATAGACTGCAACGGTTTTCCTTTGCCGGTCAAGACCGGGACCGGCCTGTTTTACTTTCCTCCCGGGTGGCGACCTTAATGGAGAACTGTTCTATGAGGCTGAAAGAGGCATTCACCGTCAGTCTGACAATGCAGTCGTATTTTGTTTTTCCCTCATACACCACACCGGTACCTTTCCCTTCAAACGTCCTTCCCGAAAATTTTCCCTTGACCTTGAAGGGATGGAAGGCATTGTTGCCCACGTGATGGAAAACATCCTGAATTATTCCTTTTTCACTTATTTGAAACCGGGCCTTGGGATTGAAAACTATTGAAATTTCCTGTTCCGATGCTGCCTGGGCAGCGCTGAAAAACATCATAAAGGCCAGAATACAGCTGATGATCTGCAAAAAAAACCGTTTCATGAAGAATAGGAGCTTGCTTTTCGTCAAACAAACCATAAAAAGTCCTCCACACTCTGAAATATTATCTGTTATTTCCTACACTGTGATCATACTTTGGCCGGTTTTTTGGCAAATTAAAAGAGATTTTTCTTTTTTTTAGCCCTCTTAATTTCCATGTCCTTTTATAAAAAAGAAATACCCAAACAGCTCTATGTGGATAATGGTTCCATTTACTGCTCACAGGAGATCCCCCTGATCTGCGCCAGGGTTGGATGTATCTTGAGGCACACTCCGGTCAAGCATGGCGCATCAAAGGGCAAAATAGAAAGGTGGATATGCAATTCATTAAATATCTTTTTGATCCATCGCTACTCTCTATTTAATTAGCTATTCTTTTGAGTTTATGTTTTAAAAATGAACTTAAAAATAACCGGTCACATCCGGTTCATTTTTTTGTTGAAATTTTTAAGTTGCTTTTAAGAAAAGGCCTTTAACTTTTCTTTCGAAGAATTTTTAATCACATCATTAATTTCGTATATGACAGGACTTTCTCCATATAAGTCAAAAAACTCTTCGGTTGTCTTTTTTGCCTCGCCTGCAATTTTATCAGCCATCTTCATCATGGTTTCTTTAACAACTTTGTATTTTATTGAAGTCTCTTTGGAAAATCGTTCAAAATGTTCGGGTTCAAGAAACTGGAAATGTCTCCCTCCACCTATTTTCATAGCCATTTTTTTTGCATAGGGATATACATATGTGGACAACAAATCATAAAAAGGTGCCAGGATGGTCCCGTTTTCTCCGTGGAGGAATGAAATATTCTTTGCGTGAGCATCGGAATTGCCAATTAAGCCGTTAAAAATTATAAGCTGTAAAAACCGTTTAGTATCTTTGACCTGAAAAGCACTTTCACTTCTGATGAGAGAGAAACACATATCGAGTGTTGGAGAATATTTTAACTGGGCATTTACATTTAATGCCTGACAAAAATCTTCTTGTATCAGTCTGATGATCTGCCCGTTTTCTATCTTTCTGTCGTATCGATCAATTAAGTATAGCGGTATTTCATTCATTTTAAAGATTTTAACATCAGGCACAACCAGTCCCATTCTTTTGGCCAGCATCATGCAGAAAGTTTCGTTCTCAACCGTTCCATGGAGATCTTTTATCGGGGTTTTCAAAATATGGGAAGAGGGAGCACCGTTCATTGAAATCTGAATTTTATTATTTTTAAGTGAAACAGGAAGTTTTTCCTGGGCGCCAGCAAGAGAAAGTCTGATACCAGCTTCATCTGCCATAAACGGATTCTCAGGCAGCTC
>JAHJLV010000017.1 GCA_018821535.1 Pseudomonadota bacterium | reverse complement strand
TTAAACCTGGCATTTCTAGTAACTAGTGTATGGGCAGCAGGTCTTACAATCGGTATCGCAGCATTTGGTTGTGCGCTTGGTCAGGGAATGGGTCTTAATGCCGCAATGTCCGGTATTTCAAGAAACCCGGAAGCTGCTGGTAAAATTCAGGTGAACATGCTGATCGGTCTTGCATTGATCGAATCTCTCTGTATTTATGCACTTGTTGTTTCAATGATTCTTCTTTTTGTTCATCCTGCAATCACACCTGCAGTTGATGCACTCAAAGCAGCTGCTGGTCACTGATTTACAGTATTTAAATTAGTATATCTTCTGTAAATAAAAGGGCGTAAACTTTTCCGGTTTACGCCCTTTTTATATTGGAATGGAATGATTTTACTTGCCTGGATCACTCATTATTGGTATGTTTTTCTTTAAAATGTGACTTTAAAATAACGCTCACTTAATTTAAAGGTGGCCCTGTGGATAAACAGTCTGCTGAATTCAACAAATTGAATACGGGTCCTGATCAAACGGATTATATCCGTAAATCTTTTCGTGTCCCGGTAGAAGATCCGCTGAAAGTCTGGGTTATGATAAATACCCGGCGCTATCCTGTCCTGGATATCTGTTTTGACGGTGTCAGGATTTTGATTAATGAGATGTCTGAATTTCAGGTTGAACAATCGCTTTCCAATTGTGAGCTCACCATATTTGATGTGTTTATAGGGAGCCTTCAGGGCCGGGTGATTCATGTTTCTGCCGGTGAAAACAAAGCGCTGCAGTGTGGCATACAGTGGATGGACGCTTCGGAAAATGAAGCGCAAAAGATTTTTCAAATTGTATCAAAAATGAAAAATCAGTTGTTGACTGATGATGATATGCCTTTTGATACGTCACAGAAAAATTAATTTGTTAAAGTTCTTAGATAAGACAGGTAAATCCTTTGAAATGGTATTCTTGAGGAAGTTAAAAAGGAGGATCAGTGGCTATTATTGTCTGTCCTAAATGTGAGAAAAAACATAAGGTCGATTTAGAAGCCCTCCAGGAAAATGTATCTTCAGGTAAAATAACCGCACGATGTAAATCCTGTGGTCATAAATTTCCTGTTCAACTTGATATGCCTCCAAAACAGGAAAACAAAGAGAACACAGAAAAATTTTTCAAAAATAAAAAAGATGTACCTGAGATAGAAAAACCGGTTGAAAATGACGCTGAGGAAAAAGAATCCGGCGATGTCAAAGCGCCGATCCGAAGAATCTGTGTCACCTTGAGCAAAGGGGGTGTCGGCAAAACAACCACCTCGGTGAATCTAAGTGCAGGTCTGGCCCTTGCCGGTTATAAAGTCCTGTTGGTGGATACAGATACCCAGGGTCAGTCTGCATATAATCTGGGTAAAAAACCCCGGGCAGGGCTGACTGAACTTCTGACAAAGGAACTGGCACCTGAAGAATGCGTTATCAGGGCCAGAAAAAATCTCTGGCTGCTTTCAGGCGGCAAAGCACTTGCCGGTGTCAAACGAATCATTGACCGAAAAAGTTTCGGGGCTGAATGGACATTGGCTGAAGCCATGAAAGAGATCGAACACCGCTATGATTATGTTATCATTGATACTGCTCCCGGATGGGATCAACTGATCGTTAATGTCTTGTTTTACGCCACTGAAGTTCTGGTTCCGGTTGCGTTGGAAGTCATGCCGCTGCAGGGACTTTCCGAATTTATGAAAAGTCTGGGATCCATTCAGAAATATCGAAAGGAAGTGGTATTAAAATATATTGTTCCGACGTTTATGGATACACGTATAAAAGGACCGGAAACAATACTGACCCAGCTTCAGAAATTATATCCTGAATATATGTGTACACCGATCCGGTATTGTGAAAGCCTTTCTGAGGCGCCATCCTATGGAAAGTCAATCTTTGAATTTGCACCGGGGTCAACCGCCTCTTCCGACTACAGAGAGCTTGTTCAATCGGTTTCCATGGATGTGCCGGTTTCTGTGTGAGGTTTTTTTGTTCAATGATGATAAGACAACTTTAATTTTACAGGAAGCTCTTTTTTGAAATTCCGAACACAAATCATTATTTCCGTTATCACCATCAGCTCGATAATCAATTTATTCCTGTGTTTTTATTTTGTAGATAAAATCCGAGAATCTGAACTTAATACCCTGAATGATCAGATCAAAAAATCCATTTATATGATGAAGCTTGTCAATGCGATTCCTGTTTATAATGTGGACAGGGAAACCATCCGGATGAATATGGAAACTTTTTTTGAAGACTGCAACATGAAAAGTATTTCATTCAAGGAATATGATATTGATATCCATCTTTACCGAACTTTTGAAAATCCAAAGGGAAAAGACATTGGCAGAAGTTTTTTTATCTTTCATAAGGGGTTAAAACTGGGTCAGGTGAATGTGGTATATTCCACAAGCCTGATTGAAGACAAACTGGATGCCTTTAAAACCCAGATTCTGGGGTTTACCTTTATCGGTATTGTGGTCCTGTGCTCTCTTCTTATTCTGACCATAAACAGGCTCACACGTCCGGTGAGCGAATTGACAGTGGCTGCTTCTGAAATTGCTTCTGGAAATCTGGACCGGACCATCGCTTCCAATGTTTCAGGGGAGATCGGGGAATTATCGCGTAATTTTGCCCTGATGCGCGATGCGATCAAAGAAAAAATCAATGCTCTTGCCTTAACCAACAAAGATCTTGAAACGCAGATCCGCCTGAAAGAAATTAATGAAAAAAAGATATTAAAGCAAAGCCAGGTGATTACTTCTGTGAATCATTTTTTTCAAAAAACCATGAAGGTGGAAACCTATGAAGAAATCGCCCATATATTTCTTTTCACGATACTTAAAGTTATACCGGGCCAGTACTGTTTTATCGGTGAATTTCAAAAGGACAGCGCTTCGAGGATGGATCTGCTTGCCATTTCAGACCAGATCCTGAAGGACTGCTCCATTTCAGGCATAGACCAGGTTATTTTATCCAGAGATCAGGAAATCGCAGGGATCCGGAAAACAGTTGTTCAGGAAAAGAAAACAATAGTGGCCAGCGCTTCTGATTCACATGATGAATTCAGAAATTTTCCCGAGAACCGTCTGATGATTGATTCACTTCTGGCGATTCCCATGAAACTGGGTTCTGAGGTCCTTGGCATGATTATCATTGCAAGGAAACAGGGTGAGTATGATGCAGATGATATCAATGCCGGGGAAACACTTGCCACAGCGCTTGTAGAGGCATTGTGTCTTAAAAAAAGAGATATGGAGAAAAAAGAACTTGAAGAAATGATGGTTCATTCGGAAAAAATGGTTTCCATTGGCGGTCTGGCAGCAGGCATGGCGCATGAAATAAACAATCCGCTTGCCGGTATCCTGCAGAACACCCAGGTTATTTTGGGTCGTCTCAGGGACAGACTGCCGGTCAATCTTAAAACTGCGCAAGAGCTGGGACTGGATTTTGATACGCTTCAGGCATATATGGAAAAACGCAGTGTTTACCGGCTGATGGATCTGGTTCTGGATGCAGGCAGACGTGCAGCGGACATTGTATCAAATATGCTTTCTTTTTCGCGAAAAAGCAATTCAGGCTTTCTGCCCGAAGATATCTGTGATCTCATGGATAAAACCCTGATGCTTGCCGAAAGTGACTATAGTTTTAAAAAGAAATTTGATTTTAAACTGATTAAAATCAAAAAAGAGTATGAACCGGACATCCCGGGGGTTGTTTGCAAACCCAGTGAAATTCAGCAGGTATTTCTCAATCTGCTATCCAACGGTGCACAGGCCATGCTGTCGATGCCTGATGGACATTCCCCCTGTTTTGAACTGAAGATCTTTCAAGAAGACAATATGGTCTGCATCGAGATCAAGGATAACGGTCCGGGCATGAATGAAGAAGTTAAAAAACGGGTATTTGAACCTTTTTTTACAACGAAACATGTCGGTGAGGGAACAGGGCTCGGTCTTTCTGTCTCCTATTTTATCATAGTAGAAAATCATAAAGGCAGTATTTCCGTTTCTTCCAAACCCGGAGGCGGCACTGCGTTTACAATTAAACTTCCGCTTCTATAACTGTTTTGGATTGGTTGTCTGTATGTATTTTTCGATTCCATGTGCAATGGACTCAGCTACATGTGCCTGATACTCATTGCTCATGAGGCGCCGGCATTCTTCTTTATTGCTGATAAAAGATGCTTCAATAAGAATAGACGGCATTCTTGCACCTAAAAGAACGTAGAAGGGCGCTTTTTTGACTCCCAGATCATGGATACCGGTATATTTTGCTTTCATACTGCTGACAAAAGACGCCTGAACAACGTTTGCCAGGCGGGTGGATTCTTCAATTTTTGCATGTTTCATCAAATCACTTAAGATATATTCAAGATCAGAGATATTTTTTCTGGATGTTGCATTTTCTCTTGCTGCAACAGCGATGGCCTGATCATCGGTGGCAAGGTTCAGAATATATGTTTCAATTCCGGCCAGATTTCTGTTTTTAGCCGCATTGCAGTGAAGTGAAATAAACAGGTCTGCTTTTTCAGTGTTGGCAATGGCAGTTCGTTCTTCAAGCGTTAATTTTTCATCTTTTGACCGGGTCAGGACTACGGTGCATTTAAGCTTGTCCCGCAATATAACCGCCAGTTTTTTGGCAATCTTCAACACAATATCCTTTTCCCAGACACCTTTGAAATATCCTGGAGCGCCCGGGTCTGCGCCGCCATGTCCGGGATCGATGACAATTTTTCGAACACCAAGGGCAAGTTGTCGTGCGATGTCAGAGGACTGCAGATTGTCGGTTGTGATGATGGAGTGTGCTTCTCTTGGTGGTTCTGCATCGGCAATACTGCCGGATGCCTGGGAACCGTTTGAATCTTTTCCCCAGACATCAATAACAATTCGAAACGGATCTTTTAATGAAAATATTTTGTAATTTTCAAAAGATTTGATATCCACCACCACACGGACGGTGTGCGGCAGATACTGGCCTGCCCGGGCCTGCTTGAGCAGATTGTCATTGATGGGAGTATGTTCTGCCACTTTTCCCCCCAGTTTTGACTGTTCAATGTCCACATACAGACGCTGGAAGGGTTTGTTGATGTCCGGATCTTTTTTCAGTAACCGGTGAGAATAGTCCCGCTCTGCATCCGCATTCACAACAATCCGGGTATATTCAGGATTGGACCAGAATCTGAGATCCGTAATCGTGGTGTCCTCAGTGGGCTTTGCGGCAGAATATTCAGGAAGGGTATCAGGGATAACAATTTTCTGCTCATAGGCGGATTGCAGTTTTTCCTGTCTTTTCTCTTCCCGGTCTTGTTTTTTTTCTTCTTTTGCGTCTATCTGTTCTTTAAATGCTTTAATTTTACCGTCATCTTTTGTCCGGTATTTCAGAGAAGTGAGCGTTTTCTCGGTTTTCGAAGGCTGCTGCTGTGAAATATTGAGAGATTTCATTAAAGTAGCAGCCCGGCCGGCATATGAACTTTTTGGATATCTATTCTGTATTCTTTGAAGCAGATCCAATGCCTGATCTTCATATGTTGTATTCCCGGATAATTTTGACAGCGTCAGATAGAGACTGGATGCTTTATACATACCTGCAGGCGCCCATGAACTTTCCGGATGAACCCGGTAGATGATTTCATATTTGCTGATACAATTCAGCCATTCCGAGGCTTTTTTCTGTTTGCTTGCAGAATTTCTCAGTTTTTTGTAGCTGGAGTCAGCCAGCAGGTATCTTTCTTTTGCCGTGGTGGCAAAGGCCTTGTCACTGGCTATAAACAGGGTAATTAAAAAAAAGATAGTGAATATAATTGAAAAATTTGAGTTTTTAAGCTTAATCATACCTTATTTGATGCTTCTTTGTTTTAAGTCGTTTAATAAGTTCAAGGCTTCAAGGGGAGTAATACTTGAAATATCAATCTTTTCCAACATTTTTTTTAAACACGTGTCCTCCTGGCTGAATAATTCCAGTTGAAGATCCGTATTCCGATCTTTAGTTTTTTTTGTTTTTGTCTTTATCGGTGGTGCCTGCGGGATATCTGCCGGGGTGCTGTTTTGTTCAATGCCGGCAAGGATATGTTTGGCATGATCAATGATGGTATCCGGAACGCCTGCAAGACGCGCCACCTGAATACCGTAACTTTTATTTGTTCCGCCTTTTACAAGGCGTCTTAGAAAAACGATATTGTCATTGAATTCTTTCACCGCAATATTAAAATTTTTAATGCGGGGAAGGGTTTGTTCAAGCCGGGTCAATTCGTGGTAATGGGTTGCAAAAAGTGTTTTTACACCTTTGCCGTCCAGATCGTGCAGGTATTGGGCCACAGCCCAGGCAATGCTCATCCCGTCAAAGGTGCTGGTGCCTCTTCCGATTTCATCAAGGATGATCAGGCTGTTCGGGGTGGCATTGTTTACAATATTGGCGGTTTCCTCCATCTCCACCATAAAGGTGCTCTGGCCCGAGGAAAGGTTGTCAAGTGCGCCCACCCGGGTGAAGATCCGGTCTGTAATCGAGATGGATGCCTTTTTGGCCGGAACAAATGATCCCATCTGGGCCATGAGTACCGTGAGTGCCACCTGTCTTAAAACCGTTGATTTTCCTGCCATGTTCGGGCCGGTGATCAGCAGAACC
Organism: Pseudomonadota bacterium; assembly: GCA_018821535.1. GTDB lineage: Bacteria > Desulfobacterota > Desulfobacteria > Desulfobacterales > Desulfobacteraceae > Desulfobacula. The sequence goes on along the minus strand of JAHJLV010000017.1, from coordinate 66,420 downwards.
TGATTGGACTCACCATCCATTTCAATGGAGTTGGGAACATAGCGTTCCCCCTGGATCATTTTTTCCACCACAGGATGTCGCCCGTCTTGGATGTGTATGGTGTTGTTATTATGGATATCCGGCTTTACATAGCGGTTTTCCGACGCTGCAAGGGCAAGCCCCTGCAGGGTGTCGATAGTGGCGATGAAATCGGCTATTTTAAGAATGTCAGCAGCCTGGGAGATTACCATATCCCGGATGGAACAAAAGATGTCATATTCCAGGGCATTTCGTTTTTCCTGGGCATTTAGAATGGTGGATTCAACCTGCTTCATTTCATCGGTGATAAATCTTTCGGCATTCACAAGGGTCTGTTTGCGGATATAATTATCAGGAACGGATTTAGACTGGCCCTTGGAGACTTCAATAAAATACCCGAACACTTTATTGTATCTGATTTTTAACGAGGACAGGCCGGTCTTTTCTTTTTCCAGGGCCTCGGCTCTGGCAATCCATGATTTTCCATCCCGGGAGATCAGGATCAGTTCATCCAGTTCCGTGTTGTAGCCATCCTTGATCAGGTTGCCTTCATTCAGCACGTGGGTGGCATCCTCCCGGATGGCCGATTCGATTGTATCTGAAAGTCTGGCTGCATTTTGAATTAAAATCTGCTGATCTTCAAGATAACTGCCGTTGAACAGCGGATTTTTAAACAAGGATAATTCCTTGAACAGGGCAGGCAGTTTTCTTAAAGAATTTTTAAGTGCGAGCAAGTCCCTTGCATTGCCCTGGCCCATGGAAATTTTACTGCCCAGACGTTCCAGGTCATATACGGATTTTAAATGATTGATAATCAGTTTGTGGATATGGGAGGCATTGATAATTTCTTCTATGCAGTCCAGGCGCTGGTCAATTTTCTGTTTATCAATCAGCGGATATCGAATCCAGTTTTTAATCAGGCGGGAGCCCATGGCCGTAACCGTCCGGTCAAGCACATGGATCAAGGTGCCTTTTTTATCCAGGGTCTGGATATTAGCAAGAAGTTCAAGGTTTTTGCAGGATCTGTCATCAATGATCAAAAAATGATTTAAATCATAGGGGGTCAGCATATAGACATGCTCTGTGTCCTGCATCTGGGTGTCTTTGACATAACTGAGGATGGCGCCTGCAGCACAGACCGATGCATGAAGATTTTCAGCGCCAAAACCTTCCAGACTGCGGGTTTTGAATTGCCGCAAAAGCCGCTGTTTTGCATCTTCAAAAGAAAAATCTTCCTTGTCAAGATAGGTGATCTGCCTGCCGGTGAAGGCCTGTCTTAAAACGTCATAGCCCGGATCTTTCTCAAAGTTTTTTGGCAGAAGAATTTCTTTGGGGTCAATTTTCAAGGCTTCATCAATGAGCCTGTGCGGGATGGCAGATGTCTGATCATCCACCTGGGTGGTTTTAAACGTTCCGGTGGATATATCCAGATAGGCTATGCCGCAGGCCTGCCGGGTTTTACACAGGGCAAGCAGAAAATTATTGGCGGATTTATCCAGCAGGGCTTCATTCAAGATCGTGCCCGGCGTGATCACCCGCACAACCTGCCGTTTTACAAGATCTTTTGTGAGCGATGCATCTTCCATCTGTTCACAGATGGCCACTTTGCATCCGTTATGAATCAGTTTGGAAATATAGGTGTCTGCTGCACGGAACGGAAATCCGCACATGGGAATGGGATCGGTATCGTTTTTATTTCTTGAGGTCAGGGCGATTTCAAGTATGGCGGCTGCTTTGACAGCATCCTCATTGAACATTTCATAAAAATCACCCATCCGGTAGAACAGGATAGTGTCTGGATATGAATTTTTGATGGCCAGGTATTGCTCCATCATGGGCGTATTTTTTTTTTGACTCATGGGCAGTTGGGATTATTGCTGGTCAATTGCAGTTTCCTGAAGCGCAGATTCTTTTTTCTCAAGGCCTTTTTTAATATAGGGGTCATGCTGAAAAACCTCCAGTTCTGTTTTCAGCACATTGTTTTTTTCTTCAAGTGCTTTAATTTCGTCTTCTTTGGTTTTTATGATCCTGTTTAAATCCAGTTTTACCAGCAACCCCTTAACACTGCTTAAAAAAAGACCGGCAAGAAAGCAGATGCCGATATAGAAAATATTTTCAAGCGCCGGTGTGGTCCAGGTCCAGTTCAGTTTTTCAATATGGATGGTAAGTGTATTCCGGGTCATGAAATACTCAAGGTTCTGATAGACCACCGCACCAACCAGTGACAGGGCAATCAGCAGCAAAAGGGTTTTAAGTAATATCTTCATTTATCCGCTCCCTTCATTTATCCGCTCCAATGTTTGTCTGACAGTATATGGCTAAAAATACTGCGATCATAGATCAATTTGCCGTTTATTTCAATTCTTCTTTAGGAAACCTGTATCCTGAAGAATGAAAATCAAGTAAAAATTTGTATTTCATAAGAAAACCGGGCAAATCATGTTGACTTTTTCCGGGTCTGTGAACACATTCCAGTCCAGACGGGTTTCAGGGACAGGTTCGATGATCTCAAAGCACGAAAAATGCAGGTGAGGCACAAGCTGAGGATTTTTTTGTGTGTCACAGACGGTTGCAATCACCTGGTCCTTTTTAATCTGCTGCCCGATTAAGATGTTTGCTTCAGGAACAATATGGGCATATGTAAAAATAATCTTAAATTCTGAAGCTTCCGGAATTTTTTGTTTCACAACAAGTGTCCGGCCTAAAAAATCATCACAGATATTGACTACAGTTCCGTTTTCCATGGCAGGTATCCGGGTCTCGGGTGTAAATCCGTGAACCTCATGTGTTTGTTCATTCCTGTGCCAGCAGATGTCGATTCCTTCATGCCTGGAAGGGCGATGCCTGAAATCACCCCACCATTTATCCCGGCTTAGAAACAGCATGCCGCAGTAAAACAACCATTGGGTCTTCAGGCCATTGCCCGGGTGATTGGTCCGGGCAATGGCCTGAAGATAATCTGAAAATTTTTTCATTACAGGGCTTTGAGTGTTATTTTATGTCCCATAAGATTAATATCTTCAATAATGGCGTTTACTTCCATGCTTTCGCCTAAAAGTCCCTTAAGTAAAAAAACGCCCTCACGCACGGGACTGATGGCGGCTACATTTTCCATGATCAGCTCTTCATCCTGGCCTTTTTTCAAAAACACATTGGATTCACACATATTTTATTTTCCCTGCCTTGTTTTTATCGTTAAGTTGTTATCATGTTCACTGTAAGTTTTCTGCCAGTTACAGCTTTATCATACTCTATGATGGCCCCGCCACAGGTTTTATTCATTGCACAGTTCACAACCAGTGTATTTTTATAATATTGATAGCCGGATTGTTCATGAATATGACCGCACAGCACCATTAACGGAGAATGGGTCTGGATCAGTTTTTTAAGACCAAAGCTTCCGGCACTGTATTTTCCTGCCACCTGGTCCAGAATCCCTCTTGGCGGCGGGTGAGCAACGACAATGGTGTCTTTTGTGATCAGCGGCGCTGCAAAATTGATCAGTCGTTTTTCCATGATACAGATTTTTGAAAGAAAGGGCAGAAAAAAGGTACCATTGAATCCGATAAGATTCAGTGTTTCATGGTCAACAGGGGTCGGGGTGAGCAACTGCATATTTGCCTGGCGACGGATAATATTTTCAACAACCTTGAAATCCCAGTTCCCCCGGATGGCAAACACAGGAATTTTGATATCCTTGAGTTGTTTAATGGCTTTGCGCGAATCAAAATAATGGGTGATATCTCCTGCAATGATCAGCACATCCGGTTTGTTTTGTGAAATTTCATCATGGATCTGCTGAATATATTCGGGTTTCCCATGAATATCTGCTACTGCATAAATTTTCATTTTACATCCTAAGGATTAACATTTAACTGTTTAAAAAGGTTAAGAGCGATCATTCTCCATTTAACATTCCTTTTATCTTTGCTTTTATTGACATAAAGCAAGTTATTATTTATTAATCAACCCTAAAAATAAAATCAATATTTAATCCCTTATTCTTGACATTTGCAGCATGCGGGGGCGTTATAACTGAATCGGTTAACCATCCAGCCTGACAAGTTCCAGGTTGCCCCAAAGGCCGATATGCTTGCCTTGAATGATCACCATACCCTGAACACCATCAATGGATTTTCCCCAGTCTATGGCCGGTTTGATATCGGCAGGGGATAAAATTCTGTTTCCAAGGGCTGTTGCAACCGCATCTGCAAGAGGACATGAGTCTGCCAGAACCGTTGCGGCATCGGCTGTGCCAAAGCTTCTGGAATGACCCAAAGTCCCTGAAGACGTACAGATGCCATAGGGGGCGCTTTGTTTTTTCACCTGAATACCGGTGGTCATGAAAAAGGGTGAATTCTGTGCATAGATGCCGAACAGGGTGTCGGTGTCTGATTTGATGAAGATATCACCACCGTTTTCCACCACGATTTCCGATGAGAATTCCAGCAGGGATCTGCCTGCAGTCTGGGCAATGATTCCTGCCACTGAAGCCATGGGGCCGACATTTGCTTTTATGCCGGCCTGGATCATTTCCCGGATAACAGGTGGAAGTATTCCGGACGGGTTCAAGGGTTTTAAAGAAGTGGCAAATTCCGGATACAGGTCAATATAATTTTCTATATAATTTCTGCATTCCAGAACGGATTTAATGGCGATTCGGGACAGATCAGACCGGGCCTGTATGTTCAGATTGGTTTCCTTAACTGTTATATCAAAGGAAACCAGTCCTTTTTTATGGTGCTGTTTCCGGTATAGCCTGTTGTCAAACATTTTCAATGGCATCCGGTTTAAGCCGGTCCGGCGCCATCCGGATAAAATAGGAATCGGTCATTCCGGAGATATTATCCCTGACGATCTGGGCATTTGAATGGGTATTGCGATATTCAGGTGTCATGCCGTTTAAAAAATCGGTGAAAATAACAGATCGGGTGTTTTCTTTTTCAAGATCTTCCAACTGTATTTCAAACAGATATTTAAAAATATCCTCTATGGAAGACAGATGTTTTTTTATTAAAGGATTTTTATATATATATTTATAATTGAATGCCTTAAGGGTTTTGAGTGCCTGGGACACTTCCGGTGAAAAACCGATGAAGGGCTGATCAAGACTGTTGGAAATCAGGTCGGTAACCAGGCTGAAGACAATTGTTCCGTTTGTTTCGCCGAGAATACGTTTGCATTCCTTTGGGATGTTTTTCCGGTCCACAAGGTTCAGCCGGATAGCATCTTCAAGATCCCGCCCGATATAACTGATGGTGTCTGCCATTCTCACCACGCAGCCTTCCATGGTCATGGGAATGGCATCGCAGGCGTTTGACTGCTGCATTTGTGACAAAATGGCATCAAACTCCTCAAAAGAACGGTCTTTCCGGGGAACAAGCTTTTCTGAGTGTGCTTCCCCGTTATGGCAGATAATGGCATCCATGGTCTGAAGCGTCAGGTTCCAGCCGTTGCCTTTTTTTTCGATCTTGTCCAGAAACTGTATGCTCTGCAGGTTATGGTGAAAAAAACCGGCCCCGTGTTTCTGGGTCAGTCTGGAAAGAAATCTTTCGCCATCGTGCCCGAACGGCGGATGACCGATATCATGACCCAGACTTGCGGCTTCAATAAGATCCTCGTTCAAGCCCAGATACCGGCCAATGGTTCTGGCAATTCTGGATACAAGCTGGACATGGATGACCCTGTGGGTGAGATGATCATTGTTGATCAAAGAAAAAACCTGGGTTTTATCAATATATCGGGTAAATGCCATGGAATTTAAAATCCGGTCTGCATCCGCACTGAAATCCTGGCGGTAGTCATTTTCCCTGAATTTTTCGAAGCGGCGGCGGACAGCGCTGGTACTGAAGCAAGCCAGAGAAGAAAGATTTTTCTTTTCTCTGAGATTCAGAAAATCTTTGAGTTCTCCGGCTTTTTTAAAGGTAGGGTTCAATCTTATAATTTGATCTGCTTTAAAATATTCTGGACAATGGTATCAAAGGCCCGTGTAAAGGCGGTGTCTTCATTGTTAAACATCATTGGCGTGCCGCTGTCCCCGGAAGCAACCACTTTGGTTTCAAAGGGAAGCGATCCTAAAAACTCAAGTCCGCTGGCTTTTGCTGTTTTTTCTCCGCCACCGGAGCTGAACAGGTCAATATGCTGATGGCAGTGGGGACAACTGAACCCTGCCATGTTTTCCACAATTCCCAGTGTTTTCAACCGGACGGTTTTGCAAAAGGAGATGGATTTTCGAATATCAGCCAGCGCCACTTCCTGGGGGGTTGTTACAATTACGCCCAAAGCTTCGGGGATGGTTTGAACAACTGTCAGGGGTTCATCACCGGTTCCCGGAGGGGCATCAATAATCAAAAAATCAAGTTCCCCCCAGTCTACTGAACTGACAAACTGGCGGATCATGCCGGTTTTGGCCGGGCCTCTCCAGATAATAGCCTGGTCTTTATCCTGCATAAGCGCCTGTACAGAAACAACCTTCAGGTTTTCAGCGACCTGTTTTGGCAGCAGCATCTGGTTGGCACTGATATCCAGAAGTTCAGTTAAGCCCAGCATCTGGGCAATGGACGGCCCATGAACGTCAACATCCATCAGCCCTGTTTTATACCCCTGTTTGGAAAGGCTGGCAGCAAGATTGGCCGATACACTGCTTTTGCCTACGCCGCCTTTGCCGCTTAAAACAAAAATTTTATGTTTTATTTTAGAAAGTGAATTTTTGATGGCCTCTTCTTCTTTTTTCTGTTTTGCGGCCATGTCCTGTCCTTTGTTCTGTGAAGGGCAGCCCTGGGGTTTTTTGGCGCTGTCTACATTACTGTGAATCATTTTATATCATCTCCTTTGGGAAATTATGGTTGAAAAATACATCATTCATAATGGTCATTATCAAAGTCCTGTCAACTTGAAAACCGTTTCTTTTATTTCAGGATTTACTTTGAAATCAGTTATATCCAGCGTCAATTTTCGCTGGAAAGCATCCGCAATGATGATCTGAGCCGGAATCTGCCTGTCATCAAAGGTTTTGTATTGATTTACCGTCAGGCTGTAAACTGTATTTTTCAAAAAATCTGTCACTGTCAGGCTCTTGAGATGTCCTTTGGAGTCAAACTGTAAATATTGTGTATGGTTTTCACTGATATTTTTGAGCGTAACAGCCGGGCGTGTTTCATCTGTCGATGTATAATAGGCATCGTCAAAACTTTTTATGGGTGTCCGGCCCAGAAGAATCAGGATAATTTCTGACATTTTTACCGGGACCTGGATAAATCTTTCCATATCCGGGTCCAGGGAATAGTATGAATATCTGTCATGCCGGCCGGTGTGGGACAAAAAGGTGATGACATCTTTGAACATCAGAATTGTCTCTATCGGCAAGCCGGATGAAAAAAAGGTCATGCGGATAGCGTTCGGGTGGACAACTGCCCATGCAAATCTGTACTTTTCTGTTTTTTCAGGAGTCTGGAGAATGGCCCACCCGCTTCCTTTGCTGGATGAAATATCCTGATTGCAGGATGCGGCATCCACACCCCGTGCAAAGGCCTGTCTGTCAAGGGCAGGATCTGTGACAGGCCTGTGTGAGGCACATCCTGTGATGCCAAAAACAAGAATCAGTGTCAGGGTAAAATAGCGTATGGAGCGTTTACAGTTCATTTTCTGTTTTTTATGGCCTCAAGTTTTTTTGTGACCTCCCGGACTTTTTCCTTATCTTCTTGTGTGGCATTGGATATGGACTTTTCATATGCCTGCCTGGCTTTTTCCGGCATATCTGCCTTTAAATAGGCATCGCCCAGGTGATCAGCAATGACAGTTTCATAGGAAGTCAATTCTGCGGCTTTTTCCAGGTATTCAATGGCCTTGTCATATTCTCCCCGTTTAAAGTGGACCCAGCCCAGACTGTCAATGATATATCCGTCGTCCGGCCTGATTTCATTGGCCTTTTGAAGCATGGCCAGTGCCTCATCCAGTTTAATCCCGCTGTCAGCATAGGAATATCCGAGATAATTCAGGGCACTGGCATCTTCCGGATCTATCTGAAGAATTTTATTCATGGTATCCAGAGATTGATCTTTGTATCCGGCCTTATCCAGTACCGCACCCAGTTTAAACAGCAGGGATGTGTTTTCCGGGTGATCCTCAAGCTTTTTTTCCAGAAAATCAATGGCTTTTTCATATTTTAAATCAGATTCGTAAAAAGATGCAAGATAGGATATGATATCAATATCTTCCGGGTGCTGCCGGTGTTTTTCTTCAAGAAAGGCAGTTGCCTTACGGTTCTGCTTCAAGTCTTTATATAAATATGCAATTTTCAGCAGACTGGATTTATATTGGGAATGGTCCGGCGGAATTTTAAAATAATGTGAAATTGCTTTTTCAGGATTTTCCACCGATTCATACGCCATGGCAGTAAAAAAATTTAAAGTGGCATTGTCAGGGTCTGATTTGAGCAGTTGTGTAAAAATAATAACGGCATCATTGTTTTTCTTTTCCGAGATGTATTCATCAAAGGCTGCCATGATCAGCCGGGAATCGCTGTCCACATGCTGTGCAAGCGCTTCAAATGCTTTGTCCGCTTTTTGTTTTTCATTGTTTTTATAATAATACAGGGCTTTTCCTAAACGGGCCTGGTAATTTTCAGGCTCAATTTTCAGGATATCATTATAGGTATCCATTATTTTCTTTTTTTCTTCTTTTGAGTTTTTGATCTCATAAATTTGAATGAGCTGCAGACGGGGTTCAATCAGATCCGGTTCAAGTTCAATGCTTTTTAAAAAGCTTTTTTCAGCCAGGGTGTATTTTTTTTCTTTCATATATACCTGACCCTGATAATACCATGCAACATAATAGTCCGGGAACTGTTCAACCATTTTATTGAACAGGTCTTTTGCCTGGGCATCATCTTCTTTATCCAGGTATATCTTCCCCAGCCGCAGAAATGTTGACTTGTTTTTTGGATCAAGAATCAGTATCCGGTTTAAAATGGATATCAGCTTTTTCTCTTCGATAGTGTCTTTTTTTAGTTGAATCAGCATGAGCAGACCATCAACATTATCCGGGTGTTTCCGGGCAAGTTCTTCCACAAGTGAAATTGCCATGGCCTCATTGCCTGTTTTTACATGTAACTGAATCAGATTCTGAACCAGAATAAATGAATCAGGATCTTTGGCAAGCGCTTTTTCGAGGGAGATAATCGCTTTGCTGTATTTGCGGTTCTTGATATGAATTCTGGATTCCAGATAATAATATGCAGCAGACAGATCTTCCTGCTGAATCTTTTTTATGGGTTTTTCTGCTCTGCCTGTCAGGGAATCCTCATGGGATGTCCGGGGTGAAAGACCCGTACACCCGGTGGCAGCTGTCATAAAAATACACATAAGAAAAATACAGATCAGACATTTGTTCATGGTTGATTTCCCTGAGGTTAGGTGGCAATATGGTGATATTTACTGGTCGTGATCATACATGTCAAAGTCCGGCATATCTTTTTTGAAATACGCTTTCATCTTTTTTATAATATTATTTTCAATCTGTCTGACCCGTTCACGGGATATGGCGTATTCTTCTCCGATTTCCTGAAGCGTCTTCGGATTGTCGGAAAAAATTCTGCGGTCAAAAATATCCAGCTCCCTGTCGTTTAAGGTTTTTTTAAATTTTTTAACCTTGACATGAAGAATGTCCTCAATTTCCTTTTTGGCCAGACGGTCCTCAGAAGAAGAGGCATCCACATTGATGAATTCAATGCGTTCAGTATTGGAATCATTCTTTAAAGGTTCATCAAGGCTTAAATCCCAGTTGTCCAGCCGTTGATCCATATCAATGATTTCTTTTTCCGATACACCCAGCCGTTGTGATAGGAGCTTTGGTTTCGGGTCAAAGCCCTGTTCGATCAGCAGCTTTTTTTCTTTTTTCAACCGGAAAAACAATTTGCGCTGGCCCTGGGTGGTGCCGATTTTAACCATCCGCCAGTTATCCATGATGAATTTTAGAATATAGGCTTTGATCCAGAAAGAGGCATAATATGAAAATTTTACATTTTTATAGGGATCAAATTTTTTAACTGCCTGGACCAGGCCGATATTCCCTTCCTGGATCAGGTCCAGCAGATTCTGCATCCAGATTCTTTGGAATTCAAGCGCAATCTTTACCACAAGCCGCAGATTGGATGTTGTCATGATGTATGCAGCTTCCTGATCGCCGGTTTCCTGTATGCGGGTGCCCAGCTCAACTTCCTGCTCTCTTGTGAGAAGCTTGTATCTGCTGATTTCATTCAGATAGCTTTGAATGGGATCAGATTTTACCAGTGCTTTTGAATTTGCAGGTTTGATTTTTGATCTATCAATAAGAAAATCTTTTTTCGTTAATTTTGTATTCTGTTTTATATTGGCTTCTTTTGACATTAAATATACCTTGGCTATATCTTGATTTTTTTTGATAAAAAATTAGTATACCATTATCATATTCGGGATGAAAACGATATATTTAACCGAAAAAAACAATTTTCTAATTTTTTTATGGACAATTTTTTATCAATTTGGTAAAAGATCATTTCTGTCTGCGCCCGTAGCTCAGCTGGATAGAGCAACGGACTTCTAATCCGTAGGTCGGGGGTTCGAATCTCTCCGGGCGTACCATAAAAAAATAAAGGCTCTTGGGAAAATTTCTCAAGGGCTTTTTTGATCTGATATGCCGATACATTTTCTATCCCATGTGTGCCTTGGCTGTCTCAAGTGCCAGATCTTTATCCTTTGTAAACAGATGCCATTTCATTTCTGATGAATGAATGCCGGCCTTTTTGTCCTGACCCCGGCTGTAATACCAGCGTCCGAACCTTTCGACCGTGGAAAAGGGATGATTTTCAGCACAAAAGTATCCGCAAGGCTTATACTCTTCAAAAAAAAGAATTTCATCCGGATCATTATCATATGAAATATCATCCGGTAATTTAATTTGTGACACATCGATTTTTTCTTTGACTTTGGTATCCAGCCAGGTTGAAATTTTCATTGGGCCTCCTTTATAAATTTGGGTTTAGGGTTCACGGATAATTCCCATCCTGTTGATCCGCAGGGGTGTAGGAGGGTGAATGATTCGACATCACTGGATTTAAAATTCAGTAGATTCGATCATCTTTAGCCTTTGTCCACATATGACCGAAGTTTGAGCAATTCATGCACATTTGAAGAATCAAGCTCAAGGGCGGGAATCGGTTTTTATATTTTCTGCCGGTTTAGCCGGTATTCGTATTATAAAAGAAGTTCCTTTGTCTGGCTGGGATGCGACTTCAATTGTTCCGCCATGATCTTCTGTGATAATAAAATATGACACCGAGAGTCCAAGGCCCGTACCAATGCCAGCGGGTTTTGTTGTATAAAAAGGGTCAAATATTTTTTTCTTTGTTTTTTCATCCATGCCAGGCCCGTTGTCTTTAATTTCTATTTGCAGCATGGCATCGGTTTCCATGGAAATCCTCAGGATGAATTCTGGCTTATAATTCTTTTTTGTTTTTCTTTTTTCAAACATGGCATACGCACCATTTCCCAGAATATTCAATAAAACCTGTTGAATCTTATTCCCGTCACAAATAATCAGCGGCAAATTATCCTGGTATTCTTTTTGAAGCGCGATGGATTTAAAATCATAATGCTTTTTCAGGTCAAAATCTGCGGTGGCAAGTTTTAATACACTGTCCATAAGATGAACAGGATCATGTGTTGAAAAAGAATGATCACTCTTTCTTGCAAAACTCAGCATGTTTTTTACAATCGAAGCCATTCTCAGGCCGGATGCTGTTATGGCATTGATCATCAACGGAATATCCCGGATAATCATATATTTTTGAAGCGCTTCCATTGAAATTCCGGCATCCAGGGCTGCCTGTTCATTCGAAGGAAGGCGTTTGCCGCTGCCCAGGCGATTTGCCAGAACTTCGGCGCTTTGTATAATGCCTGCAAGAGGATTGTTGATCTCATGCGCCATCCCGGCAGCTAACCCGCCAAGAGAAAGCATCTTTTCATTCTGTATCAGCAGTTCACTTGTTTTTTTTCTTTCTGTCAAATCCCGAACAATAATCAAAATGGCTTTTCGATGGTCATAGTCAATTGTTCTGCTGCTGATCTCGACCGGAACCATATTGCCTGTTCTGGTTTTGTGCATGGATTCAAAAATCAATTTTTCACCGGATTTGATTTTTTCTATATAAGACAGAACCTGCCTGGATGAGTCAGAAGAATTAATATCCATAATATTCATATTCAGTAGCTCATCCTGTTTGTATCCGGAAGACTCAATCGCTTTCTGGTTGGCTTTAAGTATGTTGCCTTCAAAATCGTGGATATATATGGCATCACCGGCATTATCAAAAAGTGTCCGGAATTTGTTCTCCGACTGAAGAATGATTTTATTTGATGCATATAAATCCGTGTATAGTTTGCTGTATTGAAAAGCCAATTGGCCGATTTCGTCTTTGGGATAATTTGAAATATTATCCATGCTGCCGGACTGGATATCCTTAACCAGTTTGAACAAGGGGTTGAATGCTTTCTGGACAATCACCGCAGCGATAAAGAGCCCGATGCATAAGCAGCTAACGATAATGAAAATAATGAACCTTGATTCTGTTTGGGCTGTCAGCATAATATTTTCAAGCGGCTGCTGAACGATTAATCCCCAGTTCGTTGCAGGAATGGGGTAAAAAGTGGCTAACCACGCATCTTTTTCATAGGTGTAATTGACATTCCCTGTTTGCCCTTTTAATGCGTTTATCACAGGTTCATAACCCATCATGCTGTATGAATTATATTTATCGTAATTCAATTTTTCATTGCTGTGAGCGATAAGCCAGCCATTGGAAGAAACCAGATAGGCATTGTACCCCTTTATCTTTTTGATTCCCTCAACTGATTTCACAAGAATATTATGTTTAGAAAGAACAAACACACCCCGAAGCAGTGCAATGATTTTTCCATCTGCATCTCTTATCGGTGTTGAAAATCCGCTGACAAGAGTCCCCAGTTTTGATTTAACAACATCCAGAAAAACCGTCTGCCCGGATTCAAAGGTTTCAGACACCCAATCCATGTTTTCCAAAGGAATTTTTTCTCCGACAAGTTCGGGATGTGTGGGGTAGGATAACCACCTGCCGTCCTTATCCATCACAAAATAATAATTAAAAAAATGATTGGAACTGTTTATATCATTAATAGCTTGGTCCATAAGCGCTCTGTCAAGAGAAACTATACTTTGGATAGAAGCCATTTGCTCAAGCTCTTTTGCAGCATTTTCCAATCGAGAATTTATTTCGCCTGATAGAAATTTGGCAAAGCCGTCTTGCGTTTTTTTTATTTCTTCGATTTTTTGTTCCTGGAGGGTGGGTGCTATATATGAAAATTGAAAAAAAAACGCCATGCCCAAAAGGATCAAAAAGGATAGAAGAAGCTTGCCTTTGATACTGTGAAAAAGAAAATCAATCATTGATTCCAGACCAGGATTGTTGAAAGTTAATATTGGGGCAACTTGCCAATCATGTCCTTAAAATTTAATATATTTTTGCTGTTAGGCGATATTCGTGAAAATAAAAGAATCTTTAAAATTTCCTCAAACAGCTTCAGAACACGTTACACCAAAAAAATATCAAAAGCAAAAAAAACAGAAGATTTGAACGCACTTTAGAAAAAGAAAACTTTAAAGACTGATTGATAACAGGCAGTAAGTAACCGCAAAATTAAATTTATGTTAAAAAATTTTACGTTCTTGACTTATATCAATGAAACACCGGTAAAAAGAGTATAAGGTGAAGTTCAGAATTAACAAAGCATGGAAAACCGGGAAAAAAGAAGTCATGATAATTTTTCAACCATAATGAGGAGGCTGTAATATGTTTGCCAGAAAAATGAACGATCGCGTTTTCTGTTTAGGATCCGTGGACTGGGACAGACGTCTGTTTGATACCCTGATCCCTTTACCGGATGGTACAAGCTATAATGCATATCTGATTAAAGGCAGTGAAAAAACCGTTTTGCTGGATACAGTGGATCCGCCTTTGGCCGATGAACTCATGGCCCAGCTGGAAGATGTCCCCAGAATCGATTTTGTTGTTTCCCTGCATGCTGAGCAGGATCATTCCGGAACCATTCCGAAAATTCTTGAAAAATATCCAGCGGCAAAATTAATAACAACGCCTAAAGCAAAGGAAATGTTGATTGATCTGCTTAAAATATCCGATGAAAAATTTCTACCGGTAAAAGATGGTGAAATCCTGTCCCTGGGTGACAGGACATTAAAATTTATTTATACGCCCTGGGTGCACTGGCCGGAAACCATGGTGGCCTGGCTGGAACAAGATAAAATACTTTTTTCCTGTGATTTTTTCGGTTCCCACATTGCCACCACGGATCTGTTTGTCACAGACCAAGGCCGCGTGTATGAGGCAGCCAAACGGTATTTTGCCGAAATCATGATGCCTTTTCGCAGCATCATAAAAAAAAATCTGGAAAAACTGGCACCTTACCCCATTGAGATGATTGCTCCCAGTCACGGCCAGATTTTCAAGAATCCTTCGTTTATCATTGATGCCTATAATGACTGGGTGAGCAGCCCGTCTAAAAATATTGTGGTGCTACCCTATGTATCCATGCATGAAAGCACCAAACTGATGGTGGAGCATCTTGTGGCATCCCTGGTAGACAAAGGGGTTAAAGTGGAACTGTTTAATCTGGCAGTCACGGATATCGGTAAACTGGCCATGGCCTTAGTGGATGCCGCAACCATTGTGGTGGGTACTCCCACGGTCCTGGCAGGCCCGCATCCGTATGCCGCCTATGCGGCATTTCTGGCAAATGCGCTCAAGCCCCAGGTAAAATTTCTGTCCATTGTCGGTTCCTATGGATGGGGCGGAAAAACCGTGGAAACCCTTGCCGGCATGATTCCCAATCTCAAGGTCGAGGTGCTGGACCCTGTGCTTTGCAAAGGAAAACCCGGAGAAAAAGATTTTCGTGCGCTGGATGATCTGGCCACGGCAATTGCTCAAAAACATGCGGAAAACGGATTTACATAGGGGATACAGGTTGCTGATCCATGAAATTTTTACAGATAAAAAAAGAACATTGGCTATCCTTGGGATCGGTATTCCTTTGCTGGTGCTTTTTATTTATGTGGCCCTGAGATCAGGCCCCCTTGCCCCGGTGCCCGTGATGTTGACGGTTATAGAAAATAAATCTGTTACCCCGGCACTGTTTGGCATCGGTACGGTCGAGGCGCGTTACACTCACAAGATCGGGCCGACAACCACTGGCCGCCTTAAAAGACTGGATGTCCATGATCATCCAACAGGCCATTGCTTTAGGGATGATCGGGTTTGTGGTGGGCAAAATTACTGCAACACTTTTAATGGCACCGATTTTTCCTAAATATGTGCTGCTCGAGCCTCTGGATTCCGTGCTCGGATTCATTGTTGTGGTGGTGATCTGTATACTGTCGAGCCTCATTGCCATTCGGGTTGCCCTCAAGGTTGATCCGGCCGAGGCCATAGGCGGGTGATATGACTCAAAAAGGCATTCTGATTGAGGGATTAAAAAAACGCTACGGAAAAAAGGACACGGCTGTTGATGCCCTGAAGGGCGTAGACATGCAGGTGGGCCCGGGTGAAGTGGTGGGTCTGATCGGACCGTCAGGCTCAGGCAAGAGCACGCTGCTCCCCTGGACAGTGAACGCGCACTGGCAGTGATCCGAATTCTGAATCAAATGGCACATCAATACGAGACTGCAATCATCGTTGTAACCCATGATGAAAAAATCATTCCCATCTTCAAGCGCATTTATCACATCCGTGACGGTGTGGCCTTTGAAGAAGCCTGGGAGGGCGGAGCCTTCTGAATATCATTGACATAGCACTGCATCGTATTTACACCAAATTGGCTGATTTCTCAGATTTTGAACCTTTTGATCAATCCATCTAGCACATCTGACAGTTTTTTGAGCTCCTGCGCATTGGAATTGACCTGGGTGCTGTTGTTGGATATTTCTGTGATCGAGTCGCTGACCCCGGACAATTCACTGCTGATATCAGCAGTTGCCGTATTGTTGGCAGACAGATTCTCGTTTACTTCAGAAATACCGGTGCTGGCCTGGGCAATATTTTCAGCAATATCATTCGCAGTGGCAGATTGCTCATCAACGGATGCAGCAATGGTGGCAACAATCTCATTGGCATCATTTATAATATTCAGGATAGTTGAGATTTCTTCGATGGTGCCGCTGGTGACATTTTGAATCCCTTTGATTTTATTTTTAATTTCCAGGGTTGCAGATGCGGTCTGTCTGGCCAGGTCCTTGATCTCATTGGCAACAACTGCAAACCCTTTTCCGGCTTCACCGGCTCTGGCAGCTTCAATAGTGGCGTTTAAAGCCAGAAGATTGGTCTGTTCGGAAATACCGGTGATGGTCTCGGTTACCTTGCCGATTTCCTGTGCGGATTGACCAAGATCAGCTATGGTTTTTGAGGTATTCCGGGTCTGAGTTACGGCATTAAGCGTTATGTTTCGTGCTTTTTCCGAGTTTCGTGCAATCCCGACAATCGTGGCGTTCATCTGTTCTGCGGCAGCCGCGACCATTGTCATATTGGTGGCGGTCTGTTCCATGACATGGGCCATGGAATCCATGTTAACACTCATATTGCTGGCAGATGTTGAAACATTTTCAGAACGGCAGGATATCTGGTCTGCATTTTCAGACATCTGGGAGGATATCGTAAAAAGATTTCCAGTGGAACGGGTGAGATCATTTGTGTTTTCAGAAATACTTTTGATCATCATCTGAAGTTTTTCCATGAAAATATTAAACCATCTGGCCAGTTCTCCAATTTCGTCATGACTGTTAACTTTCAGGCGTTTGGTCAGATCGCCTTCACCTTCAGCCGCATCCTGAAGACCGTTTACAACCTCTGAAATGGGCTTGGTCAGGGTGTTGGAAAAAACGATGGCAAAGGGCAGGATCAAAAAAATGCCCAGAATAAATACGATGACAAGATATTTAATCATCTGAAATGTGTTTGCTCTGGCAATGGCTGTGGATTGAAAAGACGCAACAGCACCTAATAATTGTGAATTTGAATACAAGGGAAGTATGCCCTGGAAATAGCCCTGACCATTGACGCTGATCGTGTTAAAGGCGACCGGTTGCCCGGACAGGTTGAAATTATCGTTTGTTTCGGGCAGAGGGGTTTTCAGCGCAGCATAATCCGGGACATCACCGACAAGAAGTTTTTGTGTGGAAAATATATTCAGATGGATACCGGCAAGTTTGGTCATCCTTGAAATAAACGAGTCATCTATTTTATAAAACGCTCTGACCACACCGAAACGCTTTGCCACATCTTCATTGGCCTCTACGTCATAGGTGACCGATGTGATCGGGATTGACGTGCTGATGCAAAGCATTGAATCCACAATTTCAAACTGGATTTTTTCATCGTCTGACAAGGGGCTCTCCATGGTGACAGGAATATCAAGCGTGCCTTCAAACGCCTTCCATGAATTGTCTTCTGGTTTTTCATCGCTTCTGAATGATCCTGTGAAGACCGTGTCTTTTTGATGTACCCAGCCGATGGTCAGCCGGTTGTCGGATTTTTTAAAGAATGCAACCAGATCACCGGCATTGCTGTACAGGGCTGCTGTTGACGCATTGGTGGTGGATGCAATATTAAAAAGAGATACGGCGATTTTTTGATAGGTCCATTTTAACATATCATATTTGGAGTCTTTGCCGGTATCCAGAATATACATGAAACGATCCCCCATGCTGTCCACTGAGGCGATTCTGCGGGAGTCAGAAAGCAGTTTATCCTGATTTTTTGAAATATCGTCAATGAGGATATTGAATGCTTTTTGAAGATAATCATAGGAGGCTGCCCTGTTCTGTTTGTTTATGATAATTGAAACAGCAACAGTGGAAGTGAGCATCAATAAAACAAGCATTCCGACGGCACCGAAAATAATTTTATTTTTCAAGGTGAATTTCATGTCTGGCTGTCCTCCATTTTAATCATTATGGAACAGGGCAATTTGGTTTGAAAAAAAACTATAGAATGAGACAGGTGTTCGGTCAAGTGAAAACTTTATCTGTATTGTAAGCCTGAATCCCTGCAGCGCTGAACCGGATGACTTTAAAATTTATAACTGACGCCAAATGAGATCACCGGATAAAATGAAAAATCATCCAGTTCGTCTTCCAGCTGGCGGCGTTCTGCTTCTAAATCGGATTGAAAAGCCGCAATCCCTGAGCTGGTGCCGTTTGCAGAAAACCTGACATCGGGAGATCCCTGATACATAAGGCCCAGATCAAAAGCAAAACACCATCTTTTATTTTTGCCCACAGCATTGCCGTATCCAATGCCGACATACGGGGCAAAATCATCAAAATCAATGCTTCCGCTTAACGTGCCCACTTCTGCGGCGGTATAGGTTGTATTGTGAATGGAATAACTTCCAGCCGTGGGTTTGCCTGTGGCATCAAATTCATTTCCGTTGTACAGGGCACCGGCCGTGAATCTGAATCCGTTATCTAACGGATGCCAGTCAAGAAGAAGGGCAATTGACATAAGATCCAGTTCAAATTCATATTCCACATTGCTTTCAGTCAGATCATGATCCATTGAAAAATAGTTGAAGCCCAGTCTTGCATTTACCGTATCGGTGATACCCATGGTGCCTTCTATGCCGGCGCCAAGCGTCCCGGCTTTCAAGGCCATGCCAAGTCCACCCTGTCCGGCAGATGCCATGCTTGTGGAAAATAATACAAAACAACAGACAGCTGTTAAAAATTTTTTCATTTTTTTCTCCTTTTTTAAGATACGATACAGTTAAACCTGAATTTAACATCATGTTCATGACACAAGGAAGCTTAACGATTTTTTTCCGATTCTGATGTATAAAAAATTGTCTGGTGGTTTGTCAATCTATCTTTTTGTCTGTGGCAGGTGATACTTTTCCGGTGAAATTTTCAATCCTGAATTTTATCACTTTTGTGACCTTATCCTGTTTTTCGATGTAAACTTTGCCTTGCTCTACATATTCAATGGAAATAGATATGGTTGTCCTTATACACATGGTTTAAAGGTACAGCATATGGCTGTCCGTTATTGTCGGCCGTGGACAGGATTCCATACTCACATTTCATAAGCAGCTTAATTGCATCGCCCGCTTTAATAGCCTTATCTTTTCGTCTCATTATTCCCATAATTCCGATTTGCGCCCGATGCCGCCGGAACATAGTTTATATGTCATGACGCATATTCAATAAAATTTGGTTTCAGTTAGCATGGTTCCCATGGCGGATGAGCAGGTCCCGGTTACGATGATCCTGCTGAGCATATGGGATGGACAGCAGGGGGGCGCTGTCTTTTATCCATGTAACTCTTGACAAAATGAATTTAATAAAACTACATACATCAGAAAAATAAATATTTCTTTAAAAACGCAGGTTGTATGTATTGGCCTGTATATAAATATATGCTATTGACGTTTAAAGATAAAGTTCGTGTATTCATCGGTTAAAGGCAGTTCAGGGTTAACAGGGTGTGAAAAAATAAAGATCACCTATTCTAATCGAGGAGTTTATTTATGAAAATGATTATTGGCGGAGCAGTTGCATTTTTACTTGGTATTTTCACCATTATCATATTTTCTGCTTCATTTTTTGATCTTGTGCTGGGTGTTGTACCGGTGACGTTAATTCTTGCCGGCGGCTTGATGATGTATTTGAACCGTGAAATTCTGCTTCCGAACAAGGATCAGGAGCCCCAGGCGCAAGAAACCGTATCTGAGGAACCGGTTGACGAGGAACCGGTTATTGAAGATCCGCCTGTTGCTGAAGAACCTGTTGTTGAAACCCCGGTGGTTGAAGAAACTGTCATTGAAGTGCCACCGGCAGAAGAATTTGTGCCGGAAGAACCGGTCATTGAAACGCCTGCGGCGCAGGAATTCAGATTTGTGGGCAATACAGAATCAAAAATTTTTCATACACAGGACTGTAATTTTGCCCAGGGCAAAAAATGCACAGATTTTTTTGCCACAACCCAGGACGCGGTTCAGGCGGGTTATAAACCCTGCTCCCGCTGTAATCCTTAATACGTGTTTTTTTGGAAAAAATTATTGAAACCCAGGTGCTGGTTATCGGCGGTGGTGTTACAGGAACCGGCATTGCAAGGGATTTGTGTCTGCGGGGGTTTGATGTTGTCCTGATTGAAAAAAAAGATTTGAATGCAGGGGCTTCCGGTGGCAATCACGGCCTTTTGCACAGCGGTGCAAGGTATATCGCATCTGACCCGGAAGCCGCTGTTGAATGTAACAGTGAAATCCGTATTTTAAAAAAAATGGCCGGTCATTGCATCCAGCGGACCGGCGGGCTGTTCGTCGCGGTTCGCGGAGATGATGAAAATTATATTGCGGATTTTCCCGGCCTGTGTGACCGTGCCGGCATCCCTTTTGAGGCGGTTTCTGTCCGGGATGCGATAAAACTTGAGCCGGTTTTATCCGCAAATCTTATTGCAGCATATCAGGTAAATGATGCCTCCATAAATCCATTTAAAATTTCCATAGAAAATATGAATGATGCTGTTTCCAGGGGTGCCAGATATCTGAGTTTCTGCAAACTTGAATCCTTTGATATGGAAAAAAAGAAAATTGTCCGTGCAAATGTCCGAAATCAGGTGAATGGTAAAGCGTTTCAAATTCAGGCCCAGACCTATATTAATGCGTCCGGTGCCTGGGCCGGTTATATTGCGCAGATGGCCGATATTTCTATTCCCATGGTATTTTCCAAAGGAACCCTGCTGGTCACCAGCAGACGCTTGGCCCGTCATGTGATTAATCGCCTGCGAAAAGCCACGGATGCAGATATTCTGGTTCCCGGAGGGGTGGTGTCGATTCTGGGAACCACGTCTTTGCGGGTGGACCATCCGGATAATATTCATCCCACTGTGGATGAGGTGGATTACATCATAGATCAGGGAGCACAGATGATCCCGATGCTGGCAACCTGCAGATATGTCCGGGCATATTCCGGTGTCCGGCCCCTGGTCAGTGCAGGTGGCGATGATGACCGGAATGTCAGCCGGGGATACACGCTGATGGATCATGAAAGGGACGGGGTGGATAATTTTATCACCATTACCGGTGGGAAACTGACCACATTCCGGCTGATGGCAGAAAAAACCTGTGACCGGGTCTGTGAGAAACTCGGTGTGGATGCGGCCTGCCAGACAGAGGTGATCCCTTTGCCTGCCACCCGGAGTGGTGAATGGTCAGAGCCTGGCATTCCCCATGGCGGATTCAAGGAATTTAAAGCTTCCGGGGATGCCATCCTCTGCGAATGTGAAATGGTGCCAGCAAGTGCTATTGATTCCATCATCAACAGTATCTGCAAAGATAAAGGAACTCCGGATCTTTCGTCCATTGCAGTGAGAAGCCGTGTGGGAAAAGGGCCTTGCCAGGGGGCCTTTTGCAGTGTACGGATATTGTCTCACATGTACCAGACCGGGCAGATGTCTGATACCAGCGGAATACAGGAGTTGAAAAAATTTTTAAATGAGCGCTGGAAAGGGGAGCATGCCTTGTTATGGGATCAGGCCATTGTCCAGTCTTCCATAAAGGAAATGATTCATTGCGGAGTGTTCGGGCTTGAACTTGAAAAATAACGCCACAATTTCGTGTGACCTTCTGGTGATTGGTTCAGGCATCGCCGGAATGGTTGCGGCAGCAAGGGCAGCAAGTCTCGGGCTGGATACGGTTCTCACCGGAAGTTCATCCGGTTTTTTTCTGACCAGTGGACTGTTGGATTTTTTAGGCGTGTATCCTGTTGAATCCTCACAGGTGCTTGAAAGCCCGTTCAATGGGCTGGATCAGTTGAGAAAACAGAATCCCGATCATCCGTATTCAAAAATTGATAATAAAACCATTCTTGAAAGCCTGGATTTTACAGCCCGGATATTATCATCTGGCGGTCTTGAATATTCGAGTGCGAAAAACACCAATGTGAACATCCTTACATCCGCAGGCACCTTTAAACCCAGCTTTCTTGTTCCCCAAACCATGATCAAGGGCAGTTCCATCGGGTCCGGGAAAAAGAAAATCCTGCTGGCGGATTTCAAGGGATTAAAAGGGTACAGTGCAGCACTGATTGCCCAGGCATTGAAAAGAAGGCATATGGATGTGACCACTGTGACCATTCAGGTGCCGCAGCTCACTGGCGATTTTAATGTGATGCGCATGGCAGCACTGTTTGAAGATGACGCATTTTTGCACAGGACAGCAAAACAGATTGAATCAAGCGTCCAGGACAGGGAAATTCTCGGTCTTCCAGCGGTGTGCGGCATTCATAACAGCCAGGACAGTATGAAAAAACTGGAAAACCTGACAGGGCTTGACTGTTTTGAAATTCCGGGTCTGCCGCCGTCCATTCCAGGGCTCAGATTAAAAAATGCCTTTGAAACGCACATCCTGAAAAACAAGGTCAGGGTATTCAATAATGTAAAGGTCGCGTTTACAGCATTTGAAAATGAGCAAATTCTTTTTACAACCGATGGCGAACCTTTCCGGACGCAGATTGCCGCCAAAGGGGTGATTCTTGCATCCGGAAGATTCCCGGGCCGTGGGCTTGCAGCCCACAGAGAAGTCATCAGGGAAACTGTTTTTGATATTCCCGTGTATCATCCCCAGCAAAGATCCCTGTGGTATCAACTGGATTTCTTTTCTCCCCAGGGGCATCCTGTCAACCGGGCAGGGATACTGACAGACAGCGATTTCAGGCCCGTGGACAAAACCTGCCAGCCGCTGTGTGAAAATGTGTATGCCGCAGGCAGCATTCTTGCCCACAATGACTGGACAAGACTTAAATCCGGGGCAGGTGTTTCCTGTGTATCTGCATTTTGTGCGGTGAATCATTTTCATGCCCGAAAAAAGATAAAATGATGTTTGAAACCTTATTTTATATCAGTTTGTTTTTATGTGCGGCCGGCTGCATTTTTCAATGGGTCCGGTTCAGGCGGGCAGGCCTTATGTTTAAACCTGCCAGTTCTGACAGATTTAATCCGGGCAGACTTTATCCAAACCCGGTGAATCTGATCCTGTCTTTTTTGAATACGATTTTTCAGATCAGACTGTTTGCTGCCGGTAAAATCCGATGGCTGTTTCATTTCTTTGTTTTTGCAGGTTTTTTATATCTGGTGACTGTTCATGCGTTTCATCAGGTTACGGCCGTTGTTCTGTTTGATTATTATGATCCCACTGTGGATCCGTTTCAATTTCTGCGCAATCTTTTCGGCAGTCTGGTGGTGGCAGGCTGCATCCTGTTTTTTTTAAGACGTGGTTTGCGTCTTCGGGTAAATCAGATTAAATCCAATTGGGGAAGTCATCTTAAGTATAAAGGACTTGTTTCCATTATTCTGGTTTTTCTGATTGTGGGAACCGGGTTTTTGCTGGAAGCATCCAAAATCATATCAGAACCCGTGTTCATGGAAATGGTTGAAGACTATTCAGATCTGGAAGAAGGTGATGAGCTTGAGGAGTTGAAACTGTTCTGGCAGGAAAAAGCCTTTGTTTCTTTTGATCCGACAGTTCCGGCTGACCCGGAAAAATTGAAAAACGGGCAGGTGTTGAATGAAGTGTATTGTATTTCCTGTCATTCCGATATCCGGTCGTCATTTGTATCTTGTCTCCTGGCAGATCTGATGTCCTTTTACGGGACAGTTTTGAATCAGACCCGGGTGGATGTGATGCTGTACCGGGTTCATTACGGGTTGTGTCTGGCCCTGATTGTTTTTCTGCCTTTTTCGCGCCTGAATCATATATTTTTGATCCCTTTGTCCATTGCTGTAAAAAATCAGGCCCCCAAAACACATCATCAGAAAACTGCACAGGTTTTCGGTGCATCATTGTTTGCATGTACAAACTGCGGATACTGTTCCCAGGTCTGCAGCGTGTATCCCCATTTTCAGATAACAGGTAATCCCGATGTGCTGCCGCATTCCAAAATTGAAACACTTAAAAAAATTGCAGATAAACATCCGGATGTGTCATTGTGGGGACTTCAAAAAGGCAATAATGCCTGTACCCAATGCAACAAATGCACGCAGATCTGTCCTTCGGGGATTGATCTGCAGACCTTGTGGGCAGTCACGCACCGCATATTCTCAGACAACGCTTTGGTAAATAACCAGACGTTTTTTAACCGGATACTGCCAGAGGCATGGGCAGATCTTGAAACTGAACCCAGAATGCTCATCGCCCGGCAAGAACTGGTGTCTGATCTGATTGAAAAAACCGATGCCTTTGAAAACTGTATCCAGTGTACCATCTGTACCAATGTCTGCCCTGTTGTTGAATATGATTCAAAGGACAATGATTATACCCCGCAGCAGGTGATGAATCTTCTGCGGCTGGATCAGAAACACCTGGCATCCGGTACCCGCATGGTCTGGACCTGTCTGACCTGTTATGCCTGTCAGGACATCTGCCCCCAGAAAATTCCAGTGACAGATATTATTTTGGAACTCCGGCATCTCGGCGGCGTGCGGGCAGATGCTGTGAAATTACAACAAACGGTTAAAAAAAGAGTGGAGATTTCATGAAATTAGCATATTTTCCAGGTTGCAAAATCTCATTTTATCTCAAGGCATACGGCGATTCTTTTGAATCTGTCATGAAACACCTGGGAATTGACCTTGTCAGGCTTGAGTTTAACTGCTGCGGATATCCGGCAAGGGGAGAGCATTTTGAAATTTCTGTTTTCAGCGCCATTAAAAATCTGGCAGTGGCCCACAAGAATAAGCTGGATATCATCACCCCGTGCAAATGCTGTTTTGGTCAGTTTAAACATGCTGTTTTCTGGTATTATAAGCATAAAAACCTGAAAACTAAAATTGATGATCTTCTTGATCAGGAAAATTTATCCTGGGACGGCAGCACACAGATTCATCATTTGCTTTCTTTTTTATATCATGAAATCGGCCTGGATACGCTTGAAAAAAGGAGCGTTAAAAAATTTTCAGGGAAAAAGATCGCTGTTCAATACGGATGTCATGCATTGAGGCCGTTTTCGGTGACCCGGTTTGACCACCCGTATGCCCCGACAATTTTTGAGGACCTTGTCCGTGTGACAGGCATGGTGCCTGTTGAATGGCCCAAAAGCACTGAATGCTGCGGAAACCCGATTTTAGAAGGTCATAAAGCGCTGTCTTTAACCATTCTTGAAAATAAATTCAAATCTGCATCCCTTGCCGGGGCAGAGTATATCTGCACGGCCTGCACCCATTGCCAGATGCAGTATGAAATGACGGACTATGAATCGGATATTGACACCCATGGGGTAAAACCGGTTTTGTTTACCCGTATTCTGGATGCTGCATTTGGCGGTAAAACTGTATTCTGACACCCGGGTGCTTTTATTTTTTAAGCTGCATTTCACTGAGCTTGTTGGCCCAGTCTATAGAGCTGTGGTATGCCTGTTTCACCTGTGCTGTATCCAGGCCCAGCTGATTGATCATGGCATCGCTTTTGTTAAATTCCGCATCTTCAAAATATTGAGCCAGTTTTAAAAGCGGCACAAATTCATTGTTGGATTCCATAAGAAGCGCACTTTTCAGCTTGTCTGCCAGGGGAAGGTATTTTAAAATTTCAGCCATGGGCTGGTTCAGCAGTGCGTCCAGCAGCGAAAACATTCCCAAGAGGAAAAGAGAGTCAGGTTCAAATCCCCAGAAATCATGGGACACCCCGACCTGCTCTAGAAATTTTCCTCTTTGTGCAGAAAGAAAGATCAGCTCGGATGCATTCCTGTTTTCAGATACTTCAGACAGCAGCACGACCCTGAGCCAGTTTTTTAAACTGGCCCATCCCATCAGGGTAATGGCATCCTTGATAGAATCAATTTTCCTTCGAAATCCGAAAGATGCTGAGTTCAGGTAGGACAGAAGCCGAAAACTGATGACAACATCCGCCTGAATAATGGCTGCCAGTTCTGAAAAATCAGGGGCATCTGTTTCAATGGCTTCCATGAGTTTAAATCTGGAAACCGTTCCGGAGAGCACTTTTTTAACGCTGATATCTTCGGGTTGTTTGAAAAAAGATCCCTTGAAAAAGGTGAACCCTGCCTGGCAGCAGATATCAAAGATAACCTGGTTTTTCACCTGATTGGCCAGAGCCTTTGTTTTATACGGCTGCGCCTGTTCACACACGTGAATCAGTTCCGGCAGTACCATGGCAGCGATATCCAGACAGACGATATCCGCCAGGTCATATGCGGCCTTGCAGGTCTCATGTCCCTTGATCCACGGCAGCATCACCTGATACCCATCTGTCTGTAATTTTTTCAATAATAAAAGCATGGAACCGGACAAGCCGGCCGGATTTGTAATTTTAACCACGGTCCGTCCCGGGGGCAGGGTATAGGGAAGATCCTTTAAAATATTTTTTACTGAAAAACTGACAACGATTTTTTTCTGGCTGTCCATGGTATGATCAAGGGCAAGAGATGTTCCGGACATCAGTTCAGCAGTATACCCATCCCCTGTTTCAGGGCAGATTGTCTGATTCTTGTCAGCAGACATATAGACCAGTTCATATCCCCATAGATTTTTTCGGGTATCAAAGACAGGAAGTCTTGAAAATGTCACCGGGGTATTTGCAGCAGTGTCTTGATGATTCATGGTGTTCTCCGTCTATGTTTTGAATAGGTTATTCCGGAAGCGGGGACGCTTTCCAGATATGTTGTGCATATTCCTGAACTGCCCTGTCACTGGAAAATTTACCCATATGTGCTGTGTTTAAAATGGACATCCGTGTCCATATGGCCTGATCCTGATACACCTTTGCAACGGTCTGCTGGCTGGTGCAATAACTGTTGAAATCAGCCAGTACAAGATAATAGTCTCCTCCGTCAAGAAGCGCATGAACAATGGGTTTGAAAAGCTGGGGGTTTTCCGGGGAAAAATATCCTGAATCAATCATGTCAATGATCTGTTTGATCTGTTGGTCTTCTTCATAATATTTTCTGGGATGATATCCGGCCTGTTTTTGTTGAACAACTTCATCAGCTTTAAGTCCGAAAATAAAAATATTATCCGAACCCACCTCTTCCATGATTTCCACATTGGCACCATCCAGCGTTCCAATGGTCAATGCGCCGTTCAGGGCAAATTTCATATTGCCTGTCCCGGAGGCTTCAAGTCCGGCAGTGGAGATCTGTTCAGAAATATCAGCAGCCGGAATGAGTTTTTCCGCCTGTGAGATGCAGTAATTGGGCAGAAAAATAACACTGAGTTTTCCCCGGGTCAGCGGATCCTGATTAATCGTCCGGGACACGGAATTAATCAGCTTGATAATCAGTTTTGCCTGGAAATATGCAGGCGCCGCTTTTCCGGCAAAGAAAAAGGTCCGGTTTATTCCTGAAGCGTCCGTATTTTCCCGAATGCGGTTGTACAGGGCAATCACATGAAGAATATTGAGCAGCTGGCGTTTATATTCGTGCATTCTTTTGGCATGGATATCAAACAGGGAATTGGGATTCACCCCCATTCCGGTTTTTCTCAAGGTATATCTTGCCAGGCGTTTTTTATTTTCCAGTTTTACGGTTTGCCATCTGGACTGGAAATCCGGGTCATCTGCATACGGGATCAGGTTTTTTAAAAGATCCAGGTTTGATATCCAGTCCGGACCGATCACAGAAGTGATCAGGCTGGACAGCGCAGGGTTTGACTGATGAAGCCATCGCCGGGGTGTAATGCCGTTGGTGATATTTCGGATTCGGCCGGGAAATACCCGGTTGAAATCCTTGAACAGGCTGGTTTTTAAAATATGGGAATGCAGGGCTGCAACCCCGTTGACCGTATGGCTTCCGGCAATGGCCAGGTGCGCCATCCGGATTCTTTTGGCATCGCCCTCCTGGATAATGGATAATTTTTGAATCAGTCCGGGTTCATCCGGAAAATGGTTTTTTAAGTAATCCAGAAAACGCTGGTTGATTTCAAAAATAATTTCCATGTGCCGGGGCAGAAGGCGGCTGATCAGGGAAATCGGCCATGTTTCAAGCGCTTCGGGCAACACGGTATGATTGGTATAGGCAAAAGTTTTTTCGCAGATCGCCCAGGCATCTTTCCATTCAAGGCCATGTTCATCCATGAGCAGACGCATCAGTTCCGGGATGGCAATGGACGGGTGGGTGTCATTGAGCTGTATGGCAGCCCAGTCGGAAAATCCGTCAAAGGATTGATGATCTTTCAGGTATTGGGTAAGAATATCCTGCAGCGTGGCAGAAACAAAAAAATACTGCTGTTTGAGACGCAGCTCCTTGCCTTTTTCCATTTCATCGCTGGGATAGAGCACTTTGGAAATGGATTCGCTCAATACTTTGGCTTCGGCCGCACCAATATAGTCTCCTCTGTTAAAAAAGGCCAGGTCAAACTCCCGGCTGGATGAAGCGGTCCA
Source organism: Pseudomonadota bacterium (assembly GCA_018821535.1). Classification (GTDB taxonomy): domain Bacteria; phylum Desulfobacterota; class Desulfobacteria; order Desulfobacterales; family Desulfobacteraceae; genus Desulfobacula. Next base: position 37,945 of record JAHJLV010000017.1, on the reverse strand, counting down.
CAGACGCATATTGGTGACAAAATCATCATTTATGCCCGGTACCATGATATCACAGGCCATGGCCATGACATCCTCGGTGTCCACCAGACGGTATCTGATTTTTCCATGGATATCTGTATAGGGTTCAGACCGGCCGTAAAATTTAATTTTATAGATGGTTTCAAACCGGACGATTTCCCAGGGATTTCCTTTCCGCATCCAGTTGTCACTGTTTTCCTGCTGATACCCGTCTTTGATCACCTGGTAAAAAATACCAAAATCATAGCGGATACCATAGCCATAACCCGGAAGCCTTAACCGGGCGATGGAGTCCATATAGCAGGAGGCCAGGCGGCCAAGCCCGCCGTTCCCAAGACCTGCATCCCATTCTTCTTCTTCGGCCGCATCCAGATCAAACCCCAGATCAGACAGGACACTGCGGGCCAGCTCCTCCATTCCTAGAGAGATCAGGTAGTTTTTCAAAAATCGTCCGGGCAGAAATTCCAGGGAAAGATAAAAGATTCGTTTGGAAAGGTTTTCCCTGCAGGCTTTCTGGGTTTTTATCCACTGGTTGATCAACCGGTTTTTCAGGCTGAAGGCAAGCCCCATATAGCAGGTATACCGATTCATCTCTTCAGGATCAAGTCCGAGATTGAAGCGGACATTATAATAAATTTCCTGTTTTAGTTTTTCTGCTTCAGAAATATCAATGTGATTCTGATCCAAGATGAAACCCTCCAGACCGAATAATTCATGCCCTGATTAAAGGTATAAAAAAAATGAAACTCAAGTTGATTTGATGAATTACAACATACCGCAGATCATAAAACAAAACAAATTAATTTTTTAAAACCGGATGCTTTATTATTTATTGACCTTACTGATATGAGAATGAACCCGTTGACCCAGATTTTCCTCATGGTCAGAGCAGGTGTACAAAAAATTTTCAGAATCTTTGTCCATGGACCACTCCACGGTGGTGCTGTCATTGCGGTAGTCATGCACTGGATTGGCAAACTGGGCATTGGTGTTGATCATGCATCGAATCTGGGAGAGTAAAAAGCCATTTTCAACCAGCAGGTGAATGGCGGCTTTAAATGTATCCAGGTGGGTGGCCACAAGCGTGATGCTCAGGTGGCGCTTTTCAAAAGGATAGATATCAAAGGTATTGATCTGCTTGAGCATATGGCTTGTCAGGTCTGTAATGTGATTGCCGTAAATCCGATCCAGATTGCTGATGTGACTCATGTAACCGAATTTTTGAGGGTAGGTCACAATGAGTACAGTGCAGGTGGAGGCGCCCAGAGTCCTTAATCTGTTCGCATGGCTGGTTTTTTTGTATTCATTCATGTCCACTAGAATGGTATTGTGTTCTGCATCTGCCATTTTACATGGTTTGCCTGATGGTTTGCCAAGCATCCCGGACAAGATATCTTCCACGGTTTTTCTGTTTTGCCTGTAGTATTCGGTCAATACCTCATCTTCATCAATTTTAGCAATCAAAAGCCATTCGTTCTGCGCTATGGTGAAGACCTCAAAGGAACTCAATGCCCGGAATCCTCGGTAATCAATGATTGTTCTGTGTCCCTTGTTCTCTTTGAATTTGGAGGCTATATTTTCAGGGGACAGATGCCGTTTCAGGATGCTTGAGTCACCGTCAAACCTGGAATCAGTAAGCATATACTGGTTTTTGTTCACCAGAAATACTTCACCGGTTAGCCCCAGGCCGGTTTCCTGGGTGAAAATGGAATTGATCTTGTTTATGGATAACTGAAAAACGATCCATCCTTCAAGTTTGTCGGCGGTACCTACCGGAATGATATAAAAAGCGGAAGGCTCGGATGAAACCGCATAAAATTGATAATCCACAAAGCCCGAGTTGGGATCTTTCATTAATTTTCCGGCCAGGGCAGTGTGCTTCAGGTCTCCTTTAAAAATATTCTTGTGATAGTCGGCCTGCTGGCGAAGGGTATAAAAAATATCCCCGTCCACATTGATAAACAGCACATCATAAAACGCCATATAGTGCTGTATATAATGTTCGCGGATCTTTTTTTTAAGAACCCTTATGGTGTCTGTGACCTGCGTGGGTGGGGGTGTTATTTTCTGAAGTCGGAAATATTTGTTTTTAAGATGAAAAAAAGAGAGCATGGCAGTATCAGAGGCAACTGAAAACGCATTTTTTTGCGTGGCTTCCAGATATTCGTACAGCTGATTCTTTTTTTCGTTCCGGATTTTATCCAGCCGTGCCCAGGCATCATCCCATACACCGGCAGCACGGGCGTTCGTGTTAAAAAAAAACAGGACAGTTACTGCCAGGATGAGGATAAGTTGCTTTTTCATCTCATCAGGTACGGACAAGCTGGGATTGGATCTGAAGGGCAACATGAACCAGTCTTGGGCCAATGTCGGATTTAATAATCTCCCGGCTCAGCTGAAATGCCGCAGCCCCGCAGCTGATGGTCATGATATTGGAATCCGAGGACGGAATTTTTATGGGCACAGCAATGCCGTGAACCCCTTTGCTGTAATCCCCAAGAGACAGGCAATATCCCAGGGTCTTGTAATCGATAAGCGCCTGATCAATGCCCTGTTTGATTTCCGGCCAGTCATCCGGGTTGCGAAGACGGATCTGGTCCATCAGGTATTCACGGCTTTTTGCATCAATTGCACATAAAAATGCCCGGCCGGTTGATGTGGTGGCCATGGGGATCTGATCGCCGATGCGATGCCGCAGGACAACCGCATTGGTATTCGGGTAAATATTTTCAAGATAGACCATATTCAGCCGATCCTGTGCACATATGCCCACAGCTGCCTGGGCATGGTCTGCAAGTTCTCTGAAAAGCGGCCTTGCAATCTGCAGGATTTCCATGTTTGATAACAGGTTGTATCCAAAAGACAGAACCGCTGTTCCCAGCTGATATTTGCGAAGATTCTTCGAGTATTTTAAATACCCGAGAGCAGTCAGGGTATATGCCAGGCGTGAGACAGTGGGTTTGGGCAGGCCTGTTTTTTCTGCAAGCTCCTGATTTCCTAAAAACGGATCTTCTGTTTTGAAACACCGGAGGATTTCAAGACCTCGTGCCAGGGCAGTGACAAACTGTCTGTCTTTTTGTGCCTGTTCATCAGACAGGTTGTCGATTCCCATCTGGTGTTCAAAGCGGATGGTTTCAAGTTTTATAGACATGGACCTTGTCCTTTTATTTTTTAAAGTTTTGCGATAGTGTATCTGGAAAGAAGATAAAATTCAAGACAAAACGGAAGAGAATTCCACCCAGCGAAATTATGCTTGACCATTTGTGAGGCAGATAGATTATTATTTTATTCTTGACGACCTATAGTGAATATTGTAATTATGCAAAATATAATTTTGCATAGCAGAATATCAAAATACTAAAAAGGAGAAAATCATGACTGACGCATACATCTATGATGTGGGGCGAACAGCCTTTGGCCGTCATGGCGGGGTATTATCCGGCCTTCGGCCGGATGATGTGATGGCCCATCTGATCAGAACCATTGTTGAACGCAACCCTTTTGATAAAAAAATATACGAGGATGTCATCATCGGCAATACCAACCAGGCAGGCGAAGACTGCAGAAATGTGGCAAGGTTTTCAGGTCTTCTGGCAGGACTGCCCATTGAAACCTCCGGGATTACGGTAAACCGTCTGTGCGGTTCAAGTCTTGCGGCGGTTCTGGATGCTGTCCGCTGTGTAAAATGTGATGAAGGCGATCTGTTTATTGCCGGTGGTGTGGAATCCATGAGTCGTGCACCGCTGATTGTCTCCAAAGCCCTTACGGCGTTTTCACGAAACCAGACCATTGCCGATTCCACCATGGGCGCGCGATTCACCAATCCGAAAATCGAAGCCCAGTTCGGGGCGGATTCCATGCCCCAGACCGCTGATAATATTGCCTCGGATCTGGGCATCACCCGGGAAGACACCGACCTGTTCGCACTGGCCTCCCAGACCAAATATGAAGCAGCGCGCAAGGACGGATATTTTAAAGATGAGATTATCCCCATTGAAGTGCCCCAGGGCCGCAAAAAACCGCCCATTCTGCTGGATGCGGATGAGCATCCCCGGCCCGGAACCACCATCGAAGATCTCCGGAAACTCAAATCCTTATTTCCCGGTGGTGTGGTCACAGCGGGAAATGCCTCCGGAATCAATGACGGTGCATCAGTTCTGATTATCGGAAATAAAAAAGCAGGGGAAAAAGCAGGCATAAAACCCAGGGCACGTATTCTTGCAGGTGCTGCTGCCGGTGTCCCGCCAAGGGTGATGGGGCTTGGGCCTGTGCCGTCTTCACAAAAAGCGCTGGCCCGTGCAGGACTTGCATTAAAAGATATGGATGTCATTGAATTAAATGAGGCATTTGCCACCCAGGCACTGGGGTGTATGAAACAGCTGGGGCTTGCCACGGATGATCCCAGGATCAACCCGAACGGCGGTGCAGTGGCAGTGGGTCATCCCCTTGGGGCCAGCGGCGGAAGGATTGTCATGACAGCCCTTCGGCAGCTTGAACGCACCAGCGGCAGATATGCACTGGCCACCATGTGCATCGGTATCGGTCAGGGCGTGGCTGCGGTTATTGAACGGCTTTAACAGTATTCATTCATTATTTATAAGGAGTCATTATGTCTGTTGTTACATATGAAATAAAAGATGAAATCGGTATTATTTCGGTCAATTATCCACCGGTGAACGCATTGTCTGTCCACGTGCGCACCGGAATTAAAGAATCTATTGAAACGGCCCGGACAGATGCGTCCAGGGCGGTTCTGATTGTCTGCGACGGCAGAACATTTATTGCAGGAGCTGATATTACTGAATTCGGCAAACCCCCCATGTCCCCAAGTCTGCCCGAAGTCCTTGCAACTATAGAAAAATCACAGAAGCCCGTGATTGCTGCAATGCACGGCACTGCCCTTGGCGGAGGACTTGAAACAGCGCTTGCCTGTCATTACCGGTGCGCATTGTCCAGCGCCATGGTGGGTCTGCCCGAAGTCAAGCTGGGTCTTTTGCCCGGCGGCGGCGGCACCCAGCGGGTCCCGCGTCTGACCGGTGTGGAATCTGCATTGAACATGATCATTTCCGGTAATCCCGTTCCCGCAGCCCAGGCCCTTGAAATGGGACTGGTGGACCGGATTTTTGACGACAATCTTCTTCAAAATGCCATGGCCTACGCAAAAGAACTGGTGGATAAAAATGCTCCGTTGCGGCGGGTCAGGGATATTACCATTGAACCGTCTTCAATTCCGGACGGTTTTTTTGAAAATTACAGGACACAGACCACCAAACGGTATCGCGGGCTTCTGGCGCCCCAGAATATTATTTCCTGTGTACAGGCAGCTGTTGATCTTCCCATGGATGAAGGACTTGCAAGAGAACGCGAACTGTTCATGGAGCTGATGACATCAACACAGTCAGCTGCCCTGCGGCATATGTTTTTTGCCGAAAGAACATCGGCAAAAGTCAATGGCCTGCCAAAGGATACGCCGGTAAAACAAATTTTATCTGTTGGAATTATCGGCGGCGGAACCATGGGCGGGGGCATAGCCATGAATTTTGCCAATGCAGGCATTCCTGTATGCATTCTTGAAGTCAATGAGGAAGCGCTCCAGCGCGGGATGGATATTGTTGCCAAAAACTACGGGATCACGGTGAAAAAAGGCAAGCTGTCTGAAAAAGCCGCACAATCCCGTAAAGCGTTGATTACAGGAACCCTGGATTATAATGACTTAAAGGATAAGGACCTGATTATTGAAGCGGTATTTGAAAACCTTGAACTTAAAAAACAGATTTTTGCCAAACTGGACAGCATCTGCAAAAAAGGGGCGATTCTGGCAACCAATACCTCCTATCAGGATGTGAACCAGATTGCAGCGTCCACAAAACGTCCTGAAGATGTCATCGGGCTTCATTTTTTCAGCCCGGCCAATGTCATGCGGCTGCTGGAAGTCGTACGGGCCGATAAAACATCTGATGAAGTTCTGGCAACAGCCATGGCACTGGCCAAGAAAATTAAAAAAGTACCGGCACTCTCCAGAGTCTGTTACGGGTTTATCGGAAACCGCATGCTGCGCTTCTATGGAAGAGAATCCCAGTTATGCCTGATCGAGGGCAGTACCCCTGAACAGATTGACAATGCCATGCAGTCTTTTGGCATGGCCATGGGGCCGTGTGCTGTCGGGGATCTGGCCGGGCTTGATATCGGTTATAAAGCAAGGGAAGCCTTGACAGATGAGCAAAAAGGCGAACCCAAAACCTACAGGATTGCAGATACCCTTGTTGAGATGGGCCGTCTGGGTCAGAAAACCGGTGCCGGCTATTATACCTATGATCCTGCCACCCGCCAGCGGGTGTCCGATCCAAAAGTTATGGAAGTGGTGGAAAAAGTGGCAAAAGACCTGGGTATTACCCGACGCAAAATCGATGATCAGGAAATTGTCAACCGGTTGATATTCGCCCTGATCAATGAAGGGATCAAAATACTGGAAGAAGGCATTGCCCAGCGACCCAGTGATATTGATGTGGTATATGTTTTCGGGTATGGATTTCCCGCCTATGTTGGCGGTCCCATGCATTATGCGGACACGGTGGGGCTTAAAAAAGTATATGACACCATTTGCACATTCCGGGATCAGCATGGCGAAGCTTACTGGAAACCCGCCGCTTTATTGGAAAAACTTGCCAGAGAAAATAAAACCCTTGAACAATGGGCAGCACAGCAGGCCTGATGGCAGATAACCACATAAAATCTGAAAATTTCAAACCCTGGCTGAGCAGGCCCATGCCGCCGTTTAATCAACATCTGGGGTTTGAAATTGACCAGTGGAGTCCGGGAAAGGTGGTGATTGTGGTGGATGTAAAACCCGAACACTGCAATTATCAGGGTCTGCCCCACGGCGGGTTTATTGCAACTCTGCTGGATGCAGCAACGGCTCTGGCAGGCGTCTATACAGACAGTGAAAAACGGGTCCGTAAAGCCCTGACCCTGTCATTGAACATTAATTTTTTGGGACAGGCCCTGACCTCCGGCTTAAAAGCGGTGGGAACCGTGACCGCATCCGGAACAAAAATTTATTACAGCAGCGCCCATGTATATGACATGCAGGAGAACCTCATTGCATCTGCCCAGGGCGTTTTTCGCTATCGCACAGGAAGTGAAACCAGATAATATATCATGGTGGAAAATAATATTGCCAAGGGGGTGGGGGTCATGCTGCTGACAGCGTTGTTCGCCAGTATGGCAGCTGCCGGAACTCGCTATCTGTCCGCGTATCTGCCGATTCATGTGGTGGTCTGCGGACAGTACCTTACAGGACTTGTGATTACCTTTGTCATGCTTGTTCCAAAAGGAAGAACAGGCTTTTATACTGCCCGGTGGAAACTGCACCTGCTTCGCGGATGCAGCGGGCTTACCGCCCTGTACACATTTTATTATTCACTGTCTCATATTCAGCTGGTGGAAGCCACATTGCTTCGAAGCGCGTCACCGCTGTGCGTGCCGATTATCATCAGGCTCTGGCTCAACATAAAAATTCCCCGCCGCCGCTGGCTGCCGATTATCATCGGATTTATCGGTGTTATTGTGGTGCTGCGGCCAACGCCTGATAACATCAGTGTCTGGCATATTCTTGCACTCATTTCAGCGTTCATGGTGGCTTTTTCCATGGTATCCACCCGGCTGCTGGTATATACGGAAAAGGGCACAGCTGTGGTGTTTTATTATTACCTTCTGGCAGCCTCGGGCAGTATGCCGCTGGCAATTAAATCATTTACCTTTGCGCCCTGGCATGTCTGGATGGCCCTTGTGGGAGCCGGCATCTGCCTGTATCTGGCCATGACATGCTATACACTTTCGTTTGAATATGCCAAACCCAGTGTGATTTCACCGGTCAGTTTTTTTGGGGTAATCTTTGCAGGATTCTGGGGCTGGTTGTTCTGGGGGCAGATTCCAACCGTATGGACGTTTGTGGGTATTGTATTTATCGCTGCCGGAGCCATCATGATTTTAAAACAGGAAGGCCCGAATTCACCGGTCACCACCCGTCCGATTCATTAAACTTTGGTTTTTATCGGGCTTAAAAAAGAAGTTAACAACAAAATATATTGTTAAATAATGTTTAAAAGGAAAGGTGTCGTATGGAAAACAATCTTTCAGATGCGTTTAAAACACTGCATTCAAAATTAAGGGATCTGGTTCAAAATACGCTTGATCCGATTTCCCTTCAAGTGGAAAAAGAAAACAAAATTCCCGAAGACGTGGTGGATAAAATCAGGGCGCTGGGTTTATTCGGCATGCCGATTCCAAAAGAATACGGGGGGCTTGGCTTATCCACTTTAGAGGAAATCCTGCTGATTGAAGAAATTACAAAAACCAATGCCTGTTACCGATCCCGCATCGGCACCAGCAACGGCATCGGTTCCATGGGAATTGTATATGACGGGACTGAAAAACAAAAAAAACAGTATCTTTCCACCATTGCCAGTGGCAAATGGACCGCAGCCTTTGCTCTGACAGAACCCAATGCAGGATCTGATGCAGCAAGCATCACAACATCTGCTGTTCTGGATGGGGATCACTGGATGTTGAACGGCAGCAAGATTTTTATCACCAATGCAGATACCGCCCATGTGTTTACAACCGTTGCGGTAACGGATGAAACCAAAGGCACCCGGGGCGGGGTGACCAGTTTTGTGGTTGAAAAAAATATGCCGGGTCTGTCCATTGGCCCGGCTGACCTGAAAATGGGATTCAAGGGATCGTTCACCCATGAAGTGATATTTAAAGACTGCAGGGTGCCAAAGGAAAATGTCATCGGCGGCATGCCCATGGTGGGTCAGGGATTTAAAACCGCCATGCGGGTGCTGGACAAAGGACGGTTGACGATTGGTGCATGTGCCCTGGGGGCATCTGAAAAAATGCTGGCCATCTGCATTGATCACATTAAACAGAAAATGGCAGCAGGTAAATCCAAAAAACAGCTTCAGGCAGCCCAGTTCACGCTTGCGGATATGGCCACCCGGATATTTGCAGCAAGACAGATGCTGTATCACAGTTGTCAGCTCAAGGATCAGGGCGAAAATGTCACGGACAAAGCCTCCATGGTCAAGGTGTTCTGCACAGAGATGGCAAGCTGGATTGCGGACTGTGCCGTGGATATGCTCGAAGAAGACGGATGCCTGACCTGCAACCAGATTGAAATGTTTTTAAGAGATGTCCGTTTGTACAGGATTTATGAAGGCACCAGTGAAATTCAACGGACTATTATTTCCCGAGATTTATTAAAATAATGGGATCTTTTAAAATAACAGGAGAGATACGGTGACTTTTTTACAATTAGATAAAACACACAAACAGATTCAAAAAGCTGTCAGCGATTTTATCAAAGGTGAATTCAAAAAAGAAATTCTGGAAGAAATCATTGAGCAGTATTCATTTCCCGAAGATATCTGGAAAAAAGCCTGCGAACTGGGGTTGATCGGTATGCATTACCCTGAAAAATATTCAGGCCAGGGCTTAGGGATCTTTGAAAATGTACTTGTGGCCCAGAGTCTGTGCCGCGGAGATTCTTCCGTTGGCGGCTGTCTTGTCATGGCAGGGCACGGCGCTGAACTGATCTTGCGTCAGGGCAGCCCTGAACTTAAACAGGCCTGGCTGCCTAAAATTGCACAGGGTCAGATTCTGTCCAGCACCGCGTTCACCGAACCCGGTATCGGCAATGATCTGGATATGTGCTGTACAACAGCTAAAAAAGAAAATGATCATTATATCATTAACGGAACCAAAACTTTTGCCATGAATGCAGGCCCCCTGGCAGGATTTTATCTGGTCTTATGCAGAACAGATCAGGCAGCGCCATCAGACAAGGCCTTCAGTATTATACTGGTGCAAGCAGACTGTGACGGCATCACCTGCACGGATGTGGGGGCAAAACTTGGGCGAAGGCTCATGGATATCAGCCAGGTTCAGTTTGATCAGGTTAAAGTGCCGCTGCGCAATTTAATCGGTCAGGAAAACAAGGGCATGGCCATTCTGGATGATTTTTTCAATGAAACCCGTGTGATTGCCGCGGCCCAGGCTTTGGGAATGGCCCAGGGCGCATTTGACCGGGCCCTTGCCCATGTAAAGCAAAGAGAACAGTTCGGGCAGAAAATTGTGGATTTTCAGATCACCCGGCAGAAAATCGCAGACATGGCCACAAAGATCGAGGCAGCAAAACTTATGACCTATCAGGCTGCATGGCAGCTGGAAAATATCAAAAAACCGGGACTTAAAACCGGTGCCATGGCAAAACTGTTTGCCGCACGGGCCGCCTTTGAAGTCTGTGATGAAGCCATTCAGATGTTTGGCGGATATGGATATATGCAGGAATATGAAGTGGAGCGGTTTTACAGAGATGTTAAAATGGTGGATCTGTTTGACGGCTCAAAAGTGATGCAAAAGGATATTATTGCAGCAGAACTGATAAAAGGAAAGGGGATATAAAAATGGGACATTTTAAGATCAATCAGAAGGATTTGCTTTTCATACTCAAAGAACAGCTCAACTGGGGCAGTCTGTGTGAACTGGATCGATACAAAGGGCTGAATGAAAAAACCCTGGAACTTTTAATTTCTGAGGCCATCAATTTTGCAAAAGGGGTTGTTGATCCGTTAAACGAGATCGGCGAAAAACAGGGCGTGAAATGGGATAAGGGAGATGTCCTGTGTCCGGATGAATTTAAAACTGCTTTCAGAAAATACGGGGAAGATGGCTGGACTGCAGCTGTCCGGGATGAAGAATACGGCGGGCAGGGGTTTCCGCACATGGTGCGCATTATTGTAAATGATATCATGTATGGGGCCAGCCAGTCCTTTAATATGGCCCCGAGCCTTACCCATGGCGCAGCCCACCTGATTGAAAGTTTTGGCACCAAAGAACTTAAAGACATCTATCTGAGAAACATGTACACCGGCATCTGGGCCGGAACCATGTGCCTGACAGAAGCCGATGCCGGGTCAAATCTGGCCAATACCCAGACCACGGCTGTTCCCGAAGGCGAGCATTATAAAATTTGCGGCACCAAGGTGTTTATCTCCTGGGGAAATCATGATCTGACACAAAATATTATCCACCTGGTTCTGGCAAGGATAGAAGGTGCGCCCGAAGGTGTCCGGGGAATTTCTTTATCTGTTGTGCCCAAGATGCGGGTGAACCCGGACGGAAGCGTGGGAGAATCCAATGATGTATTCTGCAGCGGCATTGAAAAGAAACTGGGCCTGCATGCATCGCCTACGGCTGTTTTGAATTTCGGCAATAAAAATGAGTGCATCGGCTATCTGTGCGGAACAGAAAACATGGGCCTTGCCCATATGTTCCAGATGATGAATGCAGCCAGAATCAACACCGGGGTCAGCGGCATGTCCATTGCCAGTACGGCCTACAGAAATGCACTGGAATATACCCGAAGCCGTATTCAGGGCCGGGATATTGCCAACCGGAAAAAAGGGGATGTGGCCATTATTGATCATCCGGATGTCCGCAGAAATCTTTTGTGGATGAAAGCGGCTGTGGACGGCATGCGATCCTTGATCTATACCGGTGCCATGTGGTCGGATCTGTCCCAGGAACTGCCCGAGGGTGCGGATAAAGAACGGTATTCGGATCTGGTGGACTTTATGACACCCATTGTGAAAGCCTATTGTTCGGATCTGGGATTCCGGGTATGTGAAATTGCCATCCAGTGCCTGGGCGGGTATGGTTACTGCAAGGATTTTCCCCTTGAGCAGTATTTAAGGGATTCAAAAATCATGTCCCTGTACGAAGGGACCAACGGCATCCAGGCCACAGATTTACTGGGTCGGAAAATGAGCATGAAAAACGGGGCGCCTTTTCTGGCCTTTAAAGCGGAAGTTGAAAAATTTTATACCCAAAATAGTGATCACCCGGAACTGGGCAGGCATATTAAATTTTTGCAGACCACTGCCGTAAAATTGTGGGAACTTGCACAGAACATGCAGGCCAGGATGAAAGAGGACCCCTTGCAGTGGGCATCCTATACCTATCCGGCCCTTGTGGCCTTTGGCGAACTGACGGTTGTCTGGCGGCTGCTGGATATGGCTGTGGTGGCCATGCCAAAATCCGTGATAAAAGGAAAAGCCAATGATTTTTACCGGGGCAAGGTGCTTGCGGCCACCTATTTTGCAGATGTGACTTTGCCGCATACTGTTGCAACCATTGAAACCTGTATGAGAAATGGCAGAGAAATCCTTGACATTGATGATAATGCATTTTAAATCATAGTTTCATCACAATTAACGGTATGGAGAAAACTATGGGTAAAATAAATTATGACGGAAAAGTGGCTATTGTAACTGGCGCAGGTCAGGGAATCGGCAGGATGTATGCGCTGGAGCTGGCAAGACGTGGTGCAAAAGTGGTTGTAAATGATCTGGGGGTTTCCAGGGACGGCGAAGGCATGGACACTTCTGCTGCCGACAGCGTGGTTGAACAGATCAAGGCAGATGGCGGACAGGCTGTTGCCAATTATGATTCAGTGGCCACCATGGCAGGCGGTGAAAATATTGTTAAAACTGCCATGGATGCATTCGGAACCATTGATATTCTGATCAATAATGCCGGTATCCTGAGGGATAAATCCTTTATGAAAATGACTGAGCAGGATTGGGATCTGATTATCAGTGTCCATCTGAAAGGCGCTTTCTGCGTTACCCAGCCGGCCATTAAAATCATGAAAGATAAAAATTACGGCAGAATTGTTTTTACCGCATCCACTTCCGGGCTTTACGGCAATTTTGGTCAGACCAATTACGGCGCTGCCAAAATGGGGCTTGTGGGGATTATGAATACCCTGAAGCTTGAAATTTCAAAATATAATATCAAGGTCAATACCATTGCTCCCACGGCCTGGTCCAGAATGACCGCAGACATCATGCCCCCGGAATATGAGCAAAAACTTAATCCCCAGTTTAACGAACCCATGACATTGTACCTGTGTTCAGAAGAAAACCAGGTCACGGGCCAGATCTTTGCCATGGGCGCTGGCTGGTATGCCAAAACAGCAGTTGTTTCCGGAGAAGGCGTGTGTATCGGTGATGCCAGACGACCCATTGCTGTGGAGGAAATCCGGGATAATTTTGACAAAATCTGTGATCTTTCAACACCCAAGGAGCATGACAGCGGTCTGAGTATTTTCAGCTATATGATGCCGCTGTTAAAATAGAATTAATTTAATTGTTTAAATAAACACTTTTATCCAGCCTGGGGAAGCATCTGTTTTCCCGGGCTGGTCTCTTTAAATGAAAAAACATATTGGATGGATCGTAGTCAGTACTCTTGTTTTGTATCTTTTGAGTCTTCGTGTTCCTTTTATGCTGGGTGCATCAACGCTATCGGCATGGCTTGTGCTTCCTTTGATGTGGCGCACTCTTGGCAAAGGGGCCTGCAACCAGGCATTGGTGCTGATAATCATTGGCAGCATCTTTCTTCTTTTTTCAGCCTTTAACGGCATTTTTCTTGGCTGGCAGCAAATTCTTGCTGCGAATGTGCCATTGCTGGCCATGTTTGTTGCAGTGTCCTTTCTTGGCATGACGAGCACAGGAATTGAGGATAAAAATCTTCCAAAGGGGAAACGTGCCGTCTTAGTAACGGCATTTGGCACCCATCTGCTCGGATCCATAATCAATATATCCATATTATTTGTTTTCGGTGACCGGCTTCAAAAAAATGGTGCCTTGACCAGAAGTCAGATGATTATCCTTGCCCGTTCGTTTTGCGCAGCTGCATGGTGGTCGCCCTTTTTTATCGCCACAGGAGTGGCGCTGACATATTCTCCGGGAATGTCATTGTCAAGAACGCTGATTCCCGGCGCCTTCATGAGTGTTATTGCCATTGTTTACTCAATTGTTGAGGTATGGTGTTTCAGAAAAGAGGAATTTTCCGGCTACCCTTTTAAGGTGGAAAGTCTCACTTTGCCGATGTTCCTTGCCGCCATGGTGATTGTTGTCCATTATTTTTATCCTGACATGCGCATCCTGAATATCATCTGCCTGCTTTCCCCTGCCGCAGCAATTATTTTAATGAAATTTCGGCCACGGATCGCAAAGCTCAATGAATTCATAACAACCAGAGTAAGTTCTGTAAGCAGTCAGTTTGCGCTGTTTCTTGCGGCAGGGGTTTTTTCAACAGGGATAAAATCACTTACTTACGTATATCCGGCATTATTCAGCCTTGAAAATCAGAGTTTTACGCCAACCTTGTTTTCTATGGTTCTGGGCTTGATGATCATTGCCGGAATTATCGGCATGCATCCGGTTGTCAGCATATCCATGGTCAGCCCCTTGCTTTTGCCCCTCAATATGGATCATTCTCAACTGGGGTTTCTGTTTCTCAGTGGCTGGGCGATCTCAACGGGCAGCAGTCCATTGTCAGGGGTAGGCCTGGCATTGGTAAGCCGATACCAGGCATCTTCGGCAGGAATTCTTCTGGCCAACTGGCATTATTCAGTTGCCATGTGGGCAGTTGTTTCAGTGATGAATATTCTTTTCTTTGTATTCTGAATACGTGCTTTTAATGTATCGTGGAATTCAGGAAAGGGCATCGTGTTATTGTAAATAAAAACACTTGAAACCATATTGGTATCCTGATATTTCATAAATCTGAGATTATTTATATAAAAATTTGCCCTGGGTGAAAAACTGATCACCAATACGGATAAACTTGCAGGACATATTTTAATGGAAGTTTTTGAGCCTGGAGATTATTATGCTGCCAACCTGAAAGGCGACACCGCTTGTTTCTTCAGGGTTGATCTGACATATTCATTTTAAAAAACTGTTTGTATAAACTGGTAAACAAAAAATCCGGTCGCAAGACCGGATTTTTTGTTTTGGATTTTTTTTGGTCCAAAAAAAACCTTACTGAAAGGCAGGATAAATTATTATTTCAATTGGCAAATTAGAATAAACAATGTTATCAAATTCAGTGTTGCCTCACGAGCTCAATGAATAAAAACTGAGCACCTAATTAAAAAGAAGCATGTTTATCCGGAAGAAATGGCCATCATAAATGAATTTATTGACTGCACCGATTGAAATCTTTAAAAAATTCAATTCTGAGAAACGAAAAACCAGGATACTGCCAAATGGCGTTCTTCTTATGTTTGCCTTTTTGCCTTTGGTATGGGGTGTGGTCCTTTCTGCCTTTGTCATATCCCAGGAAACCCCTGGATTTCGATTGGACGTTACCCAGGATTATTTTGTTGTTTCAAAAATCAATAAACAGATAAATTTTATTTCAGAAGAAGACTGCATTATAAAAATATCAGGGATGGATTATAATTTCGTTTTGGGATCTTTTTTTAAGTTTAATGAAAAAATATCCACCCCTCAAACGCTTACGATTAAAAAAAATGGGGCAAAAAAAACAATCGCCTATCAAACTGTGCCGATAACATTGGCTGATTATTTTAAAGGTGTCTGGCTTTCGTTTTTATTCGTCGTGATCATTACGTTTTTGGTTGTTGCTGCCATTTTGAAATCACCGGTAGAACAACCGGCTGACCTGGTTTTAATAGCACTAACTCTTTTCAGCCTGCTTATCGTTAATGAGATTCCCTATTATTTTGGACTGTTAAATCCTAAGTTTTTATCGTTCTCGTTTTTAATAATCGATTTGATTCACTGGCTGGCTTTCAGCGCATGGGCACATTTTGTATTTCAATTTCCTGTTGAGCGCCAACTTTTAACCGGGAAACCACTGATTACAGCAGCGCTTTATATTCTCCCGCCTGCTGTTGCCCTTGGTATATCCGGGATAGTATCCAGCAGTTCCGGTAATTTCTGGGGGGTGCTGCAGCACTATCGCTATTGGGCCACGCCCTGGATTATAGTCGGAACATTACTCAAACACTTTATTGATTATTATAAAATAAAATCACCCTTGGCCAAAAGCCAGTTAAAGCTGATGATGTGCGGCGGGTTTGTCGGAATCGCCCCATATTTTTTTTTATACCTCTTGCCCAATATGTTTTTTGATCATCCAATCATTACCTTTCATGTCGTTACTTTATTTGGTCTGTTGATTCCGCTCACTATTTTTCTTGCCATAATCCGGTATAATTTAATGGATGTAGATCAACTTATCAGCAAGAGTTTAACGTATATCATTTTAATTCTTTCAATGATTCTTTTGTATTCAGGATTTATTGTTTTTTTTAAACAATGGTTATGGGGCAAAGGACTTCTTTCACAAGAGATTTCTATCATTTTTATTCTTTTTATTGCCCTTGTGTTCAACCCGTTAAAAACCCGTTTGCAATCACGAATTGATTGTATTTTTTTAAAGGATCCTATGAATTATGGATTGTTGCTCCTTGACTTCAGCAATAGAATAGTAAAATCAATTCAATTTTCATCCCTGGTTGAGTTGTTAACAACAAATTTTTCCGAAGAGTTCAGGATTCAAAAAAGTGTATTGCTGATTTCAGATAATAAAACTATTCAGGTATATCCTGAAGAACCATATATGATGAACCAGGTGCAAACTCAGAGAATGTTGATAAATGCGCTGCAAGGGAAAACAAAATACTTATGCGCATATGATATGGATCATTCAGATTCTGAACACAGCGATATTATAAAGATTATGGACACAATGCAGTGCCCTGTCATATATGGCATAGATGTTTCTGAAAATTTTTTTGGTGTACTCCTGCTGGGAAACAAGAAAAATGGTAAAACATATTCCAGAACGGAAATACAGCTTTTTACCACGCTTATAAATAACGTTTCAATCGCAATGAAAAATTCACTTATGTATGAATCTTTAAATGAAAGTAAAAAACAGCTTGAAACAATGTTTGATCAAAAAGTTCAATCGGAAAAGATGGCGGCGATCGGAGAGATGACATCCATAATAGCACACGAATTGAAAAATCCACTGGGGATCATACACAGTTCCGCACAGTATCTTTCAGAAGGAAAACGGTCGAAGGTGATTACCCTGGAAATGCTCAATTATATTAAAACTGAGGTGGAACATTTGAACTTGTCCATCAATAGCATATTAAACCTTGCAAAACAAAAAGCACCGGAATTTATGAGGGTGGATCTTTCAAGGCAGATTCATCAATTAGTTGATCAGTGGCTGCTTTCCAAAGATCACAGAACAAATGTCCGGATTACGGTAAAGATTGGTGAACCAATGCCTTCGATCTATGCTGATTTTAAACAATTAAGCCAGGTACTGCTCAATCTTATCCGTAACAGTGAAGAAATGATAGATGCGGGCGGGGAAATCACGTTGGACATCATACAAGAAAACGATTTTATTCAAATTCACGTAATTGATAATGGGCCGGGCATTCCTGATATGAACCTTGACAAAGTATTCCAAAATTTTTTTACAACGAAAAAACAGGGGTTAGGACTTGGCCTTGTAGTCTGCAGACAGATTATTAATGCTCACAACGGGTTTATTTCGCTGGCGAACAGGCCCCAAAGCGGTGGTGCTATCGCCTCCATCAGATTGCCGATAAAACCGTTGGCAACTATTGGCAGGTCTAACCTTCAGGAAGCGGTCATTTCTGCATAACCTTGGGAAGCATTCAATGAAACACAAAATTCTTTTAATTGAAGATGAAAAAAAACTTCTCAGAATTTTAAAATTAGTTCTCGAGGAAAATGGATATAAAGTCAAAACGGCGGAAGATGGTGGGCAGGGAATAGATATCTGGACTCAGTGGAAACCTTGTGTTGTCATGACAGATCTGCAGATGCAGCCAGTGGGTGGCATGGAAGTCCTGAAATTCGGCCGGCTTAATTTCCCTGAGGTACCATTGATTATCCTGACAGCATTTGGATCGATAAAAACGGCTGTGACTGCCATGAAAAATGGAGCCTTTGATTTTCTTTCAAAACCTGTTGATCATAAACAATTGCTGGAAATTATTGAACACGCACTTGTCGTAAAGAAAAAAGACCCGAAATCATTGGAAGACCTGATTGGTTCTTCCAATGTAATGGAACTAATCAAAAAAAATATTCTTTTATTTGCATCAACCAACAGCTCGGTTCTGATCAATGGAGAATCCGGTACAGGCAAGGAAATTGCTGCCAGAGCGATTCATCAGGCAGGTGAAAGACAAAAAGGACCCTTTGTAAAGGTCAACTGTGCTGCGATCCCACGAGAATTGATTGAAAGTGAATTGTTTGGTCATAAAAAAGGTGCCTTTACAGGCGCATTGCAGGACCGCAAAGGGGCCTTTAGACAGGCTGATCATGGTGTTCTTTTTTTAGATGAAATCGGGGATCTTCCCATTGAGCTTCAAGCAAAACTATTGCATGCTGTAGAGGAAAAAACGATTACCCCCGTGGGTGCAAGCTCGCCAATACCCGTTTCTGTTAAAATCCTGTCAGCCACAAATCTTAATCTTGAATCGATGATCGCAGCGTCCAAATTCAGGGCAGATCTTTACTATCGATTGAACACGGTAAGCCTTCACATGCCCGCATTAAGAGATAAACCAGCAGATATCTGTGAACTTTCTTTCTTTTTTATTAAAAAATTCTGCCAGGAATTTGACAAACCTGTTCTTAAAATAACAGACAATGCCATGCGTGTTCTGGAAAAGTATTCCTGGCCAGGGAATGTAAGGCAGTTAAAAAATGTGATAGAACGGGCAGTCATCACCTGTTCTCAAGATACCATCACATGTGATCATTTGCCTGAAAATATCAAACATATCAAACCAGAACAGCAGCTGATATCCCGGAATATGGATGAAAATATCTTTGATATGGCCGCCCAGGAACAAAACCTGATGATGTGTGCATTGGAGCAGTGCGGATGGAATCAGTCCAGTGCCGCCAAAGTATTGGGAATCACCAGAAGTGCCCTGCGATACCGGCTTCAAAAATACGGTATCGCAAAATAAATATACAGTTATATTTTATATAAACCGAACGCCAAAACTTTGATTTACACGGTCATTCCAGATAACTTTTCCTTGAATCTGAACTGAAATGTCTGAGTTAAACGGCCTGTTTTGCTCTTTAGAGGTTACCTGCAATGTTAACAGACTGTCGACAATGGGAATATGATTCGGTTTTGCACAAATACAGGCCCCATACGAACTGACATCTTTAGTCCAGCCAAAAAAATAATTTGGCATATTACTGCTTGTTTCTTCCAATAAAAAAGCAATCGGCATCTTAAGAATTCGTCTGCCATACTGCCGTTGTTCTGTGTGATTTATTGACATGTTTTTTTATGGTGTGTCTGCACAAATCATGCAGACACACTGAGTTTATTAAATAAAATTATGGTTTCCGTTTTCTTGAAATACCCGATAATCCCAACAGCCCAAGCCCGAATAAAAGCATTGTTCCAGGTTCTGGGACGGGTGAAGATTGTACAAAAACGTCACCAAATGCCTGAAATTCACCGATTGCAAATGCACCGTCGCCGATACGAGGCTCTGAGAAATCTCTACTTATCACATTGGCCCACCCATCCACATATATTCTTATATATCTTGCCGGGCCTGATGGATCGAAATCTAAGCCAGATACGTATTCAGTGTTTCCAGAAAAGCTTGACAGGGTGTCCATTCCACCGCCAACCTCTCCAAATGATAAATACGCAGTCGTAAGACTCGACCAAGTCGAATTATCAGTAGAATACTCGATTTTATAAGAGTCATTATTATCAACGGATATGATAATGTCATCAATCGTGTGCAGCGATCCCATATCAAAAGTGAAATATTCAGTATTCGCGTTTTCAGAATATCTTGAAAACTGAACAGTTGCAGTTGAATCCCAGCGGGTCCCCTCACCGGGAAAAGTACCATCAGTTAATAAACTAAGGTTATTCACATAAGTACCTTCTGCCGAAACCGCTGCAAAGTCAATTCGAGCTGCGTTTGTAATTGTACTCAACAAAAAGAACACACAAAGAACCAGTAATAAATTTTTCATTTTAAACACTCCTAATTATTCAATTTCATCTCAATGACTTTCTATCGACAGCCATTTTCCTCGGCGCCAACCGCCCGTTATCGATTTTATTGCTCATTTACCCATATTGATAAATTCTTCTTTAGTTATCATAAATAGCAATACACGTGCCGGGACATTAATTTAAATGAAGGCGCTTTATTATCAATGTTTTTGAAGAAAACAGCTCAATGAAAAAGAGTTGCGTTTAAGGTGAATGGTCGTTTTCACACAGCCAAAATTGGCTGTTATCAGCCAGTTCGTGCTCATGGAAAAAATCTGTCCGGTGGTCTGAGCAAAATTGCCGTAAAGCCCGTAAGTAAATGCAATAAAAAAATCCGGTCGCAAGACCGGATTTTTTATTGCCAAACGCACAAACAAGATTCAGAAAAAGTTAATACATGGACTGGATATCATTTTCATAGGTTTTCAATATGATATTTTTTTTCAGTTTGAACGTGGGCGTCATCATATTGTTTTCAATGGTGAATTCAGGAACAATTTTAACCTTTTTAATGGTTTCAAAAGAAGGCAGCTCCTTGTTTCGGATAGCCACTTCTTTTTCAATCAGGGCCTGAATATCCGGGTGCCTGAGCAGTTCTGAATAATCAGAAAATGAAATCTTGTTTTCCGCTGCAAAGGCCTTGATGTTTTCTTCATCCAGAGATGCAATGGCGGAAAGGTATTTACGCTGGTCACCGATCACACAGAACTGGTTGATGTATTTTGATGTGATCATGATGCCTTCAATACGGGAGGGCGCAATGTTTTTCCCGCCCGCAGTAATAATCAGATCTTTTTTGCGGCCAGTGATTTTGAGCACATCATTTCCATCAATCATGCCCAGATCGCCGGACCGAAGCCACCCATCGTCGGTAAATGTCTCTGCTGTTTCCTTGGGCATCTTATAATATTCTTTCATGACATTCCGGCCCTTGAACAGGACTTCTCCATCCTTATCAATTTTATGGAACGTACCCACTCCCGGAGGGCCGACCACACCAAAGTCGTAGTCGTCCTGGCGGTTCACATTGGAAAAGGAGGTGTTTTCAGTCATGCCGATTCCTTCAAGGATCAGCAGGCCTGCTGCATGAAAGAATTTTGCGATCTCAGGATTCAACGGCGCAGCGCCACTGATGCACCATTTGACATTTCCGCCCAGGGCCGCATGTATTTTTGAAAATACCAGTTTTGTTGCCAGCGTGTATTTTAATCCAAGCATCATGGGAATGGGCTCTTTTTTAACCTTAAGATCGCTGACCTGTGCCCCCACACTGCAGGCCCAGTTGAATATCTTTAACGCAGCGCCGCCTTTGGCTTGGGCTCCGCTGATGATCTTGGTATGGATTTTTTCAAAAACCCTTGGAACACTGACAAACCAGTGGGGGGAGGCCAGTTTGAAATCTTCCAGAAGGCTGTCAATGCTCCGGGCAAAGGTGGTACGGTTGCCGGTTTTGATTGCCGTGTAACAGCAGGTTCTGGCAAAGACATGGGCCAGGGGCAGAAAGACAAACATTTCCTCGCCATCATAAAACTGACCGCTCTGGTACACCGACTGACAGGTGTAAGTGATATTGTCATGGGTCAGCACAACCCCTTTGGGAACGCCGGTGGTTCCGGATGTATAGACAAGACCGGCAGTATCCTCCGGTGTCACCTGTTTTGTCCGCTTTTCAAACACGGCATCATCAATGTCTTTTCCCAGTGCCAGAAACTCGTCATAGGTGATCACCCAGTCGTCACCCGGATGCCGGCCTTCAAAAAGTATCACCTTTTTGATATTTGGCAGATGGTCACGGATGCTGAGCACTTTATCCAGCTGGGTCTGGTTTTCTGCAAAAATCAGGGTGGCATCTGAATGGTTGATGATATAGTCACAATCCACGGCCAGGTTGGACTGATAAATCCCCACTGTACCCAGGCCCATGCTCATGTTGGCAACATCGGTCAACACCCATTTATAACAGGTGTACCCCAGGATATTGACCTTGTCACCTTTTTGCATATCCAGCGCCATAAGGCTTTTGGCCGCGGCTTTGACCTGATCATAAAATT
This sequence comes from Pseudomonadota bacterium, assembly GCA_018821535.1. Classification (GTDB taxonomy): domain Bacteria; phylum Desulfobacterota; class Desulfobacteria; order Desulfobacterales; family Desulfobacteraceae; genus Desulfobacula. Next base: position 15,893 of record JAHJLV010000017.1, on the reverse strand, counting down.
GTTTCCAGGTCAGGGAAGATGCATTTGCATCAGCGTCAAACCATCGGTATGCCGGGGCATTGGCGTATTTTTCCACTGTTTCACACAGCATTTGATGAAAATTATTATAATCCTTAAACTGCATAATATCTCCTGTAGCGTTGGGGGGGATACGTATTATACTTCCCCGGTTCTGGTTTTAAGCGTTCATCTCATATGCATCGATGAGTGAATAAACATGGTCTTTTAAAACAGTGTCAAATCGTTTCTGATCCGGAGCCGGACGTTTCACCATTTTCAGACAGGCATCCTGCTGCTGTTTTGTGCTGCTCGGCTTTGAGAAAAGATCCAGTCCGTATACGGCAAAATCCCTGACCATGAAATCAAAGATCTGATCCAGAAGACCATCATCAATCTTTTCAATGGCAGCGCTCTCAATGATCAGCTGGCCATAGGCCACCAGGGTGAAAATCTCACCCACAGCCAGAAGATAATCAAAATCATTCATCATCTGGTCTTTCAGTTCCATGCCCGACACCATGAGAAATTCTTCATATGCCCTGATCTGTTCCCTGAAAATGGCAATATTGGGAAGATCCTTGCTGTTATAAGCCAGACGGTAATCATGGAATTGTATTTTGGCATATCCCCGGGTGGGCCCCTGCTCAAACAGGTAATCATCATTCCGGGCATCAATGATCCTGGGAACAGCATCAAACTGACCTGGATTGAAAAAATAGCTGGGGATCAATTTGACAATCAGGGCCATGTTGACATGCCGTGTGCCTTCAAGTTTCGGAAATCCCCGAAGCTCGGTGACGGCCTGCTCAAAATAAATATCTTTTTCAAATCCCCTTGCTGCGATAATATCCCAGAGCATCTCATGAACCGCTTCTCCCTGAAGGGCCACTTTCATTTTCATGATCGGGTTATACAGCAGATAGCGTTTGTCTTCAGAGGACGCATTCCGCATATAGTCTGTGGCTCTCAATCCAAACAGCTTCATGGCGCCAAGGCGGCAGAAGGAATCCACAAAAAGTTTTTTCACATGGGTAAATTCAGTGACATATTTCCCGTAAAGATTCCGATGGGCCGCATGGTTCAGTGCTTCATAAAAGGAATGGGTCACAATGCCGGTTGCCCCGGAACCGATATTGAATTTACAGATATTGATGGTATTGAGCATATCATCCCAGGCCTTGGCTCCTCTGGAAAGGATATCCGCATCTGTAATCGGATAGTCATGGAGCGTGAATTCTGAAACATAATTCTGGGCCCAGATGACATTCTGAACGCATTCATATTTTTCATGTTTTGAATCAACAGCAAAAAACACATAGTCGTCTGTTCCGTCCACTTTACCGAAAACCGTAACAATCCCGGCTTCGTTTCCATTACCGATATAATATTTGGATCCTTTTGCCAGAAAGGTTCCATCTGCCTGGGGATAAAGCTTCATGTCAGATGAATAGATATCTGCACCATGCTCCTTTTCAGACAGTCCAAAGGCACACAGGGGATTTTTTCTCAGCGTTTCCACGGCCGCATGCTTGAATGCTTCGTTGTCTCCGAGGAATACCGGATCAAGACCCAGGGTGGAGACGTGATACATGTACCAGTATGCGGTTCCGTAAAAACCGCAGATTTCCGAGAATTCATACATGCGGTAGGTGCTGTAATACTGGTCCTCGCTTCCGTATCCTTTGGGAAGAAAAAGGGTTTCAAAAATCCCTTCCTTCTGAATGAATTGGGCAAAGTCATAGGTGAATTCCCGTGACCGGTAATCCGCCTTCATTTTTTCCAGTCCCTTTGTTTCAAACCAGTCAATGGTTTTGAGCATGATCTCTTTTGAGCGATCATCCGGGTAGTTTCTGTCCTGATAATTTTTAGGGTTTAATAACAGCATGTCTGAACACCTCATTTATATATATGTTGGTAATACAAAACTTTGCATACCAACGGTCTGTATGCAAAATACCTGATCGGAACCACTCAGATCAAATCCCACAGAAACCGATTCAACAATATCCGTTCTTCGGGCCTGAACTCTGCAAGCAGATCCTCATTGGCCTGTTTTCGAACCTCAATCAATTCTGTCTTCATCCGGTTGGCCTTGTCCGACGGAAAAAGCCTGCTGACTCTTTTATCCTCCGGGTCCTGGGTTTTGACAATCCAGCCGCCTTCAACCATGCGGTCAAGAACCCCGGACAGGGTTGCCTTGTCGAGGATGAGCGTTTTCCCAAGTTCGGTTGCAGTGATGCCATCCTTATACCAGAGTCCTTCAAGTACCAGATGCTGCATATTGGTGAGATCATACGGTTTAAGCCGGTTTTTGAATTCCCCATGGGCTTTCTGATAGGCTTTCCCCAGCAGAAACACAGTACAATCCGGCAGATCTTCGGGCATTTCTTTCATGGTTTCAATCCTCTGTATACGAACAATTAAACAGATTTTTAATAAATGTCAATCATTTTATTAACCGCAGTCAGTGGCAAGAGGTTTTAAACGCCTTAATGTTATAATAAAATACCGTTTTAAAAGAATTTTTTTTCACAATTTAAGAATTTTTTTTCACATGTAAAAAACATATTACACGTATTTTAATCTGAAGCAGACAACGTCTAAGAAACCGGAAAGCATCAAGTTTAAAGAAAAAATCTTAAGAACGGCTTTGTATAAAGGCTATCAAAAAACTATATTTTAAACAAAATTTTTGTAATACTATTAATCCGTCAATATTCCTCAAAAACATGCAAACTGGCATATTTTTTGCTGTAATTCAGGAAGCAAAAGATGATAAGAAGGGCTATCATAATTACCACGCTAATACCATTATCATCTGCAATTGAATAACTTGAAACTGATGAAATTTGAGATAATTTAGACAGATTTTAAAAGACATTAAAGGAGCGCGACAGGACATGAAAAGAATCCGCACGGGAGGTTCCACCATTCAGGCGTTTTGTTGGTTGATCATTCTTTGGGTAAGCGTTTTAGGGCTGTCAATAAATGCGTATGCAGGACTGCGGGACGGCTTGATCGCCTATTATCCGTTTGACGGCGGCCCCATGGATGCGGGCCCGGATGGATATCACGGCATTGAATATAACGGGGTTTCCCTTTCGGCTGACAGGGTTGGAAATCCTGACAGCGCCTATTCTTTTGATGGTCACGATGACTATATTTCGGCCGGAAACTTCAATCTTCCGCTGGTTTTTTCTGTGTCCATGTGGGTTAATCCGCACGATACCGCGGATGGCCGGATGTTTTTTGGAAAACCGTCTGCCAGTGGAAATCCTTTGATTGCTGTCGGGTTTTCCAATGGCGGATACAGTGTTGTGATCGGTACCGTGTCGTATTCGGAAGGGATAAAAACCACTGGTTGGCAGCATCTGGCTGTTGTTGTGGAAAAGAACGGCACACAGTATAGCAGGGTTTTATTTTATAAAAACGGCCAACTTCTCTGGTCAAAAAATAATTTTTATCAGGTTAAAGATACCGGATTAAACCTGATATCCATGGGATCAGCATGGAGTGGAATGTCACCGGCCAACTTTTTTTCAGGTCAAATGGATGATGTCAGGCTGTATGACCGTGCTCTGGCCCAAACGGAAATAGAATTGCTTTACAATCCCGTTACTGGTCTGGATGTAAAAGCAGACGATGATATTGACGGTGAAGACCTGAGAATTTTTGCCAAAAACGTCGGGCAGACACGCTGGTACAAAGATCAGGATAAAGATGGGTATTCCGATGGAACAACCCGATGGAGCCAGAGCCGACCAGACGAAGATTATTACAGTGCGGCAGAGCTGAATGGTGTATCAGGGGACTGCGACGATTTAAATCCAGGGATAAATCCGGCCGCAACCGGTGCGGAATGTCCGCCATTTGGTGGATGTTGTTACACAGCAGATGAAAACTGCATTCCTGTTACTCGATGTGAAGACAATGTATCTGAGCGTATATGCATTAATGAATTGAATGGCACCTTTCATGAAAATAGACAATGTGCCGGCCTTTCTTCAGAAGAATGCCCTGTGGGGGCAGAACCCCAGGGAGCATGCTGTGTTTCCCAGGGAGACAGTGGTCTTTCGGACAGATGTATTGAAGCCCGAACCAAGCCGCAATGTATGGATATAGGGGGAAAATGGTATCAGGACCAGTTATGCGCAGATCTGACAGAGAATGAATGTCCGTCCACTGGAACCGAAACCGGTGCCTGTTGTCGGCCTAAAATAAGCTATGTAAATGAAAGCGGTGTATTTCCGGTGCAATGTCTGGACAGCCTGACCGAGTATAAATGTCAGCTGCTTCAGGGCAGCTGGTTCCGTGCAAGAACCTGTGATTCTCTTTCACAAGAAGAATGCCCGCCCATTCCACCGGTTACCGGGGCCTGCTGCCGGACCATGCTGTCAGGTGACGGTTCAACATCTTATGCTGTTTGTGATAGTATGACCGGTGATGAATGTGCGGCGGTTGACGGATCTTTCTTTGCAGACCGGCAGTGTTCCGAGCTGTCATCGGAAGAGTGCCCGATCCAGGCTGCTACCGGTGCCTGCTGCCACCCGAAGATTTCCTATGTGAACGAGAGCGGTGTGTTTCCGGTTCAATGCCTGGACAAGTTGACAGAATACAAATGTAAAATACTCCAGGGCAGCTGGTATCAGGATCAGAAGTGTGCAGACCTCGACGGATCTGTTTGTGCACCATACGGCGCCTGTTGTTATGAAGATGCCGAGGGAATTAAAAAATGTGCGAACTGGATGCTGGAAAGCAGTTGCAGCAAATTATCAGGAACCTTTCATGCAAATCAGACCTGTGCTGAAGTGGAATGTGTACCCCCCCCGGCTGTTGGGGCATGCTGCCTGACCAGCACCGGCGCTGATGGGTCAACTGTGCCGGTAAGGTGTGTGGATGCAAGAACCCAAACCCAGTGTACCGCCATTGGCGGCAGCTGGTATGAAGAAAAGAATTGTTCTCAACTGAGTTATGAAGAATGCCCGCCGATCCCGGAGGCTATTGGTGCCTGCTGCAGTACCATGACATCGGGAGACGGCTCGACCACTGCAGTATGCAATAATAACGTGACCATTTCTCAATGTTCTGATATCGGCGGATCTTTCTTTGCAGACCGCCAGTGTTCCGAACTGTCATCGGCAGAATGTCCGGTCCCGGTGCCCACAGGTGCCTGCTGCCACCCGAAGATTTCCTATGTGAACGAAAGCGGTGTGTTTCCGGTTCAATGCCTGGACAAGTTGACAGAGTACAAATGCAAAATACTCCAGGGCAGCTGGTATCAGGATCAGAAGTGTGCAGACCTCGACGGATCTGTTTGTCCGCCTTACGGTGCCTGCTGTTATACAGATGCCCAGGGAATTGATAAATGTGCGAACTGGATGCTGGAAAGCGCTTGCACCAAACTATCAGGAGAATTTAAAGCAAATCAGACCTGTGCTGAAGCCCAATGTGTTCCCCCTGCGGCTACCGGTGCCTGTTGCCTGAGCAACATCTCCACTGCGGTAAGATGTGTGGATGCAAGAACCCAAACCCAGTGTACCGCCATGGGCGGCAGCTGGTATGAAGAGCAGAATTGTTCTCAACTGAGTTATGAAGAATGCCCGCCGATTCAGGAAATCCAAGGGGCCTGCTGCCAGACCATGATGTCGGGAGACGGAACCACCACTGCAGTGTGCAATGATGATGTCACGACTTCTGCATGCGCGGATGCCGGCGGATCTTTTTATGCTGACCGGCAGTGTTCCGATCTGTCATCTGCAGAATGCCCGGTACCGGTACCCACCGGTGCCTGCTGCCACCCGAAGATTTCCTATGTGAACGAGAGCGGTGTGTTCCCGGTTCAATGCCTGGACAAGTTGACAGAGTATAAATGTAAACTGCTCCAGGGCAGCTGGTATCAGGAACAGACGTGTGAAGAAATCGACGGATCTGTTTGTCCGCCTTACGGTGCCTGTTGTTATAAAGATGCCGAGGGCATTATAAAATGTGCAAACTGGATGCTGGAAAGCAATTGCAAAAAATTAGGTGGAAAATTCTCATCAAATCGGCAGTGTTCTGATCTGAGTTCGGCAGAATGCCAGGTAACGCCCATAGCATTAGGGGCCTGTTGCCTGAGCACCATCTCCACTGATCCTTCTGTTGTGCCGGTAAGGTGTGTGGATGCAAGAAGTCAGGCCCAGTGCAAGTCGATGGGCGGTTCCTGGTTTGATGGAGAGAACTGTGAGATGTTAGGCAGACGATGCCCGGCGCTTGACCCCGTAATTAAATAATGTATGTCCTTGTTATTCAGCGGTCTGATGTCCGCTGAATAACAAGTTGCAGAATCTGCTCAACAATCAGCCGGGCTGATTGAGGTTCAGCATGTTGCAGAATATTGTTTTTCAATTGTTCAAGCGTTAATGGGGAATTTATCAATTCCATGATACGTGCTGCTGCCTGTCGGGAAGGAATGCCCGGGTCCAACAGAATGCAGGCGTTTTTATCATGCAGATCCTGAGCATTTTTCAGCTGGTGATTTTCTGTGACATCGGGATCCGGGATAATCACAGCAGGTTTTCCAAGCAGTGCCAATTCAGAGAGACTGACTGCTCCGGCTGAAGAAATCACAAGGTCGGCCACGGCATATGCACAGCCCATCCTGTCAATATAGGGCAGTATGGTGCAGTTTTCAGGCAGGTGAGTACCTGTTGCCGCGCGAATACGTTTTTCATCCCGTTCCCCGGTTTGCCAGAGCAGATGACCGATACTGCCGGCAAGACGATCCAGATTTTCCAGAACCATATTGTTAATGGTGATTGACCCGGTGCTGCCGCCGGTGATCAACACTGTTCTGGTGTCTGGTGGAATGCCAAATAATGAGCAGCTTCCTTTTCGGTCAGACGCTTCCTGTAACAGACTGCTTCGCATCGGGGTACCGGTGTTCACGATTTTATCTTGGGGGAAAAAGGCGTCCATCCCCGCCTTTGAAACACAGATACGATGCGCTAATTTTGCAAGAATGGTGTTTGCCAGACCCGGCTGCGCATTGGGTTCAAGCAGCAGTGTGGGTATTTTTTTCAACCATGCTGCATAAATGACAGGCACACTGGGAAATGCCCCCACACCCATCACTGCATGTGGGCGGTATTGCTGCAGAATGTGCAATGTCTGAAAAAAGCTTTTGAAAAGTCTCCAGGGAAGTCCCAGATTTCCAAATAAACTTTTCCGGTCATAGGGGGCCATTGAGAGAGAATGGGTGGTGTATTCTGCACCAATACTTTTTTTCATATCAATGCGGCCTGCTGCCCCCACATAAATGGATTCAGATCCCGGAACGATTTTGGCCAGCATCTCGGCTACGGCCAGGGCAGGGTAGAGATGGCCGCCGGTTTCTCCTCCGGTTAAAAGCAGGCGAATGGTTTTTTTATTTTGCATGACCTGTTTCTGCCGGAATAACAGCACCCGGTGGCAGGCGGGTGAGAATAGGATTGACCCGGTAGATGCGGGCATACGGAAAACGGTCAACTATCAGTTCAAAATAGGGCTCAAAATTCTGGGGCTCAGCGATAAGCATCTGCACCATCATGGTCTGATAGGCTGTATCATCCATCAGAAATGTAACCCCGTCAGCCGGTCGTACAACAGCATGCCGGCCATTTTTCTGCGGCCAGGTAAAATGCTTTCTTTGATCGTCTGTAATCACATCTTTTGAGCTCAGGGGATAGGTCCTGTCTTTGACTTTCATAATGCCGGTCTCCATATCAACCGTGGATCGTTCCCGGATCATCATGACATATCCCGGGCCGGAATTGCCTTTCACAAAGTCCCAGGTGCCGTATGACAGAACAGTATGCGCCCTTTGCAGACCTTCCCAGGTGAACAGCAGATACTGTTCCGGCAGATCGTGGGACCAGGCAGCTTTCGGCCGTTTAAGTTCCTGCAGGAAAACACGGATGTCTGCTGGCGGCATGTTCTGTATCAGGCCCGGAAACGGATTCCGATACAAGGGCGTCCGTGATCCCTGGTCTGCTGCCGGACCTGCGGATTGCTGCAACTGCACACAGCGCACGATCATTTGATAGGCAGTGAGTGGAGAGGGGGCAGTGTGTACATAGGCCACAGGAAAAATTTCCTCGGCTGAGTTGTGATAGCCATCAACAAGGGTCATCCGCTCACCAAAATATTGTACCTCATACCCTTTATCCCACCAGACCCATATCTGCGCATCCGGCGCTGATTGCTGTTTGAGCTCAAGCAGGGCACTGACAAGGGGTTCAGAGATAACCGGCTCCGGATCAACAGCATTCGCAGTCCTGACAAGAGGCCAGCATACGGCAATGACCAGTCCAAGCTGGATGCTTATGGAGACCCAGCGCGGCATATGCACAGTGCGCGACAACAGTGCGGTTCCGCAGGCCAGACCGATTCCCAGTACTGCCCCGCCATATAGTGTAAACCGGATACCCAGCCAGAGGCTTCCCAGACCAAGTGCAAGCAGGGGGAGCAGAATCAGGGCGCCGGGATGCTTCCACAGAATGATGCCCATTCCTGCAATGCCGGCAATGAAAAGGGGCCAGTTGCCGGCTGTAAAAAAAACAGCACTGTCAAGGCTGACAGGCCAGGCCTCGGGAACGGTATTGATGATCGGCGGTAATGCAGCTGTCGCAGCGCTGTCAATCATCCTGCCATAACGGCTGAGGTGAAACCAGATATCAGAGGCTTTTGCACCAAAATCGGAAAGTCCCAACCAGGCGGCCAATAAAAATAAAAGCAATACACCACCTGATTTTTTGTCGGCAAACAGGTCCGGCCGAAACCAGATGAAAATCACCACCCCGGCTGCAAGGACAGTTCCCTGCCAGAGCCCTTCACCCATAAGACACACAATAAGAATGCCAGCGGCAATCAGCAGGCGGAATCCGGTCTTTGAAAGAAGTATTCCAGCCATCAAGGCTGTTAGAATAATGCTCAGACCCACTGGCTCGCCGCTGGGATAAAAGGCAATATAGCAGCGGTACAGGAGTCCCAGCAGGAATGCCTGAAACAGGATAATCGCGGGTGAGGGCGCATATCCTTTGCCCCGGGGTGGCGGTGCCAGGGATTCAATCCACATGATCAGTCCCGCGGCCAGGCACAGAGGAAAGAACAGCGTAATCAGATCAGTATCAAGACAGGCAATGCGGGTACGAATGAAATATCCTATGGACGAGCCTGCCATGATACCGGCAACGAGACCGGCTTCTGGAATTCTCCACCAGAAAGCAAGCAGGCAGGCCGGAATTGCAGCAAGGGGTGCCAGCACGGCAGGGAGCCAGAACCCGATACGGTCAAGCGGAATGTGGGTTGTCTCATGCAATATGCGGATGCATGTGGAAAATAGAGTGGTGCTGTGCTGATTGATACGCTTGGCACCGGCCAGCCAGCCGTAGCCGTCATGTTTTGAAAGGAGCACCTCGTCGGCAACCATCAGTCCGGGCCGTTTCCAGTCAGGCATCTCCCACAATCTGATGCCCGTCCCGACAGAAAGGGTTACCAACAAAAGCGTAAGCCATGCGAACGATTTCAACAATGAAAAAGAACCGGCCGACACATTCACAGATTTAATGGAATTCAACCCATTTGACAGAATTTTAACCAGTGATTTTACCATGGCAGGTTATATCACAAAAACAAAAGAAATCACAAGTTTCAAAAGACATAAAGTCCAAACAAATTACCGAGATAGCCTTACTGATTATTTATGGTGTTCATGTCTGTTTTACCATGATAAACAACTATAAAAATCATGTTCCAGGGCATCTTGTAAAAGCTGTTCTGATTTTGTATAAACACAGAGGCGACATATTCGTTACTGCTTTAAATAAACCGAAAGCAAGTGTTTAATCCGGCTCTCCGGGAGTCGGGTGTTGATAATTATTAAAACCAGAAGAGGCAATCCTTATGAAAAAAAAATTAATTATTATTGTTGCGGCAATTGCATTGACAGTTATGTGCTACGGGCCTGTTTGCGCCAAAATCGAATGGCGGGTTATGGACGGTATCCAGTTGGATGACACACCTGTTGGTATTGCCATTTCAATAGACGGAGCCACGATTTATGTTCTGTGCCGTGGAAGTATAAAAGTCTATTCAATGCCCAAAAAAGAGCTGGTTGAAAGTATTCCCCTGCAGGAGGAATATTCTCAGATTACCATCGGGCCCAATGAGGAAACCCTGCTTTTGACCGATGCAGGAAATAAGAAAATCTCCATTGTTGAAGTAACGCCGGTTTTTGACATAAAAATCGGCCATTCCCAGGTGATCGGGAAGGCAGATGCAAAGGTGAGCATTTTTATTTTTTCAGATTATCAGTGTCCGTATTGCACCAGAATTTATCCAACCCTTGAGCGGTTGCTCGAGAAATATCCAGACCAGGTCAATCTTGTAAACAAGCATTATCCCCTGCAAAGCCATAAATTTGCCATGACAGCGGCCATCGCATCCATTGCTGCAGCCAGACAGGGAAAGTTTCCCGAGGTGTCCAGGACTCTTTATAAAGAATACAGCCGGTTAAGCGATGAAAAAATCAGGGAAATCGTCGTAAATGCAGGACTTGATATGGAGCGGTTTGATGATGATATAAAGGACCCATTGATTATAAGCCAGATCAATTCCGATGTTCAGATGGCAGAAATGATGAAAATCAGGGGTGTTCCATCCATCTATATCGGCGGCAGATTCATTAAAGACCATTCTCTTAAAGGGATGTCGGAAGCGATTGAAAAAGAGTTGAATAAAAAATAGGCAGAAAATCGGTAAAAAAATACCTTTATATCTGATTATCATCAGAATATGAAAGCTCACCTTTTTTTAAACACAGGACAACGTATTGAAACGTTGTCCTGTGTTTAAGATACTGTTTTCGAGTAAAACAGCTATTGTTTTTCCCGCCGTATACCCAGTAGTGCAAAAAGCCCGCCGCACAGAAGAAGTATTGATGACGGCACTGGAACAGCAGTTCCGACATCAATGGAGGGGCTTGATAAGCCGAAAGCCAGATTGCCTAATGCTTTCGAATATTCGACACCATTAACATTATATATAAAATCAAGATCTTCCAAATTCCATCGCAAATCAACAAAACTATTTTTAGTTGCTCCTGGAAGAACATCAAAAGTTAAAGTTCCCAGTGATTCTATTGTTCCAGCAGATACTTTTATTGCTGAAAAAGTAATCGCGTAAAAATTGGACAGAATTCCAGGAGAAGAATTTACTATTGTGCCCAACCCACCAGTGAACATTCCTGTTAAAGGTGTATTCGTATAATCAACAAAAACAAGTTCTGATGAATCATAGGAAAAACCCAATGAATACGCATTTAAAAGTACATCTTCATTTGTTTGAAATACAATATTAAAAATACCTTCGTTCCCAGAGTCCTGAATATCAAAGGAAAATGCTGCCTGCGCAGTATTTGTAAACAAAAGACTTACAATGGCTATTAATAAAATAATCTGTTTTTTCATGAAAAGTTCCTTTAAGTTATGTATCAAAAAAATTAAGGGCATGTTTTGCCCCAGTTTGCCTGAATAATATAAAAATCTGACATATTGACACGATTGTCTCCATTCAAATCAGCGATGTTCTCACCTGTCCGCCCCCAGTTTGCTTGCATGATATAAAAATCTGACATATTGACACGATTGTCACCATTCAAGTCCCCATTAAGAATACACTCCTGGGTAATAGCGGAAGACAAAAAATTAATCCGGTCTGTTCCGTCAAGCACATCGCCGACATTGGTTACAAAATTTGCATACGTTCCTGCTTTCCCCAGTTCAAGGGAAACTTCTGGAATGCTTTCAGAAATTCTGTCAAAAACAACCGTTGCCAGAAGAACTTTCGGACCAGAAACGCCTGCTGTTGGCTCTAATATATCAATTTTCCCGCCGACGATGATCACTTCTCCGTCTGTTGATGTATCCGGGGCGGTATTGGGGGTTGGCAAAGGCGCTTCGGGTGAACCAAAATACCAGTCTGTATCATTTTCGGTTACTGTTGGATTGGTCAGATCTGCTGGCGAGTAAATTAATTTCACACCATAGCTGACAATGGGGTCTGCATCCCCATTTGTAAGATCAGTTGTATCAACAAAAATTGTTACGGTAAGCTGGGTGTCTGTATATGTGCCTTCTGCAATAACATTCACATCTGCATAGGCATAAGCAGATACCAATAAAAATAGAAATACTGTTCCCACAAACCATCTAAACTTATTTATAGCCATGACATGATCCTTTACACGTTCAAGATTAAAATATGAATTACTGCTCAATTTAACATATCCTTGTATTTCATTTTGAACTTTTAGAGCAATATTTATGCCTGATTGAAAATTTTATCAATTCTGCACAATGATTATATTTTTTTTCATGATTAAAATGCATATTTAGCTAATAAAAATGAATGGTTATAAAATTACCCTAAAGCAAATTAGATGACAGAGAAATCGGTATGCGCCGAACTTGTTGTTTAGCCCTGTTTTTTTTATGAATTTATTTTCATAAATTGGGCATTTTTTTTACCAATATAATTACATCTGTTCCTGATGGAACAAATTTTTATCCTGTTTACTTATGAATTTTGAAGGATAATTGCTGATTATTTTTTATTCGGGTTCTGGATTCCCAGTTTTTTCATGCGCGAATACAGGGTACTGTGGTGCAGTCCCAGAAGATTTGCAGCACCTGTGGTGCCGTAAATTTTCCAGTTTGTTTTTTCCAGCGTGTCAAAGATAAATCGGCGCTCCATTTCTTCAAGGGTGATCTGCCCCGGGATGGGGCTTGCCGGGCTGGCCGCATCAGAGGTGTCAAGGCTCAGTTCAGGGATGGTGAAAGGGTCGCGCGTGTTAAGGATAACCCCTCTTTCAATGACATTTTCAAGTTCCCGGACATTTCCGGGCCAGTGATAGCTTAAAAGCTTTTCCATTTCTTTTTCTGCAATGCCTTTAAAGGATTTATTCATTCTGTCGGAATGTTTTTTCAGAAAATACACGGCAAGGGGAGAAACATCTTTCATTCTTTCTCTCAAGGGCGGAACATGAATGGGAAACACATTGAGACGGTAAAACAGATCCTGCCGGAATTGACCCTGGGCAACCGCTTTTTCAAGGTTGCGGTTGGTGGCGGTCAGCAGTCGGAAATCCGAACTGATGGTCTCACTTGATCCCACCCGTTCAAATTTCCGGGTCTGCAGCACCCGCAGCAGACGGATCTGGATATCCATGGAAATATCACCGATTTCATCCAGAAAAAGTGTTCCGGTATCTGCCAGTTCAAAACGTCCGATCCGTCTTTTGGCAGCACCGGTAAATGATCCTTTTTCATGTCCGAACAGTTCGGAAGCGATCAGGCTTTCTGGAAAGGCGCTGCAGTTGACCCGGATAAATGGTTTGTCTCTTCTTCTGCTCTGCTGGTGAATGGCCCGGGCCACCATTTCTTTGCCCACCCCGGTTTCCCCCAGTATCAATACAGTGGCTTCTGTATCTGCCACCCGTTTTACCAGGGTCAGGACTTTTTTGATTTCCGGGCTTGCAGCCACAAAATCTTCAAAATGAAGATGCTCAAGCTGCTGTTCTTCCAGGTAATTTTTTTCTTCAAAAAGCCGCTGGTTCAGGGCTTTTATTTTTTCATACGCCTGGGCATTATCCAGCGCAATGGCAGCAAAAGCGGCAAAATAGGACAGAATTTTTAAATCCTGTCTTTTGAATGTGCTCTGGAAAAGCCGGTTGTCGTGGTACAGCACACCGATGGCTTTGCCACGCCGTAACAGCGGTACACAGATTCTTGATTTGATGCTGTCGTCATTCTGAAAACTGTTGTTGCCTGTGGCGGAATCCAAAGATGTTGAGTCCAGATATTCCTTGCAGTTCTGTGCAGATTTAAGAATCATCTGCCTGGACATCTCAAATCCTGGTTTTTCCATGTCTTCTTCTGACAGATTTTTGGCGCCTAAAAGTTCAATATCCTGAGCTCCGGATGTATCAGGATACAGGAAAATTGCGCCGCGCTCGGCCTGGGTGATCCGGATGATGATGGATAAAATTCTCTGGGCCACGATTTTGATATCTTTAATTTCCACAACTTCAGGCCCGAAACTGAGTATTTCCTCCACCAGATTTTCTTTGATCTGTATATTTCCCAGCAAATGCCCCAGATCATCTGCCACCTGTCTGTTTCCGTAGTTCTGATAGATTTTTGCCGCATCCTTGATATGTTTCCGGGCGCCTGCAAGGTTACCATGGGTATAATAATACCGGGCCAGGGCCTCTTTGGTTCTGGCAATCTCAAATTGACCACCGGATTTTTCCAGCAGGGAAAGAGAGGTTTTAAAACTGTTCAAGATAGTTTCAGGAGCGTCGTTTTTGTCTTCCTGCATGCAGGCAAGATAGCGATAGGCAATTCCCTGATAATAAATATTGCCGATATCAATGGCCATCTTGATTTCGTGTTCCAGGGATAATCCGGGGACAGGCGGATAGGTTTTACGTTCCATTGCAAGGCAGAATTCAAAAAGCTGGCCCCGGCTGGTAAAAGAATAGGTGCTTCGTTCTTTCATGGCCAGTTTTAAATATTCGCTGGATCTTTGATTGTCATTTTTTTCAAAATAAATGCGGGCCTGCAAAAGATTGGCAAAGCTTCGGGTGATGCTGTCCATTTTGGTTGCGGAGTTAAAGGTTTCCTGTATCTGGAGACCGGCATTTTCAAGATCATTTTTCATGATCAGGGCAAAGGCAATGTAAACCGATGCACGGTTCAGGGCATCATGGTCGTTCAAGGCAATGGCATCATCCCGAAGCTGATTGAGTTTTCCTAAAGACTGGGGAATCTGTCCGATATAGGCATAACAAAAACCCAGCAGAATGCCCATCTTCAGCGACAGCCGGTATTCGGGCGGTTTTCTGGAAGAGCCGGATTCAATGGATTCATATTTTTGAACCGCTTTTTCAAACAGGCCTGAATAGCAGTAGTGAACCAGGCTGCAGGCGTCCAGCGTTCTTTCGACAGCAGGATCATTGAGCGTTCTTGCGATTTTCCGGCCCTTGAAAAAATACTGCTGTGCAGACCGGTATTGAATCAGTTCATATTGAACTGCCGCAATATGCAAAAGTAAAATGGACTGCAAAGACCTGTCGTTGATATGCTGGGCCCGGGCAAGGGCTTTTTTTAAAAGTGACAGTACAACGTTCGGTATATTGATGGACAGTCTGTCCTTGGAATACCCGATGACGGTTTTGATAAACAGTGTGTCTTCTGCCCGCCCGCGCCTGTCCTCAAGGTCTGAAATCGCTTTTTTATAACATTCCAGTGCGTCTTCGGACCTGGCGTTTTGTCTGTACCGGTCACCGGCATCCAGCAGTATCCTGCATCCTTCAAGGTCGTTGGAAACATGGAGAAGCTGGCCCGCAGCAGCCAGAATGGCCTGTTCATTGTCCGGGGCCTCATTGATCATCAGCTGTGCAATCTGCCTGTGAAGATCCTGACGCTGTGGCTCGGAAATCATGTTTTGCAATTGTTTTTTGATCTTTTGATCCTTAAAGGAGAAAATGCCCAGATCGTTTTTCTGAAGGATGTCTTCTGCAACCGCATTTTCAAAACTGGTGAGAATGAGGGTGGCTTTTGCATGGGAAAGATCCTGAATCCAGTCTATGGAAAATTGATTATCAAACAGTGAAGCCAGCGCCAGCGTCTGTTTTTCTGAACTGCTGGCTTCAAATTCGGTGGGTGATGGTTTCATATAATATGGATAACTGCTGGTGTCTGAATAGTCAATATAAATATTGATATTTCAATATTTATATTAATAAGTTCATTCTCTTCAACTTCAGGAAACCTCGGATCTTCAAACGCGGCAGCACATGCAAGATTTTTAAGTGC
>JAHJLV010000001.1 GCA_018821535.1 Pseudomonadota bacterium | reverse complement strand
TCAAAGATCAAACTAAGCATTCATCCTCTTTCGGGAGAACTCGAGAAGAATATATGAACTGCAAATTTTTGTCAAACACTTTCTTAATAAGAATTAAATATTTTTATGTCTTTAATACCAGCCCGGCCGGGAGACCTTCTCCGAACTGAATATTTTTTTCCTTGGCTTCCAGTTCAACTTTTGTGATTATCATATGAATCCGTTTTTCCTGCCCGCCTCTTTGGGAAAGCCAGTTCACAACAGCTTCTCTGTCTTCTGAATCCATATCCCGTGTTCTGTCCCCTGTCTTCCTTGACATCTGTGTAACCATGGTTTCCACAGGCTCATTCTTTTTCCATGTTTTTTTAATAATCTGATGAATCCATCGACTCACTTCTTTTGGGGGCA
Source organism: Pseudomonadota bacterium (assembly GCA_018821535.1). GTDB lineage: Bacteria > Desulfobacterota > Desulfobacteria > Desulfobacterales > Desulfobacteraceae > Desulfobacula. The sequence goes on along the minus strand of JAHJLV010000001.1, from coordinate 148,389 downwards.
CCACTCTGTCCGTCGATCCATATAAAAGCTCTCTGGCACCCAGTCTGGATAGCGTCCAAAATAGATTCCCCTGATTTTTGCCAGGGCCAAGTTGAGGCAGTATGCTTTTTGCCAGGACAATCTTGTCTTTTACCAGGAGTCTTTCCATATTTCCGGCTGTCATCCACAACTCTATCTGCTCCTGGGGGGATATTTTATGATTTTTTGTTTTCAACAGTATTGGCGAGATATCCTGGAATATCTGCCGTTGCTGGCCGGCTTTCATGCCTGCCACAATTCTTCTGATAAATATCCACCATTCAAGTCTGTTCTGCTTGATTTTTTCAAAATATAGACCCGATAGATAGATTTTCCACAATTTTTGTGCACGGTCTTCATCAAACACATCACCAAAGCCTGGCCGCATACAAAATCCCGTCAGATTCAGCCATCTTGCTTCATGTGCTGCAGACAAGGTTCTTGTCTTTTCCATGGCAATCAGTTTATCTGCCATGGCACGTAAAAAGGATAATGGCCAGTTCCCTTTTTTCTGGGACACCAGATTTTCAATCTGCTTAACAATTCCCTCATCCGTGTTCCCGGAATCCTCTTTTTCTGCGGAAAATACCTGTTCAAGACAGTCCAAAGCAGATTGAATGGTGCTTTGATCATACACTTCGGTCTCGACTGTTTCCAGAACCGAAGACGAATCCCGGAGTTGAAAGGAAAGCTGCCAGTTATGATCACTTACCCCTGAGGAACAATACATGGATAAACTTCCCATCTCGGTATATTCCGCACCGATACTCACTGGAATCAATTTTTTAGACTCCTGTTTTCCAAATTTGATCACGGTCTGCAGTGGCGTCATAACGCTTAAAGAATCATCTATATCAATAACATCTCCAGCCACATCACCGGATCTGTAGCTTGAGCTATACATATCAAAACTCACAGGTTCATTTGCCCGGACCTCATATTTCATTTGAGAAAGATCAATAACAGAACCCTCATCCAGACCTCTTTCCACAAGACAGACGGCTTTTGTTTTATGCTGCCCCTCAATGGAAACTCCCAGATAATAACTTCTCGGACTTCCGCTGCCCACTTTTACGCCAACTCCCTGTTTCACAAGCCCATAATAGGACGCACCGATCCCGACGGCCAACTCCGGTGATGGGTTTTCAAGAATTTGCGGCGTATTGTCAGAAGAAATTTTAAACCATTTTCGGATCGCCTCAATTATTTTTTTCTGGATAAGTTCAGGTTTCAGTGTTCCGCCGTTAAAAAGGATAAAATCCGGTATGGGCTCCTTATCTATATATTTTTTAACATCGGCTCTGTGTTTTTCCAGAAAATTGATAATATGCTTTGTAACTGCCGAATCCTTTTCAAACGGAAGTCCGAAATCAGCTGTTTCTTTTTCACGATCAAAGGTATCCAGCATGTCTGAATCTGCATTGGGAAAAAACTCGTTCATCAGGATGGTTTCAACATCGTTTCGATCCAGGTCAGCGGCAAGTGTCCCTGCTATCAGCGAGCGGCCTTCTCCTTTTATGGTAATACGGACTGAATCTTCATTTTTATCCAGAATACGTTCTTTTGCGTCTCGACACCTGTGACACAGCGTTTTCCATTTGTCAGCAGTCAATTTTGAAGCGGTTTTAAATTTTGATTCCACCCTTCTGGCAAGTGCCAGATCAATATTATCTCCGCCTAAAATCAGATGATCTCCAACCGCAATTCTTTCAAATCTCGGGCTTCCCTCTGACTCTTTAAGGCTGATCAGACTGAAATCCGTTGTGCCGCCCCCAACATCACACACCAGAATCAAATCATCTGCCTTGACCTTGTCTGGCCATTCATCTTCATTATCAGCCAGCCAACTGTAAAATGCTGCCAAAGGTTCTTCAAGCAGGGTCACAGAGGTTCCGAAACCGGCGTCTTTTATTGCCTCCATGGTTAATTCGCGGGCTTCTTCATTAAAAGAGGCTGGAACCGTTATCACCACGAACTGGTTTTCAAGGAATTTATCTTCATCCTTTACAAAATAGTTCCAGGCACTTTTTATGTGCAAAAGATATTCTTTAGTGGCAGACACCGGTGAAATTTTTTCAACCCCCTGGGATCCCCAGGGCAAAATTTTTGCTTTTCTGTCTGCCCTGGGATTGCACAGCCAGCTTTTTGCAGAAGATACCAGCCTGGAGGGGATTTTAGACCCGTGATCCCTTGCAAAACTGCCGGCAAAAAGATCCTCCCGTTTTTTCCAGGGATGTTTTAATGCTTCTCTGGAAATATCATAGTCACCCGGAATATATAAAAAGGAGGGCAGCACAGGATTTTTTGTAAACTCACCATGCCCGGTCAACTGAGGGATATTGAATATCTTCAGGTATTGTTTTTTTTCATTCTTTGTTCCATTTGCTGTCTGTACCTTAAATGATTCCATATCAACATATGAAACAGAACAATTGGTGGTGCCTAAATCAATACCAATCACATAGTGTTTGTCCTGAAAATCCAAATCAACTCCTAAAAAATCGTTTGCTCATCTTATTGTATTTCTACTTCTGCGGGCGTAATAACGGTTGAATCCTGGATATCGGAAAGTTTGGGGATTTCTTTTTTCCCGGCTTTCCAGCCCCGGTGCCGCAAAATTCCTTCAAAAGGGGGATTTCCAGAAATATTGCCAATCAACTTAATTGAGTCAATATCAAACCCATTTTCAACAACGATATGGCTGCCTTCTTCATCCTCGATCACCGGTTCTGGATCAATATATTTTTTAACTGCTTTTTTGCAATCTTCCTGGATGCTTCTTACAGCAGCCCCGATCTGTTCGTCTTCATACAAACTTAAATCCTCCTGGAAAAAATCCAGCAGACGGCCGTCTCTTTGGAATACAGATAAGGTATGCAGAAACAAACGCCGTTTTCTGTCCTGCTCAATTCTTTGATCAATAAAATCTTTTTTCTTTTTACCGGACTCCAAGACCGGTTCTTGAGTCGGATCAGACAATTTAAAAATCCCGGATATGCATAATTTCAATACCAGCCAAAGCATCCACCCCTTGATTAAAATCACACCCACCACTGCCGGAATCACAATTTTATATAGATGCAGATCAGCCCATTCTATATAATCAACCAGAAAAGAAACCTTTTTTAAAACCGCATCCTGGGCAACGCCTCTTGAAAAATGATTCAACACCCACTCTATACCAAAATACAATTCCGCGCTGACACCTGCAGCAATCAGCATAAAAAGAAGCGTTATCACCCAGAATGATCTTTTTGAATACCTTTTTGAAATTTCCAATGCCTGAATCCTCTCCTTATTCATCAAATCCGCCCGGATATAGAAAAACCATGCTGCCTTTTGGCAGCATGGTTCAGATAATAATACAAAACTTATCTATATCAAGTTTATACTTTTAAAAAGAACTTCAAATCAGGGCGCAATAAAATATTTTTTATTAATCTTTCACCACAATTATATCTTTGTTCGCTTCAAACACTTTTTCACCAATACCCTTCACCTGCATGATATCTTCTGGCTTCTGAAACGGATTTTCTTTACGGTACTCTATGATCTTGTCTGCAATTTTATCCCCCACATGCTTGAGCATTAACAGCTCATTTTTTGCAGCCGTGTTGATATTCACTTTTCCTTTACTGGCCATGACAGGCTGGATCATTACAACAAACAACATCGCAACTAAAATCAAAACTGAGGTTTTTTTAAATAATTTCATTGTGCATCTCCTTTTCATAATAAGGTGTGCCCTGATTCATACTAAAGACCTATACCAATTATGCGATCATTTCAATCCGTGAAAACCCCTAGTTTTGCACTTTTTTTTAAAAAAAATTGTTTTTTTTTGCTTCAGGCATCCAGATGATTCAATATTCCATATCCCATTGGAAGCAAAAGGCTGGTCCCTGCGTTTATAATCAGCGTATCGAAAAAACCGCCTAAAAATATCACCATGCAGATACTGAATGCAAAAAACCCTGACGGTGTGTCTTTGTTTTTATATGAAATCCAAAACATTGTCCCAAATAACCAGAAAAATGAGAGGGTCCCCAGAATACCAAAGCTTACCTGCATATATAACATGCTGTTATGCGGATGATTCACCACATGCCCTGTTTCTTGTGTATAATATTTCAGGCTGCCTGTTCCAATACCGATAATCGGACTTTGGGCAATCATTTTAAATGTCTGATGAAACATGAAAGGCCGTGGAAACAGTGGATCAAATTTTCCTTCCATAATGACATCCGTACGCTTCAAATGGTCCAATGTCATTTTGGTTCTTTGCTGGACAACCGGAGATAGTGCCAGCATTCCGATTAACATTAAAAACGTCACCAGTTTTATTGAAATCGACAGTTTTGAAGTCAAATTATGCACAATCAAAGGAGACACCAGAAACAAAACCAGATATCCGTTTCTTCCATTAAGAACAGCCAGGTGAAAGAAAAAAGCCACCATCAATAGAATCATCATAATTTTCTCAACCGTGCGCGTGCAGTTTCGATAATAATATGAAGCCATCATGATCCCTATGATCAAATACATTGATAACACCGTATACACCGTCCCAAACCCTAAAAAACTGGATTCGGGAATGGGAAGTATTTCAATATATTGAAAAAATGCTACAACGCTGCTTGCCAGAAGGCTTGCCCAAAAAGCAATAATGATCATTTTCATATTTTTTCTGTTAAACACAATGGCTGCTGTCAGAAAAACAGCTATCCAGTATTTCGTCTTTAACGCATAATCAATCCCCAAATCCAAATTTTTTGAATACAACAGACCGATCCAGGGAAGAGTTACGAATATCAAGGCAGTTATAAACCATCTTTTCTTATACACCCTGCATGTTAAAAATTTTCCTGAAAAAAGAAAAACCGCAAAGGCACATGCGATTGAAATCAGAGGAGCTGCTGTTCCAAGCGGAAAACATGCAAACGTTGCTGCAATAAAAAAAAACAGCAGGTTATCCGCACTGATTTTATCCATATATTTAGTGATCTTCATAATTTTTTTCCGCTGAGTTCATATCAAGACAACTGTACATTCCTTTAAACTATGTCAGAATTGTCTGGTAGATACCATTAATTTCTTTTGAAGTCCTTTTTATGTCAAACAGATACCTGGCAAGAGCTCTTCCCTTTTCACTGTTCTGCCGGGCAATCTGCGGGAACTCCAGATAAAACAGAATTTTTTGAGCAAGATCAGATACATTTTTTGATTCAGCAAGCAATCCGGTTTCTTTATGTTTTATTAAATCAGGAAATCCTCCCACGTTAGAGGTTATGGTTGGGATATTCATTAAAAGTGACTCAACAGCACCGCCGACATTTTCTGAATGGGAAGGATGCACGGCAATATCAAAACCAGAATAAAGTTTTACAACATCTGAACGTGTCCCTAAAAAAAAGACATTATTGCCAAGTTTTTTTTGGCCATATGCGATCACTTTTTTTTCATACCGGTCTGCCCCTGCCCATGCTCCGCCAACAAAAACCAGTTTCACATTCTGATATTTTTTCCTGACAATAGACACTGCATCGATCAGATCTTCATGGCCCTTCAAACCTCTCTTCTGGCCGATATAATATTTAGGCGGGTACATGTATGCAACCATACCAATAATTTTTGTGACGCCAGGCACTCCCAGTTCATTGCGAAGATATGTCATGTCCGATCGGACAAACGGTGTGATATCCGTACCATAATATGACAGATATACTCGTTTTTCATCTGTTAATAGATGTTTGTATAATATGGATTCGTACTTTTTTTTTGTCCACTCACAGGAACCTATCCAGTAATCATTTTTATCTGATACCTGTATTTCAAGCCATCTGAAAAAAAAATATTCCAGATGCAAAGGGCCGGGAACCTGAAAAATTTTCGGGATTTTGAGCCCTTTCATGGCCAGACGCATAACAAGTGTTGTGCTGAAAAAATGAGAATGAACAATATCCGGTTGGATTTCATTTAGTAAATTTCTGAACGCTTTAATCATCGGGAAAATGTTGCGAATGGATCGAAGTGAAATATCCATATCAATGATATGAACAGTTATCCCTGCTTTTTGATACAAAGGCGCTTTTCCTGAATATGAAGGCAATGCAACATGAACTTCAACGCCCTGTTTTACCAATTCTCCCATCTGCAGCAGCGCCCATGTCGCTCCTGCAGTTGTCTTTACTAAATGTAAAACCTTCATTCCGAATTTAACCTTATCTAAAAAATATGCGGCTCAACTTAACTGAATTCTATCTATAATATCTGCTTTAGGTTGGTTTTTGAGCAATCACAATATAATTAAATGCAAAAAAAGAATGCCACAATCGAACCCGCAGATTATTTAACCGCTGAATAAACCATCCGCTGATCCCTTTTGTACAGAAATCTGAGTTTCCCGCAACACAAAAAACAGAATAATTCCAGTTCAAATTTTCAAAATCAGCCTTCACCAGTATCTGTTGAAGCTGTTTTTTGTTCATATAGCTGATATGACCTTTTGTCCCCCCCATAAGGGGATGATCCCATTTCCCCATCAAAAAAAGGATTCGATTAAAACACCAGACAACATTTGGAGTCAGGATAACAACACGACCGCCTGGTAAAAGCTTCTGATAGGCCATTTTAACGATCTTGTCCGGTTCCATGACGTGTTCAAGCATGGCACTTAATATGACCAGATCAAACTTGTGTTCAGGAAAAGGCATTTTTTCCTGTTCCAGGTCCACCCGTTCTGTGGTATATCCAATTTCTTCACACTGTTCCAGAGCCACATCAGAAATATCCGTCCCCCAGATTTTACAATCAAACCTGTCTATCAGATATTTGCCAATCACACCGTTTCCACAGGCAATATCCAATACTTTGGTTTCGCTTGACAGATTCAGCTCCTCAAGCAATGGAAGCAATGAGGTAACATAGGGCGGAATATAGCTTACTTCCCACAGTTTATTATAATGATCAACTAAAATACTCACTTTGTAACCTGCTTTTAATTAAACAATGTTCACGGTTATAATGGAATATGATTTCCCTGATCCGGCAATTTCAGTCCGGGCGGTCCCATCTGTTTATGCAGCAAGAATGACAGGCATAGATACAGTATTGAAAAAATCATCCCCCCTGCAACAATGCCCTCAAACCCGTAAATCATTCCACCCAGCATATAGCACACAACGGCCAACACTGTCGTGACAATCCGAAATGGTATTATCATTCCGGTATCCACCCCACTGTAAACCGACATCAAAAACTGCTGGCCAACTGCATATATCCCACTGCTGGCAACCAGCCATGGGAAGGCCCAATACCCTTTTTGATATTGAGAATCTATTAACAGGGAACAAAAATATGGCCCTGCCCAAAAAGCGATTCCAACGCCAATGAGCACCAAAATCAGAATAAAAAATACGATTCTTTCATTCAGTTTGGCAGTTAATCCAACACGCTCATGATCATGGCCATCCCCGGCTTTTTCAAAGAATACCGGCCCCAGAAGATGAAATAGAAAATTTGAACAATACAGCGCCGGAGCATAGGATATCTGGTATAAGGCAAAATAAATCCCAACATCTTCGAGCGTGACAAACGATTTAAGTGCCCACCGGTCTGCAAAAAGCTGTATCCAGATAAAAATTCCAGTGTATGCCAGCGGTTTTAAATAATTAAAAAACGCTTTTGATGTATCTTTTTGGCTTTTTGTATCAGACCACTGCTGCAGTATTTTTTTTTTAACCCAATAGCGCTGAGAAATCATAACAGCAAAGGCTGCTGTTATAAAACCCAGCATTGCACCAAGGGCTCCTGGAATCCAGTATTGAATGATAAGCCAGGCTCCCAGAAAACGTCCCCAACCCATAAGATTCTGATGTATGCTGAATATTTTCCGGTTTCTTGCAGCATTTTGAAGTGCACTGCCAGTCTCACCGACAACTTGAATCCCTCCAAAAATCAGTGCCAGAATCCAGAAGCAGGTTTCATAAAAACCAACACCCAAAACGCTTAAAATCAGCCAGACCAGCAGTCCGGCACAAACAAACAGACCGGATAAGGACAAAAGGGATCTGCGTATTACTCTCCAATACCAGTCTGCATTCCCATCTTCCTTAGCCACTGGGAAAAAACGGGTGACTGTACTCCAAAGGCCGACTCCGATTGAATAAACCAGCCCCATGGAAACACTGATACCTAATGCCAGCCTGCCATATTCATCCGGAGACATGGCAGCGGTCAGCAGCCGAACCCCCACAAAAGTAGCAATAGTCGGGAGAAAGACCCCTATCCCTACCCATATTGTTTCCGCAGTAAAATGTTTCATGGGTTGCTGAAAATCATTTCACCGGCATGCCTTTTTCATCACATCCCTTACCTGATCCAGTACATAGTGGATGGACTCCAGTGTCAAGGTCGGATGAACCATAAACATGATCGAAGTCTCCCCCAGTTGTCTTGCAACAGGAAGATAGTTCTCATCTTTGTTTTCGGAGGTGCCATGAAGTCTATATAAACCGTTTTTGAATGCATTTTCCCGATATATTTCCGGACAGCTTCCTGTGATACAGGGAATATTTTTTTCATTCAATGCTTTGATTATAGAATTACGGGTCCAGGTTTCTTTCAATTCCTCCGGGTTAACAAAAACATAATATTTATAATACGAGTGATAAATCTCAGGAGGTGGCACAGTCACCCGTAATCCGGGAATTTTTTTAAATCCTTCTGTCAGCAAATCAGCATACTGCCTTCTTGTTTCCACCCAGGTATCCAGTTTTTTGAGCATCACCCGTCCAATGGCTGACTGCAATTCTGTCATTCGGCAGTTGGTTCCAAAACTTTCAATTGCCCAATGAAACCCAGGTTCCTTGCCTTTAGAAAAGGCCTTGTCATATTTTTTGCCGTGATCTTTAAAACTCCATACCTTTTCCCATATTTCTTTTTGGTTTGTTAACAACATGCCGCCTTCACCACCCGTGGTCATGATTTTGTCCTGACAGAAGGAATAAATTGAGCAATCTCCGAAACTTCCAGCTTTTTTGCCTGCAAAGGACGCCCCATGTGCCTGGGCACAATCCTCGATCAGGGCAATGCCTTTTTGCTGACAAAAGGTTTGAATTTTTTCCAATTCACCCGGCCACCCTGCCAGATGAACCAATATGACCGCCTTTGTCCTCTGGCTGACTGCTTTTGAAATATTCTCAAAAGTAATGTTCTGTGTTTCCGGGTCTACGTCCACAAAAACAGGTGTTGCCCCCCTCAGGCAGACACAACTGACAGAAGCAACAAATGAACGAGGTGTTACAACAACCTCATCTCCCTTTCCAATTTCAAGGGCCATCAGAGCTAAATCAAGGGCCAGACTTCCATTGGCCAAAGCAACTGCATACCGGGTTCCGATATAACTGGAAAATTCATTTTCAAATGAAACGGTTTCAGTGCCTGTCCACTGATTCACCTTCCCAGACTTTAATACCCTTAGAGATGCCTGTATTTCTTCATCTCCAAAAAAGGGCCATGGTGCAAACTCCATATCACTCTCCAATTTTTCTGACCACCCTGGCTGGAACACCAAAGGCAATCACATTCGCCGGGATATCCCTGTTTAAAAAACTATGAGCGCCAATAATTGAATTTTCACCCACGGTAACCCCCGGCATTATTGTGGTATGACTTCCAATGGCACAGTTTTTCATTAACGTGACTTTTCCGGCTTTTCCATCAATGGTTGAAACAGAATAGATTGAGCAGTGAGACCCCACCTGCACATGTTCCTGAATCTCCACTTCATGCGTGGCATTGATATAGGTAAATGCGCCGATATCTGTCTTGAAACCCAATGTCAACCTGTCGGACGCCTGGACAACCCAGTTGTATCGGGTTGGTTTTCCATCAATAATTTCCGGATATTCCCATTTTTCAAATCTGTCCGCCATTATCCTGATTCCCTGTAAATTCCTGAACTGTCACATGATCCTTCTGATTCACACCTTCCTGCTTATATACCTGTAAAACTGTCCTTAAAAGAATTTTTATATCCAGCCATATGTTTTTATTGTCCACATACCAGACATCCAGTTTAAACCGATCTTCCCAACTCAACAGATTCCGGCCATTCACCTGTGCCCAGCCCGTAATACCGGGAGTCACTTCATGACGCCGGGCCTGTTCAGGACTATATAAATCCAGATATTTCATCAAAAGCGGCCGGGGCCCAACCAGGCTCATATCCCCTTTTATCACATTAAAAAGTTCCGGCAGTTCATCCAGGCTGGATTGCCGAAGAAGGCGGCTGAATCTGGAAAACCTTTGTTCATCGGGCAAAAATTGTCCTTGGGCATCTTTTTCTTCTGTCATTGAACGAAATTTATAAAGGACAAAAGGGATACCATGAATGCCCGGTCGGGTCTGCCTGAATAGAACCGGTGATCCTAATTTAAGCCAGACTAAAAATGAAATAATGATAAACACCGGAATCAGAATAACAAACAACACCAGAGCAAAACAAAAATCAAATACGCGTTTCACAATACCTATAACGGATGTTGTTCAGGGTTAAGATTATATTCAGGGACAATCTGTTTAAATACTTTTCTGATTTCCTCAGAATTTCTTTTTTCTGACAATGTCCTTAACGCATCTAATTTTTCGTCCAAAACCTTCATATCGACCTGGCTGCTTTCTAAGATCATAATTTTCTCATGGGCCGTGGGAACAACATTCTCCTGATCCGTCATCAGCTCTTCATATAATTTTTCACCTGGTCTTAAACCGGTATATTCAATTTTAATATCAACATCCGGCTCAAATCCTGAAAAACGTATAAGATCACGGGCCATAGTATCTATTTTCACAGGCGCTCCCATTTTCAGTATGAATATTTCGCCCCCCTTACCCATGGAACCGGCCTGTAAAATCAATTGACATGCTTCAGGGATCAGCATAAAAAACCGGATCATTTCAGGATGGGTAACGGTTACAGGCCCGCCTTCCTGAATCTGTTTTTTGAACAACGGAATAACACTGCCCACACTTCCGATTACATTGCCGAATCTGACTGTGATAAAACGGGTTTTAGAATGTTTCATGGTACTGTGGCTTTGCACAATCATTTCGGAAATCCTTTTGCTTGCCCCCATGACATTAAATGGATTGACTGCCTTATCCGTGGATACAAAAACAAATTTTTCACATTTAAAACGATCTGCTGTGTCTACAATATTTCTTGTTGCAAAAATATTGTTCTCCGCGGCTTTCCATGGATATTTTTCCATCATTGGAACATGCTTATATGCTGCTGCATGAAAAACAATCTGTGGATGAAAAGCGTCAAATATTTTTAAAAGTTCCTCTTTATTTTGAACATCGCCTAAAACAGGGATGATTTCAACACTTCGGAAGAGTTTTTTCAATTCCAGATCCAGATCATACAAAGGGCTTTCAGCTCTTTCAAAAAGAATTATTTTTTCAGGGGCATATCTGCATATCTGTTTACAAAGCCCTGAGCCGATAGACCCTGCAGCCCCTGTGACCAGAACCACTTTGCCCCCTAAATACGCACCTATTTTATGCTTGTCCAGTTTCACAGGTTTTCTGCCCAGAAGATCTCTGTATTCAACATCCCTGATAGAGCTCATTTTTATTCTGCCATCAATGATCTCACCCATATCAGGAACGGTTTTAAAATTCACATCTGCCTGCTCGCATAAAGATATAATATACCGCATCCGGTCAGGCCCGATGGAAGGAATGGCAATGATGACGTCTTCAATTCCAGCGGATTCAACAACTCTTCCGATATCTTCAATTTTCCCCATTACAGGAATTCCGTGTATTTTCCTTCCCAGTTTAGATTTGTCATCGTCTAAAAATCCAACGACATATGACTTGATTGATGCATTTTCCCGGAATTCACGACAAACCATCTCCCCGCAGTCTCCAGCCCCGATAATCAACACCCTGTTCCCCTGGCGGCGACCCAGCTTCATGGTCTGCAAAAAAGCATCTTTAATTTCTTTAAAACCGATATCTTCTGTAAATTTGGAGAACCCAAGACGGATAAGAACACGGGTTCCGATCATAAAGATAACTGTTAAACACCAGTCAATAATATATACTGATCGTGAAATATTTTCGAATCTGTTCACATAAAGAATTAAAACAATAATTCCCACTGTGGCGGCTGTTGATGCCTTGACAATATTTACCAGATCATTCAGACTTGTGTACCGCCAGATCCCTTTATATAAATCAAAAAAATAAAAGCAGAACAGTTTCATACAGAGTAGAAACGGCAGGACTGTGACAAGGCTGTTCCATTGTTCTGCCGGCAAGGTGAAATCAAATCGTATCAAATGGGCAAGATAAATTGAACAGAACAGCAGGATCAGATCCAGCAAAAGAACAACAAAAAAATTCCTGTTCACTATTATTTTCATTTTTCAGCAGCCATTCTAAGCACCTTCATGGATAAAAAGAGGAACAATAAAATATAAACCAGATAAAACAATGGTAAAATAAATACTTTTTCTGAACGACAGTAAATAATCGTCAGACCCATAAAAAACTGGACAACACCATACGCCACAGCAACCTTCCAGTGGCTTATGGACAGTTCATTTGCAAGCAACTGATAAATATGTTTTCGATGGGGTCTGAGCAAAGATTCCTTCTTGTATATTCTTCTGATCATTGTAAATATTTCATCAAAATAAAATGTTGATAAAAAACCAGCCATTACCACCAAATCCGTCATATCTTCTGATAAAAGAATCACCAGGCATGAAAACACAAACCCTAACAGGATGCTTCCCACATCCCCCAAAAAAACCCTTGCCCGGGGCAGATTAAAGAATAAAAAACCACAACAGGAAAAAGACAGCCCGATACATAATATAGTGTAAGAACTATCAAGCCCGTTCATGTGGGTATAGATGGCAAGCAAAGTAAAAGCAACCACGCCTGTAATTCCAGCGATTCCATCGATCCCGTCCATGAAATTATAAAAATTTGATGTGCCCACGATAAACACCGCTAATGCAAACAACAAAAAAAATGAATTCAAAGGAGCGCTTTTAAAGCTTTCGACAAATATCAAAAAAACAAAACTGCAGGCAAACTGAAAAAAAAGTCTCTGTTTTGCAGAAAGGCGGTGTTTATCTCCTCCCCAAAAGCTTATCAGAGACACAATTACAGCTGTAAACCACAAATAGATCGGGATGGATAACATAATGCTTGAAATAACAAATGCTATCAAAATACCAATTCCGCCACACTTTGGGGTCACTTCTACATGGGAGCTTCTATTATTGGGGATATCATCTATCCCCATCCTGCTTCCATATTTCGTCGCAAACCATGCCCCGGAACCTCCTATAACAAAACTAAAAACACAAACCTGTATAAGCTCAATCATCCGCAAAAAGACCTTTTTTATTTATCCCGACAGATTTAATCTATAAACCTGATGGCTTTTCAATTAATACTGATTTTTCTATAAATGATAAATACACCCCGACCCATACCCACATGATTCTCTGGTAACTAATATCATGAAAGATTGCAAAAATCCCTACACACATGACTGCACTCCGAAAAAAATATTTTACCAAACGTTTGTCTTTCTGATTTCGCCAGTAAAGTGAATACAGCCAGAGAAGGAAGACGCCAATTAAAGAAACACCTACCAATCCTGTGTCTGCCAGATAGAGGCTAATAGTATTGTATTTCTTCTCAGCATTTTCAATACTCTTACCGAACTCGATTACTGTTCCACCTAAGCCAACCCCAAAAAACCAATTATGTTTCAAAAGGTTAAACGATACCTCGCAGTCTTGTTTCCAGCTATCAAAACTGGATATATTTCTTTTTATAATACTGTTTTTAATAATTTTATAATCAGCTACATACCTGCTCTTTCCTGTTTCTATCTTCACTTCCTTCATACCATAAAAGCCGCTGAACAATGCAAATGCAAACAATAATCCTGTGGATATTGCGACAACATAGCCTATCTGTTTTTTTGTATTATACCCAAACCAGCTGATACCAAAAATCATCACGGTAATTATCCCGCACAAAGAATGCGTCAATCCGATACAAGTGCTGAGAACAAACGCTGCAACTAAAAGCAAGCGTTTGCTGATAATTTTTTTATGGTAAGCTATTAAATACAAGAGCATAGCGAAGCATAAAAAAAATGCGGTTGCTGCTGAATTCAACCCGGGGCCTGAGAATACGAAACTTTTTAATTCCCCTATCCTGTCCAGAGGTATTTCTTCCAGGGGAAAATTCGATAAGTATAAGAATAACATTTTCAGCAAATAAATGGTCATAATTAAAAAAATAATTAAAAATGTTTTACGAATATATTCTTTATCCGTTCTGAAAAACAAAAAACCTGCCTGGACATATCCGAGTAGAAACAGACCTCCCAAAATTCTATTATTAAACCCCCATAAAGAAGGCTCATTCGTTATCCATCCATATAGGAATGAAATGAAAAAATAAGATAAAAGAATAAAAAAAAGAATGGTCATTCTTTTTAATAGAATATCAATCGTCTTGTTGACAAACGATCCAACAAGAACAAAAAACAGAACAATTGCAAAAAAATCCCCTGCTGTAACTGGAATTTGCGTCTGGAAAAACAAAATACGTATTTCAAAAAAACAAAGGGCTATACATGGAATTGAAAATAGCCCCAGATTGTTCTCAATATATAACAAAGATTTATGAAAGATGGTCTCTTTTTTTTCTATAATTTCTTTTTTGCTTGCAGGAAACAGATTAATCGTTAACGGCATCAGGGAAATTACAACTATTGAAGAGAAGGAAACCATTAAAATATTTCCCAGCAGCAAAGATGTATCAATATTATATTTTGACAACAAATATACTGCAGCCGTTTCTCTTACCCCGATTCCCTGGAACGAAATCGGCAAACTCCCTGCAAACATGAGTGCCGTGGTATAAACCAATTTTTGAGCTAAACTGACATCCAATAGATTGTTCAAAATTAAAAATATGGGTATCAAATTTACCAATACTATCATTAAGGAATAAAAACTTGTGCTTAACAACAGACCAGAAACAATTCTAAAAAGCTGATAAGTAAACTCTCTAAAATAAAAAAGCCCCCCAACCAGCAATAAAACTGCTAAAAATACAAAATCAAAATAACTGCTAAACCGAATTACTGTTATGAAATCCACTTTGCTTAGAACCAAAAAAGAAAAAATCCCAACAATAAGAATGAAGCCAAGCGTGATGACCTTTTCAAAAACAGAAATAATAATAAATAAATTTTTATTAACTTTATTTACAACAGACAAAGAAACTCTTGTTATTGTTGAACCAATAATACCCGCAAGATAAAGACCGGATAGCATTGAATAAATATTTACCTGATGCACAGTTCTAAAAGAAATGCCTCGATAAAAGGGTTTTAAATTAAAATACAGCCTTATTGAACCCAGAATAGAAATCAAGACGGCCACGATGATAAATATTAAAAACAAACGAAGATCAAATGCATGCAACAGCTTTGAATCAATATCGTAAAAGAATAACAAAGCTGCCACAAAAATAAATGATATGGCGAGTGGAATAATTTTCCTGATACTTAAAAACCGACTAATTTTTGCATCCTTTATTTTTAACGCGTCTCATAAAAAAAGCTTCAAGCTCAGGGAAACCCAGAAGAACTAAAAGCCAGTATCCTATCAGATGATGCCTCATGGCTGTCCCAAAATTTACAGTCCCCATGGCCCATACGACCGAAATAAGGAGATAGGAAAAAAATAAAAAATTTAACAAATATTTTTTTTCGTGATAACGAGATATCGATTTTAAAGATAATATAATCAGTAAGATCCGCCACAGATTTTCAGTGGTGGCATACACATCAATTAACCGACTGACTTTCCATGGCAATGGGGCAGCAAAATAATAAAAGCCAATTTTGCTGATTGACGAAAAAAAAGCTGGGATAGAATCCACCTCTAATGGGACACCATAAATTGCATTCGCATTTGAAATCTCCGCATACATGATTGACATATTTCGCCAATATATAGCATGATGGACAAGATTCCCCTTAACCAGACTTGAAACCAGGTTCTCACCCTTAAGGACATCGTTTGTCTGTTTATAAGTCACTGGAATCATTGTAAGGCATAAACCTATCGCTATAAGAACGACTATTTTCCTTTTTGCAAAAAAAAATACAACAGTCTTCAGACTTATTCCAGAAGCTTCCAATACAATAAATAAAAAAAGGAATAATGCCCAAATGCTTAAGACGGGATGAAACAACACCATAAAAAAAGCGGCTATCGCTGAAAAAATCAACTGTATTTTTTTTTTCGAATAAAAATAATGGGAAAAACAATAAAAGGATAACAGCGAAAAAAAAATCTCATATGATTCTCTTAAAGTGACGGAGCACATTAAAATCATTGATGGTAATAAAAACAGAACCAGAACGGACATGCTGCTTTTATCTGATCTGATTAGTTCAAAAAACCTGATAAAGACGATAATTGAAAGGCTGACAAATATAATCGACATGGATTGCCCGACCATGATTGAATTGGAATCAGCTAAGGAATAAACAATGGTCAAAAGATTAGTATAAAGATCTGCCCAAAACCACAAACGAAAGACACCGGTCTCACTCAACGCAACTGCAGTTGTATGGAAATCCAAGGCATCAACATCTGCTCCCGGAGTCCTGAAAAAAAATCCGTTTATAAAAGAAACAGCATGATATATGGTAAGAATACCCCAGATAAGGCATATCTTTTTCCAATCTTTATGGCTTATAAATACCAAAGGGAGACAATAGGATAATATGATGAGGATGACAATTGGTATCAATCTTTTCTCAACTCCAGATATTCCAAGGCTACCAATTGATTTATCATATTTTTATCAAAATTTTCAACACACCTTTGCCTTGCTCTTTGGCCCATTTTCACCATTTCTTCAGGGTTGTCCAACAGCCTTTTAAATGCATCCACAAGGCCTTCAATACTTTTTACCTGAACCAGAAGACCGGTCTTCTCATCTTCAATCGCATCCACAAGTCCAACGATCCGGGTTCCCACGGCAGGAACCCCCATTGCTGCAGCTTCGATAACCGTTGTACCAAACCCTTCTCTGTAGCTCGGCATGCAATAAATATCAGATATTGAAAGATAATATTCCGGCTCTTTCTTATAGCCCAGATAATGTATTTTAGAGCATCCATTTATATATTGATCAAGACTCAGTGTCGCCACCCCATCACTGTCCTGATCAAGGGGCCCGATTAATAATAGATCACAATCATATCCCTGTTTCAAAATCTCTTTAAACGCATATATTAATTCAACAATTCCTTTATCTTTATTCATCCTGCCGATAAAAGTGATAACTTTTGATTTTCTATCAATACCTGATTTTTCTTTTCTAAGAGACTTTTCCTCCATATCAAGTTCAAACGGTATAAAGCGTTCAAGATCAATACCGGATATGGATCCTTTGTGTATGACTTTTATTTTTTTTGGAGAAACAATCTTTGTCTGTATAAGAAATTCTCTCTGACTCGGACTGTCTGCATAACATCGGGTATTTAACAAACCGATCAATTTATCTGCCAACATTGTAATGTTTTTTTTCATTCCGGTCAGTGTAACCCATGGCTGGCCTGTCCAGGTGTGCAGCCGAACAGGCACCCCAGCAACCAGTGCCGCAATCGCAGAAAGAAGACCTGCCTTAGGCGTGGCAGAATGAACGATATCAAACTTGTGTTTTTTAAAAAGTCTGACCAGCTTAAATAAAGTAACAACATCTTTTAGAGGGTCTATTTGACGCGCTATCTCAATTTCTTCATATTTTAGCCTGTCATCCATTTTTATCTGATGAATTTCCGGTCCATAAGAGGAAACGATAACAACATCCATCCCTATATCTCGCATATATTCAACCTGAGATTTAAGATGGTTTTTTACATAATATGAAACAGTAGCTGTTCTACAGATTTTCATTTTTGGAGTATGTTTAAGTTGATTCAATATTGTTCTCTATTCAAATTCAGCCAAGACTTGACCAGTTGTTCAAAACCCAGATTTATTGAAACTTTATGTGTGTAGTTTAATTTTTCTTCTATAAAATCATTTGAATAAACAGTACTGCCTGTCAATGCATCTACTCTATTAAAAGTTAACGGCCATTTTTTCCAGTTTGAGCCGAGCCTTGCAAACAGTCTTATCATGTTTTCAGGTAAAACTATAGACGGGGCTTTTTTTGTTAATGTATTTGCAATGATATTAACAATCGTTTCCAGTTTTTCATGGTCCGATATATTGAATATCTGATTTTTTGCTTCTTTTTTTCCCCCGCATAAGCACAGTCCATCAACAACATTATCTACGTGAATATAGTTTACTATGGCCTGTTTACGACCGATATAAAAAAAAAGATTTTTATCAATCATGCTGATCATTTTATACAAAGACTGATTCACCATATCACTGCCATAAACATTGGACGGTCTTAAGATTGAATATGTAAAATCGCCTTCCTGTGACTTTTTTATGACCAGATCATCCGCATCTGCCTTTGATTTTTCGTACAGGTTAGAAGGATTTACTTTGTTTTTTTCAGTGACCATACCATCCATATATTTTCCATACACACCGATGCTGCTTAACTGAACCCAATGTTTAATTCTACCTGAAGCCGCTTCCAACAACCTTTGTGTGGCCTTCACATTTGTTTCAATAATTTTATCAGCTTCCTGCAGAACCCCGGCACAATGGTAACAGATATCTATCCCCTGAAAGAAATCTTCCCACTGCAAATTTTCATCCAACAGATCTCCATAAAACAAATCAAATTTACCGCTAAATATATCATCCCTTTTCCCCCTCCTTGTTAAAACCCTTACTGTATGACCTTTTTCAACTAAAGAATTAACAAGATGCCAGCCAATAAATCCTGTTCCGCCTGTCACCGCAATTTTCATCAACAATTCAAGTCTGCTATAGTTAAATACAAATTTTCATATTCCTTAACTATCTTTTCAAGAGAATAATATTTGGCAACTCTTTCTCTGGCTTCTTCTCCCAATTTTTTCAGTTGATCTCCAGGCAAAGAAGTAAGCTTGATAATACTGTCAGCCAGCTCATCATGGTTTCCAGGCCGGACTACAAATCCCGTATGATCAACAATAGAAGCAGACTGTCCAATATCGGTTACAACACATGGAAGGCCGCATGCCATGGCTTCGCCCACCACATTTGGGAACCCCTCTCCAAAAGCAGATGATGAGCAGTAAACGTTCATGGCATTCATAATATCAGGGATATCGCTTCTTTCTCCTAATAATCTGAAATTATTGTTCAGCTTCATTTCTTTTATCAAATATATGATTTCAGAATTATTCATATCCACATTTTTCCCTGCCAAAACAAATATCATATCCGGAAAACGCTGAGTTACAATGCTGGCAGCCCTGATAAAAGAAAGGTGATCTTTTTGGGGATCATATCGGCCCACCAGACCGACACACATAGAATCTTCCGGGATATCAAGCTCCTGACGTATCTTTTTCCCGGCTTCCCTGTCTGGTTTGAACACAGAAAGATCAAACCCGTTTAAAATAATCTGAAATTTTTTATTATTATACCCATAAGTATGAATATGCTGATCTTTTGCCATATCTGAATTTGCTAAAATTGATACCGGATAACTTGAAAAAAAAGCACAGGCTTTCACCGTCCATGCAGTTACCCGGCTGTATTTTTCCAACTCCATACGGGTACAGCGTATATTCCATATTAAATTTTTAATTCCGGTTAATCTTGCGGCTAAATAGCCTAAAAGATCTGCGTGGTAGAGCCATGTCTGAATAATATCAGGATGCCATTTTTTTATCATTTTGATGAGGTTTAAAATCCCACCAAAGGATATCCGTCCTCTTTTCAAATTCAAAGTTTCTACCTTTATCCCCAGATCTGTGATCTGTTTTTCCACCGAGCCTGGAGACAATAAACAAACAACTCTGTTCTCAAACTGTTTTCTATCCATGCCGCTGAGTAGTTTAAACAGCATTTTTTCAGCACCACCTGTATCCAGGCTGGTTATAAGGTGTAATACTTTAATCATTTAAATCTGATCACAATCTGATCATAAATTGAGGCTGTCCAGCCAATAATCCCGGCAAAAAGAAAATAAAAAATCGAAAATTTATTCTTGAGATGAAAATAAAACCGAAAATAATTAATAGAATTTCTCAACATATATTTTTTAGACCTAAAAATTTCTTCAGGCGACGTAATAACTTCAAAATAGCCCATCATCGCACTGACTGGATTTTCAACTCTATTCTTTGTCAAATTTTTAGTGAGTCCGTCACTTAAGTACTGTTTTTTAATCAGTGCTGTATTTTTAAAAATAACATCATATTTTTTTGCAATTCTTGCCCATAAAACAGTTGTAGGCATCCGCTTTTCTCCATCAGGAACCGTGTACATCACATCCTGAAGAATTGACCTCCTGATCACTTCCTTTTTATCGCCTTTGACATGATAATCTGCTCTTATTTCAGTTAAATTTGAAACAAAATTATTATAGGGAAACTTTGTTCCAACAAGTTTATTCTCGTTAATATCATCAGCCAGATAGACAAGCCCTGCAATTTCTCTTCCTGATTTCAAATTATTCAAATCATTTTCTATATCAACAGGAACCTGTTCTAAGCAGGATATAACAAATCGATCGTCATCATCCATTATAATAACAAATTCACCATTGGCAGCCATGACAGCCTTTTTTAACGCAGATGCCCGCCCCTTGTTTTCCTGATGAAAGATATTTAAAGGGTAATTTAACTTTTCCGGGACAGCCTCGAGCAACCCATATGTACCATCTGTGGACCCGTCATTCACGACAACTACTTCAAATGGTAATCCCGCAACATCATTTAACTGCAGCAACAGACCTTTTATAAGCTGGCACCTGTTAAATGTCGGGATACAGATGGAAATTAATTTTTGCTCGGACAAATTTTCAACCTTTGTAGATAAGGATGGAAAAATCAGGTTTGTTTGTTGGAAATAATAACACCATAAAACTCTCCAAACTGGATATTATATTCCTTAACCTCAAGACCCGCCTGAGCCATTTCATCAAATATTTGTTCGAGGGTGTATTCGATATGATGCGTTCTATCCAGACGCCACTCTACCCCTAATTCCTTTTTGTACAAAGAAATCCAGTCTCTTGTAATCATAGGCACCCTTAATAATAAAACAGGAGGCGTGTTTTTATCCTGATTCACGAAAATCTTTTTTAAAAATTCCACCCTGTTTTCAATATGCTCGAGAACATTTGAAAGAACAATTACATTGAATTTTTTCTCAAAATCATATTGAACTGCATCCGCGCAGATATAATTTATTCCATCCGCAGCGTATGTTTTTTTTGCTTTTACTATATTTTTTTTAACAATATCAACAGCTGTAACTGACTTACAATAAGGTCGCATATCAAATGCCAACGCTCCGCTGCCGCAGCCAATATCAAGGACATCCCAGTTTTTTTGAATTCTTGCAATAAACCAATCATGATATTTCATCAGACGATGCTTTGGGTGGAGCCCATCAGTCTCAATTTTAGGGCTCAGTTTCCCTACAGCCCTGTAAGAATAATTATGTATATTTAATGCTGTGAACAACAAAAAGCGAAGGATAGGTTTTTTGCTCATTTTGAATTCTTTAAAATCAGCAGCTGCATATGTCCGAAATACGGAGAAAGAACCTGATCAAATCCCCATTTCAATCCTTTAATCAGATAGTTTTTAGAATTAAACATATTCTGCATTGTCTGTTTCAAACGCCCGGGTTCAATTTCATCCTTCATGCCCTTGAACCCGGCATTCTTTTTTTTTGCAACCAGCTCAAACCCATTTTTTATAAACTCAGACTCAACGTTTTCTGAAGACAGGGCAAATTGATAAAAATTCGATGTCAATTCAGGTGATTCCTGCCAGATATCGTATTTCCCCTCTTTTATTTTTTTTTCTCTGAACCCTGAGATACACGGAAATGTTAGGAATAAATATCCACCTGGCCGTATGACTCTTTTCATCTCAGAAGCGATATCCTCAAACCCGTCATAAAAATGTTCAATAACTCCGAGAGACCAATATCCGTCAAAGAAATTATCACTGAAGTCCAGATCCCTGACATCCCCATAGGATATCTTAATCTCCGGAATCATATTTTTGATTCTTTCAACAGTCTCTCTAGCATAATCCACGCCATATGCTTCATACCCTTTGCTGTGCAGTGCCCAGACGTATTGAGCTTGGCCACATCCACCTTCCAGGATGCGTGACCCTTTGGGAAGATACTTTCCTGTTGGACTTAATACTGAGCGGCTGAAAACAGCCGGCCGGATTATCTGATGAATTTTATAGGTATCCCAGTGTGATTCCCAGAATCTGGAATCAGCTTTATCCTTAACGAATACTAGCCTGTGATTGGCGCTGTCATAATAAATATTCACCGGTATCCCTGATTATTTTTTCCCATTATAGTATTTCAGATCATTTTCAACCATTTCATTGATCAGCTCATCAAAAGAGACTGTTGGTTTCCAGCCGAGCATTTCTTCAGCTTTTGAATGATCACCCAGCAGAATATCAACTTCAGCAGGCCTGAAAAACTTTTCACTGGTGATCACATAATCTCTGTAGTCCAGCCCTGCCACATTAAATGCTTTTTCACAGAACTCCCGGACTGAATGGGTTTCACCGCTGCAGATGACGTAATCATCCGGCTGTTCCTGCTGAAGCATACGCCACATGGCATCTACATAATCTTTTGCATGCCCCCAGTCCCGTTTGGCATCAAGATTACCAAGCTCCAACTTTTCTTTTATACCCAACTTTATCATTGCCACGTGCGAAGTTATCTTTCTGGTGACAAATTCGTATCCCCTTCTGGGGGATTCATGATTATATAAAATACCGCTGCAGGCAAAAATATCATATGCTTCTCTGTAATTTCTGGTTAAATCAAAACCAGCTACTTTGGAAATCCCGTAAACAGATCGGGGATGAAAATGGGAATCCTCATTCTGGGGGACTTCACGCACCTTTCCAAACATTTCACTTGTGGCTGCAAAATAAAATCTTGAATCAGGCACAATATCATTGACTGCAGAAAGAAGATAATGGGTCCCGCTGATATTGGACTGCAGAGTAGAGAATTCATCCTGAAAGCTGTACGAAACAAAACTCTGAGCCGCCAGGTGGTAAATCTCATCAGGCCTTATACTTGAAACAGCCTTATAGATTGAAGGATAGCTTTCCATGGAACCGGGAATCAATTCAATATCATCTAAAACATGAAGTATCCGGCTCATTCTGTGCTGTTCATCCTCCAGCGCAACACGTCTTACAAAACCATAGACCTTGTAGCCTTTTTCCAGCAGCAGTTCTGCAAGGTAAGAACCATCCTGCCCCGTTATTCCAGTTATGAATGCTTTTTTCATTCTTCTCCTTTCAAGATAAAAGCCTCTATAACAAGGCTGAATTATCACAAATTAATTCCGTGGATTTCATTGAATATCTGAATTCACGAATTTTTCTTTGAATTTTATTGTTTTTGAAGTAATGCTGTAATTTTTTTAAAAGAATAATAAATTGTTCTGAGCAGCTTTGCACCCTGGTATGAATAGAAAAATTTATTGAACGGATACAAGACAATATAGTTAATACCGGTAAGGCGGTTTACCGATGGTATCCTGCAGCAGAAAAACAAAAGCCTGATTTCTTTTATTACCTTTTCATCAAGATTAAAGAAATTCAGTTTCATTCTTCCCTCACCCGAAAGATCAGTATTATCAATCATGAATTCTTTGTTCAGCCAGTGATCTTTAATTATCGGAAACTTATCTACCCAGTCTTCATATAATTTTGTTTTAGGCACCGGGTACAAAACAACCGGATTAAAATTCGCTTCATATTTACGTTTTTTTTCAAGAATAAAATCAATATTTGCCCTTACACTTTGCACTGTTTCCCAGGGGAAACCAGCCATGATATTGGTTTTATAATCAATCCCGGTGGGATTTGTGTCTTCATAGGTTGCATTAATTTTATCCAGAGGGGTTTTCTTATTGATAAGCTTTAGCGTTTTCGGGTACACATTTTCCACGCCATAAGCAATATGGTCGCATCCTGATTTTTTCATCATATCAAAAAGCTCGGGAGAAATCGCCCCGGCTTTGGAATAGCATCCCCAGGACAGCTTTATATCTCTTTCGATCATGCCTTTACATATTTCAATGGCTCTCCTGTTGTTTAATACAAAATAATCATCCACAAAATTAATTTTTTTAACACCATATTTTTTATGAATCAGTTCAAGCTCCTCCAGAATGTTTTCTACTGACCTTGTTCTGAATCTTGTTCCGAAAACCCCATAACTATTGCAATATGTACATTTATTCGGGCATCCCCGGGATGCAAATACAGGGAATTTTGTTCTTTCAATATTCTCTTTTGAAAAATATAATGTATCAAATAGGTCGTAATTTATCATTGGAACAAAATCCAGATTCTTTTCAATCTCTCGATCAGGGTTATGTATGATCTTTTTATTCTCATCAAAATAGGTGATACTTTTGATATCTTTGAGTTCAACTTTCCCTCTTAAAAAGCCAATCAGTTCTTCAATGGTTATTTCACTTTCTTTTCTACAGCTGATATCAAAACCATGACTCAGCGGCTCTTCCGGAAGTATGGACGGATGAGGACCGCCTGCCACATAAATACAATCTTTGTATTGTTCTTTTAATATTTTTAAAAACTCATATCCCCATAACGCATTATCCATAAAGACAGAACATCCGATAAAATCTGGCTTCAGTTCCAGGATTTTATCTATCAGCTGATCGGTTGTGTATGGTCTGAGATAAAAATTGGCATCAATAATTGTAACCTTGCATCCCAGACTGTGGGCAATTGTTCCCAGATAACCAAACGCCAGATTCGGAGAGGCTGATTTATACACCAGGTTATGGGATGCAAGGCCTTTGTCTAAAAGCGGATAGTTTATAAACAGCAGATGTGGATTTTCTTTTTTCATATATGGTTTTTCCTATTTAAACACTTTTTTTTTGGCCGGGCCTGATTTTAATAAATTAAAAAATACAATTTACAATCAAGTGAGTAATTAACAGTATCGGGTATGTCTTGAATTTTGCGGACATTAAAAGGGAAATCGGTTGTAATAAATACTTTATCAAAGCTATTGGCATGCACAAAACAAGGACAAAGGCTCTCAATTATCTTCACAGGTGTGTTATCTATCGACCTTCCTGCAAAAAGAATCGGGCCTGTCTCCATCTGCCATATTTTTTTTCTCTTGATAAAGTTGATGTGTTTTACCGGAAATTCAATCTCCACAACATAACCGGATTGCGTTTCATACTCAATTTTTCCTGATAGATCCAGTCGATCCAATCTATCTTGTCTGCAGGCAGAATAGAGCGTATCAAAATTGTCTAACTTTAAAGCTTTTTTTCTGACAATATACGGTTTGAGAGATTTAAATTTTTTCTTGTTAGGGTCGGCTGTCCGGGTTGCTCTGCCCTTATCATTGCAGGCTTCAATTTTTTTATGATAATCACTGTGAAGATAGGTTCTGAAGATCACATGATCTTTATCACTGCATGCTATCTGAAAAAAATACGGCGGATCAACTGCCAGATCCTGATCGTGGTACATGTTCCCTGCCAGCACACCGGAACCCAGCGCAAAGACTTTTTCAGAGGCAGAGGCTTTTGATTTTGAACTCACACGAAGGACTGAGTCAACATTAAAAATACCAACACTGTTTTCCTGTCTGGTGATCCAGCGAATTGAGGAATTATGAAAATCACTTTTTTCCAATTTATGGTCTTTGCGTCGTTTCTCTCAATCCAGTCAATTTTTCAGTACGATTTCTGAACACAGGATATACCCGGCTCCATAACAGGACTGACAGTAACTTCACAGCTCCGGCTATCGTAATTCTTTTTGGTGAATATTCCCTTTGCTGCATTTTGTCATATATGCACTCCATAAAAGCAAAATATTGCCCCCACACTTCTTCCATTGTCTCCAACTCAATCCTGCCCTGATAGGATGCATAATCATTGCAGATTTTTTCTAAAAGGTATGGAATCTGATCGGCTGTTTCAAAAAGCTCGCCGCCGTTTGCGATAATTTCAGGATGTCCTCCATCTCTCAGGGCGACACAAGGCAGGCCACAGTGCATTGCCTCAATCAAGACATTGGAACAAGGATCTTTCTGTGAGGCCGTAATAAAGATATCATTTCTTTTGAATTCATCTGACAGCGCCTGGCTGGACAACGGGCCGATCTGTCTGATATTTGAGAACCGGACAGGACTGTTTCCTATAAATGTCAGTTCGTACTTTGAATAATTCAGATTACGGTCCAGCCACTGATACACCTCAAATCCTTTTTTCCAGTTGTGGGACCATGACGCACAGACAAGACGGATTTTCCGATCCATGGAGAATGGAATCCTGTTCTCCGCATTAAAAATTTTACCGTCCGGTGCATTTTTTATCACCGTATTGAAAGGTTTAATTTTAAGCCCCATTCTGCCATTATGCAGTTTTGACCATTCTGACTGAAAAACAGAACCGTCCGCAAAGTATTGATTAATTGTATTGACGATTAAATCACGCTTATCTGTCAGATCATTATACAAACGCATCGGACCGTCAATTCGGTGGATCAATATCAGGTTTTTTTTCCGTTTTTTTAAAAGAAATGTATCTAAAGCATATTGGTGGCTGTTAAACAGACAGATATCAGCTTCCTCAGGATATGAAGCGTGGCATTTATTTTTTATACACATTTTCCGGAATGATTTTAAAAATTGATTCCCCCCGCCGGAGATCTGCTTTGGAATTTTATAAGAAATAAAAATTTTCATTTAAGAATTTTCTTTTTTCCTATTGCGCAGTAACCGGTAGTAATCCAATTGCGTTTGTAGTCATATTTTTTATCCAGCAATAAAAATAATTGAAAAAATATTGGCAGCACAAATTTAACAATCGCTCGGTTACTCAGTTTTCTGCTGTTTGTCGAAGCAAGTACCAGCCCGCCTCTTACAAGGTCATAAACAGCAGCAAAAAGCCCGCCCATGGGTTGAATATCTTTCACAGCAAACCCTGCACGAATCATTTCCCGCTGTATTCCTTCAAGTGTCCAGCGCTGATAATCATGAGGATGTGCATGAATCATATACATGAACGGGGTTGTAATGACGATTTTTCCATCAGCCTTAAGGATTCTGTGACACTCGCTTAGAACCATTCCTGGATTTTCTAAATGCTCCATAACCTCAGCCATGAGAATCATATCCAGTTCACTGTCCTTTATCGGGATATTCTCTGCAGAACAGCAATAGTCCGGACTGGTAGAGGCATCAATGTTCAGATACTGCCAGGATTTCACATTTCCCATCGGTGGTCTGAAACGGCCTCTTTGATTCTCTCTCACACCCCCGATATCAAGCACCTTGCCTGAAAACTCAATTTTTTCCAGCACCTGATCAAGAAAATATCTGCGGAATGTTAAAATACCCATTTTTCAGTCTTTAACTTATCCCAGCTTCACGCCAATTCTGCCCGTATAGTCCAGACGGTTAAGCAATGGCGGTTTTTCCAAAGTTTCCATAAACTCATCCACTGCTGTTCTGCATCCCTCCCAGTGGCCATAATCATCAATGATGATCACTCCGCCGAAAACCAACAGGGGATACAGGTGGATCAATTCATGTTTTGTCGATTCATACCAATCCGTATCAAGGCGTAATAATGCAATCTTTTCAGGCAAATTGCCGGGAATGGTATCTTCAACTTTACCTTTTATGTACTTGATCTTGTCTTCAGGATAAGAAGTGGTGCCAAGATTATGCCTGACTGTTGCAATATCGGCATTACACCAGTCTGAGAATTCACCGTCAGTAGTCGTTTTATTAAATTTGCTACGTGCATCACCACTTCGCTTGGAATAATCCAGGCTGGTCGGTGCCGGCATACCTTCAAATGTATCATAAAGCCAGAGCCCCCTTTTCACAGACTTTTTCTGACAAAGGCGCTGGGCAACGGACATCATGCTTCCACCTTGCCATACACCGCATTCAACGATGTCACCTTCGATCTCATTTGAAGTTATATAATCAACGCTTTTTATCAAACCGTATATACGTTCAATGGATGTCATGGTAAATGGTTTTACAGATCTAATAATATCCCGTACCGAGTCTTCCATATCAATTGGAAAGATAATTTCATCCCCGGATCTTTTTACAAGATTATATCCAAGCAGATTAAAAATCCTACCAATACTCCGTTTGATTATACTCGCCATTTGCAGTGCTCCATTTTTAACAGCCTCACACAGAAGACTTTTCAATAATCTTTTTTAATATTTCCAGCGATGATATTATCTATTGTCTGCTCAAACACTTCTGAATCAGTGGTTGAAAAATATTTCTTCATAAAACTGCCGTATTTTTTTTCATCAAACTTGTATCCGTTCAGCGGAGCATCACTAAAATTTTTTATAAAGTCGTCTGCATTAATAATTGAGCCGAGACCTTCCATGTTGAAATCATCAATCCATTCGCTATTAAAACAATCCGTCAGCAAGCCTGTAAATGGCTGAAAAACTGGTTCCAGATTCAAATTGATAGTAAAGCTTTTCATGGCAATTGCTTCAAAGGTTGCCATTGAAAAATGTGAAATTGTTATATCAGACACAAAAAGCATTTCTGAAATAGTCGGCGGATAAAAGGTCTCATCATAGAGGATGATATCGGCATTCTGAGTAAAAAATTCCGAAAGCGGCGTTTTAAGCCGGGATTTCACAACAAAGGTCATATTATTCTTATCACAGAATTTTCTTATCGCCAGAATGATACTTTTTTCTTTGACTCTGGTCTGAGAAAAACGAAAGATCATTTTCGAAATAACTGACAATGCCATTTTTAACAATGTCTTTGGGGGCAGAGATGAATAATAAAACACCAGCCACAAACGCTGCATCAGATTTTCAAAATCATATGCATTGGGTGTTCCGATGGGCAGATACGTTAAAACTCCTTTTTCAGGATCCAGATTATATTTCTTTTTAACAGTGCTTTTATCTAATTCATCAATGAGAAAATTGAGTGGATGGCCTATATGGTGAATTTTTGGAACAAGTAAATTTTCAGCCTTATCTGAACAATATTTTGAACTCAAAAAACTATCCCACCAGAATTCTGAATAGGATAAAAAATAATCGCATCCGCAGACATCCTTGAAACCGTAAACATAATTATCTGCCCAGTGCTGCAGCACGACCCACTTACAGGGTTTTATCTCTCGTATATCCAGCTGGTAATGGTAATATGAATTCAATGAAAAAATAAATTCAATTTTGTTGGATCGAACAAATTCAATTATAGCCCTATTTGAAAAATACAAACCAAAAAACGGAATATTATTTTCAAACTGCGGAACTGAAAAAAGCGCAGGGAAATATCCCGATTTCATTCCTGTTCTTGAATGGCTGTAGTCATGCAGCAGATGGACATTATGTTTCTTTTTTAACAGATGTTCTATGAAAGGGCCAAAATGCCTGTAATAAAGATTTCTGTCCACCAGAAACAGAATGTTTTTTGATTCAGGTATATTAAACCGCCTCTATGGAGTAAAAAATTTCGATGATGCGTAAGGTCCTTTGTCCATACCGAGACCGTGGAAGATTAAATTCGAAAAAGCAAGATGACCATATCTGTTCGGATGTTTTGCATCATTCATCCAGTATACTGTCTTTTCCTCATTTTCTTTCCAGTATTCATAGGTGAGACTGTCTCCCCAGAAAAGCCATTTTACAGATTTTTCTGAATTAAGAACATGGATTATTTCTTTCACTGCTTACTGTTTCCATCAATTCTTTTGATATGCTTTGCAGGATTCCCGGCAGCAACGGTAAACCCTTCAATGTCTTTTGCAACAACACTTCCGGCACCGACAACCGCATGCTCACCAATGGTTACCCCCGGCAGAATAATTGAATTGGCTCCGATCCAGGCACCCTTTTTAATGATCACTTTTTTCCGGGTGTATCCCTGCTCTATAATCAATTTTCCGGGATTTTGAAAATTGTGATTAAGGCTGTAAATGTGAACCCCCGGGCCCAGCTGAACATCATCTTCAATTATAATCGGCTCCTGAGCGCTGTCCCCGGATATCATACTCCCGTCCCGGATGACGACATTGTCGCCGATTGAAACAGTTGAGCAGTAAATAACATAGGCCCCTGGTCTGATATTTGAATTTTTCCCAAAATGCATAAATTTTTTCTGACAGATCTTATTATAATATTTTGGGAAATAGCTGATAATATGCGTTAAAAGCATATCAGGCCCAAGCCTGTCTTCATTCAGCCAGAATCGAATTCTTTCAAGCAGATGAATCATAAGCTGCTATATTGTATTTTCCAAAAAAATAATTTACACACGGGTACTCTACTCAACAGGATATTTAAGTTTCCATTCCCCTTCAACCTTATGCCATAAGTGCTCAGCTCTCCAGCTGTCCACCACATCCCAGAAATGTTCTTCGGTAATATCCAGATACTCAAGGAATTCCTTAAAATATCTCTGGGGGAATTCGCCTTCATATCTTTTCATCAGCGCAATGCCCTCTTCTCTTGTAAGGTGACCATCCCTGATTTCATGGGTGGCGTCTTCCATGCATCTTCCAAGGCCAAATTTAATATATCTAAGATAATAATGGAATCCATCCATCTTATCATCCAGGCTTGCATATTTGGAATATGTGCCTTCTGTCCGCATGGGGTTTGGCTTGAACGCCGTATTTTCAACACAATAATAATAATTTTCCTGGGGGATCCATTTATGATAATAAGAAAAAAAGTGTTTACCCAGAATGCCTGCCTTTTCCAGTTCCGCGACGGACGGTGGCTCATAAAAAATCAGATCGGACTGTGCATAATCATCTTCACTGAGATAATCTTTATTTTTCAGACCATATTCCAGCAGCTCCCTGAAAGTAACCCCTTTGAAATGCTGGTTCACCCACTCTTCACTGGGTTTATACGGTTTATCTGCAAAATTGGGGTCCCCTGCATACTCCGCCTCTCCGTTTTCTCCGTAGAAGACAAGAGGAATCCCTAACTTAACTGCCAGATGAAATGGATAGCTTACCTGCCCCATTACAAAAACATGAAAGGCATCACCCAGTTCTTCAAAGCACAGCCTTGCCAGTTTCCTCTGGAAACGGCCGTTCGGCGTGCAGAGCATATTTGTAAACCCTGTATTAATGTTTGACTGGAGATTCTGCCAGCCGATGTCGGTATATGCCAGAGGCGCCCAGGTGACCGTCAGAGGATTCATTCCGTATTTATACCGTAACTGGTGAGCCACAAACCCGGAATCTTTCCCCCCGCTGCTCGGGACAATAACATCCCAGTATCCGTCATTTCGCCGGTGTTTATCCAGCAGCTGGACTAATTCCTGTTCCCTCTGATCCCAGTCCACATCATTGTTTTTATAATCTGTATTCTGGCAGCCGCTGCAGATACCTTCCTCGTTAAAAAATATTCTCGGTCTCTGGTTTGAAATAACACATCTTTTGCACCATTTTACCTCTTTGGGCAAATTGGGCACCTGCCTTTCCAAATTTCCTCTCTGAAACGTCATGTCACATACCTACTTAAAAAAATTTGTTAATATCTTCAACCCCTTATCGCCACTTTTTTCAGGGTGAAACTGACTGGCAAACACATTCTTACTCAACACCGATGAGCAGAATTCAAAATCATCATACGTTGTTGTTGTCAGAATATCCTCTTCATTTTCCGGACAGACAAAGTACGAATGGACAAAATAAAAATATTCATTGTCCATGATCTGGTCCAGCGGGCGATGATCATTGCTGTCCTCATTAGACAGATTCATCTTTTTAATCTGATTCCAGCCGACATGAGGAATACGTTCGATAGACGGCTGGCTTTTGAAATTTCTGACCGTACCTTCAATAATCCCAAGTCCTTTTGTATGGCCGAACTCCTCGCTTGCACTGAATAATAACTGCAGTCCCAGGCAGATTCCCATGAAAGGCTTCCCGTTGGAAATAAAATCCTTGATAGCTGGAGCCAGATTTAGCGCTTTTATATTTTCCATGGCATCGGGAAAAGAGCCTACACCTGGGAGGACTGCACCCTGAGCCGACATAATCTTTTTGTAGTCAGATGTTACCTCGTTCTCATAACCCAGCCTGTCAAGCGCATTTTTAATGCTGAACATATTGCTCATCTGATAGTCGATTACAGCAATTTTATAGTCTTTATTCATTTACCCGGCAACTTATGTTTTTATCTTTTAAATATTTTTTCAGACCATTGATCGTAGACGGCTGTATAGTGGAAAGTATCCGATTGCTTTTCAGAAAGTCGATGTTTCCCTCTTTTTCATACCCGTCTGTATTTCTGTTCATTGAGATATAATCATAATGAAATAATGATGCGATCGCCACACCGCTCACAGGAACCTTTGCAAACAAATCTGAAACATGGCTGAGTTTGCCAGTCCCGCCATGGGCCACCACCGGAATGGAGATCGAATCTGAGATCTGACTTATCAGGTCTATATTCAGTCCATCCCCCGAACCTTCCTGATCTACGGATGTTAATAGGATCTCTCCTGCGCCAAGTGATTCCACCTCTTTTGCCCAGGATACCGCCTCTTTGCCTGTATAGTTCCGGCCATTATCCGTAAAGGCCATATATGTTCCGTCCGGCTGACGGATCGCTTCAATGGCGATGACAATCGTTGAAGCGCCGAATTTCCGGGAAGCTTTTTTGATAAATGATGGATTTTCGATAGCAGCCGTATTGATTGAAAC
The DNA here is from genome assembly GCA_018821535.1 of Pseudomonadota bacterium. Classification (GTDB taxonomy): domain Bacteria; phylum Desulfobacterota; class Desulfobacteria; order Desulfobacterales; family Desulfobacteraceae; genus Desulfobacula. Next base: position 115,377 of record JAHJLV010000001.1, on the reverse strand, counting down.
TTTATCCGCGCCGGCCCGTAAAATATTTGAAATATCTTCAATATTCCGGATCCCGCCACCGACCGTTAAGGGTATGAAAACCTCTTTAGCCGTTTTGGAAATAATATCATGCAGGCTGTTCCTTTCATAAAGACTGGCAACAACATCCTGGTAAATCAATTCATCCGCACCATTTTCATAGTAGTACTTTGCGAATTCCTCAGGTTTTCCTAAAACACGCAACCCCTCAAGGTACACTCCTTTTACAAGGTTTGGTCCCTTGATATCAATTCGTGGTATAATTCGTACGGCTAATGACATGCTTTCCCTGCTAACTCTAAAAATCCGAGTGTAAAACTTTTAAATAAAATATTTTCCATTATTTATTCATATGTCTGATCCGCATTTACAAAACCTTTAAAAAAATTTTTCCACAGTGGGATATGACTTGAATAGGTATTTTCCCGGGCGGTCCTGATGCCCTGATCAACCATTCTTGATCTTAGCTCAGTATCAGACAAAACCTTCCTGCTGCATTCAGAAAGTCCGTCGCTGTCTTCTATATCAACCATGAAAGCGTTCCCCCCCTGCTCAACAAGATCCATGGCCTGACCGACCCGCGTTGTCACCAGCGGCACGCCAGAGGCCATTGATTCTAAAACAGCCTTTGGCCCGCCTTCCTGCCGTGATGCAATAATATACAGGTCAAGACACTGAAATAACGCACCGATTTCTTCATATTTCTCAAGATAAATATGTTTGTACGGGATGCCAGCTCGTTCAAGCCCTTTTTTTACATATCCTCTTGCAGGCCCGGACAACAGAACATAAAGCTCAGGGACAGACTCTTTTAATTTTTTAACTGCATCAATAAAAATATCAGGGCCTTTTACCAGTTTGGGTTCCAGACCTTCACCCCAGCCGTTGCCATCTTTCTGGAAAGATCCTGCCACCACTGCACTCTGAGGAATACCAAATTTATTTCTGCTGTTTTTTTTTGACTCAGATGTCTGGGGGCTGAAGAGTCTTCCGTCAATTGCAATGGGGATAAGGAAAACTTTTTCAGGATTTATTCCAGACTCTAATATGATACTCCGCATATATGAGTGTGACGCCTGTATCCGGGTTACTGTACGGTGATATTTCCTTAAATTTTCATGGCATTTAAGAACCAGAGGGTCACCGTATTCCGGGTATCCATGATAAAAAGGAAAGGCGATCCTCCCCCCCATTGTCAGATACCTTGAGGGATACCTTAAAAAATATGCACTTGGATAAAAAATCGACTGGCGCGGCAGGCCGATTTTTAAGGGCCCGGAAAATCGCGACTTGATGCCGAGCGTCTCAACTGCCTCGGCTACTCCTTTTATTTCCTGGGTAGTGACCCAGTCCACCCCCTCGGATACAAAAAGAACATCTTTATATGGCTGTTTTGAAAAAGAATGAAATAAATTATTAAACAGCAAAATTATGACTTTATTTTAAATACAGATTTAATTTTTTTAACACATAATGCATACAGCTTCTGCATGAAATATTCAGGGCTGAGCAGAAAGAATATGACTGCTGTCTTGGCCAAACTGTATTCCCTGTATTTGGGATGCAGAATATTTCCGGCAACATCCTTTAAAGCAAAATATCTGCCTTTAAAATTATCATAATCCTTGCCAAGCCATTTATAATCAGGGTGTATTTTGAGAAATCGCTCGCATTCGAATGTTCCCGGATAAATATCAACGCCCACACCGATATAATACTCATCCCTGCTGAGTTTAAGTTTTTTAATAAGCTTGACTGTCTCTAAAGTCTCCTGGAAAGTCTCTTTCGGGGTAGATGACATGAATGACAGCCGGAAGCGTATATTATATTCACGAAGCAGCGGTATAATGGTTTCCAGTTTGGAAAGATTGATTCCCTTTTTCAGCCTTTTTAAAACATCCTTGCTGCCGGATTCGACGCCTATGAAAAGCTGCTCAAACCCTGCCATAGAAAGTTCTTTTATGACTTCTTCATCAAGACCGTCAAGCCGGGAATGTGCCTGATATTTTATATCATTGAGATGTGCACCGATAATCGCATTGCACACTTCAATACAGTATTTCTTTCTCAATGTAAGTGTTTCATCCCTGAACCGGATACTTTTAAGCGGATATTTTTTTTTCAGCGTCTCGATCTCTTTTATCACCGATTGAATTGAGCGGGTTCTGTGTGTTTTACTCCAATAGTGGTTGCAGTTGCAGAAGGTACAATTTGCCGTGCATCCTCTTGCGCTGATCACATCTGCATGAGACAGATCACTGTCATCCTGTTCTCCGAAATAAGACCGGTTCAATATCGGTAATGAATCCAGATCTCTCATATAGGTGATATATTCGTTTTCAACAATACGACCGTTATCCCTGTAGACCATATTCGGAACATCTGAAAAATCTCTGCTGCCAGAGGCAATCTTTTCACATAAAGCCTTAAACGGAATTTCGCCTTCAAACTTAATTACCGCATCAAGTCCACTACAGTATTCAAGGCTCTCCTGTGCCATATAGGATGCATGATTACCCCCGATAACGATAAACGCATCAGGCAACCGCTGTTTAATCGTCTTTGTCCAGAATAAAACATTGTACATATTCGATGAATACGTACTCATGGCAACAATGTCAGGAGAAAAATCAACAATCCGGGACATGACCTCTTCATCAACATTTAAGTATCTTTGTAAAACTTTGTGCGCCGGTCTGTTCATTTCAATCCCTTTGATCTCATAATCAGGCCCATCGACATATGAGCCGAGGCTTACCAGCCCGAAAGGCAATACCAGCTGTTCATAAAAAAAAGATGTGGAGCTGACACTTAAAAGTAACAACCTTGTTTTTTTATTTTGTTCCATTTTTCTGTTCTAAGTATCCTTTCCCTGTCATGTGATAGGACAAATCCCATTAATTTGTTTTCCGGTTAATTCTATCACTCTGTTAAATGCTTCAAGCATAGGTCTGTGCAATGCATAAGATGCTTTCAAAGGTGTCAAGTCACAATCGCCTTCATATAATATTTGTTGAACTGCAAGATAGGTCAGCTCACTTTGAAAAGGAACGGTTAAAGCTGATTTTTCCATTTGCCAGCCAGTTTCTTTATTAAATTCCAGAATAAGTTTGTCCGGCTCGCGAATTAAAAATTCATATTTATCACATACAATATGCAAACAGATTGCTACGCCTTCTTTAGCTTTATAATCTACCAAGCTTATGGAGTCTCCTCTGGCTGACCTTCCGGTCAGATATCCACCGAACTCAACAAACCCATCTCGCTTACTTTTATAAATTTGTTGATCCATACCAGATTCATCAAGAGAAATAGAAGTCGTGCCGGTCAGATATGCAAACAAATCAATATAATGAATACTATTACAGCCCATATTCCAATTTTTACCATCCACATGAAAAGAAATCCTCTCTTGACTTTTCAATTTCTTTTTTATCTCTTTATAAATAGGATACATGCGCCGCGTGCAGTTAACCCAGGCCTTTATATTCCTCTTGTTTAAAAGTTCAACAACTGAATTAAAATCACTAATGGATTGAAATGCAACCTTCTCTAAAATAATATTGCCAACATCTGTATTAGCAATTACTTGCTCAACAATACGCTTTCGGATATCGGCATTTGTCGCTATAATAGCTACATCAATATGCTTTGGAAGCTGATCAATATCACCAGCATACTTGACAGACTGTACAAGTGTTTTTTCCGGAAGCATTTCAAGAAATCTGTTTTCTGCAGTTTGTCTTGCCAAAGGATCAGGTTCTACAACAGTTACATTGATTTTCTGATTTATATTTTTGAGACCCTGTAAATGCCTTGAACCCAGTTGTCCGCATCCAATAATTGAAATGTGAGCGCATTGATTATTCATTGTGTATAGTCATGATTCCTTATTAATTAAACAGCAGTCCAGCCGCCATCTACCATGATAGTTGCACCTGTGATATAAGATGCTGCATCAGATGCTAAAAAAAGAGCTGATGAGGCTACCTCTTCGGCCCATCCCAGTCGCTTTAAAGGAGTTCTGTTACTGTATTGTTTTACAAAGGCTTTACTTTGTGCATTACTTTTACCTGCTACAGGGCCTTCCAGTCCTCCCGGACATAAAGTATTCACTCGAATATCGTATTTCCCATAATAGGAGGCCATTTGACGGGTCAAGTTGGTAATACCGCCTTTAATAACAGCATAAGCCATATTTTCATGCATATCTGTATTTTCATAAATTGTCAGATCCTGGCCGACAACACCGTATGTTGAACCCAGCTGAATAATGCTGCCGCCTTGATTAGCACCCCTCATTGCCTCTGCGGCCAGGCGAGCGCTCCAGGCAAACGAATTCATGTGAATATCTACATTTTTCTGGAATGACTTAAGAGAAATATCTTCAAATGAAGCACTAACCCAATCTTCAGTGCGTGGATATGAACAATTAATAAAAATGTTAGGACTGCTGAATTCTTTTAATAATTTTAAGAAATTTTCATCAAGAGAATCCATGTCAGAACAATCAAAATGTTTATAAAAAAAAGGATACCCCTTTTTTTTCATTGTTTTTTCAAACAGCTCTCCTTGATCTGTGTTCACATCCAGCACAATCGTTTTAGCGCCTGCGGTTGCATAAGCGATTGAAACCTCACGACCAATGAGCCCTAAACCTCCGACAACAAAAGCGATCTTCCCATCCAGTTTGAATTTGCTTAAGTAATCAATCATTTTTTTTTCATACTTTGTTTAAAAATATATTCGACAAACATCCAATCCAATTCGGTATCAATATCTATAGAACGGTCTTCCGGCATGACATAAAGAGAGGTTTTATCCATAAACAAAGTATCATGATTAAGAAGCACATCCCTTTTCCAGATATAAATGGAGGCATTCATGTCATAAACCTTAGGTGCGTCCTGGCGTCTTACAGGCTGTGGATAAAGTTGTTTTACTTTTTGGATGCGGCCATTCACTCTTTCTACCATATTAAAATATGGGTTTTTCCTGGCCTCACATGCAGTAATCAGGATATCGGCATTTTCAGCATTGAACAGTTCGTATGCTCTGGTAATATCCTCCACAAGCCTGAGAGGCGATGTAGCATCAAGATCAACGACCACATCAAAGCTTTCAGCATAATATTTTTCAGCCTCCATCAGTGCATGACGAATAACAGGAAGCTTAGGCGCTTCATCTGTTGCCAATTCTGCAGGTCTTAAAAACCATGCTTCTGCACCAAATTGCCTGGCTGTTTCAGCAATATGCTCAGAATCTGTAGATACAACCACATGTTTGAACAGACCACTTTCAAGAGCCTGTTCAATTGTATAGGCCATGAGAGGCTTGCCATTAAGTTCTCTTAAATTTTTATTCGGAACACCTTTAGAGCCTCCACGCATACAGATGGAGCATAAATTTTTCATATGGAGTTAAATCCCTTTATCCGATCAATAAGATCCATGGTTTCGAATCCTTGTGCATAGGTGCATGCCAGATTATTACGAGCCGATATAACCGCCTCATGCTCTTCTCTGTATATCTGATCCATTTCCACTTCCTTCCAGGAATATTCTCTTACCTTACCATCTTCATGGACCACGGCTTGATTGGAAACAAGATCAGCCTGAATACTTATATTTTCACCATCAATAATTATTTGTCGGATCGGTTTTCGCGTGAAATAATTCAGACTTATATGGACAAGCACTCCATGATCCGTATGCCCGTTCATTGTCAAAAAATCATCTGTCTCAATTTCGAGTGAAGAAATTTTATTATTGAATACATAATCAACCTTTAATGGTCCGATTAACCATTGAACATAATCCAATTCATGACTTAAATCTAAAAGCACCCCGCCACCAGACTCTTTCATTGCACTCGAAGTTTCACGGTAATCTCTGCCTGAACGCCATTCCGGCAAATATGAACCGCAAAAAACGTTTATATTCCATAATTTTTTTTGTGAAATTTTCTTTTTGATCAACTTTAAAACAGGATGAAACCTTAATACATAAGCTACCCAAACCGAATTTCTAACAGGTGAAAATTCATAAGCAGTATCAAAAAGGGGTTTTTCGACTAGAATATTCTTATTTTCAAAATTTTCTTCAAGATAGGAAAGATGCTTGAAGTGCAAGGCCGTGTTAGATGCAATAACAATATAGTCCGGATCGATTTCTATAATTTCATCAAGGGCATGAATGGTAACAAAGGGAAGGTTTTTCTGACTGCTTAGGATAGTAACATTATCAACAATATCCATATCTTTTAGTATTCTTGCATGTCTGCTTCCGATCGAGCCATAACCGATTACCAACGCTGAAATGTTCAACTACAAACGCTCCACAGCTTTACGGTATTCTGCCCATTGCCCCACATCTACCCATGCATCACTATCGACAGGATAAACACCAACCCTTTTACCAAGCTTTTGAGCATCCTCAATCAAATGAGTAATGTGATATTCCCCATTTTTGGGTATAAGTTCCAACAATTCAGGATTTACAATATAAAGTCCGACATTGACTAAAAAATCATACTGAGGTTTTTCATGAATACAGTCCAGATGCCCATCTCCATTTAATTTACAAATTCCATACGGAATGACATATTCCTTTGCAGAGGCCAGCAATGTAATATCGTAATCGTTTTTTATGTGGAACTTATAAATACTGGCTAAATCACAATTAATAATGATGTCACAGTTTGTGACAAAAAAAGGGGTTTTGAATTTTCCATCTAGATATTGCAAACTTCCAGCGGTACCTAAAGGTTCATGCTCGTCGACAAAGTGAATCCTGTATTCTGAATGTAATTCCTCAAAATACGCTTTTATAATCAGACTTTTATAGTTCACGGTCAAATAAAACTCACCGATACCAACAGCCGTAAATTTTTCTATAATATGCTCGATTACCGGTTTATCATGAATCGGCACCAAAGGTTTCGGTAATATTTTCGTAAATGGCTCCAACCGGGTACCTTTGCCTCCGGCCATGATCACCACTGGAACATCAAGTCGATCTGCTTTTTCTTCAAAACCATTCTCAAAAACTTTTTCCCAAACCAAAATATCTATAATTCTATTTTTTTTGTCAACGATGGGAATAAGATCAAATTTATTCTTAATAAACATTTTTTTTGCCTGATCCCGGGTATATTCTCCATCAATAAAGCAGGTTGGATGGCGATAGTAATACCCTTCTATCAAGTCATTGACCGATGCCCCTTTCAAAATTGCTTTCCGAAGATCGCCGCCACTTAATGTGCCTAATAAAGTTTGATTTTCATCAACAATAACAAGACATTTTTCACCAGCGCTGTTTAATTTTTTAAGGGCTTGCTTAATGGTTTTATCAGAAGATATGGTTAAATCTTTCATAGATCGTAAAATTCCTTTTTGGGTGTGTCTGGCAATGGAATAGTTTTTAAAACACTTAATATTTTATTCGAGGCATTCCCTTCTCCGTATGGATTGATTACGGTTTTTAATAAATTTTGGAACTCTGCGCTATACAGTTTAAAAATAGATTGAATTATTTCTGACTTACCGGGCTTGCAATCAATGACACTCTTTGCCTTAAGACGTCCTTTTTGCCGATCTCCAATATTTATGGTTCCAATTTTAAAGGTAGGCGCCTCAAGCAAACCACTGGATGAATTCCCCACCATTGCATCAACAAATTGTAATGCAGACAAATAATTTAATTGCCCCATTGATGTAAAAGAAATTGCTTGTTCAGGTCTTTGTTCAACAAATTCGTCAATCATCCTTTTTATCACACGTCCGTCGGTATCTGCATTTGGTGAGGTAAATATAAATTTAGTATCCTTCAATTCATCAAGTGCATCTAAAAGCTTAGAAAAGCTATTAAAAGAAGTGTCTTTGTCCAAGGTGGCAGGATGAAACGTTATCATCAGATTTTTTTTGCCAAATTTGAAATTAAATTTCTTTTCCAATATATTTTTTTCCAATAATTGTGACCTGACTATTCCATCAACCCCCAGGCCGCCAACTTGAAAAACCCTATTCGGATCCTCTCCCATCTGAATCACTCTTTTCTCATATTCATCAGCTGCAACAAAATGCCACCATGACATTTTTGTTATGGCATGACGGATTGCATCATCAAAAGCGCCGACAGTAATCTCACCCCCATGTATATGACCGACAGGGATTCTTAAAAATAAAGCGGCAGAGACTGCAGCCAAAATTTCAAACCGATCTCCAAGAACAATCACAAGGTCTGGTTTAAGATCATTCAGGGCATCTGAAAAAGAGATCATTCCCAGTCCAACTGCTTTTGATATTGATGTTGGTGTGTCTGCAGAAAGAAGCATTTCAACTTCTTTATCAATATGAAAGCCGTCATTTTTTATCTCCTGACAGGTATATCCGAACTCAGGGGATAAATGCATACCAGTGACAACTATATTTAAACTAAGCTCAGGGGCTTGTTGAATATCCCTCATCAACCAGTACAGCAGTCCATACTCAGCTCTTGTCCCGGTAACAACGCATATTGTCCGTTTCATAACAATAGAAATTATCCGTTTATAGATTCGATCATTTCATCCGCATAATAGGTCCGGTTTGATACTTTTCCCAACATCTGGTCATACAACATTGGAGACATACCGGTTCCCGGACGTTTCACAGTCAGATTGCTGTTTGTAAAAATTTCCCCTTTTTTAATTGTGCGGGATGCGACAATGGATTTGCGTGCCACGGCGATATTTTTGAATTCACTGAGACTTGGTTTTTTTATACCGTCGCCCAAGGCTTGTGTAACATTTCTAATCGCAGTTACCATAGATTTGAACTCATCCGGTTCCAAGCTTGAATGATGATCAGGGCCAACCATCTTACGATCCAAAGTAAGGTGTTTTTCAACTACTGTTGCTCCCAGCGCAACCGCCGCGATGGGTATTTCAATACCCAGAGTATGATCAGAATATCCTACCTGAACATCTAATTTTTCCTGAATTGTCAGCATTGCTTTCAAATTTACATCTGACATTGGAGTCGGATATTCGGTGTTACAGTGCAACACCGTGACCTTTCTTTTAGAAATACCAGAGTCCATCAGGATAGTAAGCGCATCTTTGATCTCCATCAGTGTTGCCATACCTGTAGAAAGCAGAACCCTCTTTCCCTGCTTGCCGATGTGCCTCAGATAAGGTAAATTTGTGATCTCTCCGGATGGAACTTTAAAATATTTTAAATCAAGCTCAGCCAAAAAATCAATACTCTGAACATCAAAAGCTGTGGACAGAAACCCCACACCTCTTTTTTGACAATGCCTTACAAGTTCATAATGAGCGTTTCGATCCAACTCAAGCTTTTTTAACATCTGATATTGAGATTCATCTGAACCTGTCAATTTCTTCTGATATTCAGCTTTTCCTGCTGAGAGGGTTACAAGTGTATCTGCATTAAAAGTCTGAAACTTCACAAAATCGGCCTTGGCATCACTGGCAGCATCAATCAATTTTTTAGCTGTTTCAAGATTGCCATTATGATTAACCCCTGCTTCAGCAATAATAATTGTCTTCTTATTAGGCATCATTTCATTTCAGAGTGATCAGGCAGGTCCGTTTTAACCACACAGCCTGCTCCTACCACGCATTTTTTACCTATATTAATCCCTTGCTTAACAACTGTACCACTCCCGATAAACGAACCTTCTCTCACAGTCACACCACCGTTTAAAATGGCTCCGGTAGCGATATGGCAATGCGCTCCAACCTTTGCATCATGGTCAACAAGAGATCGATTATTGATAATACAATTGCTTCCAATCTTTGCTCCGGCGTTTACGATTGCACCATGCATAATAATACTACCTTCACTGCATATTGCATGCTTTGAAATATAGGCACTTGGCGATATAATCACCGGAAGTAAATAACCAATTAATTTTAAGATATTATATAGACTAATTCTAATCTCAGGAGTTTTAATCTGTCCAACGGTTACAAAGGCATAAACATATTTTAAATGCAGGTTTTCCAGATCATCATCCGTTCCAATCACCTTATAACCGAGAATGTTGTCAACAATTGATTCTCTTTTGTCAACCAACCCGACTATGCCAAACCGTTCATCACGTTCAATAATATCAATACACGCCTTTGCATGTCCACCAGCGCCGATAAGAATGATTTTATCCATTTAAAACCCGAATAATTCTAATGATATCTTCTTCAACCAACTGACTGCTGGAGGGCAGACACAAAGATGTCTCCACCAAATGTTCTGCATTCTCAATATGATAGGCCTGACAGTCTTTATATGGTTTTTGAAAATGATTGGGATACCATACTGGTCTGGTCTGGATCCCTTCATCAGCCAGAATTTTCATCAGAGCATCCCGATCTTTTCCATATTTCTCCGGTTCAATCCTGAGAATATTCAACCAGTGATTATTGTCTGCAAAATCCGGCACCAAAGAGATTGAAAGTCCATTTATTTGTCCAACCTTCTCCACATACTGTTGATAGATTTTCTTTTTTTTCTCAAGTATATCATCCAGCTGTTCTAATTGCCCCACACCAACCGCAGCATTAATATTGCTAAGGCGAAAATTATAACCGATTTCTTCATGAATATAACGGATAGGATCCTTCTTTGCCTGAGTGGTAAGATAGCGTGCTTTATCAGCTAACTTTTCATCATCTGTTAAGATCATCCCACCGCCACCGGCTGTGATGATCTTGTTCCCGTTGAAAGACAGACACCCTAATTGCCCCAACGTACCAGTATGACGACCTTTAAACTTGCCATGTGAATTCCAGGTTCCTAAACTCTCACTAGCATCTTCTATAATTTCTATGTTCCGTTCATTGCATAATTGAACAAGTTCATCCATCCAGACAGCATTACCCCACACATGGACGGGAACAACAGCAACTATTTGCTTCCCGGTTTTCTTATTATATGTAAATTCGTTCTTGAATTGGGTTTCTTCATTAATGAACTGAATTGTTTTTTGAATATCCAAATTGAAGTGTTGGTCTGCATCCATAAAAATTGGATCAGCACCGTTATAATGCACTGCATTAATAGGTGCAATGAAAGTTAAAGCGGGCACAATCACCTCACATCCAGAATGAACACCTGACAATCGCAGGGATATCTGAAGAGCTGCTGTCCCATTTACACATGCGATCGCATGCTTTGCTCCGGTGTATTCAGCAATTTGCATCTCAAATTTTTCAACATATTTGCCGGCTGAAGATACCCAGTTGGTATCAAGACATTCTTTTACATATGTCCATTCATTACCAGTGATGGATGGCTCATGCAAAGAGATATGAGAGGTTTTAGCTGTTGGTGATCTGTGATCTGTCACAATTTTAGCTTATTTTTTTATCTTTGTTATTTGTCTAAATAGGTTAGGCTTATCCATATATGAAAACTTTTGACCATAATCTATCTACCAGAAATTTTTTGAGCCATCTCCATTGTCAATAATGATGCTTCCAGATCCATCCCTGGCCAACTTAACTCTCCGGTTTTGACCATATGAGCAAAAGTCTGCATTTGCCGAAAAAACCCAGGCTTGTATTTCAAGTCAACATCATCTGGATTTATTTCATTTTCCTTAAAACTGGTATCCATCCAAACCCCTCTTTCAAGCGGGCGAAATTCAACGGTTACTCCTTCACCAAAAAGTTTGACTGACCACCCTCCTGGTGAGTACCAGTGAGCAATATAATTCCCTAATGCACCATTTTCAAACTCCATAACAGCGGAAAATTGATCACCATTTTTTTCCTTACAGCTGTTTTGAACAGCAGATATATTATGAATATCTCCACCAAAAAGTCGCAATAAATCTATGGTATGGGTGCTATTTGCATATATCCAATTTGACTGAAGCGTTTTGTTGACCTTTCCGGCAATATTCCAAAACCGCTCATGCCCTTCTACAGCGATTCCAAGGAGTTTTCCATGTTCTTTTATAACATCCATACCTTTGTGAAAAACAGAATAATATCTACGATTATAGCCGACCATATTGGCTACGCTATATTTTTTGGCCAGCTCTGCGAGCATTCGGGTTTCTTCCGGAACCAGCCCTGGCGGTTTTTCAATAAAAAGAGGGATTCTAAAAAGAACTGCCACCTGACTCACCTTAAAAACCTGCTCAGCAGACACCAGAATCATCATTGCATCCAGATGGCATCTCTCTACCAACGCTTCAATAGAGTCACAAATTGATGGTATGTTGAATTCAGCAGCAAGCGTTTCTGCTTTAGCACGTGTCCGGGATGTTATTCCAACAACTTGCAAGCCGTCAATATCACGGATTACCTTCAAGTGTTCAACAGCAATGCTGCCAGCCCCAATAATTCCTAACTTAATATCAGACATGATAATTCTCTGGATTTTTAATTTGGTTTGATATTTTGAACCACTCAATGGTTTCTGTCAGACCGTTCCTTAAATTGTACTCAGGAGACCAAGCGGTATGCTCTAAGATTTTGCTATTATCACAATACAGCCTGTCCACTTCACTTTTTTGTGGCCTCACCCTATCGGTTTCAGTCTTAATAACAATCTCCATTTTCATTATTTCAGCGATCAGATTTACAAGACCGCCCATTGAAATCTCACTATTCATCCCAATATTTGTTGCCTCTCCAAAAAGCTGATCTGCTTTAAATATTTCCAAAAATCCTCTACAGGTATCTTTTACAAAAGTAAGATCTCGCGTAGGAGACAGGTTGCCCAGCTTAATTTCTTTGTTCCCGCTCAGGCACTGAGCGATAACAGTCGGTATGATCGCCCGTGCACTTTGTCGAGGCCCGTATGTGTTGAAAGGTCTTACAATTTTAACCGGGAGATCAAATGATCTATAATAGCTGATAGCCAACTGATCAGCCGCAATTTTCGAAGCTGAATATGGGGATTGACCAACTAACGGATGATTTTCATCTATGGGGATATATTGCGCACTGCCGTATGTTTCACTCGTTGAGGTAATGAGCACTTGATCAGTTCCGATATTTTTTGCAGCTTCCAGAATATTATAGGTTCCTTCGATATTGGTACGAATATACGCCAGAGGTGATACATAGGAATATGGAATTCCTATAAGAGCTGCCAGATGGAAAACGACATCGCAACCATGCATTGCTTTCGAGATTGAGTCATAATCACGTATGTCTCCGAGTACAATCTCCATGTCCTTTTTATAGGTAGAGTTTTCCAACCAGCCCCATGAACTGTTCGGGTCATATCTATCAAAAGCAACAACTTCAAAGCCTTCCTTCACACACATTTCGGCCAGATGGGATCCGATAAACCCTGTCGCACCTGTTATAATAATTTTCATTTAGCCTTCTGAAATATAAAATTTGAGCCTGTTAATAATTAACCTTTCTTTCGTCAATTTGATTTTAAAATTTTATTGATTTCTTTTATAATAATGTCCGTTGAATGACCTACGTTCTCTGAAAACATATCAAACATGAATGAATCTCGCTCCGAATTGTATTCGTTTTTATAGGATTCTTTTAAAACTTCATTAATTAAATGAATACAAGAATCTATGGATTTTGGTTTTAAAAAAATGGGGGAGCTGAACCAATGTTCACGATCATCTCCCCCTACTGCTGTCATAGGTAACAAGATGACTGGCAATCCAAATGCCACTGCATCTATTGTTGTTGCTGAATAATGGGACAAACTCAAGTCTGATATCTGAAGAAGCTCTTTAAAACTATATTTCTCTTTTACAATACATATATTCTGATAATCAGCCAACATTTTAAAGTTATTGATATCGTCTCTAGGATGAATTTTTATCACGATATTTAGTTCGCTAAATGCATCAACAATAGATTTATACCAAAAAAACAATTCAGATGTGTTTTTTACATCTGCAAGACATGGTGCGCTTATTAAAATTGTATTCTTTGATGGGTCACAGCCAATTCCAGCCGATAGATTTTCGTTTTTCTTATTTTTCACCCCTTCTTTATTATACAAATTATCAATTAAAGGATTACCAAGACTATTGATATTGCATCGATGTTCAATAAAAAGCTTTTCTGTAAGAGGCCCCCATAAAAATAACTGGTTTTTAATGTCATTGAGCCCCCATCCTTTGGTATGATCGATTAATATCAATGGCCTTAATCCAAAGACATTAAACCGACTATTGAATATTTTAAAGATTACTGCACTCAATATGCTCCATTGTTCATTTATCCGCTGTTTAATATTTTCCTTTTTTTTCTGCCCCAAATAATATCTTACAGATAACAAAGATTCTTGAAACATCAAAATTTGGACATTTGAACGCTTACAATTTTGGAGAAAAGGATAGAAGTGATTTCGATCGCCAGTCGTAATAATAAGATCAGGGTTATATTTATCAAATATTTTTTTAAATTGTTTTTGATATCGTACAATATTTAGAAAAGTACTATAATTTTTTTTCAGGTTTTGAGGAAAACTTAAGAAATGCACCTCATCAAAATAAGCATTAACATAGTCTGATTGAATATCATTATTTCTAAACTTATTATAATTTGGATCACCGGTTTCCAGTAACACTTTTTTCACTTGCTTGCCAAGTTTTTGGCAAAACAGATTAAAAAGCTCAAGCGATGAATGCCAAAATGTTGGTACAAACAATACTGTTTTCATCAAAGGAGATCCATTTTTAGCAAAGTTTAAAGTTTACTGTCTTTTATTATCTGCTCAGCTATCCACCAATCCCATTCAGTATCTATATCAATACTCTCAGTTTGGCTGGGCATTATTAACGGGATGGTTTTACTGGAAAAAAAAGTTCTATTGCTACGCAAATCTTCTGGATGGTTTAGATAAAAGGATCCATTTACAGAATAAACACTCGGCAAATCTTGCGAACGTGTTGATAAGCCAGTTTTGCTATCAATAAATGGCTTCATACTGTTATCTGAAACAGTAAAACACCACAAAGGATGTGTTTTTGCAGGTGAAACACCGATAACAGGTTGAAAATTATTCTTCTTATAAAGGCTCAAGCCTTTTTTTAGAGTTTCTTTTTTCCTAAATGGTGAGGTAGGTTGCAAAAACAGTACACCATCAACCTTTTCAAAAGCTTCCTCGTATTTATTTATCTCATATATCACAACATCAATCGCTTTGGATGTATCAGTTGCAAGCTCTTTTGGCCTTGTCCATGGTACACATGCACCTGCTTTTTTTGCAATCGCTGAAATTTCTTCATTGTCCGTTGAAACCAAAACATTAGCAATATTTGGTAGATTCTTAACGCTATCAATCGTCCAGTTAATCAAAGGTTTATCACCAAGATAGCGAATATTCTTTCCAGGTATCCTTTTTGAGCCTCCACGGGCAGGGATTAAAGCAAGTATTTTCATTTTTATTACTTTCAGCCTTTTTATTACATTTTTTTTGGGTCTTTCGATCCGCCGCGTGCTGCTAAGCTAACATTCTGAGTATTCTTTAATTGTTAATTGTCAAAAATTTTATTCTTAGAATGAAAATCTTGAACAATATTTACAATCTGATTCAATTCTTTAAAATCAACACGAACGCCTGTATCCTCAAGATTGTTTGCAGCTTCAACAAGGGATATATGATCTTCTTTCTTTTCAGTAGGATTTAAATTTATTACGGTCTTTAGAAAATCCTTAAAATTTCCTGGGAGCAAACTTGTCAGACCAAAATGGATCTTTTGATGGAGTTTCTTCACAAAGGATTTCTTATGATTGTATTGTGCTGTATAAACATCCATTGCTAATCGAGTTCCATCATAAATTCTTCTGGTATTATTAAGATCGCCGTCTCCAAGCCGGCTGCTCATAATTTCCAGGAAAACCTCTCGATCCTGTTTCATCTTTTTTTCTTTCCACCAATCCGGGACCCCTTTAAGCCAAGGCTGACTTTTTATTATGGGAGTATTTTCAGAGCTTCGCAATAACATCAACTCTTCAATTGCTTTTGACTTCCCCAAATAGCTCACTGCAAGTTCAAACTGCAACTCTTCTAAGCCTGCAACTTTGAAATCCTTTTCAACCAAGACGATCATAGCTTTTTTCCATACATTCGTTTGGACAACCGAATGTATTTTAGAGCATGTATATGGGTTCATGGTGTAAATCATCCGCTCTATGGGATCATCTTGAGAAATAGAGTACTCTTTCATTTCTTCATAGACAGGCCAACCTCTCACCTCAAATCCATCTGATAAAAAAGCAAGAGACCGTCCCATGCAAGATACGAGATCTTTGTTAACCTCAATCTCATTAATACATTTTTCTAAGCTACTTGGCAAAAAAATGTCATCATCGCCAGCTAACAGTGTATACTCAGTAATTAAGTACCTAATGCTCTGCTTCAAACGTTCGATTATTGAAATTGGCATATGATGATAATTTACATTTGTATCTATCTTTTGCAAAAGTTTAACATCTAATTCTTTCGGGCTACCATCTAAGACATGCAAGATAACGCCACTGCCCGACCAATAATGCATTGTCCGTAATGCATAAGATTGCCTATTAAAGGTTGGCACTATCATAGTAAGTTTGGGTAGTAATGACATGGAAAATAACTTTTTTACAATTTTTCTTTCTGCCAGTTTATTTTTGGCCGGACAACTACATCTGGCCACTCACGAGGGTATAATCCTCTTGCTCCATCAGGATTGTAGGTATCTTTTACTAAAAATGACACTATGTCAGATTCATCAACATGGATAGACATACCCTCTGTACACCCAATGGATATCCTATAAAAGCCGTCGTTTAAAAAATTACCTTGAATTTTGGTTTTGAAAAGATATCGTCCTGGCTCGGCAATCTCTCCTTCATCATCTCGAGAGTTATCTCTCATAGCTAAAACCCCCGTATTTTTATGATTTGTAATAGTTAAACCGATAGCCATATTATTTGCTTTTCTAAGTACTTCACATTCAAATTCGAAATTTATATCCTCAATTTCACTAAAAGTACTGCACAATTTTCCGTGTTCATCAAATACTCTCAAGCTAATCGGCTTTACCAATTCATTACCAGGTGCTACTCCTTTTGATCTATACGTCCTGTTTGATTCATTCCATATTTTTTCAGGTTTCAGGTTAGCAGTTTCCTGTCCAATATATTTTTTAATTATTGCTTCAGTTTCACCTTCAGCAAGAATAGAACCCGCATTCAGCAATACACTTCTTGAACACAATCTTTCAATTAAATCCATGTTATGACTCACAATGATTACTGTGCGTCCATGGCTTTCACTGACATTCTGCATCTTTATGGCCGCTTTTTTTTGAAATTTAGCATCACCAACCGCCAAAACTTCATCAACAACAAGAATATCGGGATCTAAATGAGCGGCCACCGCAAACCCAAGCCGAGCGTGCATACCAGACGAGTAGCGTTTTACAGGAGTATCTATAAATTTCTCCACACCGGCAAAATTGGCAATTTCATCCAATTTCCGGGTCACTTCCATTTTATTCATACCGTTAATAGCACCATTGAGGTAAATATTTTCCTTCCCTGTAAGTTCAGGGTGAAATCCGGTACCCACCTCAAGGAGGCTTGCAATTTTTCCTTTTACTTTTATAATTCCTTTTGTGGGTGCCGTAACTTTGGAAAGAATCTTAAGCAGCGTAGATTTCCCGGCCCCGTTTGCCCCTATAATACCAAGTACCTCCCCTTGTTTAACATTCATATTAATGTTGTTTAACGCAAGGATATTCTTTGGGGAATCTGAGTTAACTCGCCCAATAAGAGAATTTGGATCTTCTTTACCGCGCACATTTGCCCACCAGCTTTGCATGTCACGGTATAAAGTCCCATGGCCGATAACACCCAGGCAATATTCTTTATATAAATGTTCTATTTTTATAATGGTCTTACTCATTTTACACGACTTTTTAGGTTAAGGGATAAGCAGTTAATCTTTAACCACCACTTTAATACTAAACCGTATCCATAAATGTTTTTTCTATTCGGCTAAAAAGAATGATACCTGCAAAAAAAGCGATAAGGGTAATGGCAACGCTGATAATAATGTGAACTGGCTGGATTGAGCTCACTCCTAAAAAAGCACCCCGGAAACATTCAACGACTGAAGTCATGGGGTTCAATGAAGCAAGCATATGATATTTTTCAGGCACTACACTCAAAGGGTAGACGATTGGAGTTGCGTACATCCAGAGTTGTACACCAAAACCCATGGCAAAAGTAAGATCACGATATTTTGTTGTGAGTGATGAAATAAGGATTCCAAAACCGAGACCTAACACAGCCATCTGTAAAAGAACCAGAGGAATAGCAAAAATCAAATTCCCTAAATGGAAATCAGCGCCTTGCCATTTAAACCATAGCCAAAACCCTATAAAAACCACAAACTGTATCCCAAATTGTAATAAGTTGATAATTACATGGGCCACAGGCACTGTAAGCCTTGGAAAATAGACTTTGCCAAAAATATTGGCATTTTGACCAAAAGTGTTGCTCGTAGCCGTAAGACAGGTGGAAAAATAGCTCCAAGCTATAGTACCGGTCATATAGAAAAGAAAAGGTGGCGTACCATCAGTAGATATTTTAGCAACTTTTCCAAAAACGATCGTAAAGACCAGTGTATTAACAAGGGGTTGGATAATATACCAGAGCGGCCCCAAAATAGTCTGTTTGTAAAAAGTAACAAAATCTCGACGGATAAACATATAGATAAGATCACGGTATCTAAAAAGCTCGCCTATATTGATATCAAACCAACCGTTTTTGGGCGTGATAATTAAATCCCAATGGCTTTCATCTGTTTTGGGTATTGCTTTTTTTAACATTTTTTATATCCAATCCAACAAAATCGTTGTTATAATCCTTTTATAATCGTATAAAAGGATTATATTCAGCCAAAATTTTCCTCTGAATAGCAAAAAAAGATAGTTTTATATTACCACTTGAAAACCTATCATTTTTTCAATTTTCGTTCGTATTGATAAAGGGAAAATATTTCGTAATAACAACCATATATAACTTATGCTCTCTTCCCGAGTTGCTGAATATTGATATTTAGTTTTGAAGACATACCAGTTAGTGAACATTTCAAAGTATCGATTGGGTGGCAAATTAAGCAAGGGTTTTACTATACACAAAAATTTAGGGTGTTTGACTAAAAATGAAAAAAAACTATGGAGATTAATTAATTTGTTAATTTCATCACTGACAACATAACTTGTAGGTGTGACATTGTTTGTTCCCCATGTGAGTTGCGATGCAACACTGTCTAATTTATATTCTTTGGAGAGATATCCCTGTTCTTTCATACTTTCATGAATTTCCGTTCCCGGATAAGGCATAAAAATGCCAGCCGCTGCAGCAGTTGGCTTGACAATTTGGTTCATTTTCAGTGTCTCCAAAGCTAGATCCAAGGTTTCTCCGGGCAAACCGATCATATTACTTATATAAAACCGAATATTATATTTCCGAAGAAGTCGACATCCCTCAATAATGTCTTTGTTCTTCATTGGCCGTTTGAGCACTTTAGCCCGAAACTCTTCATTGCCCTGCTCAATGCTAAAATTTATTTTGTCCACACCCGCATCTTTGAATTTTTTAACGAGTTCTTCATCTAACCGATCAATGCGACAAACAGCGATAAAGGGAATTTTTATTTCTTTCTCATAAATTTCTAAAAATTGCATGAGCCATTTTCTATTGTAATTCAACGTGTCATCATTAAACTTTATATATTTTAATGGATATTTACTTTTAACTTGCTTAATCTCTTCTATGATATTCTCCGGACTTCTAAACCTGACATATTGTCCTTTATTTTTGTACAGATTTTTCATCATTGTATTAAAACAAAACGTACAAGGGTAAGGGCAACCCCTTCCAATCATAAATATTTTAGTATGTTGATCTCTAAGGATGGGGTATTTATCATAATAAATTGATCGATCAGGGAACTCAATACTATCTAAGTTATCGATGGCATCCAACATCGGATTCTGATAAACCTTATTATCAATTTTTATATGAAAATTAGGGATTGTCTTCATCTTCTCTTCATCAGGATAAGATTCCAGGAAGATTTTAAAAGGAAGCTCACCCTCACCAAGGCATACTGCATCGAAAAAATCTTCCATTTCTAGTATCTCTGGGCAAAATGTAGGATGCCATCCTCCAACCAGAATCATACAGCTAGGGATTTTTTTTTTGATTTCACAAGCCGTTTCCCGTGTGAATTGATACTTCGGCGTCGCAGTATTAAAACAGACGACTTCCGGAGAATACTCAATCAACGATTTCATAAAGTTTTCATCATTTCCACGAATAAACACCTCACAATCGTGCTTCAATTTCTTAGCTACGGCGGCCAAATACATATAGCCCATGAATGTATATACTTCTTCCTGAATGAAAGCGATCTTCATATAATTTCTCCTCCGGTTTGTTCTATTATAATAATTAGTATAGGGTTCTATCTGCCAAATGATTCTAACGATTCCTTTTCAATAAAACTGGGCTCTTTCTTCCAATAATTATTTGTAAAATGTTCAATAATTTTTCTGTTAGAAGGTGTATCTTCCTCAAGCATCTCTATAAAAGGCCAATGCTCCTTATCCATTCGCACATAAAGATAAAAAGTCTTAATCAGGTTATGAATCTCCTGCCTTGTTATCTCCAAATTATCCAGCAATGAGACATTCCCCATATCGAGAATCTGGCTGTGAAGCGTCTCATTACTGCGGTCAAAGTAACCCTCCTTGAGACATAGGTCATATAATTCGCATCCAGCAATCGGATAAAAGATTTGGACATACACTGAATCCGGTTGACACTCCTTGTTAAGCTCAATGGTTTTAAAAATATCTTCCCGGGTTTCAAAGGGAAACCCGATCACGTTGTATGCCGCACTATATATCCCATAATCTCTTATTAATTTGAAAGCCTTGATGATATCGCTGTCAGACATATTTCGCCTTAAAACTTTTTTCCTGAATTCCGGGTTTCCTTCCTCAATCCCTAAATTGATATATACACAGCGCATTTTTTTTAGACATTTGAGGGTAGCATCGTTGATAGTCGTTGCCGTGGTTAAGATAATACAGGGAATATCTATTTCTTTTTGATATAAATCAGCCAATTCTTGTAATACTCTCAGAGGCATGGTTAGAAAAGTGCCGTCTTGAAAATAGATCAGTTCCAACTCCCACTTATTTTTAAACTCTTTAAGATAGCTAATGAATTTTTGGGGGTTTCGGTGACGAAAATAGGATGCTTTGTGGTTTTTATAAATATTTAAATACTCATTGTTGGCACAGTAAGTACAATGATTGGGACACCCTCTCCCAAACTCAATCATACCTGTCCGATAATATCTGCCGTGGAATGGCTGATAGATATGTTCAGGTGCGAAAACCGTCCAATCAGGGGCCCCCAGTTGATTTAGATCGGTCGGCCTCCCAATCGGATTGCGGATGATTTTTCCATCTTTTTTAAGCCACAAGCCTGGCAAGCTGGAATAGTCATCGCTATTGTCTATACAGTCGCAGAGATCAATTAACATGTCCTCACCTTCCCCGACACATATCATATCAACAAAATCTTTCTTAATAACTTCCTCTGGAACAAATGATGGGTGAGCCCCCCCAACGATATTCGGTATATAGGAATAATGATTTTTTAAATGTGAAAGTATTCTACAGACAATTTCAAACTGATTTGAATAGCAACTTACTGCAATTAAATCAGGTTTGATTGTTTGAACCATTTGGTCGAGATCATGCATCATGTTTTCTTTTTTGGGAGGAATTGTGATATTATTCACAACCGGAACAAAGTAACCTGAACTCCAAGCAGCCTTCACTTTTGGTTCACCAAGGTCAAAAGGATAGAAGGATGTATCAAACACCTCAACCAAATGATCTGTTTTGGCTTTTAGATTACCAATTAACAAAGAAATATTAGGTGGTACCGCAGTTCTGCCAGTTGGATTAATATAAATAAAAAGAATTTGCATTTTCACTTCCTTGGTTTGAATTCCGAACAATGGAAATATGAAATTAATATTTTAAGAGTTGATCCAGTATCAATACAATAATGGTTTATATCGCCTTAATTTAAGCTTCAAAAATATCTCGTTTGGATACGCACGCTTTACAAGTTGGGTCTTTGAAGTACTCGCCTTTACGGTTGATATCCTGAATAAACCGAACTCTATCCGATTGCCAAATTGAAGTAAGGTCTTCTTTGAATATATTCCCGACAGGAGTTGACCTGCCATAATTCATGCAGCACGGGAATACATCGCCATTTGAGAATATTGTGCAGCGCGACCATGGTTGCCAGCAATGAAATTCCGTTTGCGCAGATGGACGCAACGGTGTACAAGCCAAATTGTCGTTCTGCTCTTTATTCTGAATATTGTTTAAATATCCGGCTATTGCAATATGATCGACCTTGTCTTTCCACATATCAACGAAGGCATTTACCTCGCCTATATTTGGCTGCATTTTTGTGTAAGTTAACCTGAACACAGGCAACTGCGAGCCTAAATTTTCGCGAATTTCGAGAAACCGATTTACATTTTTTACCACCCGCTCATAATTGCCACCCACTCTAATTTTGTTATAGGTTTCTGCTGTGGCAGCATCAATGGAAACCATAATGTGTGTTAGACCGGATTCTATCAGGTCAATAGCCATTTTTTTATTTAGTAACATGCCATTGGTTGTAAGGAAAATGTCAAGTATGCCATTTTCCTTAGCATATCGAATCAGTTCGACCAGCGACTTTTCCAACAATGGCTCGCTGAGACCATTATAGCGCAAAGCAGATAAGCCTAATGGTACTCCTTCTTTAATTATCTCTTTAATACGCGATGTATCAAGACTTTGTCCCTTGTAAGCGGGATGCACATAAGTTGGGTCTCCATAGGGGCACATAATACACTTAAGATTGCACTTATAGGAAAGTTCAATGTCAAGATGTATCGGGAAGGGTGTGCGCACCTTGAATGTTTGTGCATCATGCCAACGCTTTCGATAATCGGTATATTTTTCACCAAGTTCTTCTGCAAGCACATCCTCAGGCACCTTGCGCAAAAGAGCCTTACTATACTTGTCAACCGCGATTCTCTCCTTCATTGACCCCTCTCGTCTAAGATATATTAATTAGTATTGGAACTATATCCGGAACTTACTCTTTAGGTGCAGCGAATTTTATCTGATAATTTTTCACTGAAGTTCTTAGCCAATAAAAAATTTGGGTATGCCCTTAATGACTTTTCCAGATAATCGCTACTATTGTTATATTCTTGTCTATCATAATAAATCAAAGATAATAGGAAATACGTCCTATAAACAGTGCGCCAATCCAAATTACAAACTGTTATCAATTTTTTTAAAATTGATAAACAATCTTCTATACACTCCTTCTGATACAAGGCTTTGGCGTACTCGAATGCAACTTTTTGCTCAAACGCATGTTTCAACGTTGCTATAATGCATAGTTCATCTATTGACAAATCGGTTTCTCCGCCCAATTGTTTCCAAGCCACATCCCCTTCAGGCGTGCTATATTGTTCTTGGCTTACCACAACCCATCTGGAGATATCCGCAAGTTCGTTAATTTGTTTTTTCCCGACTGTATAGGCATAGACTTCCGCTATAATACTATAAGGTAGACTGGTATAAATTTCATTCTTTTCTATGTTCAGTTTATTGGCCGTGATCAGATTTTTCTCATTCTTTGTCTTGCGTTTGGTGCAACTAATAATAACCCCCGTGGTATTACGGTATAGATTTGGATGGTAAATCTCCTTTTTAAGGTCTTCTTCGGACTTATATATTTCAATATCATCGAAGCCGACATGCTTTAACATCATCATCAAAGCTTTTACGGTAGGGACAGCGACAATTCCGCCCCGAACTGCAGATCCGTCCAGATCACCAGACTCATACTTGTATCCGACTAATCCAAAATAATCATGGTTATCCTTATAGAAACTGTCTTTCAGCTCTAAGTATTTTCGCGATTGATCGTTGTTAAGCTCCCCAGGTAGGACGAGTGTCTCTATGATACAAAGTTCACGGGTCATGCTATACAAATTTTGCAATGCATTTAGATGATTGTCCAAATGATGCAAAACGCCAGGCATCAAAACGACATCATATTTTTCGGTGGTTGGACCAGAGTTGAGAATATCATACTCCCTTAGCTCGAACTTCTGGTCACTGAGTTCAAAAAGTTGTTTGATAAACCTAGCTTTGGCGAGATTTCTCTCTCTAGGCTCAAGGCCGGTGACCTTCATGAAGTTGAAACACTTTAGCATCTCGAATACAAAATAGCCTGTATAGCAACCTATTTCGCATAAAGTTTTATCTTCAAGCGTTTCTTTCTGGTAATGGCTACGGATTATCTCTTTAAAATATTTTTTGAATTTCAACAGCCGTGGTTTTTGGATATCATCGTTATCTTCTATAACGATACCGTTTCCCAATTCGAAATAACCATGGGTCCAGGGTCCAAGAAGATTAATTTTTTCAATCAACTTTTTTTTGTCATTTATATCAATCATCATACCTTTTCTGTTGGATCTTTTTAACAAGATCCTTAATTTTCAAACTGGAATAACCGAATTTATCAGCAAAATAATCACTGTCCCCAACCACTTCTTCATAATTATCAGATGGACTTAATGAGTATATTTTTAAATCCTGCAAATCATTTTCACATAAATTCTGACAAATGGAGTTATAAAGTCCAGATGATCCAAAATGATCTTCAATCACAATGATGTCATTGTATTTTCTCACAAATTCGGCAAAGAGTTTGTCCATGGGTTTTATTTTATTTATGCAATAAATATCTGTGTCTTTTATTTTATCAGCAGCATCCATACAATTTTTCAGGCTTGTACCGTGGGTAACAAGCAAAATGTTTGCTGTTGGTTTCTCTGTTATAAAAAAGTTGATGTTATTGCTGTTTCTTGGCAAATCTATGCTGGATTTACCGATTCTAACATAAGCCGGCCCTTTGTTAGAAAATATTTCTTTTAAAATAGGTTCGATGATATTGTTGGTTGCTGGAGAATATATGGCCATATTCGGAAGCGCTTTAAGGCACCCGATGTCGTCAAGAACCTGGTGCGTCGCCCCCAGCAGCCCATTATCAAAACCGGTGGAGGTTCCAACCAAAGTAATTGGATATTTATGCATGCAAACATCATTTCTGATTTGTTCGAAACACCGTTGTATTAAAAAATTTGAGATTGTATAACAAAAGGGTTTAAAGCCCAGATTACAGAGACCGGCGCAGACCCCGACCATATTTTGCTCTGCAATACCTACATTTAAAAATCTATCTGGAAATTCTTCTTCAAATGAATCAAGCAACCCAAGTCCCATATCAGCGGTAACCAAAAATAATGTTTTGTCTTTCCGCATATATTTTTTTAATATATCAAAAAAAACATTTCGCATATTTAGTTTTCTTTTTCAATTTCTTTGATAGCCATATCATAGGCTTCCTTATCAGGGGGGCGATAGTGCCAGACATTTTCATGTTCCATAAATGATACACCCTTACCCTTTACTGTATGACAGACAATGCCAACCGGCTTATCATTTTTTGAAGTGTAATGTAAAATATCTGTAATTTCCTTTTCCGAATGTCCGTCCACATTGTAGCCTTCTATTCCGAATGCTTTAAATTTGTCACTCAGAGAATCAAGGCTACAGCAATTTTTAGTGGGCCCGACACCACCCAGCTTATTATTATCCACCAGAACACACAAGTTTCCCAGTCTTAAATGACCAGCAAGCATAAGAGACTCCCAGTTACTCCCTTCATGCATTTCACCATCACCTGTCACAACGAACACCCGGCCATTCAGTTTTTTCGATCGCAATCCCACTGCCATCCCAACACCCACAGCAAGCCCATGGCCCAAGGCACCTGTCGAATGTTCGACACAATTAACCGAATGCGAAACATGTCCACCCAGTACCGAATTATTTTGATAATAGGTATCGAGTGTTTTATCATCCATCAAACCATAATGGTTCAATACAGCATACAGAGCTGCAGCAGCATGGCCTTTGCTCAGGATAACCCTGTCGCGGTCATTTTGTTGTAAAAGTATCTTCTTCAAATCGACAATGCTGTAAATAGCGTTCAAAATTTCGACCACAGATAGAGATGACCCAATGTGCGACGCTCTGGATTGATGTATAATTCTTAATATTCTTTTTCTGATTTCTGCCGCTGAACTCATGGTATTATCCCAATGCATTACTTTGTACTGCTACCCGTTACTTCCTGTTTGCCATTGTTCGGATGGTTCATCCAGGTCATACCCAGTCTCATTTTCAGAGAACCTTTGCCATTATCCGTCAAAAACAAAGGATACAGTTTTTCTTTTACACAAAACTCCAAAAAACCATTGGACCAGTTTACATCATCAGCAAAGATAGTTGCATTTTGACTTAATTTCGCTTTAACAAGATTTAATTCACTTAAAATAAAATCATGGCTGTGTTCACTGTCATGAGAGAAGAATCCAACCGGTTCAACTAATTGAGGAATAACTTCCCTGCTGTCATCTAATTTCAGTTCCCAAGAATCCTTCAAATAATCAGGCACAATAAACCCAGTTCTAAGACCATCAGGGATTATCTCACTGCAGCCGACATTTGAATGTCGAGCATAATTCATTTGTTCTTCATTGTTTCCCGGTAAATCTATGGAAATGAGCCGTCCGGTTTTATTTTTAGAAATCGCATTAAGAATAAAGGCTGTTGTCCCACCATAAAAGACACCAGTTTCAACACACAACTCAGGTTTTAAAAGCCGGATAAGAACATACAGTGAAATTCTCTGATTACCAAACCAGTCGACAGTATCAATATCCTTCCTGGAAAAAAGGCCTTCTGAATAAAACGGCTGACAGTCTTCTATCTTTCTATTCAGCGCATTTATAAAAACAGTATCGTCATAAAGCTCTGTATAATATTGTTTCAATAATGAAGCCTCTACACTATAATATTCAGCTATTAATTCAAGACTGAGCAGGTTACATATGTGACTTGTCTGAATATCCACATTTACTCCTTATCTTTAAGCGTCAGGTCAAAAATCATTCGCAAACCTTATTTAAGTCTTTTCAAAAATCCTTTGGGGTTAGCTGTCACCTTCAACCGTGTATAATGCTCATCTATTTCGAACATTTCATTGTCCTTCATAAACGATTCAATAGCTAAAAGTGGATTATCTGTTTTCCATTCTTTTTTACCATTTGGAATATCCCACACGAAAGCCTGGGCCCCATCCATGGCAACGAGGTAGCTCTCTGGTGTGACAAATTTATGATATAGCTCAAGTTCTTTAGCCACATGATCTGTTGAATGGTTTGAATCGAGAACCACCATAACCTTTTCATTGGCTTGCACTAATGATTCCACTTTTTTAAGCGTCTCCATTGCTATTGAACTGCCTTCGATGAGGGTTATCCGAGTTGCCATAGAATGACTCTCAATCGCAATCCGGTTATGCGGTCTGATTTCCACATCCACACCAATCACTCGCCCATTACCTATGAGTTCCATCAATGAAGAATAAAAAATTAAACTTCCACCATGGGCCACTCCACATTCAATAATGACATCGGGTTTGATCTTCCATATCAATTCCTGCATCATAATGATATCTTCAGCAACCTGGATAATCGGAATTCCCATCCAGCTCACCTGATGGGTTAATTTGTTATGGGCATAAACCTTAAGCCAAAGCTCGGAAAGGAGTTCAAAACCCTCTTTTGAATAGATATCAACATCTTTATAATTGTTTACTGTTATTTTCATAACATCCTTCTTTAATTCTTTAAAATATTTCTAATTTATTCCAAAGCCATCTGCTTCAACCAGTTAAGATAGTCTTTGCTTTCCTTGGTATTTTCAGCAGGCGCCCAGATAGCAAGTTTTTTCCATGTCTCAGGATTGTATTTTCCCATCATTGTTTCATAAGTAATTACTTCATCAGACAGCATCACATATGTATGCCATTCAAAAGCGGGGATCTCGATAGATGTTTTCTTCTTTTTCTCTAATTTTACAATACGCTTTATGTGACCTTCATTATCAAAAAAAAGGACAGCAAAAGCGCCTTTAATTAAGTACATCTTTTCAATTTTTTCTTCTCCCGGATGGAGATGAGGTTGCATATAAGAGTCTTTTTTCATAAAATTAAAAACTCTATTGAACTCACTCCCGGGCTCATGCAATATTTTCGGATACCGCTGCCGTCCGGAGCCACTTGCGTTTTGGAAATGTTCTATAATCTCTTTTTCGGATAATTGGGGAATTTTTATGTTTTCAGTTTTCATTTTAAAAAAATGTCGGAATAATAGTCAGTAACCGTATAATGTCTTCTTAAATCGTCCAGAATAAATCATCGCTGATTTGTTTGGTCTGGTGTAGGAATTCTAATTGTTGAAGACGATAGAAATCACGCTGTTTAAATTTAGCATCATTGACATTCCAGTGTTTCAAGTTATCAAGCAAGTCTATAATCCCCTGCTCAACATGCCACTTGGCTTCAAATCCAGGAAGAATTTCATTGATTTTATCAAAACTGACCTGATATGTGCGTGTATCAACACCGTCCTGTATTTTTCTATCTTTAACCAAATCATTCTTTAAATTACTATTCGTTTCATGTAAAAATTCAAGTTCACATCCGCTTATCTGCTTTTGGATGATCTTGGCAATATCAATAATTTTCCAATTATTATCATTCCTTCCCACATTAAGCACCATCAAAGCCCCATCTTGATAATCCCAATCAATACAGCATCTAAAAGCCTCGCACACATCTTCGATATGTAAATGGGGCCTCCATGCCTCTCCGTTGGAGTTAAGAATAATTTTATTTTCTGTCAGAGCTAACCCGCATAGCATATTAATGACAATATCAAACCGCATTCTTGGCGAAATTCCAAAAACAGTTGCCAAACGCAATGCAATAGGTGAAAAATTTTTATCACTTATTTTGATTAACGCTTGTTCGATTTGAACTTTATTAATTGAATAATGAGTTTGAGGATTAACTTCACTATTCTCGTCTAATTGCCCCTGCCCGATACCATATACTGAGCAGCTAGAAGGGAAAATGTACCTAATCCCCTGCTGTTTACAAAATCTGGCAATTTTAATTGCATAATCAAAAGTCGGATCATATATCACATCGGCTTTCAAATTACCAAATGGATCATTTGAAATTCCAGCTAACATTAAAACAATATCAAACCCTTTTAAATCTTTGGGTTCTATAGTTCGAGCATCCTTTTTTATGATTTCAATTGGATGTGGTTCGAACAACACTCCATTTTTAAAGAAGCCCGTGTCCAGCCCGGTGCATAAATAACCTCTTTTAAGCAGATAGTCGGATAAACGGCTGCCAAGATACCCTTGCGCACCAATAATCAAAATTTTTTTCATTTATTTTTCACCATCTTTATCGTATTCATCCAATAAGCGATTAATTCCATCAGACAGGCTTGTCGATATAAAATTTGGAACAGCTTCTTGCAAGCATGATGTATCCGCCCAAAACCCGCATTCTTGTTCTTTATCCATATTGAATCTCAAGAGAGACGTTTTTCCCATTAAATCCGCGATTAAGTGAACCACATCTAAAATTGTTACAGGAATGCCACTGGCAATATTATATATTCCTTTGGTATTTATGTTTTCCACCAGCGCTAATATACAATGTGCGACATCTTTAATATGTATAAAGTCATTAATAGCATAGGGGGTTCTTATATCAGGCAGCTGATTATTTTTAAAATTTTTTATACAAGCAGGTATCAGTGAATTTTGTCGCTGACCGGGACCATATGCGAAAAAAATTCTACCCCATACCAATTCAAAGCCATAATCATCCGCCATACTTTCCGCAACCAATCGCAACGCAGTTTTAAACGAAGCAAAAAGACCAGTTTTCCCAGGAGTATCTTCCTCTGCGACTTTTCCGCTAATATGACCGTATTCCCAACAAGAACCGGATATAAAAATTTTCCTGCATCCTAAATCTCCCATCATTTCTATCAAATTAACACTGATATTAAAATTATGATGGCATGTTTTTAGTGAATAGTCAGGTAATCCTTCCCAAGCCAAATGGATACAAACTTCAGGTTTAAATGATGACAGTTGTTCTTTTATGGTATCCAATTGCGCCAAATCACTGCGCAAACAGATGAAGTTATCACGAACTGTATCCACGATAGTTCTTGATAGAATAAGCACTTCGTGTTTTCTTAACAAAGGGAGTAACTGTTTTCCGATAAAACCCGACGCTCCTGTTATTAAAACTCGCATCTTGAAACTCTAATCAATTCCATAAATTTTCCGATCGAAATCAGAATAATTAAGATCTTTCTCAGATATCACCATAGGCTTTGCTGGCCATTCAAATTTAAATGCCGGATCATTATAACGAATACCTTGTTCTGAACTTGGGGTGTATACTTGAGAATGATAATAAAGAATCCAGGTGTTTTCTTGAAGGGTCAAATATGCATTTGCACAACCCACTGGGACATAAAGGCTTCGCCTGTTTTCTTTGGAAAGCTCAAAGGATTGCCACTGCAAATATGTACCTGAATCCCTTCTTAAATCCAAAACAATATCGTAAATTTCACCATGTATACAAGAAATCAGTTTATTTTCACCATAAGGTTTTGATTGACAATGAAAACCGCGTAAAGTGTATCTTTGGATATTTTCAGACACATTGCATTGTTTTATATCAGTCATAAGACTATAATTCCGGAATTCATCTATACAAAAATGGCGGCGAAGCATTCCTCGATCGTCCGAATACGGTTCCGGCTCAATTATGTAGACACCTTTTAAATCTTGCTCAAAAAATTTCATTGTTTCTCAAGAAATAAGGCTCATTAGGAAAGGGTAGAAGAAAATCCCCTTTATACCCGGCTTTTAAGCATTCTTTGGCAATTTCATCACAAAAATTCCATGCTAATATAAATATCAAATCCGGTTTCAGTTCCAAACCCGAATTGATATCTATTATTGGAATTGATGAACCAGGAGCAAATAATCCTTGTTTTAAGGGATTATTATCAATAATTGCTGCCATGTGATGGCTATGAATCCCGCAATAGTTAAGATAAGTCTGACTTCTGGCAGACGAACCGAATCCTATGATATTTTTACCTTCAAGGGACGATAGTATCTCAATAGTCTTTTTACGATGGGCTACCGCACGATTCGCAAAAGCCTGCCACATCATAAGATCATTTACCTTTTTCTCCTCCTCAACTTGAATTGCATGGTCGAGTTCAGCACTTCTATCCTTTTGCTCTTTGGAAAAATAAATCACCAACGACCCGCCACTGATACTGCTTTTTTCTATATGAAAGGGATGCAAACCCTGCTGGTTCAATAGATACGTCATTGATTTTATAGAAAAATAGCATAGATGCTCATGATAAATTGAATCATAATGCAATTCCTCCTGAATTTTTCCCGCATTATGAAACTCAATAACACCAACACCATCTTCCCGAAGTATCTTAAAAATACCTTTGATTACGTCAATCAAATCGCTAACATGAGGAATAACATTTCGTGCAATAACAAGTTTTGCATTCCCGTGTCTGTAGACAAGCTCACTGGCAATAGCGGAACTCCAAAATTCAGCAAGGGATCTTATCCCTTGCTTGTTTGCCCTTTCGACCAGGTTCTTTGCAGGGTCAACGCCAAGGATATTCCTATAACCTCTATCCAGAAAAGGTTTAAGAAAAGTACCATCATTTGAAGCAATTTCCACAATAAAATCTGCAGTACTGACATTGGCAACGGCTATAATTCTATCCGCAAAAACGACAGAGTATTCCCTGGCAGTTTCTGAAGTACCCGTAACCCATACATAGTCCTCAAACAACACTTTCTTGTCTATAGTCTCATTCAATTGGAGAAGAGATGATTCGGGACAGAAGGAGATGCTTAAAGGATATCTGTCTTCTTTATCATTTCTTTCTTTCTTTAGGGAATTGGCAAGCGGCTGCGAACCCAGATGCAATATTTCCAAAAGATTTTCAGAATTTGAAATTCGGCATTTCTTTATTTTTTCAAATTTTTGGGTCAGATCCATTTTATTTCACTTGTTAACTGGTGAGTTCTCCGCAAATACTCAAGTTGCTTTAGACGATTACAAGTTCGGCCACGAAAATCTTCTTCCTTAAAATTAATTTGATCAAAAAAGGCAACGAGTTCTTTCCCCCCCATATCCAAATCCCACTTAGGGTGATAGTATTCTTTTAATTCATTCAATATTCGATTGAAACTAACTTTATAGGTCCGTGGATCCGAATGCTCATTCAAAAACACCAATTCGCAGCCAGGAACAGATCGTTGTGCAGCTTCAGCTAAATCCCGGACCGTAAAATTTCCATTTGGGATACCAACATTAAAAGCTCTGCCTGATATCAACTCGGGCGGTGCATCAAGTCCAGCTACAAATGCACTGCAAACATCTTGCACATGCACAACGGGCCTCCATGGTGTACCATCACTTAATATTTCGATTTTCCCAGTTGTGTATGCACAAGCAACAAGGTTATTAAAAACAATATCACATCTTAGGCGCGGGCTCGCACCAAAGACAGTCGAAGGGCGAAAGCTAGTAACCGTAAATTTTTCACCAGCAAGATCATTCAAGCGGCATTCTGCTTCCCACTTTGTTTTAGCATAAGCGGTTACCGGATTCTTTTCACTATCATCTTCATCAAGCTCATTATCAGTTGAAGAGATTCCATACATGCTCTGTGAAGATGAATAAATAAAACGACTGACACCCATTTGTTTAGCAAATTGGGCCAGTTTAAGTGTTCCTTTAAAATTAATATCCTCAGTCAAGGCGGGGTCGAACTCTCCCAGTGGATCATTTGACAGCCCTGCTAAATGAATCACAACATCAAAGCCTTCAACATCTGATAAAACAATATTTCGTATATCTTTTCTAACACTCTTATAGTTATCATTTGGTTTTTCAAGAATACACTCGCTAAAATACCCTGTATCAAAACCACTTACGGTATGCTCCATCTTTAACAACATGGGGACTAAAACAGAACCAATATAGCCAAGATCACCGGTTATTAAAATTTTCATCTAATAGAACTCCTAATTACACAACATGCAACATCACTATAAATTTTAACATTATTACCATGTAATCCATTCAGCATTGTTATTCGCATATAAATTATTTAAAAATATTTTATCTTTAAGTGTGTCCATGCATTTATAAAAACCGTTATGTTTAAATGCATAAAGCTCTTCTGCCTTGGTAAGTTCTCTTAAAGGGTTATGTTCGAACACAGTGGTTTTGCTTTCTTCTATATAATTAAAAACTTCTGGTTTGCACACAAAGAAACCTGCATTAACCCATCCTTCATCGCCCTTAGGTTTTTCTTCGAACTGAATAATCCGCCCTTGCTCATTTGATTTAACAACACCATAACGTCCATCCGGTTGAGATATAGTCATCGTTACTAACCTCCCATGAGCTTTATGGAAAGTTAGTAACGCATCAATGTCGATATCCATTAAGGTATCTCCATATGTAAGCATAAAAGTTTCACACCCAATATATTCTCTTGTTTGAAGGATACGCCCACCTGTCATGGTATCCAAACCTGTATTTAAAAGTGTTACTTTCCATGGTTCGCATTTTTTTTTATGAACATCAATTTTATTTTCTGACAAATCAACAGTAAAATCGGCCTGCCTTATAAAATAATTCAAAAAGAAATCTTTTACGATATAGTCTTTATACCCAAGCAGAAGAATAAACTCATTAAACCCATATTGTGAATAAATTTTCATGATATGCCACAACATTGGTTTCCCACCTATCTCTACCATTGGTTTTGGGATAGCATGTGTTTCTTCGCTCATTCTTGTTCCATAACCACCAGCAAGAATAACAACCTTCAAAATTAATTATCTCCATTATTTTTTAATGATTTAGATAACCATTTCATCGCCAGATGAACAATAATCATGTGCAGATCTTCAACTATTTGCATATCATCACTGGGAATCAATATGTGTTTTTGAGCAATATCTAACAATTTGCCACCACCAAATCCAGAAATACCAACAGTAACGGCACTTTTCTCATTCGCATAAGCGATTGCATTTAAAACATTAGTAGAATTACCGCTCCCGGAAATTCCTATTACGATATCATCTGTTTTTAAAAAATTGGATAACGACTCCTTAAATATTACATCATAGCCAACATCATTCGCATATGCCATCATTGTCGGAATATTATCATTTAAACAAATAACTTTGAATTTTTTTTTAAAGTTTTGAGAAACACCTTTATTTATATCACATGCAAAATGTGATGCAGTCGATGCGCTCCCACCATTGCCCATGACAAAGACCTGTCGTTCTTTTTGGTATGCATCTAAAAGAATATTAAAAAATTCTCTAATTTTTTTCTGAGAAATATTATCCAATACATCATTCAGATTTTTAAAATATTGATTAATAAAATCTTCCATAAGAAATTTCCAATTATTCACTCACATAAATAATTTTGCTGCCTTGAGGTTCAAACTCAATTTTATTTTCTTTAAGCTCACCTAATGCTCTTCTGATGTTATCATGTTTTTCCTCGTGGGCGTAAAAAAGTAAAAATCCTCCTCCTCCCGCTCCCATCACTTTCCCGCCGATAGCGCCTTCAGCTATCGCTTTTTTGTAGTATTGGTCAATTTTAGTGTTTGAAATTTTAGCAGTAAGTTTTTTTTTGAGTTCCCAACCTTGATTGAGAAACTCTCCAAATGAATCGATATTCTTATTCACTAAAGCATTTTTCATATCTTCAGCGATTCTCACCATATCTTTCAAATAGTTCTTGTTATTATCTATCTCTTTTTTCTGATCGCATAAGATATCAGTAGAAAATCTCTCAATCCCGGTATAAAACACAAGCAATCTTTTTTGAATTTCATCTTTGGTTTCCTTGCCGCATATTACCGGATCAACATAAACACTTTCATCCAGATTAAATTGAATGCTATTCAATCCACCATATGCAGCAGCGTATTGATCTTGTTTTCCAATCGGGTGACCTAAAATATCTATTTCGATTTCACACGCTTCTCTGGCAAGTTTTTCTGCTGAAACGTGCATCCCTTTATACGCGTATAATGCATTCAAAACCCCAACTGCCAAACTACTGGAAGAACCCAATCCAATCCCTGCGGAACCTAGCGGGACATCTCCCATATATACTACTTCTATGCCGTTTTCTATTCCTACTAATTTAATTGCTTCACGTATAATATTATGTTTAATTTTATCGACCGAATCAACCACTTCTGTCGATGAATAACTCACTCTTATTAAGTCATCAAATTTTTTATTAACAGTAATATAGATATATTTATTAATTGCTGTGCTTATAACCAACCCATATCCAGTTTTATAATAAACTGACAGATCAGATCCTCCACCCGCAAAGCTCATACGCATTGGCGTTCTTGAAATTATCATTATTTAAGACCTCAACAACTCATTTATTCCCCATACGCTTTTCGAGAAATATAGCTCCGCCCTTTCGGTTACATTATCTTATGACAATTACCAGGCATTTTTTGGTTCAAATTCGTTATAAATCAGTAAATATTTTTTAAATTCTTCATCAGTTCCGGATCATTGCCAAGTTCTGGATTGATTTTGTTGATCTGATCCGAAAGCTGTTTTATTTCAATTTTGATTTGGTCATATTCAGCAATTCTGATTTTCAAAAAACTGACAGTGAGACTTGCCAGCTCTTCAAACCCTTTCGGGGTTAACCGATACATATAGGCTGATTTATTTTCAGATTTTTTAAATCGTTCGACCTTTATCATCCCTTTTTTTGTCAGGGCTGAAATGCAATAATTGATTTTCCCTAAACTGACCCCCATTTTTTGATTCATTTCGCGCTGCGTCAGCTCAGGTTCTTCTTGAAGAAGTTTTAGCATATTCAGACGAATTTCATTATCAAATAAGGTGTTCATGGCTTGAACTTATATTTAATTATAACTGGGCGGTCAAGGAAAAAATTATTTTTTTTTAATAAAAAACCCAACATTATTCTGAAGAGAATAATGTTGGGTTTTTAATGGTATGGATAGTTGATTAGCCGGAAAAAATGACAGTCACTTCGGCTCTTCTTTCAAGGGATTTTTGGTTTGACATGCCCTTTGCTGCAAATCGGTGTTTTCCTGTTGATTCAACCTTGAATATGGAGGGCTTCAGGCCATGATTTACCATCTGATGGACAATATTGGCAGCCCGGGTTGCCCCAAGTTCAAAATTGGAAGGATATTGTTTGTTTTTTATGGGGACTTCATCTGCGTATCCATTGACAAGGACTTTTACATCATATGGTTTCAGGAAGGTGGCAAGTCTTTCAAAAAAAGGCTCATATTCTTGTGCAATCTTTGCACTGCCCGTGGGGAAAAGAATGGGCAGGGTTGTTTCCAGGCGAAGGCAGGTGCCGGTTCCGATGATTTCCACCCAGTCATTTAATCCGGCCTGATTAATTGCCGTCTGCAATTGAGTTTTGCTGATGCCATCATACGTATCCGGGGCTGTTGTGGATGGAACCGAATTCATTTTTTTAGGTGAGATATCTTCCACCTTGATCTGAGAATTTTCCTGTCTGACAGGAGTTTCCTTCCTGTCAATGGAAGACGTGGGCATTTTTTCCCTGAGGATATCTTCTATCCCCTGCTCTTTTTTATTGCCAAGAGAGGCTGAATAATACTGAACCATATATTCAAGCCTGCCTTTGGTTTTTTGCAATGTCAGAATTCTTTGTTCTTTGCTGGTAATTGATTTTTTCAAATTCGAATCCGCAGTTCGGCCCGAATCCTGAATCTGGTTTATTTTCAGCACCAACCAGTCAATATCGGTTTCAAGAACCTTTATCTGATTATCGATAATCTGAATTTCCTTATTATGATCTTCAACCTTTTTTCTCAATTCCTCGGCTGAATAAAAATTTCCATCAAATAATTTTTCTTCCTGATATCCGGCACTCCAGACTAAAGAGGGCAAAAGACATAATATGAGAAAAATAATGGGAAGACCGATTTTAAGCTTATTTTTATACTGCTTAGATCCCATCACAACCTCCACAAATGGATCATTAAAATTTAGGATGCATTATTCACCAATGGATTATCAGAGGAAAAAGTCGGTTTGACGTCCCTTCCAATACCCACCGGCCACCATACCATGCCGTTCTTTGCAAAATTAATTCTCAGCTGCAACCGGGCTGTTGTAATTCCGTATTCACCCTCGTAAATTTCCATGACTTCGGTTCCCCTGAGCCATGACTGGGTGTGCACCTGAATAGTGTCGTAATCAACAGTTCCTCGTCCGGCACGCATAAAAGCATCTACATAAACACCCCGGATCTTTTCCACAAGCTGCCTGTATCCGTCTGCCACAGCAGCTCTTTCCGCCATAATAACGGCTTCTCCTTTTGACCGTGCATTTTCAGGCTCAAGTCCCTTGCCGATAACAAAAAACGTTACGACCTTGTGATCATCCAATTCACCACCTGGAGGGCCCAACACTTTTCCCGGTCCTCCGGCTGTGGAAGCAGGCGTAACAACACCGCCACAACCTGAAAAAAACACAACAGAAACAAAAATCCCCAATACCAGCATACTTAGTTTTTTCATTTTTCCTTCCCCATTTTAACGATTATGCCAAACAATCAAACAGGTGTTAAAACCTTTTAACATTGATTCCGGACAATTTTTTGTGATACTGATAGAAATCGTCAGAATGTGTTATTAACTTTAATCTGAAGACCATATATACAAAAACCATGCCTGAAAACTACAATTTTCCATTCGTTTATATACTGGCAGCAGTCTCACTGTTTATCATGATTTCGTCAACAGCGCCAGCAGCGGCATATGAGGGCATTGAAACCTATTATACACGATATGATATCAAATCCTCAAAAAATCAGATTGTCACTGACAACCTTCTGATGACGCCGGCCAAAAATGATTTCAGGGCGGAAAAATTTTCTCAGATTTTTATAACAGGAGTAATATCTGCCACCTCAGAGGAATCGGGTGTTTCCACCCGGGAGAGGATCAGAAACGATTCCTTGAAAAGAATTCTGGTTAAAAACGGTCTTAAATCAGTCAAAACAAAAGACCTGGATACTGTCATCAGTTATGAAGGCATTATCATTACGCCTGTAAATGTAATTGAACAACGTTATGATAATGCCCGGAACAATTATATATATAAGGTTCAAATTGAATTCAGTCCTGTGGCGTTTCCGGACAGATGGGAAACCCTGCACATGAAATACAAAATTAAAAGGATTTTTTCTGACTTTCTGGACCTTTTCAGAGAATAACGCAGAACTATTTTTTTTAAATTAATTAATTTTAAGGACCCGCATCAAATGAATAAAACCCGGTTAGAAAAATTAAAAAAAACGATTCTCAAAAAAGAAACACTGGTTTTCGATCAATTGAACAAAAATCAGAAAAGTCAGGTGTCTGTA
This sequence comes from Pseudomonadota bacterium, assembly GCA_018821535.1. Taxonomy (GTDB): domain Bacteria; phylum Desulfobacterota; class Desulfobacteria; order Desulfobacterales; family Desulfobacteraceae; genus Desulfobacula. The sequence continues at coordinate 76,746 of JAHJLV010000001.1, read as the reverse complement.
TTTAATGAAAATTATAAAACCTTTTTAAATGCGGCAAAAACAGAACGGGAAGCTGCTGCACAAATTATTAAACGTGCAGAGGAAAAAGGCTTTGTTGATATTGAAACCCTTTTGACAAAAAAAAGCAGCAAACAGCAAAAAATATATAAAATATTTCAAGGACGTTGTGTTGCACTGGCTGTTCTCGGAAAACAGGATCTTGCATCCGGGGCCAATATCATTGCCTCGCATATTGATTCACCCCGGCTGGATTTAAAACAAAACCCGGTTTATGAAGACTTAAGCATGAGCCTGCTGAAAACACATTATTACGGCGGCATCAGAAAATATCACTGGCTGGCAGTCCCGTTAGCACTCCATGGAACCGTCATCACAGCAGAAAACAAGCGCATTGATATCACCATCGGCGAGCACCCGGATGACCCGGTGTTCACCGTTACTGATCTTCTGCCGCACCTGGCTGCTAAACTCCAGGAAAATAAAAAAATTTCAGAAGTCTTTGAAGGGGAAAAATTAAATCTGGTTGTTGGAAGTTTGCCCCTTGGTGATGATAAAGAAAAAGACCGGTTCAAATTAAATGTATTAAACCTTTTATATGAAAAATATGGCATCACAGAAGAGGATTTTATCAGTGCTGAAATTGAAGCTGTCCCTGCTGAAAAAGCCAGAGATATCGGATTTGACAGATCAATGATCGGATCATATGGCCAGGACAACAGAATCTGTGCCTTTACCAGCCTTGAGGCCATTCTTGATATGCCGCCGTCACACAAAACAGCCATTGCCCTGTTTTTTGACAAAGAAGAAATTGGCAGCGAGGGAAGCAGCGGGGCCAAATCCAATTTCCTTGAAGATTTCATGTCAGACCTGCTGTCTGTCAGCGGCCGGAACACAGACAATCGATCTCTTCGGAAAGCACTGATTAACTCATCTTGCCTTTCAGCGGATGTAAATGCTGCAATGGATCCGGATTTTAAAGAGGTTCATGAATCAAAGAATGCTGCAAAACTGGGGTTTGGTCTTTGCATAACAAAATTCACAGGGGTGGGCGGAAAATCCGGATCCAGCGATGCCAGCGCTGAATTTGTGGGCAAAATCAGACAACTGTTCAATAAACATAAAATTGTATGGCAAACAGGAGAACTGGGCAAAATTGATCAGGGCGGTGGCGGCACTGTTGCCAAATTTCTTGCAAAATTCGGCATGAATGTCCTTGACTGTGGCCCTGCAATTCTTTCCATGCACTCCCCTTTTGAAATTTCCAGCAAAACAGATGTGTATATGGCGTATCTGGGATACAAGGCATTTTATTCAGATCATGATTAATAAAAAAAAACTCAGCATCATTTTAGTTGTCCTGGCATTTGGCCTTTTTCAGTTTGTTTCAAATGCATATGCGCATGATAAAGGTTTCAGTACAGGGTTTATTTTATCTGACAGCAAAGGCAATATTCTTCTCAGCCAGAACAAAGACAAGCAATTTATACCGGCATCTATTCTGAAAATTTTAACCAGCCTTGCTGCAATTCAAATACTTGGGCCGGATTATCATTTTTCAACAGAATATAAATTCGATAAAAGGTCCAAGAATTTATATGTCAGAGGCAAGGGCGATCCCTTATTTATTTCCGAAGAAATTGCCAGGTTCTGCAAACAGATCAGTTTAAGCATACCAACCAGACAAATTAACAATATCATCCTTGATAACCGTTTTTTTTCCGAACAGATTCATATTCCGGGGAAAGGCGATTCATTAAATCCATATGATGCAATCGTTGGCGCACTCTGTGCAAACTTCAATACCATAAATTTCAGATGGGATTCTCAAAAAAACTGTTTTATCAGTGGGGAACCCCAGACACCATTGCTTTCTATTTTCAATAATGAAATACAAAAAACGAATCTCAAAGAAGGAAGGATTGTTCTTACAGAACACCAAAGCAGATTATATCCAGGTTTTTTAATAAAATATTTTCTTGAAGAGAATAACATTCAGGTGTCCGGGAATATCCTATTGAATGAGAATAACAATTCTGAACAGAATCTTAGCTTTTTATCATCATATCAACTGACCGATGTAATAAAAAAATTGTTGGAGTTCAGCAATAATTTTATAGCAAACCAGCTTTTATTAACGCTTGGTGCATCACAATACGGAGAACCCGCCACTTTGGATAAAGGAATCAACGTCTTGAAATCTTTTGCAGACGACCTTAATTTAAAAAAAATATCAATTTTTGAAGGATCAGGTCTTTCAAGATCAAACCGGATTTCTCCTGAGCAAATGCAAAATATTTTAATTAAATTCATGCCCTATTTTACGTTGCTAAAAAAAAACGGTACTGATTATTTTAAAACCGGAACACTGACCGATGTGAGAACTCGAGCGGGCTATATTACCGGAAAAAACAATACCCTGTATCCATATACTATTCTGGTAAACCAGAAAAATGCAGACTATACATTTATTCACAACAAACTGATTAAAATGGTTGGAAATATCGAAAACGATTTAGATTAAAAGCCCATAAACCAGATGGAAAGAACAATCTATTCTATTATCTCTTCTGTGCACTTAATTATGACCTTGGGAATCCCCTCCTCTTCAGATGGGGAGGATGTCAACGAATTTAAGAAGCAGAACCTTTTTCAATATATGCATAGGCGCTGTGGTTATGAATGGATTCAAAATTTTCAGCACTGACGGAAAACCAGGTAATATTGTCATCTTCTATCAAAGATTGAGCCACATCCCGTGCGATGTCTTCCACAAATTTTGGATTTTCATAGGCTTTTTCAGTAACATACTTTTCATCTTCTCTTTTGAGGACTGAAAAAATATCACAGGAAGAGGCTGCTTCCACAATCTGAACAATATCCTCAATCCAGATAAATTTATTAAAGCGGGTACTGACAAGGACTTCCCCTCTTTGGTTATGGGCCCCGTACTTGCTGATTTCTTTAGAACAGGGGCACACAGAGGTCACCGGAACTGCGACGGTTAACACAATATCAGCATTCTTTTTTCCATTGGATGAGCAATTAATGGAACAGGTATAATCCATCAACCCTTTTGAACCGGTTTCAGGGGATTGTTTTTCAATAAAATAGGGGAAGGTGATTTCAATATGGGAAGATTTTGCACCCAGAATGTTTTTCATATCTTCCAGGATATTGGTTAAAGATTCCAGAGAAACTTTTGTTCTGAACAGATGCAGAATCTCGACAAACCTGCTCATATGTGTTCCCTTGCAATGGTGCGGCAGATCCACATACATGTTAATCTGGGCAACGGTTGACTGCAATCCTGAGGTTTTATCCAGCACCTTGACCGGATATTTCAAGCCTTTTATCCCGACCTTATCTATGGGGATATTCCTGTAATCAGGTTGATTTTGAATGTCTTTCATTTTTTATATCTAAAAGATAATCAGTTGCAATGTTTCCCATTGCTCTGAATATATTGCCTTTTATGTTTTTATTATGTTTATACAATGCATCAAGCATTGCTCTGATCTCACCCCTTTTGGTCACATTGGCACTGGGACAGGTGTTTTTAAATTCCGGCAGTTCAAGCAATCTGCAGAATCTGCTTATTTCATCTTTTTCTACATATGACAGCGGTCTGATTATATCAAGGTTTCCTTCAAAAAAAGATTGCCTGGGTTTCATTGTGCCGATTTTGCCTGCATAAAACATATTGATGAATAAGGTTTCAATAATATCATCTTTGTTATGCCCTAAAGCAATTTTTCGGCACCCGTTTTCTCTGGCCATTTTAAAAAGTCTGTTTCTTCTGAGGCGGGAGCATAAAAAACATGGGTTTTCAAGATTTTCAGCAGAATGGGCAACAACTCCGAAATCTGTATATTCAGTCCTTAGTTCTCCATAATTTTTCCTGACAAATTGATCCAGCATCTGGCTGATAGACCCCTTAAAACCGGCATCTATATACACAGGCAAAAGTTCAAATCTTACCGGTGCTTTTTTTTGCAGTGAAAACAGAAGATTCAACAACGCCTGGCTGTCTTTGCCGCCGGAAAAACCGACAAGAATCCGGTCGTTATCCTGAATCATGTGCCAGTCACAGATGGCTTTGCCAACCAGATGATCTATTCTTTTTCTAAGACCGATCTTTTAACCTTTTCAAATATCAGTCTTTTACCGGTTCTTCAGGTTTTTTTGCAACAATCCTGTTGGCAGCAATCTCACGTAAAACAGAAACAACATCTTCGTTTTTGCTTGATTTTACCAATAGTTCCGCACCCTCTCTGACCTGTCGGATTCTTTTTGCCGCCAGATGAACCAAAGTAAATCTGTTGTCAACATTTTTTAAACAATCTTCTATTGTAACTCTTGCCACACCAGCACCTCCAATATATTTAGAGAATATCTATTATTTCGTAAACCCTTTTTCCGCCGGGAGCCTGCACCACAGCTTCGTCTCCGGGCTTTTTTCCAAGAAGTGCAAGGCCCACAGGAGAAGATACGGAAATTTTTCCCTGCTTGATATCTGCTTCATCGGGACCTACAATCATGTATTCAATTTCCTCTTCGGATTCCATATTTGCCAGCAGAACACGGTTGGCAAATCTTACCACATCCTTTGGCACGGTCTCCGGATCAATAATTTTTGCATTCCCCAGTTTATAACCGATTTCACCAATCCGGCCTTCAAGAAAAGACTGCCTTTCCTTGGCCGCATGATATTCGGCATTTTCTGATAAATCCCCATGGGCTCTGGCAGTCTCTATGGCCTTTATATTTTCAGGCCTTTCAATTGTTTTAAGTCTGTGCAATTCTTTTTTCAAGACTTCATAGCCTTGCTTTGTAATGGGTATCTGCTCCAAACTGAAATTTACTCCGTATTATTAAATATTTTGTTGTGTTATGCCATAAATCCAATGATAGTTGAACCGGCTTTTGTTTTTTCCCCCACCTTTACCCGGGGGTTAAAATCTGCCGGCAGATACAGATCCAGACGTGATCCAAACTGTATCATTCCATAACGCTCGCCTTTGTTGATACGCTCCCCCTGCACAACACAATTTACAATCCGCCGTGCAATAAGCCCTGCAATCTGAACCACGGCATAGACCGCATTCTTATCTGTTTTTATAATCAACGCATTTCTCTCATTATGGATTGACGCCTTGTCAAAAGAGGCATTGATAAATTTACCCGGACTGTAAATCACTTTTTGTACTACGCCATCAAAAGGAACCCTGTTCACATGAACATTAAACACATTCATGAATATGCTGATCTTTACACAGGGTTCAGAAAAATATTCACAGTCTGAAAGTTTCTCAACAATAATGACCCGCCCGTCTGCCGGTGACACAAGGCCATTTTTTTCTTTTGGAATCTTTCGATCCGGATCCCGAAAAAACCAGCACACAAAACCCGTTATAAATACACAGATAATGGCAGGAAGCATCCATCCAAAATAAAAAAGCATCCCGGTAATGAGGATGATTATAAAAATAAATTTAAGGCCGGGTTGCGCAACAGGCAAAACCGCTCTTGCCGGCCATTTTGAGTTATCCATAATTTAAGTTTCCAAAACTATAACCTGACTATAATATCAAAAGACTTAAGACAATGTCAATATTCTTATTTTTGGTCTTACTTTTGATCTAATTTTTGATCTAATTGCAATTCTGCATCCGACTTCCTGATATAGCTTGGAACCAGCAGATCTGAAGAAGATTTCAAAATATCATTTTCAACAGACAAGGCCTGCACCAGCGCTTTTGCACTGACAAAACTTAAAAGATGATTTCCAAACACCGGCGCATCTGCTTTTTGTTCAATAATGTCTTTATAAACCACTGAACCAGACCCTGCATACAAGACGTGCCCGATCCCGTTTTCAAGCGCACAATCAGGTGAAACAACCTTTTCCCGGGATTTTGATACCAGTCGGCCATTATCAAAGGTATACACAGCGCTGTATACTTCATCCCGTCTGGCATCCATCATGACACACACCGGAATTGACGAATATGCATACTGAAAGGCAATCCCGTCAAGACTTGAAACACCTATGGCTGGTTTTCCCAGGCCATAGGCCAGACCTTTTATCACACTGATACCGATTCGAAGCCCGGTAAAACTGCCAGGGCCTTTTGCCACGACAAAGGCATCCATTTCATCCATTGACAGATTGGCCCGGTGTGCCATCATATGTTCAATCATATGAATGATCCGTCTGGAATGTGTCTGCCGGCTCAGCCAGTATTCCTCACACACAAGATTAGTCCCGTCAATAATGGCAAGGCTGCACCCCTGTTCTGCTGTACTCAGTGAAAGAACCTTCAGATTATTTGGTGTCTGTTTGATCCGGTTTTTCTCCCAGTGCAATATCAAAAACTTCCTGAATATCTTTTACACAGGTAAATTTCATTTTTTTCTTGATTACCTGGGGCATCTCATACAGATCTTTTCTGTTTTTTTCAGGAATTATGATATGATCTATCCCTGCCCGCAAGGCACCCAGCGCTTTTTCCTTGAGTCCCCCAATGGGGAGAACCCGCCCTCTTAAAGAGATTTCTCCGGTCATCCCGACCTTGTTATTCACCTTGCGCCCGGTAAATGCCGAGACCAGTGCTGTGGCAATTGCAATTCCTGCAGACGGTCCGTCCTTGGGGATTGCTCCGGCAGGCACATGGATATGAATATCATTATTATCAATATCTTCTTTATCAATGCCCAGCTTTTCCGCATTGGACTTTGCATAGGTCAGTGCTGCACGGGCAGACTCCTGCATGACCTCACCGATCTGACCTGTGACCATCAATTCACCCTTTCCCTGATATAGAGAAACTTCGATGTATAGCTGTTCACCGCCCACTTCAGTCCATGCAAGCCCTGTTGCCAGGCCCACCTGACTTTCTTCCTGATCAAGTTCGGATAGGAATTGAGGCGGTCCCAGGTATTTGTTCAGATTCTGCATGGTGATCACAAATTTTCCTTTTTCACCTTCTGCAATTTTCCTGGCAATTTTTCTGCAGATGGTATCCAGTTTGCGTTCAAGCCCTCTTAAGCCCGCCTCCAGAGTATATTCACCAATAATTGCCTCCATTGCCCTGGAACTGATCGTGACAGATCTTCTAATCAATCCATTATCCCGTAATTTCCTTGGCAAAATATATTTTTCAGCAATGAGTTTTTTTTCCTGGCGGGTATAACCTGAAATATAAATCATTTCCATTCTGTCCATCAAAGCCGAAGGAATGGTGTCAGAAATGTTTGCAGTCAAAATAAACAGGACATTGGATAAATCAAAGGGCATATTCAGATAATGATCTGAAAATTCAACATTCTGTTCGGGGTCCAAAGCTTCCAGCAGAGCAGATGAAGGGTCTCCCCTGAAATCGTTTCCCAGCTTATCAATTTCATCAAGCATGAAAACAGGATTATTGGTTCCACATTGACGAAGTCCCTGCAAAATTCTTCCCGGCATGGAGCCGATATAGGTTCTCCTGTGTCCGCGGATTTCAGCTTCATCCCGAATCCCCCCCAAAGACACCCGGTGAAACTTGCGTTTCATGGCCTTTGCAATTGCCTGACCCAAAGAGGTTTTACCAACACCCGGAGGGCCGACAAAACAGATAATCTGACCTTTTTTCCTGGGATTGAGTTTTCTGACGCTTAAATATTCAAGAATGCGTTCTTTCACTTTATCCAGGCCAAAATGATTTTTATCCAGAACTTCCTTTGCTTTTGGAATATCAAGAAAATCCTTTGTGGATTTACTCCATGGCAAAGATACAATACAATCAAGATACGTTCGGATCACAGAAGCCTCTGAAGAATCAGAATGCATCTGATCAAGACGTTTCAGCTGCTTTATTGCGTCTTTCTCACACTCTTTTGGCATTTTACATCTTTTGATTTTGGCCTGGAATTCTGATATTTCTGCAAACTTATCATCATTCTCACCAAGCTCCCTGTAAATGGCCTTTACCTGTTCTCTAAGATAATAATCCCGTTGATTTTTAGAAATTTCATCTTTCACATCTATTTGAATTTTAGCCTGAACCGTTGAAAGATTCAGTTCCTTGTTCAACAAACTGTTGACCTTCTGAAGCCGTTTGGTTGTATCGGTGATTTCCAGCAGGCTCTGGGCATCCTCAACCTTGAGATTTAAATTTGAAGCAACAAGATCTGCAAGTTTTCCAGGGGATTCAATATGAGACAGCAAATCCCCTATGTCCCCTGACAGCTCGCCCTTCAGGGCCAGTAATTTTTCACTGGCCTCCTGGACATTTCTCATCAAGGCTTCATCTTCTATGTTAAGCTCATCAGGGTCCTGGTCAGATAAAAACTCAATTTTAACTTTAAAAAACGGGGTTTTTTTCGTATACTTCACTGCTCTGGCTTTGGCAATCCCCTGAACCAGCGCTTTAATCCGGCCATCAGGAAGTTTAATCATTTTCTGGATTCTGCCAACTGTCCCGACGCTGTACACATCTTCAGCTGAAGGATTTTCAAGGTCAGAATCAATCTGTGCGGCCAGAAATATATACCGATCAAATTCAACACTTTCCTCAACCGCTTTAATGGATTTTTCTCTTCCGACAAATAACGGAAGCAGCATATCGGTAAAGACAACAACATCACGAACCGGCATCATGGGAAGTATTTTTGGAATGTCATTGATATTATTATCTTTTTCAATAATTTCAATCAGATCATCGATATCTGCTTCAGCCATTTTTACTCCTTATATTCATATAAACCATTCATCCAGATTATCGTTTTTCTGCCATGATCTGAATGAATGATTAAAAAATCTGTTCTTTATATTTCAATATTTGTGGCTTTACAATAAAACACTTTTGGGTTTTTACAATATCCTTGAAAAAATAATTTTAAGCCTGTATAGCCAAGGGGAAAATAATTGAAAACAGCAAAGGCGATCTTATCATGTCATTTGATTTTCCCGGAATAAATTTGTATATATTTATCATTGGTGCCTGTGTTGGCAGTTTTTTAAATGTATGTATTTACAGAATCCCTGAAAATAAATCCATTATATCCCCCGGCTCATCCTGTCCGAACTGCAGCAAAAGCATTCCTTTTTATTTAAATATTCCCATATTAAGCTATGTCTTTTTATCCGGGCGGTGCAAATTCTGCAAAACGCCGATTTCGATACGATACCCCTTGATTGAAAGCCTTACCGGCGGCATTGCCCTTTTGACCTTTCTCTGGTTTGGCCCGACGCTTTCAGCAGTGTACTGGTTTGTATTTATCTGTACATTGCTTACCCTGTCCGTGATTGATATGGATCACCAGATTATCCCTGATGTCATATCTCTTCCCGGAATTATCATCTTTGCCTCTTCTTTTTATTTTATCCCGGATATGACCGTAAAAAAAACACTGATTGGAATTTTTGCAGGTGGCGGCAGCCTGTATGCTGTTGCACTGTTTTATTCTTTAATCCGCAACAAAGAAGGCATGGGAGGCGGGGATATAAAACTTTTGGCCATGATTGGCGCAGCCATAGGTTTTAAAGGCGTCTTCTTCACGATTTTTGCAGGATCCTTAATCGGTACTGTGGCAGGAATTATACTCATGCTTTATAATCAGGTGGCAGATATGCAGCTAAAAATTCCTTTTGGCCCTTTTCTTTCTGCAGGTGCGGTTCTGTATATATTTTTCGGTCCGGATGTAATTGCCTGGTATTTTTCGCTGCTGGGTCAATAAGACTGATCACACATAACTGACTTCAATCACCACTTTACCCTTTGTACTTTTAAACGGAAGCACAAGGACATGCCGTGCACCTTGGACATGTTCGATCACAGCATCCTTTCCGGATTTAATCTCCCTGAACTTCACTTTTACTTTTTTTCCTGTCTCAGCGATTTTTGTGGTAACATGGCCTGCAACCATATTACTTATTTCACCGACAGCATCATAAATTTCGTCATTGATCTCTGTCATATCCTCACCAAACATCGCGGAAACGATACCAAGAATACTCTGCTCTGAAAAGCTTATCGCCGCTGTGCCTGACAGGTCTCCTGAGACTTCAACAATACCGGTTATATCCCCCTGGGACTTTTGATCTCTTTTTAGAAAAGGAGGTTCAGGTTTGACCTTTACAAAAGCAGTTGTATCAAGAATATGCAGAGTACCTTCTATGAAAGGATTCACAAGCGTTGCTTCCATTTTATTCTCCTTTTTCTGCCAATTTTATTATTTAATTCAATTTCTGGCAACAAATTTAAAAAAAAATGTGAATAAATACTTGACACGCACTTCTCAACCACGTAACGTACGCTAAAAAGCTGGTTTAAATTAATTATACTTTAGAGAAATGTTTAAAGACAAATTTAGCATTTAGCAATTTCTAAAACCTAAAAAAAGGAGTGATGAAGATGAACAAAGGTGATTTAATCAACAAGGTTTCAGAAGTACTTAACAGCAAGAAAGAAGCTCAGGCAGCAGTTGACTGCACCATCAAAGCAATCACAGAAGCTCTTTCAAAAAATGACTCTGTTACGCTGGTAGGTTTTGGAACATTCAAAACAGCAAACAGAAAAGCCAGAAAGGGCAGAAATCCTCAAACAGGCAAAGAAATCAATATCCCAGCTAGAAATGTGCCTAAATTTGTCCCGGGAAAAGCTTTAAAAGACGCAGTAAAATAGACCCAAAAAATTAATTCAGGCAGTATCGTAAAAAAAGATACTGCCTGAATATTTTTAATTCATGGATTTTGATTTAGAAAAAATATTCGTGCCATCCTTAGGGGTGGACATGGTATTTGACATGGATTCTCTGGCACCCTATTCCAGATCATCCATTATTTATGATATAGACACTGATACGTCCACAGTAACGATTGCTCAACCCCATATTCCCTTTTCAAAAAATACGAAATTCAAAGATCTTTATCTGACCACGATTATTAAAAATAAAAACAGGAAAACACGAGTCGGTCTACAGTGCACGGCTTTTCGCATCATTGATCATTATCCGCTTGCAAACAAAGCCACTGTTCCTGCGGTATGTTTTCAATACCAGCTGCCTATAAAAGAAACCAATATCCGATCCGCATTTCGTCTGCCCTTGAACACCAAATACATTATTAAAGGAAAAATCCTGTATGAAAATTTTGAATATTATACCTCAAAGGATTTTTCCATCAGAGATATATCGCTTACCGGCCTTGGTTTGATTGTTCCCAAGAAAAAAAAAGGTGTCATCAATCCCCTGTCGCAAATGAAAACCAACACCATCCTTTTGATTGGAATTATTTTAATTGATGTTAACCAGAAAGAGCCGGCAGGAACACTCCCTCTCAAAGCCCAGGCAACCCGAATCAACACAAATCATTCAGATGACTACGTATTGATCGGCTGCAAAATACTCAATCTTGAAAGCAGCAAGGAAAATATTTTAAATCATTTTATTCATGCCGCACAAATTGACGAACTAAAACGGCTCAGTGGAAGAGACTTATAGGTTTTCAATATAACGCCTGAGCCATGAAAGCATTTGAGTCTGATCCGGAGTCGGCGTCAAAAGTTCCTGTCCCAGGCTGTCAAGCTCCGCCAATGCATCGGCACAGGTCAATTTCGTATCATTTCTGTATCCAATCACCGGTGCCTGGTTTTTCTTGTTACGCAACGCATCCAGACGCAGGATATTTTCTGCTTCATTTTGAAAATCAAACAAATCGCTGCAATTTCTTGCTATAATTCGTTTGGCCAGCACATGGACACGGGGACTTTTAAGATGCTCAAAAATATTTTTATCCCCATGATCAAAGGCAGAATGAAACGCCTGAATCTGGTTTTTTTCATCTTTTGAAAAAAATCCGCCCTGATAAAGATCGGCATCCATATCTATTTGTGGGACATATGGATATTTAAAATCCCGGTGGTAATTGATGAATGAAAAAAAACGATCTGGATTTTCCTGAATTTTTTTTATATTGTCTTCCATTTTTTTACTGACATCCAAAGTCATTTTACTTTGAAATCTTTCCAGCATGGGAAGCACAATGGGCACATCGCCAAATCTTTTTCGAGTTACAAACGTATCTTCAAAAGAAAGGTTTTCATCAAGGCTTAAAATATCATCTGAGTCGAGTCGAAGCCAAAGTCCCTGGTTTTTATATGGAGCCGAAAATCCGATGTTGACTGCAGGTGCAATATAATTTACCTTTGGGCCAAAAGATGCAGAAACCAGAATCCCGAATATCAACCGTTCGCCATTTAAATCAAAACCTTTTTCAAAATTTTGTATTCGGATTTCATCCCGCTTTTTATGAAAAAAATCCAGGCAATACTCCCAGATATCTTTTTGTACATACAGCCGTTTTGTCAACCCAATGAGCGCCTCAACATCATTCATGGCCTCATGTGCCCGGCCGGATGTCACAAAATGATTTTCCTGGGCAAGCAGATCCAGTTTCAAACTTGGATTTCCCTGGATTTGGGGCCAGTTTAATATTCCGGGGTTAAACACCTTATAGAGTGTTGTTATCGGAAGAATATCCATTCTTGAACAGCTGTTGCTGTACTGATGCGCATAGGGGTCTAAAAGGTTGCGATAAAACAAAAACCGTAAGAATTCATCATCAAACCCAAGCGAGTTATACCCCAAACTCACGGTACCGGGAGTATTCACCAGGTGATGAATTTTCCTTGCAGCCTTATATTCTGTGATACCACAGGTTAAATCCTTCAAGGTCAACCCATGGGTGAAAAAGGCCATGGGTGAAGGCACAATATCTTTTCTTAACTGAAGTGTAATCGTCTGTCTGTCGATTTCGTTGAGTAAAAGATCCGTTCTGATGCAGGCAAATGTCAAAATCTGATCAAAAGCCGGGTTCAGTCCGGTTGTTTCAACATCATAGAATAGAAATGTTTTCATTGATTTATCCCAAAACACCAAAAGGGGCAAAAGAGATTTCTCTTTTGCCCCGATACGTTTGAATCAAATGATATGAAAATATAAAAACTATCTTTTTGAAAACTGAAAACTTGCTCTTGCGCCTTTTTTACCGTATTTCTTACGCTCTTTGCTTCTGGCATCCCGTGTCAGAAAACCTGCACTTTTCAATATCCCTCTAAGATCAGGATCCACTTGAACAAGTGCCTTTGAAACACCTAACCGAATCGCACCGGCCTGACCGGATTTTCCACCGCCCATTACAGTCGCTTTAATATCATAGGCATCTGTTTTTTCAATAAGCGTCAAAGGAGACGAAAGCAAATCTCTTGTTACATTCAGTTCAAAATAATCATTCAAATCTTTATTGTTGACAATAACCCTGCCGGTTCCGGGAGTTAACCATACTTTGGCTACAGAGTCTTTTCTTTTGCCAGTCGCGTAAAAAACGTTTCCACTTTCCATTGATAATTATCGCGTCCTTTATTCCTTAGATTTCAAAAACTTCAGGTTTTTGAGCAGCATGGGGATGCTGGTCACCTGCATATACAAATAATTTTTTGCCAAGTTGTCTGCCAAGTCTGTTTTTGGGCAGCATGCCCTTTACCGCTTTTTTAACCACTTCTTCGGGCTTTTTTTCCATCAGCTCTTTTGCAGTTGTACTTTTAATACTTCCCACATAGCCTGAATGACGGTAGTATTGCTTCTGGTCCATCTTATTACCGGTTAAGCGAATTTTGTCCGCATTAATAACGATAATCCAGTCGCCGGTATCCACGTGAGGGGTATAAAGGGGATTATGCTTTCCACGAATTCTGTATGCAACCTGGGACGCCAATCGACCAAGAATTTGATCTTTTGCATCAACAACGCACCAGTTTTCTTTATTATCTGCTCTTTTTGCACTATATGTATATTTTTTCAATTTTTCAACGCTCCTCTTCATAAACACAATCAGCGATATTTACATAAATTTTCTATTTCTGTCAAGCAGTATTTAAAGCTCAATCTGATTTTCCTTCTTTGCCCTGGGAGAAGCAAAGCCACCTGTCTCATTGGTCGCAGGAACCTTGCTGGATGTTTTGCAGGAGACTTCAGCATTTAAAATCCCACCATTTTCAACAATCAGATCCTTGCACTCCACTTTCCCGGCACAGGTGCCTGTGGCAAGAATAATCAATTCCTTGGAAGCAATCACCTCGCCCTTGAAATTGCCGCCGATAGTAAGACTGGAGACTTTTGTGGAGCTGGAAATCACCTGACCGTCCTCTGCAATAATGACGACATCACCTTCGATCGTCCCATTCACCTGGCCTTTAATAATCAATTTGCCGCTGCTTGAAATTGAACCTTCAATCTTCAGTTCTTTATCAATAATTGAAAGATTATTACTGTTTTTTTTGCTCACCTTGCATCTCCTTGCTTGACTGTGATTGAATATTTACAAAAATCTTACCAACAGTTTTTCCGTTCAAGGTTGTCAGCACCTGATACTGCAGCCCCTTCTTGTCAAGAGAGTATTGTCTCATCAAAACATCTTTTGCAGTATCTATAACATATCCTCGATCTTCACCACTGTTATTTTGGATATTCCCGACAAACCCCTTAAAATTGACAATATATTTTGACGGATCAATTTTTCCGGAAAGAACATCCTCTATAATAAGTTTATCACCCTTTTTAATCTGCACCTTCTCATTATCATCAACAATAACAGGCGTGCCATTTATTTTTAATTTATACCTTAACGCCTGGATATCGCTGGAGTCGCTGACCTGCAATATCTGTTTTTTTTCTGAGGGACCGGATTGAACATCAAGAAAAATACTGCCGCATTTATAAAAATCCTTTTTTGCCTCAATCCGTGTTGATTCGTTCACAACAAGTTTGTTTTTCATGTCATTAAATGTATTTCCCAAACCAATGACATCAACACTTAATCCTCGCTCATAATTGGCCACAACATCATGGACTTTTATGGTATCCCCTTTATGAATTTTTAAATGCTGCATTCTGCCGACGACCACTGGAATTGCATCATTCACAGAGACAATCATATACTGCATCTCCGGCTTCTTTAAATCAATGGCCGGATTTTGCGGTACGATATCCAGAATTTCAAGAAACCCGTTAATTGCATAAATGTGCTGCCTGACTTTCTGTTCCAATGGAAGGGATTTGGCAGATTCAATGCCAAAGGCTGGAATCTGGCAGACTTTATAGGCATAATACGTGGCTGAACGCAGCTGCTCTTTATGAATGGAGTCCGGATGCATGGTTTTGTGGTTATTAAAATGGAAGTGGTATTCAGGATCTGAGATCTGCTGATTTATTTTTTGAATGACCGCCTCTGCAATTTCTTCCAGATTGACAGTCTTTTGACCGTTGCTTGAAATGAGCACAGAATCATCAGCAATAATTGACTGTCCAAAGCGCTGTGGATTTTTATCTTCACTTTTCCATTCAGATGAATAAATCCCGGAACCTTCATGAAGATTGATAAAACAATCACTTTCGCAGATCAGTGTTTTGAGCACATTTACAACTTTAGATTCATAATTCGGAATATCATCATTTAAAAACTTACGGTTCATGTCCTGATTGATTTTTCTTTCCTGCTTAACAATAGACATGAAATTTGCCCTGGGGACAACAATCAGATTTCCTTTTTCCAAAAGAAAATCTGCAAAAAAGTCTGCTGCGAGAAATCCACCAGGCTCATCCCCCTGAATCCCGCCGATGATCAACAGGGTTTTCCCGGGGTGGGTTCCATTGATTCGATACACATGCAGCTCATTTTCTTCTCCCTCAAAATAAACGATATGGCTTTTTGGTCCCGCAAATGCACAACAGCAGGCTATGAGCAGAAACAGGCCCGTTAAAAAAAATAGCCTGCCATATGTAAAATAGCACAGCATTTTTAATTATTCTTCCTCAGTGATATCGATCAGCTTATGGAACATCAACTCCCCCTGGGTATCAAATATAAAAATAGAGGCTTTTTTAAAAAATTGAGGATCGGCCTGATTTTTAATTCTGAATTTCACCGGTTTAAAATGGGCAATTGAAAAATACTGACCTTTCCTGTGTTCAAACGGGATTCCGTCCTTTAATGAAGAGGTTGGCACCACAAGCCACTGGGAATCATCTTCACTTTCCGGTTTTAAAACCGTAAAAATCCTTCCGGACACATCTCCCGGTGCTAACGAGGTATTGCGAATGTCAAACCTCACCAGAAGATCTCCATTGCCATGGTCTCTTGTGACTGTGAATTTTTCAATGGACACTTTTTTCTTTGCCGGCACTTTTAATGCTGCTTCATCTGGTTTGCCCTGGGGATCTGTTAATGGGACTGTGACCGTATTTTCTTCTGGTTTAACAGTTTTTGCAGGCAGGGTGATCTGTTTTTCCGGAACAGCCGGTTTTTTTTCTGATTTTTTTATATCTGCAACCGGTTCAGAATTTTGAGTATCTGGCAAAACCCCTGGAGTCTTTCCCTGGATAACCAGCCTGGCCATTAAAACCTCTTTTTCCCGGGTCAGCTCTTCCAGTTTTTTTTCTGCAATCCCAAGCCTTGTTTTGACGTGTCCGGAATCACGAGACAATCCCATATACAGGAAGAAAAAAAGAATGGCTATCACAAAACAGACAGCGCTTCCAATAGACAGATAAATAACAAGCTGTTTTAAATACTCTCCTGATTTCATTTTGCCAAAATCATCAACAATAAGGATCTGTGTCTTTCTATCCTGTTTGTGGGGCTTGGGCTTTGTTAATGCAATTTCTCTTTCCAGCTCTCTTGAGATATCTTCCATGATCCACCTTTGTTAACAAGTTTTAGCCGTTTAGTTCCCGAGGTTGTCAAACCACTTGATTCATATTCCTGAAAAAATATGACCTCATACTCGTCATTTTTATTTTTCTTAAGCACAACATCTTTACCGGTAACCTGAATAAAATCATATATATTTGAAAGTTTACGTTTCCTGTTCACCCAGGTGTTCTTGTTCATTCCATCAGAATAAAAATCTTGAGCATAGAAAGAAGCATAGGTATCCATATCTTTTGACGACCAGGCCAACAGCCATTGATCAATCATATCCAGAATAATCTTTTCCTGGCGTTGCGGTGCGACAAGCGATTTTGCAGCGGCCACCAGTACCCCCTCTTCGGTTTTTAAATTTTTCGGGACATGCTGAAATACATCCCCGATAATCTTGAGCGTCTCTCCTTGTTTTTCAAAAAACAATTCCTGTTTACCCAAAAAGAGTTTATTTTCTTTTGAAATCAAAAAAGCATCAAACAACACAACAAACACCTGATCGTGAAAATAAATGCCTGTTTTTTCAATATTAATTTTTACATCAGGGCCTGGATTGCCTGTCCCCTTTCTTAAGTCAAGCCAGGATTCCCACCACGAAATATCCGGAAAATATTCAGAAGAATAAAAAGACAGATATTCATGATATGTTCCGGATTCCAGTGCACGACCCCACTGATCCAGGGCATCGAGTATCTGTTTTTTTAAAAGTTCCTGTGTACTTATTTTGACTTTTTGAACCTGATCAACAATTATCACAGGCGTGGATTCGAGAGTAATAAAATCTGATAATTTTAAAATATCCGGATTATTCAGTGCAATACACCCGTTTGAATCCATGGGAACCAGTTTTTTATTGGTTCCGTGGATCCATATTGCAGATCCGTTTTTACCTTGTCGCCTGTCTAGCAGATTGGGATAATCTGTTGGAAAAGCCTTTAACCCGTAAATCGGGGATAAATATCTGTCTTCATACTCATCTTTTAAAAAATAAATGCCTTCGGGTGTTTTTTTATCTCCGGCTTTGCGCTTTACACCACCCACCTCACCGGTTGAACAGGGAACTTCAAAAACAGATAACAATTGATTTTCAGTATTCTCGTAAACAAATAATTTTTGAGTGCTTTTTTCAACAAGAATGGCGTTCTCATTTTCCGGCAGTTGAAGGATCACCGACGGAATCATCGGTTCTGCGGTATCATCAGTTGCAGAGCTGGCAAACGGTATAAAACACAATATGATACTTAGAAAAAAAAACTTCAATCTGTAACTCAATACTCTATTTCCCATCAAATTCAATACCAGTACTGTTTATTATGGTTTCAGCCTAAGGTGTCTATATGCTTTTTCCGAGGCTTTTCTGCCGCTGGAAGTCCTGAGCAGCACGCCGATTTTCAGCAAAAAGGGCTCAACCACATCCACAAGCGTGTCTGTTTCTTCCTGAAGGGTTGCAGATATCGCTTCAATTCCCACCGGCCCACCTTTATAAAAATCTATTATCGTTTTTAGGTAATTCCTGTCAAGAGATGTTAGCCCGAGCCTGTCGATTCCCTCAAGGGCAAGCGCTGCATCTACATTCTCCTGTGTTATTCTGCCATCAGACCGCACCTGTGAATAATCCCGAACCCGTTTAAGCAAACGGTTCGCAATTCTGGGCGTACCCCGGGATCGCTTTGCAAGCTCCATGGCACCTGCATCAGAAATAACAGTTCCCAGAATAGAGGCCGATCTTTTGATGATGATAATTAATTCTGTTTCATTGTAAAAATCAAGTGTCCGAAAAATTCCAAACCGGTCTCTTAGCGGTGAAGACAAAAGACCGACCCGGGTGGTTGCACCAATCAGGACAAACGGTTTTAGCCTGTAGCGATGACTTCTTGCATGAATACCCTTGTCAAAAATAAAATCCACTGCAAAATCTTCCATGGCCGGATATAAAAATTCTTCAACAATCTTGGGAATACGATGAATCTCATCAATAAAAAAAATATCGCCCTCCCCGAGATTGGTGAGCATTCCGATCAGGTCTCCGCCTTTTTCAAGCGCAGGCCCGGAAGTCACTGTCAGATCTTTTCCCATTTCATTGGCAATGATATGAGAAATTGTCGTTTTTCCAAGCCCGGGCGGGCCATGCAACAGGATGTGCTCAATGGATTCGTTTCTCATTTTTGCCGCCTGGATGGCAATTTTCAAAGTTTCAACCGTATCATTCTGCCCGACATAATCTTCAAAACAGGTGGGTCTGAGCGAAACCATTTCAACACAAGTGTCATCCACTGTTTTTACAGGCGTAACAATCCCTTTTTTATCAGAAGAATACGAAAGAATATCATCACTCATTTTTTATTTTTCTCCTGAAAAATTTCATCAAAAAGCGCTTCCGGTGTGCAGATGGTTTTATTTCTTTCAAATGCTTCGGTCACCATTCGCCTTGCAGATGCAGGAGAATGACCCAGCTGTTCAACAAGGACATCTTCCACCTGGCTTGAAATATCTCTCATTGCAAGCGTAAGCGGCTCAATCCGGGCAACTGCTGGCGAAAAAGGCGCTGACACAAATCTTTCAAGTTTTCCATGAAGCGTTGCAATAATCTTTTCAGCAGTTCGTTTGCCGATCCCGTTCAATCCGGATAAAAAATTAACATCTTTTTTTTCTATTGCCTCAGCAATTTCACCCGGCGATTTGGTCATTGCCTTAACCGCTTTCATGGGGCCTATGGCGTCAACCGTAATAAAGGTCTGAAAAAACGATTTATCCTCTATGGTCTCAAAACCAATCAGAACCGGTTTGGGCTGGCGCTCTGTCTGGTGATAATAAATATAAAAAGCAACAGGATCATCATTGGAGCCTGCAGACAATAATTTTTCAACTATCTGAGCAGCCAGAAGCACCTCATAGCCGACATCTCCTGCCAGCAGCAGAATACCATCCGATTCAATCTGAAGAATAGTTCCTTTCAGATATCCGATCATAATATCCTCTTGTGCCGGTAATATCCTGCCAAAGCCAGCCCTAAAGCATCTGAAGCATGAAACGGACGGATTTCACAATCATGATTTATCAGGTTGCGAACCGCTCTTTCGACCTGATACTTATCAGCGCTCCCGTTGCCGCATATAATTTTTTTAACTTCCCTCACTGGTATTTCCTCCACTTCAAGCCCGGCCTCGTATGCTGCAAGAAGCAGAACACCTGAAACCTTGCCCAGCATAATACCCGATCCCGGATATTTTTCAAGGGAGTAAATATCTTCGATGATAACCCGGTCAGGTTTTTGACTGCAAAGAAACTCCAGAATTTTAGAATAAATGATGTGCAGCCTGAAATGTATGGGATTTTTTGTATGGGTTTCAATACTGCCAAATGAATATCCCCGGATCTGATTTCTGTCACCTTGAATAACACCAATACCGGTGCCTGCCAGACCCGGGTCAATACCCACAATTTTTATCATATGATAATTATTTTAAGTTTTTTAATTTCTCTTGTGCATATTTTGCTTCATTGGAATCCGGATGTTTCTTGATCAGCTCTTTTAAGATCAAACGCGCATTGGCATTCTCACCTAACTCAGCAAATGCATATCCCTGTTTGAGTCTTGCAGCTGCAAGCTTATTGCTGTCCGGATATTCTTCCAGCACTTTCTGATATTCCAGAATGGCTTTTTCAAACCATTTTTCAGTATAATAACTGTCTGCAATCCAGAAGCGTGCGTTATCTGCATTCTCAGATTTGGGGTATTTATTTATAAAATTTTCAAACTGAATCCGCGCATTTTCTTTATCCCCATCATCAAACATCTTCTTTGCCAGATCGTATAACTGCTGCTGTGCATCTTTTTCAGGCAAGGCAGATATTTCAGGGGTCTGTTCTGACACGTTACCGACAACAGGTTCAAACCCCATATATTTTTCAAGTTTTATGATTTTCTCATAATTCCGTGAAATCGCATTATCCAGAACACCGAAACTTTTTTCTATCCCCTGTCTGTCTGTCTGGGTATATTGTTCAAAAATATGTTTAAGTTCCTGAATAAGGCCATCAAGACGCTGGATATCTGATTTGATCGACTGAATCTCATATTTAATTTCAGCATATTCTTCCTTGGAAAGCAGATGCCCCTGATTCAGTCTTTTTTGTATTTTCTCAATCTCTTTCTGATAGTTCAACTGGGTTTGATCGTTCTTGCGTCCAAGTTGCCGATTATTTTCCATCTCAATTGCTGCCAGGCGATTTTCAAGTGCAATCATCTGATTAGATTCCACACAGCCTGAAACAAACAGACAGACAAAAAAAAGACAAAGCAAAGATATCTTTTTCATGAGCACACTCCAACAATCAAAAAATGTAACTATTCGGGTGCATACGAAAAACGTCTACACCCGAATAGCGAGTATTTATCAACAGCAATTAGTTAATTGAAAAATGGGCACGCCTGTTCTTTCTGTAGGCAGCTTCTGTTGCAGATGCATCCACAGGCTTTTCTTCTCCAAAACTGATGGTGCTTAAACGGGACCCTGAAACGCCCAGATTCACCAGATATGATTTTGCTGTCTGGGCACGGCGTTCACCCAGTGCAAGGTTGTAATCTGTTGTGCCACGCTCATCACAGTGCCCTTCAACAGTGACAGACACACCGGGATTTGCCTGCAGCCACACGGCTTTTTCCTTTAGAAGCAGTTTGGCTTCAGAAGTTAATTCAGAACTGTCATATTCAAAAAGAACATCCTGATTTACGAAATGGTCTTTTGCTGCCTGCACCATTGCAAGCGCTTTTTCTTTTTCCAGCTGTTCTTTGAGTCTCTGGGCTTTAATTCTATCTGCTTCCATCTGTTCTGCTTTAAGCTTTGCTTCATCTGCTTCGATTGTTGACTGGTTCTGAATCGGACCAGGATCAACTACAACAGGTTTTTTTGCACAGGAAACCATAAGAAAAAGCCCTGCTACCAGAATCACCATTACCACATTCATCCACTGTCTGTTTTTCATTGTTTTTTCCCTCCTCTTTCATTTAATCAAATATGTAAAATTCAATTATCCTTATTCCAAAGCAAAGACCAATTGGGCTGTGCCTGTTTTCCGTCCATCTTTAGCAGTCTTCGTTGATCCGTACCCGAGGCATTCATCACATAAAGTCTTGAAATCCGCCCCTCTCTTGTAGAGGTGAACGCCAGCATGCTTCCATCCGGCGACCAGGCAGGATCTTCATTATCCCCTGCATCCATCGTTAATTGCACGGGCATTCCGGAGTCAACATCCATAATATAGATATTAATACCATTATCCTCTATCCCGACATATGCAATTTTCCTTCCATCCGGTGACCAGGCAGGAGATGTATTATTCCTGCCTTTAAATGTCAGCCGGTGAACGTCCTGAGTTGCAATATCCATGATGTGTATCTGAGGTGTTCCGGTCCGTTTAGAAGTGAAAGCTATTTTTCTTCCATCTGGTGAAAATGAAGGTGACACATCAATTCCCCAGCTATTTGTTATCCTTTTAATCATTTCTCCTTCCAGGGTCAACAAATAAATTTCCTGGTCACCGGTAAAACTCAAACTTGCAGCAAGCGTCTTTTGCCCGGGCATCCAAGCCGGAGAAATATTCATGCCCTTATGATTCACAATCACATTTTTTTTAGAAGCAAAATTCCGGATAAAAATTTCAGGCCTGCCTCTTGAATAGGTGACATAGGCCAAAAACTGACCATCTGAAGACAAAGAAGGAGATAAGCTGATGCTTTTATGGGCTGTAACCTGTTCAATACTCTGCCCGTCAAAATCACAGGTAAAAATTTCCTTGTTCCCGTTAACCGTTGATACAAAGGCAATCCTGCTGTCAAACACCCCGCGGTTTCGAGTCAGAGCATAGGATATATCACCGCAGAACCGATGGATCATTTCCCGAAGCTTTGCTCTTGAGCCCGAATATCTGTTTCCCACAACAAGTTTCTGGCTGAAGGTATCAATCAGCCTCAGTTCAAGGACAACATGATTGTTTTCAACAGTAATCCCTCCGGTAACTAAAAGATCCGCACCGATCCCGGTCCAGTCCCTGAAATTAATCTGCCCTAGTTTAATACCGGTTTGGGCGGGATTTGAAAGAAAGGCTTCAGGATTCATGGATTTAAGATACCCTGTGAAATTCAGCGCATCCACCAATATCTGTCTGGCGGTTTTTCCATCCTCAATTTCAACCGAGGACCCGTTAGATGTTTTAAATTCTGTCACGGCAATGGGTGTCTTTTTTAGAAAAGGATCACTGACCACAATAAAATCATAGTCCCTTGCAAATCCGGAATTTAAAAAATACAAAGTGCAGATAAAACTGAAAACACACCACAGCATTCGTAACTGCTGTTTTTTCTTGTGTCTGTAAAAAAATATTTTCATCTTAATCCCTGGGGAGTAAAAATTACGACCACATCAAAATAAGGCATGCCCGCTGGCAACGGAGGCAGCGGATTTGATTTTTTAATTGTCTTTTTTGCAGATTCATCAAGATACCGGTTCCCGGATTTTGTCTCATATGTAATATCTCTTATTTCACCGCTTTTAAGTATCTTAACCAAAATTCTGACCTCAAGGTTTTGATCCATTCCCCCAAGAATATCTGTGTATACCCAGTTTTGTCTTATGGTGGAGCCTAAAACCAGTTTATACAGGTCAAGAGGTTTATACCCTTTTTGGCCCTTTCCTGCAAAAGAATTCTCTGTCTGGCCTTCTTTTTCTTTCCCCTGACCTTCTTTCACCGAATTTTTAAGGCGCCTTAATGCCTCTGCAATCCTCTCCTTGTTCTGGTCTTCAATTTTCTTTTCAAGATCCTGCCTTGCCTTTTCCAGTTCTTTTTGTGTGTCAACAATTTTTTCAGGCACTTTTTCCAGGGCTTTCTCAGGTTCCGGAACAGGTTTTTGCTCCTTTTTTTCTTCCGGCTTATTTTCCTTTTGCCGCTGCTTTTCCATCAGTTCTTTAATATTTTTAGGTTTGGTTTTCAAACTGATATCTGCCTTGATATGCTTTGTTTTTTCAGGTGTATCAACTGGTTTTTCCTTAAGCGCAGCGCCTTTCCCATCAGCAGCACCATCCTTGTCTTGTGAACTGTCCAGAATATCCGGCGAAAAGGAAACCAGATCCACCTGAATGACCGGTGGCATGGGTTTTGGAAAACTAAAATCCTGAAAATATACCATTGCACCAAACACCAGTGCATGAACAGCAAAAGAAAGGATAAAAAAAACAATACTGCTTTTTTTCTGAATATCCACTTCAACAGTGTCGGATGGATGATTATGTTTCATGTTCTCTGGAGTCTGCATGCCTGTCAATCAGGATTCTTCCTCATTTTCAGGAAGTGTGATCATACCCAGGCTGTCCACCCCTGCTTTTTTTATCTTTGAGATCACATTCACAACAACACCGTAGGGTACCTTTTGATCACTTCGCAGGTACACATTCTTTTTATCAAAATTCTCAAGGATGGCCCCCAGCTTCTGGGTTAAAAATTCGATACTGACCACCTGTTCATTGATAAAGACATTGGACTCATTATCAATAGATATTATCAACCGTTCTTCGGAACCCTTTAAAGCTTTGGACGTGGCCTTGGGCAAATCCACATCCACACCTTGAACCAGCATGGGGGCAGTTACCATGAAAATAATCAGCAGCACCAGCATAACATCGACAAAAGGTGTCACATTGATCTCGGACATGAATTGATCATGATTGGATCCTGATTGCATTATGCCTCCATCTGTTTTTGCAGGTCACGTTCCATTATATTCAAAAGATCTGAAGAAAAACTTTGCAGCTCTGAATCCAGCGTTCTTATCCTGTCTGTGAAATAATTATAGGCAATAACCGCAGGGATTGCCACGGCAAGTCCTGCAGCTGTTGCAACCAAGGCTTCAGAAATACCGGGCGCAACCACAGCAAGGCTTGCAGACCCGCTTAAGCCAATCCCCTGAAACGTATCCATGATTCCCCAAACCGTTCCGAAAAGACCGATAAAAGGAGCAGTATTGCCGGCGGTTGCCAGGAACGGAACCAACTGTGCCAGACGTCTGACCTCAACACCTGCGGATCGATTCAAGGATCGTTTGATGCTCCCGCTGATCTGAAAAAATGAACTCTGTGTTTTTTTTATCTGTGGGGGTTGCTTATCAGGAGTTTCCGAACGGGCCATTTCCATATAACCTGCAATAAACATCCTTGCAAGCGGACTGGATCGTAATGCTTTGGCTTTTGAAAATGCATCTGCAAGGTTTCTGCATTGCCAGAAAATATCTGTAAACTCGGCCGACTCTTTAAATGCCTTATGGATATATCTGAACTTGATGAACATAATCGCCCATGAGGTAATTGAGAAAAATAAAAGCAGCAGCATGATAAATTTCACAACCGGTCCTGCATCACTCAACATGTAAAACAATCCAATGGTTTCAGTGGTCATATATCCTCTCTTACAAATTTATTCAGGCCTCAGAAAAACAATATGTCAATTTTTTTATTAAAAATAACTATATGAGCGGGCATGTCCTGTCAAGCCCTTATTCATAAGCGCAACCGGAAGTTTATGAAGTTCTGGCCAATCGTTTTGGATAAAAAAAAAGCTCCTGCGAATGAAAATACAGGAGCTTTTTATCAGTTTTTAATTTTAGGCGCAATACGAATGATAAACTACATCATGCCGCCCATGCCACCCATACCGCCCATGCCGCCACCGGGCATTCCGCCAGGCATTCCGCCACCGGCATTTTCAGCCGGTTTTTCAGCGATCATGGCTTCAGTGGTCAACATAATGGAAGCAACACTGGCTGCATTCTGGAGTGCAAAACGCACCACTTTTTTCGGATCCATAACGCCTGCTGCAATAAGATCCTCATATACATCAGTTCTGGCATTATACCCGAAAGCGCCTTCACCTTCCTTGACCTTATTGATAACAACTGAACCTTCAGCACCGGCATTGTCGGCAATTTTGCGCAACGGTTCTTCAATAGCTCTTGCAATCACATCCACACCCAGTTTTTCCTCACCTTCAAGCTTGAGCTCTTTAAGGGCTGGAATACATCTTACAAGTGCTACACCACCGCCAGGAACAATCCCTTCTTCAACTGCAGCGCGGGTTGCGTTCAATGCATCTTCCACTCGGGCTTTTTTCTCTTTCATTTCAGTTTCAGTGGCTGCACCGACATTAATGACAGCAACACCACCAACAAGCTTAGCAAGCCTTTCCTGGAGTTTTTCTCTATCATAATCAGAAGAGGTTTCTTCAACCTGGGCACGGATCATTTTCACACGACCTTCAAGTGCTTCTCTGGAACCTGCACCATCAACAATCGTGGTATTGTCTTTATCGATGCTGATGGATTTTGCCTGACCCAGATCCTGCAGGGTTACATTTTCAAGCTTGATACCAACATCTTCTGAAACAACTGTTCCACCAGTCAGAACAGCGATGTCTTCCAGCATGGCTTTTCTTCTGTCGCCAAATCCCGGGGCTTTGACTGCAGCAACATTCAATGTGCCGCGAAGTTTATTTACAACCAGAGTCGCAAGCGCTTCGCCATCAACATCTTCAGCAATAATCACCAATGGTTTGCCTGATTTTGCTGTTGCCTCAAGAATCGGAAGAAGGTCTTTCATGGAAGAAACCTTTTTCTCACAGATTAAAACATACGGGTTATCAAGCGCTGCTGTCATTTTTTCAGCATTGGTTACAAAATAAGGAGAAAGATATCCACGATCAAACTGCATACCTTCTACAACTTCCAATGTGGTATCCATTGATTTGGCTTCTTCTACGGTGATAACACCTTCTTTACCGACTTTATCCATGGCTTCGGCAATGATGTTACCAATGGTTTCATCGTTATTGGCGGAAATTGTTCCGACCTGAGCGATATCATTCTGATCTTTGGTTGGTTTTGCCATTTTTTCAAGGCATTCAACAACTTTAGCAACCGCTTTATCAATACCCCTTTTGATTCCCATGGGATTGTTACCGGCAACAACAAGTTTCTGGCCGTTTTCATAAATTGCTCTTGCAAGAACAGTCGCAGTGGTTGTACCGTCACCGGCCATATCAGAAGTTTTGCTGGACACTTCTTTTACCATCTGGGCGCCCATATTTTCAAATTTATCTTCAAGTTCGATTTCTTTTGCGACAGTAACACCATCTTTAGTAACAAGGGGTGAACCCCAGGATTTTTCAATAACAACGTTTCTGCCTTTTGGTCCAAGAGTAACAACAACTGCGTCTGCAAGCGCCTGAACACCTCTAAGCATTGCTTCTCGGGCTTTTGCATCGTATTTAATTTCTTTTGCCATCTTCAATAATCTCCATTTATATCTTTTTAGTTATTCGATCACTCCAAGAACATCATCCTGACGTAAAATCAGATAGTCAGTACCATCAATTTTAACATCAGTTCCGCCATATTTGCTGAAAAGTATACGATCCCCAACTTTTACATCCATTGGAAGAAGCTTTCCATCTTCACCCATGCGGCCTTTACCGGTAGCAACAATTTTGCCTTCCGCAGGTTTTTCTTTTGCAGTATCAGGGATGATAATACCGCCTTTGGTTTTGCTGTTCTCTTCCACACGCTCAACCAGAATTCTGTCACTCAATGGTCTCAAACTCATGATCAATTTCTCCTTTACTTACTGTTTGTTATGTTGATAAATCAGACGTATTGATTTTTTTACAGCTTTAATCTTTAGAGTCTTTCGCTGATGTTGAATCCGACTTTGGCTTTTCAGGTAAAGCTGCAGAATTTGTATCTGTTTTCATTTCTGTTCCTGATTTCTTTCCGCCATAATCAGTTACATACCAGCCGGTTCCCTTAAGATGAAATGCACTTTGAGAGATAAGCTTTTTAAGACCACCCTTACAATTTGTGCAAACAGTTAAGGGAGACTCGGAAATTTTTTGAAATGCTTCTATAATTTGTCCACACTCTGTACATTGATACTCATAAACAGGCATTTTACTTCTCCATTATTCGTCTTGAAAAAACAAAGATAAAATAACAAGTCTTTTCCCCTTGTCAAGAACGTTCATCTAAAAAAAAATCATTGGTTTCCGATTCGGGCAGATACAACCAATCTTTATAAAAATCAAATACTTGTTCCAAACCGGCAATGGAAACATTTTTTAAAATATCATGGGTCAGACAATGAACCCTGTGCTCTTCATCAAGGGTTACATCAGATTCATTTCTTTTTTCATACCGCTGCTTGAATTTTGAAAACCGGACAACATGTATCAATTCATGGCTCAAAATATATAAAAGGAAAGGCTGCAGCAATATATTGCGGCTCCGGGTTATTGAAAGTATTGCCCGATCCTGCAGGCAGACTCTGTAAAGGCTGAACGAAGAAGACCCTAATGGCACATCTTTTTTTCTTGCCTCGTATTTGACCACCTGGGCAACAGGCCCGTCAACATGCTCATGCGGTTCCAGATCCCTGGCGGTTCTGATATCGTACCGGTTCTTGAGCCATTTGCCTGAAGACATCTTAAAATAATTATTCACCAGTTCCTCAGATACCTTTCCGGCTTCATCCACCTTTAAAAGTTCTTCCGAATTAAAATATCTGGGCATCTGTAAATTTCACCTTTCTGATATCAAAATAAAAAAAATAGACATTCAAACACAGAGTATGCTATAGTTTTAAATTATTAAATTTCAGGTATTAATATTATTTCACAAAGGAGGTGATTTTCTTGAGCAGTGTAATGAAAAAAAGAAAGAAAAAAATGAGGAAGCATAAACACAGAAAACTCCTTGCCAAGACCAGACATCAAAGAAAGAAAAAATAAGGGTTATTCTTAACCATAGCATCGGGGGAAGGAGTATTGAATTGCAAATCTGACAGTTCAATACTCAAACCCCATTTGCTTGATCTATTTATTAACGCCTTTAAAAAATTTCATAAAATCAGAATCAGTGGACAGAATCAGGGTACTGTCTTTTCCCATGATTTCTCTGTAAACTTCCATGGTCTTTAAAAAAGCATAGAACTCAGGATCTGAATTATACGCCTGGGCATATATCCTGGTGGCTTTGGCATCTGCATCACCTTTGGTCTTCTGGGCAATTTCATAGGCTTCCGACTTTATCACCTGAAGTTCTTTTTCCTTTTCACCCCTTATATTACTGGCCTCTCCCCGGCCCTCGGCACGGAATTTCTCAGCTATCTGATTTCGTTCGGCAATCATTCTGCCGTAAACTGCTGTCCTCACGTTCTCGATATAATTAATCCGCTTGATTTTCACATCCACCAGTTCAATACCGAACTGATTCAATTTTTCCCTTGCCTGCTTGACAATCCGACGGGTAATTTCATCACGGCCCAAATCAATTTTGTACCGAACCCGTTTTACATTATCATCCCCTATTTCAAATGTATCCATTGCCCGGTCCGTATTTCTGACACTTTCAATCAATGAAAATGACGTCACCAGATTCCGGGTGGCCGGGTCTATAATATCATCCAGTCTTTTTAATGCAGAAAATTCATCCCTTACTGTCTGGAAATATTTCACCGGATCACTGATTCTCCATCGGGCAAATGTATCCACCCAGATATAAGTTTTATCTTTTGTGGGCACCTGACCCGGATCACTGTCCCACTCCAGCAGATTTTTAGGAAAATAATTGGCTTTGTCCACAAACGGAAGCTTAAATTTTAAGCCTGGATTTTCTTTCGGTTCCCCGACAATCTTTCCAAACCTTGTAACCACAACCTGTTCTGTCTCATCAACAACAAACGCTGAACTGAAAAACAGGATAGCGCCAAGGATGAGAACAACGACCACTATGGATTTTAAAACATTATTCATTCTTATTCACCACTCTTATTGTATCTGTTTGGAGGAAGGCAGTATTGCCGGGCTGTTTCCCATGTTCAGGAAGGGCAGCATGTTTTTCTGATCTGAGTCAATGATATATTTTGCACCCAGTTTTGGGAAAATTTCAAGCATGGCTTCCAGATACATCCGCTTTTTTGTCACATCCTTGGCCTTGGCATATTCCTTATAGACTGCCATGAATTTGGCCGCATCACCCTGGGCACGATTCACACGGTCAATGGCATAGCCTTCTGCGTCTTTTATCACCCTTTTGGCTTCACCCCGGGCAAGTGGAACTGCCTTGTTATATTCTTCCCTGGCCTTATAGATGGTCTGCTCTTTTTCCTGAATCGCCTGATTCACCTCATTAAAAGAGGCCTGAACCGGCTCGGGAACATTGGTCTTTTTCATTTCCACATTCACAATGGTGATGCCGGACATGGCCTGGTCCATTTCTTTTTGAAGCAGTACTCTTGCGGCATCTGCAATTTCTTCCCGTCTGCTGATAACCTCATTGATACTCCGATCTCCCACCACGGTTCTCATAGTCGCTTCAGACATCATCCGAAGCAAAGATTTTACATTTTTTACCCTGAAAAGATAGTCACGGGGTTCTGATCTTCTGTACTGAACAATCCATGGCACCACAGCCACATTAAGATCCCCTGTCAGCATCAAGGCAGCCTCCTGTTTCAGGGTATCACCAGATGTTCTGAAATCTCTGCCGGTGCTCACCGGATCAAACCCGAACTCTTCTGTTTCAACGGTCTCCACATTGACTTTGGTTACCTTTTCGATACCCGAAGGAAATTTGAAGTTCAATCCCGGACCGACGGTTCTATTATAGGCACCAAATCTTTGAATAACGCCAACTTCACTGCGATCCACAGTAAAAAAAGTGGTTTTACCAAAAACCAGCACCAGAAGAACCACCACCACAAGAATAATTGCAGAAGACTTAAAACCTTTAAATTTTTCCAGTAATTCATCCAGCTGCGGAGGTCTTGGTATTCCAGGCCCGCCGCCATCTTTTCGCTGTTCAAATTTCTG
Source organism: Pseudomonadota bacterium (assembly GCA_018821535.1). Classification (GTDB taxonomy): domain Bacteria; phylum Desulfobacterota; class Desulfobacteria; order Desulfobacterales; family Desulfobacteraceae; genus Desulfobacula. Next base: position 46,097 of record JAHJLV010000001.1, on the reverse strand, counting down.
CTGGTTTTCCCTTAATTTTTCCCAATCCCAATTCATAGATGATTTCCCGTATTTTATTTTGATTTATTAATTTGTAAAAGAATATAACCATATTTATATTTATCAACCCTAAAAGGCAATATTTATTTGAAATCCACATTCATAGACCGTATAATATACATCACCTGTTACCCGTTTCGGGACGGTTACCTTGCTCCCGCCGAAGGACATCCTGGCCAATATAAAAAAGAATCTGTATCCACACACAAAAATATGATATTGCTAAACGCAGAACACATTAATTTAAAACAGGACACAACCCATTGTACAAAACCGACAGGGATAAAAAACTGGTCCATATCAGCGATATTCTGGCATCTGCCCTGGGCAGATACCGCCCGGCAAAAGACACCCAAATGCTGAAGATATGGGATATCTGGGATGCGACTGTGGGAAAACCCATTGCCATGAATGCCAAGCCCTATTCTTTCAAGGACGGTATCCTTATTATAAATGTATCCAGTTCCTCATGGATTCATCAGCTTAAATTTCTGGAAGATGATATGATCGCAAATATCAATGCCCAGCTTGACATGCCCATAGTCAAGCAGCTCAGATTCAAAATTGGAAAAATTCTCAGTTGAATATTCTCCAGCCGGAAAATGGATACCGGTTTTCAATGGATTCGTTTATCCTTGCCGCCCATGTCCATGCAGAGAACAAAAAAACACTCCTTGATATCGGAACCGGCTGCGGCATCATCACGCTGATGCTTGCCAGAAGATATCCGGACCTTGATATCATCGGCATAGAAATCCAAAAAGAGCTGTCCGGGTTCGCCTGCCGGAATATCCTGAATAACGGTTTTGAAAACCACATCCATATCATAAATAAAAATATCAACGCGCTGCAATTGAACGCACTTGCAGAACCTGCTGACATCATTGTTTCCAACCCCCCTTACAAAAAAAAGCAAACCGGACGTCTGAACCCGGATTCCCAGAAAGCCATTGCCCGTCACGAAATCCATCTGGATATCAACCAGATATTTGAATGTTCACAGCGCCTGCTTAAAGAAAAGGGACTTTTATATCTTATTTTTCCGGCTGACCGGATAAAAGACCTGCAAACTGCCATGATTCAGCATCGGTTCTGCACAAAATTCATGCGGTTTGTTTATACCCGCAAAGGTCTGCCGCCTAAAAGACTTGTACTTTGTGCCGCAAAAAATGATCATCCTCCCTGCACTGTCATACCGCCCCTGTATGTTTATTCAGATAAAAACCAATATTCAAACGAATATTTGACCATGATGAAGCCCTATGAAAGTCATTTTCATGCAGCCGGATAGTTTTCTGGCAAAACCGTTTATACTTTGACTAAATTTATGAAAATTTTACCATATATCTAAGTATTTTTTTTCACAATCCTGCTGGAATCTTTTTCAGTCAAATCTGGCTGATTCCTTAAGGGATAAGGGGTTTCCATAAAAAACAAAAGCTTAGCACAATTCTTGCTTAAAACAGATTTTGAAATTGGCAGAAGGTTCATAGGATATTTTTTTTACACTCAACAAGGAGAAGGATGGATGAAAAGAAAATTTTTGGCAGGTTTTTTATTAATTTGCAGTGTTGTTTTTTTAAGCGCTCCGGCCATGGCCGCATTTACAAATGTTGTCGCTTTTGGTGACAGTATTTCAGATAATGGCACGAATGCATCAGCAGGGGACTTTTACGGTTTCGGCGTTTACACAAACGGAACCCCCTGGGTTGACAGACTGGCAGCACTTCATGGCGCATCCATTTTTAATGTTGCTTTTGGCGGAGCCACCACCGGATGGGGAAATATCTATGAAACCCCTTTAATTGCCCCAAGCACCGGCAGTTCAGTTCCAACCAATTTTTCAGGCCTGCAGTGGCAGGTTAATGATTTGGGCATTCAGACTGCTATTGGAGGAATGACAAAAGACTCCACCCTGTTTACGGTCTGGGCAGGTGCCAATGACTATAACCGGATGAATGCAATGAATACCTACAATAAATTTATCGACCCGACTACTCCGGATTTGACAGCGGCAGACAAACAGGCGGCAGCATTAAACGCTGTCAATAATATCATGACAGCACTTGGCACCCTTGATACAATGGGCGCCAAACATATTCTGGTTCCCAATCTCATGTTGCTGGGTGATGGAAATTTTGCCGTAACTTATAATACAGCACTTGAAGGAGCGCTTGCTGCATTTGCTTCCAGTTTTGACGGAACCGTCTATACCCTTGATATATTTTCCCTGTATTTCAGGATGTTTGCAGGATACGATATACAGAATGAAGACCCGGAGATTGCAGCAGCAGCAGAAGCTCAGGCAATGCTTGACGGTCTCATCTGGTCAGATGGGTATCATCCGGGATATGTGGCTCATGCGGCAATGGCCTGGGCTGCGTTCAACGCCCCCGCCCTTGTGCCCGCCCCTGTACCACTTCCGGGAGCAATGGTGCTTATGGCTTCCGGCTGTATTGCACTGCTGGGATTCCGCAGGAAAAGAACAGCTGCTTGATTTAATCCGGCATTACATTTTTTAGAAGAACACCAAAAGGACGCAAAGTTTTTTCTGCGTCCTTTTTCTTTGCGCTCAATGGTGTTTAAAACTTGACACAATTTAAAAAAAAGACTACTTTGCCTTGAATTATTTTAATGCGGAGAGGTGGCCGAGCGGCTGAAGGTGCACGCCTGGAAAGCGTGTGTATCTTAACAGGTACCGAGAGTTCGAATCTCTCCCTCTCCGCCAATACACTCAAGCGCTCATACGGATAAGATGTCATACCAGGTATTAGCACTCAAATATCGACCCCAGACCTTTGAAGCGGTTGTGGGTCAGCACCATGTTACCACCACCCTTGCCAATGCAATATCTTCAGACCGGGTTGCCCATGCGCTTTTATTCACAGGCCCCCGGGGAACCGGAAAAACCACCATTGCCCGAATTCTGGCAAAGGCCATGAATTGTGAAAAAGGCCCGGCCCCCATCCCCTGCAATACCTGCAAAATCTGTACAGATATCATAGACGGCCATTGCTCTGATGTGTTTGAAATTGACGGTGCATCCAACAACAGCGTGGACCAGATCCGGGATTTAAGGGAAAATGTAAAATATATCCCGTCTTCTGCCCGATACAAGATATATATCATTGACGAAGTGCACATGCTGTCCACTGCGGCATTCAATGCACTGTTAAAAACCCTTGAGGAACCGCCGGATCATGTGATGTTCATATTTGCCACCACAGAAGTTCACAAAATTCCGGCCACCATTTTATCCCGCTGCCAGCGGCACGACCTTGGAAGGATCACTCTGGATGATATCCTTAAGCATCTTGAAAATCTTTGCAAAAAAGAAGGGTTTGATATTCAAAAACAAAGCCTTGAGCTGATCGCCCAGCAGGCAGACGGTTCCGTCCGGGACAGTTTAAGCCTTCTGGACCGGGTATTGTCATCCTCAATCGATTCAAAAATAGACCACACAACAATTCTGGACAACCTGGGTATAATCGATCGTGGGATGCTCCATGACCTTACCTGCGCCATTTTTGAAAAAAACGGGGCAAGACTCATTGAATGCATTGAAACCATAAATCATTCAGGCATTGATTTAAAAAAATACTATTCAGATCTTATCGAACATTTCAGAAATTTATGTGTTCTAAAAATTTGCGGAAAAAACACTCAGGCTGTCAATATCCCGGAATCTGAAAAAGAAAAAATTTTTCAGTCAACCCTGGAATTCTCTTCCGAATACCTCACAGCCCTGTTGCAGACGGTTTTAAATGAAGAGCTTCTGGTAAAAAATTCAACCCATCCGAAAACAGCCATTGAAATGGTGCTGCTCAAACTGCTCGAGATCAACCCCGGGCAACAGATTGATCAGATTTTACTGCGACTTGACACACTGGCCAAAAACATTGCCGGAGCATCAAGAAATATTGAGTATCATGCCCCTTTGCCTGATGACACAGACCGGCAGGTATCTGCTGTAAAAGAAGAACATTCCCCCCTTCCAGCACAGCCCATGCCGCCGGTGGAGAAAAAACACACTTGGGCGGATTTTTTAAAAAAAGTGGAGACTGCTTTTCCGTTCATCTTTGCCCTTTTAACTAAAATACCTGCACCGCCTGAAAGTGAGGACGACATCATTCTTCACGTAAATGACTGTTCTGCTTTTGATCAAAAACGGCTGGAAAGCAAGGAAAAGCAGCTTCAGGATTTATGCAGCTCCCTTCTGGGAAGGCATCTGACAATTCATATCTCCCCTAAGAAAAAAACAGCTCCGGCCAGCAGGAAAAAAGAGATCAAAGCCAGACAGGCCGCTTACAACCACCCGTTTGTGGTTGATGCACAAAAACTATTTAACGGACAAATCATTAATATATAAATCAAAAAAAAATCTAAATTGGAGGTAGTATCATGATGCAGAATATGAATTCCATGATGAAACAGGCCCAGAAACTACAGAAAAAAATGCTCAAGACCCAGGAGGAGCTGGCGACAAAAACCATAGAAGCCTCTTCCGGCGGCGGAATGGTTAAAGTGGTGGCCAACGGTGCCCAGAAAATAGAATCCATTGTGCTTGAAAAAGAAGTGGTTGATCCTGAAGATATCGAAATGCTGCAGGATCTTTTGATGGCTGCGATAAATGATGCACTGAATAAATCCCAGGAAATGGTTTCCAAGGAAATGGGGAAACTGACCGGGGGCCTTAATATACCAGGTCTGTAGGCCATAATGAATCATTACCCCAGGCCGATTCTGCGATTAATTGACAGTTTATCCAGACTTCCGGGTATCGGCAGAAAAACGGCTGAAAGGCTTGCACTTCATATTCTGCATGCGCCGAACAATGAAGCTGCCGCATTGGCAGCCGACATTATTGAACTGAAGAACACGATCCGGCTGTGCAGTATCTGTTTTGCCCTTACAGACAAAGAAATCTGCAAGACCTGCGCTGACCCCCTGAGAGATCAACACATCATCTGTGTGGTTGAAAACCCCGCAGACATGGCTGCCATTGAAAAATCAGGCGCTTTTTCAGGGACATACCATATTCTGGGAGGCGTATTGTCCCCCATTGATGGCATTGGCCCGGATGATATCCGGATCAGGGAACTGTTCAAAAGAGCCCATTTAAAAAAAACCAGGGAAATTATTATCGCCACCCGGACCAATGTGGAAGGTGAAGCAACCGCTTCTTATATTTATTCAAAACTGACAGACACGCCTGTAAGGATCAGCCGGATTGCATCAGGCATCCCCATGGGGGGAGATCTTCAGTATGTGGATCAGCTGACAATGCGAAAAGCCATGGAAAAACGATATGGAATCTGAATACCGGACTGCAGAAGATATATTTGAATGCAAAATGTGCGGGGACTGCTGCAAGGGGTTTGGCGGAACCTATGTCACCCGGAATGATATTGTCAATATTTCTTTGTTCATCCATTCTGATCCGGATAAATTTATTGATCAATACTGTGATCCATCCGGATCAAGACATGTATTAACCCGCGGAGAAGATGGCAGGTGCATTTTTTTTGATAAAGAGAAACAATGCACCATACATCCGGTAAAACCATATATGTGCAAAGCCTGGCCATTTATTGCCGCTGTTATAAAAGTGCCTGAAAACTGGGATATCATGGCAAATTCATGCCCGGGAATAAAAAAAGGGATTCCGCATGAAGCCCTTATCAAAATTATTGAAATTGAAAAAGAAAAACTGGATCATATCAAACCACATCCACAGGAAGAAAAAGAATAGTTCCCCGTGGATGTGAGCTTTTTCAAGGCAGCTGGTGTTTGAATCTCACACCGACACCGTTTTTCTGACGGCGCACAACCTCTCCGACAATTTTAAACATTTTCCGGCTGGCCGGCACCTGAAATTTCAGGGTAATGAGTTCTGAAATCACAAAAGGACTTTTAGTCTCTATAAACATGCCGCAGCGGCTGATGTCTTTGATAAAAGATGCATCCGGTTCTTTTTCCGGATCAATCATCACTATCCAGGGATTTTTCAGATTCTTTCGTTCATGCCGTCTTGCCCCGTTGTAGCCATTTGCATCCAGCAGTTTCAACAGATCCAGCTGCTGTTTAACCGGCATTTCAAAAATAATATTCAACAAACGGGAGGTGACCTCAATTTCATCAAAGGGTTTTTTTTCTATAATTTTTAAAGCTGTATTCTGTTCCAATGTACCCCTACTTTCCTATGCCCATCTCGATAAATTGCCTTGCAATACTGTCTCTTTCATAAACAATTTCTACTCTTCGGTTATATGACCTTCCTCTTTCCGTATCATTTGTTGCAACAGGATGATACTGTGCATAACCTTCTGCGGATATATACTGCGGCGGGACCCCGTTTGCAATCAAAAGTCGAACAACAGTGGAAGCCCTTGCACTGGAAAGTTCCCAGTTTGAGGGATACATGCTTGAACTGATGGGTGAGTTATCCGTATGCCCTTTTATTTTAACATGATATGCCATTTTTCTTAAAACAAACGCCACCTTCTTTAAAATATCCTCCCCCTTTGGAGAAAGCGTTGTGCCTCCTTTTCTGAACAATAAAAGATCAGACAGGGTTATCACCACACCATCCTCGGTCTTGGTCACACTGACCTCGCCACCCAGTTTGTTAAACAGCACAAGTTCCCGAACCTCACTGACAATTTCTTCCATTTCCTTTTCAATCATCCCGCCAAGCTCATCAATCGCCTGGTTTTCGGAAGGTTCTTCAGAGGGGACAGCATGCATGGTCAATCCCTCCCGGGTTCCGGATTCAGGAACGGCCTGGGCACCCAGTGCGCTTCTTAACGATTTGACCAGTTCCTTATAGGTTTCCTGCTGGGTCGTGCTCATGGCAAAAAGAAGAACGAAAAAACACATTAAAAGCGTCACCAGATCCGCAAAGGTCGCCATCCAGGCCGGTGCACCCGCAACTTTTTTTTTGCCGCCTTCTTCAGGAGAAGCTAATTTTATCTCATCTTCAGCTTCTGCAGAACCACGATCATCAGCCATTTAATTTTCTCTTTTTATTCACCGGTTTCTTTTTTTGTCTTGCCGCCATCACCCAGATAAATATTGAGTTTATCTTCCATCAGTTTGGGATGTTCTCCTTCCCGGATGGAGATAATCCCTTCAAACACAATATTCATATTTGTAATTTCTTCCTCATTCCGTCCGGTCAGTTTATCCCCCATGGGGATAAAAAACAGATTGGCCATAATCGCACCATAAAAAGTCGTAATCATGGCCACCGCCATTTTAGGGCCAATGGTAGACGGATCATCAAGACCTGCAAGCATCTGCACAAGCCCGATCAGTGTTCCGATCATTCCGAAAGCCGGCGCATATGCTCCCATGCTGCCAAATATATTTGCACCGACATCCAGCTTTTTCTTGGTCAATGCCATCTTCTTTTGCATAATCGCTGCAATATCAGCGGTTTTTACACCATCCACCGTCATCTGTAAAGCCTGGGCTAGATAAGGGTCTTTGGTATTCTGGATATCGCCTTCAATGGAAAGCAGCCCGCCTTTTCTGGCCTTGTTGGAAATTTCAACCAGACTGGAAATGATTTCTTCCGGCGGCTGAAGTTTGAAAATAAATATTTTCATCGTAATTTTAAAGATACTTAAAAAATCTGACAAAGGGTAGGCAACCATTGCTGAAGCCATTGTCCCGCCGACAACAATCAAAATCGAAGGGATATTGACAAACATCATGATACTGCCGCCAAGCAATATCGTCCCGAGGATAAACCCCATTCCAGAGACAACGCCGATGACCGAAGCTATATCCATTTTCTAAGCCCTTATATAAACAGTTTCATCAACAGGATATTCCCTGTTATATTTTTTGATCTTATCAATAGCATCCAGTGTAAGTAAAGTATTTACAGAAAAAAGTTTGGTTCCGGAATTGGTAAACAATGCTGTCCCAAGTGTCATACCGGGCTCAAGCTGATGAATTCCGACACCCCTTACATGATAATCTGCTGTACCCATATGCAGCACTGCATATTTTTCAAGCCTGGAAACGATACCGGGATCCAGGCGGTTGCCGGAAAACTCCTCCAGCCGTTCCAATAATTTGTCCAGACGATTCATTCCTTTGTGGTCTTTAAGCCGGTCAAACACATCTGCGCCAGCTAAAATCCGTGCTGCCAAAGGAATGTATCTTCTTTTCAATCCGTCAGGGGTTCCGGTCCCGTCTGAATTTTCATTCAGGCCTCGAATAATCTGTGCCACATTTTCAAATTCAGAGCACCGGGACAGCAGATCAGCCCCCTTGACCGGATATTGGGCAAACAAGCCTTTTTCATACTCCGTGAGTTGCCCTTCTTTTTTTTGCAATACCTCTTCGGGAATAAAAAGAAGGCCGATCTCATGCAGCATGGCAGCTTTTTCAAGATCATCCAGCTTTTTATCATCAAATTCAAACTGTTTGCCTAAAAAATTGGCAATATGCGCAACCCTTGCACCATGACCGCGATTTTTTTCAGCCCGTATCTCAACAAGCTGACAGAAATTTTCATAAAACCCCTGAATGTTGTCGGCAAGTTTTTCTTGGATCCCGGATATTTTTTCATTCAGGCGGCTTCGCTCTTTTGTCATCTGATGAATTTGCTTTAACGCACTGTTTAATAAAACAATTTCTTCAGACAACGATTCCTGTGTCTTCTTAAGCTCATCTTTAGAGCGATTCAGATCATCAATATTTTTCTTGAATTCTTTTTTACGGACAGCATCCTTTTGAATTAAATCGCCAACCCTGTCATACACCTTGAATTTTTCTTTTACTTCTTGTATTAAAAACGGCGAAATCAATATTTCATTAAGTCCCATTTCAAAAAGTCTTGCCCGCATTGAAGCATCCGGCAGATCCTGAAATACACCGAAAACAGAAGCGTTGATGGAAACTGCAGCAGTTAGAATATCCTGAAAGGCAGTTAAAAAATCCGGTGTCCAGTCCGGTGTTGCCTCAATCAGAATCAACGCAGGTTTCCTTGATAAAATGGCATCTTTTCCCGATGAGAAATCATTACACTCATATAGAATAAATCCGTTTGGTTTTGAAAAAACACGCAAATCCGCTGCAGGGCTGGAATCATAAAGATAAAGCATTGAAATATAGTCTTTATCCATGGCGCTAAAAAAAAATTCCGGTTCCATATTTATTCAGTATACTCATTTGCCCACCATTCATCCCAGTTCGTTTCCATGATATCTGAAGCCATTTTTTTCCCCGTGTCTGTTTTTAAACGGTCAAGAACATAGGGGAGCCATCTTTCCGGCCCCTTTGCCCCGGTATCCTTAAGCTTCTTCAATTCAAGGATAAAAGATATCTGGTCTGCGTCATGCGCAAGCTGCGCTTCTCTGGTCTCACATAAATTAAACTCTTCAATCAGAATTTGAATATCTTTACCAAAAGGCAGCGGCTTAATCAAATGAGAAATCGCTTTGGCTTCATCCACCTGTGAATATTTTTTTTCCACATAATTCAAATCCCCTGTCCGGGCCTCTGCAATATCATGTAAAAGGGCCATGGACAAGAGTTTCTCTGTGTCGATACCAGGCTCTATCCGTGATATGACAAAACAGATAAAAGCGGTCATAAAACTGTGTTCAGCAATACTTTCTTTTCCTGATCCAAGAAACGCATAGCCCGAACGAACCACATCTTTTAATATTCGTGCTTCAAACAACAGATTGGCAATCGGTTTCATTTAACTTCCAAATTATAGTGATATTCGCATCATTTCTTGACTTTTTATAGAACACTAGTTTAAATAAAGTCAAGAAATGACGATTAAACCACATCGAATCAGGAGGAAATATGCGAAAACATAAAGCCGTGATCATCGTTTTTGTTTTAACCATCTGGGGGCTTGCATTATGTTCTTCCGGATTCGCAGACATATCAGCCCAAATTAATGAAGAATTTATCCCCGGAGAAGACTCTGGTTTTTTTTACACCATTAAAAAAGGAGATACCCTGTGGGATCTTTCCCAAAAATTTTATGATTCAGAATGGGACTGGCCAGGACTCTGGAAAATCAATAAAGACATTAAAAATCCCCACTGGATATATCCCGGAAAAAAAATTCGTATTTTTTTAAAAGAAAGGCTGTCGTTAAACCCGAAAATTGTTGAAGTCAAAAAACATCCCCCAAAACCGCCGGTGGAAGTAAAGCCGTCCTTTTCTTACGCTGAGATTGATCATGTCAGTTTTTTAAGAAAAAATGCCCAGCCCTCCCTTGGCGAGATCATTAAAGAAGAAGAAAACAATCTACTGATGACCCAAAATGATATTGTGTATATCAAACCCTCCGGAAAAGGCACCCTTGTCCCGGGAAAAGAATACCAGATATTTTCAACAGCAAAAATCAAAACTCAGGTCGGCAATGAAAAATTTACCGGAATAAAGCACTTGATAAAAGCACGGATTAAAATCCTTGAACATAAAGTCTCTTATGCCACAGCTCTGATCACCCATTCCTATCGGCCTGCACAGACAGGCGACATGATCATGGACTATGAAAAACGCAACCCGGTGCTGACTGTTGAAAACAATCCTGCGGCAATTGATGCAAGAATTATTGCTTCTCAGGACAACCATCTGATGATCAATGATTATATTATCGCCTTTATCAATATCGGAAAAGACCAGGTTAAACCCGGACAGATTTACACGGTTAACCGGAAAAACACAGTTAAGGATAACCAGCAGATCCAGCTGGAAAATCTGCCATCCGGAAAACTGATTGTGCTTCATACAGAAGATATTTCATCCACTGTCATGATCCTGTCTTCCAAATATGCGATTCATCCGGATGATATGGTCAATTGATAAACAAAAAAAAATAAATAATTATATCTGATCCCAGGTGACCCGCAGGATTTCCTGGTAGGTGGTCTGCCCTTCGAGCATTTTTCGAATTCCGCTCTGACGCAACAGGACCAGACCTTCCTCAATGGCTTTTTTCCTTAACGACTCAAGGCTGGCATCTGCGGATGTCAATGCTTTAAGCGGTTCTGAATATGGCATGATTTCATAAATTCCGCTGCGTCCTTTATACCCGGTATTTCTGCACTTGCTGCACCCTTTTCCATGTTTGAGCCGGATTTTTCCATGATCCGGCACCATTAACCCCAGATCTGCCAGTTCTTTTGCGTCCATCTCAAATGCCTGGGCACAGTCCGGACAGATCTTTCTGACCAGGCGCTGTGCAACCACCCCCACAAGGGATGAATGAATAAGATACGGCGGAATCCCCAGATCCAGCAGCCTGAAAATAGTGGTCGGCGCATCATTGGTGTGCAGGGTGGATAAAACCAGATGTCCTGTCAATGCTGCCTGAACTGCTGCCTGGGCGGTTTCCAGATCCCGGATTTCACCCACCATGACAATATCCGGGTCCTGGCGGAGTATATTCTTGAGCACACCGCCAAAGGTGACATCAATTGCCGGCTGGACGGAAATCTGGTTGAATTCTTCATGGATCATTTCAATGGGATCTTCAATGGTGGTAATATTCACTTCCGGAGAAGAAAGCATCCTTAAACTTGAATACAACGTTGTTGACTTGCCGGAGCCTGTGGGGCCAGTCACAAGAACAATACCAAACGGCATGCCAATCATTTTTTTATACCGGGCAAAATCCTCAGGAAAAAATCCCAGCATCTCCAGATCCTGAAAAAGAACATCCGGGTCCATGATTCTCAAGACCAGCTTTTCACCAAAGGCCACCGGAATGGTTGAAACGCGGATTTCAACTTCAATCTGGTCCTTCTCCATCTTGATCCGGCCGTCCTGGGGACGTCTTTTCTCGGCCATATCAAGTCTTGACAGGGTTTTAATCCGGCTTACAACTGCATTATGAAGCTTTTTGGGCAATTTATAAACCGTGTGCAGCACCCCGTCTATCCGCATTCGCACAAGGCAGATATCCCGTTTGGGCTCGATATGAATATCACTGGCTTTCTGGTCAAAGGCATAGGAAAATAAATGATTCACCGCATTGACAATATGCTGGTCATTGGAAGGCACTTCATCCAGTGATTTGACACTGACAAACTGTTCCAGATTGCCAAGATCAACCCCTTTGGTTGAAAAAAGATCCTCTGCCGCAGATATGGAATGCCGAAATCCGAAAAATTCATCTATCAATTTTTTGATATCAGACCGGGCACTGACCACTGGCAGAACCTTTAATTTGGCCACCATTTCCACATCTTTTATGGCTTCATAATTAAACGGGTCCGGCGTTGCCACAACCAGTTTGCCTTCTTCAATTTTTAAGGGCAAAAGCAGGTGTTTTGCAGCAAAAGATTTTGATATGGTTCCAGTCACCAGATTCAGTTCAAGCTTTAACGGATCTACCTTTATATAGGGGACATTCCAGGCCTTTGCCAGCGTTTTATATATCAGGTCCTCATCAATGATTTTCCCCGGCTGATCCTGCCGTTCAATCTTTAAATATAAAATCACATCAATAAACGAGACAGACAATGCCTGCTGCTCCATGGGTATTTTTGAATCTTTTTTCCCTTTTTGTTTGAGAATGATCTGTATAACCTGTTTTTCCTTTTTCAACAGATCCTGGGCCTGGATTCTGGTTATCAATTTTGCGGCCATCAGTATTTTACAGATTTGTTGAGAAGAAAATATTTTGTCCGTTTGGGTCTGCATAAAAAAACCATCCTGATAAATGAAGGATTAAAAAATTGTTTCCCATATATAATTTATAGGAAAGAGGGTTGTAAAGCCCTAAGATTTTATAATATTTCGTATGCGTGTGATATAAAAAACAAAAATGCCGGCTGAAGATCATACATTCAACCGGCATTCTTAATTTGTATTGTGAAATGTGTTACGTGAATCTAGTCTTCTTCAACAGTAATCGCATCTTCTTCACAAACTTCTACACAGCTTTCACATCCCATGCATTCTTCAGCATTGACTGGAACAGACTTGCCATCTTCCATTTCAAATACTTCTACAGGACATACATCTACACATTCTTCACAGCCAACACATTTTGCTTGGTCTACAACCGGGTTAAATGCCATTTTAATAGCCTCCTTAAGGAATTAACAATTTTATATTATAAAATCATCTTTTATATATTATCCATATGAAACGACGCTTTTATAACATGTAATTAAATAAAATCAAGTTTTTTATCATTTTAAATTCACCAGACAGACAACAATCTGCGTGCCTGATGTCTTTAAAAGATCATTAATCAAATCTCCGGAGAAAATACATACTTTAATCTTTCCTGAAACTTCACAGCGGTCAGTTACTGTTGGAAGATCTTTTTCCCGGATGCCTTCTCCATGAACGGCCGACATCAGGCTCTCACAAAACTGATGCTGCCATTGCGTTTTCATTGCACAATTATTTTCATGCACTTTTATCTGATCGATGTCAAGGGCATTTATAACATCTGTGCAATTTGATTCAAGATAGTCCATAACCCCAGGACTTGTGGTCACCAGAAAACAGTTTTTTGAGTTTTCATTCATTCCTCCGGCCAAAGCCATACCGCCTGCCCAGGCGGCAATCCGCTCACCTGTCATTGTCAGGCCCGCATCGGTGTCTGCACAAGAAAAATCCTGTGAAATATCAGTCATGGGATCTTCAGGGCCTCTAAGCGCTGCAAACAGATTCCCTCTGTTTTTTTCAACCGCCTGAAATTCCAGGTTGATCTGTTCATTCTGCTCATCACACATCTGGGCCATGCTTAAAAAAAGCAGATCTTTTTCAGGACTTGAGGTTGAAATCCGCGCCTTTTCATCAACATGGGTTCCCCTGATCTGGGATTTAATGGATGAAACATGGGTATCACTGGTAAAATAGGCGCTGTCTTTTATAATTGCCTTGAGATTTCGTTCATTCCCTTTATGAATCTTAGCCCATTGGGTATATTGCAGAACATTTTGCCTTGCCGTATCAATATGATTTGCCGGCAGTGCAATCCGTTTAATCTGTCCGGCCTCAACAGCGGTTCTGATATGCGGCAGATCCTTGTCTTCATGTTGAAGCGGCAGATAGCTCACCTGGGGAAAAAATGCCGATACCTGCCTTAACTGATGTTGCGTCACATGGGTAAAAGGAAAAAATAAATACTGTGATGTCATATATCCACCTTTTTATCGTGAACATCAACACCCAGGGCTTCCAGCTGTTCCCTGAGGGTGTCTGCCTGCTGCCAGTCCTTGTTCTGACGGGCCTGTTCACGCTGTTTTATAAGATCCTGGACCGTATCTGAATATTGCGTCTTCTTCTTAAAGCTGAATATTTTTAATACAGAATCCATATCAGCAAAACATGAGAGCAGTTTTTGGGCTCCCGAGGGACTGATCCGGTTCTGAACAATAAACCGGTTGATCTTTTTTACATTGGCCAGAAGAGAGGAGATCACACCGGAAATTTTCAGATCATCTTCCATGGACGCTAAAAAAGCGGCTTTCATATCATAGATCAACTGGTCAAGCTCTTCAAAATCCTGTCCCTGGGCTACCGCCTCCAGATTAGAAATACAGCGGTTAATTTTATCCAGGGTATTATGTGCCTGCTTTAACGATTCATCCGATAAAATCAATGTTTTTCTGTAATGATTGGAAATCAGCCAGTACCGAAGCGTTTTAAGCTCCCATCCTTTTTTGACCAGCACAGACAGGGTCAGCTGTTCCAGTGTTTCTGACCCCAGGGACCCGTCATAATGAACCGGATCACAATGCAGCCAGTATTTTGCAAGATTGGCCCCTTTTGCGGCCTTTGCAATGGCCACCTCGTTTTCATGGTGGGGGAATATCAATTCCCTGCTGCCGGTCTGGATATCAAAATTTTCCCCTAAAAATTTCATGGCAATGGCAGCGCACTGAAGATGAAGGGACGGCCGTACATTTCCCCACTGGGTTTTGATCCCCACCCCCCTTTTTAATTCAGAAAGACGAACCCGTTTAAGCAGGGTGAAATCTTTGGGATTTCGCTTTTCATATTCATCAAGATCAACGGTTGCCCCGATTTTGATTTTATCCAGATTAATGCCTGAAAATTCTCCATATTCCGGGAGATTACCAATATCAAAATAAAGAGAATGCAGTTTTTCATAGGCATGCTGTTTGTCCTTGAGCTGGCGGACCAGATCAATCATCTCCTCAAAATGATCAGAAACCTTTGGATAGGCTTCTGCCTTTCTGATATTCAACCGTTCCATATCTGTTCTGAAACTGTCAAAGTAGAACTGGGTAAATTCGGATAGCGTTTTTCCTGCTGCATGGGAGCCGTGAATGGTCTTGTCATCATAGTCTGTCACATTGACCACATGATTGACCGGGACCTTGTGATATTCAATGTACCGGATCAAAAGATCGGTAAAGGCATATCTGCGAAGCTGACCGATATTCAGCGTTTCGTGAACGGTCGGACCGCAGGTATAAACCGTTACCTCTCCTTTGGCAATCGGTTCAAACGGCACCCGGGTTTTAGAAAAAGTATTGTATAAATTAAGGCCGATATGTTTTTCAACAGCGAACAGACTGGTGGACAGATACCGCTCACCACTGTCCGGCAGGATCACGACCACAACCCCTTTTTTAATCTTTTTTGCCTCTTCAATGGCAGCTGCCATGGCAGCGCCGCTGCTCATGCCCACAAACAGCCCTTCTCTGGAAGCCAGCATGCGGGCGGTTTCAAAGGCGGTTTCATCATCAATATTGATGGTTTCATCCAGACGGTTTTTTTCCATAATTTCAGGGGTATAGGATTCCTTCATATTTTTCAGACCCTGAATTTTATGCCCCAGATACGGCTCTGCACAGACAATCCGGATATGCTTGTTAAATTCTTTAAGCCGCCGGGAAAGCCCCATCAATGTTCCGCTGGTGCCAATGGTGGCAACCAGCGAGGTTATTTTCCCGTCTGTCTGCGCAATAATCTCAGGACCGGTGGTATGATAATGGGCCTGCCAGTTGGCCTCATTATTATACTGATCCGTAAGGAAATATTTATCCGGGTTTTCCCTGGCAAGCCGGTAGGCTTCTTCAATGGCACCGTCAGATCCAAGATGCCGGGGTGTCAGAATGATCTGGGCACCTCTTGCGCGAAGAATACTTTTGCGTTCTTCACTGGCATTTTCAGCCATGGCCAGGGCGATTTTATATCCTTTAATGGCACAGATCATGGCAAGCCCGATACCGGTATTGCCGCTGGTGGCTTCAATCACTGTTTTGTCCGCCGTCAGTTCACCTGATTTTTCAGCAGCATTGATCATATACAATGCTGCCCTGTCTTTAACAGAACCGCCCGGATTCATATATTCTAGCTTTGCAAGAATCCTTACCCCTTTTTCCGGATTCAGATTTTTAATTTCAACCAGCGGTGTATTGCCTATGGCATCAATTATGGAAAATGTCATTGTTCATTTACCCCTTAATTATGTTCAGCACGAACCCCTAACTCCCCGGACTGCCGGATTCAGACTTGACTTTTAAAGTATAAAATGGCTTTATACAGTAAATTTTAACGATGTGCAATTTTTTACTGGAAAGAGGATGCGCGCTCACCATTGCAAAAAATATCTGCCCCTTTGTATGGCATTTGCTTTTCTCTGTATATCTATCCTGCCTCAGGTATCCCTGGCAGAAGATATTTTATCCCAGGACCCCAAAGAAATTTCCTGGCATATTTCCGCACAGAGTGTCACCTTTGATAAAAAACGAAACCTGTATATTGCCGAGGATGATGTCATCATCACCGGCGGGAAAACCCGCCTTGAAGCGGATTATGTTGAATTTTCAAACCAGACCAAACAGGCATTTGCGCAAGGCAATGTCCTGTTTATATCCGGAGAGGATTCCATCTCCTGCAATGCCATGGATATCAATCTTGCAACGGAAACCGGCACCATCAGCAACGGCACCATTTTTATACAGAACAAAAATTTTTATATCCATGGTGAAAATATAAAAAAAACAGGCAGATTTACCTATCAGGCCGATAAAGGTTCCATCACATCCTGCTCACAGGAGGTCCCGGACTGGAAAATTTCTGCAAAAAATATCAAGGTTGCGCTTGAAGGATACGGAACAGCAAATCATGCTGTATTGTGGGCAAAGAAAGTACCCGCCATTTACAGCCCGTATCTGGTCTTCCCTGTTCAGACAAAACGCCAGTCAGGCTTCTTGATACCGAGAGTAACGTCATCAGACAGAAAAGGCTTTGAGTATGAACAGCCTCTGTTTATTGCCATCTCTGAAAATACAGATGCCACCTTGTATGTGGATCATATGTCAGACAGGGGAACCAAGATCGGTGCTGAATACCGGTATGTCCTGGATAACAGATCAAAAGGGGCGGCTTTTATTGATTTTCTTGAAGACGAAAAAATTGATGACGGCACCCAGAATTCAAAAAACTACAGCTATGACTCAACCCCCCGGAGAACCAATACAGACCGCTTCTGGTTCAGAATGAAACACGATCAGGATCTTGGCAATGGATTCAGCACAAAACTGGACCTGGACATTGTCAGTGATGAAGATTATTTAAACGAATTTAAAGACGGGTTCACCGGATATTCACAAACCAATGACTATTTTGAGAAAGCCTTTGGCCGAAGCCTGGATTCCTTTGACAGCAGTCTGCGTAAAAACTGGCTCAATATTTTCAAATCCTGGTCCAATTATTCTTTTAATGCAGATGTCCTCTGGTATGACAATATTAATGCCCGCAGACAGAATGTGGATGACACCACCCTGCAGACACTTCCGGCCATTGAATTTGATGCGTCCAAACAGGAAATCGGGATATCGGGATTTTATTATTCCCTGGACTCCGAATACCGGTCTTTTTATAGAAAAGACACCACAGCAGCCCTGGTAAACGGTCAGCGGGCAGATCTGTATCCGAAGATTTACAAACCCATGAGGCTGGGCAAATATTTCAACCTGGAGCCTTATGCAGGTCTCCGGGAAACCGTATGGCATACCAGCGACTTTGTTGACATCCATGGCAATTCAGACAGTTTCAGAACCCGGGAAACCTATGATGTCGGCGGACAGATTTCCACCAAACTCATCAAACTGTTTAACCCGGACAATGCATTTGCAGATAAGGTCAAACATGAACTGGTCCCGAAACTGGAATATGTTTATTCCCCCCATATCGGACAGGATGACCTGCCCTCTTTTGATGTGCTGGACAGAATTGATGAGCAGAATCTTTTAACCTGGTCCTTGACCAATAATTTGATTTTGAGAAAAACCATCACCACACCCAGGGGTGAAAAAATTACCAATTACGAAGAATTTGCATATATTAAATTATACCAAAGCTATGACATCAAAAAAGAAAGAGACAATGAATCCAGACCGTTTTTACCTTTGTTTCTTGAAATAGAGCTTCACCCGTTCACCTGTTTCTCTCTGGATATGGATCTTTCCTGGTCGCCTTATGACTCCCATTTTAAAACATTAAATATCGGCAATACCCTTTCAGATAACAGGGGAGATTCTTTGACAGCTGAATACCGCTATACCACCGATCTTTCCCATTCCCTGTATTCAAGGCTCAATATCCGTCTGACCGATGAAATCAGCACCTTTTATGCCATTGAACGGAATCTGATCACTGACCGGACAGTTGAAACACAGGCCGGAATAGATTTAGAAAAGGCCTGCTGGACATTCAGGATCTTTTTCTCCGAATCACGGGGTGAAAACTCAATTGCGTTCTTGATCAATCTTCATGGCATCGGAGAATTCGGAACAAAATGACAGATTTAAAACACTGGTTTGTGCTGTTAACCCGAAGCAATTTTGAACAAACCGTCCATAAAGCCATTACCCAGAAAAAGATTGAGGCCTTCCTGCCCACGGTCAAACGCAAAAGCATCCGCAAGGACAGGCACCTGATGATCGATTTCCCGCTTTTTCCGGGATATATTTTTGTCAAATCACAGACAACGCCTGTTTCCCAGCTCCAGATCCTTAAAACAACAGGTGCTGTCCGCCTGCTGGGAAATCAGACAGGCCCGGTACCTGTGCCTGATTCCCAGATTGAATCACTAAAACTGTTAACCACAATAAAAACCGATCTGATAACAGGCGCAAATATCGGTCTTAAAAAAGGAGACCCGGTCATGATCATTGAAGGCCCCATGGCAGGTGTAAGGGGCGAGTTCACCCATCACAAGGGAAAAGGGCGGGTTGTAATTAAAATTGATGTCCTCGGCCAGTATGCTGGAGTCGAGGTTGAAAAGGAAAATGTTGAGAAAGTTCCTGACCTTTTTGCATAACTCCTTGACTTTTTATCAAATTTTAAATAGAACCTTTCAAATATTTAATTAAATATTGTTAAGATCAAAAGAGGTAGCATGAATAAACTTGAATTAATTTCGACGCTTAAAGAAAGAACAAACCTGACAAAATCCGAGGCTGCTGAAATTGTAAAAATTTTCTTTGACTCGCTTTCCGAATCTTTTATCAAAGGAGAACGGGTGGAAATAAGAGGATTTTGCAGCTTTCACATCAAGGAATACCAGAGCTACACCGGAAGAAACCCAAAAACCGGTGAAAAAGTCACCATTCCGCCCAAACGCCTTCCATTTTTCAAATGCGGAAAAGAACTCAAGGAGCGGGTGGACTATTAACACATGGGTATTGATCAAACCATGTCTGATTTTGATCAAATACACTATCAAACCAGCGAACTCCAACTGCTGGCCCGCATCATTCAGACCCAGAAAATTCCCAATGCCCTTCTTTTTTGCGGACGTGTAAATACCGGCAAAAAGCAAGCGGCATTTTTGTTTGCAAAAGGATGTAACTGCCTTGAAGAAAAGAACTTAGGCTGCCAGTCCTGTGATGCCTGCCGCAAGATTGACGGACTGATTCACCCGGACATGCTGTGTTTGGACCTTGAAAAAGACAAAAAAAATATCTCCATTGCCCAGATCAGACAGATGGGTGAAAACATCCGTACAAAACCCAATGAAGCAAAATTCAGGATGGTGCTGATTTTAAATTCAGACAAAATGAATATGCAGGCCCAGAATGCCCTGCTTAAAATGCTTGAAGAACCGCCAGGGAAAACGTTTTTCATACTCACGGCCACGGATGAGTCAAAACTTTTGCCCACGATTCATTCAAGATGCCAGAGCATAAGATTTAAACCTTTAAGCGAAACTGATCTTGAACACTATCTGAAAAATAATTTTAATATCGACCCTGTGTTATGCCATATTGCTTCAAAAATCGCAGGTTCTGATCCTGAAAAAGCAAAAATGTTTGCAGGGATACAGAATGATGCTTTGCCCGTTGACTGGATAAAAAAACGCAGATGGCTGCTGGCCGCACTTGTCAGCACTGTCAGATCCAGCCGGCCCCAGGCGGTTGGCAAAGGTTTGATGCTGTCAGCATATTTAAGTGGTCACCCGGACCTTTTAGATGATAGTATGGTGATGATAAAAACTTTTTTCCGGGACCTGATGATTTTTACATTTCACCCGAAAAAAATAGTTAACCTTGATTTTTATGACAGTTTTAATGATATTAGCCAGAAGTTTTCACACCCGGTTTTTGTTAAATGGAATGAGGAATGGATGCAGGCTGAAAATCGGGTGACCTCGAACAGTTCAGTGAGATTGACGTTGGATCGTTTTTTTTTAAAAATGATCGCCAGCAAAGGAAGTTTTAATATATGATTAAAGTTGCAGGTGTTAAATTCAAGACAGCAGGAAAAATATATGATTTTAAAAGCTGTGCGTTTGTCCTTAAGGAAGGCGACCCTGTTATTGTAGAAACCGAACAGGGTCTGGGATTTGGAAGAGTCGCCATCCCGCCTGTGGAAGTTGAAAATGTCCAAAAAGAATTAAAGCAGATTGTGCGCATGGCTACCAAAGATGATTTTATCCGCAGAGATGAGATCAAAAAACTGGAAAACGATGCTTTTGATTTCTGCTTGAAAAGCATTAATGCTTTAGACCTGTTCATGAACCTGTTCAGTGTTGAAAGCACATTTGACAAGAATAAACTGACCTTTTTCTATACTGCGGATGGCAGGATCGATTTTCGGGAACTGATCAAGCTTTTGATCAAAGAATTCAGTGTCCGGATTGAAATGCGGCAGGTCGGCATCCGCAACCTGTCAAAACACTGTGGGGGAATAGGCAAATGCGGCAGGGAACTGTGCTGTTCATCGTTCATGCATACATTTGACCCTGTATCCATCAAGATGGCCAAAGAGCAGGGACTTTCACTGAATCCCACCAAAATATCAGGGGTCTGCGGCAGGCTGATGTGCTGTTTGACCTTTGAAAATGAAACCTATAAAAGCCTGAAAAGAGACATGCCCAAAATCGGCAAAAAAGTGTCTTTCAAGGATGGCACAGGAAAAGTTGTCCGCCAGAATGTTTTAAGGCAAAGCGTTTCCATCCGTCTGGATGACAACACTGAGGTTGAAAAGAAAATCCAGGAACTGGTAAATTAAAAAACAGGACCTTTCATCATGACGATTAAAACCCAATTTTTTACAACTCCCATATATTATGTCAATGCAAAGCCTCACCTTGGGCATGCCTATACATCCATTGCCGCTGATGTTTCCACCCGGTTCAAACAGATGCAGGGATACAGGACTTTTTTTCTCACAGGAACAGATGAACATGGTGATAAAATTGTCCAGGCTGCTGAAAAACAGAACAGCACCCCAAAAGAATATGCAGATAAGATCAGCCAGTTATTCCAGGATATTCTGCCGGTGCTCAATATTAAAAATGATTATTTTATCCGGACTACAGATGAAAATCACAAAAAAATTGTAAAAGCTGTTTTGTCAAAAATTCATGATTCAGGTGATATTTATTTTTCAAGCTATGAGGGCCTGTATTGTTTTGGCTGCGAACGCTTTTACCAGGAAAGGGAACTTGTGGACGGCAAGTGTCCGGATCATGGCACAGCGCCTGAAGTGATAAAAGAATCCAATTATTTTTTTAAAATGAGCAAATACCAGGATTGGCTGATCGATCATATCAACACTCATCCTGATTTTATCCGGCCGGACCAGTATCGGACCGAGATTCTGTCCTTTTTAAAGGAACCGTTAGAAGATCTGTGCATTTCTCGCCCCAAAACCCGTCTGACATGGGGCATCACCCTTCCCTTTGATGAAAATTTTGTCACCTATGTCTGGTTTGATGCGCTGGTGAACTATATTTCGGCGCTGGGGTATCCGGACAGTGACACATTCAGAACCTTCTGGCCTGGCGCCCGTCATTTTGTGGCAAAGGATATTATCAAACCCCATGGAATCTACTGGCCCATCATGCTCAAAGCTGCCGGGATAGATATCTATGGCGGGTTGAACGTCCATGGATTCTGGAATGTCCAGGGCAGCAAAATGTCCAAGAGTATTGGCAATGTTACTGATCCCCACCAGGTGACCGACACCTACGGGACAGATGCATTCAGGTATTTTCTGATGCGGGAAATGGTATTCGGACTGGATGCCAATTTTACAGAGCAGACCCTTGTTTCCAGGATAAACTCAGACCTTGCAAATGATCTGGGAAACGTGTTCTCCCGCGTTCTATCCATGAACCAGCGGTATTTCAAGGGTAAAATCAAAGGTGCGGATACCCGTATTGAAACACAGAAAAATCTGTCTTTAAAATCAGATGCCCAGGCAGCTGTTGATGAATTTTCCATGGCCATGGAAAAATGTGAATTTCACAAGGGGATACAGGCGGTCTGGCACTTTATCAGCATTTTAAATAAATATATAGATACCAATGAACCCTGGACACTGGCAAAAGATGAATCCACCCTTCCGGTTCTGGAAACCCTGATGTATAATCTGATAGAAAGCTTACGGGTGGTGTCCTGTCTGATCTATCCTGTCATGCCGCAGACAAGTGCGGATATGCAAAAAACCCTTGGCATACAGAAAACAGACGGTGGGTTTTACACCTTGCAGGAAGCTGCTGTATGGGGACAGATTAAAACGGCAAGTGTCCTGCCAGACCCGCAGATGCTGTTTCCCAGAATTGACGTTGAAAAAGCCCCCCCCAAGGAACTGTCAACACCTGTGAAATCATTTAAACCCCCCTTAAAGGAAGAAATTACCATTGATGATTTTGCAAAGATTGATTTGCGGACAGCAACGGTGGTCAAGGCTGAGAAAATTGAAAACTCCAGCAAGCTTTTAAAACTTACCGTGGACCTCGGGGCTGAGACCAGACAAGTGATTGCCGGCATTGCAAAAGACTATGCGCCGGAGGAAATCATCGGCAAACAGGTCATTGTTGTTGCAAATTTAAAACAGGCGCACCTGATGGGTGAACTCTCCCAGGGGATGATCCTTGCGGCCAGCAACAAAAAAGGGCTTGTGCTTTCCGGTTTTGACAAACCGGTCAAGCCCGGCAATTGCGTTAAATAAAATTTAAATGACACAGGCGTTTTATAATTAAATATAATGTTAAATATAAAAAAAGCAGAGAATTCCTGGCGGGATTTTCAAGCTGAATATATTGCCAGGAAACAAAAAAAAGCGTTTTTTTTAAAAGCGGCCAAACGTTGCGCAGGAATGCTGGCCATTCTTATTCTGACAGGCGTGCTTGGCTTTTTTTCTGTAAATGCCTATCTGCGTTTCACCGCAGATAAAAAAAACGACCCTGCCCGGTCGCTGCAGCAGGCTGATGAGTTGACTGACCCGGATGATTTAGGCAAGTCTGGATTATCAAAAGAAAAACTCACCCATATTATCAGCACCACCCCTTTTTCCAAAACAGATAAAAATATATTCTTTGTCAACACTCCTGAAGAAAGCTATAAAATCACCACCAGTATTGATATTTATCTTCAGGAATATCTGTTGTCCGTGATGGAGAAGCTCAAAAAATTGGACAGGGGAAAACCCCAGCAGATTGCACTGGTTGTCATGGAGGCAGATTCAGGAAAAATTCTGGCCATGACCGGCTTTGACCTTGATAATCCCGATACCAACCCCTGTGTCCAGAATTATCCTGCGGCCAGTATTTTTAAAATTGTCACCGCAGCCGCAGCAGTCGAAACCTTAGGATATAAACCGCAGACCCCGTTATATTTTAACGGCAATAAATACACCCTGTACAAGCGTCAGCTTAAAGATGTAAAAAATAAATACACATACAAAATTTCTTTTGCCAGTGCATTTGCTGAATCCATCAATCCGGTTTTCGGGAAAATCGGGAAAAATTCTCTGGGGAAAATACAGCTTGAAACCTATGCAGATGCCTTTGGTTTCAACCAGATCATTGACTCTGAACTGCCGCTTGTTTCCGGTTCTTTTGAAATCGGCGACAGTGACTATCATCTTGCAGAACTTGGATGTGGTTTTAATAATGACACAACCATCTCACCGGTTTTCGGCGCCATGCTCACCGCTGCAATCATCAATTCAGGCAATGTCATGGTGCCCAGTATTGTGGAACATGTGACCGGTTCCGACGGAAAAATTATTTACAAAAACCGGAAATCGACTTATAAGACAGCCATACGTCCGGAAACTGCAGATACCATGATGCAGTTAATGGAAAAAACAATAACAAAAGGAACTGCCAGAAAATCTTTCAGGGGCGCATCAAAAGATACCGTTCTCTCCACGCTTGTCATTGGCGGAAAAACCGGCTCTTTATATAATACTGAACATACCATAAAATATGACTGGTTTACCGGTTTTGCCGCCCAGAAAGACGGAAACACAAAAATCACACTGTCCATTGTTGTCGGCCACGGCAAATACATCGGCACCCGGGCCGGTACCTATGCAAAGATGATTTTAAAGCAGTATTTTAAAAAAAATGATGATATAACCGCGCAGCTATGATTTGAAAACATTCAGGATAAGGGAGAAAATAATGATTGTGCAAGGGCGACGATTGTTTGATCTGATCAAAAAGCTATCCAAAATCAATTTTGAAATGGCCACATCCATCCATCAGGCCAGAGAAAACACCGTTATATTCTTTCCAAACCAGCCCAATGTCTTGTCCTGCGGTATTTCTGCATTTATCGCATTTAAAGGAGACGGTTCAATACTCAATTATGATCTGAACCAGACCCAGGACATGGTGTTTTCATTAAAAACAAAAATTCTGCCCATGGAAACGCAGATCATCACTGAACAGTTTCTTGGCGGAGACATTCTTTTAAACAGCCTGTTTGAGATGTGTCAGGATTTTAAGCAGGAAGATGTTTTCTGTGACCTGTTTTTTGATACACAGAAAAAAAATCAACTGATACTGATTTCAGACACCATAGAAGAACTCATCAAAACTCAGAAAACTTTATTCAAACACGAGATTGCCAACCTGTCCTCCGCAGATGCGGACATCATCGCTTCCCGGATTGAAAAACTGCAGGATATCGGCTGGTGCCTGAAAAAAGAAATCATCAATAATATCATAGCCATTCATGATATTGCGCCGGGTCTTAAGGATTCAGGAAATATTGAGGGCCTGAAAATATTTAAACGCATCAATGCCGTCCTGAACAGTATT
Source organism: Pseudomonadota bacterium (assembly GCA_018821535.1). Lineage (GTDB taxonomy): Bacteria > Desulfobacterota > Desulfobacteria > Desulfobacterales > Desulfobacteraceae > Desulfobacula. Next base: position 20,515 of record JAHJLV010000001.1, on the reverse strand, counting down.
GACCGTCTTGAAGTGCGAGGACGTGATTCTGCAGGCATATCTGTTATTTTTTCATTTACCAAAAATGAATTTGAAAGATTCCGGGAAGGGTTGATAAAAGCGGGGCTGGCTGAACGGTTGAAGCAAAGAACAAACCACCTGGTTCTTGGCAATAACAGCCTTACCATCAATGATTCCTATCCTGAAACCGGAGAACATCTGGTCACCATCTCCTATGTTTATAAATTTGCTGCTGAAATCGGTGCCCTGGGAGATAATGTTTCATTCATCCGCAGTCAGATTAAAAATGATTTAATGCTTCAGGTGCTGATCAATTATAAATTCACAGCCAATTCCGTATCTGCACATACCCGGTGGGCATCCATCGGAGACATTTCTGTGGCCAACTGTCACCCCCAGGACAATACGCCCACACAGCGGGAAATCGGCAAAACAGGGATTATCCATGTCTGCCTGAACGGTGATATTGACAATTACCTTGAGCTGAAAACCGAATATGAGGCAAGATACGATAAAATTCATGAAGATATTAATACCGATACCAAACTCATTCCTTTGCAGATCGAACATTATCTGAAGCAAAATCATCCGATCGAAGAAGCGTTCCGGCTGGCGGTGAATGATTTTGAAGGCTCCCATGCCATCAGCATGCATACGGATCTTGCAGCGGGAAAACTGTTTCTGGCTCAAAAGGGAAGCGGACAGGCAATTTTTGTGGGTATTGCCAAAGATCACTATATTGCGGCGTCAGAGCTCTACGGCATTGTTGAAGAAACCCCGAATTTTATCAAGCTTAACGGTGAAGATAAAGGACAGATTGTCATCCTTGACCAGGAATCAAAAGGCGGCATTGACGGCATCCGGTCTTTTTACTATGATAAAACCCTGATCCGGATTTCCGAGGATCAGATACTCAAAAGCCAGATCACTTCAAGGGATATAGACCGACAGGAATTCCCCCATTATTTTTTAAAAGAAATATCAGAAGCGCCCAATTCAGTAGAGAAAACCTTTGAAAATAAATTCAAACAGGTCAAAGACAGCCATCTTTTTACCACCAGTCTGGATGAAACAGTGATTCCGACAGCGTTGGTAGAAAATCTGAAAAACGGCCGGATCAAAAAGGTATATTTCATTGGCCAGGGCACTGCCGGGATTGCAGCACAAGGCTGTGCAGACCTGCTCAATTTTTACCTGATAGATAAAGATATCGACATCCGGGCATTAAAATCCTCTGAGCTGTCCGGGTTCTGTATTATTGAAACACCGGGCACGCAAAACACCATGGAAAACACGCTTGTTATTGCCATCAGCCAGTCCGGAACAACCACAGATACCAATCGGACCGTGGATATCGTCAAAGCCTGCGGCGCCAGAACTCTGGCTATTGTGAACCGGAGAGATTCGGATCTGACATTTAAAACCGATGGCGTGCTGTACACAAGCTCGGGCCGTGATATTGAAATGTCCGTGGCATCCACAAAGGCTTTTTATTCCCAGATCACTGCAGGCGCTATTTTAGGCCTGCATATTGCCGGAATTATGGGCAGCAGAACAAGTGAATTCATTACTGAACAGATTCATGAAATCATGGCCCTTCCGGACAAGATGAGAACCATTCTGGACATGAAAGCGGCCATCAAGGAATCCGCTTCCAAAAGGGCCATCTCAAAACATTACTGGGCCACCGTGGGTTCAGGTTCCAACAAGACATCTGCAGATGAAATCCGGATCAAGCTCAGCGAACTGTGCTATAAAACCATTTCATCGGATTTTATTGAAGATAAAAAACATATTGATCTGTCCAGTGAGCCCCTGATTATTATCTGTGCTGCCGGCACCCGGGAAAGCGTTCTGGGAGATATCATCAAGGACACGGCCATCTTTGCCGCCCATAAGGCCACACCCATCGTTATCACCACCCAGGGAGAGGACCGGTTTGATCTGTATGCAAAGGATGTTTTTAAAATACCTGAAGTCAAGGAACATTTTGCCCCGATTCTGAACACCCTTGTGGGACATGTCTGGGGATATTATGCAGCCCTTGCCATCAATGAAAGCTCCAGATTCCTGTATGAAGGCAGAAAGGAAATCCAGGACCTGCTGGATGACTACACAGACCTTGGCCATGATGTATATGAAATACTGCTGGAAAAAAAATTCAGGGAAACCATAGCCCAGTTCTATAACCGGTTTTCTGAAAAACGAAAACAGGATGGATTCCCCGCATCCATGGGCCTTGATAATGTCGCCAATATTACCCTTTTGCTCAAATATCTGTCCGGAAGACTGCCGGTTTCAGATTTTGAAATTGATTTTAATACCAAAGGCACCCCGTCCAATATGCTCAATGCCTTTTTCAAAAACATGGGACAGGCCATTAATACACTGGCAAGACCCGTGGATGCCATCAAGCATCAGGCAAAAACCGTCACGGTCGGCACCAGCCGGATCGCTGAAAAATTTGAAGGACTTGTCTTTGATGAACTGGCTGCCAATGACATTCAGATATCCCAGTTGACCAACAAAAATGTTCTGGTTCTTAAAAATCTTCAGGAAGTCATTGAAAAGATCAAGGGCGGTTTTCTTTACCAGATCACCGGCTTAAGCCTGCTGGGCGAAGTCACCCGGGAAACAAAAATAAAGATTGCAAATAAAACCGGCAGCCTGAAAAATAAATATTCCAGGGTTGAAGAAGACCCCAGTCTTAAGGGAACCAAGAATATTATTGTCAGAGAAGGCAATGTTTATATTGGCAAGGGCCGAAAGGACAACAAAAATATTCTGGTCATTCCGGTCATATCTTCCAACCCGGCCACACCCAATATCATTGAATATATCCTGTCTTTGAATATTGAATTTAAAACATCCGAGAATGTACCGCTGCTCAAGAAGATTAAAGCCCTTGGCGGAAAATACAACCGTCTTAAAGACTGGATTCTTGAAAATGACAATATCCAGTGGGATGACCGCTATCTGAATCTTGTTGAAGTGGAAACGCTTTTTGGTGAAACAGCAGAGCAGGCAGTTGAAAAAATCATCAAAAAAATTAAAAAATAAGCTGCATGTATTTTGACTGATTATAGAAAAGAACTGATGTATTCGTATCTCATCGTTCTGACCATCTGCTCTACTGTGGGTCTTCAATCCTGGAGAACGCTTTTTGATAATTTCAGCGTCAATGTTGTGGGACTGGATGGTTACCATGTCGGAATTCTGCAGTCTGTAAGAGAAATCCCCGGATTTCTGGCCCTTCTGGTGACCTATATCATTTTAATCATCAGCGAGCATAAACTGTCAGCCCTGGCCATCCTTTTTTTAGGTGCCGGTGTCTTTTTAACCGGATTGCTGCCCAGTTTTACGGGTCTTGTCTTTACAACCCTTATCATGAGTTTCGGGTTCCATTGCTACGAAACCACCAACCAGTCGCTCACCCTTCAGTATTTTGACAAATACACCTCGCCGATCATCTTCAGCACACAAAGAAGCTATGCAGCGTTAGCCAACATTGTTGTCGGTATTCTCATCCTGATTCTTGCGCCTTTTTTCAGTTACAAGGTCATGTATATACTGTTTGGTGCCGTCATCATTGCAGGGGGATTCTGGGCCATCACAAAAAACCCGGTCAGGCAGGACATCATCCCTCAAAAAAAGAAACTGATTTTAAAAAAACAGTACTGGCTGTATTATTTTCTCACCTTCATGGCCGGTGCCCGCCGCCAGATATTTATTGCCTTTGCTGTATTTTTGCTGGTAAAAAAATTTGAATTCTCTGTTCAACAGATCACCCTGCTTTTCATGCTCAACAATACGATCAATTTTTTCATCAACCCGCTTGTTGGTAAATTTATTTTAAAATATGGAGAGCGAAAACTGCTTTCCATTGAATATTTTTTTCTTGTTCTGATTTTTATTGCCTATGCACTTGTTGACTCAAAACTGGTTGTGGCAGGTTTATATATCCTGGATCATGTTTTTTTCAATTTTGCCACAGGCATCAAAACCTATTTCCAGAAAATTGCCGATCCTGCAGACATTGCATCCAGTGCAGCAGTGGGATTTACCATCAATCATATTGCAGCTGTCATCCTGCCGGTGATCGGCGGACTTTTATGGATGGTCAATTATAAAATCCCCTTTTTTGCCGGTGCATTTTTCAGCCTGATTTCTTTATGCCTGGTACAGTTTATTCGACTGCCGCAAACAGACTGACAGCGATTCATACCCGGCATACCGGCCTTTGTGTTTATTTCGTTTTACGCTTCTGGATCAGCACAAAAAACAAGGGGACAAATAAAATGGTCAGTGTGGTGGCTGCCACCATTCCCCCGATAACGCCAATACCGATGGCATTCTGGCTGGCTGAACCTGCCCCGCTTGAAATGGCCAGCGGGGTCACGCCCAGAATAAACGCAAAGGATGTCATCAGAATCGGACGAAGCCTTTTTTGTGCAGCCTCCAGGGTACAGTCGATCAACGGCATTCCACTCTCATAAAGGGTTTTGGCAAATTCAACTATCAGAATCGCATTTTTTGCCGCAAGCCCCACCGTGGTCAGCAGTGCAATCTGAAAATAGACATCATTGGAAAGGCCTGCCAAAAGTGCGGCTGCAACAGACCCCAATATCCCCAAAGGCACAATCAGCATGATGGAAAAGGGAATTGACCAGCTTTCATATAAAGCGGCAAGGCACAGAAAAACAAACACAAGGGATATGGCATATAACAGATAGGTCTGTGATCCTGCCATTTTTTCTTCATAGGAAATTCCAGTCCAGTCAAGCCCGATTCCCCGGGGAAGTTTTCGGGCAAGCTGTTCAATCTTTTCCATTGCAACCCCGCTGCTTGCCCCGGGTGCAGGCGCTCCCAGAATTTCCATGGACGCTTTTCCATTATACCGCTCAAGTTTGGGAGAACCATAGGTCCAGAGCCCTGAGGTAAAGGATGAAAAGGGGACCATTTTACCGGTATTGTTCCGGACATACCAGTTGGAAATATCCTCCGGCAGCATGCGATATCTGGCTTCGCCCTGCATATACACTTTTTTTATCCGTCCGTTCTCAATAAAATCATTGACATAGGTGGATCCCCAGGCCGTTGCCAGGGTACTGGTAATATCTGCTGTAGCAATGCCCAGGGCCTGTGCTTTTTCATAATCTATATCCAGCTGATACTGGGGCACATCAGACAGCCCGTTGGGACGGACACCGCTTAATTCCGGTGTCTGTGATGCCAGCATGAGCATCTGGTCCCGTGCTGCAACCAGAGTTTGATGCCCCATGCCGGACTGGTCAATCAACTGGAAATTAAATCCGGTTGCCCTGCCAAGCTCCCTGATGGGAGGGGGAATAAAGGCAAAGACAAAGGCATCCTTGATGCTGAAAAGCTGCTGCATGGTGCGGTCTGCAATGGCCATTGACGACTGATCCGGACGGGTTCTGTTTTTCCAGTCCTTAAGCTCGACAAATCCCATGCCGACATTCTGTCCCTGACCGGCAAAACTGAAACCGGTGACAGTAAATATACTCTCCACATTTTGTACTTCATTGTTCAGAAAATACGCCTCGACTTTTTGCATACTCTGCCGGGTGCGCTCCATTGTTGCGCCCGGAGGAGCAGATACCATAACCATCAGATTCCCCTGATCTTCATCCGGCAAAAACGAGGTCGGCAGTTTTCCAAACATGAATATCAAGACTGCGATAATGCATGCATAAATGCACAAAAACCTAAACCCTCTTTGAATCACATATCCCACACTTTTTTCATATATCTGCCTGCCAGTATCAAATCCTGCATTAAACCACCTGAAAAATCCTTTTCCTGCTTTTTTATGCACAGGCTTGAGCAGGGATGCGCACAGTGCCGGTGTTAAAATCAGGGCCACCAGGACGGAAAGGCTCATGGCCGATACAATGGTGATGGAAAACTGCCGGTAAATCGCACCGGTGGATCCGCTGAAAAATGCCATGGGCACAAAAACCGCAGACAGGACCAGGGCAATCCCCACAAGGGCGCTGGTAATCTGCTTCATGGATTCCCGGGTGGCTTCTTTGGCAGGCAGCCCTTTTTCCGTCATGACCCGCTCAACATTTTCCACCACAACAATGGCATCATCCACCAGAAGACCAATCGCAATCACCATGGCAAACATGGTCAGCACATTGATGGTAAACCCGAAAACAGACAAAACACCAAACGTTCCCAGCAAAACAACCGGAACCGCAATCGTGGGGATCAGGGTTGCCCTAAAATTCTGAAGAAAAAGATACATGACCAGAAACACCAGAATCACCGCTTCAAACAGGGTTTTGGCAACCCCTTCGATGGAAAGTCTGACAAAGGGAATGGTGTCGTACGGATAGGCCACTTCAAGTCCGGGAGGCATGAATGCGCTCAAGTCCTTCACCTTTTCCTTGATTCTTTTTCCGGTATCCAGTGCATTGGCACCGGTGGCAAGGCTCAGCGCAACACCGGATGCGGCTTTCCCGTTATATCTTGCCATTGTATTGTAATTTTGAACGCCCAGTTCTATTTTTGCAATATCTTTCAGCCGGATCTGAGAACCATCCGGATTGACCTTGACCAGAATTTTTTCAAAATCTCCAATGGTCCTCAGCTTTGACTGGGCCGTAATTGTCGCGTTCAACTGCTGCCCCTTTACAGCAGGGGCTCCACCCAGCTGTCCCGGTGCCACATCAATATTTCTCACCTGGATGGCGTGTTTGACATCCGAAGGCATCAGGCCATAACTGTTGAGTTTTTCAGGATTCAACCAGATCCGCATGGCATGCTGCTGACCAAAGGCCATCACGTCCCCCACCCCCTGAACACGGCTTAACGCATCTGACATGTTTGATTTGATATAATCACCGATATCATATTCATTCATGCTGCCGTCTTCTGAATAAAGTGCCACAAGCATCAGAAAACTCTTTGACGCCTTGGTGACGGTTACCCCCTGATTTCTGACTTCCTGGGGAAGAAGACTTGAAACCGACTGCACCTTGTTCTGGACCTGAACCTGGGCAATATCGGGATCTGCTTCAGGCTCAAAGGTCAACGTAATGGTTGCCTGTCCGCTGCCGTCGCTGGAAGATGAAAAATACCTCAGATAATCAATCCCGGTCAGACTCTGTTCAATCACCTGGGTGACACTGTCTTCCAGGGTTTTTGCAGATGCGCCCGGATAAAAGGCAGTGATGCTGATACTGGGAGGCGCAATATTGGGATATTGTTCTATGGGCAGTGTCTTCACGGCAAAAACACCAGCCAGCATGATAACAATGGCGATCACCCATGCAAAGATGGGTCTTTCTATAAAAAAACCGGACATGTTTTAAATCCTGATATCAAGAATTGGAGGGTAAAAATTCCACCGGTGTCACTTTTGCCATGGGCCTGATTTTCTGCAGGCCGGAGACAACAACCCGGTCCCGGGACTTTAAGCCCGATGTCACCAGCCATCTGTCCCCTATGGCCTGTGACAGGGTTATGGCATGGGTATTCACGGTTCCGGATGTTTCATCATATAACCAGACCATCACCTGACCGTCCGGCGACCTTACCACTGCCTGCTGGGGAATGGTAATGGCATTGTCCTGTCTGGAATATGCCAGCCTGGCCTTGACAAACAGACCCGGCAGCAGTTGATTTTCCGGATTCGGAAACACGATCCGGATCTGAACCATGCCGGTTCCCGGATCCACAGTGATATCTGAAAACAAGACCCTTCCCTTATGGGCATACACATCTTCTGCGCCGTTTAACAACAGCGTTGCCAGGGGAACAGACGCCTGAGAATCCAGCATCTTTTTCAGGGTCATGACATCCTGACTGGACTGGTTGACATCCACATAAATCTGATCCACGTTCTGTATGGTTGCCAGTGCCATTGCCTGTCCATTGGTCACCAGTGCCCCTTCCGTGACATTGGATCTACCGGTTCTTCCTGAAATGGGCGCAAACACCCGGGTATGGTCCAGATCAATTTTTGCCTGGACCACACTGGCCTGTGCAAAAGCAATCCCGGCCTTTGTCTGAGCCAGAGAGGCCATGACATCATCATAGGCCTGAACCGTTACGCTTCCGGCCTTTAATAACTGTTCATATCTTCGTGCCTTGGGTTCAATGGATTTCATGCTGGCCTTGACCTGTTCAAGGCTTGCCAGGGCTTTGTCATAGGCTGCCTGATACGCTGCATCATCAATTTGATACAGCTGCTGACCTTTTTGTACCACACTGCCTTCTGTGTACATCCGTTTGAGAATAATCCCGGATACCTGGGGACGTATTTCAGCAATTTTAAATGCAGATGTTCTGCCGGGCAGATCCCTGGTAAGCACCAATGGTTCCGGGATGACCGTATGGACGGCAACTTCTGCCGGAGGTGTCAAGGCGGCCTCCTGTAATTCAGATGCCAAGGTGTTTATATCGGACGACTTAAACACAAATGAAAAATACCCTGCCAGTGAAAAAAGAATCACCAGAACACATGCTATACCTGTTTTTATCTTCATTTTTCCTCTTCTATACAATAATAATACGTTCAATCAGCCGCAGAATATCCTGCCTGATTTTTTCCAGATTCTGTTTTTTATAGGAAACCAGCGGTAAGGATTTCATCGGACCGATCACCATTCCATAAATGGCTTCAGCAAGAATGTCCGGGGCAACATCAATGAACTGCCCCTTTTCAATCCCCTGTCTGCACAATCGGGTCAAAGGCTGCATGACAATATCTGAACGTTCCTTTTTTTCAACCGCAACCGATCTTTCCTGTTCCATAAACCGGAAATAAAAGTGCAGATCCTCATTGATATGGAAAACAGAATCAATGAATTCGTACAAGCGCGTCAACGGATCTTTCCGGCTGTCCAGTATCATGCTTTTTGATTCTCTGATGGGCTCAAGAATTGCCTGGTGCACATAGCCCATCAAATCTTCCTTGTTCTTGAAATAATTGTACAGACTCCCCTTTGCAATACCGCAGGTTCTGGCAATTCCGTCCATGGTAATGGAACTGTTTTTTTTAATCATGGTCATCACAGCATCCACAATCTGGGTTTTCACCAGATGATCAAGCAATTCTTTTTTTTTAACAGCTGTCATTGTATTCATATCCTTTTAAACGCTTCATATTAAAAGCTTATGACCTAAAGGTCATTTTTATGACCAGACGGTCAACAATATGACCGCACAGTTCTAATGTCAATACTTTTATACAAAATATTATTTCTTCTTGCCATCATCCGGGCAATCAAGTAATTTTCATATCTATAAAATATAATATGATTACAAATGGTTCAGACACGAAAATACCGCTGAAAAAGAACAGAGGAATAAAAAAATGAACGGGGCACAGGTCATCATCAAAACCGCAGTGAATGCCGGAATTAAAATATGTTTTGCAAACCCGGGAACCACAGAAATGCCACTGGTGGAAGCGCTGGATTCAGTCCCCGGCATCAAAGCCGTACTCGGCCTTTTTGAAGGGTGCTGCACAGGAGCTGCTGACGGTTATGGCCGCATGGCAGGTTTACCAGCCCTGACACTGCTGCATCTTGGCCCGGGTCTTGCCAACGGCCTGGCCAATCTTCACAATGCCCATAGGGCAAACACGCCCATTGTCAATATAATCGGAGATCATGCCTCCTGGCACAAATCAGCGGATGCGCCACTGGCCATGGATATTGAAACACTGGCCAGCACCATACCGGGCTGGCAGAAAACCTGTACATCCCTTGAAACCCTTTCCCGGGACACGGCCAATGCCATATCCTGTGCCATGAAAGGCCAGGTTGCGACCTTGATTGTGCCCCAGGATCTGCAATGGGGCGAATGTAAAAACCAGACCATCTGCTGTCCGTCTTTTTCATACGATCCTGTCAATTCGGATTTAATTGACCAGGCCGCCGAGGCTTTAAAAAGCAATAAAAAAACGCTGGTTATTCTGGGCAAAAACGCCCTGAGAAAAGACGGGCTGATGAAAGCTGCCCGGATACAGAAAGCCACCGGCTGTGATCTGCTGTCCGATTCATTTCCAGCCCATGCGCATATCGGCAAAGGACTGCCATCATTAAAAAGAATCCCCTATTTTCCCGAACAGGCCATCAAGGAACTGTCACCTTACGCATCCATCATCCTGATTGGAACCAAACCCATTGTTTCCTTTTTCGGTTATAAAGATACCAGCTGTCAGCTTATTTCAGAAGATCAGACGGTTATCCGCTTCAATCAGGGCAACCTGAATCTGCCTGAAATTTTAGATGCGCTGATTGACCGGGTGGGCGCACCGGAAATGGATCATAAAAAATTAACACAAAGCACGGACTTTTCCCCGCTTCCCTCGGGTAATCTTACCGGTGGCAATATCTGCAGAATCTTAAGCGCCCTTATTCCGGAAAATGCAATTGTTGTGGAAGAAGCAATTACTTCGGGCGGCGCCTACAGCGCCATTGCCGCAAATTCCAGTTTCCACAGTCTTCTGACCATGACCGGCGGCGCTTTGGGACAGGGCATGGCCTGCGGAACAGGGGCGGCCTTTGCCTGTCCGGACCGGCCAGTCATCAGTTTTCTGGGAGACGGTGCTGCCATGTATACCCTTCAGTCCCTGTGGATGCATGCCCGGGATCATCTGAATATCACCACCCTGATCTGCGCAAACAACAGCTATGATATTTTAAAACTGGAATATCACAGGGCTGGCAACAAACCCCCGGGACAGAACTCCAATCTTCTGATGAACCTGGATCACCCGCCTGTTGACTGGGTTAAAATCAGCGAGGGCATGGGTGTCTCTGCTGCACGGGTAACATCATGTGAACTACTGAAACATAAACTTGAACATGCGTTAAATACACCCGGGCCACACCTGATTCAAATGGATTTATTGCCCCGCAAATAGGTTTTTGGGATTTGCGGCAAAGGCAAATAAAAATTATGTGAAGGTATTTTAAATAGAAATTTGTTCTTTTTTGAGATAGGCTAAAAAAAGTTAAAATTTTCTTTGACGGGGCCTTATGAATTTACTTTCAGGACTTATACTGATTTTGGCGTTCACCTTTTTTGGCTGTGCAACTACGCCTGTCAAAACACCGGAAGACTATTTAAAAAGACATGAAATATCTGATTTTAGCCGATCAGATTTCCCGATCTGCCATTCTTACGGCTGCCGGCAAAAAACAAAAACTTTTTTTACCCCAAAAGACTGGCATACCATTAAAACCCTATTCATACCCGCTCCGGAAGATGCCCGATCAGAAAGGCAGTTAATTGCAAAGGCAATCCAGTCCATGGAAATCATTTCCGGCAAAAAAACAGGTATCAATAAGGATATTGGCGGAACGTTCACGGGAATGTTCAAGCACAATCAAATGGACTGCGAAGATGAAGCTGTTAACACCAATATCTTTTTAATCCTCCTGCAGCAGGATCATCTGATCCGGTTTCATTCTTTTTACGGCATTGCCAGAAGGGGCATGATCATAAACGGATGGCCCCACGTTGCCTGCAGCATCATGGAAACTGCAGGCACAGATCGGTACGTGTTAGACTCCTGGTTCACAGATCACGGTAAAACAGTTTATGTCCTGCCTGAACAGATATGGAAAAGCGGCTGGAAACCCCCAAAAATTAATTAAAGGAGAACATTATGTGTCAGCACGATCTGCAAGTTTCTTTGGGATTTACCGACCAGAAGGTTCCTGTGGGAACACACATGTGTCTGATTTTCACCAAAGATGAAGAGCGAAAAGAGTCTTTGTTAAAATTTCTGCTCAGCGGTCTTGAATCCAGAGAACGCATGGCGTGTTTCTCCAGCAAGATGGATGAGGACTCACTCAGAATTTTTTTTAAAGACCATCAGATCTCATACGATGAACGGAAACAAACAGGTGCCATATCCCTTTCGGATACCAGTGAGGTTTATTTTCAGGATAATGAGTTTGATCCGGATCGCATGATACACATGTTGACTCAATTTTATGACGACGCCCTGGAAATGGGATTTCCGGCATCCAGGATAATTGGTGAAATGAGTCCGGAAGTGGAAACTGTCAAGGGTGGTGAAAGACTGCTTGAATATGAATGCAAGATCAGTATGCTTTTGCGGGATCATCCGATCACTTCCGTGTGCCAGTATGATGCCAATTCCTTTGATGGTGCAACCCTTATGGAAGTTTTAAAAGTGCACCCCCAGATGATTGTAAATGGTGCGGTGATGAATAACCCGTTTTTTATAGAACCCGAGGAATATTTAAGAGGATGTTGAGATAATGGGGGAAATTAAAGAAGTTCGTGCCAGCATCCTGGGCCAGATTTCGCTTATGCAGAGCGTTGTGGCACATTTACCTGATAAAATATCAATTCTTAAATTTATCTGTCAGGGTCTCAAGGATATTCCCGGTGTCAAAAAAGCAGAATCCCAGCTGTGTGAAGACAAAATTCCGGTTCCTCCGGCTGTATCAGAAAATCCAGCCCATCATTTTGATATCCGTTACAAGGGACACATTTATGCAAGATTGTCCTTTATACTGACAGATCCGCAGGATTTTGCCCCTTATATTCCTTTTCTTGAAAATTTCATGCATATGCTGGCCATCATTTTCGAAGAAAAGGTGCAGCGGGAACTGAACCGGACCATTCTGGAAAATCTGGAAAAAAAAGTGTATGAACGGACCATGGAACTTGAAGCCGAGATCGCTGAACGCAAACTGGCTGAAGAACACAGAAAAAAATTAGAAGACCAGCTTCGCCAGTCCCAGAAGATGGAAGCCATCGGCACCTTATCCGGCGGTATTGCCCATGATTTTAATAATATTTTAGGCATTATCATTGGAAACACAGAACTTGCAATGGAAGATACAGAAGAATGGAATCAAATCTGGTCAAACCTGGAAGAAATAAAAAAAGCCAGTCTGAGGGCCAGCGATATTGTAAAACAGCTGTTAAACTTCACCAGGAAAACAGAACAGTCCAAAGTTCATGTGGATGTTCAGCCCATTATTAAAGATGCAATCAAATTTTTACGTTCATCAATTCCAGCAACCATTGATATTCAATTCAATCTTCCTGTACTCAAAAACACCATTTTGGCAGACCCGACACAGATCTATCAGATACTGATCAATTTATGCACCAATGCCGCTCATGCCATGGAAAAATCCGGTGGCATCCTGAAAATCGATCTATCTGAAATCACCGTGGGCAATGAGGCCACGACCCAATTTCAAAAAACAGATGCCGGAACCTGTATCCAGCTGACAGTCAGCGATACAGGTCATGGGATTGATCCGGATATCAGAACCAGAATATTTGATCCGTATTTTACAACCAAGGAAATCGGAAAAGGGACCGGCATGGGTCTGTCTGTTGTCCTTGGTATTGTAAAGAACCATAACGGTACAGTTTCAGTGGACAGTAAACCCGGACAGGGAAGTGTTTTCAAAATTGTATTCCCTGCTGCAAAAGGGGAAAAACAAACCAGCAAATCCACATCAGATCATCTGCCAACAGGTAATGAATCCATCCTGTTTATTGATGATGAGGAGAGCCTGTCAAAACTGGGAAGCATGCTTTTACAGCGGCTGGGATATAAAGTGAAAGCACTGACTGACCCGGTTAACGCTTTAGAACTCATCCGGGCCGAACCCGCAGGTTTTGATCTGGTAATTACAGACATGACAATGCCGCGCCTTTCAGGCGATCAATTGATCAAAGAAATCTTGAACATCAATTCAAATATGCCTGTTATCCTGTGCACCGGTTTCAGCAACAAAATTGATAAAGAAAAAGCAATGATGATCGGCGCCCGGTGCTATATTGAAAAACCTCTGGACAAAAGCAAGCTGGCATATTGCATCCGTGAGATTTTGGATTAACTGCCGACTGAATCTTTTTCCATGCCTTTTACTCCCGGATTTTAAATCTGCCAGTCATTTCCCGGATCTGCTCAGACAGATCAGACAGTTCTCTTGCACTGGTGTTCACCTGGGTGCTGGCACTGGACATCTGTTTTGCGGATTGACTGACATCATTGATATCCTTTGCGATCCCTTCTGAAACAGTGGCGCTCTGGGTGACATTCTGGTTGACCTCCTGAATCCCCAGGGCTGCCTGGCTCACATTATTGGCAATTTCCTGGGTAACAGAAGACTGTTCCTGAACCGATGCTGCAATGGTTGAGACAATATCGTTCATGTCATCGATAATACCGGAAACCTGTCCGATTTCATCCACGCTGCCCCGGGTTGTCTGCTGAATCTGCTCGATCTGGGCCCGGATCTTCTGGGTGGCCTCTTCGGTCTGTTTTGCCAGTTCCTTGATCTCGGAAGCCACCACAGCAAACCCCTTTCCGGCCTGGCCTGCCCGGGCCGCTTCAATGGTGGCATTCAATGCCAGAAGATTGGTCTGTTCTGATATTTCAGCAATGGTCTGGGTGATGGTTCCGATTTCTTTGGCTGCCTGCCCCAGTTCATTGACTTTTTCCGAGGCATTTTTTGATTTTTCAACTGCCTGTCGTGAGACACTTCTTCCTTTTTCCGCATTGCCTGCAATTTCATTGATTGTGGATGTCATTTCCTCTGCTGCTGCCGCCACCATCTGAATATTGGTGGCGGCCTGTTCAGATGCGGCTGCCACACTGATCATGCCGGTACTCATCTGCTCGGCTGCCGCAGCCACTGAAACAGATTTATCCGATGTCCGGCCCGCTCCCCCGGACATCTGGCTGGAAATCGCGGACAATTCCGTGGAAGAGGATGAAAGCACATTCACGCCCTGGGTCAGATCCCTGAACATGGTGTTCAGGTTAACTGCCATATGGTTCATGGACTTGGCCAGCTCTCCGATTTCATCTGACTGGTCAATGTCCAGGGTCCGGGTCAAGTCACCGGTTGCCAGGGCTTTTGAGAATTCAACTCCTTTATTGACAGGAAGGGTAATGGCCCGGGTAAAAACCACGGCAACACCAATGATCAGGATCAGTCCCACCCCGGCAATCACCCATACCAGAATCTTGAGATCCTTTATGGATTCAAAGGCTTCTGCTGTCTGAATTTCTGTAATAATGGCCCAGGTCAGATCCATGATGGTCAGCGGTCCATATTCAGTCAACACCTGTTTTCCGGCAAAATTGTCCAGAACAGCATGGCCTGATTTTCCAGCCAGGGCATCCTGAACAGCAGAAGTCTGCACCTTTCCTTGTGCCGGATTGGCAAAACTGGCTTTCACGGAATGGGTGGCCTCAGACAAGGGTGCGTCTGAGCGCATGAGACTGTCTTTTCCCACAAGATAGGTTTGCACGGTTTCTCCGGCACCGGCGCGGGCTGTCATGATGGTATTGATCTGACCCAGGGGAATCTGAAAAGCCACTATTCCCAGAAGTGTGCTCTGGCCGGTATAAATGGGATATCCTGCAAAAATCGCAGGCACACCATTGCTCGGTGCATAGGGTGCCATATCCACGATTGCGGGTTTACCGGTCTGCACCACCTTGCGCCACAGCTGAGCCAGAGATGTATTCTTGTACCGGCCATGCCCAAGATTTTCTCCCAGATCACTTTCTTTTGCATTGGTGTACATGACATGACCATGGGCTGCGCAGATGAGAAACACATCATATACCCCGCTCTGGCTCTGGTATGCCCGGAGTTTTTCCCCGTGGCTCTGCCAGAGGGTCTTGTATTCCGGCGTGGAAACATCGTAATTGCCTGTTGGCGTCACACCGGTATCTTTGTGATACTGAACCAGATGATCATAAAAATCAGCCACATCACTGGACTGGGCAAAAACAGACATCTGGAGAAACAGCCCCTTGAAGTATTCTTCCACATGGGCTTTTTTACTGCTCATCAGAACACTGAGTTCTTCATAGGCCATATGGGTAAGCGCTTTGCCGGACCGATCCACAGACAGCATCCCCATGACAGCAAACGGGAGAATCCCCACGATCAGAAAAGCTGCAATAAATTTGACCTGCATTTTAACATTTTTCAGTTGAAACATTATTTCCTCCTGTCAGATCCAAACCTTTAAAACCGGGGATAGTTTAGCAACTTCCCTGCTAATTTGCAAAGAACGGGATAAATATTTTGTCTGCCGCCGGGATAAAGGCAGAATTTTGATTTTTTACATGCGTTGGTCCTGAAAAACCCCTTGACATTTTTTTTTCTTTAATATTAGTATGCTCATGATTCAGGTGCTTTTTAGCCCAACAGGGAACCCCGTTCAAATCGGGGGCGGACCCGCCGCTGTAAGCGCGGACGAACGCTGGAAAAACCACTGATTGAAAAATGGAAAACTTCCACAAAGGGGTATACCCGTTTTTCAGCCGGGAAGGTCAGCAAGTAGGATGATGCGCAAGCCAGAAGACCTGCCTGGATTTTTAGTGTCGGTATCTTCGAGGTAAAGAGATGCTGCATATAGGATGTACAGACTGGGTATAAATACGGATATCCCTCTTCAATTTTATTGAAGAGGGATTTTTTTATGTCCAAATACCCGGTATGACAATTTTTCTCGTCTCATCCTTCCGCTGCTGAAAAACAAACCTCAAAAAAAACCGATAATTATTTAAACTAATTCAAGGAGAACGAAAAATGAAAAAAAACGTGCTATTTGTTTTGCTGGTGTTTTTAGGCATTGCTTCACCTGTCACAGCAGCGGTTGTTACTTTCGAGGATCTTGGACTGGCAAAGGAGTCCTACTGGAACGGATCAGATGGATCAACAGGATTTATCAGTGCCGATACCTGGTTTGCCAATAATTATGATCCGAATTATTCCAGCTGGGATGGATTTTCCTATTCAAACATGACAGATACCCTTACCCCCGGTTATACCAACCAGTTCAGTGCAATCACCGGAAGTGGTGTCAATGGATCTGCCAACTACGGGATCGGATATGTCGGATATACCTCAAATCCGTCTGTATCCTTTGGAGCCTCAACCGGAGAAGATTATAATACCACCATCAGCGGAGGATATTTCACCAATACAACCTATGCCTGCCTGTCCATGACAACCGGTGATTCTTTTGCCAAAAAATTTGGCGGAGGGGATGGAAATGATCCGGACTGGTTTTTGCTGACCATCCGGGGAATTACCCAGGCTGGAGAACTGACAGATACTGCTGTTGAATTTTATCTGGCAGATTACCGATTTACCGACAGCACACAGGATTATATTATTGACAACTGGACCTGGGTGGATTTAAGCGGGCTTGGCAATGTTGTGGGGCTTGATTTTTCCTTATCCTCCTCGGACACCGGTATGTGGGGCATGAATACCCCTGCATATTTTGCTGTGGATAATCTGAATGCCGTTCCGGTACCAACTTCAATCTGGCTTCTGGGCGCAGGTCTTATCGGTCTTGTCGGTCTCAAAAAACACACTGTCAGCAAGGAGGCCTAACATGAAAAAAAGCTATTATCTTATTTTTATGGCAGCAGCATGGATCATATGTAACAGCACGGCAGCATGGGCCGGCCCTTTTGCAGTAGACGATTATATCGACAAGAATGACAGCGGCATTGTCGCCTGGGCAACAGGGTGGGAAAATTACCTGCCCGGAACCCATGTGGATACACAATGGCAGACACCGGACAAAGCGCTGGGCGCAGCAGTTGGAGGGTCTTTTGATATTGTGTGTCTTGGGCGGGGCGGTTCCATCACCATGACCTTTGACACACCCGTTGCCAATGGGGATGGGGCGGATTTTGCCGTTTTTGAAAATTCATTCAGCGCCAGTTTTCTGGAACTTGCCTATGTTGAGGTATCCACTAATGGTGTGGATTTTGTCCGGTTTGACAATTATTCCTATACATCTTCCCCTGTCGGCGGATTCGGATCTGTCGATGCCAGCAACCTGTATCAGCTGGCAGGAAAGCATCAGCAGGGGCTTGGCACCCTGTTTGACCTGGACATGCTCCAATACAATACCGGTCAGGATGCATCCATATTGGATTTGAATGCGATTTACTATATCCGCCTGGTGGATATTGTGGGTGACGGAACTGCTTTTGACACTGCGGGAAATATTATTTATGACCCATACCCCACCACCGGCAGTGCAGGATTTGATCTGGATGCTATAGGCGTACTGAACCCGGGGACATCGGCAGTGCCTGTTCCCGGCACCTTCTGGCTTATGCTTTCAGGCTATGTTTTACTGGTAAAAACCCGGCGGGAAAAAAGCTGACCATAATTTAAGGACAATACCGGCAAAGGATCGATGCAAACGATCCTTTGCCCTAAAAAATCAGATCATGAATATTTATCGGTTTATTATCCCGATGCTGACCGCAGGGATATGTTTTTTATATTTTTCATCTGCTCTGGCAGATATCAAGGCAGATACATCAGACACCCCTTTAAAGGCACAACGCCTGGAGCTTGAAGATGTCGTTGTTACAGCGACAAGAACCAGCAGGGCATCCAAAACTGTCCCCAAAAACATCACGGTGATCAGCGCTGAAGACATTGCCAATTCCACGACAGTCAATATTGTTGACCTGCTGGGCAGAGAAGCCAATCTCAATATTCGCAGCACCACCGGGAATGAAGGAAAATCCGGGATAGATATTCGCGGCATGGGCGATACCTATGTCAGCAATGTGATTGTGATGGTGGATGGGTTCAGGCTTAATTCCAGTGATATGGCCGGACCGGATTTTCTGTCTGTTCCCCTTGAGGAGATCGAAAAAATTGAAATTGTCCGCGGCGGCAGCGCTGTGCTTTATGGTGACGGCGCCGTGGGAGGTGTGATCAATATCATTACCAGACGACCCGAACATCCTTTTTCCGGAAAAATGTCCCTCAAAGCAGACTGTTTTCATTCCTCAGGAGCAAGGTTTCAGGCAGGCACCCGGAATAAGAACCTTTCTCTGCGGGCGGCCGGGGGCTATTCAGATTCTGACGGATACCGGGACAATGGCCAACTCAGGAAAAAAGACACTTCCGTGAACCTGGAATATGGCATTTGCACGGCATTAACAGCTGGCATTGATGTTTCTTTTATGAAAAACCGAATCGGTCTTCCAGGCCCGGTCTCTTTTGAAGATGCCAAATCACGTGATTTACGAAAAAAAACTGGTGCGCCTCATGATTTCAGTGCCACTGAAGATAATCGGATCACCGGCAAGGCTGATCTTGAGACCGGGCTTGGAAACGTTTTATTTAAGTTCGGGTATCGGGATCGGGTCAACCAGTATATTATCGGATACACACCCCTTTTATCAGAAAAAGATCAAATGGATTTCATTGATGAAAATACCATTCAGACCTCTTTGCAGCATGAAAAAAAAATGGAGATGGGCAGCTTTGATTGGAATTTTGTTTATGGTGTGGATTTTTTTGACACCCGGTATCTGCGCGAAGATCAGGACGCTGCCCGGAAGAATGGAGACACCCGGCGCCTGGAGGGATTTTTTTACAATGAAATCAGTCTGCACAGGAAAGTCACATTGACCGCCGGATACCGGTATTCAAAATTTTCCGGCAAATTCAGGGATGATACTTATACCGCTGTTTATTCTCCGGCGGTTTTGCCGCCACCGGTCTTTATCCCGCCACAGTATCTGTATTCCATGTGGGTGACAGGGGATGTTCTTGAAAAAAAATGGACCAATCCGGCATGGGAGGCTGGCGTGTCATGGGAAGTGCTCAAGTCGCTCACACTTTTTGCCGGGGCTTCAAAAAGCTACAGAATTCCCAATGTGGATGAATTCGCCCTTTCCGACAGTGATCTGCACCCTCAGTCATCAAAGCACTATGATGCCGGACTGCGCCTTGGGGTTGACCGTACGGCAGAAATCTCTGTGTCTGTTTTCAGAATGGATACACAGGATGAGATCTATTATGGAGAAGACCCCGGAACCGGCACAAGGGTTAACCGCAACTACGATGAAACCACCTGCAGGCGGGGGATTGAATCTGAACTGAAATTCTATCCGGCTTCCTGGCTTTTTTTCTGGGCAAATTATTCATATACCCGGGCAAGATTTGAAAAAAGCAATGCCACCCTTCCTCTGGTTCCTGAACATATGGGAAATATCGGGTTGGAAATTTATCCATGTGATCAGATCACCCTTGCATTTGCAGGAACCCTGTCAGGGCCGAAGTTCGACGGGAATGACCTGACAAATACAGATGATGCACACGTACTGGGATCAACCCAGGTATTTGATGTGAAGATTACCTGGCATAATGGCAGCTTTAAAACTTTTTTCGGAATCAACAATCTTTTTGATCAGTTGTATACAACTTCGTCCTACAGTGGCAGCGCATATCCAATGCCGACACGCTCATTTTTTCTGGGAATGGAATATACATTCTAAACCGTTGAAAACATCCATCATATCTTAAAACTGCAGACAGGGCATTTCCTGAAGCCCTGTCTGCAAAATATCCTTCCACCGCAAGCCAGGTGACTTTCCCTGCCTCCCATAAAGTGACATATATGAATTTTTATAATTACAAATTTGGATTTTCTATTTTTATTAGAAAAATATTTGCAT
>JAHJLV010000016.1 GCA_018821535.1 Pseudomonadota bacterium | reverse complement strand
TCACAGGGAAAGTCTTGGGTAGTCATTCTGCTAAAAATCTGAACCTGTTTTGCAAGTAGTCCTCTCTATAAAAATAAATTCAGTTTGGAGAATTAAATTTTTAAATCCGAAATTCTAAAATTAATTTTGTGGCTGGAAAAAAAATTTAAAAGCCTACATCTTGTGGGGCATGTTTTTTTGAGGAAAGAGGACCCTACACGTTATAGTTCTCGCCTATATTGAGGTTGAAAAATAACTCATTAAAAATCGTCAAACAAGGTTCTTTTTTCCCCACCCAAAAACAACCAAACCCATTACCCCAAAACCAAAAAGCCAGACCGTACCTGGCGCCGGAACCATTGAAACCTGTCCGCTGTGAACGGCTATCCCTAATACACCAGTCGTCATTGATCTTGGCAATGAGTGTTGCGTGCCATATTCCATAAAGAAAAGTTCTTCAAAACCGTCAACATTCGTACCATAATAATAAGGTAAGGCTTGTAAGTTGTTAAATTCTGATGCATTTAATTCATCATCACTTACTTCCTCATAATTTTGGTCAAAACTACTTTTCAACTTCAATTCATCATAATACAAATGCCCCATTTCAGATGTTATTATATTGTCATCAGATTTAAAAGTCTTTCCGGGATGGGGAAGACGCCAGTCAATCAACCAGTTTATATTCGTTGTATATATAGGGTTCAAAGTTACTGTGAGCTTATCACCAAGTGTGGCGGCCCACACAATTTGCTTCTCCAATGATGGACTTTTGTTAGAATAATCCAACCAAGTGATAGGACCCAGAGGCCCATCTGCATCATAGATCAGATTATAACTTCCCCCTTCATAAGTTGCAGTGCCAATATTGACTAACGCTGCTTGAAGTACACCCGTTATTCCAAATAATAAAAACACAACTGCAATTCCTGCCAAAACCATCCTTTTCATTGTCATTTCCTCTTCTCAGCAATAATCAATACAAGTCAGTTTATTTGTCACATCAGACACCATAAGCCTGTGGCTTTCAATCACTCCAATACTCTATGACAGCGCTTTTTAATAGAGTGCAAGCTTAATGCCTAAATATTTAATATAACGCATCGGTCACTAATTCTTCTTTAAAACCAAGGCGTTCGTAATACACAAAATTTATTGCATATATGCTTTCTAACAAAAGAAAACCCACAGAGGAAAAAAATGCCATGCTTTTGAGGAATTAATGTAACACTTTGCGATATTTTTTTCAGTAATTCATTGGTATGTTCTATGGATCGCTATTGTATTCAAAGTCTTATCATGTCTGTCATAAGGCCTGATACAAGATATGGTGTTACAGAATAAATCGGGGATCGGCTTTTGCCAATCCCCTAAAATTTTATCTGTAAAGGTTATCGATCCAATGAATAGCTTCTGTATCACTGACTTTTCCAAGATACCGCTGGGTAGTTGATAGATTAGCATGGCGGAGAATTATTTTTGAAACGATTTCAATGGGGACCCCTGATCTGCTTGCGTAAGTTGCAGCATGCCTTCTAAGGTCATGGGGGTTCAAATTCACATTTATCATTTTTCCAGCATTTTGAACAATCTCACGAGCCCTGGTATATCCAAAAGGGAATACCGTGTTGCCATCTTCTATCTTTATCGAAGCAATATATTCCCGTAAACGGTCTGCTACTTTTTTAGGTATATAAACAATCTCAGTCTGATTTCCGCTTTTCGGTTCTGATAAAACCAATTTCCGGCCATGTACATTTTTGACTTTTAATTTCAGAACTTCTCCGACTCTCATACCACCCCTTGCCATTAATTCGAGCATCAACCGATTTCTGGGATTCTCTGTTTTGAATATAATTTCATCGACAATATCCCTATCAAGAATTGTCCATGATTCTCCTTTTACCGTTTTGAATGTTTTTCTCAAGATTGGGGTATCACATGGGTTTGTTAATGATAAATCGAATGAATCTTTGATGAAATTAAAAAATGATCTGAGTAAAGAATATTTAAGTTTTTTTGTTGACTGTTTTTGACCATCAGTAGCTTTTATCAAAAAAAGCATAATACTTTCGGAAGTGATTTTTGATATTTCTAAAAAACCATATTCTTTTTTGAAACGTGTCAAGAAGTACTGATAATTTCTTATTGTGTTTTTTTTTTGAATTCATTTGCTGGTAATCAAGAAATTTGTCGATTGCATTTGATATTTTCATGATGCTCTCTCCTTTAATGAAAAATATTATTTTTTCGCCTGTGAACAGGCCTCAATTAGATATTTTACAAAGCACCCTAAGTTTTTTCAACAGATAGGCTGGAACAAGACATACAAATATTTCGATCTAAATTAAAATATTGGTTGGATTGGTTTTAAAAAAAACGGATTTGCGAGAATAGTCTAAGGGGATTTTTGGGACCTGAATACCCAAACCTATAGCCAGTAGTCAACTCTTTAAATTCTCTTGGTTTTCTCTGTCATCCTTCAAAAAGTTCGTCCTACGTTCATAACAATTCTTCTAAAATTAGATGCTTTAGAAATCGTATACTGGTGAATGCTGCATAGGATTGATATTTATCATCTTTGTGTGTATCAGCAAAGTCACATATCGATTTGCAAACCAATACCTTCGGTTTCGGCATAAAGGAATTCTCGGCCGCATAAAAGACTCCATAAGATTCCATATCGAGACCTTTTAATTTTCTATTGTGCGGATCAATATACTTTTCGATAATACTTTCATCCTGAACTACTATAGACCCACAAGCCATAGGCCCTTTAATAATATTCAAAGACGAATCCGGTTTTATTGATTTCCAATCATTTTTAATTGTATCTAATATTGGTCTAAAATTTTTATTTAATAGTTCTTTTAATTCAACGTCCAAAGATAAGTATTTGGGATCGGGTTTGAATAAAAAATCGTTTGTTTCGGCACTTGTCTTTTCATCTTTCTCTGTTATTTTGCCACTACCATAGTCCCATACCTCAGTAGGAATAATTATATCCCCGAAATTACCCTCTCCCTTTTTTCCGGCAGCGATTCCTGCCATACAAATATATTTTGGTTTAAAATTTTTAATCATTTTTAGAGTAAGAGTTGCGGATGCAGCTATTCCCATTTGATGTTGAGTTGCTGTAACCACTTTGATTTTTTTCTTGCCTTTTGTAAATAGACCTTTGGTATAGTAGGTAGGATCTCCTTTAATTTTAAAGGATTCATTATTTGATAATTCATTTAGAATTTGACTATTTTCAATTTCAACGGCACTTAAGATTGCTACATCGTAATTATATCCTGTTTCTGTAATATCATTTGAGTCATCATTTGAGCTAACAAGATAGTTTGTATATTCTATTATTTCTTTTTCCCAAGTAATATCAAATGTCGTGTACTTTATAATTTTAAACAATCCTTGATCTATTTCTTCTTTGTATTTATCATGCAAATCTTCATATGAGGTAACTATTAGAATGGACCCAGGCTTTTTATATAAGCGGACTTTTTGAATCTCTATTAATAAATTATAGCCAGAATCCCTATCACATTCACCACCTTCCTCTAAAGGTAAATTTAGATCTAAAATTAATAGGTCATAATAAGATTTTGATAAAAAATTTTTTGCTGAAAAAACATTTTGGGTTGTATCAATTCTGAAATCATAAGGAACTTTTTGAATTGCAGATTTTATTGCTTTGCATTTTTCACAATCATCTTCAACTATTAAAATTTTCATTATTGTTCCTTTAATATGATTGTTTTCAGATCATCTTTCCAATTGATCAAAGACCTGCTAAAATAGACCATTCCCTTATAATTTCCGCTAAACTCTTGTTCCAATTTTATGTTTAACTCCTCGGCTGTAATTTTACTTTCATCCTTACCGAACACATCAAAGGCAGTAATGACACATACCGATTTGCTTATTTTTTTTCTCTTCATTTCTTTTAACAACTCCAAACCAGCAAACGGCTCAAATTCTTCATTCGTCACTCCAAATTCGGCATCATATCGAGGCATACTCATGTCAAGTAATATAAAATCATAAATCAAATTATCGAGTATTTCTAACAAGCCACTTTGCCAAGAGTTTTTTCTTGAAATTTCTGAAACTTCATCAATTTCCTTTTCTAAAAAATTAATTATATCTGCCGCTTTAATATCATCATCTTCAATTAGTAATATTTTCATTTTAATTTTCCTTAGTGGCTAAAATGTTTTTTAAATTAATAAAGACTTCTGCATTAAACCGATTGTTTTTAATATAATAAACATGAAGATAGGCCGGTGTCGGAATATTAAATTTTAAGATTGTATTTATCTTTATCAATCCCGTTCCTCCTTCTTTAGAAACATATTCCTTTGACTCGTCATATTTGTTGAACATCTGTATCGCATTCTCAACCTTTTTCTGAATAACTAATGGGTTTAGGTCATTCCCAAGATCATTTGAAATTTTAAGACATAAAGTTGGGCTCTTATCTTCTCCTATTTTGTCTGCCCACAGTTGACTATATTCTGAAAGATCTGTATCTAAATACTCCATGAAATCGGAATATCCCATGCTTTTAGCATGAATTGATATATTTAATTGATTGTAATTTTTAATGCCCGAATGTTGAATCGCATTCGTATATAAAATATTAACTGTATCATATAAGTAATAAAATGAATCTCCAGTTAAATAAATATTTCTTTCAACATGAAAATTGATATCAAGGCTCTCATAGGTGTTGTTTACTTTTGAATTAATTTCTAAGCAGGTTCGGACCAATTCATCAAAATAAAAATCTTGGTATTCTTCAGATTTTCTCACATAAAACCATTTGATTGTAGTTTGGAGATCTGTTTTTAACATGGTTTTACATAATTTTATTTTTGATATAATTTCCTTTGAAACAGTATCGTGTATTTTGAGACTGGTAACATTTGTTTTTAACTCATTAAGACTATTTAAAAAATAGTCGTATAATTCTGAGTCGATTCTATCTCTGATTGATTCAACGATAGTTTCTGTTTGTGCCCAAACAAGTTTTTCTAATTCATTAAAGAAGGAAGTGAAATTGTTATTTTTTTGTAAAAGCCCATATATACTTGTTAAATACGTATCAGAATAAAGAACTTTATAATCAAACATCCCGGTAGGGTGTTTTTCATCATTAATTCTTACCCAATTGTATGCTTCGATAATTTTATCAATAATTTTTTTTGAGAAATTTGAGAGTACTAATTTCAATTCTAAATAATGAATTTGATTTTCATAGTAAGGAAATTGTTGAATTAGCATATCCCAATACTCATTGATATTATAATCAATGTCATCTTTTTTAAACTTAAAGGATAACAGATTATAGTCCTTAAATGATTTAGATAAATTGTTTTCTAAAATACCGTGTCGAATTCTTGAACTCAAAAATTTATCAAGACCATATTTAGGATTATATAAAAACTCATTTAAATAATCCAAAAACAACTCTTTGAATGCTATATACCTTTGTTTTTTACCCCGATCATCATTTAGTTCTTCTGATATTTTTTCACTAATCACATTGATTTTGCTGTGATGCTTTTCCAAATCATAGAAATCTAAGTCTAAACCTTTAAGTTTTTTATATCTGATGAATTTTTCCGAAAACACCTCATCGAATTCTGAAAGAATGGACTTTGTATCAACGAATATCTTTTTCTCGTCGACTAACTTAATCTTTTCTTTGATATTGTCCTCTTTAATTATTTCATTTATTTCATCAATATAGGTTTTTTCATTTTTATTCTTTATTAAATACTCCAAAACATAAATTCGTTCTTTAGACCTATCGTTTGGGTTAAGTCTTACAAATCTCTTCATAATTTCTTTTGTATAGATTTTATGTAAAATGAAATTTATTTCTTTGACATGATCTGGAACGTTGCCGGAAAAAGATATTAGATCAGAAGGAAGGCTTAAATTATTAAAGTCTAAATAGTTCGCCAATGATATGTATGTTTGTGAATGATTGCTACTGTCAAAGAGATAATCAAATACTACAACTTGAATATTTGATTCAAAGTTAGTTCTCGATTTATCAATTTGTTCTTTTAATTTGTTCTTATTCATTCGTAGAACAAGACTATTATTCATTAAATAAGAGTCTATAAATAGTGATAGAGCTTTTTCGATTTTTTCACTTCTCAAATAAAGTTCATACAAGCAAGATGCCACTCGTTCATAATAAAAAAATAACAATTTATTGTCTTTGGAATGATCCAACTTAGTTAGACTCAAGCTACCCTCTATCAAATATTCTAGTCTCTCCAACCCTGTTGTGAGGTCATAGTCAGAAATTGATTTCGCCTGATAAAAATCTTTACGCAATTTTGGCATCTCACTCAGGAGCTTTTTGTCAAACGAGTTATTCAAATATGATTTAAATAATTCACAGGTCTTTGTACATAATCCAATGCTTTCAATTTTTTCAAGATATTGAAGTTGTTCCTTACGCTCAGAATAACAAAAAAGACTCAGAGGATTCTTAATTCTTGAGTTAAGAAATGCCATTCTTTTAAAATATAATTTATCGGCATTATAATCAGCTACGTGGCGCAAACAAAACCACGATAAACAATCTCTAAAAAGGCTGTTTCCCATTGTTTTAATTGTATTCATTACAATCTTTAGCGATTTCTCTTTATCTTCACAAATTAATATGTTGTATATTGGCTGCAAGAGGTTTTTGATCAAGAATCCATAGTTTTCATCAAAATAATCCTCAATATTTTTATTTAAATGTACTAAACATTTTGAGATTAGCTCGATCGATTCAAAAATATTACATACTTGATGAAAATTATCCTTAATTTCATTAATACAGGCCTCATAGTTACCAAGAGTGTAATAATCTAAGGCAATATAAAGACCAGCTTCAATTTTTCCACAAGATTTAGATGGCAAAGATTTTATATTTCCAGACAGTAATTGGATTTTATTAATCCTATAATCGTTTATACCCGATGCCAAATTAGCTGTTTGATTTAAAATATTAGAGACTGAGAAATTATCCACGGACTTTTGAGAGGAAACTATTATCATGCATATTTTAATATAGGTTTCATATAAGTCAATAATGGACATTAGCGATTCTATGCAAATAACTTTATGAAGACCTTCTAATTTTGCGAAACCTTCGAAATCATAAAAACTTTTTAATTTAAAATTTAAATAATTGGTCAAAAAATCATCATGACTTTTCTCTATGAAATTATTTAAGTGATGGTTAAAATTCGAATGGCTTGAATCGATTTCAGCTTTGTAACTGTAAAAATCAATCAATAACAACATTAGATAATTGTTCGTTTTTTCCGCAGTCTTTGATAATAATTTTTTATTACCTACAAAACCTCCATCAATTTCACCTAAAAGTAATTCTTGCTCGCAACCCCATACTGAAAATGAGACAGACTCATTAATTTCGCTAATAGCTGATTGAGCCTCCGTAATGTTACCAAGAACTAGGCTCTTTTCATATTTTTCTTTTAGCGCTATAAATGTCTGGATTTTTTTTTCAAATTTTTTAATTATTAAATATGCCCATTCCATTTCATTTCGAAAGCGACAATTTGGATTAAATAGAATTACATTTTTCCTTTTGTTAATATCATGTAGTGAATCAGACACTAAGTTTGCAAATATGTAACTATAACCAGGGGCATTACCGTTATGAATTTTATCGATAAAATGCTCCCTCATTCCATAAGAACATTCGTATTTTAAGGAATACAGTTTGTTGGAAAGCTGTTTAGGATTTTGAAATAGCTCTCTTCTGAAAAGGGAATACTTGGCGGTGCTTTTCTTTTTCCGGGGTTTATGTCTTTTTTTATTGCTCACGGAATTCGCCTATATAAAATATAACTCATGAAAATTGAATAAAGTTACACTTCATAGTTGGCCTTTGCAATGAATTATATATTATTCTTCCAGATTATTTTAGCCCTCATACAATACAAATAGGCATTTGATTCTTCTAAATAGGTTCGTAAAGAACAAACATTTTAGATACATTGAAAAATCAAATGAATTGACTAATTTTTATAATGTGAATTCTTAAAAAGAATTGATTTTCACCTTTTTTATCATTAGGGATGTTTGCTCAGTATAATGAAAATTTCATACAGTAGACTATGTCTATTTATGTTGCGTGTAGCTGATGGATTTATGGGCGAACACTATTATTAATAATCCGAGCCTTTTATGAATTGAAGTCTGACACAACATGGAGTGTTTAAACGAAATATCAGCCATCACAGAAAAATTCCATTTTCTCTTACGGAAAACAGATGCAGCCGGAACATGATATCTGCCCGCGCTGCCACATTTCAAGGGGTGGGGAGTCCACCTGAACATACGCGGATGTGCTGCCGGCCAGATAATCCAGCATCATGGCCCCTAAAGGATCTTTTTCAGGAAGGGTGATGATGGTTTTCATTTAAAAGGGGCTTAATTTTTAAAAGCTTTCAATTATCTTTGCATCAAGGCTTTCTATGATGGCCAAACACCATTTAACAGTCTGGTTAAAATCCTGCATTGTGGCAATGCAGTGATGCGAATGGATATACCGGACCGGGATGCCGATGGTGATGGCGGGAATACCCCTGTCATGAAGGGTGATGACGCCGCTGTTATTTCCGCCGCCGGACCGGACAGCTTCCTGAAAGAGGATGCCGTTTTTTTGGGCAACATCAATGGCAAATTGAACAAATCTGGGATTGGGCAGCACGGACCGGTCCATGTGACGGATCTGGGGGCCTTTGCGCAAACCTGCCTGGATAAAATCCGGGCTGTTGAACGTGTCATCTGCCGGTGTGGCTTCCAGAACAATGGCAATGTCCGGGCGGGCCTTTCGAACAGATACATTCACCCCCCTGAGCCCCAGTTCTTCCTGGGATGAAAAAACGCCTTGAATATCCAGTTTTTTGTTTGCCGCAATCTTGAGAACTTCAAGCAGCGCGGCACAACCTAAGCGATCATCAAAGGCTTTGCCGAACATCAGATCATTCTTTTTGTCATAGGAAAACAAAACGTCCGGAACCACAGGCGCGCCGGGTTTAATGAAAAAATGGTCCTTTGCTTCCTGCATTGATATGGCGCCGATATCAATGGCCATATTTGAGATATCCAATGGTTTTTTCATTTCTTCCGGCGTCATGAAATGCGTGGGTTTTGATGCCACCACACCTTTTATCCATTTGCCTTTGGTGTTTTTTATTTTCACAGCATGGGCACTTAAACTCTGGGGATTCCATCCGCCTAAAGGCAAAAACTTCAGGGTTCCGTTGGAATTGATGGACTGGATCATAAACCCGACTTCATCGGAATGAGCATCCAGCATCAGTCTGGGCAATGGTTTGTTTGAAGCTGAAGACGGGCGGATGAAAAGGTTCCTGATCCGGTCTTCCTCAAAAACAAAACCCGCTTTCATGTGATCTTTGGCAATGGCAACAACATCATCTTCAAACCCGGAAACCCCGGGTGCATTTGACAGTTTTTCAATAATTTTTATGGTATCCAAAACAGGGTCTCCCATTTATGTTTCGTGATTTTCAAGCATGCCATCTGACTGCTTGATCAGGATGTATCAGTTTGAAGGTTGGCCTGTCAATATGGTGTGGCCGCAAGTTGCTTTGGATTTTTCGGTTGCCGAAAACCAGAAGCAGTATTCGGCATGCATATCTCCGGCTATAAGTGAATTGACGGTTGAAAATTTTAATCGATTAAAAGGTGCGGATTCAATGAAAAATTTTCCTTAAAACATCACTTTTTTTCTTGAAATATTACATTTATTCCATAGGTGGAAAAGCATGCAACCCTTTGGATACATAACAGAAAGGTGATCCGGCCGGTTATTGAAGATGGCATATATTTTGCATCTGTTTCAAGTAAAATTAACTATACTGAGAGGATATCCTATGAAAAAAAACTGTAAACTATTCATGATGACATTCATTTTGCTGATGATTTTTTCTGTTTTCAATGTCAGCAAGGTATCTGCGTATACCTATAATTTCCGTGCCTATATCGACGGAGAATCCGAGTTGCTGATACGTGACAACACAGTTCAGTGGCATAATCTGCAATGGGATGTCCCGGGCATCACATCAGATGAGGATGAAACTGGATATACCAATTATCCCACCACGATAACTACTGCTGATATGGGAACTGTTTCCTGGTATCCATCGTGGGAGGACACATTTGGAGATCAGTATTCCAGTATTTTTGAGAATTTAAACCAGGTCCTTGCAAGCGGCGGTTCAATTGCCTTGACCGTGATCGAAAAACGAGATGAAGGCAATGTGTTTATTTCACAGCTGCCGGATATAAATAACAGTTACACCCTGATCGTGAATTTTGATGATGCCGGACCTTCCGGTGCCGCATGGTATGAAATTCAGTTGAACACGGGCAATCCAGTTCCTGTTCCAGCCGCTGTATGGCTTTTGGGTTCGGGACTGATCGGATTGATTGGCTTTAGAAGAAGAAAACACCAATAAGATTTGAAATAGAACAATAAAAGGCAGGGCTGTTGAATCAGCCCTGCCTTTTATTGTTCATATCTATTATTTTCTTTTGAAATTCAGATTCATTTGCAGGTGCCGGCAGATGCATCATAACTGGAAATATCATGACAAAAAATCTGAAACAGGATACAAAAGAATTTATGGATCATAAAAAGCGGTATTCAGATTATAATACATACTTAAGAGAATTATTCGGCCAGAGGATCCAGAAAATTTCGGTGGATGCCGGGCTGACATGCCCCAACCGGGACGGGGTGCTGTCAAAAAAAGGCTGTATATATTGTAATTCAAAAGGTTCCGGGTCCGGCCTGGCTGCAAAGGGCATGTCCATCAAAGATCAGATTGAAGCCGGTAAGATCGGGGCGATTAAAAAATATAAAGCCAAAAAATTTCTGGCCTATTTTCAATCCTATTCCAATACCTATACCTCTGTGGACCATATGCAACAGATGTATGATGAGGCGCTTTCCTGTGAGGGGATGGCGGGCATGTCCATTGGCACCCGTCCGGATTGTATTGATGTCCAAAAACTTGATTTGATCCAGTCCTATGTGCAAAAATATCTGGTCTGGCTGGAATACGGGCTTCAATCCGTACATGAGAAAAGTCTTGAACGGATCAATCGCGGGCATACCTTTGAGGATTTTTTAAAAGCAGTTGGGCTCACTGTGGG
Organism: Pseudomonadota bacterium; assembly: GCA_018821535.1. Taxonomy (GTDB): domain Bacteria; phylum Desulfobacterota; class Desulfobacteria; order Desulfobacterales; family Desulfobacteraceae; genus Desulfobacula. Next base: position 246,796 of record JAHJLV010000016.1, on the reverse strand, counting down.
CCGGGGCATACATATCTGCACGCATGTGATTTTAGGACTTCCCGGTGAGGACAGACAGATGATGCTGGAAACAGCCCGGATTCTGGCAGATTTGCCCATAGACGGGATCAAGCTTCATCTGTTGTATGTGATCAAAGATACATTGCTGGATGAATTGTATCTGAAAGGAGAATATTCGCCCATGGCACAGGAAGACTATGTGCAGACTGTATGTGATTTTATTGAATATTTGCCCGAACGGATCATTATTCAGCGGATTACAGGGGATCCCCATGTGGATGAACTGCGCGCACCCGAGTGGGCAGGTCGCTACAGACAAACCTTTAATATGATCCAGCAGACCTTTGAAAAAAGAAATTCATACCAGGGTATCCGGTATAAAAAATCCACTGCTAAGGATTCACCACCAGCTGATTAAAATTTTCTGATGCATGGCTGACAAGTCCCTTATCCTCATGGGTTATGATCAGGCATTCTGTGTCCTCAAGACGGTTCACCAGATCCAGGCCGGTCTGGACATCCATGATCATCAGGGCTGTGGCAAGCCCGTCCGCAAAGGTGCAGGTTTTCGAAATGACAGAAGCACTGACCGTGCGGGTTTTGACAGGAAATCCGGTTTTGGGGTCAATGATATGAGAATAGGCCTTGCCCTGTTTTGTAAAAAAATTTCGATAGTCTCCACTGGTGGCAATGGCCTGGCTGTGCAGTTTCAGGACCGTATATAAATCCTGGCCTGAAATGTCTTTTTCAGGACGGCTGATTCCAACGGCCCAGGGGTTCCCTTTTTTATTTCTGCCCGAGGCATACAGTTCTCCGCCGATTTCCACAAGAATATCTTTGATGCCGGAAGATAAAAAAAGATCTGCAACCCTATCCACACCGTATCCTTTTGCAATGGACCCCAGATCCAGAGTGATGGGTCTGGTTTTTTGTATGATATTGGGCGGAACAAGACGGATATGATCAAATCCAGTATGTGACAGGGCTGCCAGTATCTCGGGGTGCCCGGGAACGGTATTCCTGGTATTTTTTGTCCCGAATCCCCAGAGGTCAACCAGGGGTTTTATGGTTCCGTCCCAGGCACCATCGGTAATTTCATACAGGGTTTGAGCAGTGACAAGCACAGAAAAAAAATCATGTGAGATATGAATGCTTTCCTGGATGTTGTGCCGGTTGAATCTGGACAGTTCACTTTCAGGGTCAAACATGGACATTTTTTTATTGATATCTTTCAGACACACCTCAATCTTTTTTCCCCATGCGTCTGTGGAAACATTTTTATCTGAAATGAATTTGATATTGTAAAACGTTCCCATGGTTTTTCCGGATATTGTATATTGCCGACCGGAACCCCAAGTTTTGGCAGGTTGTGCGCAAAAGAACAGAAAACAGAGGGCACAAAGGCTTATGATAATGTTTTGTTTCATGCAAAAGATATCCTTTTGTTTTTTGATCAGTAATTATATGGTTCCGGTTGAGAATGCAATATGCTGGTGGCAGTTTTTACTGTTTAAAATTTAACCCAAAGGATGCTCCATGGAAAAAAGAATTGCCGTTATCAGAGAATCACCGGTTGAACTGTGCAAGATATTAAAATTTGAAAATATTGCCGGAAGCGGTGGTGAGGCAAAATGTATGATAGCTGACGGCAGGGTCAAGGTGAACGGTGAAGTTGAAATCCGGAAACGGAAAAAAATTCTGCCGGGTGACATCATCCAGGTGGGGGACATCCAGATCGAGATCCGCGGGATATAGCTGATAAATCAGTAAATCAATTTGAATCCGCCAGAACGCTGCTAAACAATCAGGTCACAGCATAAGACCCTTTCATTGTCCGGGGCTGAAAATTTCATGGAAAGGGTAATGCACATATGGGCACCGGTAATGGACAAGTATGGCCTCGTAACCTGGAGCTGTTCAGGGTGAAGGATTGCCCGTTTCAGGTAGTGCCGCCTGAACCAGTCAGCACTTTCTGCGTCATCCAGAGGGCGGAATCGTTTGCTTTTGTGATCTTCAAGGGATTTTGAGACAATGGTTTTTCCAATTTGGACGCCATCGGTTCCTATTTGATAACACCGTACAACCGATGGTTCTGAAAGCAGTGTTTCTGTGGAATTTTCAAATGACTGCCCTATCATCAAGTTGGTGACAGTGTTGTTAAACACGGCCCGATACCGGCTGATTTTTTTTTGAAACGTTTCCGTATCAGCGGTTGAAAGGGTTTTGTATTGATCCAAAAGCGGTTCGAACCCGTTAAAACCGGAAAAAGCAGAAAAAAGGTCTGTGAACGGCTTGCCAAAGTAGAACCCCTGAACAAAATCAACATCGCTTTCAATTGCAATAAGGGCCTGTTCATGGGTTTCAATACCTTCCAGCAGAACCAGCGATCCTGCCTGATGAAGCAAAGAGATGATACCCGGCAGCAGATCCCGGATACTTTTTTGTGAAACCGCTCTAAGCAAAAAAGAACGATCCAGCTTTACAATATCGGGTTTCAGGGTCCAGATACGGTCAAAGTTTGAGTGGCCTGCACCAAAATCATCAATGGCAATCAGGCAGCCCAGATCCTTATAATAATTAACGGTTTCAATCAGGAGATCATTGTCTTCAATAGGCTGCTCCACCACTTCGATGACAATACGGTGGGCTGGAAAATCTAAAGATTCAATAAGATCTTTGAAAAATTCACCATAGGATTTTGCATTGACAATGGTCGTTGGCGAAACATTTAAAAAAATCCAGTTTATATCATCATTCATATTTAAAAAATTGTTCAGATGAATATACCGGCAGAGACGGTCCAGGTGAATGATTTTGGAAGCGTGGCTTCCATTTTCAAACAGCGGTGCAGGGCTGATCCACTGGGAGTCCTGGTCTTTAACTCTCAGGAGCGCCTCATACCCGACCACCCGTTTATGGGCCAGGCTGAAAATCGGCTGCAGTGCGGTATACAGGTTTAACCCGTTAAAAGATCCGGTCAGATAATTATTTTTTTGGGTTGCCCATTGCTTGATGAATGGAAGGTCCAATATTGTATCGCGTTTCATGCGTCTCCGTTTCTATTCAAAGTTTATAAAATCATCATCAATTGAATCGGGAAAGCAATTTTTAAGCCAAAGCCTATCATCTCTATATCCATAGCTGAAATAGCCCTGACTATTTGAAAAAAGTCTACGAATTTGTATTTTATAATATTGGGTTTTAACAAATATGAAACATTTAGATGTGTTCTTAAGAATTTTGACAAGTCCCATCCGCCAGAGCACCTGCCATGTGAAAACAGATGATGGCAGCGCTGTTGGCGACATTTATCGAGTTTTTATTTCCATACATGGGGATGCATACATATTCATCGCAGATTTTCAGGACATGGGATGAGATTCCGTATTCCTCATTTCCCAGAACAATAATGCTTTTTTGGGGCCATTCAAATTTATCAAAAGCGCAGGCCGCTGGCATGGTTTCGACACCGATGATTTTATATCCCTTTTCTTTTTTTTGAAGAAGGGTCTGCGCCAGATCACCGGTTTTTTCCTGTGTTATCCAATCGTGCGCGCCCATGGCTGTTTTTTTTATTTTTTCATTTTCTTTTCCCAGGGTATTGCCAAGGATCACAGATGAAAATCCAGCTGCCTCACAGACCCTGAAAATGGACCCGACATTAAACAGGCTTCTCAGTCCATCCAGGGCAATGTGGCAGTCCAGTCGCAGGATGGCCCTGTTACTGTCATCTGTCTGAACAGGGGTGAGCAGGGCATGATCCATACAAAAAAGACCTGCTTTGCACCGGTGAAAATGAATGGCGTCCGAGATACATTCCAGCCGGATTCTGGTTTCAGTGCTTTCCGGGCAGTTAAAAGGCATCATGCCGCCCCATTTTAGAATCTGATTGTAGTGTTCACACAACTGATCAAATCCGGCTGTGGTGATCCGGTTGGTGGTCAGTTTCTGATAAACGGCAGACAGCCATTGCACAAGATGCCTGTGCTGGTTTTCAGGGGTAAGTGACAGAAATTTTTTTCGGGTAAAACCAAAGGTGTCCATTTGCCTGATCCTGCGTTTTTTTATTCAACTGCATTAAAGAGTTTATGTATAACAGTAAAAAAAAATTGCGCATAATATTTTTTTAAAAAACAGAAAAGCAGTTCATATTTTTTGGTTTCCTGTCGATAAACAATTCATTTGGAATATACAGCAAATTCCGGATTTTTTAGGGAGACAGACCATGAATACCATACACAGCCAGGCCATGACACCTGCATCTGTCCGGCAGGAAGCCCTTTCTGATGCGCAGTTTTCATCTTATGTGCGAAAACAGTCTTTAAGTGTATCCGAGCATATGAAGGCCGGTCTGACCATAAAAACAAAAGAGGGGGATCTGGTTACCTTGTCATCCAGCAGCTATGCCAGGATGGATTCTTATCTGTATGACAGCAAAGGTGCGCTTAAAACAGAAACCGGCACTGTTGCGGTCAGTCAGAATATCCGTGAAATCACACTGGCTTCCGGAGAACGCTTTGCTTTTTCTGTTTCCGGGGATCTGAATGAAGAAGAGCTGGCTGATATCGAAAACATTGTCAAAGGGATTGATGACATCATTTCTCAAATGGCTGAAGGTGATATGGAAGGTGCTGTTGCTGATGCACGCGCGATGGGGGAGTATGATTCAATATCCATGTATGCAGCGGATCTCACCTATGAAAAATCCTATGCCATGCAATCTGAATTCCAGGCGCAAAGAGGAATATCATCCTCAAAAGCGTCTTTGCCGGAACCTGAAATCCTGCCCATGAAAAAACTTGAAAAATATGATGAAACATTTTTTGAGAATCTTCAAAAAACAGTGGATAAACTTTTCAGGCATCATTCTGGCCGGATGAAAGCGGATAATAAAGAACAAACACCGCAGTACACTGCCATTGAAAATCTCCAGAATAAAATATCAAAATTGATTGATAAAATGTTGGAAGAAAAATCTGCTCAAACCCTATCTGCTTTTCTGTGAAGATGATAAATTCTTGACAACAGGGTCAGGTCACAGATATCGTTTATTCCACGCTTTTTAGCCTCAGCTTTTTTTTATTTGATCTGGTTTGCAACTCCATCTGATCTGCTGAGTTCTTGCAAGTAAATATGAGGAGGAATGATGAGACTCGACCCCCCGGCGTATACCCTGAAAAATCCCATTAAGGTGATCACTGCAACTGCTTTGTTTGACGGCCATGATGCTGCCATTAATATTATCCGGCGAATGCTGCAGGATGCAGGGGCACAGGTGGTTCATATTGGTCATAACCGTTCGGTAAAAGAAGTGGTGGATGCTGCTGTCCAGGAAGATGTGCAGGGGATTGCCGTGTCCAGCTACCAGGGCGGCCATATGGAGTATTTTAAATATATGGTGGATCTGCTTTCTGACCTGAACTGCAGTCATATAAAAGTGTTCGGCGGCGGCGGCGGGGTGATTATTCCTTCTGAAATAAAACAGCTTCATGCCTGGGGCATTACCCGGATCTATTCTCCTGAAGATGGTTCTAAAATGGGACTTTCCGGCATGGTGAACCATATGCTGCAGAAGATGGACAACGTCAGTGTGGATTATTCAGACGTGAAATGTGAGCACCTGAACACACAGAACAAATATGCTGTGGCAAAAATGATATCGGCCTTCAGGTCCCGGCCTCAACAGGGTCGTGCGGGTAAAAAGGGCCATGCGGAAAAAAAGGGGTTGCCTGACAAACTGCAGCAGCAGATTGTAAAGATGGCAGGCCACAAAAACATCCCGGTCATCGGGGTGACCGGAACTGGCGGTGCAGGTAAATCTTCATTGACAGACGAACTGATCAACCGGCTGCTCATGGATTTTAAAGATATGCACATTGCAGTGATCTGCTGTGATCCGTCCCGGCGCAAAACCGGGGGCGCGCTTTTAGGGGATCGCATCCGGATGAATGCCATTGATACGGACCGGGTATATCTAAGATCCATGCCCACAGGGCAGTCTGGGATCGAATTGGCCCAGGCCCTGCCCGATGCGGTTAATATTGTCAAGGCAGCCGGATATGATCTGGTGATCGTGGAAACTGCCGGTATTGGTCAGGGAGATTCACGGGTGGCAGACCTGGCGGATGTGTCAGTCTATGTCATGACCGCTGAATTCGGGGCGCCGTCCCAGCTGGAAAAAATTGATATGCTGGATTATGCCGATATTATTGCCATAAATAAATTTGAAAAAAAGGGCAGCGAAGATGCCATAAAATATGTGCGAAAACAGGTGATGAGAAATCGCAGTGCCTTTGATGCGGATGAGAAAGACATGCCGGTTTACGGCACCATTGCCTCAAAATTTAATGATGACGGCGTGACAGCAATGTATCACGGAATTCTGGATCTGATCGAAGAGAAAAAAGGCATCCGGCTTCAGTCCGCCATTCCCCGGACAGGGATCAAAGAATCAAGCCTGGCATCCATTGTTATTCCGGCGGACAGAACACGGTATCTGACCCGGATTGCCGATACCATCCGTAAATATCATGAAATAACAAAAGAACAGGCCGCCTCTGTGCGCAATCACTGGCATCTGGATCAGAGTGTGAAACTGATGACGGAAAAACAGTGGAACACGGCGCTTATTGAAAAATTAAAACAGGCGCTTGCAGATGCAGATGCGCAGGTGCAGGCCGACACCCGGAAAACAATTGACGAATTCAACACGATCAAAGATCAGTATACACACGAAGAACTGGTGTATCCGGTCCGGGGCAAAAACATCAAAACGGCTTTATACACAACATCATTATCGAATTTATCCATTCCAAAGATTTCAGTTCCGCATTTTGTTGATCCCGGAGAACAGTATATCTTTGCCCGAAAAGAAAATTTTCCCGGTCATTTTCCGTTCACTGCCGGCGTATTTCCGTTAAAAAGAACAGATGAAGAGCCCACACGGATGTTCGCAGGACAGGGGGGGCCAAAAGACACCAATTACCGGTTCAGGATGCTGTCTGAATCCTATCCTGCCAAACGTCTGTCCACGGCTTTTGATTCTGTGACCCTGTACGGGTTTGATCCCCAGATCCGTCCGGATATATATGGCAAGGTGGGCACTTCCGGCGTGAGCATCTGTACTGTGGAGGATGTCAAAACACTGTATGACGGGTTTGACCTGTGCGATCCCGGTACATCGGTCTCCATGACCATCAACGGACCTGCCCCCATCATACTGGCCATGTTTTTAAATGCAGCCATTGATCAGCAGATGGATAAATTTGCGAAAGAACATAACCGCAGGCCCTCTGAAAAAGAGGCTTTAAAAATTCGTCAGTTTGCGCTGACAAATGTTCGGGGAACGGTTCAGGCAGACATTCTAAAAGAGGATCAGGGCCAGAACACCTGTATTTTTTCCATTGAATTTGCCCTGAAAATGATGGGGGATGTCCAGCAGTATTTTATTGATCATCAGGTCAAAAATTTTTATTCAGTATCCATATCCGGTTATCATATTGCCGAGGCTGGTGCAAATCCGATTACCCAGCTTGCACTCACCCTTGCCAACGGGTTTACCTATGTGGAGTATTATCTGTCCCGGGGCATGGATATTGATGTGTTTGCCCCGTCCCTGTCTTTTTTCTTTTCCAATGGCATGGATCCTGAATATACGGTCATCGGACGAGTGGCCCGCAGAATCTGGGCCCTTGCCATGAAATACCGATATGGCGCAGGACAAGCTGCTCAGAAGCTGAAATATCACATCCAGACATCCGGCAGATCCCTGCACAGCCAGGATATTCAGTTTAATGATATCCGGACGACGCTTCAAGGGCTTTGCGCCATTTATGACAACTGCAACAGTCTTCATACCAACGCCTATGACGAGGCCATTACCACACCCTCTGCCCAATCGGTCCGGCGGGCGCTTGCCATTCAGCTGATCATCAACAGGGAATGGGGACTTGCAAAAAATGAAAATCCGCTCCAGGGCAGTTTTATCGTGGATGAACTCACGGATCTTGTGGAAGAAGCGGTTCTGTGTGAATTTGAAAGAATCACCCGGCGTAACGGGGTCACGGGAGCCATGGAAATCGGATATCAGCGCGGAAAAATTCAGGAAGAATCCATGCATTATGAATCATTGAAACATTCAGGCAAGCTGCCATTGATCGGGGTGAACACCTTTGTGGATCAGGATGCGGATTATTCGGGCATGGCAGATGGCCTTGAATTGTCCAGGGCCACGGATGATCAGAAAAAAGATCAGCTCAACCGTTTGGATGCATTTAAACAGGCCCATGCACACAAAAGTGAAAAAGCTGTGGAAGACTTGAAAAAAGCAGTATTAAACGCAGAGAATATTTTTGAGCAAATGATGGAAACCGTGAAGGTCTGCAGTCTGGGAACCATTACCCGGGCCTTGTATGAGGTGGGGGGAAAATACCGGCGCAATATGTAAAAAAAAATCAGGGAGGTTTTTTGATATGAATACAGTGGTTATTGTCAGCGCCGTACGCACGCCGCTGGGCAGATTTGGCGGTGCTTTAAGCAAAATCGGTGCAGTGGATTTAGGGGCGCATGTGATTGAAGAAGCCGTTCAAAGAGCGGGCATTGAAAAAGCGCTGGTGAATGAGTGCATCATGGGCATGGTGCTGCCCTGCGGATATGGACAGAATCCGGCAAAGCTTGCAGCGGTCAAGGCCGGTCTTTCCTGGGATACGGCATCTGTTACCGTGAATAAAGTGTGCGGGTCATCCTTAAAGGCGGTCATGCTGGCGGCCCAGGCCATTCAGTGCAAAGATGCAGACATTGTGGTGGCCGGGGGCATGGAAAACATGAGCATGGCACCCTATTATATGGGAAGTGCCCGGTGGGGATATCGCATGGGCTCCGGAGAACTGATGGATCATATGGTTCATGACGGTCTCTGGGATGTAATCAATGATTTTCATATGGGTATGTCCAATGAACTGTGTTCTCAAAAATGGAAAATTTCCAGAGAAGATCAGGATGCCTTTGCATTTGCGTCCTATGAAAGAGCCTGCAGGGCAGTTGCCCAGGGGCGGTTTAAAGAGGAGATCGTGCCGGTAAAAATCCTGCAGAAAAAAGGGGAGCCAATTTCCTTTGATACAGACGAATGTCCTGAAAAAACAGATCTGGACGTGCTGGCAAAAATGAAGCCCGCGTTTAAAGACGGCGGCGTGGGAACCGCGGGAAATGCGTCCATTTTGTCGGATGGGGCAGCAGCGCTGGTGCTGATGAGTGAGACAAAGGCAAAAGCCCTGGGATGCAAAGTGCTTGCCAGGATCGGTGCCCAGGCAGCCTATGGCATTGACATGAAATATGTATTGATGGCACCGATCTATGCAATTCCCAGAGTGCTTGAAAAACAGGGACTGACCCTGTCTGACATCGATCTGTTTGAAATCAACGAAGCATTTTCCGGAAGTTCTGTGGGGATTAACCGGGAACTTGGCCTGGACCCGGACAAGGTGAACATAAACGGCGGCAGTGTTGCTCTTGGGCATCCCATCGGTGCAAGCGGAGCAAGGGTGTTGACCACCTTGTTATATGAAATGAAAAAACAGAATCTGCATACCGGTCTTGCATCCCTTTGTCTGGGGGGTGGAGAAGCAGTTGCGCTTGTGGTGAACAGATGATATGACAGTGATTTTTGAAGGTATTATTTTTATAAAACACATACAGAAAGTGAAATAGGGAGGAAGAATGGACATTAAAAAATTCGGGGTTATCGGTTCCGGGCAGATGGGCAACGGGATTGCACAGGTTGCGGCTGCCAGCGGACTTGAAGTTGTGATGAGTGATATCAAACAGGAATTCTGCGAAAAAGGGCTGGCTGCCATTGCAGGCAATCTGGACCGGATGGTGAAAAAAGATAAAATTTCTCAAGCGGAGAAAACCGCCATTCTCGGCAGAATTACAACAACAACGGATTTAAAGGATATGGCATCAGCGGATTTTGTGGTGGAAGCTGCTGTGGAAAGAGAAGATCTGAAATTCAGGATCTTTGAGGATCTGGATGCGTTCTGTCCGCCCCATGTGATTCTGGCAACCAATACGTCGTCCATACCTATCGGCCGAATCGCAGCACGAACATCCCGGCCGGAAAAAGTCATCGGCATGCACTTCATGAATCCGGTGCCGGTGATGAAACTGGTTGAGGTCATAAAAGGGCTTGCCACATCCGACCAAACCTTTGATCTGACATGGAAACTGTGTGAGGATTTTGGAAAAACCCCTGCCCTGGCCAATGATTATCCCGGGTTTATTGCCAACCGGATATTGATTCCCATGATCAACGAGGCGGTGTTCTGTGTGTATCAGGGGGTGGGAAAACCTGAAGATATTGATACGGTCATGCGGCTGGGAGCGAACCATCCCATGGGGCCCCTGGCCCTTGCCGACCTGATCGGTCTGGATACCTGCCTGGCTATTATGGAAACCCTGTATGACGGATTCAAGGATTCAAAATACAGACCCTGTCCCCTGTTGAGAAAATATGTAGAGGCCGGATGGTTGGGGCGCAAGACCGGCAAAGGATTCTACGATTATAAATAAGAGACCGCACTGGATTGAATATAAAAACGCCATGACCGGGGATGCAAAACAGTCATGGCGTTTGTTTTTTTATTATATCTGGTTTAACAGTGTTCTGGCCTCATCAGCGCCATCAAAATCCTTTGAGATTTTTAAGGATCTTTCTAAGGATGCTTTGGCGTCTTCCAATTTACCCATTTTGTGATATGTCAGTCCCAGGTGATAATGAAAAATGGGGTTTTCAGGCTCTTTTTCAATACAGGTTTTAAACTCTTCGGCAGCACTGTCATACAGTTCTTTTTTCAGATAGACCCATCCCAGGGTATCAATAATGGCCGTTGAATTGCTGGCTTTTTCCTTTGCCAGTCGTGCAAGATCCAGGGCTTTGTTTAGATTCTTGTTCTGATCTGCATATAAAAAGGCCAGGTTGTTCATGGCGGGCAGATAGTCCGGCTGAAGTTCCAGCGCTTTCAGATAATGAGCCTCGGCCTCGGCCGTTTTGTCCTGTTTTTCATAAAGCGCTGCCATTAATGTATGGGGGGAAGGCTGTTCCGGCCGTTTTTCAATCAGGGCCTGATAGACACCGATGGCCTCATCAAGCTTGTTTTCACGGCTCAGGACATTGGCCAGGGTCATATACGGGGTGATAAAGGATGGATTTTTTTCAATGGCTTCTTTGAGGATGGCTTTTCCCTGATCTGTTTTTTGCGTGTCTAAAAGCAGACTGCCCTTGATATTCAGAATAACTGACTGGATCACAGGAGAATCTTTCACCTTTTCCATATGTGTATCACACAGGCTCATGGCCTGGTCATATTTTTTTTCCGAGACATATACGGATATCAGGTTGGTAAACACGTCCATGAGGTTTTGATTCAAATTCAGGGCAGCATTGAAATTGTCAATGGCCTTTTCATTTTCCTTGAGCGTATGGTTGATCACGCCCAGTCTGAAATATGCCGCAGGATTATCCGGATTTTGTCTGATCATGTCGCTGAATATTGTTTTTGCCGCATCAAATTGTCTGTTGGCCATGGCAATATTGCCGGAAATGATATTTGCATTGTAATTGTCCGGAAAAGCGGCCAGTACTTTTTTGATATTTTGTTCCGCAAGATCAAGATTGCCCTGTCTATACTGGATATCAGAGATCATCAGTCTTGCCTGGGAAAGTTCAGGGTCTTTTTCCAGGGCTTTTAAAAGGTAGGTTTTTGACTGATTCAGATCATTCATTTCAAACAGGGTGGACCCTAAAAGAAAATTAAGGTTTGCTGAATTCGGATCTTCTTTGAGTAACGATTGAAACAGATCAACCGCTTTCTGGTGGTCATTTCGTGAGACAAGAATCTTGCCTTTGAGGATGCTTGAGGGCATATAATTCGGGCGCTTGGCCAGGATTTCGTCTACGATGGCCAGGGCTTTTTCTGTGTCCTGTCTGGAAAAATGAAATTCTGCATAGGTGTTTTTTACAGCAAAATTTTCAGGTTCAATCTCCAGAGCTGCCTTGAAATATTTTTCAGCTTCATCTGTCTTTTTCTGCTGCAGCATTAATCTGGCCAGAACCATGTGGGTATTGATGCTTTTGGGATCTATATCCAGGGCCTTCAATAAGATGTCTTCAGCTTCCTGGTTTTTGCCCCGGGCCATTTGAAAACTGCTTAAAAGGATCAGCGGGTCTGCATCATTCGGGTTTTTCTGCACAAGATCGTTTAAAACAGTTTCTGCTTCTGAAAACTGTTTTCTGGAAATATAAAAGCCATATAATGCCTTATAGGTGTCTTTGTTTTCCGGCTGTATCTGTATGGCTTTTTTCAGACTGTCTTCCGCCTTGACAAATTCTTTTTGAAAATTGTACAGGCGTGCCAGCAGCAGAAGGGCTTTGGCCTGCGTATTATCAATTTCCAGAATTCTCAAATAGTTTTTTTCAATTTTATCCAGCGGTTCTTTTTTCTGGGTCAGGATACCGCCCTGAAGATACAGGGCATCAATATTATCCGGTTCTTTTTCCAAAACCCGGGACACTCTTTTTTCTGCTTCTTCAATATTTTTTCCCAACAGAAAAAAGGATGCCACCTGGATTTTATTCTTGAGATTATCCGGGGCAAGTTCTTCAATTTTAACAAATGCATTAAATGCTTCCCGGCCTTTTCCCAGTTTCAGCTGAATCTTTGCCAGCAGTTCATATGCTGCAACTGACTGTGGACTTAATTTGATGGCATTTTTAACCTGGATATCCGCCTTGTTATATTCGCCGCTGTCAAAATATGCCTGACTTTCAGTCAGAAATTTTTGTGTTTTTTCCTGGTCTGAGGCACATCCTGCCATGACAAAAAGAGTAAATATAAATATGAAGATACATTTAATGCGCGAAGTGTTCATTTCAATCCTCCAAAATTTTTAAAGAAACCCTTATCCTTTTATCATCCGGTGCCTTGCTTTTCAATGATCTTTTTCTTTTAGTGATGTTTTAAAAAAAGGTTTATTTTTTTGCAGGGAAAAACAAACTGAATATGGAATGGCCTGAATTTAAACAGTCCTGCTGGCTGTTACAGAATGTGCATTTTAAAATATTGCCGGGGCAGTCAGCTTCTTTATTCTCTTTGAGAAACCGGCAGCGTTTTGATTCCATTTTCAGGGTAAGGCCCAGCCGGTCTGAAAAGATTTTAATCCTCAGTAAATCTGCACCCTTGCCCCCGGCATTGAATTCAAAAGGTTTTTTGGTGGAGTATAAAAGCATGTCCTGGGTGTTGAAAAACCCTTCAAAAATTCTTTTCTGTGAATCTTTTTCAATCCCCACGCCAAAATCATTGACAATGAACAGAATGCCGGATTCTTCCTTTAAAATGGAGATGTCTATCCGGCCGTTGTCCGGGGTGTTTTCAATGGCATTTTTGATCAGGCCTGTGATCATTTTATCCAGTATTTCTCTGGGCAGTGACAACTTTGGCAGATTCTTGTCCATTGTGATCTGTATATTCAGAAACCTTTGTGAAAATTCAGGTTCCAGGCCGGTATATAATGTACGAAAATAGTCACAGAATTCAATGGTTGAATATATCATGGACCGCGGGCCGAATTTTTCGTCAATCAGCTGCTTTATATTTTCGCTGAAATTCTCATTGTTCACGTTCTGATGGATCAGGGTTTCCAGCTCATCCTGGCAGGCTTCGAACATTTTCAGCAGTAATTTCTGTGCTGAATATGTCTTGTCTTCCATGATATCTGCAACCTCACCTTGAATTTCAACAATCCGGTTCAGGTTTCGTTCAATGCGTTCAAGCGTGGTATCATCATTTTCTCCTGTGGCCAGGATCAGCTTCTTTCTTAAAAGGCTCAATGATCCGGTAAGTATGGCCACAGGGGTTTTGAGTTCATGGGACAGGTGGTTAATGGCCTTTCCTTTTGCACGGTTCATGGATGCCACATCCCGGTAGGCTTCTCTGACCGCTTCAGAAAACCGGGCGTTTTCAATGGATATGGCGCAGGTTCCCGCAATCATTGACATCAGCTCCATATCATTATAGTCAAAGGGATTGTGTTTTTTATTGATGGCACAAAGAACACCAATGATCCGGTCTTCATTGATGATGGGGACTTCCAGAAGGTTACGGGTTTTATATCCTAAAAGCGAATCCCTTTGCGGATAATCCGCTTTAAGTTTTTGTGCATCATTGACCAGGGCATATTCCCCGGTTTTGATAATTTTTCCGGCCAGCAGGGAATCCATGGGGAATCTGAATTTTCTGGCTCTTTTTTCCGTATCAGAGTCATCGTAGGCTGCGCCTGTGAAAAACAGTTCCTCCTTGATTTCATCATATAAAAGAATCAGGGCGCCTTCTGTATCTAAAAGCGTTTTTATCTCCTTGGAAATATAACTCATCAGATCTTCGAGTTCCGGATACTCAGGAAGAACCGCGCTGATTCGCATGATGGTCCGGTTATTTGCTTCAAGCCGTTTTTCTTCTGTAATATCCCTTAAAATGACAAAATGTTCTGTTTCGCCGCTTTCTGCCCGTGTCTGTGACGATGCCCAGATGACGACATCAATGACCTTGCCTTGTTTTGTCAGGCGGCGGGTTTCATAGCGGGCAAGGGATTTGTTCTTCTGAAACTGGGTGAGCATCTGATATGTATCGCTTTCAAGCCCCTGGGGGATAAAGGGGACGGTTCTGCCGATCAGTTCTTCGGGCGTCCATTTGAATATATCGGTAAATGCCGGGTTGATATAGCTTAATAGGCCTTTGCTGTTGAATACCATTACAGGGTAGGGAATAAACTCCAGGATGTTCTGGTAGATACGGGAAAGTTCTTTTGTCTGTTTTTCAGCTGTTTTTTCTTCTGTGATGTCCTGGAGGGTTTCAACGGCCCCTGCAATATGGCCGTTGCTGTCCGTATACGGGGATGCTGAAAAAAACAGCCATTTGCCTTTTTCTCCCAGATCCGGGAAAAAATCAGTGGCAGCAAAGCTGTCTTTGTTTTTGCCACTGTATTTGAGTCCGTAATGATTTGATATCTGCTCATCAGATGCCTGGTCAACGATCAGGTCAGCCATGACCGGACGTATGTTCGAATAAAACGCTTTCCATTGTTTCTGTGTGCCGATCATTTTATTCGCAGACAGGCCGGACAAGTTTTCCAGTGCCTGGTTAAAATGGGTGATGGTGTGATGTTTATCAAGGACGAAAAGAGGAACAGGGGCTTTTGAAATGATATTATTAAGCCGCTGATTCTGTTCTTCCAGTTCTTTGATCCGTTTTTTCAGTTTATCGGCAGATTCATTGGTATCTGTCATACACAGGCCCCCGGAAGCGTTTTTAAACTTGAAAGCGTTTATTTTAGCCAATCATGCTTTAAAGAATGATTATTGCTGTACTATATAAGGGGATCTGTTGAAATTGCAAGGATTTTAAACACATCTGCCGGGCCAGTTTCCAGATTGCAAGGCCGTTAAATTTTTTTGGTAAGGCATATCAGTTGAGTGGTTTGCCAGTTCAGGCGATGATAAAAATCAAGGGCCGGTGTATTGTGTTTATCGGCAAGAAGCTGCAGGCTCTGGATACCCCGCTGCTGTGCCCAGCGGTTCATGTGATCAAGCAGGGCTTTTCCGACACCGTTGCCCCTGTGGTGTTTATCCACCACCAGATCCTCAATAAAACCTGAAACCCCACCGGTTGCGGTGGATATGCGGGTCTGTATGCTGCACATGCCGATGATTTTTTGATTGTGCTCTGCCACCTTGAGGGTTTTATGCTTGCCGCAGCCTTCCATCATCAGTAATAATCCTTTCCGGTGGCAATCTTCATCAAATGTAAAATCTTTTTCAATGGTAAAAAGCTGCTCAAGCAACCGGATCATGTCCTCAATGTCAGATGGGACTGCATTTCTTATTTTGATCGCAAGCGTCATGGTCTTTTCCCTTTTTGAATTTATGTTTGAATCTGCAGGGAGATAATATTTTTCATTAAATCAAAATGATTATCTAAAGTGTAGATTTTGCATCCATTTTGTTTTGCATTTTGAGCGATTATCAAATCAGGAATTCCAATGCCATTCAGCCCGCTTTTTAAACATTGATATTGATAATTTATGATTTCTTTCCAATCTATCAAAAGTTCTAATTTATTAATATTATATAATAAATCGATGATGTGGGTTTCATTCCTGATTTTCAGGAACGGTATTAATTCTGAGAGAATAAGATCATTGGTTGCAAGAAGGTTTTCATCAATTAAAAAATCCATCTGCGTAGAATTGTTTCCGCTTTTAAAATAGTCTATCCAGATTGATGTATCGACTAAAACCGTCATTTACGCCCTCGAATCGTTTCTAAATCGATGTCTAAATTCAACTTTCCTTTAAATTTTTTAAGCTCGGATAATTGGGATTTTCGAATTAATTGTTCTAAAGCTGTTATAATGACCTTTGTTTTTGTTTTGATGCGAGTTGCTTTCATAGCCTCATCCACCAAATTATCAGGCAAATCAAGTGTTGTTCTCATAGTCACCTCCTATTATGCATAAATTTAACAATCTATGCATAATAAGTCAAATTTTTTTATCGGAAGTAAAGGCAGGAGGCTGCGTCCCGATGGGATGATCTTTTGTCGCCAGGATGGGACGGTTGCTTAGGCATATTATTATTTAAGGTTCAGGCGATTCTTCACATCTTCAAGGCTGAATTCTCTGCCTTCTTCTAAGTCAACCATGCCTTTCAGGATATCTTTCATGAAAGCGCGTTCCTCTGACTCAGCCTCAAAATCACTAAGAGATTGAACGACAGCTGCAAATTTTGCTTTCATTATACACCTCTTAAACTTCAAGGGTTATTAACGGGTCAAAATAATAGCACCTTTTAATGGGCTCTTCAACAGTGCTGTTGAGAGCGTTTTTTTCTACAATGCTGAATTCCGAAATTTTAAGTTTCTCTCAAAAAAGGATCTGCTCCCAGGTCGTCTTTTGCACCGGCTTTTTCGTCCCGATAGGATGATCTTTTGTCGCCAGGATGGGAACAGTTGACATGTTCTATGCCGGACTGCAAGATCATTCCAGCCGGGACTGGCGAATCGGTTCACCGGTGGACATTGTCAGATTTTTGCGCTTTGACATAACCGTTTAATTATGATGATGGTGCCAGTGGAGGGTTGCTTGCCTTGCTGGGAGCCAATCAGAAGGATCATTTTGCTATAAATTCTTAATGAAACGAAACGTTAAAAACAGCGAACTGTTTGAGGACATACCTGCCCGCAGTTTTCGCTGTTTAGTGCAGTGAATTTAGAATTTACCAAAATGTCCTTCCGGCGAGAGCAAGGTGAGCGGCCCGGAACGGGTATATAAAAGGCAATTACATAATTGTAAGACCGCTGAATTTTGCAAAACTTGCGTTGATTTTATGTATATCAGAATGATATACAAAACCCATGGTTAAACCAAATACGATTCTTCTGACTATATTGACTGGTCAGATGCAGAAAATATCGTTATGCCAAGGCTTAAGCCCTCGACCCGGTCAGTTTTTTGTAAAGATTAAAGTTTAATGAGTGTGCAGGGGAGATAAAAATTATGCAGTTTATTGTGATTGGATATGACGGAACAGACGAGCAGGCGCAGGAAAGAAGACTGGCAGCAAGACCCGCGCATCTTGAGGTTGCAAAAAAAATGCACGACTCCGGCAGATGGCTGTATGCTGTGGCCATGCTCAATGATGAACAAAAAATGATCGGATCGGTGATTGTCTGTGATTTTGAATCCCGCACAGCCCTGGATGAGCAGTGGCTGAACAGTGAACCCTATGTTCTGGGCAGGGTCTGGGAAAAAATAAAGGTTATACAGGGACAGGTTGCTCCGTTCTGGGATAAATGAGCCTGACGGTGTTGCGTTATGGTTTTATTAGAGTTGATCCCAAAAATGATATGGTGTATAAACTACCATTTGAAAAATATTGGATGCGAATGCTTTACATATTCAGGATCTTTTAAGGATCGGAAAGGAAAAAAGAACGCATGGGTAAAATTATAGATATGGCCACAACCCGGGTCGGGGTTGTGGGTGGCGGAAGCTGGGGAACAGCCCTTGCTAAATTACTTGCAGACAAGGGGTTTGTTCTGGATCTGTGGGTGTTTGAACCCGAAGTCAAAGAACAGATTGACACCCTGCGGGAAAACAAGGTGTTTCTGCCGGGGATACCACTGCCGGAAAATATTATTGCGTCCAATGATCTGGAAAAGGTTGTCAGCAACAAGGATCTGGTTCTCAGCGTGGTGCCGTCCCATTGCACCCGGGATATTGCAGGGAAAATGAAAGCATTTATCCGTCCGGATACCATTGTGGTGACCGCATCCAAAGGGATTGAAAATAAAACCCATATGACCATGACCCAGATTTTTGAAGAACAGATTGATTTTCTTTCTCCGGATAATCTGGTGGTGCTGTCAGGCCCAAGTTTTGCCCGGGAGGTGGCCAACCAGTTGCCCACCGTAGTGGCAGCAGCCTCTGTGTGTCGTGAATCTGCAGAATATGTGCAAAGCATGTTTTCCTGCCCGAGTTTCAGGGTATATGTAAATGATGATCCTGTGGGAACCCAGATCGGGGGGGCCATGAAAAATGTACTGGCCATTGCAGCAGGGATCTGTGATGGAATGAATATGGGCCTTAACTCGCGGGCGGCATTGATTACCAGAGGCTTGACAGAAATGAACCGTCTGGGAACCCGGCTGGGTGCAGATCCGTTAACCCTTGCAGGGCTTGCCGGGGTAGGGGATCTGCTGTTGACCTGTACCGGCGCATTGAGCCGCAATTATACCGTGGGCAAGCAGATTGGCGCAGGCAAAAAACTGGATGAAATCATCTCTGAGATGCGAATGGTGGCAGAAGGGGTAAAAACCACCCGGTCTGTTTATAATCTGTCAAGAAAACTGGGCGTGGATCTACCCATCTGTAATGAAGTCTATGCAGTTCTTTTTGAAAACCGTCCGGTGGAAGAGACGGTTGAGCGGCTGATGAACCGGTCTTTAAAACATGAGCTTGACGGGGTTTTGTCTTTTTGATCGTTTTTTATCACGTTTAAATTCCTCAAAAAAATTCCGCGCTTCTTTATATCTTTTGTTTTTTATATCTTCTTCGGCCGGTATGAGAAGTTTGAGCAGGTTGAATGCATTCATCTGGGGCCATATCAATTGATATGGCCCCAGATGTATTTTTTTAAAAAGAATATTGGTTAAAAATCACAGATGGATTGTTCCACACTTTTGGGAACGCCCTCATAGGGTGTCCATTTGTGGGTGCTGTATGTATTTTTTCCTCGCATGTCTTTAAGAATTTCAATGCTGGTTTTATACCCTTTATACATACGGCACATATCCATGGCCATGCCGCAGATCAGTGCAACAGCCTGGATCACGGTGACATCCTGAAAGGAAAATTCCCAGGGTTCACTGGTGTAGACCCGCAAGGCCCCGATAATCTTGTTGTGGCTGATGATGGGAACCCCCAGCAATGAGGATATGCCTTCTTTTCTGGCCGCTTCCGGATATTCAATTCTGGGATCATCCATTACATCATAGATGGCGACAGGGACGGCATTCTTTGCTTCTTTTATGGTCTGCATAAAATGGATGGGCCCTTTGTTCAGGTATTCATGGCTGAGGCCGGAAGATGCCACAAGTCCCAGTTCCCGGGTGTCCTTGTCCACCAGAAACACGGAGCAGCCTTTTGCATTGAATGCAGTTTTAACACTTTCTGCCGTGATAACAGCCACTTCCTCCGGGTCTTTGCATTGGGAAATAGCAGTTGTCAGCCGGGTGATGGTTTCATAATGCATGGCATGTTTTTCCATAAAGCGCCTCCTTTTTAAAAAATTATTCAATCACATCTGTGATGCTCTTACGCCTGCAGGTTAAAGATTTTTCACAGATGCAGGGTTGCGGTAAAATTCAGAATGGAGACAAAAAAAGCGAAAAGAAAAAAATAACAGCAAAAAAAAGTTCAGAAAGATATACAGTTCGTATGATGTGAAAATTATATACGTTTAATTTTTATTCGTCAAAGGCTTTTAAAATTTTTTGCCAGGCGGTTCGGGTTCCGCCCCTGCGGCTGAGAATATAGTCAAATGCCTTTTGCTTTTTCCAGGATCGGTCACAAGGATTCTCAAGGGCTGTGACAATGGCTTTTTTGACCTGGGTCCAGGTGGCTTTCTGGATGACGATATGCTCAGTTATGGTGTCTGATGCCCATGCAAAATCATCATAATACGGGCCTGTGATGGTTACAGCGCCGGTGACGGCAGGTTCAATGAAGTTCTGGCCGCCAAGGGGTTTTAAACTTGCGCCGACAAAGACAACCCGGGCAAAGGAATATACTGTTTTGAGTTCCCCGAAGGTGTCCCACAGGATAATCTGCGGTGTTTTTACAGGATCTGAAATACAGGATTTTAACCGGTAATTCAATTTGTGACGCTTTAAATGGTTTTCCCAGGCGCAAATCCTGTGCATATGCCGGGGAAAAACAGCCACCACCTGATCCGGGTATTCTGTTGTTATGGCCTTTAATATCTTGAGGACATCTTTTTCTTCGGGTTTTCTGATGGAGGCCAGAACCGTCAGCGGCAAAGATTTCGGCAGCAGGTGTTCGATCTGTTTACAGGCATCGGTATTATCCTGCAGATCAGAATCCATGGATTCAAATTTGATGTTTGCCATGGTATGCACCCGGGCTGTTTTAAAGATCTGCCGGTAGCGGTCTGCGTACAGATCGGATGTGGCAAGAATCATATCCGGAGCCAGGTGTTTCCACAAAAAAATGCTTTTTTGATACTGGGAAACGCTTTTTGCCGACAGCCGGGCATTGACAATATATATCCGGGTACGGTTGCGTTTGAGATACCACAGCAGAGCCGGCCAGATTTCTGTTTCCAGCAGAATCATGATTTCAGGATGGATGATATGAACAGCCTGTTTTATGATGGATGGCTTGTCAAAGGGCGACCATTCAATTTTCAATTGAATAAGGGGATGCAGGCGAGTTCTGGTGAGTTGAGATTTTAAAATATCCATTCCCTGTCGGGTGATGGTGGTTGCCAGGATTTTAGTGGGTTTTTCAGGGACAAGGGTTTTGATCAGATGCACCGCAAGATAGGCTTCTCCGGCGGAAGCCGCCTGAATCCAGATGTCGGCTTTCCTGTGGTGGCGCATATGGACCCGTTTTGAAAATCCGGGTTTCAGGCGGTTGTGTTTTGCAAGAAAAGGAAGCACCAGCGCCCAGAGTATATTGTAAAGTCTGAAAAAATTGAGTATAAAGAATTCTTTTGTCATGGGGACATTTTTCTCATGTTTTTTAAAGATTGACAATACCCGGCAGTATAATAAATGAAGGCCTATGGATAAAGCAAACCCCAGGTTATCAAAGACGCGGCAGAAAAAGATCATTTCTCTGGTTTCTCAATACTGGCAGCGCATGACCATAGCTGCTGTCTGCATGATTGTGGTGGCAGGTGCAAATGGTGCCATGGCCCTGCTGGTCAAGCCGGTGATGGATGATATCTTTATAAAACAGAACAGGGAAATGCTGCTGCTCATCCCCGGTCTTGCCATCCTGGTTTTTTTCCTGAAGGGTGTGGGATCGTATGGTTCAGAATACCTGATGAATTTTATCGGGGAAAAAATTATCCGGTTTTTCAGGGATGCGTTGTACGAAAAAATTACAGACCTGCCCATTGCCTTTATTCATAAGGAAAAAACAGGGGCTTTGATGTCCCGTATTACCAATGATGTGAACATCGTCAAGGGGATGGTGTCAAATGCCGCCATCAATCTGTTCAGGGATTTTTTCTCTGTGGTTGCGTTTTTGTTTGTCATCTTTTACCGGGACTGGCAGCTGGCCTTAGGGGCATTTATTGTGCTTCCCATTGCGTTTTATCCCATTGTGCTGTTCGGCCGCAGGGTCAGAAAATTTTCCACCGGCACCCAGGTGACCATGGCGGATCTGAATTCATTTTTGCATGAGACCTTTACGGGCAGCAAGATTATTAAAATTTTTAATCTCCAGGCCTTTGAAAAGGAAAGATTTAAGGAAAAAACCCGGGAACTGTTTCGGCTTGAGATGAAAAAAGTGATTGCAAAAGCCTTATCCTCTCCGGTAATGGAGTTTTTAGGCGGCATCGGGATTGCCTTTATTATCTGGTTTGGCGGCATGCGGGTCATCAACGGAACCTCTACGCCGGGTACGTTTTTTTCTTTTTTAACCGCTGTAATGATGCTGTATGATCCGGTAAAAAAACTGACCAAACTGAACAATACCATCCAGGAAGGCATTGCCTCGGCCACAAGAATATTTGATGTGCTGGAAGAAACCTCCACCATACCGGAAAGCACAACTCCGGTGATCCTTGAAAAAGGGCCCTTTGATGTTCAATTTGACCAGGTGAGCTTTTCCTACAGTCCAAAGGATGCTCCGGCCTTGAAAAATATCAGTCTTAGGGTTGCACCGGGCGAAGTTCTGGCGCTGGTGGGCATGAGCGGGGGCGGGAAGACCAGCCTGGTAAATCTGATCCCGCGGCTGTATGATGCCACAGGCGGCAGTGTAAAAGTGGCTGGCATTGATGTAAAGGATCTGTCCATCGCATCTTTAAGGGATCATATTGCCATTGTGACCCAGGAGCCTATTTTGTTTAATGAATCTGTACGGGAAAATATCCGGTACGGAAAAATGGATGCCACGGATCTGGAAATAGAAAATGCAGCAAAGGCAGCCTATGCCTATGATTTTATCAAAGGGTTTCCAAAAGGGTTTGACACGGTTATCGGAGAGCTGGGGTCCCGGCTGTCCGGTGGTGAAAAACAGCGGATCTGTATTGCACGGGCACTGATCAAGGATGCACCGATCCTGATTCTGGACGAGGCAACCTCTGCTCTGGATTCAGAGGCCGAGGGCGTGGTCCAGAAAGCGCTTGAAAATCTGATGAAAGGAAGAACATCCTTTGTTATTGCCCACAGGCTGTCCACCATTGATTATGCATCAAGGATTGTTCTGCTCAAAGACGGTGAAATCTGTGAACAGGGAACCCATGACGCATTGATGAAACTTGAGGGCGAATATTTTAAACTTCAGACCCTGCAGGCGATTAAACCTTAAGAAAAATCAGACTGCAGCAAATATATAAAGGAGAATAAAGACAATGGCGGTTTCAGAAGAATTACTGGAAATACTGGTATGTCCTAAATGCAAGGGTGATATTCACTTGAATGAAAAAAAAGACGGCTTGATCTGTGATGCCTGCAGGCTGGTATACGAGATCAGGGAAGATATTCCCATCATGCTGATTGATGAGGCAAAACCGCTTTAACCATGAGTACGCCAAAAGATCCGGAACCGGCAAAACTGGTGGTGGGGTGTATCATGAACCAGAAAGAATGGATTGATAAAATCTATCCTGTTCTGGAAAAGGCCTTTGGTCCTGTGGATATGATCAGTTCATGGCTGGATTTTGCCTACACGGATTATTATTATGCCGAAATGGGGTCCCCTTTGTACAGAAAGGTGTTTGTTTTTAAGGAACTGATCGAACAGGATGATCTGGCCCGCATTAAAGAAACCACCAATGAATTTGAAAAAATATTTTCAGTGGGAGACCGGCGCAATGTGAATTTTGATCCCGGATATCTGGTGTCCTCACGGTTTATCCTGGCAACCGGGAAGGAATATTCCCACAGAATTTATATTGGCAGAAAAATATATGCAGACCTGACATTGATATATTCCAAAAAAAACGGATTTCAGACCCTGGAATGGACATATCCGGATTATGCATCGGACAAAATGATTGAATTTTTATCAAAGGTCCGGAATAAATATCTTCTGGATTTAAAAGCAGTAAAAGGAAAGACCCATGATTAAGAGCATGACGGCATTTGCCCAGGCAGTTTTCACTTTTGAGACCATCACAGCGGATGTGACCATCCGCTCTTATAATTCCCGCCATCTGGACATTGCGTTTTACTGCCCGGAAGCCTGTCAGGCATTTGAAGAAGATATTAAAAAAATCATTGCCCGGCTGCATGCAAGAGGACGGGTGGAAATCCGGCTGCATATCCAGGATACTGCAGGCGATCTTGAGCAGTTTGAGGTGGATCAAATAAAAGCGGCCTCTTATTTTCATGCGCTCCAGACACTGAAAAAAGAATTGAATTTAACCTGTGATATCAGTCTGGATCAGGTGCTGTCCGTTAAAAATCTGATTATTCCTTCAAAGACACAGCTGGATTCTCAGAAATTGTGGAAAGCAATTCTACCGGCCATCGAAGAGGCCAGTGCACAGCTGGATGCCATGAGAAAACAGGAAGGCCGCAACCTGTATGGTGATCTTGCAGCACGAATGGATTATATCGAAAACAGTTTAAGCCAGGTTCAGGAACTGGCCGGGCAGATTCCTGGGATCTACCGGGACAGACTCATGGAACGGATTGCCCGCCTGACCAAAGACACCGATGAAATCGACCCTGTCAGAATTGCCCAGGAAGCAGCTGTTCTTGCAGATAAAAGCGATGTGTCTGAAGAGATCATCCGGCTGCACAGTCATATTAAACAGTTCCGGGAGATTCTGGATGCACCTGAATCAGAAGGGAAAAAGCTCAATTTTCTGATTCAGGAATTCAACCGGGAGTTCAATACCATTGGATCAAAGTCCGGGGATGCCAGATTGTCCCATGCAATGGTGGATTTAAAATCCGAACTTGAAAAAATAAGGGAACAGGTACAGAACATTGAATAAAACAGCTGATAAAAAATTAAAAATACTGGAACAGCAGCTTTTGAATTTAGGGTTTGGAAATACCGTGGTTGCCAAGAAGGTGGTGGCCATTTTATCTCCGAATTCTGCGCCCATGAAACGGGTCAAGGATGAAGCCAAAGAGGCAAAACGCCTGATTGATGTAACCCATGGCAGAAAAACACGGGCGGTGATTATCACTGAAAGCAATCATGTGATTTTGTCTGCTATCCAGGCGGAAACCGTTTCCAACCGGTTTGAATCGCTGATGAATCAGGAAGGCGATCCCATCAAGGATAAAGACAAGGACAATGAATAGATAAGGACTGTGACCCATTAATGAACCATCCTGGAAAATTATTTATTATTTCCGCTCCTTCAGGAGCCGGGAAAAGCACATTGATCCGGCAGGTCTTAAAGCGTTTTGACACGCTTTCCTATTCCATTTCACATACCACCCGAAGCCCGAGAAAAAATGAAGTAAATGGTCAGGATTATTTTTTTATTACGGCACAAGAATTTGAAGAAAAAATTGATCAGGGCGACTGGCTTGAATGGGCAAAGGTTCATGATCATTATTACGGCACTTCAAAAGCCTTTGTAAATGAGTCTCTGGAAAAAGGTCAGAATCTGATTCTGGATATTGATGTCCAGGGTGCAAAACAGATTCTGGATGCCGGGATTAAAGCGGTTACCATATTTATCATGGCCCCGTCCTTTGATATTCTGGCACAGCGGCTTAAGGATCGTGGAACAGATACCCGGGCAGTGATTGAAAAACGTCTGGAAAATGCCCGGAGGGAAATAGAACAAAAAGAGCTGTATCAGTACTGTGTTGTCAATGATGATCTGGATGAGGCCATTGCGTCCATGTGCCGGATTTTTGAAAACGAAATCTTAAATAAAGAATCACAATGAAAGATATTTTATTCGGGTATCATTCGATTTTAGAGGCATTAAAGGCGCAAAAAAGACAGTTTTATTCCCTGATGCTGTCAAAAAAAAGATCTGTTCACAGACTTGAAGAAATTGAGGCCATTGCCAGGGAACGCAATATTAAAATCCAGATGGTGACCCCGGAAACGCTGGACAAAATGACCCAGTTTTCAACCCACCAGGGCATGGCTGCAGAAACATCTGCTTTTCCGGCAGACAATGCATCTGAAGTGATTCCCCGGATGATCAAAAAACAAACACCCGGCTTTATTCTGGTACTGGAAAATATTGAAGATCCCCAGAATATGGGCGCACTGGTCCGAACCGCAGTGTGCGCAGGAGTAGACTATATATTGATCCCAAAAGACCGGTCGTGTCAGCCTTCATCCACCGTGTCCAGAAGTTCAGCAGGTGCCATGGAACATGCAGATATCTACATGATCACCAATACCGCTTCGATTTTAAGGGATCTTAAAAAAAACGGGGTGTGGGTGTTCGGTCTGGATGCACAGGGAAGCACACCGATGTATGAAGCAGACCTGACCGGAAATATCGCTTTGGTGATTGGCGGGGAACACAAAGGCATCCGGCCGCTTGTACAAAAAGAATGTGATTTTTTGTTATCCATTCCCAATAAGGGCCGGATCAATTCTTTGAATGCATCTGTGGCAGGCGGCATTGCCATGTTTGAAGCGCTGCGGCAAAGGGGTTGAGGGGGTATGTCTTCCGGATTAAAACACCGGATTTTCTCCGGAATTGAACAGCTTTTTTATCCTCCCAAATGCATGAAATGCGGTGTTTATATGGACACAGCAGTTCAGTCATCCGCCTCAATTCAGGCCTGTTTCTGTGATCAGTGTCTGTCCTCTGGATTTTCTTTGATCGATAAACCGTATTGTAAAAAATGCGGGCTTAAATTTGTCCAGGGCAGCAGTGACAATCATGTCTGCCAGTCCTGCCTGAAAACGCCTTTAACCCTGGGTAAAGTCAGGGCCGCTGCCCTGTATCAGGGGGTATTAAAAGATGCAATTCACCTGTTCAAGTACCAGTCTTGCCTGTCTGTGGCAAAGGTGTTTGAAGACCTGATGTTCCAGACCTATGAACAGCATTTTTTTAAAGACCCCATTGATGTGATCATGCCGGTTCCACTGCACAAAAAAAAGCTCAAAGACCGGGGATTTAACCAGGCGTTTATTCTGATTCGAAATTTTAAAAAAAAATATGAGCAAAAGTGGGGAAGACAGCCGCAATGGCAGATAGATACCCGGTCACTGTTTCGCATAAAAAAAACATCTCCCCAGACCGGCTTTGATATTGATCACAGAAAAACGAATCTTAAAGGGGCGTTTGCGGTGATGAATGAAGAACACATTGAAAACAAGCATATCCTTCTGATAGATGATGTGTTTACAACCGGGGCAACCTGCAATGAGGCGGCTGTTCAATTATTACAGCACAATGCATCAAAAGTAGATGCACTTGTGCTGGCAAGGGCCTGATACATATGACCACATCACATTTTATAGAAATTCCCCAGGGACGGTTTCATTATTATAAAACCGGAACCCAGGGAGATCAGATCTTTTTTTGTCATGGCAATTCCATGAGTGCCGGAACGTATCTGCCGTTTCTGGAAAAACTGGCTTCCCCGATATCAGATTTGTCACAACCCGATTTACCACAATCAGATTTTATGGGCTTTCAGATTCTGGCTCCGGATGTCCGGGGGCATGGATCTTCCACAAAAGAAAACACGCAAAAGGTCAAAAGCTGGGATATCTTTTTAAAGGATCTTGAACAACTGGTTCAATCCATTACCCGTCCGCCGGTTATCGGAATGGGCCATTCCATGGGTGGATATTTTATTTATGCTGCAGCTGCCATGTATCCGCATCTGTTTTCTAAAATTATTCTGCTGGATCCCATTATCCTGCCCAGGAAAGTGGTCTGGTCTGCAAGCCTTGCAAGAACGCTAAAGCTGGCAAAACATTATCCTCTGGCACGTCTGGCCCTCAAAAAAAAGTCGCAGTTTTCCTCCCGGCAACAGGCATTGGCCCATTATTCAGGCAAAGGCATGTTTAAAACCTGGGAGGCCCGGTTTGTTCAGGCCTATGTGGATACAGCCATGGAAAAAGACCCCCGTGATGAGACCTGTTCATTGTGCTGCGCACCGGAATTTGAAGCCCGGATGTATACCCTGGTTCCCTTCAATACCTGGCGGCATGCAGGCCATATCCATGTGCCCACACTGGTGGTGCGGGGTCAGCATTCTGAAATGTTTGCAAGACAATCCGGTCTTTTGCTTGAACACAAAATCAAAAACTGTCATTTTATTGAAATGGAAAACCTGGGTCATTTTTTCACCATGGAAGATCCGGATGCGGTTGTATCTGTCCTGAAGCAGCATTTATAACGATATCAAGCGGGTAATGAAACATCCATCAGGCCGGAGATTGTATTTTTTTTCATGTGACTGCCCGGAAAATTTAAACGCTGCCGGGCTTTTAAAAATTGCGGTTGAATGATATGAATATGCTTTTAAGACAGCATCATCAGGAGAATGAAAAAAATGCCCAAGGCTTGTGATTTGAAAAAAGGAAATGTAGTGGAGATTAACGGTGAAGCTTATATGGTGAAACATATTGATGTAAGATCACCTTCGGCAAGAGGCGCTGTAACGCTGTATAAAGTCAGGTTCAGCAGTGTCAGGACCCGGCAGAAATATGAAGCAAGTTATAAAGGCAATGACAGTCTGCCTGAAGTTGCGCTTCTCAGAAGATCAGTGCAGTATCTTTATCCGGATGGTGATCTCCATGTATTTATGGATACTCAGGAGTATTCTCAGTACATGATTGCAGCAGATGTTATTGAAGATGAACTCATCTGGCTCACAGATGAAATGGAAGGTCTTATCGGTCTGATCATTGATGACAATATGGTCTCTCTGGAAATACCGGTTACCCTTGTTTTTGAAATTACCCGGACAGCCCCTGCCATCAAAAGCGCCAGTGCAACAGCACGGACCAAACCTGCAACCCTTTCAAACGGGGTTGAAATTCAGGTTCCGGAATATCTGGAATCCGGCGAAATGGTCAAGGTGCATACCGAGACAAGAAAGTTTATTTCCAGAGCGTGAAAAAATGCATGACAAGATGATCCGGACTGAATTTCTTATCCATGATTTAAAAGTACCCATTGCAGTCATTGAAGCTGGCACAAGACTGCTTCTGGAACAGCCGGAGCTATATGGGGCTTTAACAGATAAGCAGATGAAAGTGCTCACCAGAATTTTGCGCAATGTGCAGGTCACCCGAAGGCTGGTAAATGATGTTCTGGAGCAGGGCAGATCCCGGCAGGGGGAAACCTGCGTCAGCAGGGCCAGTATGTCATCCATTGTGACGTCGGTTTTAACGGAACTGTTTGATCTTCTGGATTCATTGGTTTCAGAAAATATTGCAGCCGCCAGAACCTGTGTCGAGTTGGCTTCGGCCGTGCATGACAGTGGTGTCCGGCTGTCTTTTGATGAGGGTCTGTGGGAGGCGCTGATACGCGTCGATGAAATGAAAACAGGACAGGTCCTGAAAAATCTTGTGTCCAATGCATTTAAATATCGTAAAAATCTTGTAAAATTAAGCGGGCATATTGATCAGAATTATCTGATTTTAACTGTAAAAGATGATGGCAACGGTATCCCGAAAGAAAAGCAGCCCCGGATTTTTGACAGTTATTTTACCCCGGGGCTGTCTTTAAGTGATGCAGTTCAAAGTCATGGGCTGGGGCTTGCCGGGGTCCGGGAGCTGCTCAAGGATATGGGCGGAGCGCTGGCTCTTGAGTCGGACACGGGCAGGGGAACCTGTTTTACCGTGCGCATCCCGCTTGAAGACTAATCCATTTTCTGGATGTCGTCTCTTGAAGAAATCTGGTTGTTGTCAAATTCATCCCAGAAATTCCGGTCCGGTTTTCGCCACCCTTCACCGAACAGTTTGTCAAATGCAGGTTTAAGTAATGAGAACCAGGTGGCATGCGCTCTTTTTCCTTCTTTTCTCGCCTGCAGGATATCTGCCACGTAAAGGGCAATATCCGCCAGTTTGTCTTTGGGGATATAGGCATCAGCGCCCTGTTCAATGGCGTTTTTAAGATTATCCGGAGTCAGGGCATGGGCAGTGAGCATGAGCGCCGGGACATCAATCCTGCTGGTGATTTTTAAAAGTTTATATCCATCAACGCCCATAATATCCAGGACAGCAGCATCGTATGTGTTTTTTTTCAGCAGGGCAACTGCATCCTCAAAGGTTGAGGCCGTATCAACAGCGCACATATAGAGTAATTCTTCAAGGGTTTCCAGGATGTCGGGCTCATCATCCACCACGAGAATGGTTTTGTTCTCAAGAATTTGTTGGCTGTCCATTAAAGTCCCTTTCTTTAATTTAGTCAGGTGATGAGAAACTGATAACCTGCTTATCTTATTTAAAATTATTCAATAATTCAAGCCATAATCCCTTTTCCGGTTTCGTTTTTACCAGCGCTTTCATGGTCTTCATGGCAGATTCCGTCCATCCTTCTGTTCATGGTTGATTTTATTTTTTTTGAAATGGCTTCAATGGTATAGGGTTTCTGTATAAACCCGTTGCATCCCCGATTCATTATGTCGGTGGCTTTGCCTTCCACACTGTAGCCGCTGGATAAAATAATGCAGACATCCGGATTGATTTCTCTGAGTCTGTCGAAAACGATCCCGCCCCCCATATCCGGCATAATCATGTCCAGGAGTACCAGATCAATCCGGTCTTTGTTGTTTTGATAAATATCAATGGCTTTTTTGCCGTTCTCAGCAGTCAGGACCGTATATCCGAGAAGATCCAGCATATCTGCCCCGGCTTCCAGCACAATGGGTTCATCATCCACCAGCAGTATGGTTTCTGTGCCGTGGAAGATGGTTTGTACCCGGGTATCAGGTGTCGGACCCGGGCTTTTTTTTGAAATTGGCAGATAAATATGGAATGTGGTTCCTGTGCCTTTTTGGGAGGTGACATCAATATATCCGTCATGCGCCTTGATAATGCCATATGCAGAGGCCAGTCCCAGTCCGGTTCCCCGGCCCATCTCCTTGGTGGTGAAAAAAGGATTGAATATTTTTTCCATGGTTTTCTGATCCATGCCCGTGCCCGTGTCTTTAACTTCCAGGAGGACATAGTTTGAGGATTTGGGTATGTATGGTTTATTCACCATTTCTTCTTGTGTCACATTCCGGGTGGTGAGAAAAAGAGTGCCGGATTCGGGCATGACATCCGAGGCATTGATAAAAAGATTCATCAGCACCTGTTCGATCTGGGAGGCATCCGCATCCACCAGGGACAGGTTTTCGGACAGATCATAATGGATGCTGATATTTTTCCGGGTGCGCCAGAAGGTCTGTGCGTTTTCCCGGATAATCAGGTTGAGGTTGACAGTGCAGACTTCATACTGGCCTTTTCTGGCATATCCCAGCAGCTGACGGGTTAATGAAGCGCCACGCTCGACCTGTTTTTCGATATGGGTCAGATCTTTATAATTCGGGTGTTCGGGTGTTATATCATACTGGATTTTGGTGATATTGCCCTGGATCACCATGAGCAGATTATTAAAATCGTGTGCGATACCTCCTGCCAGAGTGCCGATGGCTTCCATTCGTTCAATATGTTGAAGCTGGGCTTCTATCTGTTTTTTTTCCGAGATATCCCTGAGGATGACCAGTACACCGGCAGGATTTCCCTTGTGATCATCATAACGGGAGGTGCTGAGGCTGATATCGATTAACTGGTCGTTTTTGGTGATGCGCTGGGTTTCAAACCCCTGAAAGGGAATACCGTTTTGAATCACATTTCTGGCAATTTCATTTGTTTTGGGCTGTTCAGATTCAGGGGTAAAATGAAGGGGCTTTCCGACAAGTTCTTCCTGGGTCCATCCAAAAATTTTTGTGAATGTCGGGCTGATATATTTGATTCTGCTTTCCAGATCATAAATGGCAATGGCATCTGCTGAGGAATTGATTAAGGATTGATATAATTCTTCTGCCCGCCTGGATTCTTCATATAAAGTCCGATAGTGTTCTTCACTCTCTTTGAGCGCTTTTTGCACTGTATGGAGTTCAAGGACTCTTTTTTCGATATTGCTGAAAAGTATTTTGAGCTGATTTGACATCCGGTCCAAAGCTTTTGCCAGGGTTCCGATTTCATCTTTTCTTTCCAGTATGTATTCATGACCGGATATTTCCCATTTGCCTCGGCCCAGATCTTTGGTGATATCTGCAAGCTGCATGATGGGCAGAATATATTTTAAGGAGGCCCGGGTGCCCAGGCGGTAGACGCCATAAAATGCGACCAGTGAAATCATTGCGGCAATGATGCAAAAAACGATCCCCTGACGGGTGACATACTGCCGGTAGGAGCGGACAATGTTCTGCGCTTTGGTTTCCATCAGTTTGACCGGTGCTGAGAATTCATCAATATAGGAGGTGGCCGCCACCATCATGGTCTGACCATTTAAAGGGATGGCAATCGGCATCACGGTCATGTATTTTTTACGGGTCTGATTATCCGGATCAATCCAGTTATAGTATCCCGAGGCTTCCTTTCCTTCAAGTGTGGCTCCGACAATCTTCCACCATGAAGGCAGTTTGTCTTTCAGATAGCTCATGTCCCTGTTCAGGGTTTCCGGGTCGGGATGGACACGGAAGATGCAGGAAGGCGCTTCGTACACTGCCGTGTATCCGGCAGTTCCGACTTTCTGCAGTGAAATGGACTTGAAATAAGGGTCCTGAAGCATTTCTTCGATGGTCATCAAAGGATTCATCCTGAAATAAATTTCAATCTGTCTGGCCACATCCCCTGCTTTGGCCTGGATGATTTTTTCTCCCAGGGCCTGCAGATTTTTTTCCGCATCTGTATTCAATGCCCGGGTGGATTGAGCAATTAATCCGGTCATATGTTTCCGGGTAAGGGTTGCACCGCCAATCAGAAGTGCGAAAAAAAATAAAACCAGAATAACGGAAATAATGAAGTAATCGCGCTGGAATTGTTTGCGAAGAGAACGAGAGCTGGACGGCTTTTTCATTACAGGCTCCATGATGATATGATTTTTATTTTAAAATCTGTTATTTTCAGATATCAATTATTAATGAAGAATACAATTCTAATTTTTATCAGGGGAAATCTGAAATGATAATTCAAAACACAGGAAAAGCAGGAGATAAAATGTATGTTGTGGGGTCATCGGCAACACCGGTTTATCTTCTGGATGGCCCGAAACCAATTCTTTTTGATGCAGGGCTCACCGCTTTTACCTTACAATATGAAGCCGGAATAAAAGAAATATTAAAAACCCGGGAGCCGTCATACCTGTTTTTAACCCATTCTCATTTTGATCATATCGGGGCAGCCAGCTATTTTAAAAAATTATGGCCGGAACTCAAGATTGCCGGATCTGAAAAATGCGGAGAGATTTTAGCAAAGCCCAATGCGGTGAAGTTGATGACAGATTTAAATTATGAAGCTGCCAGAGGGATAAAAGAAATGTGCCTGGGTCCGGTTTATGAGAGCCCTTTTGAGCCTTTTGAACTGGATGTGATCGTTCAGCCCGGTCAGACCATGGATATATCCTCCGGGGTCAGCGTAAGCGTGATAAACACTCCGGGTCATACATGGGATTTTATGGCCTATTACATTCCTGAGCAAAAGATTCTGGTGGCTTCAGAAGCGGTTGCCACTTATGAGAGTGGCGGATACCTCCAGCCGGAATTTCTGGTTGATTTCGATGCGTATCTGGATTCCATCCAAACCATTGAAAAACTGGATACAGATATTCTGTGTGGAGGACATCATGCGGTTTTTACCGGCGCGGATGCTGCAAAACATATCAGGAGATCATTCAATGCGGCCAATCATTATCTGTCCATGGCCCAAAAATTTCTGATTCAGGAAAAAGGGGATATTGACCGGGCAGTGGCACAGATCAAGGCAGAAGAATGGGACCCAAGACCCTGGCCCAAACAGCCGGAATCCGCATATCTGTTAAATACCTGGCAGCGGGTGAATACAATATCCAGAAGGATGAATAAACCTCATGAATAATGCCGGATACCGGTTTCAATCAAATCAAGCAGTCTGTTTTTTTCTTCCGGAAATTTATACCCTTCATAGCTCTGGCTGAGTAAAAGCATGCCGTCCGGACCAGCCCACCCGTTTGCAGCATGGTCAAAACACACCCGGGAGGTTACCTTCAGTGCCTGAATCGTCTGTTTGATTTCCATGAGCAGTTCCTTCGGGGAAAGCAGGTCCAGTTGATTCCTTACTGCTTTTTCGTAGAAGTCTGTGCCTGGATAGGGATGAAAAGGCCGGGATCTGATAAAATGGGGGTTGATTTTATTTAATACATCTGCCGTGTTCAGGGCATGGTTTTCAGACTGGGATCTGCACCCTAATCCCGGCATCCAGTATTCAGATACCTGGAAGCCTGCTTCAAGCGCTTTAATGCCGCCCTTGATGTGATCTTCCGGGGTGGCACCTTTTTTAACGGCTTTGAGCAACTCCCTGTCCCCGGTTTCAAGCCCGATGTGAACCCGGTTGAGCCCGGCTTTTCTGATTTTTTCAAGATCTGCAGCAGGTTTTTTTGCAATAGTTTTTGAGCGGGCGTAAGTGGTGATTCTTTCGATTTTCGGAAAACAGGCTTTAAGATAGGTCAGCACCTGGATCATATGATCGGTCTTCATGATGAGGCTGTCAGCATCCTGCAGAAATACGGTTTTTCCTCCGGCCAGCATCCATTCAACAAGCATGGATATGCCCTGATGAAAACTTAATTCCGGTGTCCTTCGAATGAATATTCTGACCGCTTCATGTGTAATCCGGCCTTCAGGGTTTGTATCGTCGGCAATGTCCTGAATCTGAAGATAGATAGCATGCATGGCATCAATATCCTGAATAATTTCTTCAGGGGTGCGTAGCTGGAATTTTTCTTCTTTATACATGGCGCAGAAGGTGCAGTGGTTCCACGGACAGTTGCGGGTCAGTCTCACCAGAAGTGATGAACTGCCACCTTCGCTTGGTGGCCGGTAAATGCCGGTTTCAAAGGATTTAAATTGTGTGTTCATATGCAGACAGTAAAAACAGGGTGGCAAAGGGTTGAATAAGGAGAAATCCCAGGAAAGAAGCGCTTCCGGCTATGGTAAGGGCTGTAAAAATAATAAAAATGATAAAATGATCCGCTTTCTGGGAATGGGTGACAATAGAGATGCTTTTCTGGATAGCGTCAATCAGTCCATATTGTTTATCCACCATGACGGGAATGATATACAGACCGATATAACCGATAATGACTGAAAAAATAATGCCAGGAATGATCAGCAGGGTAAATCCGATAAACGTGATGATCAGGATGACGACCCAGAATAAAAGCAAAGGGAAAAACAGGTGAATCTGAGAAAAAACATCTCCCGGTCGGGGTTCCCTGTTAAATTTTAAAAGCTGGAAAAGCGAATGAGTATAGCCTGCAAAAACAACCGGGGCCAGAATACCTAAAGAGAAGATACTGACGGCTGCGGCAACAAGGCTTAAAAGGGCCACCGGCAGAAGATTATGAATACTATGCGTCCATGCAGTTTCAATGTGATATTTTATATCCATGCTTTTTCTCTTTGTGTTTTTTCTTTGCTTCATGGGTTAAATAATTTTAGTATACTATCCAAAAAAAAATGGATTCGTCAATACAAAGAAAATAATTGTCTTGACAAAAAACAGGTTTATCGCACATATTTTTGCGGATACAAATGGTAATTTGAATATTCTACTTATGGAGGAAAGAATGAAAATAAAGGTCACTCTGGCCCCGACGAACAGAACACGGCCAAAGGATTCAGAGCTCGGTTTCGGCCAGTTGTTTACAGATCATATGTTTGTTATGGATTATACCGAAGGCAAAGGGTGGCATGATCCGGAAATCAAACCGTATTCAAGCTTTTCACTTCCACCGTCTTCCATGGTGCTGCATTATGGCCAGGCGATTTTTGAGGGGCTTAAAGCCTATAAAACCCCGGATAAAAAAATCTGTCTTTTCAGACCCTGGGATAATTTTAAACGGATGAATATTTCTGCCGGCGGCATGTGTATTCCTCAGATTGATGAGCAGTTTGTTCTTGAGGCCATGAAAAAGCTGATTAAAATAGAGGAAAAATGGATTCCGGAAACCCTGGGCACTTCCTTGTATGTGAGACCTTCGATTATTGCAACAGATCCGTTTTTAGGCGTAAGGGCATCCTATACATATAAATTTTTTATTATTCTTTCTCCTGTGGGGGCCTATTATGCAGAGGGGCTGAATCCGGTTAAAATATGGGTTGCCAAAGATCATGTCCGCTCGGTCAGAGGAGGAGTGGGTCAATTTAAAACTGCCGGAAACTATGCGGCAAGCCTGATCGCTTCTGAAAAAGCAAAAAAACAGGGCTATGCCCAGGTGCTCTGGCTGGATGCCATTGAAAGAAAATATGTAGAAGAAGTCGGGGCCATGAATATCTTTTTCATTATCGATGATGAAATCATTACCCCGGTGTTGAATGGAAGTATCCTTGCCGGGATTACCCGGGATTCTGTCATTCAGCTGGCGCAAAAATGGGGCATGAATATATCCCAGAGAAAAATCAGTATGGATGAAATCTTTGCGGCCCATGACAAAGGAACGCTCAGTGAGGTATTCGGCACCGGAACTGCTGCGGTTGTATCACCTGTCGGAGAGATCCGGTACGGGGATAAAATAATACATATCGGTGATGGCAGACCCGGAAAAACAGCCATGAAATTTTATGATGCACTGACCCATATCCAGTACGGGATAGATGAGGATACTGAAAAATGGGTCTGCATGGTGGATTAATCAGCTGCGGGGTGGCATGATGTTTAAACTGACGGATGAACAGACAATGATCCGGAATACAGCCCGGGAATTTTCACGTAAAATGATCGCCCCGGCTGCATCTCATAGAGATCAGACCAAAGAATTTCCTGCAGAGATTTTAAACCGGATGGGTGAGCTTGGAATGATGGGAATGATGATTCCTGCTGAATATGGCGGGGAAGGTACCGATGCCACCTCTTATCTGCTTGCTTTGATGGAAATCGCCTATTCATGTGCATCAACTGCTGTAGTCATGTCGGTTCAAAATTCCATTGTCTGTGAAACCCTTTACAAATTCGGCACTGAAAAACAGAAAATCGACTATCTGGTTCCTCTGGCTTCGGGAAAAATGATCGGGGCATTTGCGTTGACAGAACCTGCGGCAGGTTCTGATCCGGTCAGCCAGCAGACCACGGCAGTCAAAGACGGCGACGGTTATATTTTAAACGGCACCAAACGGTTTATCACCTCGGGTAAAAATTCCAGGGTTGTTCTGGTTACAGCAAAAACCGATGAACAAAAAGGACATAAAGGGATCAGCTGCTTCATTATTCCCAAGGATACGCCGGGGCTGATCGTCGGGCGCACGGAAGACAAAATGGGACTCAGAGCGTCAGATACCACGGATATTATTCTGGATAACTGCAGGGTGCCAATGTCCCGGATGATCGGAAAACCCGGGGACGGTTTCAAGATTGCCATGACAGGGCTGGACAGCGGCAGGATCGGTATTGCTGCCCAGTCCTGCGGGGTTGCCATGGCCGCCTTTGATGCCTCCGTAAAATATGCTAAACAGCGAAAACAGTTTGGCATATCCATTTCAAAGCACCAGGCCATCCGGTTTCAGATTGCGGATATGGCCACCGGGATTGAGGCGGCCAGACAACTGGTTTTCAGCGCTGCATCCTTAAAGGACCGGGGCGAAAAATATACAAAAGAAGCTGCCATTGCCAAGCTGTTTGCTTCCGAGATGGTCAATGATGTGGTGGCCAGAGCTGTTCAGATACACGGCGGTTACGGATTCACCAAAGAGTATGATGTGGAAAGATTTTACAGGGATGCACGGGTGTTTACCATTTATGAGGGAACCAGTGAAATCCAGCGCATGGTGATTTCCAACCAGATATTTTAAATTTCGATTAAAAAAGTTAATTAACGTCATTCATGTAAACAGTGTTATTATTTACGCATAATATACACTCACAATAATCCTGCCAACACAAGTCTTTGTTGCTATTTTCAGCATAAGTGCTCATTTTTGCCGAAAAATCCACAGCTCATCTTCCCGGTTTTTTATTGACAGTAAAATCCATTTGTTATACGGGTACTTGTTAAATTTTTAGGTGTTTTTGAATCAGAGGACTTTGATTGAACATAAGGAAACACAGGAAAATATTTTGCTGGGTGTGTCGGCATTGAAATAAGATAAAGCTTGCCGGCGGTTAATTAAAAAATTTTAATGAAGGACGATCTGCCATGAGCAATGGAAAACCACAATATTTAACCGTAGAACAAACCGTTGACTATATTATCAAAGAATTCGGTCCCAATCTGTCAATCGGGATGCCGCTGGGACTCGGCAAACCGACAAAACTTATCAATACCTTATATAACCGGGTAAAAGCAGATGCCTCACTCACCCTCACTATTTTTACCGCCCTGTCTTTTGAAAAACCCATTCCAAAAAGCGATCTTGAAGCACGCCTGATAACTCCTTTTGCTGAGCGTCAGTGGAAAGGCGTGCCTGACCTGGATTACCAGACAGATCTTCGGGCAGGGACCCTGCCGGACAGGGTCAGTATCAGTGAATCCTATGCCAAGGCAGGGTCTACCAAGGGCATGGAAAGAATGCAGCAGGATTACATGAGCAGCAATTATACCCATTCTGTTCGTGATATCAACAGCGTTGGTAACCGTGTTTTTGCGCATTCAATAGCAAAAAGACAGACCGGGGACGGGCTTGTCTATTCCTGCAGCTGCAACGCAGACACTTCTCTTGAGGCAATCAGGGGGTTTCAGGAGATGAAAAAGGAAGGAATCAAAACATTGAATATCGGTATGGTGAACAGCTATCTGCCGTTCATGTTCGGTGATGCTGTCCTGAAACCTGAAGAATATGACATACTGATAGATGATCCGGACGCGTATCATCCCCTGTTTGCAACGCCGAGAATGGCTGTCAGTGTTCCGGAATTTATGATTGGTCTTCATGTTTCCACGCTGATCAAGGATTCAGGAACTCTTCAGATCGGTATCGGTGCGCTGGGTGATTCCATTGCATATGGTCTGAATATCAGACACAATAAAAATGACGCCTATAAAAAACTGCTCAATGACAGCGGTGTTTATGAAGAATATAAAGACCTGATTGATGAGGTCGGTGGTATTGATGTTTTTGAAGACGGTATTTATGGTTCAACCGAGATGCTGGTGGATGGTTTTTTGCAGCTTTACAGAAACGGTGTGGTCAAACGGAAAGTCTATCATCATGTCGGGATAATGAAGCTGATCAATGACGGCAAACTCAAGGAAGACATTCCAAAAAATATTCTTTCCCTTTTGATTGAAAATGAGGGCCTGCACCCTTATCTGACACACAAAGAGTTTGACGTGCTTCAAAAATTCGGTGTTTTAAAAGAAAGCTTAAGCTATGACAATGGTCAGATTGTTGACGGCAGCACCCGTTATTCTGCATTGCTGGCAGATGAGAACAATCTGAAAGCGGTCAGTGAGAATTGCCTGGGTGACAAACTGAAAAACGGCGTGGTGCTGACCGGTGGTTTTTTCCTTGGACCCCAGGATTTTTATGATTTTTTGAACGAAATTTCCGATGAAGAACGCATGCAGTTTGAGATGACCGGTGTGGAGGTTGCCAACCAGCTTTATGGCGGTGAAGAGCTCCGAGCACTTGAGCGCAAAAATGGTCGTTTCTGTAATACCGGCATGAAGGTAACCCTTCTGGGTGCAATTGTTTCAGACGGTCTTGAAGACGGTACGGTTGTCAGTGGTGTGGGGGGGCAGTACAATTTTGTTTCCATGGCCCATGCATTGAAGGACGGGCGTTGTGTGATGATGATCAAAAGCACCCGGACCGAAGGCACAAAAGTGCTTTCCAACATCATATACAATTACGGGCACACCACGATCCCCAGACACCTTAAGGATATCGTGGTCACTGAATATGGTATTGCCAATATTCGCGGCCTGAGAGATAAGGATGTCATCATGGAGCTGCTCAAGGTCACTGACTCCAGATTCCAGGAAGAACTGCTGGCAGAGGCGAAAAAATATAAAAAGGTGCCGCAGGATTACGAAATTCCTGAAAAATATAAGCACAACACCCCTGAAAAGCTGGTTAAGATTATGGCTGTACCCAAGGCACAGGGTCTGTTCCCGGATTTTCCGTGCGGACCTCCGATGGAACCTGTGGAACTAGCCGTTGCAGGTGCATTGAAAATACTGGGAGCCAAAGCGAAAACACCGGAAGCTGCAAAATTTCCTGAAATGATGCAGGCACTTCCCAATGAAATTCCAGAAGGCTTAAAACCCATGTTTGCCAGGATGAAGCTGGATGCTCCGGCATCCAGGGAAGAAGTGATTTCCCAGAAAACGCTGCTGCTGGCTTTCAGATTGATGGGACTTTGTTAGGGAATTGTTTTTAATTCAAGAATACATCAACTGAAATAAAACGTTACAAGGGGGGAGACAATGGGTTTTGCCAGAGTTTCCCCCTTTTGTTTTTTAAGCAAGACGAATCTTTTCCGGATCATTGGGGCCGCCGAGAAAGAAAAATATTTGTTTTATTTTATACCAGAGTGTTTCCAGGTCAAACCGGGCGATTGCAGCGATCAAGTCAATTTCTCTCAGATTCTTTCTAATTATCCGCTTATGAAAATGAGTCCCGCAGGAGCACCTGAAGCTGACCGATCTTCTTTTTTTGTTCTCTTTGATATCTGATATTTTAACAGCCCGGCTTGAACTGCACATGGGGCATTTAATGGTGATAATGTCTGATTCGTGTTTGAATAGCGTTAACATGTTCGCATGCTCTCCTTTTTGTTTTATGCCAAAAGTGACGATTTTCAGCAATCTAAGTGACAATTTTTGTCCTTTTTTGATTCATACATTCATAAACTGTACCAGCGTATTCATTTTTAAATATGAATTGAAATATAGCGCAAAGTGCATATTGATAGGGGGTTTCAAAGAATAGAGGAAAAAGATCAGACGGTGGTTAAATATGATTTGTGGGGAAACTGCAGTTTAAATATGATCAGTCTGATTATATTTAGCAATCTTTGCAAGATATTCAGGGGAACCGAGGAATAGTGGTTTTAAGCCGGGATTGAAAGATCGGCAAATACCTTGATCAGCATATCTTTTTTAAGGGGTTTTGCGATATAATCATCCATCCCGGCATTTAAAAACTGTTCCCGGTCTCCTGCCATGGCATTGGCGGTTAAAGCGATAATGGGAATATGAATGGGTGTATTTTTTTCCAGTTTTCTGATTTCACGGGTGGCATCTTCGCCTCCCATGACCGGCATCTGGATGTCCATTAATATGGCCTCAATACTCTGATGGTTTGTTTTATAAAGATCCACAGCTTCCTGCCCGTTGTTTGCAAGAATAACTTCATAATTCATTTTTTCAAGTATTTTTGTTGCCACTTTCTGATTCATCCTGTTATCTTCAACCAGCAGAATACATTGTTTTTCTGTGTTCTTTTTCTGTATTGGGGATGCTTCAATCTGTGCTTCTTTCAGACTGTAACGGGTCACAAAATGGGTGTTCAGCGGCAGATTGTTTTCTGATATGCTGATGGCGGCCCTCAGGCAGTCATACAATTGCTTTTTTTTGATAGGCTTTGACAAAAACCCTGTGAAACCTGCCGCCTTTACCCGGGCTGAGTCCCCCCGCTGGCCAATGGAAGACAGCATGACCAGGATGGTATTGGAGATGGTTTTATCCTGTTTTATCATTTGTCCTAACCGTTCTCCATTTATTTGGGGTGTTTTCATGTCAATCAATGCAATTTTATACGGTTTTATTTTTGAATTGTTTCTTAACATTTCAATGGCCTGCGGGCCATTGAACGCATTGCCGATGCGACAGCCCATGGCTTTGAGGTAGGCTGAGAAAACATCATGGTTCATCCTGTTATCATCCACAATCAGAACGTGCGTTCCGTTAATATTTTTTTCCAGAACAAGAGATTGATTCTTAATTTTCTGCTTGTTAAACAGGGCGGAAAACCAGAATGTGGAGCCTTTGTTAACCTGGCTGTAGACCCCAATCTCTCCTTCCATCAGCTGAACAATCTGTTTTGAAATCGCCAGG
This sequence comes from Pseudomonadota bacterium, assembly GCA_018821535.1. Classification (GTDB taxonomy): domain Bacteria; phylum Desulfobacterota; class Desulfobacteria; order Desulfobacterales; family Desulfobacteraceae; genus Desulfobacula. Next base: position 204,796 of record JAHJLV010000016.1, on the reverse strand, counting down.
CCTAATCCTGTGCCCCCATATTTGCGAGTGGTGGAAGCATCCACCTGGCTGAAAGAATTAAACAGTTCGGCAGTTTTCTCTTCCGGGATACCGATGCCGGTATCTCTAATTTCAAAAAGCAGCTCAACCTTTTGTTCCGACTCCAGCCGTCTGGAAACCTTGATAAGGATTTCTCCTTTTTCTACAAATTTTATTGCATTTCCGAGCAGGTTGGTGAGCACCTGCCTTAATCTTCCGGGATCTCCAATCAGGTTTTCAGGAACATTGGGCTGAATCAGGCAGGCAAACTCAATGCCTTTTTCATAGGCTTTGGCAGCAAAAATATCACACACAGAATCCATGGTGACGCTGAGATTGAAATTGATGCTTTCAATCTCAAGCATGCGGGCCTCCATTTTTGAAAAATCAAGGATATCGTTTATGAGTACCAGCAGAGAATCCGCACTTTGCTGGGCTGATCGGGCAAAATCTTTCTGTTCAGCTTGAAGGGGTGTTTCCATCAGCAGATCCAGCATGCCGATGACCCCGTTCATGGGCGTCCGTATTTCATGGGACATATTGGCCAGAAATTCAGATTTGGCCTGGGTTGCACTTTCTGCATTTTCCTTGGCTTTTTCCAGCGCCTTGTAACTGTTGAAAAAGTCCAGCTCAAGGCGCTGGTAGTTCAGATGGATCAGACTGGTCACCAGGATGATCATGGCAAAGATAATAAAAAGAGGCGCAATATTTTGCATCAGGCTGGCAGGGATGAGCAGGTCATACGAGCCGATATAAGTGAAAATATAGAAAACAGCCAGAAAGCCGAAGAAAACCGATATCAGACTTGTTGTGGCCACAAGCAGTATATGGGTTCGTTTCAGCAGGGTTTTGATATCCGTTAAAAGTATCCGGGTGGAAAAACCGTAATAGGCGCTGATAAAAATTGATATCAGTGCTGTCCTGAGCACAACAATATTTAGAATATAGGTCAGTAGACTGTGGATAACAATAGCACAGATGATCCATATAAAATGGGCAGAAAAATTTATTTTTTTACCGGCAAAGGCTAAAAACCCGGAATAGGCAAAAACAAGGGCGATATATAAAAGAGCGTTACCGGCAATGACGGAGACAGCATCCGGGATCGTTGTTCTCAGGGCCACAAGGAGCATGCCGATACTGAATATGAATAAGCTGATGGTCCAGTTTAAAAATCCCGGATAGGTTTTCCGTGATCCCATGAAAAAGAGCATACATACCGTCAGGGAAAAAGGAACAACACAAATGGCTAAAAAAAGAGACCGGTTATCTAAATCAATCATAATGATAGAGGCAAATTAATTTTTTAGTATGATTTTTTATAATATGTGAAGAATATACGCTTAAAGAAGAGTATGCACAATTAAAAAAACAAAAAACAAAAAGGAATTTAGTCTAACTGGTTCACCGGCGGGTTGAAATAGCCATGAATCAGATCCGGGAAAACAGCTGACAGCTCTTTGATGATATTTGCCATGCCAAGCGCAGGGCCGCTGTCTTCGGTCTGATGCATGAAATGGTAATATGCCCTGGGATCAAAATTCAGGTTGCGCCATTGGATCATGTCAATCCGGTGAGTTGCAATAAACTGTTTCAAGACGGAAAATTCTTTCTCAGAATCACTGAAGCCCGGACAGTTCAGGTAATTGATGGCAACAAATTTTTCATGTTTTTTTGCAATATCAATGCTTTTGAGTACATCGGAAAATTGGTATGATCTGGGTCTGAAATACGCTGTGTAATGCTTTTCTCTGATGGAATTCATGCTTACCCGCATGGCATCAAGTCCTGCTCTGCACAGGGCATCCACATGTTCAGGCAGGCTGGCATTGGTGTTCAGGTTGATGGTGCCCTGCTGTGTTTTCTCCCTGATCAGTCGTATGGCAGGTTCAATTGATTTTACAGCAGTAAGGGGTTCTCCTTCGCATCCCTGGCCGAAACTGACCACTGCATTTTTGACGCTCAGGATATGTTCAAGGCTGACCTGGGCAATCTCCTGGGGGGATGGGGTGAATTTGATTCTTTCCTGGCAGGCGCACAGATTATTTTCCGTCTGCAGGGAAATGCAGCCCAGACAGTTGGCATTGCATACCGTAGAGGTGGGAAGCGGGGCTTCATAGCGTTTGAGGAAAAAATTTTTTCCTGCAGGACACCCGTATTGCAGGGCGCAGGTTTCAAGATGCCGGATCAGGCGGTTTTCAGGGTATTTTTCCTGCATTTTTTTTACCCCTTTGACAATCCCTTTCCGGGGCATCTGTCTTAAATCCTGGCGGGGTTCTGAATCCACAAGAAGGGCGGCAGACCTGAAATCGTCCGTCCCGAACCCCACAGCGCCATATGAAAACAGGGGAAGCATGTCAGTGATGCCTCCAGTATCATAGGCACAAAAATGCCGGTTTACATATCCTGGAGAATTAAAGACCGCAACCGGGAAAATTTTTTCCTGCAGGGCAAAGGGATTAAATTCCAGAGTTTCAAACGTGCCTTCTGACAGATTATACACAATGGGCTTCCGGTTTGGCAGCAGCATCAGCTCGCTGCCGTGGGGCATGGGAACAGTTTCTTTTTTATTTAATATGAATCTGGTGTTTCCGGACAGTCCCACAGCGCCATAGCCTTCCAGTTCAAAAATCTCTCCGTTTTCGGCTGCCACAACGGCTGTGAGGATGCTGTTTTTCATCATGGACCCGCTTATCCTAAAAAATCAAGATCAGGGATCTGCATCAGTTTTTTGTTGGGCCCCAGGCAGACCAGTTCAAGCTGGCAGGTGACAGCAGGCTTTCGCGCACCGGGTCGCCACGCTTCATGAAAAAAGACCACCCGGTAATCGCCTTGCTTTTCCCAGGTGGTTTTGATTTCCAGAAGATCTCCGAAAACAGCGCCGTCATGATAGTTGATGGATGCTTTATACACCGCAAAGCCGATGCCGTGATCATGCCACATTTTTGCAAGCTGGGTGACGCCGATAATATCCTCCCGGGCCCGTTCAAAAAATTTGAGATAATTTGAATGATAGACCACACCGGAATGATCCGTGTCTTCATAATACACCCGGGCTGAAAAAAGATGGGTATGTTTATCGGTCATTTGTAATATCCTGTGTCATGAATTTTTAACCGGTTATACAGCCCGCAAAATAATTTTTCAAGAAAAGATCAGAAAAGAACATTTTTCAGATCAGTTTTGACATGGAAAAGCCAAGCCAGACAGCACCAAAACCTAAAAAAAGATGAACACACAGATTGATGAAAGCCTGGATAAATAAACCCTGTCTGGAAAAGGTGAAGATTTCATAACCAAAGGTTGAAAACGTGGTAAACCCGCCTAAGAAGCCGATGAAAATAAATGTCTGGATTTCAGGAGAAAATATGGGTCTGGTTTCAACCAGACCTCCCAGTAAACCAATTAAAAGACAGCCCACAGTGTTTACTGTGAGCGTCCCGTAAGGGAAATAAGGTGTGCTGAAAAATTTATATGACATATCACTGATAATATATCGACAGATAGAGCCTGCAAATCCTCCGGCCCCCACCATAAGTATTCTGATCATAATTATTTTCTTTCCAGTTCTTCTTTTACAGCCCGCCCCAGTTCTTCTATCCGGTAGGGTTTTTTAATGTATGCACCTGCGCCAAGTACCTGTGCTTCTTTTACCTGGCTGGTTTCCGAGAACCCACTGGCCAGGATGGCTTTTTGTCCCGGATAATATTCAAGCGCTTTTTTGTAGGTTTGAAGTCCATCCATTCCCGGTGCCATTATCATATCCAGCAACAGCAGATCATAGGCGTTGTCTTTAAGGCAGTCAATGGCTTTTTCACCGCTGGAGACACAGGATACAGTATAATTGAGACGGGTGAGAATACTGTGTGCGATCAGACGCTGCTCATGGACATCATCAACGACCAGTATGGTTTCTTTATTCCCTTTGTATGTTTCAATCGGAACGGTTTCTTCTTCTTTATTCATTTGTTCATAGTTTGCCGGAAAATAGACGGTGATACAGGTTCCTGAACCTTCCCGGCTGTCAATGCAGATGTATCCGCCATGATCCTGAACCGTTCCCCAGACCACTGCCATTCCAAGACCTGTACCACTTCTGCCCATGACTTTTTTGGTATAAAAGGGTTCAAAAACCCGGTTGATATCTTCCCGGGAAATACCCATGCCCTGGTCTGAGATTTCAACCACAGCATACTCGCCCTCAATGACATTTCGATAACCGGGCAATGGCGTGTCCACATATTGATTTCGGGTGGTGATGGTTACTTTTCCCTCTGAAATATGGGCCTCTACAGCATTTGAGACAAGATTCATGAGGGTCTTGCGCAGATGGATAGGAGAGCCTTTAATATTTAATAGTGCAGCATCCAGTCTGGATTCAATACGGATAGTGGGATGGTAACTTCTGAGCTTGGCATATTCCGGGGAATCTAAATATTCTGTGATGATATTATTGAAGTTGACGAGTTCTGAAATACTGACGCCTCTTCTGCCAAGGGTTAAAAGATCGCTGACGATTTCTGCGGCTTTCAGACCGGAGTTGTGTATGGACAGGAGCGGTTCAACAAGCGGGCTGTCTTCGGGAAGATCCATCAGGAGCAGTTCCGGATAGGTTACAATTCCGGACAGAATATTGTTCAGATCATGGGCAACGCCGCCTGCAAGGGTTCCAATGGCCTCCATTTTCTGGGCCCGCTGGAGTTTTTCAGCCATTTCACGTTGCTGGGCCTCATAGGTTTTAAGGGATGTAATATCTGTCGCAATCTGGATTTTGACCATTCGCCCGTCTATCCATTTAATGGCCCGATCAAAATTATGAAACCATTTTTTGATCACTGGATTTTCAGCTTCCCATACATGAACACCGGTTGAGTCGCCATTTTCATCTATCAGTTCAGGATTGGTGCAATGCGGGCAGGGGCTGTCTTTTTCCTTGAAAACTTCATGGCATTTTTTTCCTTTCCAGTTCACCGTATTAAAGCTTTTTTCCATGAACTGGTTCATGAACAGGATGGTATGATCTTTTAAATCTGCGACAAAAATAGTGGCGTCAATACTGTTTAATACCGTGAGAAAGGAATCCTGAGTTTCATTTAAATTGTGTTCAATACGTTCTCTTACCTTGGCTTCTTTGTCTACATCTTCCTGATATTTGAGCAGGTTTTTGTGAACTCGCCAGAATCCGTAAAAAAAATACGACAGGCTGATGATAATGATAAAAAGAGAAAACCCGGCAAGCATTGCAGTTAAACGGGATGTCTGATGGATCGGGCCTAAAATATCTTCATACGGGGCACAGTTGACAAGAGAATAGGTGACGCCTTCAAAGGTAAACGGGTGGCTTGCAATGACATGTTTTTGATGATCAAAAAAAGGACCACCGAGAATGCCGGTATTTTTTGCATATAAAAAGGATGCTGGCAGCGGTTCACCATTCTGTTCTATTAAAGGAGAGTCTTCAATGGTCTGGCCGATATACTCCTGCCGGGGATGGAGGATGATTTTATGCGCCTTGTCTAACAGCATGGTGAAACTGTTTGATCCGTCTCTTGCTCCGGCGAACCTGTCTCTGAATCCGTCCCAGTTCACCAGGGTGGCGATACTGCCGTCAATACGATTGTTCTTAAAAACCGGGACATGAATGGCAACAGCATAATATCCTTCAACAGCCTTGAAAGATCCGCTGATCACATTTTTCTGTGTTTTGAAAAGGGTGTTTACGTGGGACTGGCTGCTGATATCAAAGCCTTCACCATTTTTATCCTGCCCTTCAACATATTTGAGAATGCCGTTATGATCCATTCGGTAGCCTGCGATAACAAAGGGCTGGTTGTTTTCGTAATACGTCTTCAGAAGGGTTCTTGCTTTTTGCTCCTGATAATGAATCAATTCTTCATGGGTACTGAGCATTTCAAGGGAATGAGTGATACTTTTCAAGGCATCCCCCAGCATTGCGGACTGATGGAAAACAGAAATCAGTTGTTCCTGCTGATAGCGTTCAAGCATCTGCATTTCTACCTGTGTGTTCAGTCTGATGGCAGTGGAAAAAATAATGGCGATCATGATAAAGGTAAATGTCAGCGTGGACAGAATATGAAAAAAAATGCTGCGTTTGTGGCCTGCGGGTCTGAGTTTGGAAATATCCCGGGATGATGTCATTGCACAGATCTCCTGTGTAAAATCACAGACATAAGAAAACAGCTATAAAAGAATGACGGCCTGAAAATGGTAAACTGATAATACCTCTAATTTTATCCGGAAGGAAACCTTTTTTTGTTTTTTTTATAGGGTTTTTGCCTGAATGTTTATTTTAAAGAAATTAATGTCCATATGCATGAGAACAAATTAAAACAGCAGTAAATTTCATATGGTGATTTCCCAGCATCTGTGGATCTGTTTGCGCTTGTTGACATAGTCTTCGGGGATGGTTTTTTCTGTGATTTCTTTAATATCCGTTACAATCAAACGTGATGTCTTTAAATCAAAATTCTGGTGATTGGTGGAAAAGAAAACCGTTGCCCCTCTATTCATCAGCACAAATACCCGGTTGAGCATTTCAGGGTGATTTTTAGCAATGTCAAAATGCTCTCCGTTAACCTGGGTGGTTGAATAAGACGGCGGGTCAACAACAGCCAGATCAAAGTTAGAATATTGGGGCAAAGCGGTTTTCAAAAACGCCAGGGTATCTTCTTGAATCAGGATATGATTTTCATTGAACAGGTCGTTGAGTTCCAGGTTTTCTTTTGCCCAGCGGATGGATGTCTGTGACCGGTCCACAGAAACGGTCTGACTTGCGCCACCTTTTGCTGCATAGCAGGTAAAGGCGCCGGTATAGCAGTACAGGTTTAAAAATTTTTTATCTTTGGCCAGTTCCCTGACCATTAACCGGGTATTTCTATGGTCGGAAAAAAGTCCGGTATCCACATAATCATCCGGGTTGATATAAAATTTAAGATCCCTTTCCTGCATGGGAATTTTCCGGTCTGTATAGTCTATTCGTTCATACCTTTGCCCGTCTTTGATCCCGGCTTTCCGCAGTTTGAGATGGATGTTGTCTTCCGGAATATTCAGTGCCCGGCCAACATGAGTGGCCATGACAGGCAGCCAGTTTTCATCGGTCTGGTCTCTTTGGTATTCGGCAATGACAAGATGTCCGTCATACCAGTCCACCACGGCCCTGATTTCCGGGATATCCCAGTCGTAAAGTCTGAAAACCGCAAGGCCCTGCCGGGCATATTTTCTGCGCAGATGCTGATATTTTTTTTTGACTTTATTGGCAAGCATCTGACCCTGAGCTTCATATTTTTGATTTGGTATTGGTGTGTTCATATCTGAGTTTCCTGCTTGATTTTAAAATTGAATACATACACCATTTTGATATGTCTTGGCAAATCCGGGTGATTTGCTTGACATATCTTTATGCGGATAATAAAAAACCAGAAGTGTTATAAATTATTTTGAGGCGTTCGTCCTGAAATAAATTTTAAAATATATTGGGTAAAAATAAGGAACAGGAGTTAAAAAAATGCTTAAAGATGGTGAAAAAGGTGTGATTCGTCAAAAAGGTGAAGAAAAGATAACATATGCGATAGCACCGCATATTTCATGCGGGGTGGTATCTCCGGACCAGCTGAGAACACTGGCGGATGTTGCACAAAAATATGGAGCAGCTGCATTGAAAATAACCAGTGCGGCACGGATAGCGATTGTCGGGATTTCAGAAGATCAGGTGGATGATGTCTGGAAGGATCTTGGAATGGATCCGGGCCATGCTGTAGGGCTTTGTGTCAGAAGTGTGAAAACCTGTCCGGGAACAACATTCTGCCGCCTGGCAAAACAGGACAGCCTGAAGATGGGCATGGAGCTGGATGAAATCTATCACGGTATGACCCTGCCCAGTAAAATGAAAATGGGGGTCAGCGGGTGCAAGATTCAGTGTGCGGAAAACTGTATCAAGGATATTTCCCTGTACGGGACAGCAGAGGGCTGGACACTGATGATCGGCGGTAATGGTTCTGCACGACCGCGACTTGCGGATGTTCTGGCGGAAAACCTGTCTGATGACGCTGCCAAAGATATGATCAGCAAAGTGGTTGAATATTATAAAGTACATTCAAAACGGGAGCGGATGGGAAGAATGATTGAAAGAATGGGTCTGGATACCATTAAAAGCGAGCTGAAAATTCATTGACATTGGCACTGCGTCATTGTTTATTCTAAAATATTCTTTTAAATTATGGTTTTAGTGAATTCCGTCCAATTTTTCATGTAAAGGAGAAGAAATTGTTTAAACAATTTGGAATTGCAACAAAAATCAGCATTCTTGTATTGGCAGCCATACTGTCTACGCTCCTGGTTGTTTTTTTATGTTCACTGTTTTCACTGGCAGATATGAAAAAAAACAACCAGGAAGAGTTGAACCAGGTGATTTATGAAGAGCGCAAAGATAAACTGGTTGAGTTGACAGAAAATGCGTTTACCGTGCTTCAGACTTCTCCATCTAAAAAAACGGGCCTGGAAATTATTTCTGCCATGCATTTTGGAAAAGACAGAAAAAATTATTTTTTTGTTTTGGATGCAGATGGCAGGTTTGTGCTTTATCCGGACAATCCTGACATGGTGGGTAAAGATTCCATTCATCTGCAGTCCGTGGACAATCGGTTTATTTTAAAAGACATATTGAATCTGGCCAAAACCCAGGGCCAGGGATTTTTGACGTATCAGTGGAAAAAACCCCAAAGCGAAATTGTCGGGGAAAAACTGACCTATTTTAAATATATTTCCAAAATGCAGTGGGTTATCGGAACAGGAATGTATAATGACGATATCAAAGATATCGCTTTGAAAAAAGAGCAGATTTTATTTGATAAATTTCTAAAGGATTTTGGTTTTTCCGCAGCCGTGATTTTATTTTTTTCAATTTGTTTTACTTTGCTTTCCATCATGATTACCCGCAGGTTACTCAGCCCGATAAAAGAAGTGGCAGCTTTCGCAAAAGCGCTGGGGAACGGAAATCTGACCGCAACACTGAACCATCAAAGCAATGATGAACTGGGAGAAATGGCCGATTCCATGCGAAATTCTGCAAAGGATCTGTCTGAACTGCTGCGGCAGTTATTGGCCATTTCAGTTACGGTTGCAGATTCTGCGTCCAGGGTTCTGGAAATAGCAGATAATTTAAAAGATTCATCCGGGGAAATGGAGGATTATTCTGAAAATGCCGCAAAAGAAACATTGACCATTTCCACCCATATGAAAAATATCCTGTCTGCCACCAATAAGATAAATTCTCAACTGGATAATATTGCAGGATTTACAGAAAGTGTATCCAATAATACGGTTCTTGTGGGTGAAAAAATTGATTCTGTCTCAAAATCCACCACCTCGGCTGCCTGCGCCATAGAGCAGATGTATGCCTCTTTTAATGAAACCGCCCAGAACTCGAGCAAGGGTGCAAGTGTTACTGAAGATGCGTCCAGACAGGCCGGGAAAACCTCAGAAATAATGAATCAACTGGGGGCTTCGGCAAAAGAGATCGGAGAAATTATCGAAATTATCCAGACCATTGCATCCCAGACCCATCTGCTTTCGCTGAATGCCGCAATAGAGGCAGCTGGCGCAGGAGATGCGGGAAAAGGCTTTTTTGTGGTTGCCAATGAAGTCAAGGAGCTTGCCAACCAGACAGAAACCTCGGCCAAGGTGATCCGGTCAAAAATACTGGGGATGCAGGAGCATACCAAAAAGGCAGTTGAGGTGATTGAAAATATTGTAAAGGTCATTGCCAATATCGACCAGATCATGTTTGCCATTGCTTCTTCGGTGGAGGAGCAGACCAGCGTTACCAATGATATCTCATCCAATATTTCAGTGACAGCTGAAAATGCCAGTGACCTGAATATAAAAGCAAAAGAGAATATTGATGCGGTACGCCAGGTGGCATTGAATATTGAGGCAACCTCCGGTGAATCGGATTTAATCCAAAAGGATGTAAAAATCACCACCGCCGGTATTGAAGGGGTTCTGGATGCGGTCAGCAAAACCAATGAATCGGTTAAAACATCGGCCAAGGGCATAGAAGAGATTCAGATAAGAGCAGGAGAACTTGAAGGGCTTGCAAAGGAATTGAAGGGTGTGGTCACCCTTTTTAAAGTATAGGCTGTTTTAAGGGAGGAGAAAAAATGGACAGACGTAAATTTTTGAAACAGGTGTCATTATGGTCTGCCGGTTTAATTGCTGCACCTCCGGTGTTTAATATCACACCAAAACTGTTTGCTTCAATCCAGAAACCCGCGGTAATGGTGGCAAAAGGGGAGAATTACCCTGCCATGGTGAACACCATCGTCAGCAGACTTGGCGGAATAAATGCTTTTGTGAAAACAGGCGACACGGTTGTCATAAAACCGAATATTGCATGGGACAGGACCATTGAACAGGGCGCCAACACCCATCCCCTGGTGGTGGAAACCCTTGTCTTGCTGTGCCTGGATGCAGGTGCGTCAAAGGTGTCGGTCTTTGACCGGACCTGTAATGAGGAACGCAGATGCTATACCAGCAGCGGCATTCGGCCTGCACTGGAAAAAATTAAGGATAAACGCTTTTCCCTTGAATATATTGATGATCGTAAATTTATTCCTGTTGATATTAAAAAGGGAACTGCCTTAAAACAATGGTCGTTTTATAAAGATGCCCTGGAAGCGGACTGCTATATCAATGTGCCGGTGGCAAAGCATCACAGCTGGTCTCATTTGAGCCTTGGCATTAAAAATATTATGGGGGTTATTGGCGGCAGAAGGGGAATGCTTCATATCGGGCTTGAGGAAAAACTGGCAGATTTGAATACGGTTATCCGTCCAACCCTTACGATTATTGATGCCACCCGGGTGATTACGGATAACGGTCCCCAGGGCGGCAGCATGGCAGATGTGAAAAAACTGGACACCATTATCGGATCACAGGATCCTGTGGCAGCAGATGCCTATGCATCCACCTTGTTCGGATATAAACCCGAAGACCTGGGAACCACAGTGGCAGCACATAAAAAAGGGCTCGGGCAGATGGATCTGAACAAATGTGATGTTCAATATTTAAATCAGTTTGCCTGATGAAAATCAAACCCCATCTGAAACAGGTAAGACGAACAGCGCAGTTGATCTGCCTTTTCCTGTTTTTGTTTTTGTTTCGCAAAACCGATTATTCCGGCAGCGATACCCTTGAATATGCGGTAAATATTGTGTTTCGCATGGATCCTCTGGTGCTGGCCGCCATGACGCTGGCCCAGAAAGCAGTCCTTTCCCTGTTCTGGCCGGCATTGAGTGTTATTGCACTGACCCTTTTGTTCGGACGGGTGTTCTGTGCCTGGCTGTGCCCCATGGGGACGCTGATTGATATATCCGGACATGTGATCCCAGTGGGGCACACAAAAACACATCTTCGGTTTGTTAAATATGTTCTTTTGATCATCATACTGACCGGTGCTGTTTTCGGCTTTCAGTTGCTCGGTTTTGCAGATCCCTTTTCAATTCTTGTCAGGGGGCTTGCGTTTACCGTAGACCCTGTGATGAATTTTCTGGTTTCCGGATTTTTTGATACTGTATATTCTGCCGGTCCCCAATGGCTTTCCAATATGACGGAACCGGTTTACAGCTTTTTGAAAGACGGTATTCTCCCCTTTAAACAAAGCTTTTTTCTGCTTTCGTTTTTATCTTTTATATTGCTTCTTGTCATCTTTGCACTGGAATTTATCGGAAAGCGGTTCTGGTGCAGAAATCTTTGTCCTTTGGGAGCGCTGTTTGCCATCATTACCAAGTTTTCTGTTTTCAGGCGCATTCCGGTTAAAGCCTGTAAGGGCTGTGATCTGTGTACAAGCCAATGCCCCATGGATGCACTGGATGATGATGGAAAACTTTTGAGTGAAGAATGTAATTTATGCATGGATTGCCTCAAATTCTGTCCGGAAAGCCGGACCAGTTTTAAATTTGTCATCCCGAAGATCACGTCCGGTGTGGATATCAGTCGCCGTAAACTGATTGCAGCAGGTCTTGCAGGCCTTGTGCTGCCGGGGATTGCAAGGACCCAGGCCATTTCAAAAATCCCGGACAATGATCTGATCCGGCCACCGGGCGCGCTGGAGGAGACTGATTTTCTGGCCACCTGTGTCCGCTGCGGGGAATGCATGAAAGTGTGCATTAAAAACAGTCTTCAGCCGTTGTTCATGGAAAGGGGGGTGGAGGGCATCTTTACACCGAAACTTGTCCCCCGGCTGGGTTATTGCGAGTTTAACTGCACCCTGTGTACCCAGGTGTGTCCAACCGGTGCGATTCAAAAGCTGGATCTTATACAAAAACATGCCTTTGTCATGGGAAAAGCCTATTTTGATCTTAACCGGTGTCTGGTATATAAAGATAAACAATTATGCATTGTGTGTGAGGAACATTGCCCGGTACATGACAAGGCCATTAAATTTACAAAGGCGATGGTTAAAAATGCACAGGGTGAACTGGTTGAGCTCAAACAGCCCTATGTGGTGGAAAACAACTGCGTGGGATGCGGGATCTGTGAATATGTCTGTCCGGTTCCAGGTGAAAGCGCCATTCGGGTGGTGGGTAAAACGACGGTCAAGGCCTCCCGGGACATGTATGGATAAATACAAAAGGTAAATTATGAAAGCATTGATTATTGCCGCCCATGGCAGCAGAAAAAAAGAATCCAATCTGGAGGTTGCCGCTCTTGTTGCGCGGCTGTCGCAAAAGGTTAAAGGAAAATTTGATATTATAGAATTTGCGTTTTTGCAGATGGCAGAACCGCTTCTTGAAACCCGACTGGCACAACTGGCCCAGACCGGTGTAAAACAACTGGTGATTTTCCCTTTGTTTATTGCCAGCGGCAGTCATATCACCATGGATATTCCTCAACTGGTTCAAAAGGCCCGGGATGCGTATCCTGAAATGGATATAAGAGTGACCGACCATCTGGGAAAAATTCCAGCCATTGAAGATGTGATTATCCGGGAAGTCAGTTAAGGGATGTGACCGGGATAACCTGCAATTTTTGAATTTAATGTCCGGTAGTGTTTTCAGGCCACGTGTTTTGTGTTATCTTTTACGGCATGAAAATTCTGCATATCATCAGCCAGCCCCCGGATTTTACCGGCAGCGGGAAATTTATCAGCCAGATTATACATCACAGCAACCGGCAGGGGCATGATAATTTTCTTCTGGCAGGCGTTCTTTCTGATTTCAAGGTGCCGGAGGATCTTCTGCCTGAAGAAGCCTGTCTGTTTGTCCGTTTTGAAACCACGGATATTTCGTTTCCCATTCCCGGCATGAGTGATATCATGCCGTATAAAAGCCGGATGTTTTCAACATTAACGCAACTGGAAACTTCAGAATACAAAGCCGCGTTTAAAATAAAAATCCTGGAGGCGATCCAACGGTTTTCTCCGGACATTATTCATTCTCATCATCTGTGGCTGGTGTCTTCGCTTGTGCGGCAACTGGCAGAAGATATTCCGCTTGTGACCACCTGCCACGGCACCTGTCTGCGCCAGCATTATCTGTGCCCGGAACTGGGCAGATCCATGGTAAAGGATCTGCAGCGCATTGATCAGATTATTGCGCTGAGCCGGGATCAGAAACAGAACATCATTAAAACCCTTGGCATAGAATCTGAAAAAATCCATGTGATCAGCGGCGGGTATAACCAGGCCTGTTTTTTCTATAAATCCAAGGCATTTGACGGAACCGTGCATTTGCTGTATGCCGGAAAACTCAGTCATTCAAAAGGGGTTCCCTGGCTTCTAAACAGCCTGGCGCAGATTAAAGATTTGCCGTATCACCTGCACATCGCCGGAAGCAGTGCGGGAAAGGAAAAAGAAGATTGCCTTGAGCTGATAAAAACCCTGGGATCAAAAGCAAGCTATTATGGCGCTGTTTCCCATGAGAGGCTGGGGGAACTGATGCAAAACGCCCATGTTTTTATTCTGCCGTCTTTTTACGAGGGACTGCCCCTGGTGCTGATGGAAGCGGCTGCCTGCGGGTGCAGGATCATCACAACCGATCTTGCCGGGGTCAAGGAGATTTTTGGAGAAGACAACAATTCAATGGTGGACATGATTAAACTTCCCAGACTTCAAACCATTGACACCCCTTTTCCCCAGGATATGGATGAACTTCAGGACAGGCTTGCCAGAATATTAAGACACCATATTGAATCCATGATGCATGGCTGCCTGCCGGATATGGAGTCTGTGTGTTCTGCCAGCTCACAGTTTACCTGGGATTATATTTTTTCAAAGATCCAGGCAGTATATCTGAGCCTGCAAAGGAACAGCAGGCAGAGTGCGACCCCGACCAATGATTGAATTGTGCTTGAACCAGGGATTGAATGAATACTTGAATTAATGCTTGACCAGTGATTGAACAACAAAGCTGATTTTATAAAAAAGGTGCTGCAGATGAAAAAATGGGTAAAAGAGAAACTGATCTGTCCGGAGTGTCTGGAAAAACAAATTCCGTTGGATCTGGTCATAAAAGAAGAGCAGGATGAGGATATTATCACCGGAGAACTTGGGTGCAACAGCTGCGGTGCAGTATATGCTGTCCATGACGGCGTTGCAATTGTCCTGCCCAAAAAATCCATGTCCATCCTGTCGGACAGCTCAGGCTATAATTCCCAGAACATGCTGTCCGCGTATTTATGGAGCCATTTTTCTGAATTTTTTAACGGGCCGGATGCAACCGATGCATATAAAATATGGGCATCCTGTTTTCAGGAAAAAAACGGATGTGCCCTGGATATCGGGTGTTCTGTAGGCCGGATATCCTTTGAGCTGAGCAAGACCCATTCCAGGGTCATCGGCATAGATACCTCTTTGCCGTTTATTGCCAGTGCCAGAAAGATTTTAAACAAAAAAAGACTGGAATTTAATATGACCATTGAAGGTCATATTACCCAGGAGCGGTCCTGTGATCTTGATCCGGACTGGAACTATGACCGGGTGGATTTTATTGTTGCCGATGCCATGGCCTTGCCGTTTGCGCAAAACTGTTTTTCAACCGTGACATCCATCAATATTCTGGAAAAAGTGCCTGATCCACAGGGGCATCTGTCTTCTGTGAATACCGTGCTTCAAAAAGAAAATGCCATGTTCATGTTTTCAGACCCGTTTTCCTGGGATGAATCTGTATCTGCCCCGGAAAAATGGCTGGGCGGAACCCTGGAAGGAAAATACAAAGGACGCGGCATTGATAATATCAAAATGCTTTTTTCAGGTGAAAATCATATTTTTGATCCTGAGTTTTCTATCCGTAAGACCGGCAGCATTCTCTGGAAAATACGGAAAACACAGAATCTGTGGGAACACATTCATTCCCAGTTTGTCATTGGTGAAAGATAATAAAACAAGTCAATTTTCAGGAATTTGATATGACAGATACAAAACACGGTATTTGCGGCATTTGTTTTCACAGCCCCGGCTGCGGGGTGATTGCCCATTTTGATGCATCCGGCAGGCTTGACTGGCTGGAACCGGATACGGACACTCCGTCGGGTAAAGTGTTATGTCCCATGGCCGCCAGTGCCAGGCAGATCATATATTCAGACCATCGGCTCAAACATCCGTTGAAACGGGTGGGCCCGAAAGGCACCCATGAATTTGAAGAAATCTCCTGGGACGAGGCCTTTGACATCATTGTTGAAAAGCTGAATCACCTCAAAGCGGAATTCGGGCCTGAAACAGTTGGATTCTATGCCGGAACCGGTTCTTATGAACGGTCATTTAAAGATATTTTTCAGCTCAAAGGATCAGAAATTTATCTGGCGTCCAGCATTCTGTTTCCCTTTGGTTCCCCCAATACATTTGGCGTGGGCGCACCCTGTTATACGTCATTAGGGGTTCTTGCACCAAAACTGACCATGGGATGTCTTCATATTGACATGTTTTCCGATGTGGATAATTCAGATCTTATTCTGATCTGGGGAACAGATCCCTCCACATCCACTCCGCCTGAAATGTTTAAACGGATCATCACCGCAGCCAATGAAGGTGCACAGATTATCGTGATTGATCCAAGAAAAACGCTGGCAGCGGATCTTCCCGGCAGTGAATGGCTTCCCATCCGCCCGGGAACAGACGGTGCACTGGCCCTGGGGTTATCCCATATTCTCATACGGGACAGGCTTTATGATGAAGTGTTTGTGGAAGACTGGACCCTGGGCTTTGATGAATTTTCAGAATACGTAAAAGTCTTTACCCCGGAGCATGTGTCTGCCATCACCGGAATTGATACCGACAGGATTGAATCTCTGGCAGAAAGTATTGTTGATGCCGAGGGCGCATCGTATATCATGTACACGGGTCTTGAGTATACAAAAAGCGGGGTTCAGAATATCCGGGCGGTCATGGTGCTGTGGGCCCTTGCAGGGCAGATGGATGTGGAAGGCGGGCGGTGTTTTTCCAGAAAGGAAAATCGTATCCCGCTGGCCCGGGAGCGTCAGATCCAAACCCCCGGGTTTGAATTATCCATTGGCAAAGGCAGGTTCCCTGTGTATTCCCGCTATTGCGGCGGTGAACCCCATGCATCCTTGCTTCCCAAATCAATTATTGACGCAGATCCATACAAGATCCGGGCCCTGTTTGTGCTTGGCGCCTCTCTTTTAACCTCCTGGCCAGACCCCGGCCTTTGGAAAAAAGCATTGGGAGAACTGGATTTTTTAGTCACCATAGATCTGCAGATGACCCAGGACGCAGCCTGGGCAGATATAGTTCTGCCGGCCACCACTGCCTTTGAGCAGGAATCCTACTGTTATTATGGAAATGCCGTAAGAATCCGGGAAAAATTAATCGAACCCGTGGGCGATTCCCGGTCCAGCTATGATATTCTGGCAAAGCTTGCAGACCGGCTGGGATATGGTCATCTGTATCCCCGGAACCCGGATGAGGTGTTGGATTATATTTTAAGCACATCCGGTTTTAATGCGGATCAGTTGCGCAATGCCCCCGGAAAAGTGCTGTATGGCAAATCAGAACCCATGGAATATCGGAAATGGGAAAAAGGTCTGTTGCGTGATGACGGCAAACCCGGATTTGAAACCCCTTCGGGTAAATTTGAAATCAAATCCAGTATCCTTGAAAAATACGGGTATCCGGGACTTCCTGAATATGAGGAATCCGATGAAACACCACAAAGCGCTCCCAAACTGTTTAAACGGTATCCGCTCATACTGGGTACAGGGCCCTTTAAGCCGGATATGAAATCATGCCTGCGCGGGATACCTGATTTTATGGAAAAATATCCATATCCGGTTGTTGAGATCAGTGTGGCGGATGCACAGGATCGCGGGATCAAAATGGCTGACCGGGTGGTGATTAAAACAGACCGGGGATCGGTTGCCATGCGCGCGTTTGTTACGGATAAAATCATGAAGGGCTTTGTGTATGCCCCGGTGGGCGGCGGCGGCCCCATTGGAACGGATGAATGGAAAGAGGCCAATGTCAATTTTCTGATTGATTCAAAGCAGTATGATGAAATTTCCGGGTTTCCAGTGTATAAAACCATGTTGTGTGAGGTGAAAAAAAAGAAACGCCAGCGCAGAAGCGTGGCGGCTCAGGACCCGAGTCTGGGGTGTGTGGGCTGATCTGGCCGGGGGATTTATACCCCGGGTTTTTAAAATAAAGATGAAAGTTTTATTAAAGGCATTGAACAAAATGGAACAAAAAGAAAGCACAGATTTTTTTCAGCACCATTCTTTAAATTATATAGAAATGGCAATGAGTACAGACCGGATGGAACAGATCCGGCATCCGGATGGATATGGCAAAAAAACAGGGGACTGTGGCGATACCGTGGAATTTTTCCTTAAGGGCAATGAGCGAAAAATAAAATCCATTGCCTTTATGGTGAACGGATGTATGAATACGGTTGCCTGCAGTAATACCGTGGCCCGTTTTGCAGAAGGACAGTCTGCTGAAAAAGCCTGGGAGATCACACCGGAGCAGGTTGCAGAATTTCTGGAAACACTTCCCGAAGATCATTACCACTGTGCAGAACTTGCGGTGGGTACTTTTTATCTGGCCCTGGTGGATCTGACCTCGGGCAAACCCTTTCATTATTAAAAGGGTTTTTGTAAATTATTTTTTGCTATATCTGCCCGATACCTGCAAAAATTTCAAGACCGCCGTGGGAAATGGGCCTGAAATCAAGCGGCAGTCCCAGGGCGGTTATACATTCTTTGTCCGGAAGAATAATGCCTGCATGCCATCCTTTAAAATCATGTTTGAGTTTTTTTGAAATTTCATGAAAAAAAGAAGGGGCTGCATACCGGCTTCCCAGGCGTTTTCCATAAGGCGGATTCAGCATGATAACCCCTTTTTGCATGGAAGACAGTACCGGCGGCAGAATATCAAAAAAATCCTTTTGGGTCGCCTCGATCATCCGGCTGAACCCGTGATCCTTTATGTTTTCTTTTACAATGGAGACAGCGTTCTCGTCCGTATCTGACGCAAAAATCTGTTTTTCAGGGGAAAAAATGATGCTTTCACCGGCCTGTTTTTTCAGATATGCAAAGGCCTTCGGACTGAATGCCGGCCAGCTTTCAAAGGCAAAAGACCTGAAAAAACCCGGTGGCAGACCGGATTTGATCATGGCCGCTTCAATGGAGAACGTGCCTGATCCGCACATGGGGTCAATCAGAATATCATTTGCTGAAAATCCTGCCCAGCTGAGCATGGCAAAGGCAAGATTTTCCCTTAACGGCGCATGGCTGACCTTTTTTTTGATGCCCCGCTTAAACAGGATATCCCCGCTGGTATCTATGGAAACCGTAAATTCATCATGGTCTGCACGGATATAGATCGTCTGTGCAGCACCCGCAATTTTTCCGGGCCGGGTCTGCCCCAGCTGTTTTGAAATAACGGCCTGGCATCGTTGAATAACAGCATCTGAATGATACAGCCTGGATTTTTTGGCAGTCACCTTGAACTGCAGGGTGCAGTTTTCCGGCAGATACAGAATCCAGTCAATGCTGTTTATTTTTTTTTTCAAGTTTTTCAAAGGAATCTGCCTTGAAGCGGCTGATCCGCATGATGATCCGGGCCGGAATGCCCAGTATCAGGTTCAGTTCAATGGCTTTGGCAAGTCTTGTATCAAATTCAATGCCGCCATGGTGCACCTGCAGTTTGTCTGCGGGTATTCCGGCAGCTTGCATCTGTGTTTTGCACAACGCTTCAAGACCGGGTGAGCATACGGCAAAAAACGGTTGCTCAGGTCCGACAATCCTTCTTTTGATTCTTTTTTCCAGCGGGGAGGGCGTGTTCATTATGGTTTATAATTTCCCAAAGGCATCCATGATTAATTCTTCTGTGGTTTCCCATGCAATACATTCATCGGTGATGGATACACCGTATGCAAGGCAGGATTTATCACCCGTGCATTTTTGATTGCCTTCGGACAGATTGCTTTCCAGCATCAGGCCGATAATGCTGGTATTCCCGGAGATTCGCTGATCCAGAACACTTTTGAATACAAAGGCCTGGCCTTTTTGTTTCTGTCCGGAATTGTCATGGGAACAGTCAATCATGATGGCATCCATCAGGTTTTTTTCTTTAAGTTTTGCCTGCACTCTGGCTACGGAAATTGGATCATAATTGGGATGGGTCCCGCCCCGAAGGACAATGTGGCTGTAAGGATTTCCTTTGGTGCTGACCACACAGGAATATCCATCAGCATCAATGCCCAGAAAATGCTGGGGTGATCCGGCTGCCATCATGGCATTTACGGCGGCATCCAGACTTCCATCCGTGCTGTTTTTAAATCCCACGGGCATGGAAAGACCGCTGGCCATTTCTCTGTGGGTCTGGGACTCGGTGGTGCGCGCGCCAATGGCCACCCAGGTCAAAAGGCCTGCAATATACTGGGGAACAATAGGGTCTAAAAGTTCTGTTGCCGTGGGGATGCCCATTTCATTGATATCAATCAGCAGTTTTCTGGCTTTTTTTAAGCCCTGGTTGATATTGTAGGAGGAATTCAAGTCCGGATCATTGATCAGTCCTTTCCAGCCTATGGTTGTTCTGGGTTTTTCAAAATACACCCGCATCACCAGGCAGATTTTCTCTTCAACCTTTTGTTTTAATAATCTAAACCGTTGGGCATACTCGACAGCGGCCTGTGTATCATGTATGGAGCAGGGCCCGGCAATGATCAGCAGTCTGCTGTCTTTGCGGGTCAGGATGTTTTCAATTTCCCTGCGGCCGTCAAGAACGGTTTTGATCGCCTTTTCAGACATGGGCAGTTCATTTTTGATTTGCGCCGGAGAAATAAGCGGTTTGAACTCTTTTACATTTACGTCATAGGTTTGTTTCATGTTTTTTTCCTTTGCAGGAGTTTGCAAAAACCGGCGGGAATAAACACAAAAAGCCGCAGGCTTTTGCTGCCTGCGGCTTTTTGTGTTTTTGATAAACTTCAGCACATAACAGGCAGACAGGTATAATAATAATACGGATAATACCCTCTGGCTGTCATATTCAATGTCATGTGTTTTTCCTTGTTTTTTAAAGGATTTATATAAACCATATATTTTTTTTCAAGTCAATATGATTTTTATGATATATGAATTTCTAATATATGCGATTGCTTTTGTCTTAAATACTTTCTTGACTTAAATCCGTGAAAAAAGGATACTTGAAAAAATATCCAGATCAAAAAACATTCATTTTAAATTTCGCAGCCATAAGAAAAGGCATAAATAAAAGGTCAATGATTATGGACCAACAATTCAGTGAGCAGGAACAAATGACATCCGGCAACTTTTGCAGTGAGCTGGAAATATTTAAAACCGCTGTAACAAAAGCCCCGTTTGCCATCAGTATATGTGATGAAAAAAATAATCATATTTTTCAGAATCCGTCCTTTTTTGAGTTGTTCGGGTATGAACTGGAAAATTTAAAAGATAAAACCCTGAAAATGCTTTATGCTGATCCCCATATGCATGAAAGCGCAATGGCAGCGTTTTTCAGCAACCAGTCCTGGTCTGCACAAACTGAAATCATACACAGGAACGGCAGCAGCGTTTCTGTTAAGATATCCACGGAAATCATTGCGGATTCACAGGGGCATATCGTCGGCAGTATCAGTTATTTTACAGATCGCAGGGTTCAGGAACAAAAAGAGCATGAACTCTGGTGCCAGAAGGAATATCTATCCACACTGCATTCGATTTCCCTGGGAATGTTTCGCAGAATTGATTTGTCAGAGCTGTTGAATGCAATTGTTCTGAAGGTCGCAAAAACCACGGGTGTGCCGAACATATTTTTATATTTATATGATCATAAGCATCATGTGCTGGAATTGAAAGCCGGGTGCGGCAGCATGGCTGATTTTATCGGTGCCGGTGTTCAGCCTGGCAGTGGTATTGTCGGAAGGATTTTTGAAAAAGGAGAACCTGTTGTTTTTGACCATCTTGATCCGCAGCATAAAACCCTGACAGATTCTTTCTTCAGTCCGTATTCTGCTGTAATGGGGATTCCTTTGATATCCGGTTCAACCATTAAAGGGGTGATCGGTGTCTGCCATGATTTCAGGGGCGCAAAACTTTTTCCGGATACCATGGGCATTCTTGAAGAGTTTGCCGCCATTGCCAATATTGCCATTGACAGCGCACATCTGGTTGAAGGCCAGAAAGCGGAACTGGAAAAACGGCTTTCCCTTGAGAAGAAAAACAAGGAAAGCCAGATCCGGTTATATCAATCCCAGCGGATGGATGCGATTGGCACGCTTGCTGCCGGAATCGCCCATGATTTTAATAATATATTATCATCGATCATGGGGTTTACCCAGGTGGCCCAGTCAGAAGCACAAAAAGAAAGTCCCCTGGCAAGTGATCTGAATGAAATTTATACTGCAAGTCTGCGCGCAAAAGATCTGGTTCAGCAGATTCTCGCCTTTGCAAGGCAGTCCAATGATCAGGTGAATGCCATAAAAATAAGCCTGATTGTAAAAGAAGTCTTAAAATTTATCCGGTCTTCAATTCCCGCAACAATCAAGATTGAACACAGTATTGCTGCTAAAGGAAAAGTTCTTGCAAACCCTGCCCAGATTTATCAGATATTTATGAATCTTTTTACCAATGCTGCCCAGGCAATGGAAAAGGATGGGGGGGTTTTATCGGTAAAATTAATGGAGGAGACGCTGGAAAAACCAATGGGGGATATACTGCCCGGCCAGTATATCAAAGCCTGTGTTTCAGATACAGGCGTCGGGATACAGGAAGATCAGCTCCATTCAATTTTTGAGCCGTATTTTACAACACGAGCGGCAGGAGACGGAACAGGACTGGGGCTTTCCGTGGTGCACGGCGTTGTGAAAAGCATGGGAGGCGAAATTTTTGTGGAAAGTACCCCGGGGCAGGGAACTGCATTTATCCTGTATTTTCCTCTGGTGCAGCAGACAGAATTGGCGGAAGGCAACCAATTTAAAAAAAATCCGATATCGGTTCCAGGCAAAGGGGAGCATGTGCTTTTTGTGGATGATGAGCCTGCGATTGCGGATGTCGGGAAAAGACTGCTGGAAAAACAGAACTATAAAGTGACATCATTCACCAGCAGCCAACAGGCGCTTGCAGCGTTTTTGGCAGCGCCCGGGGATTTTCATGTGGTGGTCACGGATATGACCATGCCGGAAATGACCGGAGAAAAACTGGCCAGAGAATTAAAAAAAATCCGTTCGGATATCCCGGTTATCCTGTGTTCCGGCCATCAGAACTATGCATCAAAGCAAGAACTGCAGGATCGAAATCTGGATTATATCTGCAGTAAACCCATCTCTAAAGATGAACTTGCCATGACCGTCAGAAAAGCCATTGACGGGATTGCTTCTGAATAAAATTTTTAATTATGATGGATTGTTTCTCAGGCGAAAAACTTTTTTAAAATAAAGATTCCGGCATCTGTTTTCCACAGACAGCAGGGTATCAAAGGCATGGGAAAAATCATCTTGCGAAATAGTAAACAGACCATGACCGTAAACAATGGCATTGTCTGAATGTTCAAGGGCCACAGGAAGCGTGCGGCATAAACCGGTCGGTCCGGTGCCGACCTCACCCGGCACAATGGGGGTATGGTCCACAAATCTTTTTTTGGGGCATTTGATGTGGCATTGTGTGTTGAATTCACAGGTGGCTTTTTCCATTGGATCACAATCCATGGATAAAATGACACTGAATCTGGGGTGCCCGTGAAGAATTGCTCTGCAGCCGGTTCTGGATATGGTTTCCAGATGTGCTGTCAGCTCGCTGGAGGCGGTTAATCCGGCACTGGTGGAATGGTCAAGAGGCACCGGATCAATACAGGATTCCAGTTCATCCAGGGAACTTCCGGTCTGACTGATGTACAGGGTACCATTCCACAGATAAGAGACATTCCCGAAATAGGAGTCCACCAGCCCGTATTCAACGGTTTTTCTGCCCGCTTCAATGATGGCCGAATAAACGGTTTTTTCATCGGCAAAAGGGAAGGGAATGAATTTCGGGGCTTTTTTTTGTTCTTCTTGAATATACGGCGTGATTTCATCAAACAGATCATGGGCCGCTTGCGTTGCCTGTCCGGTTTGAAGAGACTCAAGATAATCTGTAAAAAATTTTATAAACCCTGCAAAACATACGGAACTTACCGTAACAAACCCCTGTTCCGGGCTGACCGTGCCGTGGGCAATAATGGCAGGGCCTTCAAAAGAATCTGTATCATCCATCGGGTTGATGATCACACTTTTTCTGTTTTTTAATACCGCGCATATTTTTTTGGGGTTGAATGAATCAATCACGGGCAGATCATGCAAAAAAGTCCGTGTTTCACAGTCTTTGGGCTGGATCAGGCCATTTGTTGTGGAAAGAGCCTGATTTGCCAGATACCGGATCAGGCTTTTATAGGGTTGGGCAGGTCTTAAGAACACCAGGGAATTGATATTGAGGTGGTCAAATATTTTTTCCAGAACCTGTGTTTCCCGGGCAGGACGGTTCCATACAAGCATATCGTCCAGACCGCCGATGATCGGCTGTGAAGGGCCTGATGCTTTTCCCAGCTTTGCCTGGATCAGTTTTTGGGCATATTTATTTACAAGCTGTTCCATTCAAGTCCCAGTGATGCGGCTTTTTCTGTTGTGGGAAGACCTTTTTGCGTAAGTCCCCTGATTTTATAGTATTTTGATCTTGCCTCAATAAAATCTTCCCGGTTGATGGGGGGAATGTCAATGGAATTTCCACTGGTTCCTTTTTCAGTGAAAAACCGTGTGGGAAGATCATCGTCTTTAATGTCAAAACCGTTCAGGGCATTGATAATCCGTTCATTATAATAGATGGTTTCTCCCTTTTGCAACAGATCCTGGGTACTGGTTTCAATACCGGTGACAGCTTCATAAATTCTTGCATATTCTTCCAGGCTGGCTGCAAAAAAAGTGAATTTGCAGGCGGTCAAAGCATCCACCACTGCGTTGAGATCCTCAGCAATTTTGATGATTCTGGCTTTTCCGCTGAAACTGAACCGGTCTGTTGCCACAGGTTTTCTCAGTATTTCATGGGAAATGGGATATGCCCGCAAATGACAGCCGCCCCTTGTGGACATGGCATATCCCAATGCCATGCCATATGCGCCTCTTGGGTCATATGCCGGCAGCTCCAGCCCTTTTACGGCCATGGCAGCATCCGGGAACCCCATTTTTTCTGCATATGCAGCTGCACCCAGTCCCAGATCTTTTCCTTCACCGTTTCCCAGGGCGATATCTTTGAGCAAAGACAGAACCGTCTCTTTGGTATAGTCTTTACCGGTAATTTCCCTTCTGCAGGCCAGTGTGGATGCAGCAGAGATGGTGTCCATGCCGTAAATATTGCACAACCGGTTTGCCTGGACCACAAGATCCGTGTCTGTGCAGCCGATGAGTGCGGTAAAATGGGACATGGTTTCAAACTCCGGCATGGCTATGGATTTTTTGTCGTGGGTGCCTGTTTTTTTGCACAGGATATGACAGCCCAGGCATCCATGTTTTTTGGGGTGATAGGTTTTTGTGTACATGGATGCATTCAGCCTGGCTGCATGGGCAAATTTTGTGTGCGTAAAATTGTCTGTGGGCATCATCCTTCGGTTATCCATTAAATCATATACCGCACCGGTTCCAAGACACGTAAAACCGGACTGTCCCATTAAAACCGGGGAAGCTGCCGTGAGTCTTAAAATATCTTCCCGTGCTTTTTTAAGTAACACCGGGTTTTTTACCCGGGTGTGACCGGTCCCGTTGACAAGGATATATTTTATTTTTTTTTCAGCCAGGCAGGTGCCAAGGCCGCTTCGGCCTGCGGCAAAATGCTGATCCACGATAACGGATGCATACCGGACCCCGTTTTGGGCAGCAGGGCCAATGGTGACCAGGGAGGCTTTTTGAGGATTTATTTTTCTGTGAAGATCATGGGTGTCAAGCATCCAGACAAATGCGGCATCCTGAAATTCGATACGCTCATCCATGATGTGTATCCCCACAGGAAAAGGGCTTTTTCCGGTGATGACCAGACCGTCCCAGCCTGCTTTTTTAAGCCGGGTGGCCAGTTTTCCACCCACGGATGAATCTGCAACCAGTCCTGTGAGCGGGGATTTGGAGACCATATGCGCACGGCCGGATGTGGGAGAGGAAGTTCCTGCCAGCGGGCCTGAAAAAATACAGAACACCATATCCGGGTGATTCCAGGGTAATCGGGCGTTTTGCCTTAAATATCTTCCGCCAAGGCCCTTGCCCCCGACATATTGGTTTAATATTTCAACACAAGGGGTTTCGATTTCCACTGTTTTGTCAGAAATATTAATATGCAGTATTTTTCCGGTCCATCCGTACATGAAATTCAGGTCACTTTTTAATTATGGGCTGGGTTTTTCCATCCTGTGTCTCAATGGGCAATTCCTACCAGTATTCATCTCCCCTGTAAAGATATTTTACCGGGTACAGGATCTGTTGTTTTAATTTTGATTATATTTAATTTCATTCAGCCGGAACTTGTGGTACTCTGACACTATTAAAACTCATTTTATCATAACATGATTGAAAAACACCTTGGCTGATGGGTAAAGGAACAAAAGATGCTCAAGTATTTTTGCCTGACACTTGTGCTTTCAGGATTATATTTTACAACCTTTATCAATTATCTTCTTTTCCACAGTATTGTTGAAATTATCAGTATTGTTGTGGCCTGTTCCTTTTTCATGATTGCCTGGAATTCCAAAAAATATATCCATAATCAGTATGTTTTATTTATCGGGATTGCATATCTGTTCATCGCTTTTCTGGATCTTCTCCATACCTTGTCTTACAAGGGCATGCCGATTTTCATGGATTATGATTATTATGCAAATCAGTTGTGGATTGCTGCCAGATATATGGAGAGCGTGACCCTTGTGGTTGCATTTTATTTTCTGGGCACAAAAAAGACATTTCATCCGGAGAAAATATTCGCCGTTTATACAATGATTACCGCAGGTATTGTTGCAAGCATTTTTGTCTGGAAAATTTTTCCGGTGTGTTTTATTGAGGGTTCAGGCCTGACACCGTTTAAAAAAATCAGTGAATATATCATCAGTGGTATTTTGTGTGTCAGTATCGTGCTTTTGCAGAAAAATAAAAACAGATTTGAGGACCATATCCATAAGATGCTGTTTTTTTCAATTGTGTTTACCATACTTTCAGAACTGGCATTTACGTTTTATATTTCCAATTATGGATTTTCAAATTTAATCGGTCATTATTTCAAGCTTTTTTCATATTATCTGATTTATACAGCCATCATTGAAACTGCTATCAAAAGGCCCTATGACCTGATTTTTAAAGAGCTTGCTCTGGCCAACAGAAATTTGAACAAAGAAATTGACCGACGAAAGCAGACAGAAAAAGACAGAGAAGAAATTATTGTTGAACTTCAACAGGCCTTAACTCAGGTAAAAACATTAAATGGTCTGATTCCCATATGCGCGCACTGTAAAAAAATCCGCGATGATAACGGGTATTGGAATCAGCTTGAAGCATATATTGTAAAACATTCCAATGCGACATTAAGCCATGGGATTTGTCCGGACTGTACAAAAAAATATTATTCAGACCTTGGGTGATAATACACACCATCTGGTCTGCAGATATCAGAAAAAAAATCATTTTTAAAAGAGGTGTTCATGACGCTGAAACGGGTGGGGATTCTGACCGGAGGTGGGGACTGTTCCGGCCTTAACGCAGTTATCCGGGCAGTGACCCGTGCTGCCATTATTCAGCACGGCGCAAAAGTGGTGGGAATTGAAGGCGGGTTTGAAGGCCTGATATCCGGGCAGACCCAGGAGCTTACCACCCGCACGACAAAAGATATCCTTACCCTTGGCGGAACTATTCTTGGGACAACCAACAAGGGCAATCCCTTTGAATACAGAACCCGGACTGAGGACGGAACCATTCAGGTTCATGATTATTCTGACAAGGCAGTGGAAACATTTCACAAACTGAAACTGGACTGTCTTTTTGTTGTCGGCGGAGAAGGAACACTGGAAATCGGGTATGAATTTTTTAAAAAAGGAATTCCTGTGATCGGGATTCCCAAAACCATTGATAATGATCTTGAAAAAACAGATTATACTTTTGGATTTCAGACAGCAGTCCAGGTAGCCTGTGATGCCATTGACCGTCTTCAGACAACTGGCCGAAGCCACGACCGGGTGATGATTTTAGAGGTCATGGGCAGGAATGCCGGCTGGATTGCCCTGGAAGCCGGCATTGCAGGCGGGGCCCATATCATTCTGATTCCTGAAATTGAATATCAGATTGAAAATGTGATCAGAAAAATTGCGCTCAGGAAAAAAGGCGGCAGCCCGTTCAGTATTATCATGGTTGCAGAAGGGGCAAAGGAAAAGGGCAGGGGCACGATCAAGGCCCAGGAAGCAGGCCAGAGGCTTCAGGGTGTTGAGAAGCTGGGTGGAGTGGGGTTTTATCTTGCCAGGCAGATCGAAAAGCAGATTGATCTTGAAGTGCGGACAACGGTTCTGGGACACATCCAGAGAGGCGGATCTCCCAATGCGTTTGACCGGGTACTTGGCACCCGTCTGGGCAGTTTTGCCGTGCATTCGGCAGCACAGAAAAGATTTGGAACCATGGTGTCGCTGCAGACACCGGATATTGTGCTGGTGGATTTAAAAGACCTGGCAGGCAAAGTGCGAACCGTGTCTTTAAATTCACAGCTGATCCGGTGTGCAGAATCCATTGGTATTAATATGGGCCGTGAGGCGATGTAATACAGGAGAAACA
Source organism: Pseudomonadota bacterium (assembly GCA_018821535.1). GTDB lineage: Bacteria > Desulfobacterota > Desulfobacteria > Desulfobacterales > Desulfobacteraceae > Desulfobacula. Next base: position 176,471 of record JAHJLV010000016.1, on the reverse strand, counting down.
GGGGCATGAATCTGATAGCCATATTGTCAAACATACGGTTCCCGGATATTCTGGATGTTTTGTTTATTACGATTGTGTCTTATCACTTTTTTGTCTGGTTCTGGGGAACAAAGGCATTCAAGGCATTGATCGGGATTCTGGTGTTAAGCGCCATTTTTATTGTGGCCAAATCCTGGGGACTTTTTTTGACCACCTGGGTATTTCAGATTTTGTGGCAGGTCTTTGTGATCCTGCTGATTATTCTGTTTCAGCGGGAAATCCGGCAGATGCTCGAGCGGTTTAATCCGTTGAAAACCGTGGGAATCAAACAGCGCTCCGGTGCAGACGGCTGGCTTCCGGGATTTGCACAATGGGCTTTCACTGCGGCAAAAAAAAGGGTGGGCGCAGTTGTTGTGTTTGAAAGAAACGATCTGGTTTTTGATCTGATGACCAAGGGAATTGCCATTGAGGCGAATCCTGCGCCCGAGATATTGAATTCAATTTTTTATAAGGAATCGCCATTGCATGATGGTGCTATTCTGATTTCCAATGGGAAAATTTTAAAAACAGCCTGTTATCTGCCGCTGACCACCCAGGAAGATCTTCCCCAGGAATGGGGAACCCGTCACAGGGCTGCGCTGGGGTTGGCAGAACAATGCGATGCCTGGGTTTTGATTATCTCTGAAGAAAGAGGCGAAGTCTCTGTTGTCAGTGGACAGAAATTTCAAAAGGTTGCAAATGAAGAAGACCTGATCGAGATTATGGAGGATGCCGTTCTCGGATTCAGGACCGAGAAAAAAGATTTCAGGGAAAAAATTAAATCATGGGTGGTTCACCGGTATAAAACCAAGCTTGTCGTGTTTTTGATGGTTTTTGTCATGTGGCTGACCCTTGCCGGACAGCAGAATTTTGAAAAAAATATAGACCTGCCGGTAAATTTTAAAAATATTCCCCAGGGACTTGTTATTGCTGATCCGGTGGACAGGGATCTTTCAATCCGTTTCCGGGGGCTTAGAAAAGATATCAGCCTTTTGAACCCGGACAATATTCGTGTGTCGATTGATGTTTCTTCAACCCGGCCGGGAACCCATTTTTATAATATCAGTGCTGCCAACCTGAGTCTGCCCAATGACCGGATTGATGTGAAATCAATAACCCCGTCCAGGGTGGTTCTGACGCTTCGCAATACGTCAGAGCAAGGCCAGCCAGAACCCTCCCGGGACAAATAGAAAACAGCAAAGGGTTCAGTAATGGTTAAACCGGTGCCAGTGTTTTTTTAGCGGGTCAGACTTTCAGGCAGGGATAAAACATACTCTTTTATTTCATCCCGGACCTTTCGATAGCAGTCAAGTTTTTCTTCAGGGCTCTGGAATGCTTCTGCCATTTTCGGAGGGTCATCAAACCCCATATGGACGCGGCTGGTCAGTCCCGGAAAAAAAGGACAGGTTTCGTTGGCATTGCTGCACACAGTGATGACATAATCAAAGTTCTGGCTGGTATAATCAGAGACACGGGTGGATTTCTGGCCGGAGATATCGACTCCTGCTTCTGCCATGACAGATACCGCATGCGGGTTTAAACCATGGGTTTCAATCCCTGCAGAATACACATCAATCTGATCACCTTTTAAATGTCTTGTCCAGCCTTCAGCCATCTGGCTTCGGCAGGAGTTCCCTGTACACAGAAAAAGTATTTTTAATTTATTTGTCATTTTAGCAGCACCTCCCATCGCCGCAGGTTGCATTTTCTTTTCCCTTTATCCAGACCTGGATAATATAGGCTGCTCAGCCAACCCCCGGGCTGACCCGGATGGCCTGGGTCGGGCAGTTATTTACACAGGCCCCGCATTCCATGCAGGCGTTAAAATCTACAATTTGAGACTTGTTTCCCTGCATTTCAAATACACTTTGGGGACACACCTGGGTACACAGGGTGCATCCGATACATTTTTCCTGGTCAAGCACCAGGGTGGATACATCATCCAGATATCTTAAATCTTCCATGCCAAAATCCTTATTTTAAAATGCTGAATACATCCACAGCCCGGCTGCCAGCACAAGCGCACCCAGCTGGACCGGGATATACTGTTTCATTTCTTTTTCCACGCCGGATGGAGATGTAAACGGGGTGGTTCCTGTAAAATTCATGGCCAGATAGGAGCTGATGGATACACTGAAAAGAAACAGGGCTGCAAATCCGGAAGCACCGCTTGCAGCCGCAGAGGATAGAATCAAGATGATCAGGGCCACAATACTGCCGGTAATCATACCTTTCAGGGCAAAGGCCCTTCCCGGGACAAACGGTAACAGAACAGGGGTGATAACAGCACCGGAAACAATTCCGGAAACCATGGCAGACACGCACAGAAGGCCTCGTTGCCAGGCGTTTGAAAAAGAAAATATTTCAGGGCCGATTCCTGACAGGACAAACAGGATAAGTGCTGCGATCAGCGCAGGTTTCAGCACTATCTGGACTTCAACAGGGGTGATGATAAAGCGTTCATACAGGGTAAAGGTCACCTGCCGCATGTGTTTGTCAGCTTTTTTATCATTGTTCAAAAAGGCCGGAATATCCTTTGCCCGGATGGGGCCGAAAATCACCCTGAAGCCGGACAGCTTTTTGACTTCTTTTGCGCTGACTCCGGTGGCACCCAACTGAGGGACAATCAATTGTTTATGATCCACTATTTTTTCAAGCGATACAGCCTTGATTCTTGCCACAAGTTCCCGGGTGGCAAAGGTTCCCTTGCTTGCCGCACACCAGACATTAACGCCTTTGGTATCTAAAACCAGAATCCAGGCATTGATCTTTTCAAGTTCTTTTCTCAGATGATCAAAGGTCAGCTTGAAATTTGCCGTAACAAGGACTTCACTGGTTTTATCCGGTGAACCCACAGCATATAATCCGGGCGCAACAGCATAGCGGTGACGGTTGATACCGCAACGGACATAAAAGCTTGAAAACAGGTCGTCTTTGCCAGGGCGCGTTTTAATTACCGGGATATCTCCGGCCTCGGTTCTGATAAAGTGGCTTACAAAAGACTGCAGTTTATATCCGGGTTTTTCATATGCTGCCAAAGGGTCGGTGTTTTGAGCTGCACCCGTTGAAATCGAAGTGTCCATGGACGGCATAATGCTGATTCCGGTGGTTGACAATCCGGTCTTTTTCGGGGCAGTGTCTGATGATGGATTCATTTTTCCCTTATAAATTTTTTGACACCATTATCTGAAAGCCTTGTACCCGGCTTCGGTAATTTCCTGGATTGCTGTTTCAACAAGCGCATCATTGTCAGTTTCAAAGGTGGTTTTTTTGCCGTCAAGGTCAACGGATACATCACGGATTCCCTTGATTTCTTCAAGCGTTCTTTGAACCGTTCCTGAACAATGTCCGCAGGTCATTCCTTCCACATTCAGTGTTATTTTCTGTGAGGCCATTGTATATGCTCCTTTTTTTTAAATTGTATTTGAATCATGCAGATATAATAATGCGTATCTGATTGAGATCAACTGATTTTTTTGCGGTATCCCCAGGGAGGATTTCTCTATTTGACTTCTTTTTTATTGTCAAATCATAAAAAACTTGCAAGATATACAGAACCATACAAGTACGTGTTTGCTGTAAAAAATACATTTTATACAGAAGGGAATGTCCGATTATGGATGATATGTACAACCCAAACGAGCCTTTAATGCAGAAGCTGCGCATTGTAATCCGGTTCAGTGTCCGCTGCATGGCGGTCCTGATGACCATGGTAATCTTCTGGGGGGTGTTGGATGTGGCCTGGGAAATTTTTGAAAAACTTCGCACCCCTCCTGTCATGCTGATGACCATCAGTGATATTCTGGCCACTTTTGGTGCATTCATGGCGGTGTTGATCGCCATTGAAATTTTTATCAATATTACCATTTATCTCAGAGATGATGTTATTCATGTAAAGATTGTCATGGCCACGGCCCTTATGGCCATCGCGCGAAAAGTCATCATCCTTGATTTTTCATTGGTTTCTCCGGAGTATATGTTCGCAACGGCCGCTCTGGTGTTTGCCATGAGTATCGGTTACTGGCTGGTGGTAAAAAATGTCGAAACCCGGACGGTATCGAGGAAGCAGGTGGAAAAATGTTTTGAAAATCCGGATGAATGCACTGTTGAAGACGTCCATAAAAACCTGTAAAATCATCACAGGCAACGCATTGTATCAAGCAAAGAAAAATGGGCGAAAGACACCTGCTGGCATTTTGTCGCATCTTTTTGGGGGAGTTTTCAATTGAGTTATAAAGACTCACTTGAATCGTATTTGTCCTTTATGGATTTTCCTGTAAATTGTTGACGGGTTTATACCCAGAAGTTCTGCGGTCTTTTCAATGCTTCCGGATTCCTGATAGGCGCGTTTGAAAAGAATTTTTTCCACTTTTTCAATGGCTTCTTTCAACGGCATCATGCGGGATATCGATATGTCTTTTTCCTGCCCCGGCGATGGTTTCATTTCCAGTTGATTTGCCAGATCGTATTCTGGATCACCGACCTCATCTGAGTCTGCAACAACAATCAATCTTTCGATGACGTTTTTTAACTCCCTTACATTCCCCGGCCAGTCATAATGATAGAGACGAGGAATCAGAGAATTGTTGATTCTGACGTTGGAAGCGTACTTGAAATTTAATTCTTTCAGAAAAAAGCGGATAAGCGGAAGAATATCGTCACGCCTTTCCCGCAACGGTGGAATGTAGATCGGAACAACGCTCAAACGATAAAACAGGTCGCGTCTGAATCTTGTCTCATCCGCAAGCTGTTCCCGTGAAAGATTGCTGGATGCAATGAGCCTTACATCGGTGGGAATTGTTCTGCTGGCGCCCACCCGCATGAACTCCTGTTCCTGAATGACTCTGAGGAGTTTGCTCTGCATTCCCAGCGGCAGTTCACTGATTTCATCCAGAAACAGTGTCCCTTTTTTTGCTTCATCAAACAGGCCGTTTTGTCCGCCTTTTTTTGCACCTGTAAAAGCGCCTTCCTCATAACCAAAAAATTCGGACTCCAGCAGTTCAGACGGAACAGCAGAACAATTGACCCCGACAAACGGGCCCTGTGACCTGCTTCCTGACTGGTGGATCATCCGCGCAATCATTTCCTTTCCCACGCCGGATTCACCCCAGAGCAAAACCGGCGAATCGAATCTGCCGGCCTTGACAGCAACTTGAGCCACCCGTTTCATCTGTTCACTGGAATAGACGATCTTATCGCGTCCAAGAAGCACTTCCAGCGAGTTCAATTTTTGATAATACTGTTCCTTCAGTGTCTGGGAGCAGGACAGGTCGTTTTCCAGCTGAATGATTCTGGAGATATCCCGTCCCGTGCTGATCACTTTCTTAATCTTTCCATGTTTGTCAAAAAAAGGGATGCTTTGATACTGGAGTGTTACTCCTGATCCATAGGTGACGTTGGTGCTTGTCGATTTTTTCATTTCCAGAGCCTTCAGGGATGCTGAATCCGTAATCGCTCGATCTTCAACAAGCGCATGCAGGTCACTGCCGATCCATTCCTTGGCGTTAACCCCGATATATCTGGACATTGTATCATTGAGATGTTCCAGAATCCCGTCCTGGTTCATAATTCCAATGGCCACATCAACATGATCCAGGAAAGTGTCAAAGTCCATTTGCTTCAGGATATCCGCAATATCGAACAAATAGAGACAGCCTGGTTTGTCCCCGTCAATCTTTACTGGAAAAATCGTTATCCGGTGAGAGGCCTTCCCGATTTGAATATTCCGCAGTCCGATTGTCTGTCCGGAAGCGAGTTCTTTTCCAAACAATGGGTCGATTCCGGATATCGTGGCAGGGGATGGGAAACCGGCAGATTCAAGCATTGATTCCGCAGGGGGGTTCATCATGAGAATATGTCCCTTGCCGTCAATCAGCAGGGCCGGATTAGCCATCTGGTTGAGAACATCTTTTTTGATTGTTATCACAAATCCCCCTTTAATTTGGAAAGAGCCAAAGTGTTTTTTGCAGCATGCAAGATTTTTTTGCATAAAGCAAGGGCTTTTGATGCATCTGAACAGAGAAATATTGATAAAATTCTATAATATTAAATAGTTATAGTATTGGCATGGCGGTTGCAGTTGCAATAGATGCAATGGACAGGGAAATATCATAACAAAAAGGAGAGAAGACCATGACAATCCGCTTTGATAATCGCGTGGCACTTGTGACAGGTGCCGGAGCCGGAATTGGCCGGAGTTATGCCATGGCGCTTGCCGCCCAGGGAGCCATGGTGGTGGTGAATGATCCCGGTATTTCTTCCGGGGGATCGTCACTTGCCATGGAGGTGGTCCGGGAAATCCATGCGCAAGGTGGTCAGGCTGTGTTCAATTGTGACAGTGTTGCAGATCGCGACTCTGCAGACAGAATCGTTGCGACAGCCATGGAAAACTTCGGACAGGTGGATATTCTCATTAATAATGCGGGAATTCTCCGGGATAAAAGTTTTATCAAGATGCCGCTTGATGATTTCGAAGACGTATTGCGCGTTCATCTCATGGGTGCTGTCTATCTGACAAAAGCGGCTTTCCCGTTTATGCGGAAAGCAAATTACGGGAGGATTCTTTTTACAACCTCCACTGCCGGGCTTTATGGCAATTTCGGGCAGACCAATTACGCCGCTGCCAAACTTGCCCTTGTCGGGTTGATGAATGCTTTAAAATTAGAGGGGGGAAAATATAATATTCTGGTCAATACCATCGCTCCCATTGCCGCGACAGGGATGGCAGGGGGCACTTTTCCAGAAGAGATTTCCAGTCAGATCAAACCGGAACTGGTTGCCGCAATGGCGCTGTATCTTGTATCGGATCAATGCAGGACGAGCGGAAAAATTCTGTCTGCCGGAGGAGGGTACTATTCCAGCGTACAGATGATGGAAGGAAAGGGAGTCCGTTTTGAGTCCGGCAAATCCGTCACTGCAGATCAGATTGCTGAGCGATTTACACAAATTATCTCAATGACCCATGCACGTCCTTTTAAAAACGCAACTGAAAACGTCCTTCATATTTTGTCTTCTTTGATTGCAACAAGCCAGAATATTGAAACAAATAATTCATCATTGTGAGGTGTTATGAAAAAACGAGTCTACATCATCGGCGTGGGCATGACCCACATTGTCAAGCAGGACGGCGGGTCATTTGAACAACAATGCGACCTTGCCGTTTCGGAGGCCATGGAAGACGCCGGGCTGGCTGCTAAAGGGGATCAGGGTGCTATCGGCGGGATCTGGTATGGCAATTGCGCCCAGGGAATGCAGACAAGCCAGCATTGCATTCGTGGCCAGGTTGTTTTAAGGCGGCTTGGCTTTGAGGGAATGCCTGTCGTGAATGTGGAAAATGCCTGTGCCACAGCTTCCACGGCGTTGAACCAGGCGATCCATTATGTGATGGCAGAAGGAACTGACCTGGCCCTTGCCGTGGGCATCGAAAAAGTGCTGCCCGATCTCAACAATCTGGATGACCTTCCCGAAATCATGGCAGCGCTTCCCTATATGACACTTTCCGCCTTCTGGATGGGATGTGAGCAGGACAGGAAAAAACTGTACATTGAGAAATGGCGTAAGGAAAAATCCAAGGTTCTCGGAATTCCCTATGAAGAGACGAACGTTGGTGCAGGACGAAGTCCTTTTATGGATTATTACGCTGTGAAGGCCATGAAGGTGATGCAGAAATACGGTTACACCCAGGAACAACTGGCCAGAGTCTGTTCCAAAACTCATCATCACAGCACGATGAATCCCAAAGCCCAGTACCGGAAGGAAATATCATGGGAACAGGTCATGGCTGACAAACCCATCACTTACCCCCTGACCCGTTCGATGTGTGCACCGACTGGAGAAGGTTGTGCCGCTGCCATTGTCTGTTCGGAAAAATACCTCACCGAACACAAGGGGATTGCAGACCCGGTTCTGGTCCTCGCATCCGTCCTGGTATCCGGAAGAACACGCGGAGATTATGACCAGGATATTTCCGGCAGAGCCGCAGCGATTGCCTTTCATAAGGCAGGCGTGCAACCCAAGGATGTCGATGTGCTGGAGCTTCATGATGCGACATCTTTTGGAGAAATATATCAGACAGCCCAGGCGGGTTTCTGCAGACCGGAAGACGCCGGAGTTTACTGCTCTTCAGGAGCAACTGCCCTGGGAGGAGAACTGCCGACAAACGTCAGCGGCGGATTGATTTCACGTGGCCATCCCGTGGGATGCACAGGCCTTGCCCAGGCATACGAACTGGTTACCCAGCTTCGGGGGCGCGCCGGAGAACGGCAGGTCAAAGGGGCCAAGATTGGTATGCAGCTGAATGGCGGTGGTCTGATCGGTGTCGAAGAAGCGGCCATGGGAGCGCATATTTACCAAAAAATATAACAGAACACAAAGGGGATACGCATGGAAACAAAAACTGTTCCAAAAGAATTCAGTATCAGCAGAGGCTCGGCCTGGTTTATCGTTATCGTCTGTACGCTTCTGTATACGGTAAATTACATGGATCGTCAGGTTTTATCCATTACCACCGATTTGATAAAAGAGGACCTTGGTTTGTCCGATTCTCAGATTGGCGTCATACAAACTCTTTTTTTTCTGAGCATGGCATTTTTTGCTTTTCCGGCAGCCTATCTGGTGGACCGGTGGAGCAGAAAAAAAACCATCGGTTTAATGGCACTGGTCTGGAGCGGTTTTACATTTATAACCGGGATGGGGAAGAGTTTTCTGGGTATTTTAATACCGCGTTTTATGGTGGGTATTGGTGAAGCCGGGTTTACATCGGGGGGGACACCGCTTATCGGCGCATCTTTTCCCAATAAAGGCAGAAGCCTGGCCATGGGCATCTTTAATATGGCAGTTCCACTGGGCTCTGCCCTCGGACTCATACTCGGTGGTGCAATCTCTGTAAAATTCGGGTGGCGGATGGCATTCTATATTTTTGCGATCCCCGGCATCATACTGGCCTTGCTTGCCTTTTATATGAAAGACTATAAAACAGTCAGGAATATTGACGAATATGGCCGGAAAATAAGTTTTTTCAGATCAGCAGTTTCCCTGTTTTCCATCCCTACTTTAAAATGGTTGTATATCGGGTTTGGTTTGCAAAATTTCATGTGCTTTGCATTTCTGGTATGGGCTGCACCCCTTGTTATGCGGACGAACGGTGTGGATGCCCAAAAGGCCGGACTGTTGATCGGCATTATCGGGCTCATGTCGATTGTCGGTTCTATTGTCGGCGGGATAGCAGCAGATCTGTGGCAAAAGAAAAATAAAAGAGGCCGCATGCTCACAGCCACCACGTCATTGTTAATAGCAACCGTGCTGTTTTTTTTCATGATATTTTATGATGTCCGTGGTGTGGGGTATGTCATTGGCGTATTTTACGGCATATTTTCAATTTTTCCCGTGCCGTCCATCAGCGCGGTGACACAGGATGTCACACCGCCCAGTCTAAAAGGGGTTTCCTGGGGAATGGCAGTGTTCTGCTGTTATATTCTTGGCGGCGCCTGGTCTCCGATACTTGTCGGGGCAGTCTCTGACAGTCTGGGAAGCGGTGCATACGGCATTAAAACCGGATTATTAATGACAACTTTGGGGGGACTGTTCGGTGCTTTTTTCTATTGGCTGAGTGCCCGGCATTATTCGGTTGATATGGAAAAAGCGCAGAAATACATGCTGGAAAAAGCAGAATAAAGCGCTGATATCGTTCAGCAAAAAGCCGACTGAAAATGATTACCACATTATAAATGACAATAATTTAAAAAGGAGATATGGAAATGATTAAAACACCAGGATTAAATCTGGCATCCACCCCTTGGTTTCACGGCCAGGCCAGACCCCAAAAAACCGCTTTTATCTTTGGGGATCATAAAATAAACTGGGCAGATTTCGATGCCAGGGCTTCTAAAGTACACGATGCTCTTGTTAAATCGGGAATGAAAAAAGGAGATAAGGTCGGCCTGTTAGCCCTGAACAGCATTATCACGCTTGAAATTATGTATGGCGTCATCCGGGCCGGGGGCGTTCTGGTTCCTCTGTCGGCCATGCAGACACCAAAATTGATCCTGTCGCTATTGAAAGACTCTGAAGCGAAATTCTTTTTTGTCGCAGCTCCTCTGGAAGGGTTGATGCTGTCGTTATCTGATACGCTCGATGCTGCCGTATCTTTTGAAAACCGTATCAGTGTCGGTTTTACAGCTGATGGCTGGCGGGATTACGAAACCTTTATTGATAAAGGCCGGACAGATTTAATGCCCATCGATCTTGACGATGAAGATGAATGCGTCATTATTTACTCTTCCGGAACCACGGGTATTCCCAAAGGCATTATTCATACTCATCAGGCCCGGGTTTTGACCGGCCTGGCCTGTGCGCTTGAATTTCGCGTTACCGATGTGTCCACCATGTTGATCACCACACCAATTTTTACCAATGCGACCTGGTTGATGCTTCTTGCTGCTATCAGCAGTGGCGCCAGGGTGGTTTTGTCTGCAGTCTTTTCGCCGGCAGAATTTATGGCTGAAGTAAAAAGAAATGAAATCACTCATATTTTCCTCGTCCCGACAATGTATAATACTGTTCTTATATCTCCTGAATTTAATCCAAATGATCTGAAAAGCCTTCAGGTAATGGTCTCCATGGGATCATCGCTGCCGTTGCCCTGGAAAAAATCGATCCTGGAAAAAATGGGCCCGGGACTGTTTGAACTTTACGGGTTGACCGAAGGCGTCGGGACGACGCTCAAGCCTGAAGAGGTCATGGAAAAAACGGGTTCAGTGGGGCGTGCCATCATCGGCAGTATCATAAAAATAATTGATGATAAGGACAATGAGCTGCCCTGGGGGCAGACGGGTGAAATTGTAGGTTACGGGGGAGCTTTGATGAAGCATTATCATAATCGACCCCAAGCCACTGAAGAAATAATCTGGAAGGACAAAACAGGGCGTACATACATCCGTACAGGGGACATCGGCCGGTTCGACGAGGACGGATTTCTTTTTATTATGGACCGTAAAAAGGATATGATCGTTACCGGTGGCGTGAACGTGTTCGCAAGCGATATTGAAGAAGTTGCCATTGAACACCCTGATATTAAAGAAGTGGCAGTCATTGCAGTTCCCCATGAAAAATGGATTGAAACCCCCTTTGCCCTTGTGGTTCCTGTCGAAGGTGCACGCGCAACAGAGGTGGAAATCAAAGATTGGATTAATGAAAGAGTCTCGGCTAAACATCAAAGAGTCATCGCAGTGGAATTTTCCAATCAGCCTTTGCCTCGAAATGCTCTGGGAAAACTGCTTAAAAAGGATTTGCGTGAACCCTACTGGCAAAGTGTTTGATAGTAAATAGCGCTGTTTGCAGAAATAATGACTGCTGTTCTTCTTTTTTTTTGAGTTTTTTTATGCGATTGCCCGCAATTTATTCTTTTGGAAGGTATATATTTCATTTTGCGTGTGATATAGTGTAACGTTTATTTAAAATGAATTTAAAAGGATATTGAATTTGGAAGAACTTAAAGGGTCACAGAAAAAATACTTAAGGGGGCTTGCCCATGGTTTGAACCCGTCTGCTCTTGTGGGGCATAAAGGCGTTACCCCGTCGCTGATAGAAGAAATTAATACAGCGCTGGACGCAAGTGAATTGATAAAGGTTAAATTTGTTGATTTTAAGGAAAAAGATCAGAAAAATGAACTGAGTCAGCAGATCGCAGAACAGACCCGATCCAGAATAGCGGGTATGATCGGGCATGTGGTTATCTTGTTCCGCCAGAACACGGATGAACAAAAAAGGCAGATCAAACTGCCCCAAAATACCAAGCAATAGAACGATAAGCAGTAGAAAACAATACGCCCCCAGGATAATAAAAGGATACAGAAAACCCCATGAAGGTTGGAATTATAGGCCTGCCCCAGACAGGCAAAAAGACATTGTTTCAGATTTTGACAGGAAAAGAGATTACAGAGCCGTCCAAAGCGTCCAAACCCCTTCCCGGTGCAGCAGATATCATTGATTCACGGTTTAATCAGCTGGTGGAAATGTACGAGCCCAAAAAAAATGTCCGGGCAAGAATCGATATTGTTCTTTTGCCGAAAATGGAAGCGGAAACTATTTCCAAAGGTGAAATTTTCAGGGATATTGCCGATATGGATGCCATCTGCCATGTGGTGCGTTCCTTTGAAGATGATGCCATCTACCATGCCCAGGGATCTGTGGATGCGGTCAGAGATTTTGAGATGGTCAACTCCGAGCTGATCATGCATGATCAGATATTTGTGGAAAAACGCATTGAGCGCCTGGAAGCCATGGTCAAAAAAATCAAGGATGAAGATCAGCAAAAAGAACTGGTTCTGATGGGGCGCCTGAAAACCTTTCTTGAAGAGGAAAAGCCGCTGAGATTGATTGAGCTGACCGAAGATGAAGAAAAACTGATCCGCAGCTATCCGTTTATCACAAGAAAAAAACTGGTCATCGGTGTGAATGTGTCAGAGGATGACCTGGGCAATGAAAGCCTGCTGGCTGATTTTCAGAAAAAATGTGAACATCTGGATATTGAAGTGATGCTGGTTTCAGCCAAGGTGGAAGCAGAAATTGCCATGCTGGACACCCAGGAGGAAAAGGATGAATTTCTCCAGGATATGGGGATAAAACAGACTGCTCTGGAGACGCTGACAAAATTATGTCTCAAATCATTGGATCTGATTTCCTTTTTTACCGTGGGCAAGGATGAGGTTCGTCAATGGCTGGTCCGAAAAGGCTCCAGTGCGCCCAGGGCTGCCGGTGTAATTCACTCAGATCTTGAACGCGGATTTATCCGGGCCGAGGTATTCAAATATGAAGAGCTGATGGCCCAGGGCAGTGAGGCTGAGCTTAAAAAAGCAGGCAAGATTTATGTTGAAGGCAAAGACTATATTGTATCTGACGGAGATATTTTAAATATCCGTTTTTCTGTGTAGGGAATCATTTTTATTTCATTTCATGGGGCCGTATAATTGAATTGATGTTCAGTTTCTGTTTCAGCAGCTCTGCCGACTTCCGGGCGGCATTTTTATCCGGATAGCCGCCGGATCTGACAATATACCAGGTTTTTCCTTTTGCATCTGTCTGGGGCAGTACCCGGCAGTCAAATCCGCTTGCAATCAGTTTTATTTTCAGTTTCTGTGCGTTATCCCGGTTTAAAAAGGCACCCAGTTGAAGGGTGTAGTTAAAATCCTGCTGGTTTTCAGTTTTAACAGGCGCGGCAGGCAGGTCAGCAGGTTCATTTCGGGGCAGGGCAATAGCAGTGTCCTGAATCTTTTTTTCCAGCTGTGCCAGTTTGTCAATGGCATAGATGTTTTCCGGTGCCACCTGAATAGCTTTCTTATAGGTTTTAGCCGCTTCTGTATTTTTCCCCTGGCTTGCCAGTATGTCGGCTTTATAACAGATCGCCCAGTAAAAATCCGGCCGGAGTTCAAGGGTTTTTGACAAATCTTCAATCGCTTCTGCGTCTTTTCCCAGCTCAGTCAGGCATAATGCCCGGTTAAAATAGACAATGGCGTTTTCCGGGGCCATGGCAATTTCGGTGTTATAATTTTGAATTGCTTTTTCATAGTCTTTCTTATAATACCAGGCCACACCCAGATTGCTGTAAAGGCCTTTGAGTTCAGGAAACAGACTTTTTGCTTTTTCAAGATCCTGGATTGCCTGGTCAAAATTTTCCAGCTTCATATAGGTGACGCCACGATTTTTATAGGCATCTGCATTGTCCGGATCTATTTCTATGAGCTTTGAAAATGCATCAATGGCTTTTGGGTACTGGTCCTGCTTAAAGTATTGAACGCCATTGTCAAAAAGTTCTTTTTTCGACTCTGCATGTGAGATACTGCAGGTACAGCAGATTAACAAGATGAGAAATAGTTTTTTTTTCAATGCCAAATCCTTTTTATTTGTTTTCGTCAGGATGTTTATACTATATAATTCAGTATGCTAAATTCAATAAAAAAATATTTTAAAAAAGCACAGGAAGAAGTTTCAAAAGACTATTCCATTCATTCATCCGCCTTTTTTCCGGATCAGGATCTGCCGGTTATCGGAGGAGAAGTGCTCCAAAGATCCAAACCATGGGTGGGTGTGGACCTGGACGGAACCCTTGCATACTGGGATTCTTCAAGCTCCATCGAACAGATTGGAGAGGCTGTTCCTGCCATGCTGGCACTGGTCAAAAAAATGATACACAATAATATGCGGGTCAAGATATTTACCGCACGGGCCAATGATCCCGAGCAACTGGGCCTTATCCGGGAATGGTTGAAAGCCAATGGTCTGCCGGAGCTTGAAATAACCAATGTTAAAGACTATTATATGCAAAGGCTCTATGACGACAGATGTATTCAGGTGGAAAGAAATACAGGGCGGTTAATTGCCGACGATTAAATGTTTTTGTATGCAGCGCATATGTGTTCTTAGGGTCACATCAAATTTGAAATTTATTTAATATCAGGGGAGAGAGATAACGAATGAAGTATATTTATTATGTTATTGCAGTGATGGTTGTCTTCAGTGGTCTTACGGCATACGGACTGTTTGACAATGCCCGCCTTGAAATTTCTCAGCCTTTAATAACGGTAAATGACCGGATTATTTCTGAAAATGAATTTGAAAAAATGCTGGCCAGAAAACCTTCCTACATGACCCGGCAACAGTTTATGGATTCTGTTATTGAAAAACAGCTGCTCATTCAGCAGGCAGTTAAAATGGGAATTAATAAAGAAGAAAATTTCCGGCAGTCTGTGGAAAATTTTTATGAGCAGTCCTTGATTAAAATTCTTCTGGATCGCAAGCTGGATTCAATGATTGTTGATGTCAGCAGTGATGAAATCGAAAAATACAGGATATATTCAGCATATACCTTTGAAATTACCAAATCCATTTTTCCAACATTGGCCGATTTTCAAAACAAGACCCATGGAACCATTGAAAAAATCGAACAGGATTTTATCAATCTTTCCGATGATCTTAAATTTACTGTAATGCATCTGGCACAGGGAGAAACATCCCGGCCTCAGTCCGGCCGGTTTGGTGTGGCAGTGTATACGCTTGACAGCATGAAGAAAAATGAGAATGCCACAGATGCACTTACAAAGGATTTTGATATAAAAAAGGTCTCTTTATATATTCAGGACAAGAAAAAAGAACAACTGATGGATGAGTGGATGGATCAGATAAGAAAATCTGCAGAAATCTGGAGGAAAAATGAAAAATAATCCCGGGCATAAGCGAAGAAATTATTTCATCAATAAAGAATTTCAGGGGCGCTATATTTTTAATTATTTTATTCTGGCCACCATCGGCAGTATCCTTTTTATAGGGGTTTTCAGCCTGTTTTCCTTTAATACCTTTTCCATAGTCTATGATAATTATCATCTGCAGCTGGGGGTGACTCCGGGAATTCTTTTCAAGGAAATTCTCAGTACCCAGTGGCTGTTTGTCATATTTGGCGGTATTGTTGTTGTTATCATCACCTTGATTTTTACCCATCGGGTTGCAGGCCCTTTTTACCGGTTTGAGAAAACCCTGGATGAAATGATGGAAGGGGATATTTCTCACAAGATTGTTTTGCGCCAGAAAGATGAAGGAAAAGAACTGGCACAGAAAATTAATGCCTTTAATTTTATTCTGGGGGATAAACTGTCCTTGATAGAAAATTTTAATTCCAATATTGCGGTTTTGTCCTTGCAGTTGAAAAAGCAGCTGGAGGAATCTGATCCGGATATCCAGAAGTCTGTGACGCTGATAAATGAAATTCTGGACAGCCAGAAAAATATCCAGACCATGATAAATGATTATACGTTTTCCAGAGAAAAACTTTAGGAAAAACGGTTGATGAATCGTTTCATCCATATATGTCTGTGTCTCCTGTTCGGTCTACTGCTGTTCTGTCCGTTTTCAGGCTCAGCTGCTGAACTTGAGACCCGTTTTGCCACCATTACCTATTCTGATCTTGATGATCTAAGAGAATTTAACGATGAACTGTATATGGGTCGCATGAGTTCACGGATACGAAATGGCACAGGGGATTCCATTGAGGATGAAGTGATTTCAAAAATTGATTTTATCGTGGAAAAAGTAATGTCAGTTCTGGATATGTATCCATCCGGGTTAAAATTTTCGATTGTTATCCGCCGGGATGTAAAAGCGGTTAAGCTGGATTTCAAAACACTTTACAACATGGATGTGGAGTATATTGCCTTTTATTCACCTTCAAAAAACATCGTGTTTTATTCAGCAGATAATGCAAATATCCGGGTGGTTGCCCATGAGATCGGCCATGTTGTGGTGGAGCATTATTTTAAGATTTCTCCGCCCCAGCGAATTCATGAAGTGCTGGCGCAGTTTGCCGAACAGCATGTCACGGATTGATTTTTCGTATCATCTCCCGTGCGTGGGTATTTCCGGGGTCCAGTAAAAGCGCATGATCATATTTATCAATGGCCTTGTATAAAATACCCTGCTGATAATATAAGTCAGCAAGAGCCAGCTTGACCCGGACATCCATGGGGAGCAATTTTTCAGCTCTTTCCATGGCCATGGTGGCATTTTTAAAATCATTATGATTTTTGAAAAAAAGAAAAATTTTATGGTAGTATGACCATATTTTCGGAAGATATCTCCCGCTTGTTTTTATGGTTTTTTGGTAAAGCATTTCAATCATATCAAGTGCTGCAATGTATCTGGGAATGGCCGACTGTATATCACCGGTGCTGGCTAAAAAGTCTGCATATCCAATTGCAGGGCCTGGCAGATCAGGGATGATTTCTTCTATCCGGGTCTTGTCAATTCCGGAAACAATCAGTGAAGTGATCACTGTGTCAAAATAGGTTTCATCCCTGAGCAGGGTTTCACGCATCTGGTTTAAGCCTTCCTCTGAATTATTCTGTGCAAGCAGCCAGAAACCGTATTGATAGGTATATTCCGCATTTGTAGTATCGTAAACCGTGCTGATTTTAAATGCCAGCTCTGTTCGGACAGTATCGATCTGTTTTGAAAGAAAGATGGCAAAGCGATTCAGGTAAGAAGCGTTCAAGGGGTTCAGGGCAAGGGATTCAATAAACAGATGGTGCGCCTTTTGAAGGTCATTTAAAAACCAGGCAGTATTTGCTTTTGTAAATTTATAATCCGGGTTGAGGGGATCAAAACACGAGGCAAAACCGGCGATCTTTTCAATTTGCTGTATGGCAGGAACCTTTGTCCGGGCGCTGATTTCATAGTTGCGGATATTTGAATAGTAAAATATTCCCGCAAGGTTTGAGATATTGTACAGGGTGACCAGTATGGCAAAAAGGCTGATTGTGGCTGTTATCGAAATTTTTGGGGCCAGAGATGAAATTTTTGGCAGCCGGGTTTCACGGCTTTGTTCTCTGATGCCGGTATTTGCGGCGGATACAGTAATCCCGGCAATAAAAAAGAACCACAGGCCGTTGGCACCGACATGCATATTAAAATCCACAACACTGTGGAAAAGAAGGGCAATCATTGCAGTGATACATCCGATGTACAGATAGATGGAAAATGCATCCCGGCGTTTTGAAAATACGGTGTAAGTCTTTTGGAAAAACGAAATCAGAAAACAGCCTGCCAGTACAAAGCCGATAATGCCGTTTTCCGCAAGCAGCTCAAGGTAATCATTGTGAGCATGGAATAAAAATTTATCATTCTGAAAAGACCGATATAAAGGATAAATATCTGAAAAAGTTCCGGTTCCGGCACCTGTCAGTGCAAAATCTTTTATAATTTTAATGGTGTCCTGCCAGAATGTTAAACGAAATTCATAGATGACACCCTGGGCATTTTTCAGTTTTGCAAACCGTTCAAAGATCTGATCCCAGCCAAACCACCCGATGGTTATTGCGGATAACATGATAATGGCGATCAGCAGCATCGTATTTCCCCGGCTGATTCTTCGCCTTAATAAAAAAAAGGTGAAGAATACAAGCGAAAGGCAGGTGCTGATCATGGCCCCCCTTGACAGACTGACAAATATGGAAATCACAATAAGCAGGGCAGATGCGCCAATGAGAATGTGGATATTGGCTTTTTCCTGGTTGAATATTTCCGCAATCCCTTTGATCAAAGAGGTATTGCCGATCCTGGGCCTGTAAAAAAAGAACACCCCCAGTACCACAGGAAAGACAAGTTCCATAAAGCCTGCATAATGATTGTGATTTACATAGGGGCCCACGACAATGGAGTTGGTTGGCGTGTATCTGAACCACAGTGCCATATTCTCTGTCAGATAAAACTGCAGAATGGAAGAAAAGGCTAAAAGACCGCCAAAGAATGCGATGACAAGCACAGTGGCCTTGAGCATCCCTTTTTTTTCAAGCAGTTGAATGGTGAGCATATAAAACATGACGTATGTGCCATATCTGAAAAATTCAGACAGCGTGGCTTTGGGATTCAAAGACAGGGTCATCCAGGAATAAATTCCGGAAAGCGTCTGGTTTGTCTGGTGGATTTTAAAGGCCACAGGAGAGATAAATTCAATGAGAAAAGGCGGCAGCGGTATCAGTCCGAAAAGAATGTAAAAAAGGAATAAAACCAGCGGTATGATTCCGGGAGCTGCATACAGCTCCTGTCTGTTCTTTAAAACATGAATCAGGAAAAACAGGCAGGCAGCGCCTGTCCCGATCTGCATGACAGCATATGACCAGGCTTCAGTTGTGCCAAAGGCCAGGGGTGAAAAAATGAATATAAAGAAAAAAAGAACTCTGGTCAGCTTTAAAGACATATGAATTATGATTCCGAGGAATAATAATAATCACCGTAATTATAATAATACCCGGTCTTTTTTGCATTGAAGCGGTTTAATACAAGTCCTGTAAAAGGCGCTTTTACTTCAGACAGTTGTTTTAAGCCTTTTCCGAGAATTTCATAGGTGGTTTTCCCTGCCCAGGTCACAACAATCACACCCTCCACAATCTGGCTTAATATGACAGGATCGGTAACGCTGGCCAAAGGCGGTGAGTCCACAATGATCATGTCATAGGCAGCAGAAAAAGAGTCCAGCAGATCCTTCATCCGCTTTGAGCTCAAAAGCTCTGAAGGGTTTGGCGGAACAGGGCCTGAAGTAATCAGATCCAGGTTTTCTATGATATTAAACCGGATGCTTTCTTCATCCTGGCTGACGCCGGCAAGAAGGGAGCTGAGGCCTATGGTGTTTGTCTGGGAAAAATTCTTGTGCTGCACAGGTCTTCGCATATCACCGTCGATTAACAGGATTTTTTTCCCGCTGTGGGCAATGGCGGCGGAAAGGCATGCAGCAATGGAGGATTTACCTTCCCCCGGGGTCATACTGGTGACGAGCAGAATTTTAGGGGGTTTGTCTGCAGAAGATAAAAACACAGAAGTTCTTAATCCTTTAAAATTTTCTGCAATAAGTGAGTTTGTATCATGAAGCACATTATCCACAATGGTCTGATTTTTTTCTTTGTCTGTAAAAAGGTCAATGGTGCTGATAACGGGAATATTGAACTTTTCTTCAACATCTTCGGGTGTCTTTACGGTATTGTCCAGATATTCCAGAAAAAAGGCCAGACCGATTCCGCCAAAAAGTCCGAACAGTAACCCTAAAAGAATATTTCTGGCTTTTTGTGGTTTTGCAGGAGAAAGGGGCAGTGTTGCTTCTTCGATGATCCATACATTGACAGACTGATTTCTTTCTGTGATATCTTTTTCTTTCATTTTTTTAACCAATGCATCGTAAAGATATCGGTTGGTGTCCACTTTTCTTTGGATAATGCCAAGCTGTATGGATTTTTCGCCAAGTGTTTCTGCGGTATATTTTGTCTGGTCTAAAAGTTCTCTTAGATCGCTTTCATTGGCGTTTGTCAGCAGATATTCGTTTTCAATGGTTTTGACTGCGTCTTCCAGTGCCTGATATTTTTTTTCTTTAAGGCTTTTCAGTTCGTTCTTGACCGTTATCATCTTGGGGTGCTTGGGACCGTATTTCTTGGAAAGCTCGGAGATTTTCTGGTCTGTGATAAGAATCTTCTGGTTGATAGCGTCCACGGCTGCATTTTTGGCAATTGCCGGGATGGTTTCCAGATCTTTTCTGCTTTTGTTTTTAATCTGGTCGTATACTGCAAACAGTTCTTTTCTTTTTGTTTCCGCCTGGGTCAGACTTTTGGACAGTTCGGAAAGTCTTTCCGGCAGCACGGTCAGCCGGTCTTCAACGGTAATGATATCGTGCGCTTTTTTGTAGGCATGTAATTCTTTTTCAGATTCTTCCAGCTTTATGCGCTGGATATCCGCTTTTTTCTTCATCCATCCGATACTGTATCCGGCCACTTCCATCTGCATATCAATGAGTTCATCAATGTACGCCTGGGTAACGGAGTTGGCCACTTTCATGGCAGTCGCCGGATTGTCAGAAAGAAAGCCGATTTGTACCACCCTGGAGTTGGGTATGGGCGAGACAGAAACATTATTTTTTATAATTTTTTCAAGTTTCTCCGCTTTTGTCAGGGGTTTTCGCTGATTTTTCGGGACAGGTTTGGCTTCTGTGTTGTCTGAATCAGACCACATTGTCTCTATGCCGATCATTTCCTTGAATCCTGCAAACAGTTCTGAAAACCAGTTTTTTACAGCATCGAAATAAGATGTGCTGTTTCCTTTGGGTGCAAAAAAGGCATCATAGGTTTTATCCGGGTCCAGGCTTTTTACGACTTTTTTGACAACTGCCGCACTTTTGATCAGTTGATTCTGGGTTTCCAGAAATTCCGGGTCATAGGCCTGATATTGATATCTGCTGGATAACGGATCAGTTGAATCTCTTTCGATGATGACCTTGGCCATGGCTGAATAATACGGCGTTGCGGTGAAGGTGGCGATAACAACCAGTATAAAGGTAACCAGCAGAAATGTAACCGCGATGCCTTTGCGTTTGATTAATATCCGCAGATAGTCTCTTAAATGAATTTCTTTTTCATGCATGATCAGAAAAAACTTTCTGGAACAACAATTACGTCGTTCGGGAGAATGGGTTCATCCATATTTACATTTTCAAAAATGCTTTCTTTTCCATTTACTACTCTGATAATTTTGACTTTGTTTTTTGCTGCAATTTTTGAAAATCCGCCAGCCATGGTAACTGCTTTGATTACTGTTAAATCCGGTTCATGTTTATAGGAATTGGGTTTGTTTACTTCTCCTGAGACATAATAGGTTTCAGCCTTGGAGATATAGATGCTGTCATTGTCCTGTATAATCAGGTTCTGGCTGGTGTCGCCTTTATTGATTAACGCCTGGAGTGAAATTTCAATCTGTTTTTCCTGTTTTCCTTTATCGGAAATCCGTTTGATTGTGGCCCGGTTTCCGGCAGCTTCAGTTAAACCGCCTGCTTTTGAAATAAATTCCAGAAACGTTATTCTGCCTCTAAGTTCATATTGACCCGGATTTTTGATCTGTCCCAGAATGACCGCTTTTTTGCTTTTATGCTCAGATATGAAAACATCCACCTGGGGATCCACCAGATACCCATCGGCAAACAATTCTTCTATTTTAGCAGACACCTGTGAGACTGAAAGGCCTTCAACCTGAAGTTCACCGAGCAGCGGAACTCTTATGGTCCCGTCGGAGCTGACCCTTACGGTTGTGGATAAATCCTTGTTCTCATATACATTGATATTAAGAACATCTCCTTCACCGACGGTATATTCCTGTGCCCATGTCAACAGGGGAAAGAACAGAAGGAACACAATCCATATTTGTTTAATGATTAATTTTTTCATATATTTTACATGGAAAGACTTGCCCTTAAAAAGAGCAGATGGCCTTTATAATCATAGGCATCCAGATTTGAGTCATTTATAAAAAACTGATATCCCAGGTCGAATATCAGCCATTTTTTTGCTTCAAACCTGATGGCTGGCCCAATCCCGAAAAGGTTGTCGTCACGATCAAAACCATTATATTTATTTTGTTCATACAGTCCGTTCAGCGTGCCGGACCATTTTTCAGTAAAGCGCTGCATAAGCCCCACATCAATCCCGGTGGACAGGTAGCTTGATGCAATTGACAGGTCTGATTCATGGAATTTTCTGTATCCGTTCAGCTGCAGTGCACGCTTTGGGGTGAAATTATGCTGGGTCTGCAGCTCCAGTGAAAAATCATCCTGATCTGATCTTGTATCTGAATCAAAGTCTTTGTCAATATACCCCAGTTTTAAAGTCCCTCGGGTTTTTGCGGTAACCTCCCAGTTTACACCGGAGTAAAACCGGTTTTCCACGTTATCCAGGGTGGAAGCGCTATCATAACTGATATCGGAATATGCATACTCAAGGAAAAGGGAGGTTTTAGGCCAGAATTTATAAAAGATGGCGATATCTGCGGTATTGTCAGTTCTGTCCCGATAATCAACCGCATTGTCTTTGAAATCCAGATAATAATTGGAGAATGTGAGTTGGATTTTTAATTTTTCGGATCGGGTGGTATATGCGGATATGAAATCAATCAGGTTGTCCTGATGGCGGTACAGGGTATCTGCAACGCCGTTCCCGGCTATTTCTTCCCGGTCATTGAACAGGTCTATCAGGTCAAAGGACAGGCCTGAATTGAGGTTGTACTGGAAAAGGGCTTCTGCTTTATGGTTGATATGATCATGGTTTGAAAAACTATTATAGAAGACAAATTCAGGTGAATATAAAAAATAGGTCTGATACCGTCGGGTGGCTTCGGGTTTTATCCGGCTCAGGTTAAGACCACCGGGCGATGTTGTTGTTGTGCTGAGTTTGAGAAGTCTTTCCCGGTTGGCAGGAAAGGCCAGCCAGATGCCGGGTTTCACGGTGGTTATAAAATCATCTTTTGTATTTGATTTTGTAGAAAATATATTATCAGTGTAAACCTCTTCCAGCAATATGAACGGATGATATCTGCCGCCCTTTTGACCGAAAACATCTGCGGAGATGCCACCATCTGTGGGAGCAGAAGGGGATGTCTTTGTCTGGCCTATGGGCGGCATTTCCGCACTAACGGCATTCAGGGCGGCAAATGCGATCAGGCAAAGGATAAAGAAGAATCGGACTGGTTTCTGATATGTCATGGTATACCTCGAATATATAATGTAGAACATTGTTCCGGAGCTTAGTATTTACGATCTGGTATTGTCAATAAAAAAAAGCCCTTTAACTGTTATTTAAAGGGCTTTTTGGCTTGGTTTCAAGTTTTGTTTGAATCAGTTTGGGGCCATGACTGAAACAGGTGGTTTTCTTTCACGTTCAACCCTTGGAATTTCTGCCACATAGGGTGTATATCCCAGTCCTGTAAGGCACTGGGCCTGTGCGATTTCATCCCTGTCAAAAATGGGTTTTCCCAGAGGAGACATGGCTTTGGCAGCAGCTTCTGCAACTATTTTTTTATTGATTCCGCTTTCGGTTGCACAGCCGCACAGCTGGTTCAGATTAACCTGGCTGCCATAACCGAAAATATTTATGAGAATGGAATACGGATCGTATTTAAGATCTACGGCAATTTTCATGGCTTCACAGGGTGGAGCCTGCATTTCCAGGGCTTTTTTAATGGCTTGTTCCAGAACAACGCCTGCGGCTGGCGTGTAGGCGAGCCCGTCACTTGGGCTGGTCTGGGGCATTTTCCCTTTCTGAAGTGCCATGACAAAATCTTTTTCCCACTGGTTCGGGCCTTTGTCTTCTGCAAATCCGATCTGGGCTGCAGCTATTATGCTTGTCATTATGATTAAAAGAATTGTGCGTTTCATTTTCTTTCTCCGGATGTTTATTTTTTTGTGCAAACAGTCTATGCTTTTGTGTATTTCAATGCAATATATATGCCATATATTTATTGTTCTATGGATTTTAATAATTCCAGTATGCTGGCCGGGTTTTCATAGTGTTTGTTCCCATAGGTATTAAATGCGATCCCTGTTCTGTATTGATAGCTTTCTTCAGGATTTCTTGAAATCCATTTGACGCTTGCATGCAGTTCAATTTTTTGTTCTGTTTCAGGTATCTGCAGTCTGACAACTATTTTTTTGCCGGCCTTGAGTCTTTCGTTGCAAAGAAAGCTTGCTCCGCCACGGCTCAAATTGATGACCGGATAATACTGATCCGGGTAGTCCTTTTTAAAAAACAGCCCGGGTTTGCTCTTGTAATACAGTGTTGTTCCCGGTATGGAAAATCGTTTGCAGCTTCTTTTCTTCAAGGCATCGCCTCCGGACAGGAATATGGAACCAGTGAAAAATTATTTTTTTAGATTCCTGACAGTATATATCTAAATCAAATAGATTCAACAAAAAAAACAATAGATATCATTAAACGGATTTATTTTGACAAAAAACGTCATTTTCAGGTTCATGCGCATAGTTGTCGGCCTGGGTACGGTAAAGCGTTGCGTATTTGCCTTGCAGGGCAAGAAGTTCGCTATGGGTACCCTGTTCAATAATGTACCCGTTATCCATGACCAGTATTTTGTCAGCCATTTTAACGCTGGAGTATCTGTGGCTGATAATTAATGCGCTTTTGCCCTGTATCAATTGTCTGATCCGGGTGAAAATTTTCATTTCAGCTTCCGGGTCCAGGGCGCTGGAGGGTTCATCCAGAATAACCAGGTCGGATTCTCTGAAAAAAGCTCTCGCAATGGCCAGCATCTGCCACTGGCCGATGCTCAGCTCCTGACCGTCCGTGAACATTTTTCCCAGTGGTGTGTCATAGCCCTGCGGAAGGGTGTCTATGATGTCGTGGATTCCAGATTGCGTTGCAGCCTGTGTGATTTTGGCAATATTGTTTTTTTGCTCGATATTGCCTGTGGAAATATTTTCTTTTGCTGACAGATAATAATGGACATGATCCTGGAAAACCACGCTGATGGTTTTTCTGTATTTATCCGGATCGAAATTTTTGATATTTTCATCTTCCAATAATATCTGTCCCTCATGGGGATCATAAAGGCGGGATAAAAGTTTTACAATGGTTGATTTTCCGGAACCGTTCTCTCCCACAAGGGCGACGATTTCCCCGGGTCTTATGGAAAAGTTTACACAATTTAACACCTTTTTTCCGCAATTTGGGTAAAAAAAGTCTACATCCTTGAATTTAATCCCCTGGACTCTTGCCGATGGAATGGTGACTGGTTTTTCAGGGGCAATCACCCGGGGGTCTGTTTTCAAAAAATCATCTAAATACGATAGGAATAAATTATCTTCATACATCTGAGCTGCGCTTTCCATAAGGGTTTTCAAGTCTCCCAGCCCTCTTGAAAAGGCCTGGAAATACATGACCATGTCCCCGATGGTGATGGTGCCGTTCACGGTTTGAAAGATGATATAGGCAAAAGAGCCGAACACGGCAATGGTGCTGCTGGACTGGGCAATCATATCCCCTGCGGCCCTGCGTTTTTCAAACCAGAGTTTTTCTTTTCTTAATACGTTTCTGATAGCCGTAAACTGGTGGATAAAATGCTGGCTGAGATTAAAGAGTCTGAATTCTTTGGCATGATTTTCCCCGGTGAGCATATTGTGGAAATAATAGGCTTTTCGCTCATCTTCGGTTCTTTTCTGCTGCCAGTCATATATTTTTTCAGAGTATTTCAGCCGGATCAGAACCCCGGGAATGGCTGCGATGATCATCACTGCCGGAAGAACCGGATGGAGCATCATCAACAGCCAGGCAACGGCAATAAAGGCTGCCGCACTCTGTCCTGCCGTGAAAAGGCCTCTTACAATACTGGTGGGTCGGTACGGGCCTTCAACCTTTGCCCGGTACAGCATATCCCTGTTTTCCGGACATTCGTACAGCTCTAAATCTGCTTCAGCGGATTTTTGATGAATAACACCAAAAATATGATCTGTTACCGCAAGGGACTGGGCTTTTTTTAAATAGTCTGAAAGGCAGTTGAAAAATATGGTGAAAAGCCCTGTGGCGCAGGCAATTGAGACATATATCCATATAATGGAAAGATCCGGGCTGGAGGATGTCCGGCTGAATATGAGCTGGCTGGTTTCATCAACAATCAGCTTGATCAGATATAAAGATACCAGCGGGAGAACACCCAGAATTACAACCATGATGCTGGACAAAACAGTATATAAAGGGGCGGCCTGCCATACAAATCTGATGGCCCGGTCGATCCTGAATGCGTGCTTGAGTTTTGTATTTAACGAATTGATTTCCATGGCAAAAGATTATACACAAAAGCAAAAAAAAAGACAGGAAGTATTCCTTCCTGCCTTTTTAAAAAATATTTGTAAAAAAATCTTAACTGCGTTTTCTTCCCACCAGGGCAATGCCAAGCAGACCAATACCAAAAAGCGCCATGGTTGCGGGTTCCGGAACTGGATTGGTTGTTATCATGTCTTGTTTGTCATCGAAGTTGACGATTATATATTTCGAAGCATCAAATCCATTTGCAGGGTATTTAGCATTAAATTCAGCTATGATTGCAGTGTATTCATTAAATGCGGCTAAACCTGAGTTGTGTGTGTTCAAAGGAACGAAAGGATCAAAGCCGGTAGCCGTTGGTGCATATATAAGGTCCCAAATTGCCAATTGAATGCCTGCATTTTGAGTTCCAGTATTTCCTGTGCTCCAGAAGTTTTCTAAAACCCATGCAGATTTTTTGAAAGAATCTGTAGTAATGTTATTTATTAATGCTGAACCACTTCCCGCGAGTACAGTAATATCAACGCAAAAACCATAGGAACTATAATAAGTGGGGCTGTTTTCATCTACTTTAAACTCAAGATTAAAATTTCCGGCTGGTGAATAAGTGTCGTTGTAATTCGGGTCATTGTCATAATTTCCGTCCCCGTTTTTATCAACGTTGTAGAAAGTGTGATTCCATTTCCCAGCGCTAACATCTACATACAGGGCGAATCCATTGCTTGAAAAACAAATTGAAAATAAGATTATTAAAAACAGTATTTTTTTCATTTCATAGTCCTTTATTTTTTGAATAAGCTTATTAAAATAATATGCACTAATAAGTTTAGTTTTGACTTTCTATATAGTCATCTTCTTGTGGCCGACCACTCGTTCCTATGACCATAACATCGTTATTGACTGTTCCTGAAAATAGAACTTTGATTTCAGGTTTTTTCCATCGTTTTTCATTTTTCATGTTTTCCATTATTATCACCTCAAAATTATATAATTTAAAATTTATCTTGCAATTGATGTGCCAAGGTTATGATGAGTTTAGTTTTTTGAAAATGGTAACAAAAATATTATATTCATATAATTCGTTTATTATAGAATCAATTGAATTCTTTTCAAGAATTTATTTAGAATAAATATGATCCCAAGGCTCGAGAGAAAAATCAGAGTCTTTTTGATCGGATGAGAAAGGAGCGCATTGCTTTTGGATTTTTTTTGGTTAATCTGTGAAACATAGCCAAGAATATTGCTCCTGTCATGGCTTGAATCATGGTGGAGGCAATTATCTCCTTTTGCAGTGAAAGTGTCAGGGGTGATTTTTATCAGGCGGTGAATGATCATTTTTTCTGTTTCAGGGTTAATATAGGCTATGATATCGCCAGAAACTGGAACTTTTCTGATATAAGGTGAAACAGTAATCAGATCTTCTTCTTTGATAATCGGATGCATGCTTTGGCCCTTTGATCTGAATTTTATGCTTTTCCCCTTGGTCATAAATTCTTTAACCAGCTCACCAATGGCTTTGCCGGAAAGATTCAGTACAGGATGCCCCTTGGGTTTTGCGTAGGGTTGTTTTGATTTATTTTTCAATCAACAATCCCATTTTTTCAAACATCTGCATTATATCCAGAACATCAGTTTTGATCTGGTCGTATGGGGTGTTGTATTCATCTGCAAGTTCTCTAATGATATTTTCAAGGTTCGTTTTCCCATCCAGCTTTTCCCAAACAGCCGTGCCGGTTTCATTCAATGAGAACATTTGTGAATCCAGATCCCCAATTCCCTCAACCATCGGGACGATAACCAGTTCTCCTTCAATTTTTCTTGTAATAACATCCTTTGAAATGTCATAGCAGGATTGGCTGTTGATCATTTTTCTTTTTTCCTTATTCGTCAATACTGTTTTTTATACAGGATACTTAAAGTGGATACCTGGATAGTAACTGGAAAATTTTATCGCAGATTTTCCCGTCCAGATTAAATTTTATGGTGTAACAGTCTATCGTGTTAATCATTTTTTCCAGGGTATCAAATGTTGTATTCCATTCTTCCCGGGTCAGAAATTGTTTTACAACGGACTGGAAAAGATTCAGGCTGATTTGTTTTTTATCTTCGATCTTTATGATCTGGTTTTCTTTTGCCTGTTCAAGAAAGAAAACAGCTTTCAAAGGCGCTGATTTTGATGAAACATCAGATACGCTGCCATGATTCCAGTGGCCATAAATCCGGAATCCAGGCGGGCAGGATTTTATGAACATTCTGTCATCGCAAAGAATATGAGCATCCTTTTGTTTGAGCATGCGTGAAAGTGTACTTTTTCCTGCGCCGGAATGTCCGGTCAGCAAAATACCCCTTCCATCAATTTCAAAACCATTTGAATGAAGAATCAGTCCTTCTGTGTTATTTAAGATTCTGGCAAAAAGCACCTGGTCTGTATTGAACAGCGTTAAAGCATTGAATCGGGCGTTGCTGTAGTCTTTTTGGGATATTTCCAAATAAATATCTGCAACAGAGTGATCTGCATTGAATATGCCGGTTACAGGGCCAAAACCTGTTTCATCTGAACCCGGTGTATACGTGTAAAACCAGAAATCAGGAGATTTGAAAATCTGCCACTGGTTTTTATCATAGATCAATGTTTTGCCTGTGATGGATGGATCAGGCGGGCAAAAATGATGATTGATACTAATATGATCTTTTCCAGGAGCCCGGCATTCAAATGCGTTGAATTTGGGATGAAAGGTGGTATCTGAAAGCAGGTAGTCAGAATTCACCTGAATGGTGATCCCAGCGGCTTCATAATATCGGGTATGAGATTGCATTTATTATTATCTGCCAGCACCGGTGAACACGGCTTTTGTGGTCAAAACAAGAATTTTTAAATCATTAAACAAAGACCAGGTGTCAATGTATTTTAAATCCAGTTTCATCCAGTCTTCAAAGCTTAATTCATTCCGGTTGGGTGCGATCTGCCACAGGCATGTCATGCCGGGTTTCATGGACAGCCTTCGTCTGTGCCAGACCGAATATTCATTCACTTCTCTGGGGATCGGCGGGCGGGGGCCGACCAGACTCATTTCTCCTTTTAAGACATTGAAAAGCTGGGGCAGTTCGTCCAGGCTTGTTTTTCTCAGGAAGGTGCCGATATAGGGAATGATTCTGGGATCGTTTTTAATTTTAAACGCCGGGCCGTCCGCCTCATTCATTTCTGCCAGTTCCTTTAAAAGTTCATCGGCATTGTTTACCATTGTTCTGAATTTATATACCTTAAAATGCCTGCCGTTCATCCCAAGACGTTCCTGCGTATATAAAACCGGCCCTTTGGAGAATATTTTTATGGCAAGGGCGATTATCAGCATCAAAGGAAGAAACAGCAGGGTCAGGACTGCGGATGCGGCATAATCAAACATATTTTTGATCAGCATTTTGCCTTCATTCTGGGGGGTGGATTGCAGGGTCATATTATAAATGCCAAGAAATTCTTCAAACTGTATGGTCGCGATATCCGGCCGGTACATCAGATAATGGAGTTCCCAGTTTGGAACAATTCTGACTTTTATGCCCATGCTTTCAGCAAAGGCAATGTATCGGTCCACCTTTTTTATACCGGAAAGGGATGTGGCAAAGATAAGCTCATCCACGATATTCTCCCGCAGATAGGTTTCAAGGCCATTGATGATGCCGATAACCTTGTGGCCGTTGCATACGGTTTTATTCAAGTCTTCCGGGTCTGTTTCAAAACATCCCAAAATTCTGTACCCGCTTGCCTTATAGGACTCAACTGTTTCAATAACCTCTATTGCCTGTTTCCCACTGCCCACAATCAGAATATTTCTGGTGTTGAATCCATCTGTCCTGACTTTTTCCAGGATTTTAAAGATGATGTATTTTGACAAGGTCAGCAACCCGATATTCAGGATCAGGAAAATACCCATCAACAACCGGCTGACCCCTTGAATATGCATCAGATACATGGCAATGCTGACCAGCACGATTCCCATGAAGCAGGATTTTAATATGGTCTTGAAAAATTCCCAGAACTGGTTCTGGCGGTAGGACAGATACATACCCATCCATTTAAAGGAGATAAACCAGGAAATAATAATGAGCAGCAGAACAATATAATAGTTGGGGTCAGTTGAAAGTAAACTTAAGTCTCCGGGCAGAAGGTTCCTTTTTATAAAATATGCCAGAACAAAAGATGAAGCCGTAATAACAATATCAATTAATTTCTGGGCATCGGTTGTTAATGAGCCGTGTTCTTTAAGCATTATGAATATTCTCTTGTTTTTTAAATAATAATAAAAATGGATTTAATATGTAATAAAGATAAATTTTTTTTGAATTTCCCGGAAGATTATACCTTAATCTTAATTCTCCTTTTGAAGGGAAAAGTCTTTTGAGCAATATGCCTGCAAGCGTTTCAGGTTTTACAAGGAGCAGGGTATAAAACAGCATCCGCCCGTGCTGTTTTTGTATCCCGGAAAAAAAACCGGACAAAACCAGTGACTTCAAAAAGAGATATCCCATGATTTTTTTTTGTATCATGGTTTCAGGAATACGGGTCTGTAAAATGTCATTCATCAGTTTCAGCGTAAAGACCACCAGTGTGTACATTTTGTAGCGATTTGCAGAATCAAGCAGTTTTTCCCAGTTGATGTCTGCATAGTGATGGGTAATGATCCCGGCCAGCAGGGAAAAAAAACGCAAAGGATAGAAACAGTGGTCATACAGGCGGAAAACATTATAAAGGATATAATTTTCAATGGACAATTTGAATACAGGTACAGTGTTCCATTCAAACGGCTCAGCGCCCTGCCACCAGAAATCATGCGGGATGCTGAAATACCGTTTGGTTAAAGTCCAGTGAATTTCCAGCAGTATATATTTTTTCTTAAGATTTAAATGATAATGGCTGGAAATAAGATCCTGTTCTTCAATCCCCTGAACCGGGCTGTAGTCTGCGTATCTGCACAGGATATCTTTGGCTTTTCCCAGTTTGGTAAAAGGCACTAAAATATCAATATCACCGGAAGGATAAACACCAAAATCATTAAAGATCAGATCAGAGGCACTGCTGCCTTTTAAGGGTACAACCGGGATCTCATTGTCTGACAGCAGCTTTGACACAGCCAGTGTTTCCTTGAGCATCAGCATGTTTTTCAGCGCAGTTTGTTTATATGCAGACTGCAGTGCAAGATTTATTTTTTCAGAGAATAGATTAAACTCTTCGGCGTTTTTATAAATGAATCCGGCAACACCGTTTGCAGATGCCAATGAATAAACCGTATCCTGGCAGATGTGGGGGGCCTCAGCTAAAATTTTAACCACAGCTTTTTTGTGCGGGGCACAAAAAAAAGGATTTGACAGCAATAATACAAGTTGCTGTTCTGCAGTGATATTTTTTTTAAAACCCATTCTTTTAAAAATTAATTGATATGTTCTGTCAGAATGCGTTCATAATCCCCGTGGATTTTCCGGGAAGTGAATTTAGTTCTGTATTGATCCTGGCTGGCAGCCTTCATGCTGGCAATCAGTTTGTCATTTTTTATCAACTCACCTATTTTCTGAGCGCACTCGGATTCAGTTGAAAAATAAAGAGAATTTTCTCCTGCCACCCATCGGTTAAACCGGTTGTTGTGGGCCAGCACCGGAGATCCTGCGCCAAGCGCTTCAACCAGAGATGGGTTGGTGCCGCCGACCGTATGTCCGTGAATATAAAACCGGGCATAGAATCTTAATGCCTGCACCTGTTTCTGATCATAGATGGCACCCACAAACATGATTTCATCACCGGCAGCATCCAATACGGATTTTTGATATGTATTTGTATTTGGATCGTAATTTCCAAGAACCACCAGGGGAAAACCTCTTTTCTGATCTGAATAGGCCCGGACAATCTCAAGAATTGAATTTTCAGGTTCCGGTCGAGCAATAAGGATGGCATACCTGCCCGGCATCAGATTAAACCGGCTCAGATAATTTTGATCCGCTGTTTTTAATAATCGAGCGCTGTAGGGAATAACAGTGATCTTTTCATCACAGACAAACCGGCCCAGATGATTTTTAATTTCCGGATGATCGGCAATCAGATGATTACCCAGCCATGCACCGGCTTTTTCGTTTATATACAGCCAGGCCCTTTGCATCGGGGTCCATTTGTCCCGCTGCCATTCAATACCATCCATGTTGATGATATTTTTGATTCCTTTTAACCGGTATAAAAGACAGAACACAGCGGTATTATATCCCAGAGTCAGCACCGGGATTTTTCTTTTTGCCGCATGCAGGGTTGAAATCCAGTCAAAAACAATGGTGCCTTTTGCACCTTCCTGTTTCACCGGAATGTGAATCCGGTGAATGCCCTGCCAGTCATCTTCATGAATCGGCCCGGTCCCGTCTTCCTGACAATACACCGTGACATCCCAGCCCTTTTGGGCCAGATAAATTGAAAACCCTTGTGCAAAGGTTTCGAATCCGCCATGGGCAGCAGGAATGCCCCGGGTGCCTAAAATCTGGAGTTTCTTATTTGTAGTAGTCAATGTTGAGTTAAAGACCATTAATTTTTTTATGTGTGTTCAAGTGAGAGATACAAGCCCCGGTTATTAATAAAACCGGAGCTAATGATGATTTATTGAAAAAACCAGCCATAATAGCTGTTGTTGCCAATATTATTATTGTAAGACCAACACATATCCGTGCAGACATAGAAATTTCAAGGTCATTGCCTTGATCCATACTATTAGCAAAAGTAAATATCCGAAAAAGGAATATCAAATAAGCAAATAATCCCAAAAGTCCTGATTTAATAAGCAAATAAATATATCCGTTATGAAATATTGGAATAAGCCTATAATATTGATCACCCCCTAATTTTATAGAAATTCCAATGTCAGTTAAATATCCAATACCTCTTCCGGCTATTATATTAAAAACATTCCCGGCTTGGTAGGCTTGAATCCCTCTATATGACTCATATCCTCTCCAATTCATATTGATATCATCTAATGAACTATAATTGGATATAGATATTTCATTCCATGATCGTACTAATTTCGCCACAAATGTGCCGTCATATCGCATGGTTAATTGATTGAGACTTATATCTGTAAAAAAAGAAATAATAATGATGAGAGCTAAAGAGAATAAATATATTTTTTGCTTTTTATTATGTTTTCCAATAACGCCCCTTAGACTGAAAAAAAATAATATAAAAACTAAAATCAGTGTTCTCGAAAATGAAAGAATAAAAGATAGCCCTAAAATTATTGTAATACTAATCGGTAAATATTTATTCGTAAAATAATTTTCTGAAGAAAACTTTTTCCAATTTGTTATTAATATTGTTAGGCCTATTACCACAATAAAATATCCCCGGCCAGCAGAACTACTACGAATTTCTATATAGCTTTTTTGCAATAAATCGGGAGAAATAATAAATTTTGATATATGAAATATCGCAACCAATACAGCGGCAAGGATTATAATTTTCATTAAAGATTTAAAATTATCAATATAAATCATTAGAAAATATCCCATTAACATGGTCGCAATAGGATTTGTTATGTACCAGATATCTTTCAAAGAATTATAGGGAGAGTGATAAATAAATCCATGAAAGCCTGTGAATATTATGATAAATAATGGCCAAATAAATTTTATAAAATTAAAATTGTTTTTGTTACCTAATGGATTAATTAAAAATAGTATCAGAACTAAAATTGTAAACATTGATAAAATGCCAGCGGGTATAATTACAGGGAAAACTAGAAAACCTAAAAATAATATTTGTGATATTCTTTTGTGAAGCATTATAAACTATTTTTTACCTAATTATTGAATATATATTTTCAAATGATTGGATATATTTTTTTAAAGCAAAGATGCTTTGTTGCCTTTTCTGGCCATTTTCCCCAAACTCTATGCGCTTATAAGGATTCTTGACTAAGAAAAAAATCGCTGCAGCCAGGTCATTAGAATTGCCGGGTTCAAAAAGTATACCCGTTATATTATTCTTTATAATTTCGGTTAAACCACCATGTGATGCACCAATAACAGCTTTTCCTGCAGCCATCGCTTCAATTGCTACCATCCCAAAAGGCTCAGGTTCAGTTGAGGGAACCACTGCGATATCACATGAATGCCATATTCCCCAAATATCTGTACTAAAGTCCCACAAGGTTATTTTGCTTTTTGCTGGAGATTCTTCAATTATTTTTTCTAATTTTTTTTTAAAATGATCCTGGCCGATCGGAGGACTCCCTACCATTAAAAAATGAATATTTCTTAATCCTTTTTTCCATAGTTTATTTGCAGCATCGATAAATAAGGGTTGACCCTTCCATCCATTGATTCGACCCATGAGTACAATGAGCAGATCTTTTTCCCCAAGATGCAGAGAGCGCCTAAGTTTATTAACCTTTTCATTATCAATTTTTTCAGACTGTTTAAGACCATTCCATATAACATAAGATTTTGGGATAAGAAATGATTGGTTATCAGTCAGCAGTTTTCTTGTGGCATGTGAATTACAAACAATATAATCAGCAAAAAAGTATAGTAAAAACAAGTAACCCCATAATACTATCCTGGGTCTTGAAATCATTTCATGTACGTGCCAGAGGTGGGGTACTTTATTGCATTTTGCCCAGAATGCACCTGTCAGAGTAGCCAGGGTATTTGAGTGAACAATGTCTATTCGTCGATTTTTCAAAATTTGATTGAACATTCTTAATGATTTTAGGATGTCGAAAGGTAGAGTAATAATGCCTTTTACTGATAAGGTCGCACGGCTTAGACGTGTTAATTTAACAACATAGGTTTCAATATTATTGTTTAACAGCTTATTTAATAAAGGCCCTTTGCTGGGCAGCAGAAGAATAGGATGGAATTTTTTCTTATCAAGGCTTGTGACTAAATCAAATAATACTTTATCTGATCCATATAAATCAGCTGATTGGTGAACAAACAGGATATTTTTCATGTTTTTTGAACCATCCCTCTTTGGGCAATTACCTTTGCAGGAACCCCAGCAATAACAGAGTTCTTGGGGATATAGTCCCGAACAACTGATCCAGCCGCTATAACTGAACCGGAACAAATATGTGCTCCATCAAGGAATAAAACATTGGCTCCTACCCAGCAATCATCCTCTATAACTATTCCTTTACGGGTTACACCTTGCTCTCGGATTGGCAAATTAACATTGTTAAAGTTATGATTTTCAGAATGGAAACTAACGCGTTGGCCCATAATAACATTTTTGCCTATTTTTACACCACCTGCGCCACCAATAAAAGAAAAAGCTCCAATTCCTGAATTTTCTCCTATAAAGATACCCTTACCAATATCACTAATAACACCTGTCGCTTCAATGATACAATAGGGGCCAATATTAACATTATTCGAGATGGCAACACCTTCCTTTGAAAGTCCATCAATTATTGCACCCTTTCCCAAAGTAACAGAACTACCAAAGCTTATCATTTTTTTATTTCGAAGCTCAACACAAGGACCGACAAAGACAAGGTTTTTGGGGTTTAAACTAAGGGCTATCCCAAAAAAAATGCATCTTAATAATGATATCCCACGTCGAGTGCTATATCCGATAATCGCAGAGATAGGTATATTGGGGTCGATTTGATAACTATCGCCTTTAAATAATTTTGCCATTTTATTCAATATCGAATAAATTGTTTTCATTTGAAAACTTCCTTGATTGAAACAATATATGGCAGGTTCTTTTTAAAGCTCTCTTTGCATCGTAGGCTGAGTAAAGTATTCATGCTTAGTCTTCCAGTAATACCAATCAATAAGACGATTTTTAAAAGTAATTGATAGAAATTACTTGAGTGTTTTCTATGAAACTTTAAAAATCCTGCAATTAATAAATGGAATCGACTTTCACCATACCCTCCATAATGGAGATATGATGCATATGGATAAAAAACAATCTTGTACTTAAGTTTTTTAATCCTCCAACAAAGATCAACATCCTCAACATACATAAAGTAATCTTTATCCATGCCACCAAGTTCATCCCAAATTTTACGTTTAGTAAGCATCCAAGATCCTTCAATCCAATCGGTACAATAATATTTATTTTCATCCTGAGGGAAATTGCCTTTTTGAAAATATCCATCTTTTCTATATAATAAGGAAAATTTGAGAAGCCGAATTAGATTAGGGTAGTGCCCTGTCGAATATCTATATTCGTTATTTACACCTATCATTTTAATTCCAATGAGGCCAATCTTAGAATTTTTTTCTGCTATCGAAAGGACTGGTGTTATAGAAGATAGAAGAAGTGTATCGTTATTTAATAATAATATGTACTCACCCATCGAACGGCTCACACCGAGATTGTTTCCTTGTGCAAATCCAAGATTTTGTTTTGATTCAATAAGAGACACGTTGGGATATTTATTATTAATAAACTGAACACTGTCATCAGATGAGTTATTATCCACTATTATTATTTCATGCGGAAATGTGATATGCTTTTCAATAGATTTCAGACAGCCATCCAGGAAGTGCCTTCCATTATAATTCACAATTATTATTGAAAGTTTCATTATTACCCCAACCAACCGGTTTTTTTATTTAAGAGGAGCTCTAATTTAACGATATCTTCTCTAAAATAATCAGCAAGATAGGTTTCGGATTTAGCATCAATGTTATCTTTTTTTCCTGTATTCAGATTAAGCAAGAATAGTCTTAAGGGTATTCGAAGGGTTTCTGGAAATATGTTTTTTATGAATGTTTTTAACACATTCGGATTGCTGAAAAAATTGGCGACCAATTTAGATCTTGAAGTGCCGCTACGGTTATATATTGTTTTTGTATCGCATTTGATTGTTGGATCAACGCCAAGGAATGTAAAAATGTCGATGAGCGTATCATCTGGATTATTGATAAAATTCTTAAAAAGAACAACTTTTACATTGTTAGAACCAAAAATTGACTGATAGATTTTTAATTTATCAGTGTATAAAGAGCTTGATGCATATAACCAAATGTCACCCCATTTGTTTTTTTTTCGTTCCGGTTCAGCCATGAGGGCATCATAAAAGTTTAAGGTCTCACGCTGATCACGGACAAGATGCATATATTGAGAGTAGGCTTTTTCAATCGGGTTTCTTAACATCACAATAATTTTAACTGGATCTAGTATCTTTTTTATCTGTTCTCCAACATTCGCATAGTAAAGATAAGAAGGTGAAAATTCACCAATCGCACTTTCTTTATTTGCCTTGGCGTAATGATTTTGATATTTTTGTTTGCTGTCACATAAAGAATCAAGTGTAATAAGGTCACCAGGTCCTTTAGAATTTTCAGCGATTTGTTGGTAAGAAAAATAATGTAATTCTTTTTTGACTGGCAAATAAATATCAGGATGTTGTCTGAGATAATAGAATAGTGAAGTCGTACCTGATTTCGGGGCACCAATAACTAAAAAATTGGGTAATTTCATAATAGATATTCTTCTCTATGCCAATAGCTAACGTCTAATCCGGTAATAGTTTGAAGTTTGTCTAAATCCTTTATTGTTTGCTCTCGTAATTCTTGAGAGGGTTTAAATTTTAACCTTTGAGGATTTAATTTTTTTTTAGCTCTATTAAATTTTTCTCCTTGCTGTGCAACTTTCAACCTTTGGTCCTCTGAAAAAAGTAATCTGGCAAATGGGCGGACAATTTTTTTGATAGGAGAATTTTTATTGTAAATTAAATTATGAAGAACTGTAGAACGAGGGGTGCTCGCAACATTCGAAGACAAATCAAAATCAATTATTGATGTATCAGGGGTGAATCCAATAAATTCACAGATGGAGGTGAATTCTTTTTCTTTATGATCTTTTGAAAATAGATCATCGAAATTTGAAAAGTAAAATGCAGAATCCGGGAACGCTTTTTTAAATTTTATTATTTGTGGTGCATAGAAAGATCTTGATAAATAGCTAAAGTGGGCAACAGAGTGATAATCATTCGATTTAAGTCTATTGTTTTCTGCTTTCAGTGCTTCAAGAAAAGATAATTTCTCATATCCTCTGTAACATGACATTTTGTAGTGAGAATATGCTCTTTCTATGGGGGATCTTAAAATAATTATAAATTTTGTTTTCTTTATATACTGCCTGATTTTTTCTATTACTCCCGGCATGAAAATATAGTCTGGATCAACTTCTCCAATAATTTTTTTATCGCTGGTCATATCGAACTGTTTAATATACCAATTGTATCCTTTCTCAAAACGATTCTCTTTGGAAAAGAAATGTGTTTCTTTAATATTTGGAAGGCTTAATTGGGATTGTGTAATTAACCAGTCATGCAAAGTTGTTGTGCCTGCCTTCTGAGCGCCAATTATTAAAAAATCAGGTTTTCTCATAAATTACTCAACTGTTACTCTTTCGGGGTTCACCGGAATGAATCTGAAAAAAAGGCTCCCTTCCTTTTGGGCACCAACGCAATTAAAATTTGGAAGACTGTCTGTCATTTCTCCTTAATGCCTCGATAATTAAGGATTTTTGCAGGGATACCTCCGACGATTGCGTAATCAGGAACATTTTTAGTAACGACAGAACCTCCAGCAATGATTGCACCATTACCGATTATCACCCCTTTGGTTATAACTGCACCATGTGCAATCCAGACATCGTTTCCAATTATGACTGGCGCTGTTGTAATCCCTTGTTTATTCATAGGGATATCTGTTGACGCAAATGTATGATCCGTGTCTCTTATGCTGACATTGGTTGCGATCATTACATCATCACCGATTATGACTTTCTCGTTGGCACCGATAACTGAAAATTGCCCGATAAAGGATCGTTTCCCCAAAATAAAGTCCCCCGAACCTTGAATGATGACGTCATCTTTAATTTTTGAATTTTCTTTTAATACAATTCTCAATTTTCCATATTCAGGGAAATTTTTTATCGTTATTCTTTTTCCAATGATTACTTTGCCTTCTTTTGTAACGATAGATTTATGCACTAAGAAGAACAAATAAGCTCTTATCCTTGAAAGGATGGCACCAGCAACTTGGAAAATACGTTCTAT
Source organism: Pseudomonadota bacterium (assembly GCA_018821535.1). Classification (GTDB taxonomy): domain Bacteria; phylum Desulfobacterota; class Desulfobacteria; order Desulfobacterales; family Desulfobacteraceae; genus Desulfobacula. The sequence continues at coordinate 137,281 of JAHJLV010000016.1, read as the reverse complement.
CATTTGCTGTCCTTATTGGTGTTTTGATATTTTAAAATCGGATTATAGTAGGTCCTAAAGCCCAATCGGCGCCGGACATATATCACCGACAGTAAATTTACCACAATTGCACCAACCATTGTTCCAAATGCAGCCCCCTCATAACCATAGGATGGGATGAGGAGTATTTGAGAGATAATATTAGTCAACAATGCTAAAAGAAAGATATTTCTAAGCGCTTTCTGGTTGCCGGTCATATTCATGAACACACCTACTGATCCAGTCATAGCATTTATCATTTGAGCAATGACCAGAATAATTAATACAATATTTCCCTGCATAAATTCTGCCCCAAATATTGAAAGCAGGAATTTGTTTAGTCCCAGGATCATTAAAGCTATGATGCTTGAACTTATAAATATTAATCTTGCAGAATGGTCCAGTACAACTTGAAGTTCTTTATGTTTATTGGCCCAGAAAAGTTCTGAAAATTTTGGTGCAGAGATTGTATTAATTACAACTAAAACGATGTTGATAAGCATGGACAGTTTAAAGGCAACACTGAAAATCCCCGCAATCTTTGTAGTCGAGTAGAATTCCAACAAAAAAAGCGAAATATTCCCCATTGCAAACGATGCAATGGTTGTCAGCATCATTGGAAGTGATGTGGTGATTAACTCCTTTTTAGAGATTTTTTCTGGATTTGTATCCCTGACGTGGTAAAGATGTTTTTTTATAAATAAAAACGCATAGGTTGCGCCGAATACAATGCCAGCTCCTAATGTGTAGAGGGGTAGCATGATGTTGCTTTTAAATATCCCCAGTAGAACTGTCAGAAAAACTATGCTGAGAAGTGGCCTATTCACACTACGTAAATATTCAGAAACATTTAGTTTTTTAAGGCCGCGTATAAACTCAACACTGATATCTTGCAAGATATAGAACGGTAAAATTATTGAAATAAATATAAGAGCTTGTCGATATAGAGTATTTTTAAAAAAGTAGGTGGCTATTTCAGAAGCATACAGATATAGGAGGAAGGATAATGCGATTGAAATGGGTAATGTGATTTCAATTGCATTATGGTAGAGCAACTTCACCTTATGCATTTGAGCAGTTTGATTAAATTGTCCAACATATCGTAAAATGGAAACATTCAACCCCAACATGGCCATCATTGAGATAAGCATCATTACACTGATGGAAATGTTGTAAAGTCCAACACCTTCCGCACCATATTGTTGAGAGATTATAACCATCAGTATATAACTCAGCAGCATGCCAGACATTTTAAGCAAAAAGGTGACTGCACTGCCAGTTAGTATCTCACGGAAGTGTATGTCCAGTGGCATCTCTTTAAATTTTTTTGCAATCTTCTGATACGCTTTATAAATAACGTTCTTCATAAGTTTATCTTTTGGGGAGGGTGTGGTTTAATACATCTGAGAAGTTTATAAATATTGCTTTCGGAAGATGTTAGAAAATATTAAATTATTTTAAGCCATCTTATCGCTCTTTGTTTAAGTGCTAACAACCAACCATTTTCAAGAATATAGCTTCGCCCTGTCGGTTACAGATGATTGTCCCGACGTGGTTTTAATGTGGATTGGAAAGTCTGCAAACGGAGGGTTGTCCGTTTGCAGGGGGAAAAGTTTATTCCCGGGCGTTTTTGTGTGCCTGGGTCAGGCGCTGTTTTAAATAGTCAATTTCATCCGTGTCATATTCATACAGGTCAAAACAGTAGCCGTCTTCACCTAAAAGCCCTTCCGGGATCAGATCGCCTGCCTCATCCGGATCAGTGATCATTTCACCGTAAAAACACACGGACAGCCAGCGTTCATCCGGATCATCATCAATGACATCCACCATGGCAAACAGCGACCGGTTTTTCTGGCTTGTATGTTTTGGACGAAGCGAATAACTTACGCCGGGTCTTTCGTTAAATTCAAGTGTGGTGTTTTCAAGGGTTTTCAGGTGGGTGTAAATTTCGATAAACGCCTGCCTGGTTTTGGATTCCGTTTCAGCCCAAGCGTCGATAAAGGTGTCTATTTTTTTCATATTTTTTACTCCTTGATATGTTTTAACAAATGTCCCATTTCAGGGAAAATCAGATTATTACAGGCCAGTTTACAGGCGTTGAGACTGCCGGGAATGCAGAAGACAATGCTTTGATTGATGATTCCGGCGGTGGCGCGGGAGAGAATGGCAGCAGAGTCTATCTGTTCAAAGCTCAGTTGTGTAAACAGCGGGCCAAATGCGGTGAGTTCCTTTTTAAACAAGGGTTTGACCGCTTCTATGGTGACATCCATGGGGCTGATGCCTGTTCCCCCTGACATGATGACAATATCCGGGCAGATTTTTTCAGTGATATGGCAGGTGAGTTCTGTAATGGCAGCGATGTCGTCTGTAACGGTCTGATGGATGACAACTTCATGTTTTTCTTTTTTTGCCTGTTTTTTGATCCATGCGCCGGAAACATCTTCGGCAAGCTTCCGGGTGGTGGACACAGAGACAACAGCAATCCTGAGATTGCCAGGCATATTTTTTTTGTGCAGGCGGGTGCTCATGGGAATCAATCCTGTTCTATGAAAACAATATCCTGTTTATCGTGTTCTTCAACCAGCACACAGATCTTTTCCTGGTGTTCGGTGTCGACAAAGATACCTTTATAGTCTGCCTGGATAGGCAGTTCTCTGTGCCCTCTGTCCACCAGAATGGCCAGTTCTATCCGTGAAGGTCTGCCAAAATCCATGAGCGCATCCATGGCAGCCCGGATGGTTCTGCCCGTGAATAACACATCATCCACAAGGATGATTTCCATGTCATCAACGGAAAAGGGGATATTGGAAGGGCGGACCGTGGGCTGGCGGGTGATTTTGGTCCAGTCGTCCCGGTACATGTTAATGTCCATGCTGCCAACGGGAAGGGTGACATTTTCAATGCTCTGAATCTGGTCTGCCAGCCGTTTGGCAAGGAAATCCCCTCGCGTCTGTATTCCCACAAGGGCCAGATTTTCTGTTCCTTTGTGTTTTTCTATGATTTCATGGGATATCCTGGTGATGATCCGTTTGAAATCCTGAGAACTCAGGATGTTTCTTTTTGTTTTCATACTGACGGTCTTCCCTTTATTTATGGTATTTTAGAATGTGTATCATCTTTTTTTATGGGGGGCAACACCTTGATTTTAACTTTGACTTGCTATAATTCAAGGGAAGATGAAAATTATTATAGAGCAGGACAGGATGAAATGAGATTTGATTGTACCGGCGTGATCCTTGCGGGCGGACTCAACCGCAGGTTTCCAGGCAGAAAAAAGGCATTCCGGATGATTGGCAATACCATGATCATAGAAGGCATATATGAGATTTTTGTTGAATTATTTAAAGAAGTTATAATAGTGGTGAATGAGCCGCAGGAATTTGCCGGATGGAATATGACCCTGGTAACAGATATTATTCCTTCCCGGTGCGCGCTTGCAGGGATACATGCCGGTCTTTTTTATGCATCATTTCCATATGCATATGTCACGGCCTGTGATACACCTTTTTTAAATCCTGAACTGATACAGCATATTGTCGGTAAAATACAGCCCGGATGTGATGTGATTGTACCCAGAACCCCGGACGGGCTTGAACCCTTGTCTGCTGTGTATTCAAAAAGATGTATTCCCCGGATTGAAGAAAATCTTGAAAACAATATATTTATGATTAAAAAAATTTTCAGAAAAAAAAAGGTGAAAGAGATTCCTGTGGATGAATTGCAGAACTTTGATCCGGAGATGCGGTTTTCTTTTAACATTAATACGCCCGAAGATCTTGAAATCGCCAGGCAGATGATGGCTGAAACTAAAAAAACAGCAAGGGGGGTCACATATGGAGATGATTCAATTACTGGATCAGATGAAACAGCACCCGGAGTATCATAAAGCCGGGATGATTTTGTGTCATAACGGTGTGGTGCGGGAAACCTCAAGAGATGGAAGGCAGGTAAACGGCCTCAGGGTGGATGTGGATCACGCAATACTGGAAAAGATTATCCGGGAGCAAAAGAAGGTTCCGGGGATTGTTGATATTCTTGTCTGGATCAATGAAGGCAGAAATCTTATGGTGGGAGATGATGTCATGTTCATTGTTGTGGCCGGAGATATTCGGGAAACCGTGATCAAGACACTGACAGACACGCTGAATCAGATAAAGTCTTTTGCAACGAAAAAAGAACAGTTTTTTAAAGAGGCCTGATCATGGAAGAGTTTACCCATCTGGATAAAAACGGATCTGTCAGGATGGTGGATGTGGGCCAGAAGCCTGAAACCAGTCGAACAGCGGTTGCCAAAGGCCGGGTGGTGATGGAAAAAGACACCCTTGAACGGATCATGGATGAAAAGGTCAAAAAAGGCAATGTCCTTGAAACCGCAAGGATTGCCGGGGTCATGGCCGCAAAGAAAACCTGGGATTTGATCCCCATGTGCCACCCGCTGAATATCACCCATGTTCAGATTGATTTTTCTTTTGACATACAAGCATCTGCCATTGAGATTGACGCTCAGGTGTCGTTAACCGGAAAAACCGGTGTGGAGATGGAGGCCTTGACAGCAGTTTCTGTGGCAGCCTTAACCATTTATGATATGTGCAAATCCTATGATAAATCCATGAAAATTACAGATATTCATTTAAGATCCAAGTCCGGAGGCAAAAGCGGAACCTATACTGCACAATAATATGATCACCATGGATCATCTGATCTGGCTGGGGATCGGATTTGCGGCCGGAGTGTTGGTCTGCGCTTTTCTTGCACGGTTCGGCAGCGGGTTTTTATTTAAAAAAATAAAACATGCCTCCAGCGAAGCCCTGTTTGATAATTCAAAGCAGTTCATGGCACTGGCAGATAAATATTTTGCCTCTTATATCCGGGAAGCCAGAAAAGATTTTGATATCAAGGGGGATGAAATTTTAAAAACAGTTGAACCAGTCCGTCAGACCCTTGATAAATACGAAACCCGGCTGAATATCATGGAAAAGGACCGGGAAAAAGCCTATGGCTCCATTACGGAAAAACTTTTGGAAATGAGCCGGACCCAGGGGCTGCTTCAGGTGGAAACCGGAAACCTGGTCAAGGCGTTGCGGGTGCCCCATGTGCGGGGGCGCTGGGGGGAAACCACCCTTCGGCGGGTGGCGGATCTGGCAGGAATGGCTGAGCACTGTGATTTTATTGAACAGCTTTCCTGCACAAACACCACTGCAGGAAATACAAAAGGGTCTGTCCGTCCGGACATGGTGGTGACGTTGCCGGAAAACCGTAAAATCATTATTGATGCCAAAGTTCCCCTGATGGCCTATCTGGATGCGCTTGAGGCCCCCAACGAAACAGAACGTCAGGAGCGGATGAAAAATCACGGCCGGCAGGTGATGCAGCACATTCTGAATCTGTCCTCCAAATCCTATTTTGAACAGATTTCACCCAGTCCTGAATTTGTGGTGCTGTTCATTCCCGGAGAAAATTTTTTCTCAGCTGCTTTAAGTGTGAATCCGGATCTGATTGACAAAGGTGTGGAAAAAGGGGTAATTTTAGCAACTCCGACTACACTGATTGCCTTGCTCAAAGCAGTTTCCTATTCCTGGAAGCAAAAGAAAAGTTATGAAAACTCAGAGGAGATCCGGATGCTGGGCAAAGAACTGTTTACCCGGCTGTGCAGTATGACAGAGCATGTTAACCGGCTGGGAAAAGATATTGAAAAATGTGCAGTCACGTATAACCGGACAGTGGGTGTCATGGAAAACCGGGTCATGGCAACTGCAAGAAAACTTCAGAATTTTGAAGTGTCTTCCCTTGAAATGGAAGATGTCCAGGCCCTGGATGAAGAAAAAACATTTACCAGACAATTTAATACACGATATCAGGATGTTGAATAATATTATGAAATTATGTGCCTGTCTGTTCTGCCTGGCTGTTTTTGTTGCAGGACTTGGCGGTTGTTCCACCAAAGGTGTAAAAGACGTTACTTCTTTTACGTCTTTAAAAAAACTCAATCCTTCTCAATATCCTGAGTTTGCAGATCATCTGGATTTTAACGGGCTGATGGCATCCATTGATCAGAGTCTGATTTATTTTAACCGGGTGCCCATGGACCGCAGGTATCAGTATGACGGTGATGTTTTTACAGCAGCCCACATGATTGAATCTCTGGAAACCTTTAAGAATTTTATACAGGACAACCCCGACCCCCATGAACTGAACCGGTTTATTGAATCCAGTTTTTTTGTATATGCGTCTGTGGGCAATGAAGCGGGAGAGGTGCTTTTTACCGGATATTATGAACCGATTTACCCGGGCAGTCTTGAAAAAACAGATATCTATGCGTATCCGCTGTATGGGCGGCCAGATGATCTGGTGGAAATCAATTTGTCTGAATTTTCTGAAAAATATGAAGGGCATAAACGGTTAATGGCACGGGTGGATACTGCCCAAAAAAAAGTGGTGCCGTATTATTCCCGGGAGCAGATCAATCAGCTGCAGGATTTTCATGACCGGTCTGTGCCGGTGGTATGGCTCAAAAGCCGGGTGGATCGTTTTTTTCTGGAAATCCAGGGTTCAGGGCGGGTGATTCTGAATACCGGAGACCAGGTCCGGGTGCATTATGCCACAAACAATGGAAACGCCTATAGTTCAATCGGCCGATATCTTATTGATATTGGAGAAATTCCTAAAGAAAGAATGTCCATGCAGGCCATCCGGGAATGGCTTGAACAGAATCCCGACCGGATGGATGAAGTGCTGCACCAGAATGAAAGTTTTGTGTTTTTCCAGGAAGGACAGGGCGGGCCTTTCGGCAGTATCGGCGTGGAAGTGACTGCCTTTCGTTCCATTGCCACAGACGCTAGCTTGTTTCCCAAAGGCGCTTTGTGTTTTTTACAGGCGTATTTGCCTGATCCTGCTGATATCCGGCCGCTGAAAGAATGGGAAACAGCTTCTTTTTTTGCCATGAACCAGGACACGGGCGGGGCCATAAAAGGGCCGGCAAGAGCAGATATTTTCTGCGGCAATGGAAACTATGCGGAATTTACAGCAGGACACATGAATACCCGGGGCAGGATGTATTTTCTGGTTTTAAAAAAGGATACAGAATAGGGTTTAAATCCACTCCACATCAGTGGAATCAAATTGCAGAACAATATTTTTGCCCGGATACAGATTCATGCGGCATATCTGATCCGGAACCAGTTTCAGGGTAAAGGACAGTTCCTGAACACAGATATGTGTCAGCACATGACTGCTTTTTTCTCCTGCAAGCATGGAAATAATCTGCCCGGACAATTGATTGTCTGATCCATTGTCTTCTTTTATCCGCAGGCAGTCTTTTTTAATCATGGCGGTATTTTTTTTATTTTCAGGTTTTTTAAGTGTAAGAATCTGTCCGTCTTCCAGTTTTTTGATGACAGTTTTTTCCCTGGTTTCTTCAAAAGGACCGGGGATGATATTTTCTATGCCGGTGGCAAAAATATTCCCGTTTGAGATGGACAGCTGGCTGTCGCTGATGGAATACAGCCACTGCAGATCGTGGCTGGCAATCACAAGCGTGGTTCCCCATTGGTCCCGGGCATTTAAGGAAGCTGTACGGATCAGTCTGGCGCTTTGGGTATCAACACTTGCAACGGGCTCGTCCAGCAGCAGCACTTCGGGTTTCAGGATCAGGCGCGCGGCCATTGCCACCCGCTGGGCTTCTCCGCCGGACAGTTGATGCCATTTCCGCTGTGCAAATTGTGCATGGTCCAGTCCCACATATGCCAGTGCAGTTCTGATTCTGGAATCTAAATTCCGGCAGTCTTTGCGGATTTTCAGGCCATAGGCAATATTTTCAAAAACACTGCGTTTTAAAAGGTAGGGCTTCTGGGTGAGCAGGGTTATTTTTGATCGGACCACCGGCGAAAAGCATCCTTCTTTTTTCCCGTTGTAAAAGATGTCTCCGCAAGAAGGGGGCATGGCAAAGGCCAGCAGCTTTAAAAGGGTTGTCTTTCCACTGCCGTTTGGCCCGATAAGCCCTGTGATGGACCCTTTGGCAATCTGCAGTTCATCCACATTCAAGGCACAGGTGTTTTCATAATAATGACGGATATTCTTCAACTGGTATGCAACAGCCTCTGGCATTATTGTTTCCTTAAAAAAGATACAGACAGATTAACAATAAATGCAATCAGCATGAGGACAAGTCCCAGCGCAATGCCGTCTGCAAACTGACCCTTGTTGGTTTCAAGGGCAATGGCAGTGGTAATGGTCCGGGTATTGTATTTGATATTACCGCCCACCATCATGGAAATGCCGACCTCTGTCATCACCCTGCCATAGGCCATGACCCCGGCTGCCAGAATACCATACCGGACTTCCCACAGGCAGGTCATCAGGATATTGCGTTTGCCGGCCCCCAGGGTGATCAGTGTCAGTTTCAGCTCCTTGTCCATGCCTTCAATGGTGGCAGCTGTTATGGCAGTGACAACGGGAAATGCTAAAATGGTCTGGCCAATGGCAATGCCCGTAAGGGTAAATAAAAATCCGAATTCACCCAGAGGGCCGCGGTGGGTGATAAAGGCATAGACCACAAGCCCGATGAAAACCGTGGGAAGCGAAAGCAGGGTATCCAAAAGGGTGCGAAGCTGTTTTTTGCCTTTGAAATCAAAATAACCGATGAGAAATCCACAGGGAAGACCTGCGCCAAGGCTGAATGCCATGGAGCAGGTCGATACTTTCAAGGTTGCAAGGATTGCACTCCAGGTTGCAGCATCACCACTGATTAAAAGTTCAATCGCCTTGATGAAACCGGTTGCAATAAAATCCATGGTTTCCCTTGCTGTTTTTTAATTATTGCGCATTGGGCACAAACAGTGTTTGTCCCAGAAGTTTGAAATCGCCGATCAGCTTCTGGGTGCCGGGTGACGCCATCCAGTTCAAAAATTCCAGCGCCAGGTCATATTTTGCATGGGGACAGTTCTTGGGATCAAGGGTAAGCACGCTGTATTGATTTAAAAGAATATCATCGCCTTCAATCAGGATTTTCAAGGGGGCAGTGTTGTTCTGCACAGACTGGTATTTGATATAGGAGCCCCGGTCTGTCATGGTATATCCTTTTTTTTCTTCACATAACAGGATCGTGGCCTGCATGCCTTTACCAATCTGAAGGTACCAGGCTTCTTTTTCAGGAAGCGGTTTTCGGGTTGACTGCCACAACTGTTTTTCTTTTTTGTGGGTGCCGGAATCGTCTCCGCGGCTGACAAAAACAGCTTGCCCTGTTCTGATGATATCCAGGGCATCAGACACTTTTTTGCCTTTTATTCCGGCCGGGTCTGATTCAGGGCCGATGATAACAAAATCATTGTACATGATCTGTTTTCTGTCTTTGCCGAATCCGCTTTTTATAAAGGCTGCTTCTGCCTCCGGGGCATGGACCAGAAGTACATCCACATTACAATCCTGACCCAGCTTCAAAGCATTGCCCGTTCCTGTCGGAATCCATTCCAGGGCGATTCCGGTCTGGTTTTTAAATTGCGGAATCAGATAATCCAGAAGGCCTGTTCCATCTGTGCTGGTCGTGGTTGCCATTTTCAGGCTCTTGTCACTGGCCTGTGCATGGATACCGGGTATGGATATAAGGATAGCGATGATTAAACCAAGAAAAATGTGTGTTTTTTTCATTTTTATATCTCCAATATTAAGTTAATTCTTGAACGCTAAAATGAGGTCCGAATATGTTAATATCAGAAAAGAGTCAATGAAATATTTTTAAAATTTGATCAAAATGGATATAACTGACAGAGAATAACCAAAATTAACTATCTGTCCTTTAAAAACAGGCTGTGATATTCATCTTCAGTCATATGGTGTTTGATCTTTTCATTAACGAACAGGTAAATTTCCTCAAGTTCCTGGTCTGACAGGCGGGGGAGCAATGTTTTCAAAAACAAGTCTTCACTGAATTTTTGCAGGTAAAACATAATGGTTTCTTCATCGGTTGGACGGTCAAGCCCGAAAGCGCCAAGTCCTGTGTAGTTCTGTATAAAATGATGCGTGTCTTTTTTCATTTGCCCACACGTTTCCTTTAATATAAAGGTATGATGATTTTGTTTTATAAAGTGTAATGGGTTTTTTAAAGGGTATTTTTTAAAATGGCAATGTTTTTATTTGAATGTTTACATTGATCGTAAATTTATCTATAGTTTAAAAAAATATATTTTGTCTTTTCTATTATTCAAATCGCATACAAGGAGCTTTTATGGATTTTAAAGATCTGGCATCGAAACTGGGAATCGATGAAGAAGATTTCATGGAACTGGTGGAGCTTTTTGTTGCCACTTCTCTTGGGGATATAGAAAAAATAAAAAAAAGCCTGTCCGAGAAAAGCTGCCCGGATGCTTCTGCCGCATCCCATTCCATTAAAGGCGCTGCAGCAAATATGGGGTTTGAGGATATCGCAAGATTGTCTGCAGATATGGAAATGCAGGCCAAACAGGGAAGTCTTGAAAATTTTGATTCCTATATAAATGATCTTGAACAGATGGTAAATGCCTTGAATAACGCCTGATTTTTTTTGGGGGGAAAGGTCTTTTCGTCATGAAGAAAAAGCAAACCTATACGGTTCTGGCGGTGGATGATAATCTGTTGAATTTAAGGCTGATTGAAAAATCACTGTCCAAAGAAGGATACCGGATTTTTATCGCAGATAACGGACCCAAAGCCAGAGAAATCGCCTTTGGTGAAAAGCCGGATTTGATTCTTCTGGATATCGAAATGCCCGGAGAAACCGGCTTTGATGTGATTGAAAAACTTAAGGACAGTTCCGAAACCAATGCGATTCCTGTAATTTTTCTGACCGGTGTGATTGATGTGGATTCCAAGCTCAGAGGGTTTGATCTGGGTGCGGTTGACTACATCACAAAACCGTTTCATCCTCTTGAGGTATTGGCCAGGGTCAGGATACACCTGAAATTATCGATTGCAACCAATTCGCTTATCGCAGATCAGGCAAGCAGGCTTCGACAGATTACAGAAGCTCAGGTGGCCATGCTGCCCACACCTGAAGATAATCCCCAGGCCAAATTCGGTGTGTATTATCGGGCGCTGGAGGAAGCCGGCGGAGATTTTTATGATATCCTGAATATCTCCGATCATATTACCGGCTATTTTGTAGCGGATTTTGCAGGTCATGATATAAAAACCTCTTATATGACAGCTTCGGTAAAGGCATTGCTGGCGCAGAACTGTACGCCGGTGTATTCTCCGCTCGAAAGTATCCGGATGATCAACGATGTGCTTGTGGAAATTCTGTCCGAGGGAAAATATTTAACTGCCTGTTATATGCACCTGAACAGAACCACAAGGAAACTGACGATCATTAATGCCGGACATCCGCCGGTGGTGTGTCTTCCTGTGGACGGAGAACCCTTTCTTATCAAATCTGACGGAGATATCCTGGGAATGTTCAAGGATCCTCATTTCGGATCTGAAACCATAGATGTAACTCCAGGGGATAAATTCTTTATTTATTCCGATGGTCTGGTTGAATCTGCAGAAAACAAGATTACCTGGGCCAGTGGTGCAGACAGCCTTTTGCCGGTGTATAAGAAAATTTCTCAGACGTCTTACAGTATGGCACCTGAAGAGCTTATAAATCTGCTTTTCGGAAAGGGTGCCACCCCGGAAGATGATATTGTCGTGTTATGCGTCGAGGTATAAGATTATGGTACAGTTAGTCCCTTTTTTTGAAACAGAACAGAAGGAAAAGTCAATCGGGTTTGTTTTTTCTTCCACCCTGGAAAACATTGATGTCATCTGTCAGAAAACAAGTGAGTTTTTAAGGTCAAAAATTAAAGGGATTGAATCTGAACTTTTCACGATAAATCTGGTCATCAGAGAGGGGTTGAGCAATGCCATCCGGCATGGAAATGAAAATGATCCCCAAAAAAAAGTAAGATTCCTGCTGGTGATCAACTCAGACACTTCCATACAGATTGAGATTGAAGACCAGGGAAACGGTTTTGACTGGAAAAAACAGCAGGTGCAGGCTCTGCCCGAGGACGAAGATCATGGTCGGGGCATTATTATCATGGATACATATTTTACACATTACTCATATAACGAAAAAGGCAATATCCTTTATCTTGAAAAAGAGATCTTTTCTTGATTTTCATTCTGTTTCATCATGCGAAACCGTGATGCTGTCTGCATTTATTTTTTGCACACGTGTCTTGACAAAGGGTAATTTCTCATCCTATGATCAGGTCACAAAAAAGGAAAAATTCATATATGCAGTCCACTGTCCGGGGTCAAAATTTTAAAGATCCCATATTGATTAAGAGACATTCACCGGATCAACCTGCTTTTTTATATGCTGGCAGGTTAATTCGAGAGCAGAGTATAAATATAAATTTGACTCTGAATATTTAAGTTAAACACGTGCTTTTTTCACTCAGGCACATAAACGTTTATAGTTAAATTGAAATCATTTCAGTCCGTTTGAATTTTTTGGACATGTTTTGCGGAATGATTGCTAACACGGCTTGGTCAGGTTGATGAAAAGATTCTCCACCTGTGCCCGGTTCATTTAATTGTCTCATTACAATAGGAGGGGGAAAGCTATGAAAAAACTGAAACATTTGTCTTTCATCTTAATTGCCGGGTTGCTGGCACTGGGTCTTTTCAGCCCGAATGTCTATGCCAAGGGTCACACAGTTATGATCGGATTTACCGGACCGCTCAGCGGCCCTGCGGCACAGTACGGGCGTGACAATGTAAATGGTCTGGAAATGGGTATTCAGGATATTAATGCCGCAGGTGGTATTACTGTGGGTGGAAAAAATTACAAATTTGCACTGAAAACCTATGATGATCACATCGATCCGACAGCTGCCGTTAATAATGCCAGACGTCTGCGATCAAGAGACGGCGCACGGTTCATCTTCAACCCGGTATTCAATACCATCGCTCCCATGATGCAGATCAATCAGCAGAAAGGGTCTGAGTTCTTAATGATGGCGTATACCAGTGCACCTGAAGTTGATGCCATGAAAAATCCGAACACCATCGCTATTCCCCCGCCATTTTCAGTGTATGTTGGCAGTTATGTAAAATATGCCTTGGAGAAAGGATGGAAAAAATGTGCCATGGTGGTTACCCTTGGGGCCTATGGCGATGGCTGGAGAAAAGAATTTGAAAGTGCCTGGATCAAAGCTGGTGGTGAGATTGTTGCAGACCAGCCAGCCAATTATTATACAGAAACTGATTTTTCTGCCCAGTTGAGTGCGGCGCTTGCAAAAAAACCGGACTTCATGTTGATAGGTGGCCCGTCAGCTACCACAGGTCTGGTGATTGAACAGGCCAGAAACTTAGGGTTCAAGGGTGAATTCTTTATGGTTGATCAGGCCAAGCTCAATTATATTGCTGAAGTCAATTTTAATAATGACTTGACCAAAATGAACGGTGTTACCGGTACGGCCAGGCCGCGAGATCTCGCTGAAGAAGAAGTGATTGAACCGTTCCTGAAAAGATGCCTGAAAGATTATGGCCGCTCTGCCACTTCTGAAAATCTGTTAAATTACGGCGCTATTCGGATTCTGGCTGCTGCAATGGAAAAAGCCGGAACTGTAGAAGATATTACGGCCATTAAAGCTGCTATCCCCGAAGTGCTTCCCATGGATGCGAAAATCAATCTGCTTCCTTTTATTGATCTTTGGGGCTCAAGATTCATTCTGCCTGGAACGATTCAGAAGATTGAAAACGGACAATATACAGTACCAACCACAACCTTCTGGTGGACAAAATCCGATGCTGATTTCAAGAAAGCCGTTTCCTCGATTCCTGATATTGGAAACACGAATGTAAATGTTCCTTTGGAAGGATACGCCAAATAAAATAAATAGTGTTTTTATACTGCCCGGTGGCCTGACGGTACCGGGCAGTCTGTTTTAAGGTGTAAAACTGCTTTTTGGGTTCATTGTCTGCGGTATGGTCTGTCTGGCTTTTGTTGTTTTGACCCACAGTGCCACAGCGGTTTACGGTAACACAATATATGATATGAGGTGAGTATTAATGGAACTTTTCCTGCAGCAGCTGTTCAATGGTATTATGTTCGGCAGTACATATGCCATTGTGGCTTTAGGCCTGACACTGGTTATGGGGATTTTGCACATCCCGAATTTTGCCCATGGCCATCTTTACATGCTTGGCGGTTATATCACGTATTTTTTTATTACGAACCTTGGGTTCGGGTATTGGTACAGTTTGCTGCTTTCAATGGTCATTCTGGGCTTTGTCGGGGTGGTTATGGAGCGAATTGTGTTTCGGCCCTTGACGGGTCAGCCTCCTATTAATGCTTTTATTGCTGCGATCGGGGCGCTGATTTTTCTGGAATCTCTGGCGCTGGTTATCTGGGGACCTCAGGGAATGCGTATCCCCAATCCTCACCCCCAGATCATCAAGATGTTCGGTATTACCATGGAAGCCCAGCGTCTTCTGGTAGTCGGCGGCGCTGCAGTACTCATTGTCCTGCTGCACCTGTTCTTGAAAAAAACAACCACCGGGACCACGATTGAAGCTGTGGCGCAAAACAGGGAAGGGGCAATGCTTACCGGCATTAATGTAAATCGTGTATCCTCAATGACCTTTTTTATTTCCTCTGCCACAGCTGCTGTTGCGGCAAGCTTTCTGTCCCCGATTTTTATTCTGTCCCCGGCCATGGGTGCGGTGCTTGGAATGAAGGCCTTTATTATTGTTATTTTGGGTGGAATGGGAAGTGTGCCCGGTGCTATTCTGGGTGGATATTTTCTGGGACTTATTGAAGCTTTGGGCGGTGGGTATATCTCGGCAGAATATAAAGATGTCTTTGCCTTTGGTGCGCTCATTCTTGTCTTGTCAATTAAACCGACCGGATTATTCGGCAAACAGGAGGGCTGATTATGTTTACAAAACCGATTCACACGAAACTGCTTTTGGGGTTCCTTTTTATTGCAGCCTTATTCCTGCCTCTTTATGTGCCGGATTCATACATGTTCCAGATTGTGATTACCAGTTTACTGTTTGCCATTGCCACCTCATCCATGAATCTGATCCTCGGATATACGGGTCAGGCATCTTTGGCCCACGGGGCTTTTTTTGGCGTGGGCGCATACGTGGTTGCCATTATGACCAAGGCGGGCTGGTCTTTCTGGATTGCCCTGCCTGTTTCCGGTCTGGTTGCAACAGGGATTGGATTTTTTATCGGCCTGTTTGCATTCAGAACCCGGGGACATTTTTTTGCCATTGTCACCTTGTGTTTTGGCGTGATTTTATTCCAGGTGGCAGAAAACTGGATCGAAGTGACCGGCGGACAAAACGGTATCTTTGGTCTTGATTCGGCCACGCCGATTCCCTTTCCATTCTTCGGGCCAATAGAGTTTTCCAGTCAGCCGGCACAATATTATCTGGTGCTGGCTGTTTTATTATTGACGCTTTTTGTGCTTCATCGTGTTGTGTATTCTATTTTCGGCCTGACATTCATGGCCATCCGAAATAATGAAGAACTGGCAGATGCGCTGGGAATCAATACCTTTGCCACAAAAATGGTTTCCTTTGCCATTGCCAATTTTATCGCAGCAATTGCCGGTGGAATTTATGCAACGATTCTGGGCGCAGTAAGTCCCAGTGCCATCAGTATCATGATAACATTCAATTTTTTGATTTTCCTGATTTTAGGCGGGATGGCAACCTTGCCAGGGGCGGTTATCGGCGCTTTTATGATACCGATCATCATGGAATTTCTGCAGTTCATGGAAAATTACCGGATGCTTTTTTTCGGTGCCCTGCTGGTTGTTGTGATTATATGGTTTCCCATGGGATTTTTCGGTGGATTGAAAACCATAAATCAGAAAATCATAGCCTGGCGTCAATCTAATACTTCGGAGGACTCAAATGCTTAAAGTTGAATCTGTAACGAAAAAATTCTCTGGACTTGTCGCAGTAAAAGATTTGAGTTTTGAAATTGCCAAAGGTCAGATTGTGGCGATTATTGGTCCGAACGGAGCCGGAAAATCAACTGCATTCAATCTGATTACCGGGACACTGAAACCCACCTGGGGGAAAGTCACCATCAATGGCCATGATATCACGGGCATGCAGCCCTATCGTATCGTCACCCGGGGGGTGGCCAGAACCTTTCAGACCACAAGTCTCTTTGACCAGCTCAGGGTGATTGATAATCTGATGATTGCCTATAAATGGCGGACCAAGCTGGGTTTCTGGAATACACTGCTGCATCTGCCGTCATGGAAACGCTATCAGGAACGGGCCTTTGCCCGCAGCATCGAAGTTCTTGAATTTTTAGGGCTGACTGCAAAAGCCAATAATTTTATCCCTACATTGTCTCAGGAAGAACAGAAAAGGCTTGCCATTGGTGTTGCCATCGTGAGCAAACCTCAATTATTGCTTTTGGATGAACCCACCGGTGGTCTGATTCAGGATGAAACCGACCGGATAACAGAACTGATTCGTAAAATTCGGGATGAACAGGGAATCACTGTCTGTATCATTGAACATAAAATGCAGATGATTATGGGTCTTGCAGATCGTATTGTTGTTTTGAATTACGGAGAAAAAATAGCAGAAGGTTCTCCGGAAGAGATCAAGGTAAATCCTGATGTGATTGAGGCCTATTTGGGAGGTGAACTGAATGCTTAAACTTGAACAGGTATACACAGATATCGGTGAGCTGCATATTATTCATAATGTGTCCTTAAACATTCAAAAAGGCGAGTTTGTTACGCTTTTAGGCAGTAACGGCGCAGGGAAAACGACATTGTTCAGGACAATTGCAGGGGTTCTCAAACCTGCCTTCGGTACGGTTGAATTTAACGGTATCGCGATTGATAAATTACCGGTTCACAAGATTGTTGATCTGGGAATTGTATTATGTCCCCAGGGCCGGCAA
Organism: Pseudomonadota bacterium; assembly: GCA_018821535.1. Classification (GTDB taxonomy): domain Bacteria; phylum Desulfobacterota; class Desulfobacteria; order Desulfobacterales; family Desulfobacteraceae; genus Desulfobacula. The sequence goes on along the minus strand of JAHJLV010000016.1, from coordinate 120,360 downwards.
CTGTTTCCGGAACTGTCTGTGAAAAAAAATCTTGTCATGGGGGCTTTTTCTCTGCGGGGACAGAAATCCAAGATTAAAAAAAATCTGGACCGGGTATATGAGCATTTCCCGATACTCAAAGAGCGTTCAAATCAGCTTGCCGGTACATTCAGTGGTGGTGAACAGCAGATGCTGGCTATCGGCCGGGCATTGATGAGTGAACCCAGCATGCTGTTGCTCGACGAACCGTCTATGGGTCTGGCACCATTGATTGTAAAGCAGATTGCCGATGTTATCTCCAATATTAATCATGAAATGGACACCACCATTTTTCTTTCGGAACAGAATGCAAATATGGCGCTGAACATCACTGAAAGAGGATATGTGCTTGAAAGCGGTAAATGTGTTCTTGAAGGATTATGCAAAGATCTGAAGAATGATGAAAATGTCAAGCGGGCATATATCGGTGCCTGATCTGGCTGACAGATAAGTTAAAAAAAAAGACGGGTACCATTTAAGTTTTAACCAAACCGATGATATCCGTTTTTTTATGAGCAGGGTTTAATCCCTCTGTAACATGATCCTAATACAACCCTAACAAATTAAACGTAAAACTGCTTACAAATACCATTTGTATAAATGTGTGTAGTTTTAAATATAAATTATGAGGAGTTGAAAAATGAACAGATGGATTAAATCAATTTTAATTTTGGTGTTCGGTCTTTTTTGTGTCGCATCATCCCAGGTGTTTGCAGGAGAACTGGTTATCAAAGGTTCAACAACGGTTCTTCCCATCGCCCAGATGGCTGCTGAAACGTTTATGGCTGAAAATCCCGATGTGAAAATATCCTTGTCCGGCGGCGGCTCAGGAAATGGAATCAAGGCCATCATTGACGGGACAGCCCAGATCGGGAATGCATCCCGGTTTATTAAACAAAAAGAAGTAAGTCTTGCAGTGACCAAAGGTGTTTATCCTGTACCGTTCAGAATTGCTCTGGATGCGATTGTTCCGGTGGTCAATCCGAAAAACAGCGTGACAGATCTGACCACAGCCCAGCTCAAAGATATTTATCTGGGTAAAATCAAAGACTGGAAGGATGTTGGCGGAACTCCCGGCAAAATAGTTGTGATTTCCAGAGACAGCTCATCCGGTACCTTCGGGGTGTGGCAGGAGCTGGTCATGCTGGAAGACCGTGTGGTTCCAAGCGCCTTGACCGTGCCTTCAAACGGCGGGATTGTCCAGGCCGTTGCCAATACTCCCGGTGCCATCGGATATGTGGGGCTTGGATATCTGAATAAAGAGATCAAGGCAATAAAGGTCAACGGGGTAACAGGAACCGAAGAGACAACATTGAACGGATCTTTCCCGATATCCCGGGGGCTTTTCATGTTTACGCAGGGATGGCCGGAAGGTGAAACCATGGATTTTATTAACTATATCTTTTCCAAAAAAGGTCAGGAACTTGTTAGAAAAGCCGGTTCCATTCCAGTATTTGGTTTCTAAGGATTGCTCCATTGAAACGTCAGAATATTGATAAAACAGTGCGGTCAGGTTTTTTGCTGGTCGCACTGTTTTCCATCGTCGCCTTGTCTTTAATTATAATTTTTCTGTTCCTTGAAGGAATTCCGATCCTGGAACATGTCAGCCTCAAAGAGTTTCTTTTCGGTCAATACTGGTATCCAACAGATGACCCGGCTGATTTTGGCATTTTACCTTTAATTCTGGGTTCAATCTATGTCACGGTGATTTCAGGGATGATCGCCATTCCTTTAGGCGTGATGACTGCCATCTATCTTGCCCAGATTGCACCTGCGACTGTTTCCCAGATTGTAAAACCGATTGTGGAGCTGTTGGCTTCCATGCCCTCTGTTGTCATCGGTTTTTTTGGCATGGTGGTGGTGGCACCGTTTATTCAGCAGCTGTTCAATATCCCTGTGGGTCTAAATATGTTCAATGCGTCACTGATGCTGGCGTTTATGGCAGTCCCGACCATATGCAGCATTTCTGAAGATGCGGTGTTCAGTGTGCCGACCGCTTTGAAAGAAGCGTCTCTGGCATTAGGGGCAACCCATTTTGAAACATTGGTAAGGGTGATTGTTCCAGCCTCTTTGTCCGGAATCTGTACAGCGATTATTTTAGGGCTTTCCAGAGCTGTCGGCGAAACCATGGTAGTGCTGATGGCTGCAGGGGGTGCTGCCATGATTCCCACATCCATTTTTGATCCGGTCCGTCCCCTGCCGGCCAGTATTGCGGCTGAAATGGCAGAGGCACCCTTTCGAAGTGAGCATTACCATGCACTTTTTGCCATCGGGATCGTCTTGTTTGTATTTACATTTTTGTTTAATCTGCTGGCAGATCATATCTCCTATAAATTCAGGCAGGTGGGGGAGGCTTCCCTGTAAGGGAAGGAAAACTCAAAAATGATAAAAAAACGATTAAGAGCGCAGAAAATCTGTTTTTTCCTTCTTAAGGTTGCCGTTGCTATCAATGGTGCCGCCCTTGCAATTATTGTCTATTTTATTGTTTCCAGAGGGTGGCGCGCCATTTCCTGGGAATTTTTGAGTAAACCACCCACAGATTCCATGACCATGGGTGGTATTTTGCCCTGTATTGTCGGTACCGTGTCATTATGCATGACAACGATTCTGTTTGCATTGCCCATCGGTGTGGCATCTGCCATTTATCTGAATGAATATGCAGGGCAGACAAAGCTTGTCAGATTTATCCGGCTGGGAATAAATAACCTTGCCGGGGTTCCTTCCATTGTGTTTGGTCTGTTCGGCCTGGCATTTTTTGTCATTGTGCTTGACATGGGTGTGTCCATACTTGCCGGTGGACTGACACTGGGCATTATGACCCTGCCGGTGATTATCGGTGCGTCGGAAGAAGCATTAAAATCAGTTCCCAAACCCTATCGCGAGGCTTCTCTTGCCATGGGGGCCACCCAGTGGCAGACCATCAGAAAAGTGGTGCTGCCCGTGGCATTTCCCGGAATTATTACAGGTTCCATACTGGGATTAAGCAGGGCTGCTGGCGAAACAGCGCCGATTATGTATACCGGGGCTGTGTTTTTTACACCGGATCTTCCCTCCTCAATATTTGATGAAGTTATGGCGCTTCCCTATCATATTTATGTGCTGGCAACTGCCGGGACCAATATTGAGGCCACACGTCATCTGCAATACGGAACAGCGCTTGTGCTGATCTCTTTGATATTTGGAATGAATCTGTTCGCAATTATCATGCGGGCTAAAATGAGAAAGAAACTAAAGGGTTAGTAAATGGACTCTCCTGTTAAAATGCATACCAAAGACCTGAATTTTTTTTACGGAGATTTTCAGGCAATTCATAATGTTTCCATCGATTTTACACAGAATCAGGTAACAGCGCTGATCGGGCCTTCAGGGTGCGGTAAAAGTACGTATTTAAGATGTTTGAACCGGATGAATGACCTGATCCCCGGGATCCGGGTGACAGGCAAGGCTGTACTGGATGATCAGGATATATATGATCCGTCTCTGGATGTGGTGACGCTGCGGCGGCGGGTGGGAATGGTTTTCCAAAAACCCAATCCGTTTCCGAAAACGATTTTTGAAAATGTTGCCTATGGATTAAAGGTCAATGGCGTAAAGGATAAGGCTGTGATTACCCGGGTGGTGGAAAAAAGCTTGAAGCAGGCAGCCATCTGGGATGAGGTTAAGGATCGTTTGAATGAATCGGCCCTGGGGCTGTCCGGCGGTCAGCAGCAGCGGCTGTGCATTGCAAGGGCGCTTGCTGTGGACCCGGAGGTGCTTTTGATGGATGAGCCTGCATCTGCACTGGATCCCATTGCCACACAGAAAATTGAGGAGTTGATTGATCAGTTGTCTTCAAAGCTGACCATTATCATTGTAACCCATAATATGCAGCAGGCGGCAAGGGTGTCGGACAGAACCGCTTTTTTTTATATGGGAAAACTGATTGAGGTCAATGATACGGATACATTATTTACCAAACCTGAATTGAAACAGACTGAAGATTATATTACCGGACGATTTGGTTAAGGAGTCAATTATGGCAGGACATCTGCAAAAAGAAATACTGAATATAAAAAAAGAGATACTGTCACTTGGCGCAATGGTGGAAGACCGTTGTAAAAAAGTTATGGTTGCAATCAAGCAGGAAAATCTGGTGCTGGCTCAGGAGATCATTGATACGGATTATCAGGTGGATGAACGCGAAATTGAAGTGGAAGAGGAATGCCTGAAGGTTCTTGCACTGTATCAGCCCGTGGCAACTGATCTGCGGTTCATTGTGGCAGTGATAAAAATTAACAATGATCTGGAAAGAATCGCAGATTATGCGGTGAATATTGCCAAACGGTTTAAAGTTTCCGCAAAGGAAACCGACAGGTTCAGATATGACTATGCACCCATGGCAGAACAGACCGGAGAAATGCTCAGGTTGAGTCTGGATGCGCTGGTTCGTATGGATGTGGATATGGCCTATAATGTCCGGGATATGGATGAAAAGGTGAACCGGATGAGAAATGATGCCTATGAATCCATGAAAAGAGATATTCAAAAGAATCCTGAAATGGTTGAAGCCATTATAAATATGTATCTGATTTCAAGACATCTGGAAAGAATCGGTGATCATACCACCAATATCGCAGAAGAGGTGATTTATCTGATTGAAGGCGAGATCATCCGTCATACGTAAATTCTTATATATGAATTGACAAAGATGAACTGATTTATAAAAATAATCCTTAAAAGTCCAGGTGCAAAAAACAGGAAAAACAATGTCAAAAGAAACCATTCTTATTGTGGACGATGAAGAAGATATTCTTGAGCTTATAAAATATAATCTTAAGAGCGAAGGCTATCAGATCCTGACGGCACAAACCGGTGAAGCGGCCATAAAAATTGCCCGACAGTCCCAGCTGGATCTGCTTATTTTAGACTTGATGCTTCCGGGGATCGACGGGCTTGAGGTGACCAGATACTTGAAAAATAATGCATCTACCCGGGATCTGCCCATTGTCATGCTGACAGCCAAGGGTGAAGAGTCTGATGTGGTGACAGGCCTTGAGCTTGGCGCAAATGATTATATCTCAAAGCCGTTCAGCCCCAAGGTTCTGATTGCAAGAATCCGGGCGATTTTAAGGCGGCGCAGAAAACAGTCCGAGGATTCCGGGAATCAGATCCGCCAGGAAGGGGATATGATGATTGATACTGCACGGCATAAAGTAACCATAGAGGGGGTTCCTTTGGATCTTACGCTTTCGGAATTCGGGCTTCTGGCATTTCTGGCAGATAAAAAAGGCTGGGTGTTCACCCGGGGGCAGATCGTTGACGCCATCCGGGGTGAAAACTACGCGGTGACAGAAAGAAGCATAGATGTCATCATTGTCGGATTAAGGAAAAAGCTTAAGAATTATGCCCAGCTTATCGAGACGGTCAGGGGTGTGGGATACCGTTTTAAAGAATAAATATTATGACAAAAAAAAAGAAACTTATATGGCAGATATTTCCCTCCTTTCTTATCATCACCCTGCTTTCCATATCTGTTGTGGCATCATATTCGACCCGTTCTTTCAAGATATTTTTTCTTCAGAACTCTGAAAAAGAATTAACCAGCCGGGCCAGGCTGCTGCAGGAATATTTTGCAGATAAATTTGAACCGGTCAGTCAGGATGCCCCATCCGGGATATCGCAGATTTCAGTATATAAACATATTGATGATCACTGTAAAATAATTGGTGAAAAAACCGGCACACGGGTCACGATTATTCTGCCTTCCGGTATGGTTATCGGTGATTCTGACGGGGATGTCTCCCTGATGGAAAACCACATGAAACGTCCTGAAATCATCAGTGCCTTAAAAAACCAGACCGGTGTGGCCATTCGTTACAGCGTCACACTGGATTCAAACATGATGTATATTGCCCTGCCGATCCTCAAGGACGGCACAGTGGCAGCGGTTGTGAGAACTGCTGTGACCACGGCGACAATTGATAAAGAAATAAATCATGTCAGAAATAATATTCTGGGGGTCATGTTCTTCACCATCCTGATCGCAGCAGTGGTCAGTCTGTTTGTCAGCAGGCGGATCACAAGCCCCATTGAGTTGATGAAAACAGGTGCCTTAAAATTTTCAACCGGACATCTGACCAACCGTCTGGCTGTCCCGGAGACAGAAGAATTATCAGAGCTTGCCATAACCATGAACCGGATGGCCTCCAACCTGGATGATAAAATCAGGGATTTCAAGAACCGGAGCATGGAACTGGAAGCAGTCCACAGCAGTATGCAGGAAGGGGTGATCGCAATAGATGAAAATGAAAGGATCATTACCATCAATGAGGCTGCGGCTAAAATTTTTGATTTTCCATCAGTGGATCTCAAGGGCAGGGTTATTCTGGAAGTGGCCCGGAATCTTGAATTCCAGGTGTTTATTCAAAAAGCATTATCCACTCATGAACCGGTGGAAGAAGATATTGTGATCCCGAAGGATCAGGATCTGGTGTTGAGAATTCATTCCACAGCCTTGTATGATCACACGGAAAAGCGCATGGGAACCTTGATCATCTTTCATGATATTACCCGCATGCGGCGGCTGGAAACCATGCATAAGGATTTTGCTTCCAATGTTTCCCATGAGCTTAAAACGCCGCTGACCACTATTAAGGGATTTATTGAAACCCTCCAGGAAATGCTGGCAAAAAAAGAAACAGAACAGAGCGCAGAATTTTTAAAGATCATTGAAAAGAATGTAAACCGGATGATCTCCCTGATCAACGATCTTTTATCCTTGTCCCGGCTTGAACGTCTGAAAGGGACTCAGATTCATTTTGAAGATCAGGATTTGTCGGGGTTAATTGAAGGTGTGGTCAATGCCTGTAAAGATACGATGGCGGCAAATGATATCCGTGTGGATGTGGACTGTCCTGAATATATCCGGGTAAAGGCGGATCCGATTCTTCTGGAACAGGCAGTTTTTAATCTGGTTGATAATGCGCTTAAATACAGCCACAGCACAGGCCCGGTGGTCATTCAGGTGGCAGAAGAAAACAAGTGGATATATATTCGTGTAAAAGACAGCGGGTGCGGGATAGACAAGGAGCATCTGCCAAAAATTTTTAACCGGTTTTACCGGGTGGACAGGGCCAGAAGCCGCCATGATGGCGGAACCGGTCTGGGCCTTGCCATTGTCAAACATATTGTCCGGTATCACAACGGCAAAATCGCTGTTGAAAGCACCAGAGATAAAGGCACCTGTTTTACCATCAGCCTGCCGGCCTGAGAGAAATCAAAATAGCTTCGCCCTGCCACAGGTGCGGCAGGGCGAAGCTATAATTGCGAACTTTGAATGCTATCTTTAAACGTTAACTCAAAACGTTAACTCAGATTTTATGCTTTTCTTTTTCTGGAGATGCCTGCCAGACCAAGCAGACCAAGTCCAAAAAGAAACATGGTTGCGGGCTCGGGAACAGGTGCCACTTCGCCTACCAGTTGGCTTTGTCTTAACGCTCCTTGAGATCCATTATCCGTCCAGTCAGAGATATTGACAACTTTAATATTCCATCCGGTCACTGTAAAATCAGTCACATTGCCAACAAGCAGTCCATAGGAATTAGAGTAATTTCCTTCGTTTTCTGCATGCCAGATTGCTTCTTGAACTTGCAGAGCGGAAGCATTTGCAAATTTTCCATCAAAATAAGACGCATAGAGCCATAAACTTATTTGAGAAATCGGGTCGCCATCAAGGGTGCCATTGCCGTCCAGATCTACTTTACCTCCGACACCTCCATTATAAGCTACGGTTCCCACTGAATCAACTCTGTAAGGACCGCCATAGGTGTTACTATGGGAATCAGCGAAATACTCATTTTTCTCCAGGCAGAATGTATTGAAAAATGTTCCAACGGAGCTGGGATTGGCGCTTTGTAAAATTTGCATTCCATAATAGTTGCCCCAGTTCGTGTTCATATCAACTTTATCACCTGCTACTGGCAGAGCCCACACATTCACGGTTAATAATAGCAAGATTGCTATTAATATGTTTGCTTTAATCATTTTTTTCATTTCTTGTATCCTTATGGTTATGGGTTTTTCAAAATCTTTCGACAAGTTTATATTCAATAATTGTGCCATTGCTGAAACCTTATGAAATACGGCATGCTTGAAAAGTTTGTGTAAGAATTTGTGAAATAAATTTCACAAAATATGTAAAAAAGGTTACGTTTTTTGTATTTTTTTATCTGAACAGCGCATGGGCATTTTTACCCAGGACCATTGCTTTTTGTTCGGGTGTCATGCCGGATGCATCCATATCTTTATAATATCTGTCCGGGGGCAGCAGGGGATAATCTGTGCCAAACAGGATTTTATCGGCAAGCCCTGCAACCACAGCCATATCATAAATCTGCGGGCTGTACAGAAACATGGAGGCGGCCGTGTCATACCAGATGTTTTTCAAAACATCCCTGACCTCTTTTTTCATGACATTATAAAAGAAAATCCCTCCGCCCCAGTGGGCCAGAATGATTTTATTATCCGGAAAGGCTTTGGCAAGCGCATAGATCTGTTCAAGGGTGATGGGGGTTTTGCCCGGATATTTATGCCCCACCGGTTCATTGGTGTGGATCATGCAGGGCAGGCCTGTTTCTTTTAAGACCGCCATGACCGGGGTCAGATAACCCAAGGCGGTTTCATCAATGCCGGAAAGATAAAATGCCAGTTCGCCTGCGCCGCTAAGTCCTGCATCAATACATCGCAGGGTTTCATCCGCAGCGCCGTCCCAGGCGGCATCAAAACAGGCAAGACCCTTGATCCGGCCAGGATTTTTAATCACCGCTTCAATGACCGCATCATTGTTTTTTTTGATTGTGTCCGGTGTTCTCCAGGGAAATCCGCAGACAACAGAAGTATCCACCTGATGTCTGTCCATGGAGAGTATCAGATCGTCTATGGTGCAGATGGCAGCTTTGGGTGAATCATACAGCAGTGAAAATTCAGGCTCGTTTTTAAAATATACAGACCGGTCCTGTTTCATTCTGCTTGTGAAAATATGGGTATGTGCGTCAATAATCATGTTGGTTTTCCTGTTATAAATTTGCATGTACAGGTTAGATATTGTAAAATCTCCTATGGCAATATATATTAAACATTTTATGTAAACAAGGGTGGAATAAAGGACAGGCATGAAATATTACCCCGTATTTATGGATATGAAAGGCAGAGACTGCCTGGTGGTGGGGGGTGGGCCGGTCGGGTGGCGAAAGGCTTCAGGGCTTGAAAAAAGCGGGGCAAACGTGACCGTGGTCAGCTTGCAGTTTTCATCTGAATTTGATGATATCTCTTCCAGGATTGTCTGCTGCCTTAAACAGTATGAAAAATCGGATATCCAGGGTAAATTTTTTGTATTTGCCGCAACTGACAAGGCTGCGCTGAACCGGCAGATCCGGCAGGATGCACAGGCGCAGAACGTTCTGTGCAATATAGCCGATTCTCCCGGGGACAGTGATTTTGTTCTCCCGTCAACGCTTGAACAGGGCGATCTTGTTATTGCAGTGTCCACATCCGGTTCCAGCCCGGCCGTGGCAAGAACGGTCAAACACAGGCTTGCTCAGATATTCGGGCCGGAGTATGAAACCTTTTTGATGCTGATGAAAAATATCCGCACGAAGCTTCTGGAGGAAGGGCATGATCCGGACGGGCACAAAAAGATGTTTTACCGCTTTATTGAAGAAGATATCCCTGCATTGATAAAAGCAAAAGATGAGAAAAAAATTAATTCGGTGTTAAACACGGTTTTTGGAAAACAATTTAATTTCCAGGATCTTGTTTCTGCCAAGGAGTCATAAATGAATCTTCAAACGGCTGATATACTGCTTCAGATCACAACAGCCCTCTATTTTTTGAGCATGGCAGGTTACCTGCTGTTTTTGTTCAATCAAAAAGATGTGTATCAGAGAGCTGGCTTTTATTGCATGACGGCAGCGGTGATGTGTCATTTGTCCAGTATGGTGGTTTATACAGTGGTGGAAGGTCATGTCCCGATCCAGAACCTGCCCCAGACCCTGTCCTTGTCTGCACTGGTTACAGGCTGCATGTTCTGGTTTTTTAATTATAAATTTTCACTTAAAATTCTGGGTGTATTTGCATCCATGCTGCTGGCTGCAATTATGCTGTCCGTGTTAATTCTGCCGGATTCGCCTGTGGAAAAAGATGCCGTTTTAAAAGGGTTCTGGCTGTATTCACATATTATTCTGGTTTTTGCAGGGGATGGTGCACTGGCACTGGCCTGCGGTGCCGGGATTCTATATCTGCTGCAGGAAAAAGGAATCAAGACCAAACAGCCTGGTTTTTTCTTTAAACGTCTGCCTTCGCTTGATCTTCTGGACAGTGTCGGGTATGCGTGTCTGGCCACAGGGTTTGCCCTGCTGACCATCGGGCTTGTGGCAGGGTTTGTTTATGCAAAGGCCATCTGGGGAAAGTTCTGGAGCTGGGACCCCAAAGAGGTGTTCTCTGCGGGAACATGGGTGGTGTATGCAGCATTGCTTCATTTGAGACTGTACTCCGGATGGCAGGGCAGAAAATCAGCAATCATGACCATTATCGGTTTTGTCATTATCATTTTTACATTTCTCGGGGTGAATATGATGATTGGCGGTCACCATCAGGGGTTTACAAAATAAAGAAAGAATTATGTCAAAAATTTTATTAATTGGTGCAAATCATAAAACAGCCCCTGTTGAATTAAGGGAAAAACTGTCATTTACCACTGAAGAAACCATGGCAGCCCTTGAGTCTCTAAGAAAAGATCCGAATATTGGAGAATGCCTTGTTTTTTCAACCTGTAACCGGACAGAAGTGCTATATGTCCCCAAAACAGGGGATCAGGTGGACAGGGTGATTGAATTTATTTCTTCGTTCAAAAAAATTGATGTGTCAGAATTTAAAGACCACCTGTACATCCATGAAGAGGATGCGGCCATTCATCATCTGTTTTGTGTGGCATCCAGCCTGGACTCCATGATCGTGGGAGAGCCCCAGATTCTGGGCCAGGTCAAGGCAGCCTACCGTGCTGCAGTATCCAGCAAGACAACCGGTGTTCTGCTGAACCGGTTGATGCACAAAGCATACAGTGTGGCAAAAAAAGTCAGAAAAGAAACCGGTATCGGGGATAATGCGGTTTCCATCAGTTATGCAGCCATTGAGCTGGCCAATAAAATTTTTTCCGATCTGTCCCAGAAAAGTGTCATGCTGTTAGGGGCAGGAGAAATGGCAGAGCTGGCAGTGGAACATTTGCTGTCCCACAGGGTCAAAAAGATTATTGTTGCAAACCGGACTTTTAAAAAGGCTGTTGAACTTTCGGATAAATTCAAGGGACAGGCGGTTAAATTTGAGGAAAGAGAGGATGCACTCGCTGAAGTGGATATTATCATCAGTTCCACCGGAGCAACCGAATATGTTCTGACCTGTGACCAGGTGAAACGGGCAATGAAAAAACGCCGGCACAATACCCTGTTTTTCATAGATATCGCAGTTCCAAGAGATATTGATCCCAAAATTAATTCCATATCCAATGCCTATGTGTATGATATTGATGATTTGAAAAATATTGTGGAATCCAATATTAAACAGCGGGGAAAAGAAACTGTGAAAGCCCAGCGATTCATAGAAGAAGCTGTGGTAAAATTCCGTCAATGGATGGAGAGCCTTTCTGTTGTTCCCACCATCAAGGCATTGAATGATAAAATGACAGCCATCGTTGATATGGAATGTAAAAAGACACTTTCAAGCCTCAAACATCTGTCTGCTGAGGATATTGAGGCGATTACCCGCATGACCCAGGCCATTGCCAGCAGAACAATTCATGATCCCATTCTGTTTTTAAGAAATACCGGTGATCACCGAAATGATTCCTTGTATTTGAACGTAACCCGGCAGCTATTCAACCTGGATATTCCGGAAGAAAAATAGCGCAACAGTCCATTTGCGGCATTCTGGCGGGTTTCCTGTGATGATTTAATTGTTTACTTTTTATGAAAATTTAGTATACTGGCGATTCTGGAAATTCTTGTAATTTAAGAGAAAGGGCAAATATTATGAAAAAAGAAGATTTGGAATTTTTTAGAAATCTTTTGAATGAACGGCTTCAGGAGCTTATTTCCCATGCAGACACTACGGTTACGGGGATGACCAAACCAAAGGAGAATTTTGCAGATCCTACAGACAGGGCATCCCACGAGGCAGAAAGAAGCTTTGAACTGCGTATCCGGGACCGGGAGCATAAACTGATCAACAAAATAAAACAAGCCCTTGAACGGGTAGAAAACAAGACGTTCGGTATATGTGAAGTGTGCGAGGAAGAAATTTCCATAGCCAGATTAAAAGCCCGCCCTGTGACCACCCAGTGTATTGACTGCAAAACCCGTGAAGAGGATATGGAGAAAGCACTTGGCATTTAGCCGGTGCAATATGGTTCTTTGATAGATCTGCATATACATTCAACAGCCTCTGACGGATCATACTCCCCCCTTGAAATTCTGACTCTGGCACAAAAAGCCGGAGTCACGGCTGTTTCCATTACCGATCATGATACAATTTCCGGTATCAAACAAATCTTAAAACATCCTTTGCCTGACCAGCCCGAGTTCATCACCGGGGTTGAGATCAGCTGCACGCCGCCGGATATGTTCCGGCATCTGGGAAGTATTCATCTGTTGGGGTATGGCTTCAGTGTGTATGACAAGAAGCTCAATGCCATTTTTAACGAGGCAAAGCTGTCCCGCCAGCAGAGAAACCCGAAAATCATCGAAAAATTAAATTCTCTTGGATTTGATATCAGCATCCAGCAGGTTGAAAAGCGCTTTGGTGCAAATCAGACCGGCCGCCCCCATATTGCCGAGCTGATGAAAGAACTGGGGTATGTTGAAAGCTTCCGGGAAGCGTTCGACCTCTATCTTGGCAAGGACAAACCTGCCTATGTGGATAAATATAAAATAACCTGCAGGACAGCTATTCATGCAATTCTGGATGCCGGAGGCGTGCCTGTTCTGGCCCACCCGGGCCTGTTAAAAATTACGAAAAGCGGTGAGCTTGAAGATTTTGTTGATACGCTTTCAGGGTATGGACTCAAAGGGATTGAAGTCTATTATACCGATCACGATGAGCATCTGACAGCATATCTTCAGTCTCTTGCAGACCGAAAAAAACTTCTGGTCACCGGCGGATCAGATTTTCATGGCACATTCAACCTTGGTGTTGAACTGGGAAAAGGCAAAGATAATCTGAATATCGATGCACAGATTTTCACCCGGCTGATCGCCTGTGTCGAAGAGGTTCGGGCCACCCACTGTCATCTGGGGTTTTTTGAGGAAAATCTGGGCTATACCTTCAAAGACAGAGCCTTTCTGGAAAATGCATTATGCCATCGGTCCTATCTGAATGAAAACCAGACCCTGTGCAGTGCTGACAATGAACGTCTGGAATTTTTAGGCGATGCAGTTCTGGGCTTGTGTATCGGACATCTGCTCATGGAAAAAAGCCCCACAAAAAAAGAAGGCGAGCTGTCAAAACTGCGATCCAGTCTGGTCAGTGAACCTGGGCTGGCCGACATGGCACGGCTGATCGATCTGGGCCGGTATATCCGCCTTGGAAAAGGCGAATTGCTTTCCCGGGGGTTTGAGAAAAACTCTATATTATCCGATGCCTTTGAGGCAGTGATTGCAGCCATCTATCTGGACGGCGGATTTGATATCGCCTATGCCTTGATCCGTGATCTTTTCAGCCCGAATCTGGGCAGGATTCTGTCAAACACCCATACAATTGATTATAAAAGCATGCTGCAGGAATTTGCCCAGGAAAAAGGGGAGATCATGCCTTTGTATGAGGTGCTCAACGAAACAGGTCCGGACCATGACAAAACCTTTGAAATTACCACTACTGTTCTGGGTACGGTCTCCTGCGGGGTGGGCAAAACCAAGAAAGCTGCAGAACAGGCCTCGGCAAAGAACGCACTTGAAATTTTAAAACAGATCGATTCATAACGCATATCATGGACAGATCGGAAAAACCGCTTGTGATTCCTGTCTTTATCCCCCATGCCGGATGCCCCCACCAGTGTGCCTTCTGTAACCAGTCCATTATCACCCGCCAGTCAGACAGCGCTCTGGACAAGACAAAGATACTTCCTGTCATAGAAGACTATCTGCAATATAAGGGCAGCAGAAAAAGCGTGGAGCTTGCCTTTTTCGGGGGCAATTTTTTAGGTCTGCCGGAAGAAAAAATCATTGAATTGCTGGAAATCATTCAGCCGTATATCAAAGAAAATAAAATTGACAGCATCCGGTTTTCCACTCGTCCGGATACCATCAGTCAGAGTATTCTGGATACCATCAGGCCCTTTAACATATCTGCGGTTGAACTGGGTGTCCAGTCCATGAATGATGATATCTTAAAAAAAAACCGCCGGGGCCATACCTGTGAAGATATAATTTCTGCCATCTCCCTGTTAAAAAAGAACGGGTTTAAAATCGGCGTTCAGGTGATGGCCGGTTTGCCCGGTGATACGCAACAGGATTTGCTGAAAAGTACCCGGATACTGGCACAGCTTGAACCGGATTTTGCACGGATTTATCCGCTGATGGTATTGAAGGGCAGTCTTGTGGAAAAATGGTACCGGCAGGGAGAATATACGCCTTTAAGCCTTGACACGGCCATCGGGCAGGTGAAGCAGATGTATGGCATATTCTCACAGGCCGGGATTGATGTAATCCGCATGGGACTCCAGGCTTCTGATTTTATGGAAGATGAAACCAAGGTCATTGCAGGCCCCTGGCACCCGGCATTCGGGCACCTGGTTTTTTCTGCCATGATGTATGATCTGGCATGCAAAAAAATTGATGCATATCGGGATTTAAAAAATACCGGCCATCTTGCGATTCGACTGCATCCTTGCTCGGAATCCAGATTCCGGGGAAATAAAAACAGCAATATCATAAATTTGAAAAAAAAATACCCGGATCTTGATTTTTCGATTGTTTTAGATGAGGCTGTTTCCATGAATCAGGTGATAGTTTCAGAAAAATCATGATTTTCTATCCTGTTTAAAACACAGCTCGTCAGTCTTTTTTACGAACAGAAACAAAACCTGACAGGATTTTTTTCAGGCAGGCTCATGAACTGGATTGCTCTGAAGTGAATGCTAAAGGATATGTGAATGTTTTACAAAAAAAACAGTCAGTTGGAATAATCTAAAGATGGTTTACAGTGTCTGGCATATAAATTGAATTACTGAATCACAACAGTCTGGCAGGGATATCACACGGCGCATTCAACAAACGCTTATACCTTTATTTATTGGAGGATAATGACTCATGAACATGAAGCAGATACAACAAATGGCCAGTGATCGCGGTATCAAGATTGCGAGGAAAAAAAAGGCTGATCTGATTCGGGAAATTCAGCAGACAGAAGGCAATTTTGCATGTTTCGGGACTGCCGGAGATTATTGCGACCAATTCGCATGCCTGTTCCGGGATATGTGTCTGATTAAGCCAAAAGGATAAGGGTCTCAGGACTTATGTCTTCAGATTGACCATCAAAAAACTGCAAAAAAAATCTTGACAGAAAGGTGAAATATTTATTATTTGTCAATTAGCTAAATAACGAAATGAGAGGGTGGATGGAAACCTATCTGACGATTATAAAAGCATTGGCAGACAAAAGCAGGATGCGGGTGGCAGCGGCCCTCTTATGTTACGAGGAACTGTGCGTCTGTCAGCTGGTTGAATTGCTGCAGCTTGCAGCGCCAACCGTGTCCCGGCATATGACAGTGCTTCAGAACGCCCGTATTGTTCAAAGCCGGAAAAAAGGAAGATGGGTGTACTATCGGCTCTCAGGCAAGTTTCCGGAACAGCTTGAACAATGGTTTAAAGATGCATTGCTGAAAACAAAAGAGATACAAGCGGATCAGGTTTTTTTAGCAGGTGTTGTTTCATGTGATCCTGAAGAGTTGTGTCGAAGCCAGAAGGAACGGGTGTAAAATGGAAAAACAGAAAACAGAAGGCATCAGTTTTTTTGAAAAGAACCTGACGCTCTGGGTAATTTTGTGCATGGTTGCAGGCGTTCTTATTGGAAAATTTCTGCCGGATATCCCGGTCACCTTAGCCCGGTTTGAATATGCCAGGGTGTCTATTCCCATAGCGGTGCTGATCTGGCTGATGATCTATCCGATGATGATGAAGGTGGATTTTGCCAGCATCAAAAATGTCGGTAAAAATCCCACCGGCCTTTATATCACCTGGGTGGTCAACTGGCTGATCAAACCGTTTACCATGTTCGGTATTGCATGGCTTTTCTTTTATGTGATCTTCAAGGCCCTGATCCCGCAGGATTTGGCGCGTGATTATCTTGCCGGTGCAGTATTGCTGGGTGCAGCGCCCTGCACTGCCATGGTTTTTGTCTGGAGTCATCTGACCCGGGGAAATCCCGCCTATACGGTTGTGCAGGTTGCCACCAATGATCTGATCATCCTGGTTGCCTTTACGCCCATCGTGGCATTTCTGCTGGGTGTGGGAGGCATCACAATTCCCTGGAATACCCTGTTGCTGTCGGTTTTCTTGTTTGTGGTGATTCCATTGGTGGGCGGTATTCTCACCCGCAATTATGTCATCAGCAGCAAAGGCGAGGCATATTTCAACAGTACTTTTATTCCAAAATTCAACAATGTCACCATTGGCGGCCTGCTGCTGACCCTTGTTCTTATCTTTTCGTTTCAAGGCGAGGTCATCCTTAAAAATCCCCTGCATATTGTCCTGATCGCAATCCCGCTGATTATTCAAACTTTTTTAATCTTCTTTATCGCCTATCTGACATCCAGAAAACTATGCCTGAAACATGATATCGCTGCACCTGCCGGAATGATCGGCGCATCCAATTTTTTTGAACTGGCGGTTGCCGTGGCAATCACTTTGTTCGGGGCATCTTCGCCCGCAGTTCTGGCCACCATTGTCGGTGTTCTGGTGGAAGTTCCAGTCATGCTGATTCTGGTCCGGTTTGCCAATAATACCCGTCATTGGTTTGCCGCCACCCGTAACGATTAAAATCTGCAGAAATGAGTGCTTCAAGGAGGTGTATCATGATTGCCAGAAAAATTGAACAGATCTTGGCACAGGCCGGTGTGGCCATCAACGGGTCACAGCCCTGGGATATCCAGGTTCATGATAAAAGATGGTTCCGACGGGTTCTTTTTGAGAAAAATCTTGGGCTGGGTGAATCCTACATGGATGGCTGGTGGGATTGTGAACAACTTGACGAGATGATATATCGCCTGCTTCGCAACGGACTTGAAAATCATGTGAAAGGCGGATTGCGTTACCTGCTGCATTTTATTCCCGGCCTTGTTTTCAATCTCCAGTCCAGAGCCCGCAGCCATATCATTGCTGAACGTCACTATGATCTTGACAACGAGCTTTTTCTTTCGTTTCTCGATGCCAATCATCAATACAGCTGCGCATATTTTGATTCAACCAATGACCTTGACGAAGCCCAGAGAAAAAAACTGGATCTTATCGCCCGCAAATTACAGATTTCTAAAGAGGATCATCTCCTGGACATTGGCTGCGGGTGGGGAGGGTTGTCCCGTTATTTTGCCGAGAAGTATGGCTGCAAAGTAACAGCAGTGAATATCTCCCGTGAGCAGCTGGAACATGCAAAAAAAATATGCGAGGGGCTGCCAGTATCTTTTCATGATTGTGATTACCGCGAAATAGATGGAATTTTTGATAAAGCGGTTTCCGTTGGCATGTTTGAACATGTCGGCAGCAGAAATTACCGGACATTTATGGATGTTGTCCACAGCAGTTTGAAAGAGGACGGTATTTTTCTTTTGCACACTATCGGAAGCAATGTTTCACGGTCAAATTGTGACCCGTGGATCAATAAATACATTTTTCCGAACGGCATGCTGCCCAGCCAGAAACAGATTGCAAAAGAGGCTGAAAACCTGTTTGTCATTGAAGATGTTCATAATCTGGGGCCCCATTATGATAAAACGCTTATGGCCTGGAATCGCAAATTCCAGTCAGCATGGGCCTGGCTGAGCAGGAAATACAATTCGCGGTTCAAGCGGATGTGGGAATACTATCTGCTTTCCTGCGCCGGTGCTTTCAGGGCCAGAAATATTCAGGTCTGGCAGATTCTCATGACCAAACACGGGTGCGGCACGCCACAGCCGTGTTATAGACTGCAACGCTGACAGAGATGTCATAATGACGAATATAACATGGGATGTCAGCCCGGTCATTATCCGGATATTCGGTATCCCTATACGGTGGTACGGGCTGCTGTTCGCTGTTTCGTTTATCCTGGGTTACCAGATTATGGCATGGATATATGCACGTGAAAACAAAACTTCTCAGGACATGGACCAGTTGCTTTTGTATCTGCTTGGCGGAACAGTCATTGGCGCCAGGCTCGGGCACTGTTTTTTCTATGATCCAGGCTATTATCTGGAGAACCCGTTAAAAATACTGGCTGTGTGGGAAGGTGGCCTGGCAAGTCATGGCGGTGGAATCGGAATCCTGATCAGTTTATTTCTTTATCGGGTTAAAACACAGGAATCCTATTTGTGGTTATTGGACAGGGTGTGTATTCCTGTTTCTCTGGCAGCCTTTTTTATTCGCACAGGAAATTTGTTCAATTCAGAAATCATCGGTGTTCCGACATCAGTCCCCTGGGCAATTATATTCCAGAGCGTCGATCCCGTCCCGAGACATCCTGTTCAGGTGTATGAAGCCATGTCCTGTCTTTTGACGTTCTTTATTCTGATGCTCATTTACAAGAAAGGTAAATCAAAAACATGGCCGGGGTTGCTATTTGGGGTTTTTTTAATTTTAGTATTTACAGCACGTTTTTTTATCGAATTTTTTAAAACCCGCCAGGAAGCCTATTCATGGGATTTCTGGATAAACACAGGACAGATGCTGAGTTTACCATTCTGGCTGGCGGGCCTTGTGCTGGTTTTTATGGCGTTTAAGAAAAAGGATTGACAAGTGGGGGAGGTGTGTCTGTTCAATTTCACAGGTCCAATTTAAACATTTCCATATATTTTTTCAGTTTATCCTTTTGCTCTTGATTTAATTGCGGACAATCCTCGGGCCCCTTGCTTCCTTCAGCCACCTTTGTTGCAAACACCATGCATGTCGGATCCCCGCATTCCCTGCAGCCGCTTTTTTTGGGCAGCAGCTTGAGAATCTCAACAAATCTGGGTTTGGGAGCGCCTTCATAGCTGGGAGTGATTTCATCTTTTTTTCCCCAGGCATCGTTGATTTCCCGCTTCAGCCATTCCACGATCTTTTGAGCTTCTGCTTCATCTTTCAAGGCATTCACCGCAATTTTATTTCCATGAATGGTTATCAGTTTACCCTGGGCCTTGAAAGTGACTGCCGGAGGATCTTTCAGGTATTCAAATCCGCCAAGAACAGAATTAATATAAGGCAGTGCACAGCTTACATCCTGATCAAGGTGCGCAAAGCAATGAACCCCTATGGCACCGGGTTGACATTTGGAATTAAATATTTCAAGAGAATATGTTTTCAGCAGCATGCTGTTCTCCTTTTATGCGCCTGTAAAAAATGGATTGATAATAAAATAAGCTCCCAGACAGATGATGACCACACCGGCCATTTTTCTGAAGATCGCACCCGTGCTTTGCCAGGCGCTGTTTTCAAGAATACTGCGGACCAGGGCTGTGGAGCTTCCTGCGATAACAATGGGAAGACAGTGGCCCAGGGCAAAAAGAAGGATCAGCAAAACCCCGGTGACCACTTTGGCCTGAACCGTGATGATGGCAAGGATGGGGGCAATAAAACCAAAGGTGCATGATCCGGATAAAACGCCATAGGCAAGTCCCAGAACAAAGGCTCCGCCGATACCGCGTACCTTGAGACGGTAAAGAAGGCTTCCTGACATGGAGCAGGACTCGACCCCCAGCATGCCCAAAGCCACCCAGATCAGAATAATCCCCACAAAAACCTGAAAATATATTCCCACATCTCCCATCATTCTGCCCAGAAGCGCACAGATAATGCCGATCAGCGCAATGGTGACAAACAGGCCAATGGAAAAAGCCACTGCATATACACTGGCCTGTCTGGGTTTTACGGCTGTTTCCTGTCCGCCCACATAGGCAATAATCAAGGGAATGGAGGCCAGATGACAGGGACTGAGAAGAACGCTGACGATTCCCCAGATAAAACAACCCGCAGCGGCCAGCAATGTTCCGCTGGCCATCCACTGGTTAACGGTGATAAAAAATGCATCCATTTAAACACGATCCTTATTTTTTTTTATCCATACTTTCCGGAACCGGAACGCCCATTTTGGTCAACTGACTGACGATGGCCGCTTCATCCATATATCCTGTATGCCGGTATATTTCCTTGCCATCCCGGTCAAAGAAAATCTGGGTCGGAATAGTTCGTATCCCGAAGCGAGGTGCCTGATTCCTGTTCTCCCAGACATCAATAAAGACAATATCTGCTTTACCTTCATATGCTTTTTCCAGCTTTTCCAGAATAGGGGCCATCATTTTGCAGGGGATGCATTTTTTGGCTCCCAGATCAATCATGGTCACATTCCCTTTTATGGGAATTTTATCAAAATCCTTTGTCATTTCCCCGGCAAAGGAGATAGAACATGCTGACAAAACAAATATTAATGTAGCCCAAAGAATCACCCAAGGGTTCACCAAAAGGGTTAGTCGACTGCTGCAACATTCGTTTGACATGAAGTCCTCCTTTATTTGAGCCATTCTTTAACTGCATCTTTGGTGGGAACTTTGCCCACACTTTTCACATCACCGTCAATAACCACCGCAGGTGTCCCGAAAACACCATACCCTGCAATTTTCATCAGATCTGTTATTTTTTCAACAGTGGCCTCTGTGCCTGTCTCAGCAAGGGTTTCCTTGACAATTTGCGCTGTTTTTTCACATTTCTGGCATCCGGGGCCCAGTATTTTGATATCCATGATTTACTCCTGTAATAATTGGTTTTTTAATTTTATCCTGCAATGGTGCCGAAGATCATCCCGGCAATCGTTGACAGAACCACAATAATACCGCAGAAGGTTGCGGTTTTCTTTACGCCCATAACTCCTGCGATCACCAGCATGTTGGGCAGAGACAGGGCAGGACCTGCCAGAAGCAGCGCCAAAGCCGGGCCTTTGCCCATGCCCGCACCAATAAGGCCCTGGAGAATAGGGACTTCGGTCAGCGTGGCAAAATACATCAGTGCGCCTGCCAGTGAAGCAAACAAGTTTGCCCACACAGAGTTTCCACCCAGCAGGGATTGAATATAATGTTCGGGAATCAGCGCGGGATGGCCGGGTCTGCCAAGCAGAAAGCCGGCAATAATAACACCGCCGAACAGCAGGGGAAATATCTGTTTCATGAAACCCCAGGTGGAATCCACCCAGCTGACACATTCATCTTTTGAAAACCAGGCTTTCAGCATCCAGGCCAGCACAACCAGAAGACATGCGGTTATATACCATTTGGCGGCAAAAATGGCAGGCCAGATCCCCACAGATCCCGCAGAGGGCCTGGCAAATGCTGCGAATACAAGAATCAGTACCATGGTGAGCAGGTAAAGTCCGTCCTGAAGCAAAGATCGTCCAGTGTCTTCCTCATCCGGAACGTAAATCTGACCGGCGGTGCGGGCTGCGTCGTCTTTTCTGAAAATAAAGGCCATCAGAACGCCGGTGATCACAGCAAAAAAGATTGCCCCAACTGCCCGGGCCAGTCCCAGTTGCCAGCCCAGTATTTTCGCAGTCAGTGTTATGGCCAGCACATTAATGGCCGGACCGGAATATAAAAACGCTGTGGCCGGGCCAATGCCTGCGCCACGGGTATAAATTCCTGCAAACAGCGGAAGTACTGTGCAGGAGCATACGGCCAGTACGGTTCCGGATACGGAGGCCACCGAGTAGGCCAGTATTTTTTTTGCCTGTGCCCCGAAATATTTTAAAATCGAAGCCTGTGACACAAATACGGATATTGCGCCAGCAATGAAAAACGCCGGGATCAAGCAGGTCAGGACATGCTCGCGTGCGTATTCCTGGAGCATCATAAAGGCCTCAAGGCCGGACTGCCGGATGGTCGGATGTCCCCAGGGCATAAAATAGGCAATTAAATAAATGACAACCAGATAAAAAAGCTTTGTTTTTTCTTTCATATTTTACTGTCTCCATGTAACAAAATATTACAGCCCCCGGATGATTTTCCTGTCAATCTGCGGCAGCTGCTCAAGCAGTTCAATGATGTCTTCATCATCTTCCAGCCAGTGTGTAAAATTCTCCAGCAGGCTTGCGACATACGGGCTTTTGGAATCGGCCACAAGGGAGTAGTTGACCCATAATCCGTCTTTATGAAAGGTGATAAAACCGGCATCTTCCAGCAATTTTAAATGTTTGCTGGTGCTTGACTGTGCAAGGCCAAGGGCTGCCTGAATTTCACACACGCACATCATTTTCACCTGAAGCATTTTTACTATTTTGACCCGCATGGGGTCAGACACCGCTTTCATCACCTTGATGAATTCTTTCATTTTTTTGTTTTCTTTCAATTCAAATTCTCCAGCAAAAAATCATTTTGATATAGCTATATTCTAAAATCGGAATATAGCTATATGGTTTATTTCTGTCAAGGATTAAAAACAGGAAAGATTTTGATGGTCATTGTGACAAAAACCCTTGCCAAAAAAGCAAGGGAGATATTAGTGTTAACGATAAAAGAAATATTTGTTTTAAATGTAAGAAGAAAATCGGTGAGGGGGTATATGTGTCAAGCCAACGGATTGTTTTTTCTGTCATATTGATCGCGGCAGCGGCAATTTTCGGGCAGCTGCTTTTTTTCACTGCTTTTTTTTCTGTCCGGGAATGGATTTATCCGGAGCTGCACTCCACCATTGAAACCATTGGGGGAATCTGTGCCATCCTGATTGCCCAGGTACTGTATCTTGAGGCAAAAGCATCACGTTCCTATGTTTTTCTTGTGGCCACAGGATTTGTGTGCATGGGTGTTTTTGATATTTTTCATGCAGTCAGCCGTGGCGGAGATGCCTTTATCTTTCTTCACAGCGCAGCAAGCCTTGCCGGAGGCCTGTTCTTTTTTCTGGTATGGGTGCCGGAAAAATCGATTCCGCAAAGGAAAAATGAACAGCGGGGAATTGCATGGGTAGCTGTCTTTCTGGTGCTGTCTGTCGGACTCAGGGCAATAATGTATCCAGATGATGTGCCAACCTATATCGTACTTTATGATGAAAAATTTACCCTGGCGGCAGTGCTGATCAACACCCTGGCCAGCCTGCTGTTTCTGGCCGCAATACCTAGATTTTATATGATCTACCGAAAGGATAAAGATCCCCAGGTGTATATCTTTATGTGCCTTGCACTTTTGTTTGGTGTTGCCGAGATGATTTTCCAGTTTTCCGACAAATGGGACGGCATCTGGTGGGCCTGGCATATGATCCGGTTTTCTGCGTTCATGATCACCTTGATTGTGGTGTTTCAGCGCTATCAGCGGCTGCTGGACAGGTCTATCCGGATACATCCCTCTGAAACCGGAGATAAACATTCATGAAAATTCTGGATCTCCAGAAAAAATTATTGGCAGCGCCCAGGTATCTATTGATCTGGGTGGTACTGGATCTGGTTTATATCTGTGTTATTTCAGTGTTTTTAGGAAACAGAATTCATTTGCCGGTGTTTGACTTTTTTGTTGCCCATTTTTCCGGAATCGCCATCGGTACCATGGTCATGTTCACCGGGATCGGCGGTGGAGTGCTGTGGATTCCTATTTTAACCTTTCTGGAGATTAAGCCCTCAGAAGCGGTTGCCATTTCCATTTTTACCCAGATTGCCGGAAAAGGTGTCGGTTCGATAAATTATCTGCGGGCAGGTATGGTGGATTTGAAAGTGGCTGCTGTTTTTGTACCGGCTGCATTTGTCGGCGCACTTATCGGATACGTTTCCGGGTTTATGATTTCAGCCCGACATGAAAAACTGCTGTTGTATATTTTTGTAATTGTGGCCACCTATCTGCTGGTCAAAATGATTCTCTCCCTCAGCGAAGATCAGTCTGAGTCGCATGCCATCCATGATGCAAAAACCATGGGAAAAAGCTATCCTGTGGTTCTGTTTTCTTCTTTTTTCACCGGTCTGCTCAGTATTGGAAATTCAGACTGGCTGATTCCCTATATGCAGCGCAAATTAAAACTGAGCACCAGTCATTCGGTTGCAACAGGTCTTTTTGTCATGTTTATGACAGCTGTATTTTTTTTACTGATGACAGTGGTCAGTGTATGTTTTGGCCTGCAATCCTGGCCGGATGGCGCACCGGTTCTGTTTGCCACCTGCTCCGGAGTCATGATGGGCGGGCAGATCGGAACCCGCCTGGTGCGATATCAATGGCTCAAGGATCGCCAGAAACATGCGTTCATCCTGTTGCTGGCCATGTCCATCATTCATCTGCTATGGTAAATCTGCAATGACATCCTTTAGCAGTCGGCGTTATATCTAAAATTAGTCTAAGCTAACTTTTCTCTTGACAGCATACTTTTTATATAATATTTGAATTTTAAAATATTAGTTATGACACGCTAAGAAAGTAAATATAAGGAGATAATATGAACTCAAGTTTTTATTTAAACATCCAATGCCATGTGTGCGAAGGCAACTGCAAAAACTGCACCTGCCGACCGGAGGCCAGACACCATGAAGGGGCGGAGGTTTTGCAATGACAAGCAGAAAAGGAGACGCACCCATGTCTGATATTCTTTCCGGTTTCATGAATATCTGGGAAGTGGAATCCCATTTTAAATGCCCGGTGATCGGGGCCATGCTTTCTGTGGAAAAGCACAGGAGCATCCTGGTCAAGTGTGGTTATGATGTCAAGAAAATGAAACCGTATGAATATCATCAGGTTATCATGAGCAAGGTTGCAGATAAGAACAATGTCTCGGTCAAGGTGAACAATTTTATTCGCGCACAGGCCCGGACCCGGATGGTACAGATTGCGGACTTCACAGACGATCAGGTCCGGGTTCTCTGGAAACGGGAACTGGAGGCCGGGAATGTGGGTCCTATGATGTATGCCATCATTTCCCGGGAAGACACCGGGGTTGAACTGCTTTCAGATATCCAGGGCGAGGTCCATATGCTTGCCCATGCCAATATGACCGGCATCTTTGATGTCCGTAAAAAGCTTTTGGCCATGGAGGAAGCCCTTGGCAATGCCAAAAGAAAACTGGTCCTGAAAACCGAGGAAATCAAACACAGAGCCCAGGCCGGAAAAATCAGCACCCGGCAAATCAGTCTTCTTGAACAGGAAAACCAGAAATTAAAAAACAGGATATCTGCCATGGAAGCCCAGGTCCGGCCGCCTCTCTTTGATTCGGCTGCAGAAACCCTTTCCAGCCTTGAAAAGGATCTGAAGGCTGGAAAACAAGCTCTCCGTGTCATGGAACGGGAGAAAAGAAGCCTTCAGATAGAGCTTTTCAGCACAAGGAGTGAAAACGAACTTCTCAAAAAAGAGATGCAGACCCTGGTAGATGCTCTCCGACCCTTTGAGGCCCCACCCTGCGCTGAAACCGGCCAGTGCCCCGAAGAAAGCTGTCCCCGTTACCGGCTCTGTGCACGGCGGGTCTTCATGGTGGGCGGCATGACCAAGATGAAATCCTTCTATAAAGATATCATTGAAAAAGCCGGCGGAGAGTTCGACTACCATGACGGATATATGAAAAACAGCAGCGTTAACATGGATGCAAGGGTCAGACGGTGCGACATGGTCCTGTGTCCTGTCAACTGCAACAGCCACAATGCCTGCCTCATGGTGAAAAAACTCTGCTACAGACACAACAAACCACTGAAAATCCTCAGCAGTGCGAGCCTTTCTGCCGTGACTCAGGCGGTGTTCGACACGGAAATCCCGTCAGATATCTCTTAAAAATAAGGCAAACCAATTAAAAGATGATTTTTAAAAGTTTTTTAGCCTTGCCTAATTTTTTATCTTGACACACAAAAAGATTGAATATATAAACTTCAAAAAAACGGTTTGAGGCCTGGAACATATCAGGGCAGAACCGGCAACGGGCAAAAGAACAAAACAGACGGAAAAAGGACCCCTTGAAAAGAAAATGAAGATTGCAGATGAACATCAGCAGATACTGGACAAGATCCAGGAGCTTTACCGGGAGATTTTCCTTCATGATGGTTTCGGGGAACTCAAGATAGAAATGAAGTTCCTGAAAAAAAAGCAGAAGGAAATCATTATCCGGTGCGGAAAAGATTTCAGGTATGTGGTGGACTATGACATTCTCCCTGGTTCCGGGGGTAGCTCACACCCTTAGAATGTCATGGCCGGTTTTAACCAGATCAACCCGTAAACAAAAAAGGAGAAGAAAAAAAGACAGAACCAGGATAGCCCCTGTCGCGGCTGGGCGCCGGAAGGGGATAAACAGATGATACAATTTCATATTATTGAAGTGCAGCAGACTCTGCGGGTGAGTTGTTTGTACTTGAACCTTAAATTCCTACAAGGAGAAAGTACAAAATGAAACAGCTACAGAAGAAAAAAATTAAAAAGAACAACAGGGGTTTTACCCTCCTCGAAATCCTGGTGGTACTCACCATCATGGGTTTTTTGATTGCCATGGTCGCACCCCGGCTGGCCGGTATCTCCGGCGGAGCCGTGGACACGGTGTGCGACTCCAACCAGAGCCGGACAACTTCCATGATGGCTGGATATTTTGAAAATACCAATCGGTTCCCGGACAAGGTGACCAACCTGGTAGAAGAAACCGCCGCCAACACCTATCAGATCCCGGCAGTATCCGATGATAATCCGGACAACGGTCCTGAAACCCTGGCATCTGAATTCATGAGCCGGAACCATTTCCGTATTCATTATCTGAGCACAGATGAAGCTGCCGAGCTGAAAAATATGGGTATTGTCAACGTGTTCAACATAAATGCCTATGACGGTTACAACGACGATGGTACTGCCTTCAAAGAGGGATATGCAGATGCAGCGATTGACACTGATATCAACAACGTGCCTTTGGCTGCCACAGTTACCAAAGCTCCTAAAATGGAAAAAATCACTATCCCGACGGATACGGCTGCTACTCCCTTTGCTGTGGCCATGGTGGGTATGGGGAACAGTGATTCAACTGGTGCTGCCGCTGGTTGGGTTGTGCATGACGATGAGAAAAACTGGGGCGAGCCTGACTGGTTCGGCCGTATCGTAGTGGGCCTTGGTCCTGAAAACGGTCTGGTAACTTCAGGTATTGTGGCCAATGCTGCCCATTGCCCGGGCGGAATCCAGAATGCGGACAATGTGACCTATAATGATTACAACCTGGTGCTGCCGAGACTGGAAGCCACTGGTGCGCGGTTTGCTACTGATGCTGCAGAGATAGTGACTGCCGGGCTGGCTAGTTTTGAACTGGAGGTCGTGGCCTATGACGATGAACCGGTTGACGGCTATGTCATTGCTGACAACGTCGACAACCTGAAATACCGGGAGTTCGACATATCTGAGGGTCAGGAAAGATGGCAGTTTGCCACCCAGTGCCCGGAAGGCCATATGTTCCCGGCCGACGATGAGGAATTCTGGGGCATCGACATTGATGGTAACGGCAACGTCAACTAACCCTTTGGTCTGAGAAACCCTTAACCCTGGCGGGAAGGAAATTCCTTCCCGCCTTTAACCTGGCTTTTGCCTTGCGGAAAATCCTTGTGCCGGCCTTTATGCCCAAGGGTTTTCTGGAAAGAAAAAGAAAACATTACCTGAATTTATAAAAAAAGGACAATTACCTGTTTTGACATTCCGCATTTTTTCCATAAAAAAACAGCCGAAGGCAAATCCCAAAGGCTTCACCCTTTTAGAGGTGCTGATCGTTCTGTTTATTCTGGGACTTTTAGCCACCATGGCCTGGTCTGGCATGGGGCTGCTGGATGACGGGCACAGGAAAAAAATCACTTTGGAACGGATGGAGATCATCCGCACCGCCATTATGGGCCCTCAGGGAATATATGATGCTGGGGGACGCCGGGTTATCGGAGGCTATGTGGGGGATATGAAAAAATTTCCGGATTTGTGGGAGGCCAGAGCGGAGATACGACCTGATTTTAGTGGCAGCGGCTGGCCCAACCCGGACCCGGGACTGGGTCAGTCGCCCTCCTGGATACTGGACCCGGCCCGGGTCTTTTTCCGTCCTTCGGGCGCTTTTGTAGCCGGGCAATGGCAGTGGCACCGTCCCTATCGCAAATTGTTTGATGATGCCGTGAATAATATGGATCACACCGGAGGCCTGGAAACGGAAAATGAAGGTCAGCCAAGGGGGCTCTGGACCCGGTTTGTTGAAGACCTGCCCTTTGACCTGCCCGGCCATCCTGCCCCCGGAGACATTGAAGGATCAGAGTGGAAAGGGCCCTATCTGCGGCCCCCGGTTGACCAGACCATAGCAGATGCAGGCCACTATGCCGCTTCCGATGCAGAATATGAAGAACTGGAACCCCGATGGAGGAGCTCTCTTTCCAGAGAGACCTGGGAAGAGGGGGATTACGCGCCTTTGGGTGCTCTGGGAGAAGGCTATGATGAAAAGGAAAAATTCAGGCTGTTAAATACGGACGGATGCCTGGCCGACGGCTGGGGAAGGGCCCTGCGGTTTTTTATTACTGCGGATAAAGACCGGCCCGGTTCCACCATTTTCTGGATCATCTCCGAAGGGCCGGATTTTGACGGGCGGTATCCTGCCAAGGGCACCTGCAATGTCACGGTCTGGACCCCGGACCCGAGCGATACCATGGGCAGGAACTACGATGAAACTCTGCCGGAAAACCAGGACAATATTATCATGAAAATCTATTCCCATGAATTTGAAACAGTTTTCCAGGACCAGCAGGCACAAAGGGAAAAGGAAACCCGGGATCTGCTGAGTCTGGTCAAAAAAGCCCTCAGCGGAGATTCCCCCCTGGGCCGCAATCATGGGTACACCGGCAGCTTAGGAGTTTTCCCGGACCTGTATCAATGGGAAACAGACTACTGGGACAATGAAGCCGGGGCAGGTGTTCCCTATACCAAAGGTCAGCCCCGGGGTTTGTGGACCCGTACTCCCAACACCATGGATTCTTCGGACGATATTGCCCCGCAGGCCTGGGGAGTCGGCTGGCGCACCGCCTGCATCAAGGCTCCCGGCGGAACCGGACCGGATGAAATCTTCAAGGATGCCTGGGGCCGGGAACTCCTCTTTTTCCATGATGCCGCAGCCAATGCCCTCATGGTGCTGTCACCCGGGGCGGACGGGATCTATGATTTCGGAGACCCGGCCAATCCGGCCGAGGCTGTGGATATATCGACTTATACTCCCCTGGCCCCGGAAAATATGGACAATATTTATTTTGTTGTCCATGCCCATGAATTTTTTCCCGGATATCTGAATATCGAAAATATTACGGTTTTCAATGCCACGGCAGGCATCACCAAGGCCAGGCTGTTCCAGGATCAGGGCGCGGCTGCCTCCCAGGTCCGCATCTCTGCGGCACTGACGGATGAAGACGCGGACGGCACCGCCGATGACTGGTCAACCGGGTCTGCAGGCGTTCCCGCGTATCTTTATCATGACGCTTCTGCTGAAAGCATTATAACCGGGCCCCGTTCTCTGGTGATCTGGAATGATACCAATGGAGACAATGCTCCTGATTCCGGAGAACCGGCGCATATTCTGATCCTGAATATCACAGCAGAGCCCGGGTCTAATACCATACCTGACATACGGGTGAATTCAGCCGTATTTATTCCCATACCTTAATACCGACATGATATATCCTGAAAAAATACTGAGCATAGAAGTGGCAGGAGACACCATCCGTGGTGTTCTTCTGGGGAAAAAAGGCAAAAAATTCCTCATCCGGGACTTTGCCTCCCTCAAACGGCCTCTGCCCGATGAGGACCTGCCCGATATTGACACCTTGAAACAACTGGCCCGGCTGTTGAACTATACAGGCCGTCATGCGGTTTATGTCACTGCCCTGGCCCGGTTCTGCGGACTTTTCATGGACAAGAAAAAGGTTGTCGGCATGGGTCTGTACAGGCTTTCTGAGGCTGCCAAGTGGGAGATCGAATCCTATACCGGCATCACCGGGAACAACGCTCTGGTCGGGGTGGAGAAGGAAAATCATCACAAGGCCAAACCTGGTGAAATTATATATGAGGACGAAAGCGATGACATCCTGGTGAATATTTCCGCCATTGAAAGAAACGTCTATGTCGCCATCAAGGAAAGGTTCAAGGCTGCCGACTTAAAACTGAAACGCATTTATCCGCCCGAGGTTTCCTTTTACATGCCGCTTTTTCTGGAACATCTGGATTCACCCAGAGCTATCCTGGAAATCGGCCAGGATTATTCAAATTTTGCCATCTTCAAGGGCCGGCACCCGGACCAGATCAATACCCTGAATTTCAGTTGTGATTCCATCCGGGCTTTTCTGGAAAACCAGGACCTGTCCACAGATCTTGTGGACAGCCTGAAATTCACCTTTTCCCAGGCCCCTCCCCATGAGCCCGTGATGCTGACGGGCCCTGGGGCATCCATTCCAGAGATTGCCGACTACCTCAACCGGATGGCACCCAGCGGAGCTGCGCCGCTGCTTATCGAAAAAGCCGTTGGGGTCACTGCACGGGAAGAGGATCCTGCCGATGCCGTGTTCGGCACGGCTGCCGGAGCCGGAATCCGGGAACTGAGTGGAAAACGGTTCAGGAGTATCGGAATCAATGATTCAGCACCTCTTTCGGTTCGAATCAAAAAGAACGCCTATGTCATGCCTCTTATTGCTACAGGCATCATCAGCCTGGGGCTCCTGGGTCATAACCAGTACATGAAATACCAGGAACGCAAATACAAAATCGAGATCCAGGCCTTTACCGCTGAACTGGAAAAGAAAAAGGACACCCTTAAAAAATACGAAGCCCTTCAGACGGCATCTGAAAGGATCAAACAAGACATTCAGAACACCCGGAATAAAATCGATTATATCCGGACCGAGGCTGACAAGCGCCTGGTTCATGTCATTGCCTGCTTAGAAGCAGTTGCCGATGTGGTGCCGGAAGGGCTGGTTCTGGATTCAATCATTCAGGAAAAGGATAACCCGGATGATTTCAGGATTATCGGATATTCCTTTGGCCTGGATTCCATCGGGGCCTTTGCCGTGGCCCTTCAGAAATACCAGTGGGGGGTTTCTGCAGCTATTCAGGGCTTGAATGGCAGCCAAACCGGAAAGCTCACCTTTGAGCTTGTTCTGAAAACCGCCATGAAGATCGAAGAGGCAGCCCCGTGAGAACCCTGACCAATCTTGAAAAATTCGGCCTGGCCGCAGCCCTGATCATTGCCTGCACCTTTTTTTACATGAAATACATGTATGATCCCCAGACCCGGATACTGAAGGACACCCTGGCCAGGCGCAACAAGATCGTCATCGAGCTGAACCGGGTCAATGAAGTGCCCCCGCTTTTCCAGCTGGAAAAAACCATGGAAAAGGACAAAAAAACACTGGAAGCTCTCCGGAAGGAAAGCGGAGAGCTTTCCGTTAAAACCGGCAGGCCCGATGAGATCACAAATCTGCTGGCCCGGATCAATCGAATCATTGAATCCAACAGGATTGCTGTCCTGTCCATCGCTCCAGGGACGTCTTTTCAGGGGCCGTTTTTCAGATGGAATCCCTATGAAATGGAATTGATGGGATCATTTGAGGATTTTATGGAATTTTTGAATAACATCAAGGAGCTGAATGACGCCGTGGAGATCCTGAATATCTCTGTGGAGAAATCAAAGGAAACCCATCGCCTGCTCCGCATCAAATTTACACTGAGGATTTAAAATGAATTTAATTCTGCCAAAAGGATTTGCTCTGGCTGCAGCCATCATTATTGTCGTGACTTCCCCGGCTTCGGGAGAAGAAAAAAGAAGTCCCTTTGATGAACCGCCACGGCCTGTATCAGCCTATAATTATGAAGCAGCAAGAGACCATTGTGTGATTACCGGGCTTATCATCACCCGTACCGAAAGCAAGGTGATCCTGAAAACCAGGGATCAGGAAACCGGATCAGTGTATTCGGTGAAGGACCGGATCAGGATTTTACACAACAGTGTTTCCCATGAGTTTATTCTGGAACGGATAAAGCCCAAAAGCATTGTGCTCAGGGGGAAAAATGCCGAAGCCTATGAGGTGGAAGCCAGATGAAAATCCTGATGAATACTGTCGGTAGACTCGGCTTTTTGATATGGATTTGCCTTGCTGCAACAGCCTGCACAGGGATGAAGGAATCCACCCCTGCAAAGGAAAATGTTTTAAATAAGAACAATCCGTTTAATACAAGAGTCGTCATTGACGGGGTAATGAAACCGACCCCGGTCCTGACCGATGTCTATCCGGAAACCAAAGGCCCCATTGTCAAAATCATCAAGGGTGAGGTCGTGGATGAGGATGAGCGGGCAGCTCTGCTTGCAAATCGGGCCGATGCCCTGAAAGGCATGTCCAGGCAGATCGAATCCCTGATTCTCAAGGAGGTCCCGGTCAAACAGATCACCCAGCTTCTGACGGAACTCTGCGGCTATAATGTACTGCCCACCAAGACCATTGAGGACATGAAGATCAGCGTCTTCATGCAGCATATCGATTTGAGGGCTGCCCTGGAAACCATCTGCCGGCTCAATAATCTGTGGTACCGGGAGGGCAATAATATTGTCACCCTCATGACCCGGGATGAATATATCAATGATATTGAAATCCGTCAGAACGAGCATACCCGCTCCTTTTCCATTAAATACACCAATGCTGCGGACATGGCCAAAATCATCCAGGCCCTGATGGGCAGTGAGGTTTTCCTGTCCCGGATTGAGGATGAAAAGGTCTACGGCCACATTGATCCTGAAGAAAAGGTCAAACTTACCGGAGAATACAAAGGACCTGAGCTTTCCAGTTCAGCCCAGAGAATTATTTTCATGAACCAGCTGACGGGCAGGAACGGGGAAGAAAATGCCGGCCGGGCCGGGCATACAGTGAACCCGGTTGCCACTGTCGGGGAAAGCCTGTCCGCCTCGCCAGGAAAATCCGGGGGAAAGCCGCTCCTGGCAATATTAACGGTTTTTAAACGTAACAACAGCATCATTGCCCGGTCTCTGGACGAAAGCCTCCTCAATGAAATGGGCAAAATCATTGAAAATCTTGATACTCCCACCAGCCAGGTTCTCCTGGAGGTTAAAATTCTTCAGATCACGCTGGGGGATGAATATGAAAGTTTCTTTAAATTCGACTACGGGGATTACAGCGGCAATCTGGTCCAGAGCCGGTTCGATCCAACCACATCAATTTACGAAGGTTTCGGTATTTCAGCCATGGAAGGCGCCATCGGATCATCCACCACAGCCGGGGCTGTCTTTTCCCTGAAAAACATCCAGGCCCGGATTTCCTTTTTTGAAAGCCAGGGCCGGGCCAATATTGTCTCCTCCCCCTTTCTCATGAGCGCAAACAACAGCAAGGTGGATTTTTTTGTGGGTGAGGAAGTGCCGCTGCGGGATGATGTTAAAAAGGAAACCATTCCCATCGGTGACAGCGGAGACACCATCAATACGTTTATTGTGGATATCAAACGGGAAGAACTGGGCACCAGTATTGAAATGGCCAGTTTTATCAACGAGGACAATACCATTACTCTGGAAATTGAGGCGGAAATCTCCTCGCCCATGTACAGTATTTCCTCCATTGGTCTGAGTGACGATTCCGGCAATGTAATCAATTTTCCCCTGGACGGAATCAACAAAAGCGAAATCAAATCCATTCTCACAGCCAGATCCGGTCAGACCATCGCTCTGGGCGGCATCATCCGGGAAACCATTGATGACAGCGTTAAAAAGGTGCCGGTACTGGGGGATATGCCGCTTCTGGGATTTTTGTTCCGCCAGGACAACAGACTCAAGAAAAAAACTGAAACCGTGATTGTGCTGACCCCTCATATTATAACCCATCCCGGTTATTCCGGGACAGAGACCGGACGTTTTCTGGACCGGAAAAGTTCAAACCAGCTCATTCTTAAAAAAAA
Source organism: Pseudomonadota bacterium (assembly GCA_018821535.1). Taxonomy (GTDB): domain Bacteria; phylum Desulfobacterota; class Desulfobacteria; order Desulfobacterales; family Desulfobacteraceae; genus Desulfobacula. Next base: position 86,225 of record JAHJLV010000016.1, on the reverse strand, counting down.
GCAGAACCTGTTGACCGATGAGGTGGACAAATGATGCCGGCAGTTGGTCAAGCCCCGGCCAGCGGGATCAAAATTACCCAGATCACGGGCCTGTTTGAAGAAACCCTGCGCCTGAACGCCTCGGATCTTCATCTGGCCGCGGACATGCCGCCCATGATGAGGGTCAAGGGGCAGATTCAGCCCCTGAAAGACCATGTTGCCTATTCTTCGGCCGAGATTGAACAGCTTATGGACAAGGTACTTACGAATCGTTACAAAGAGGTACTTAAAAAAAGGAGTTCCGTGGATTTTGCCATCAGTATTGATAATGTGGGACGGTTCAGGGTGGCGGCCTATTACCAGCGGGGCTCCCTTTCTGTGGTCTTCAGGCTGCTGGCTTCTGGGATTCCCACTTTTGCCAGTCTCGGGCTGCCGGAAAGCCTGTCAAGACTCCCCTATATCCGGGATGGCCTGGTACTGGTCACCGGGGTTACCGGGTCTGGAAAATCCACCACCCTGGCCACGGTCATCCATGAAATCAATGCCAATCTGGCCCAGAACATCATCACCATTGAGGACCCCATTGAATACCTTCATTATAATAACAAAAGTATTATCAACCAGAGAGAGCTGTTCTCGGACGTGCCTTCCTTTTCTGAAGCCCTCCGGGATGCCCTCAGGGCTGACCCTGATGTCATCCTGGTGGGCGAGATGAGGGATCTTGACACCATGAGAACAGCTATCATGGCTGCGGAAACCGGTCATCTGGTCTTTTCCACCCTCCACTCCAGGGACTGCGTGTCCACCATCAACCGTCTTGTTGGCGCCTTTCCGGCCGGAGAACAATCCCAGATCCGCCAACAGTTATCCTCCACCCTGAAGGCGGTAGTCTCACAGCGCCTCCTTCCGAATGTCTCCAATACAGGCCGGCTTCCGGGCGTGGAAATCATGTTTTCCACGCCCGGAATCTCCAATCTTATTCGCCAGGGAAAGGATGACATGATCTATTCGGCCATTGAAACCGGTTGCAGCCAGGGCATGATTACTCTGGAACAGTCTCTTGTAAAGCTGGTCAATGACGGAAAAATTACGGTGGAAACCGCCCTGGCTGCAGCAAAGAACACAAGCCTCATGAAGCGGCGCCTGTCTACAGGCGGGGAAGAGGACGGGGAATGCATGCTACCCCAGAAAAAACAATGGTTTAACAGGTAGGAAACATGGCAAGAAACGAACGATTCGGAGAATATCTGGTCAGTCAGGCAGCCCTTTCCCAGGAACAGCTCAGCCAGGTGCTGGCCAGACAGAAGGTCCTCAAGGATAAACTCGGTCATATAGCAGTCAAGGAAGGTTATCTTGAACCGGAACAACTGCTCTCTGATCTGTCGTCCTTTCTGGGCATTCCCATGCTGTCAGAAACTGTGACAGATATCCGCCAGGATGTGGTGCATCTGATCCCCAGGAAAATGTGCCTGAAAACCGGGGTTCTGCCTGTGGCTCTCGGGAAAAACAACGAGCTTTTGCTGGCCTGCTCAGGGCCGGTTCCCAAGGCCATCATCCAGAATATGTCCCGGCTGGCCCAGAGGCAGGTGAAACTGGTATTGACCTCTCCTGAAAGGATTAAAAACCTTCAGAACCAGTATTACAGCAGGGGCTTTGATACCACCATCAAACCCGAGACCGCCGCTGATCCCGGCAATACAACCTTTATCATTGAATTGTTTGAAAAAATTATGATCCGGGCCATCAATGCCGGGGCATCGGATATCCATATAGAGCCCGAAAGGGATGAACTTATTATTCGTTTCAGGATCGACGGGGTCATGAACAAAACCGAAAGTCTTCCTTATGAGGCTGCGGGAAAACTGATTTCCAGGATCAAGGTTCTGGGGGGGCTGGACATTGCAGAAAGAAGAAAGCCCCAGGACGGGTCCTTCCATTTTATGCCCCGGCTTCTGGATCTTTCCATTGACGGGGTCAATGTCAGGATCAGCATCCTTCCCGTCATTAACGGAGAAAAGGCGGTATTAAGGCTTCTGCCGCCCCATGATGTTCTGATCGGCATGGAAACTCTGGGGATGCCTTCGGCCATGCTCTCCTCCTTTAACAGTCATCTTGCCTCACCTTACGGCATTATTCTGGTCACCGGACCGACAGGTTCTGGAAAATCCACCACCCTTTACGGCGCTATCCAGCATCTGAGAAGCGAACATAATAATATCACGACCATTGAGGACCCGGTGGAACTTACGGTAAGAGGCGTCAACCAGACCCAGGTGGATACAGGTGAAAAAATTTCCTTTGCCGCGGCCCTGAGAGCCATTCTGCGACAGGACCCGGATATCATCATGGTGGGAGAAATCCGGGATACGGAAACCCTGAGGATTTCCCTGAGGGCCGCTGTGACCGGTCACCTGGTGTTGTCCACCCTTCATACCAATGATGCGCCCAGCGCCTTTAACCGGATGACAGACATGGGGGCTGAACCCTTCCTGGTGGCGGCTTCGGTCCGGGCGGTCCTGGCCCAGCGGCTGGTGAGAAAAAACTGCCCCTTCTGCGGGGTCTCCCAGGACATCACCCGGCCTGAGCTGGCCCTGCTGGGTCTTCCCGGGGAAGAGCCCTTTACTGTCAAACGGGGCAGGGGATGCGAGCACTGCACCCTGGGGTATAAAGGCCGGATGGGGGTGTTCGAACTTTTGAGCGTGGATGAACAAATCCGTCGGATGATCATTGAAAACGCCACTTTTGAGGATATCAGGGCCTATGCCCTTGCAAAGACAGCATACCGGACCATGCGCAGTAACGGAATCGACAAGATCCGACAGGGGCTGACTACCCCTGAAGAAATTTTGCGCATCACTCTGGATTAAAAGGAGACTTATGCCGATTTTTAAATATAATGCCGTGGACAAAAACGGTGGAAAAGTCAGAAGTACCATAGCCGCTCCCGACGAAGGGGCCGCAGCCCGGCTCCTGAAAGGCAGCGGATATATTGTCCAGGACCTGATACAATTGCAGGGAGGGGATGCAGCCAGAAAAAAATGGGATATCGGCCTGGGAGTCCGGACCCGGGAAATCATTCTCTTTTTCAGGATGTTTTCGTCCCTGATCCAGTCCAATGTCAGTGTTTCCGAATCCATCGGCATCCTTCAGATGCAGGTGGAAAGCCGGAAGATGAAACATACTCTGATCCAGGTGGGAGGCGATATTGAAAGCGGGATTCCCTTGAGTGACGCCCTTGCCCGGTATCCCAAGATTTTTGCCCCCACCACCACCAGCATGATCCGGGCCGGAGAACTCGGCGGTATTCTGGATGTGGTGCTGGAAAGGATCTCTGACGATCTGGAAAGCCGGGCCGCACTCCGGGCTAAAATGATCCTGACCTTGATCTACCCCTCGGTGGTCTTAATTGTGACACTGATTGTGGTGGGGTTTCTCGTGGGTTTTGTCATCCCTCAGTTTTCCCAGCTCCTTCAGGGGCGAAGTCTTCCGGCCAACACCCAGTTTCTCCTGGATACGGCGGATTTTCTGAAAAGCAATGTCTTCACAATCCTTATCGGAAGTTTTATTCTTCTGGGCATGGTCATTCTGCTCCTGGCAACGGAAACCACCCGGCGCTATATCGACCGGTATAAAATTTATGTCCCTGTTATCGGCCCGGTCATGCGTTATGGGGCCATTGTCCAGTTTTCCAGAACCTTTGCTTCGCTCCTGGGCAGCGGCATCACCCTTATCGACGCTCTCAAATCCGTGGGGGGGACGATTTCCAACCTGGAAGTCAAGGATCTCATTGAGCAGATGAATCAGAAGGTACTGGCCGGAGAAACCCTTTCTTCAGCCCTCCGGGACCAAGGTTTTTTTACCCCCATGACCGTGGCCATGATCAAGATCGGTGAGGAAACCGGCCTCATGGACCAGGCCATGCATACTACAGGAGAACTGCATGCCAGAATCCTGCTGGACAAGATCGCCAAAATGACTGCCCTTATTGAACCAGCGCTGATCATCAGCCTGGGCAGTCTGGTGGGCTATGTGGCCTGGGGCCTTGTGGCCGGCATGTTCAGCCTTTACGGGCAGGCCTCGTCATGAACCAACCCAAACAAAAACATCCATAATAAACGGAGAGAATACCATGAAAAAAAATATCCTGATTCCCCTCATGATTTTTATCCTGGCCCTTTTGGCCGGGTGCGGGGATGACAAAAACGATAATGCCGTGGCCCGGTTCAAGGGGGGGAGCCTGACAACAGAAGATCTTGTGGCGCACCAGAACCTGATGAAAAAATCCCGCACATTCAGAGGCAGGGCAGATCAACTGACCCCTGAATATGTATTTAACCATGCCTTGAATATGGAAATGATCATTGCAAGGGGTCTGGATGAAAAACTTCACCAGGATCCCCGGATCCGTGCAAGAATCCATGAATTCATGTCCAGCATGTTTCTTGACATCATGAAGACCCGCCTTGTGCCGGAAATCAAAAAGGAGGAGTTCACGGAAGCTGAAGTCAGACAATTTTATGAGGATCACAGGGATAATTATAAAAATCCGGCAGACAACAGCTTTTATTCTTTTGAAGAAAGGGAGGCCTATATCCGGAATGATCTTTTATATGCCAGATATAGAGAAGAATGGGCCAAAACCTATGAACGTCTGAAAAAGGAGTTCAAGGTTGAAATCCATGAAAAAAATCTGGCGGCATTTATAAAAGGCCATGACAAAAAGGAGATTCCATGAAAAAAATTCTGATATCGTGCAGTATTTTTCTTTTTATCCTTTTCAGCCTGACCCCGGCCCAGGCCCATAGTACCCAGGACAGGGTTAAAATACCTCTGGACAAGGACGTTCTGGAAATTGATGATATTGCCTATTTCATTGAATCCCATGTCCACCGGCAATTTTACAATGACCGGTATGAACAGGCTGAAAAGCGGTTTTATGTGGAATCATTCACCAGAATCGAACAACTGGGGGACCGGGCAGATATTTATTTTAAAACCCTGGATGTCAAAACCAATGATACCTTTGATGACAAAATCTCCATCCTGCGGATGGAGAACGGAAAGTGGGCCATGAAAACCAAAGGCCGGACCACGGAGATATATACCTATGTCACAAAATCTTCCTATTATTATAAAACCTATATTTTCCCCCTGGCCGCTGTCGGTGTTGTCCTGGCCGGGCTGGAAATGATTTTTCTCCGGTTGAAAAACCGCAGAGGGAAACTCCGGAAATGATCGACCTCATCCGACGACTGATCATTGCCGGAGTTTCCCTGGGTCTGATTGCGGGCAATTCAGACCATATCATGGACTTTTATGACGAAACCCTGGCCATGACCCGGCAGATTGCCACGGCTGGAGATCTGCGCGCCATCAGTACCATGCTGGACTATACCTATATGAAAACAGGGAGATTTCCGGCAGAGACAAAATTTGAATCCTGGATGGTGGAACATTTCAAGGAAAACAACCTGAAAGACCTCATGACAGACCACTGGGGCAACCGGCTTATATATACTTCAACGGGCCGACACAGAACCTATGTCCTTATCAGCGTCGGGCCCGACGGAATTGCCGGCACCCCGGACGATATGAAAAAAACCGGACCCTGATCCTTTATTCCCAACCCACAGATATGGAACCTTCATAATGCAAAGAAAAAAAATAAAGCGCAACTACCTGATCCAGAAAAAATTTCAACTGGGTCATGCTCTGATTATTGCAGCTCTCCAGATTCCCTGCATCCTTCTGACCGGCATGATCCTGTCCTGGTTTTACCTGATTTATCTGGACAGCCGTTTGACAACCGCCTGCAATCCCGGCATATTCTGGGTCATGGCTGTGATCTGTCTGGCCCTGTCCTTTGCCGTTATCTATTTTTCCATCCGGCTGACCCATGCCGTTGCCGGACCCGTCCAGAAAACCGGGGCTGTGCTGCGTCAGATGGCAGAAGGGCATCTGCCTGAAGAAAAAATAGAGTTCAGAAAAAAGGATGCTTTCAAATTTCTGGCCGATGATCTGAATCTTCTGGCAGATGTCCTGAAAAAGGACAAGGATGCAAAGGAATGACCTCCATGGCCCATGAAAGAAATTGTTCCTGTTGCCTGAAGGATGTATTTATTTCCAGCCGTAGGATTTTTCAATGGCTTTTGCCCAGTTTGCGCATAGAACATTTCGTTTGGGTGCATCCATATCCGGCAGCCAGCGCTTATCTTCGATCCAGTTTTTTTTCAGTTCTGTGGTGCTGGTCCAGAATCCGGTGGCAAGACCTGCGGCATATGCCGCGCCAAGAGCGGTGGTTTCGATCACCTGCGGCCTGATAATGGGAACATCCAGAATATCGGATTGAAACTGCATTAAAAGTTCATTGACCACCATGCCGCCATCCACTTTTAAAAGGGTTAAGTCCACGCCGGAATCTTTATTCATGGCCACTGCAATATCTCGGGTCTGGTAGGCACAGGCTTCAAGAACAGCGCGAGCGATATGGCCTTTATTGGCAAATCCGGTGAGCCCTGCGATAATTCCCCTGGCATCCGACCGCCAGTAGGGGGCATACAGGCCGGAAAACGCCGGAACAAGATAGACATCTCCGTTGTCTTCCACAGTTTTGGCCAGTGTTTCTATCTGTGCAGCAGTTTTGATGATGCCCAGATTATCCCGCATCCACTGCACCAGAGAGCCTGCCATGGCAATGGACCCTTCAAGGCAGTAAACGGTTTTTTCAGTGTTGATTTTATAGCCTGCAGTGGTGAGCAGGCCGTGGTTGGATTTGACCGGGGTTGTGCCGGTATTGAGCAGCAGAAAGCATCCGGTTCCATAGGTGTTTTTGGCTTCGCCGATGTCAAAGCAGGTCTGGCCGAAAAGTGCGGACTGCTGATCTCCGAGCGCAGCGCAGACCGGAATTCTGCCTCTGAACGGGCCGGATGTCTGGGTAGTGCCCCAGGTGTTTGAATCCACAGAGGGTTTGATTTCCGGCAGCATGGACTCCGGGATGTTGTGGATGCCTAAAAGTTCTGCGTCCCATGTCAGGGACTGGATATTGAGCATCAGGGTTCTGGATGCATTGGTGACATCCGTGATATGTGCGCCTTTTCCCGGGCCGCCGGTGAGCCACCAGACAATCCAGCTTTCAATGGTGCCCAAAAGGATATCTCCTGAATCCTTTGCGTTCCTGGCTTCAGGTATGTTTTCCAGTATCCAGGAAATCTTGGGGCCTGAAAAATAACTGGCTGCAGGCAAACCGGTCTTATTGCGGAAAAATTCCTGGCCGTAATCATCCATCAGGCGGTTGCAGATTTCATCGGATCTTGTACATTGCCAGACAATGGCATTATAACAGGGTTTGCCTGTTTTTTTGTTCCAGACCACACAGGTTTCGCGCTGGTTGGTGATGCCGATGGAATCGATGTGGTCAGCCGTGATGTTGGCTTTGACCAGTGTCTTTTCAATCACCTCACAGGTGTTTTTCCAGATTTCCATGGGGTCATGCTCCACCCATCCGGGTTTTGGAAAAATCTGCTGGTGCTCTTTCTGGGTGTATGTGACAATATTCCCTTTTTTATTGAACAGTACAAATCGGTCACTGGTGGTTCCAAGATCAATGGCGCCCACATATTTTTCCATGGCAGTTCCTCCTGTCTTAGAAGGCATAATGCGTTGCCTGACTTGAAACAATCTGCCATACAATGAACATGGCGCAGATAAAGGCACCGGTATAAATATGACCGGTTTTTCTGTAATAATAGGTCATGATAATACCGAGGATGGCAAACATGGGCACAAACGGGATCAACACAATTCCCGGAAGGCTGGCCTCTGCAAGAAGCAGGGTGCTGCCTGAAAACAGCGGCAGATAATGGGCAGCCAGGGCAATGGCCAGGCCTGCAGTCAAAAGAAGAACATTGACAATGGTTTCTTTTGCGATTCCAAGAGGTTGCCCGGGTTTGCCCGGTCTCATCTGGCCATGGATGATCAACCCCAGAACCAGACAATAGAAGGTGAAGGGAATCAGATATCCAAGGGTGATGCCAAAATGCAGGGTGTCCAGAGCTTTAAAACTGAAGATCCAGAATCTGAAATCAGTCTTGAACAGAGTTTGTGAAAAACTGAGCATCAGGTGGGCGATGAAAATGATAAGGGCTGCCATCACAAAGGATTTCCAGATTTTACACCATTTGAGCCCTTCATTTTTCCAGGTCACACCGTAATTTGAAAAATCAGCTGCATTCTTTCTGGCGGCGAAAAGATGCCACAGCAGGAACAGGACAAGGGAAACAAGGGCCACGCCAAGTGCCCAGAACATAACGGTGTTGGTGATCTGCTGGGGCCAGAAGAATCTGGCTTTTCCGAGGCCTTCCTTGGTGTCTATTTTTGCCCAGGCCATAACATACAAAATAACCGGAATCACGGACAGGAGAACAGCACTGATCCACCATTTTATCCCTGAAAGTGATTTTTGCGCCATGGGATCTTCTTTGAGCTCTCTGAAAAAATCTGTATCCAGAAGGTATCGGCCTGTGGCGATAAGCAGAATGATCATTCCCGCAAGAGCCAGAAAGGTAAAAAATTCTTTCCAGTACCAGATCTGATCAGAGGTCGGGATGTCTTTTCCGCCGGTCAGGGTCACACTGAGCCAGTCAATGGCATGTCCGATGCCCTGGCTTGAAAAATAGACTCTGGGGTGGATCAGGGCAGGCTGATACAGTATTCTTGAGGTTCCTTCCTCAATAGAGCCGTAAAGTCTTTCCGGCACAATACTTTCAGTGGTGTTGAACAGGGTTTTTAATTTGTCTGTGTGGACAATGTCTGTGGCAACGGGGGCGCCCCACATCAGGCCGGAAAATTCGTCATACTGGCTGAAAATCAGGGCCAGATTTTTGGGATAGGTGGCAGTTCCTTCCGGGGCACCAAAGGTGCCGGTGGAGGAGCTGGCCATGATAAAGGATTTATATCCGTCCGGCATAACTGCTGCCGCAATTGCAGAGGCCCAGCCGCCCATGGAATGACCTTCCAGGGCGATATTATCCGGATCTACAAAATCCAGAGATCGTATATATTTTAGGGCATCAATGCCGCCATATGCATTTGCAAATGCCGGCGGATCTGAATATCCATGTCCGGTCTGATCCACCGCAAGGACCACATATCCTCTGCGGGAAAATTCAATGGCAAAACCGCTTTGGGTTTCCCGGGTATTAATATAGCCGTGAATGGCAACAACTCCTGGGGCTTTGTTTTCCTTGGAAGCGGTTTTGGGGATATACAGCAGCGCGCTCATCATTTTTCCGTCGCTGCCCATAAAGCGGACATCCCTGATTTTCACAGCGCCTTTGTCTGTCTGGATCAGACAGGCTAAAAATCCGGAACCGAAGATAAGGAGGAGGCCAATTATCATGGGAAGGCTGAACAATCTGGTGCGGGGCGCTGTATCCATTGAAGTTTTCTCCATAAAAAATGTAAGTTAATTCATGATCTCATAATCAGAATCTGATATATAAATTTGCGCTTTATTTCAACCATTTAAACTTTAAAATTGAATTATAAATCCAGTCAAAGGTTTTGCCGTAAGGCGGTGTGACAGCCACGGGCCATTTTGACTGTTTGAACACCGGCCGGAGCTTGGAAAATTCCATAAATCCTTCATAACCGTGGTATTGTCCCATGCCGCTGTTTCCGATGCCGCCAAAGGGAATATCATGCTGGGCCACATGCATGGCACAGTCATTGACCGTGACACCGCCGGACAGGGTATGGGTCACAATATGGTCCTGATCCTGGGCCTTATGAGTGAAAAGATATAATGCAAGGGGCCGTTCATGATCGTTGATATAGTCGATGACCTCATCAATTTTCCGGTAGGTCATGATCGGCAGGACCGGGCCGAAAATTTCGTTTTGCATCACTTCCATATCGCTGGACACATCTGTCAGGATCACCGGAGAAATTTTACGGGTGTTTTCATCCCCTGCATCGCCGGAGATAAGCTGGATGACGTGTGCGCCTTTTTCCCTGGCATCGGCAATGGTATCCATCAGCCGGGCATAGGCTCTGGAATCGATGATCGCGGTATAATCCTTTGTCAGGATATCGGAATAGAGATTTGCAGTAAATGATTTTGCCTGATCAATAAATGCCTTGAGTTTGTTTTCAGGCACAAACAGATAATCCGGGGCAACACAGGTCTGCCCGCCATTCATCAGTTTTGCGGCCATGATCCGGTTGGCAGCAACCTTGACATCAAAATCGTCCAGCAGGATGGTGGGGGATTTTCCGCCCAGTTCAAGCGTGACCGGTGTTAAATGTTTTGCCGCAGACTGCATGATGGTTTTACCCACCCCGGGCGAGCCTGTAAAAATCAGATGGTTGAACGGCAGGGTGGAAAATTCCGATGCGCCGACCCCCGGCATAAAGGTGATGATATCTTCACTGATCATTTCGCTGAATTTTTTTTGAAGCAGGCTGCACAGATTCTGTGAGTTGCCTGCCATTTTGATCATGACCCGGTTGCCTGCGGCAATTGCACTGGTTAAAGGACTCATGACCAGAAAAAGGGGATAATTCCAGGGGGCGATAATACCGATAACGCCTTTGGCCTGGGGGATAACCCTGTTTTTTCCACCCATGAAGATCATGGAGACATGGCGCTTCTGGGTTTTCATCCATTTTTTCAGGTGCTTGCGGGCATCCCGCAGGCCAAGAATGCTTGTGGCAATTTCCAGTATCCGGCTTTCATGGAAAGACCGGTTGCCAAAATCCGTGCAGATGGCATCACAGATGGCCTGTTCATTTCGGGTTAATATCTGTTCAATTTTCATCAGGGTGTCTGTGCGTTCTTCAAGTGTGATATACGGCTGTCTGCGGTATGCTGCCTTGAGTCTGTCAAACGTTGCGCCGGCAGGGCTTTGTATATCCGTGGATTTTGTCTGCAATGAACTGTTCATGTTGTTCCCCCTGTAAATTAGGTATATAAGGGCGTTGATGTGTCTTTGGCCAAATTTTTTTCCGGCATCTGGGACATAATATATTCAGACAGTGCTGTGATTGTCAAACTGGGATTTACGCCCAGATTAACCGGCACCACAGACCCGTCTGCAACAAAAAGGTTGGGATATCCGAATAGTTCTCCGTTTTTGGCAACAACGCCATTGGCAGGAGAATCCCCCATGCGGCATCCGCCCAGAATATGGGCAGTGGACCCTGAATTGAAAATGGATTCAGCAATATAGCTTAAAGGGATGCCGTCCATTTTTTTTGCAAGCTTTTTGGCCACTTCATTGGCAATGGGAATATAGGCTTTCATTCCCTTTTTGCCTTCAGGGATGACCGAATTCATGGAATATCTGCCCAATCGCCACCACCGGGGTTTATACTCAAGGGTCAAAAAATTATCATCGGTCTGCATGACCAGCACCACTGTTGTGGACGCAGCTTTGCCCAGGGGCCATAATAATTTTATAAATTCAACCGGATGCCGGACGACATTGCCCATATACCGTAAAAACCGGGGGACTTTCCCGCCGCCGCCGGTGAGCAGGTTCAGCAGGGTGAGCATGGCATCCGAGCCTTTATTGTACCGGACCATTTCAATATGGGTGGTATCATCCGGGTATATGCCTGAAGTGATGGCAATCTGATCGTTCCAGTCGGTTTTTTTATCCCGGGATTTTACCCCTAAAAGAACTTCTGAATTGGTACGCACCTGATGCCCCAGCTGATCGGACAGTTTTGGCAAAAGTCCCTGGTGCCTGCACTTCATCAAGAGTTTGACCGTTCCCATGACCCCGCCGCTGAACACAGCGCCCCGGGTTTTAAAGGTTCTTCTGGATTTAATGATTCCCGGCGTTTTCCGGGTGAAAATTTCATACCCCTCTTTTCCCGGTGTCACGCCAATGACCTGTGTTTCCGGGATAATATCCACCCCGAGTTTTTCTGCAAGGTACAGATAATTTTTATCCAGTGTGTTTTTTGCGCCGCTGGGACATCCCACCATGCAGGCCCCGCAGAAATCACACCCGACCCTGTCCGGGCCCTGCCCGTCAAAATACGGGTCCGGAACCGTTTCTTTGGGCGTGCCAAAGAAAATGCTCACATCATTTTTATGAAAGGTGTCTTTGCCTCGCATCTGTATGCCGACTTCCCGAAGACACCTGTCTGCCGCTCCGATGGACGGGCTGGGATTGGCACCCAGCATTTTTCTGGCTGTCTGGTAATGCGGCATTAAATTCTTTTTACAGTCTTTTATTCCCCAGCCCGGATTATCAAAAACATCGTCCGGGGGCACCAGAAGCTGGTTGGCATAGACCAGGCTTCCGCCGCCAACGCCGCTGCCGTGAAGAATCATGACATGCCTTAACTGGGTCAGCATCTGATACCCGTAACAGCCGACCTGGGGAAACCACAGGTATTTTTTGATATTCCAGTTGGTTTTGGGAAAATCTTTGTTCTGCCAGCGTTTCCCTTTTTCGATAATGGCTGTTTTGTACCCTTTCTGGGCCAGTCTGAGCGCTGAGACACTGCCGCCAAAACCTGATCCGATAACGATGAAATCATAATCAAAATGTGTTTGCTGTGGCATGATGTATTTCTCCTTTTTTCAAGCGCTATCAGAAAAAGTATCGCTTTGCAACAGGATTGCTGAAAATGAAATATTTTTTAAAATTAAATTTATTTCTTGACAGAGATATTTTTTTGAATATATATCGAATATTGAACGGTGTTCGATAAATGAATGAGAATTTTCTTCCCGCTGTGATCCGTACACTATTCATTTACAAACCGGTTGATACAAAAAGACAGGCTGGGTTCAAAACAGGGAGTGTTATGGGAGTCAAGGAACGGCGAGCAGCTGAAATTCAATTCCGGTTAGATCAGATTCTTGATGCGGCAAGGGACCTTCTTCTGTGCGACGGCATTGAAAATATCTCCATCAGCAAAATCGCCCGGAAAGCAGAGCTGGGCGTGGGCACCATTTATTTTTATTTTAAAAACAAGGAAGAAATTTTTATTTCCCTTCAGGAAGAAGGCTTGTCCTTGTTTTATGACATGATTCAAAAGATTGATGCAAAAAAAATCAAAAGTGATGAAAAACTCAGACGCATCGCAGAGGCATTTTATCAATTCAGCCAGGAGCATAAAGATTATTACGATATTATCAATTATTTTTTATCTTCGTCCCGGGCGTTTTTTAAACCGGAATTAAAAAATAAAATTGATATGTCCGGGCATAAAATTTTTTATTTAATTGAATCTGTGATCTGTTCAGGAATGGCAGACAAAACCTTTAAAAAAGCAGATGCAAAAAACAATTCCATATTGTTCTTCGCGGCGCTGCACGGGCTTTTACAGCTTAAAAAGCTTGAGCGGACCACGCTTGCCTCGCAAAACCATGCAGATATTTATGCATACAGCGTTGAAACGTTGATCAATGGATTCAAATAACACAGCATTATTTTGAAGAGGAGATATTTTATGTATGGGGATTTAAAAAACAAGGTTGCACTGGTTACCGGATCTGGAAAAAAAACAGGGATCGGGTATGCCATTGCCGAGAAACTTGCAGCCTCAGGATGCCATATCGTTATCGCAGATCTGGGTGCAAAAAAAAATTATGACTGCGATGTTGTGACCGGTACCCTTGATGAAATGGAACAGATCAAACAGGAACTGGAAAAGGCATATGGCATTGAAGTGCTCTGTGTGAATCTGGATGTGACCGATGCTGACAGCACAAAAAAAATGGCCGCAAAAATCCAGGATCAGTTCGGCCGGGTGGATATCCTGTGCAATAATGCAGGGGCCTCATTTGGCGTGCCCAACGGGGTTCATACCTATGATGAGGCCGCCTGGGTGAAAACCGTTGATGTAAATCTTCACGGGGTTTTCCGGGTCAGTCAGGCCATTGTTCCTTTGATGCAGGAAAAAGGGGGCAGCATTATCAATACGGCTTCGCGTGCGGGAAAAGTCCCGCCCCTGTTCAACGGGGCCTATGCCGTATCCAAGGCTGCGGTCATTATGCTGACCAAGGTCATGGCCAAAGAACTGGCCGGTCTGAAGATAAAGGTGAATGCTGTGTGTCCGGGTCAGATCATGACAGATCTTGAAAAATGGCGATTTGGTCTGGAAGCTCAGTTTTTTAATACCACGGTGGAGCAAAGACAGATGGAAATGTGTGCCACCATCCCCATGGGGAGAATTGGCACCCCGAAGGAAGTGGCGGATCTTGTGGCGTATCTGGCATCTGATCAGTCCTCTTATATTACCGGACAGGCATTGAATGTCTGCGGCGGACAGTTAATGGAATTATAAATTAAGGAGAAACATCGCATGGAAACGATTACCGGAGCAGAACTTGCCGCACAGGCATTGATCAATAGAAAAATACCCTATATCTTTTCGCTGAGCGGTGGTCATATCACCCCGATTTATCAGCATCTGGAAGGCTCTGATGTGAAGATTTTTGATACCCGCCATGAGCAGTCCGCTGTCTTTATGGCCGAGGCCTGGGGAAAAATGACCCGGACTGCCGGGGTGGCCATGGTAACGGCCGGGCCCGGTTTTACCAATGCCCTTACCGGGGTGGCCAGCGCCCATTTTTCCAACACGCCCCTGGTGCTGATTGCAGGCTGTGTGGGGATGGATAATAAAGAACGCCTGGATCTTCAGGACATGCCCCAGGAAGCCGTGATCAAGCCCATGGTGAAAAAGGCGCTGGTCTGTCAGAAGGCAGAGCGGATCAACGAATATGTGGATATGGCCTTCAGAATTGCAGAATCCGGCCGTCCAGGCCCCGTGTATCTGGAATTTCCCATTGATGTTTTGAACACGCCGGTGGATAAGGCTGCGGTGCGGGTGGTGAATACACAGGTGGTTTCGCATCCGGCTGATCCGCAAAAAGCCCTGGCTGCCATACAGATGATTCAACAGGCCAAAAAACCCATCATCATTGCCGGAACCGGCGCATGGCAGTCCCATGCGGAATCAGAACTGAAAACCTTTATTGAAAATACCGGGATTCCTTTATTTACCTCTCTTTCCGGCAGGGGCGTGGTATCAGACGACCACGAGGGATGTTTTGAAGGGGCCATTGCCATTCGTCCGGGTGCAGGGTTTGCAGCCTATATTGAAACAGATCTGATTATGATTCTGGGCACCCGGATTTCTTTGTATTATCTGTTCGGCGAGATTTTTAATCCAGCGGCAAAACTGATCCAGGTGGATATCGAGCCAGAAGAGATCGGCCGGAACAGGACTGTGGAGCTGCCGGTTTTAAGTGATATAAAAGGATTCCTGACTGAATGCAACAAGGTGATCGCTGGCAAAAATCTTAAAAAAGAACTGACAGCACAATTTTCTGGCTGGGTAAAGCAGATCCATCAGGCCCATGCGGACGGGAAAGCCACGGGTAAGAATGACTGGGAATCAGATCATGTGCCCATTCATCCCATGCGCCTGGCAAAAGAAATCGACCAGTTCATGAACCGCGAGGATGATGTGGTGGTGGCAGATGGCGGAGATACCACCACCTGGATGGGGATGACCCGGACCATGGTGAATGCGGGCCGGTATCTGGATTACGGGATTTTCGGATCTCTTGCTGTGGGGCTGCCCTATGCCAATGCTGCCAAGCTGTTGTATCCAAAAAGCCGGGTGGTGCTGATGACCGGGGACGGATCTGTGGGCTTTAATTTCATGGAATTTGAAACAGCGATCCGTAAAAAAATGCCCATTGTGGTGGTGATCTCAAATGATCTTGGCTGGGGAATGATCCGGCACAGCCAGGAGATCCGGATCGGTCATGCCATCGAGACCGGCACCTGGATCGGCAAGGTGGATTATCATAAAATGGTGGAAGCCATCGGCGGCAGGGGGTTTTATGTTGAAAAGCCCGAAGATATCCGTCCGGCGCTTGAGGCGGCATTTGCATCCAATCAGGTCTGCTGCATCAATGTGATGACAGATCCGACAACAGTCAGTCCGGCCAGCATGGCGCTGGCCAATGTGGGGGCATATAAGGCGTAACATCATACTTTAACAGGAGAGTGAACCATGGATACAGCGATGATTGATCAGGTTCGTCTGAATTTCAACCCCACGGGGATTGCCATTATCAACATTGCCATCGGCTTGATGATGCTGGGAGTAGCCCTTGAATTAAAAATCAGTGATTTCAAGCGTATCATTGTGAGCCCCAAAGCGCCGCTGATCGGGCTGGGCGCCCAGTTCATACTGCTGCCGGCATTTACTTTCGTGCTGGTGATGATCCTTAGACCCACGCCGTCCATTGCCCTTGGAATGATGCTTGTGGCTGCCTGTCCGGGCGGGAATTTTTCAAATATCATGACCTATCTGGCCAAGGGCAATACTGCAATTTCCATTACCATGACAGCGGTTTCAACCCTTGCAGCCATTGTCATGACCCCGCTGAATCTTTCGCTGTGGGGAAGCCTGAATCCGGGCACGGCCCAGATCCTGAAAGCGGTCAGTCTGAACCCTGTGGATATGTTTGTGATGGTGTTCTGTATCCTTGGTGTGCCATTGACAATCGGCATGCTGATCGGTCATTTTTTCCCCGGGGTTTCAAAAAAAGTACAAAAGCCGTTCAAGATTTTTTCTCTGGTTTTTTTCATTGTTATCCTGGTCGGGGCTGTGGCTGCAAACTGGACATATTTTCTGGGATATGTGGGCATTGTCATGCTGGCGGTTCTGCTGCACAATGCCCTGGCACTGAACATCGGATACTGGTCGGCAAAACTGGGCCGACTGCCGGAAAGAGACTGCAGGGCTGTGAGCATTGAGGTGGGAATCCAGAATTCAGCTTTAGGGCTTGTGTTGGTGTTTAATTTTTTTGACGGTCTGGGCGGCATGGCGATTCTGGTTGCCTGGTGGGGAACATGGCATATTATTGCAGGGTTGATAACCGCATTTATATTTACCCGCAGACCCCTGCCTGAAGAGGAAAGACATCATGAGTCCGCAGGCATTTAAAGACAAGGTGGTGATGGTCACAGGGGGCGCCAGTGGCATCGGGCTTGCTGTGTGCTGCGAATTTGCAGGGCAGGGGGCAAAGATCGCCATGGTGGATATGGATGGCTCTGCACTTGAAAGGGCCAAAGCCCAGTTCAAGGAAAATGGATGGGACCTGCTTGCCCTGATGTGTGATGTGACCATTCAAAAAGAATGTGAACAGACGGTTGAGAAAATAATAGACCGCTTCAGCGGCATAGATGTTCTGTTCAATAATGCCGGGATCACCCAGAGAGGGTTGTTTAAAAACACCCGGGTTTCTGTGTTTGAAAAAGTCATGGCTGTTAATTTTTTCGGATCGTTGTACTGCACCAAGGCAGCATTGCCGTCTTTAATGGAAAAAAAAGGATGCATCATTGTGAATGAATCTGTGGCAGGGATTGCACCCTTGCTCGGCAGGACAGGGTACAGCGCAAGCAAGCATGCCCTGCACGGGCTGTTTACGTCCCTGCGATGCGAGATGCGCACCTGCGGGGTACATGTCATGATTGTATGTCCCGGGTTTATCCGGACCAATCTGCAGCAAAGAGCGCTGGGCGCAGACGGCAGTATTGCCACCCATGCCCAGACAAAGATCGGGTCCGAGGATACAGCGGAAAATGTCGCGCAGCAGATTGTGAACGGGGTGAAACACAAAAAAGCCAACCTGGTGCTCACGTTCATGGGAAAGCTTGGATATTATCTTCATCGCCTGTCACCGGTGTTGTATGAACATTTGATGACCCGGCAGTTTAAAAAAGAATTATTATAAATAAACATATTGGAGGAATACAGCATGGCCAGAATAAAAATGACACCCAGTGAAGCCCTTGTGGAGACACTGGTTGCAGAAGGAGTAGATACGGTTTTCGGGATAGTGGGCTCAGCTTATATGGATGCATTGGATCTGTTTCCTGCAGCAGGTATCCGTTTTGTGCCGGTGGCGCATGAACAGGCTGCCTGCCATGCAGCAGACGGGCTTGCCAGGGTCACGGGCAGACCCCAGGCATGTATTGCCCAGAACGGGCCCGGGGCTGCCAATTTTGTATCTGCGCTCACCGCCGCATACTGGGCGCATTCTCCGGTGGTGGCCATTGCCCCGGAAACCGGTTCCATGGGAATCGGCACGGGCGGGTTTCAGGAGCTGGACCAGATGGCCATGTTTGAAAAACAGACCGTGTATCAGGTCCGGGTAAATCGTCCCGAGCGCATGGCTGAATTTGCCCGCCGGTGTTTTTATATGGCCAAACTGGAAAACGGCCCCACCCATCTGAATATTCCCAGGGATTATTTTTACGGGGTATGTGAGGATGAAATTTACACCACCATGAAAATATCCGTGGGCAGCGGATCAAAATCCGCCCTGCATGAAGCTGCAAAACTGCTGGCTTCCGCAAAATATCCCGTGATTCTGTCCGGCGGCGGGGTCAGCCAGGCAGATGCATTAAAGGAAGTGGTGGCCCTGGCCAATTATCTGACAGCCCCGGTGGTCAATTCCTATCTGCACAATGATACCTTTCCCTGTGATCATCCGCTTGCCTGCGGTCCCATCGGGTATTGCGGGTCAAAAGCGGCCATGCGGGTCATTAAGAAAGCAGATGTGGTTCTGGCACTGGGCAGCCGGTTAGGGCCTTTTGGCACCCTGCCGCAGTATGATATGACCTATTGGCCGGAAAAGGCAAAAATCATTCAGGTGGATGCCAACCCGAAAGTTCTGGGGCTTTCCAGACGGGTGGATGTGGCAAGCCAGGCAGATGCAAAGGAATATGCAGCAGATCTTTTGTCTGCCATACAGGCGCTGGATCCGTCCAGACGGCCCAATGCTCAAAGAATAGCGGATGTTGAAAATGAAAACAAAGAATGGAATACGGAACTGGATACCTGGTCATCTTCTGAAAATAAACTGATGCACCCCAGACGGTTTTTAAAAGAGCTGGCAAAGGCCATGCCCAAAGGGTCTATTGTGGCAACGGATATTGGAAATAATTCATCCATGTGCAATGCGTATCTGAAATTCAATAATATCCGTCAGCATATTTCCGCATTAAGCTGGGGAAATTGTGGCTTTGCCTATGGAGCGGCCATGGGCGCAAAAATCGGCTGTCCGGATTCACCGGTATTTGCTTTTCAGGGTGATGGCGCTTACGGCATCAGCGGGATTGCAGAGGTCATGACCGCCGTGCGTGAGAATATTCCGGTGATTGCCATTGTGGCCAATAATTTTGAGTGGGGTGCAGAAAAGAAAAACCAGATCGATTATTATGACAACCGTTTTGTGGGCGCCAATCTCAGGGAAAATCCGGATTATGCAAAGATTGCCGTGGATATGGGCGCAAAAGGATATACCATTGAAGATTACCGCCAGGTGGGGGATGTGATAAAAGATGCAGTGGCTTCCAATCAGCCCTGTGTGATCAATGCCATTATCCAGGGCGGCGAGGAAGTCCTGGCAGAACCGTTCAGGCGGGATGCCCTGAATATGCCGGTGCGGTATCTGGATAAATATAAACATCTGAATGCATGAAGGGTCTATGAAGATTCTGGTCATCAATTGCGGCAGCTCATCTTTTAAATTCCGGTTGTTTGAAATGGGCAAGGATCACGTGGAACCGCTTTTTTCCGGTTTTTTTGATGCGTTGAATATCAAAAAATTTGATCCGGATGGCGTTTTCAGCCACGGGCGGGCAGCACAACTGGCTGTGCAGGCATTGATGGATGCTGACAGCGGCGTTATCTCGTCGTTAGATGAGATAACTGCCGTGGGTCACCGGGTGGTCCACGGGGGTGAAAAATTTGTGGCGCCCGCTGTGATTGATTCGGATGTTATCGCTGCCATTGAGGCGTGTTCTGCCCTGGCACCACTGCATAATCCGATCAACCTTGAGGGGATACGGGCTGCCCGGCATCTGCTGCCGGACATCCCCCATGTAGCGGTGTTTGATACAGCATTTCACCAGAGTCTTGAACCCAAAGCCTTTTTATATGCCATTCCCTATGAATATTATACTGCCCATGGAATCCGCAGGTATGGATTCCATGGCAGTTCCCATAAATATGTGTTTCATGAGGCAGCGGCATTTTTAGATCAACCGCCGGAAAAGTTCAAGGCCATTATCTGCCATCTGGGAAGCGGGTCCAGTATCAGTGCGGTCAAAGGTGCAAAGGTGGTGGAGACCTCCATGGGGTTTACCCCGCTGGAAGGACTGGTCATGGGAACGCGATGCGGAGATCTGGACCCTTCGGTTCCGTTTTTCATGGCCCGGCAGACAGGACTGCCCTTTGATGCAATCGAGGATATTCTGAATAAAAAAAGCGGTCTTCTGGGAATTTCAGGAAAGTCAAATGATATGCGGCAGGTGCTTGCGGCAGCCCGAAACGGTGATCCGCGTGCCAGTGTGGCTGTGGAGGTCTATGTTCACCGGGTGATCAAATATATCGGCGCCTATGTGTCTGTGCTGGATGGTGTGGATGCTGTTGTCTTTACTGCCGGAATCGGAGAATATTCTCCGGACATCCGCAAAAGAATCATGGACCAATTATCTTGGCTTGGGATAACACCGGATGAACAAAAAAATCAGCAGGTGATTTCCCGAAACGCTGTAATTTCAAAAAAGGGGTCAACAACACAGGTTCTGGTTATCCCGACAGATGAAGAAAAGGAGATTGCAAAACAGACCTTTGAGAAAACAAGGTTGCGTTAGCGCTTAAATGCCTTCTTTGAAAAGATCTTCTGTGTCTGAGGCAGTATCAGATTTCTGCGTGTATTCTGTCGGAACAGTGCCTTCCTTGAAACATTCAAATATGGTTTTTTCTGATTCCTCTATGGGAAGAAGACCGGTTTTTGCGTCAATTTTGGCGAACACGATACCTTCCGGGACATTAAAGGTTCTTACGGGTTTCCCTTCAAGCGCATTTTTCATGAAGTCGAGCCAGATGGGGCTTGCGGTTCTGGAACCGGTTTCCCCTTTTCCCATGGGCGCTTCCTGGTCAAGACCCACCCAGACGCCGGTAGTGTAGCGGGGAGTATATCCCAAAAACCAGGCATCGAACAGATTGTTGGTGGTGCCGGTTTTCCCTGCCACCGGTCGGTTCAGTTCCTTGAGCCGCCATCCGGTGCCTTCTTTTACAACACTTTCAAGAATATTGGTCATGATATAGGCTGTTGTCATATCAATGACTTTTTTGCGGACCAGTCTGGAGGTTTCCAGCTCATTTCCGTCCCGGTCATAAATTTTTGTGATAAAGACCGGTTCAATCAGATATCCCAGATTTGAAAAAACAGAATAGGCATTGACGATTTCAAGCAGGGAAAGGCCCGAAGACCCCAAAGCAATGGACAGATCCCTGCTGATATCTGAAGAAATCCCCATTCTTCTGGAGTAGTCGATAACATAGTCTATGCCGATATCTTTAAGGATTTTGATGGTGACAATATTTCTTGATTTTACAAGGGCTTCCCGGAACAGGGTGGGACCGAAAAATTGTTCCTTGTAATTTTTGGGTTTCCATACAAAATCACGTTCCGTATCTTCATAGACCACAGGAGAGTCGATGATCACACTTGCTGCTGTGTACCCTTTATCAAGAGCAGCGGCATAAATGACAGGTTTGAACGCACTGCCCGGCTGCCGTCTGGACTGGTAGGCCCGGTTGAACTGGCTGTCGCGGTAATCCCGGCCGCCGATCATGGCTTTTACGTGCCCGGTCTCAGCCTCAATGCTCAACAGTGCACTCTGGGCAATCGGCTCCTGTTCCAGTGTGAATTCGTATGTATTGTCCTGGGCTGCTTCGTCCACCAGCCTAGCCTTGATGATATCCCCCCGTTTGAATACCTGGGATGGGTGTTTGACGCTGTTTTCATAATAAGCTACGTCAGGATCGGGCGTTCTGGCCCATGTCATGGTTTCAACCTTGATAATACCGTGGGCATCGCCCACCCGGACACGGGTAATGCCGTTTTCATCATCTATGTCCAGTACAACCGCCTGATATACATCGCTTTTATTCAAAGGATGGGAATTAATTTCTTCTGAAACCTGGTTGCTAAAATTTTCTATCTGGAGGGCGGGAATGTTTTTTTCAGGGCCCCGGTATCCGGTTCTTCGGTCAAGCTCGGTCAGCCCTTTGTTCACCGCGTCACGCGCCATCTTCTGCAGTTCGATATTAACAGCGGTATGGATTTGAAGCCCTTGTTTGTAAAGGGCATCCTTGCCGTAATTTTTTTCCACATACCGGCGGACATGTTCTGTATAGAAGGGTACCCGTTCGATAAACCAGTTTTTTCTGGGCTTGATATCCAGCTTCAGATTGATGGCTTCTGTGGCCTCAAGGTTGGAGATCAGGCCGTCATCTTTCATCCGGTTGAGTACATAAATCTGGCGCTGTTTTGCACGGTCCGGGAATCTGAAGGGCGAATACCGGCTGGGAGCCTGGGGCAGACCTGCCAGCATGGAACATTCAGCAAGGTTCAGGTCTTTGGTGTGCTTGCCGAAATAATTTTCTGCGGCAGATTCAACACCGTGGGCACCGTGCCCAAGATAGATCTGGTTTAAATACAGATATAAAATTTCATCCTTGGTAAATTTTTTTTCAATCCGGTAGGCTAAAATGGCTTCCTTAAGTTTTCTTTTATAGGTTCTTTCCGGGGTCAGCAAAAAGGATTTGGTCACCTGCTGGGTAATGGTGGAACCGCCCTGAACAATGGTACCGGCTTTGAAATTTTTAAAAAATGCTCTTAAAATAGACAGAATATCAATGCCGGGGTGTTCCCGGAACCGTGAATCTTCCGCGGCAACAAAGGCATTGATCAGGTTTTTGGGCATATCGGAAAGCGGAATGACAATTCTTCTTTCTTCGTAAAATTCTCCTATTTTTCTTCCATCATCGGAAAAAACACTGGTGACGGTGGACGGCCGATAGTCCTCCATGGAGTTTATCTTCGGCAAATCCCGGCTCAGGTAAAAATAGATTCCTGTCATTCCTGCAACCCCTGCCAGGCCAGTGATCAAAATGATGATCAGGAACCATTTTATAATTGAAAGCAGCAGGTTTGTTCCTTTTTTCCGGCTTCTGTTTTTGAGCACCTGGGATTTTGTTTTTCTTTTGTCCATATCACCTTGGGGAATATTTCAAAATTTATTATTTTTTTAGGTGGTTATTATCAAATAACTTGTCATATGGCAATACTTAAACCCAATGAAAAAATATCAGAAACTTGATGGTTCTGATGTAACCCTGTGCATTGTGTAATAAAATCCAACGAGAATCAGCTCAGGGTATTGAAATACTCTATTGTCTTTTAAAATCGCATCAGAACTATCGATTTGACCTGGACACACCCCATCTCCTATAGATTTTTCCCAGAGTCTTATTAACAAAAGAAACTGTTTAGGGAGGATGGATTCATGACAAAAAATTTTTTTGGTACCCGGACCGGGATCATTGTTGTCGGCGCAGTGATCGGTATCCTGGCACCGTTGCTTCAAAAATTAGGGAATCCCGGCAATATGGGCATTTGCGTGGCCTGCTTTGAACGGGATATCAGCGGTGCACTTGGATTTCACCGGGCTGCAGTGGTGCAGTATTTAAGACCGGAAATCATCGGATTTGTGCTGGGCGCTCTGGCCGCTGCCCTGCTGTTTAAGGATTATCGGGCCAGAACCGGATCTGCACCTTTTGTCCGGTTTATTCTCGGGGTGTTTGCCATGATCGGTGCCCTTGTTTTTCTGGGATGCCCTTGGCGGGCGCTGCTTCGGCTCAGCGGCGGAGATCTGAATGCGATTCTCGGGCTGGCAGGACTGATCACCGGCATATGGATCGGCACGTTGTTTTTAAAAAACGGGTATAATCTGGGGCGGACCCAGAAAACCCATTTTTCCGCCGGCCTGCTCATGCCGCTGGTGATGGCAGGTTTTTTAATCCTGATGTTTATTTTCCCCCAGATGGATCAGCAGCCCCAGAGCGGAATCCTCTTCTACAGTATCAAAGGGCCCGGAGCCATGCATGCGCCGTTGTTTATTGCACTCATTGCCGGACTGATCATTGGTTTTATCGCCCAGAGAAGCCGGTTCTGCACCATGGGAGCCTTTCGGGATCTGATTTTGTTCAGGCAGCTCCACCTGATTTCCGGTGTAATTGCTCTGGTTGTGGCAGCCTTTGTCATGAATCTGATCTTTGCCCAATTTAACCTGGGGTTTGAAAAACAGCCGGTTGCCCATAATGTGCATATCTGGAATTTTATCGGCATGGCCCTGGCCGGTCTTGCCTTTGCGCTTGCTGGCGGATGCCCGGGCCGTCAGCTTTTTCTGGCCGGTGAAGGCGATGGCGATGCCGCGGTCTTTGTTTTCGGGATGATCGTGGGTGCCGGATTTGCCCATAATTTCGGGCTGGCCAGTTCCCCGGCAGGCGTGGGCCCCCATGGCATCGCCGCAGTGGTGACTGGTTTTGTCGTTTGTCTGTTCATCGGATTTACCATGCGGAAAACAGCATAAGGAGGATAAATATATTATGGCAACCACAGTCGATGCAAGAGGGCTTTCCTGCCCTCAGCCGGTACTCATGTTCATGAACGCGATCAAAACATCTGCCGACAGAGAACTCATTGTTCTGGTGGATACGGATGCATCCATGGAAAATGTATCCCGGGCAGCGGAAAGCAAAAACTGCACGGTAAAGGATATCAACCGGAAAGACGATGAATACCGGCTGACCATTACCCGGAATTAAACTTTCAGGACACAGAATTTTTGTTTAACTTCAGTTTATTTAAAAAAAAGGATATCCCCCGTCATGAATCAGGATCCCGGGCAGGCCTCGGGATTCTGGTGTTTGAACACACAAGTGACGTGATCCAGGCGGAAAAGCGTCTCAGATCAGAAGGATGGGATATCCGGGTCATGGGTCCGCCGCCGGAGATACAGACCGGCTGTGATCTGGTGGTGGAATTTCCCCTGATTGAACAGCTCAACATCCTCCGGCTTCTGGAAGGATTTGATATCAAACCCCTGCAGGTGGTTCCGGTAACCGGCCCGCTTCTGAAACCGGTTGATCTGTTCCAGATTAAGGATTTTGGGGATTTTCTCATGGTGAGGGCTGCCAATATGAAACTGACCATTGAAAAAAAGACCCGGAGCATCGTTAATATCTCCGGCGGCGGATGTCCGGATGTGCCGTATCTTGCCGCTGAAATGGTCGGTAAAACACTTTCGGAATCACCCCGGCCCCTGGATATCGGACATACGCTGTGCGGATATGCTCTGGGTCTGGCCTTTGAGGAGATGCACAAACAATGCTTGCTGTTGTAGGAACCGTCCCGGATCTGACATTTGATCTGACGGTTGGCCAGGTTTGTCTGAGCGGTGACCAGGTGGTGATCAACGGGCAGCACATTCCGGTGAACCGGGGCACATCCGCCCTGATCGGTGCGGCTTTCCAGACCCTTTCGATATTTGGAAAATCCGAAATAACGGCGTTTCTGGCCGGGGATATCGGTCTTGGCAGCGGCAGCCGGAAAATTTATCATCACCTTGTCCATGACCATGCATTATCCGGCATTGAGACCATTGTCTTCCATTATCTGCAGCCGGATGTGGACTGGCACAACCGGGTTCTGTTTAAATTGACAGACCTTGAAAACAGGCCTGTCATGATTGCAGATGCGGGATTCATGTATGCCGCCAAGATGAGCGGCCAGGCCGCTGACTATGACCTGTTCACACCCGATGCCGGGGAGCTGGCATTCCTGGCGGATGAGGATGCTCCCCATCCTTTTTACACCCGCGGGTTTATCCTGCATACTGACAATACAGTGCCGGATCTGGTCCAAAGGGCGTATCAGCATGACAATGCTGCAAGATATCTGCTGGTTAAAGGCGCCACCGATTATATCATGGATCAGACAGGGTTGCTGTCTTCGGTTGACGGGCCGTCCACAGAAGCCATGGAAGCCATTGGCGGCACTGGAGATACGCTCACGGGAATTGTGTCAGCCCTGATCTCTGTCGGCATGGACATTCCGGACGCTGCCCTTGCCGGTGCAAAAATCAACCGCCTGGCAGGTCTTGCAGCCTGCCCCACACCCGCCACCCAGATTGCGCAAATTATTGCCAAAATCCCTGAAGCTGTAAGAAAGGTTTTAAAGGATGCGCCATGACCCAAAATCCTGTCCTGCATATCCATCCGGGAATGACTGTTCTGGATGTGGTATCGGCCTGCCAGGACACCATTGCGGTGTTTGAATCATTTGATGAGCAGGCTGGCGAATGTATCTGCTGTACGTCTCTTTTCATGACTCTCCATGATGTGGCGCTGAAATACGCCATTCATCTGCCGATGTTTGTTGCTGCCCTTGAAAAAGCAATCGCAAATGAAAAAAAATAAATAAAACCTTCGACCCGCCCCACTTGAATATGAATTTGACTTTTTGAACGATATCGGTTATTTATATTGGTTCTATAATTAACGTTAAGGAAGATAATCTGTCATGATACTGCTTGATTTTGAAAAAACCGGCGGCCTGATACCCGCCATTGCACAGGACTATAAAACCGGTGAGGTCCTGATGCTGGCCTATATGAACCAGAAGTCATTTGATGAAACATTAAAAAGCGGCTATGCCACATATTACAGCCGGTCCAGAAATGAATTATGGAAAAAAGGGGAAACCTCCGGACATATGCAGCAGGTAAAGGAAATCCGGGTGGATTGCGATAAGGATACAGTTCTTTTGAAAGTGGATCAGGTGGGGGGTGCTGCCTGTCACAAAGGATATAAAAGCTGTTTTTTTTCCAAAATTGAAAACAATGAGTTGAAAATTGTTGAACCTATAATTTTTGACCCTGAAAAGGTATATAAATAATGAAAAAAATACTTACACTGGGCATTCCAAAAGGAAGTCTTCAGAACGCAACAATTAATCTTTTCCAGCAGTCTGGATGGAAAATCGGCGTGAATGGAAGAAGTTATTTCCCGTCAATTAATGATGAAACCATTGAATGCGCCTTGTGCCGGGCTCAGGAAATGTCCATCAATGTGGAAAGCGGCATAATCGATGTCGGATTGACCGGGCTGGACTGGATTGCAGAACATGGATCAGATGTGCACGTGGTGGCGGATCTGATTTATTCAAAAGTCAGCGCCCGGCCTGCACGGTGGGTGATTGCCGTTGCCGGTGATTCTTCGATTCATACCCTGGAGGATCTGAGAGGCAAGACAATTTCCACAGAGCTTGTGCAGTTCACAAAGCGGTTTTTTGAGCAGCGAAATATTGATGTGAAAGTAAAATTTTCCTGGGGCGCCACAGAGGCAAAAATTGTTTCAGGGCTTGCCGATGCTATCGTGGAGATCACAGAAACCGAAAGCACCATCCGGGCGCATAATTTAAGAGTGATTCATGAGGTCATGGCAACCAATACCCAGCTGATTGCGAACAGGACCGCCTGGAAAGATCCGGTAAAAAGAGAAAAAATTGAACAGATTGCCCTGCTGCTTCAGTCTGCCCTGGCAGCCAATAAAATGGTGGGCATTAAAATGAATGTGCCTGAAAATAAAATTGAAGAGATTGTTAAACTTCTGCCCAGCCTGAATGGCCCGACTGTTGCACATCTGTACAAGTCTGACTGGTTTTCTGTGGAAAGTGTTGTGAATTCAGAGATTGTGCGGGATTTGATTCCCAAACTGCTTAAGGCCGGCGCAGAAGGCATTATCGAGTATGCCCTGAACAAGGTGCTGTAAAGGGATGATCAATGCAGCCCGCTGACCGGTGCAATGCCATCACGCCGTTTATTGTGATGGAAATCCTTGAGAAAATCCAAAAGATGGAAGCTCAGGGCATTGATGTGATACACATGGAGATTGGCCAGCCGGATTTCAAGGTTCCTGAATGCGTGAATCAGGCCACCATGGAGGCGCTTGCGGCCAACGAGACAAATTATACCCACAGCCTCGGAGATATCCGGCTTCGGCAGGCCATCAGTGACTATCATAAAACCACGTATCATACGATCATTGATCCGGGCCGGATTCTGGTGACATCCGGAACCTCACCGGCCATGCTGCTTTTGTTTTCAGCCCTGGTAAATCCGGGAGATGAAATCATCATTTCAGACCCGCATTATGCCTGTTATGCGAATTTCATCAATTATGTCCAGGGGATTCCGGTGACTGTGCCGGTTTTTGAAAAAGAAGGATTTATTTATACGCCTGAGGCGATTGAAGAAAAAATCACGTCAAAAACCCGGGCAATCTTTATTAATTCTCCGTCCAATCCCACCGGCAGTGTCATACCGGAAAAAAGGATGCGACAGATTGCAGATATTGCTGATGCGCATGGGCTGTATGTGATTTCCGACGAAATATATCACGGACTGGTGTACGAAGGAAAAGAACATTCCATTTTTGAGTTCACGGATAAGGCATTTTTGCTGAACGGGTTTTCAAAGCTGTTTGCCATGACCGGACTCCGTCTGGGGTATTTGATTGCACCGCCGGAATATATCAGAGCGCTGCAGGTTCTGCAGCAGAATTTTTTTATCTGTGCCAATTCCATTGCACAGCTTGCAGGGGCGGCGGTATTGAAAAATGCCGGGCAGGATACCGCAAAGATGCGCGAAATATATAATAAACGAAGGCGTTATGTTATTGACCGGCTCAGGAATATGGGGTTCAGAATTGATGTGGAGCCTACAGGGGCGTTTTATGTTTTTGTGAATGCAACGCATATTTCACAGGATTCTTATGCGCTGGCCCTGGATATACTGGAAAATGCCCATGTAGGGGTCACGCCCGGAATTGATTTTGGAAAAAACGGAGAAGGCTATCTTCGGTTTTCATACGCAAATTCCATGGAAAATCTGAAAACAGGTTTAGACAGACTGGAAGGCTATTTAAAGACAAAATAATGATAATTAAAACAGTAGAATTTATTAAAAGTGCGGTAAAGCCGGTTCAATATGCGGAACATGATCTTCCGGAAATTGCTTTTGCAGGCCGCTCCAATGTGGGAAAATCTTCTCTGATCAATACGTTGATTCAGCGCAGGGATATGGTCAAGACGAGCTCAAAACCCGGATGCACCCAGTTGATCAATTTTTTTTCAGTGAATGAAATACTGTCTTTTGTGGATCTTCCGGGGTATGGATATGCAAAGGTGTCCAAAAAAATCAGGGAGCAGTGGCAGCCCATGATTAATGCATATCTTTCAGGCCGGTCCAATCTTCGCGGCTTGGTTCTGCTGATTGATATCCGCAGAGATCCGGAAACAGAAGAATTTGATATGGTCACCTGGCTGGAAGAACATCAGATGCCGTATCTGGTGATTCTGACCAAAGCGGATAAACTGTCCAAAACCCAGCAGAAGAAACGGCAGGCAGCGATCTGCGCCAGCCTGAAATGTGAACCAGATGGTGTCATCCTGTTTTCGGCCAAGACCCGACAGGGACGGGATTCTATCTGGGAGGAAATTGAAAGCCTTATTGGTGGAATTACATCATGACAACTGAAAAAAACATATCAGATACTTTCCGGGCCGGTTTTGTCGCTATTATCGGTGCGCCCAATGCCGGAAAATCCACATTATTGAATCAGGTTCTGGGTCAGAAGATTTCCATTACGTCCAATAAACCCCAGACCACCCGGGACAGAATTCTGGGTATTGTAAATTTTGCGTCTTCACAGATTATTTTTGTGGATACGCCGGGAATTCATAAATCAAAAAATCTTTTGAATAAACGGATTGTGGATCAGGCGTTAATGGCGGTTGAGGATGTGGATGTTATTTTGTTTATGGTGGATGCGGCGTCCCGGAATTTTTCAGCAGAAAAACTGATTATATCCCAGTTGAAAAAAACTCAAAAAACAGTCATCCTTGCCTTGAATAAAATTGACCTGGTTAAAAAAGCAAAGGTTTTTGAACTGGTGGAAGAGTTTCAGACCCTGCATGAATTCAGGGCCATTGTCCCGGTGTCTGCCCAAAAAGATATTCAGGTCAAAAATCTGATTGCAGAAGTGGAAAAGGTACTTCCGGTGAGCCCGAAACTATATCCGGATGAGACCTTTACAGATGTGTCTGAAAAATTTCTGGTCAAGGAGATTATCCGGGAAAAGGTCTTCCGGATGACCGGGATGGAGATTCCGTATTCAAGCGCTGTTACAGTGGATGCCTTTGAGGTTGAAAAAAGACTGATTGTCATTCATGCCAGCATCCATGTGGTCCGGGATTCTCAAAAAGGGATCATTATCGGAAAACGAGGGGCCATGCTGACAAAGATCGGGGCAAAGGCAAGAAAGGACATCGAAGAGATGACCGGCCGCAAAGTGCTGCTTAAATTATTTGTCAAGGTCACCAAAGACTGGGTAAGCAATGCAAGAATCTTGACTGAGTTCGGGTATTAGCCCTATGGAACCGTTTTTTTTATCCATTGATGACGCTTTTTTAAAAAAAGAACGGGATAAGGCAAGAAAACTGCGCGCGACCCAGTGGTGGAAACGGAAACGTTCCTCCGGTATCTGCCATTATTGTCAAAACAGTTTTTTGCCAAAAGAACTGACAATGGATCATATTGTTCCCCTTGCCCGGGGGGGTAAATCAGAAAAATTTAATGTGGTTCCCTGCTGCAAGGAATGCAATACGAAAAAAAAGCAGATGCTTCCTGTGGAGTGGGATGAATACATGAGCCGGAAAGGCAAATCCGGCTCATGTTAAGTTTGCCCGGCAGTACCTCTGCTGTCAGGCGGAAGTTTTCCCGAATCGCTGTTCATAGGCACAGGCAATGATCCGGGCGATTTTGGCTGCATCATCAAAGAAATCTCTGTAGATCACCAGATCAAACTCCTCTTTTTCCGGTGTTTTTTTCTGGTATACGGTTTTGAAAAAATCATTTTGTTCGCTGTCAATAATCCGGACCTTTTTTTCAAGATCTGAACGGCTGCTGTCAATTAATCCTGCCAGCCGGTTCAGCCGAAACTCTTTGCTGCAGACAAGGCGGACAGATAAAATCCTCTGACGGGGGAGAATCAAATGCGTTCCCCTGCCGACAAAAATGGTGGGTTCCATTCCTGAAAGGGCTGCAACTGTTTTTGCAAGTTGTCTGGCATAATCACTTTTAATAAAGGTCTTGTCCAGCGTCAGCATGGAGAAAAGTTCATTTATTTTTCCAGGATATCGCTCGTCATACATTTCAATGACTTTTTCTGTCAGGTTGGCCTGAATGGCCATGTGTTCAATGATTTCCCGGTCAATAACGCGAAAGTTAAGGATCTGGGCAAGTGCATCGGCAATTTCCAGCGCACCCACACCAATCTCCCGGGAAAAGCAGATGCTGGCTGGAAGTTCCTCAGGTGTTGCTGCCGGTTTTTTTTCGGCCTGGGTCTGCATCCATTTCTGGATATTGCCCTCAAGCCATTCCTTGGTATTCAATCTTTTTTTGTTGTAATATCCGGGCTTGTATTCGGACGGGTCTATTTTCTGATTCATTCTGGTTCTCCTTTTTCTTATATTCTTGTGTTAAGTTTTTGTTTTTTTTGTGTTTTGTAACGCATCCTTCTTGCAAACAAATTACTGAAAATGAATAAATTGTCCGGCCAATTCTTTAAACCCCTTTTGCAGATCCTGGCGCCGCATGCAGTTGATCGCTGCCGGGGTAGTTGCAGGAGACTTCCATGCTTTTATGGGGCTTGCATTTTTTCTGATGAAAATAGCTGTTTTCACCAGAAAATTAATATCCCCGATAACCGGCTGATAATACAGATATCCGTCTTTTACCACCGGATGCAGTTTCAGACCGTGTTTTTTTACAGCGCTCCAGGCAGTATACGGATTGGGAAAGTAATTTACATTTTTGTTTAAAAATTTTATCTGGTGATTTTTTATACCATCCAGTTGAAAGCTTTCAATCATCACATCTTTTCCCAGGATCGGGTCAAAGGCGGCCATTCCCCCTTTCTGAGGCGCCATGGGGTTGTTGGGCAGCACCTCCATTACCATGTCATACCCCTGTTCTCCTTTTTGAATTGCAAAGGCCAGTGTGTTATCATCAATGGCACCGGTCAGGTAATCAAGGTCTTCTATATTGTAGGAAATTTTTATTTGTGTTGTTTTGAGGATAGCGGCAAATTCGTCATCGCTGAGAAATCTTCGGCCGCCATGGGGTTCCATATAAAATATCTGGCAGGGCAGGGTTTGCGATATGGCAATATGTCCATGATTGTGAAGGCGAAGGGGGGATGTCTTGTCATAAAACACTTCTTTTTCGTTCATGTTTATTCCATGAAAAGATTTTTGAATCATAAACATGACATTGCGGTATGAAAATCCGTAAAACTGATGCCGGATAAACTTATCCATGATGATATCTGCGGTCGCTTCATTCAAGATCACCAGCATTTTCTGTTTTGAAAGAACCGCTTTGGGCGAATATCCCATCAGCGTTGCGAGTTTGATTATATCGTACGACAACTGAAGCATATGGCGAACCCCTAAACAGATCGGTAAAAGATCTGCCGGGTCACAGAAAAGTTCTTTTCGAACCATTTCTTCGGTAATGTGGTGTCCTTTTTCCTGACTGAGCATGTCTGCTATTTTTTTAACTGATTGATTTTTGGGTATATTGATCAGATATTTTGTGGACAATTTGAGCCGGGTAGCTTCTCCGGCAGCCGCATGTTCGGTAAATACCCGGCCTTCAACGATATTTCTCCAGGCTTTGATATAGTCTTGTCTGGAAATGTTTTTTTCTTCCAGAAAGGATAAATTCCTCACCGGCTCCAGCATGTTCATATGAGGATATACATTTATTTTCGCCAGATCATTCTGGATATCGGATATGCTTTTGTATTTGCCCAGGTTTTCTGCCGCATGATCCAGACAGAATTCCAGATATCCGTTCTGATTCCTGAAATCCGGTAATACATGTGTTAGGCTGCGGGTTGAATGCTGGTCCATGAGTCCTCCTTGGTTCGTTTTTTCGGCATAATTGTATTTTCTCATATTAGCTGTTTCTCTGATTATCAAATGTAATAGCAAATGTTGTGCCGATGGCTGAAAAAATATAAGGTAGCCTTTAATAGGGGCTTTTCAAATTAAACAAAGGGAGAATGTGCCAAATATTCTTAAGAACAGGGGATTTGTTTTTCAGGGTGTAAAGAAAACGGACAGGTCAGAAAATAAAAACCCCGCAGGAAACTGTGTTCGGGTTTCCTGCGGGGTGTATTTGTAAATCCGGATGGATTTATTTTTTATTACATAATCTGTGGATCGTCTGGGCGTGCCATTCTCCGCGGCCGGAGAAAGTGGGCTGTCCCAGATCAACCAGATGGCTGGCCACCTGATCAAAGGTCGCACCCTGTGCCCGCATGGTTTGAATGATATTCATGATTTCATCACGGCCAAGAAGCGTAGTGGCGGCCTCCGGGGTTGCTGTGACAGTTTCAACAGGTTTTCGGGTGATGACCCGTTTTCTTTTCCGAATAACGGCTTTTGCCGGTTTAATCTCTTCAACCGGCTCCTGAACAGGTTCTGCCACTGGTGCAGCTTCCTGTGCGGGTTTGTCTGCACTGATGTAGTGATGTCTGAATGCGTTTTTAGGTGTTTTTGTTTTTTTTGCAGGTTCCGGGTTTTCAGTGCCGATATTTAAATGTTCCACAATTCGTTCAATGGCAATGGCTTGTCTTTCAAGCATGTCTGCTGTTTTTTCCTGAACGGCAATCAGATAGTTCTGGTTGTTTGCAAGGGTTTCAATATGCGCATTCAGGTCTTCAATGGCCTCTGCCAGAAGGGAGGTGGTCGAGAGTTCATCTGCAGGGAGCTGGTTTCCGGGCTGGAGCTGAGCAGGCGGTCGTTTTATCGGTTGCTGATTTCTTGTGTTCTGGTATCCGCCGTAAGAGTGGAATCGTGGGGCACTGGTGTAATGATATGAATTATCATGATTTTTGCGTGTTTTAGGTGTTCTTGGTTTTTCAGCCTGGCCGTTGCGAAGGCTTTGTAAAAAATCGTTCATTTATATCTATATCCTCCTTGGGACTATTTAATATCGCCAAAAATGGGTTGTCCAGATCTGACAAGGTACTGCTGTATTTTAATGCATTGATTTCTAACGAAGGTTAGGATTATCTGGTATTCGTTAGATAAACATTTGAGTTTGGTATTTATTGACTTTTTCCTGATTTTTGTCAAGCCTTTTTTTGGTTTCCGGAAGAATACCGGACAGAAAGGATTTTGCAGTTAATTTGTTTGAAACCTGATGTTCTTTATGATAACTTTTTTCCAATAGGCGTTAAATTATTTTATTTTTTTTGAAATAAGGTGCAGGAGCAAAGTTACATCATGATTGAGAACAAGACCTATAACATCCACTATAAAATTGAAGATCCCGGTGTGATTGCATCCAGTGTTCTGGAAGCAATTCCCTATGCATATAAATCAAAACGCAGCATTGATATCACGATTAAACAGCCCGAATACACATCGGTATGCCCGATGACCGGGTTGCCGGATAACGGCTGCATCATCATCAGATATCGGCCGGATGAAACCATTGTGGAGCTTAAGTCCCTCAAATACTATCTGCTTCAGTACCGGAATGTCGGCATCTTTTATGAGCATGTGGTTAATAAAATTCTGGATGATCTGGTTGAGGTGCTGAATCCTTTGACCATGGAAGTATCCGGCGAATTCACACCCAGGGGCGGCGTCAGCTCAATCACCACTGCCAGCTATCATCGGCAGTAGCCGGGAGGCATTCAATTGTCCGCTTTGTGGTCCGGTGGTATTATACCCTGATGGGTTTGTGAAATGCTGTTCTCGAATTTTCTGATCATTTCCAGGGCCTGGGTTTTGGAATTGATCCGGGACAGGTTTTTCCGGAACCCGGAGCATCCGGGCAGGCCTTTTACAAACCATGAAAGCCTGCTGCGAAGCATTCTGCAGGCAGGCAGTTCGCCGAAATGATCAATATACATGCAGGTCAGTTTTTCCATTGCGTTGAATATGTCATGATATGAAGGAGTTGTGTAACTGCCTGTTTTTAAATAATCTTCAATCTGGGAAAGAATAAAGGGGTTTTTCATCGCAGCCCGGCCGATCATAATTGCATCGCATCCGGTATGGGACAGCATCTGTATTGCATCTTCAACACAATTGATATCTCCGTTCCCAATGACGGGAATGGTGATCTGCTGCTTGAGTTTTTTGATCAGATTCCAGTCAGCAGTGCCCTTAAATCCCTGGGCTGCAGTTCTGGGATGCATGATAATCGCGTCCACCCCGGATTCCTGGGCGATTCGGGCAATATTCAAGGCCTGGGATCCGGTATGATCCCATCCGGATCTGATCTTGATGGTCAAAGGAAGGCGTGTGGCAGCCCTGACCGATTTTAAAAGGACCCTGGCAAGTTCAGGCTCCTTCATCAGGGCAACACCTGCGCCCTGTTTGATTATTTTTTTAACACTGCACCCGAAATTGATATCAAGGATATCAGCCCCCCCCAGCTTTTCCACAAATGCAGCCCCTTTTGCCATCGTATCTGGATCAGCACCGAAAAGCTGTATGGACAGGGGTCTTTCTTCATTTTTGGATGCCATCAGATCCAGGGTTTTTTCAGAATTATAAAAAATGCCTTTGGCGCTGATCATTTCAGAACAGACCACAGCGCATCCGCAGTCTTTTACCAGGAGCCTGAATGGCAGGTTGGTCACACCGGCAAGCGGGGCCAGAAATGTATGGCCGTTAATATCAAGATTTTTAATTTTCATGTGACTCTTCATATAATGAGACTTCTTTTAATTTTGAATCCATATCCGGATTTGCATAACAGAAAAGACAATTGTGAAAGCAGGGATGATCTTTATACGATCCCACATCAATGGATTTTGAACAGCGACATCCTTTTTTGGATCGCTGACCGTAATCCCTTCGGGTTTCGGGGTGCCCGCCGTAAAGCAGTTTCAGTTTTCTTCCATCCACACAGGCATTTTCCAGGACGCCTGAGCCCTGATCATCAGGGGGCTGACAAAAAGATGAAAAAACATGTTTTTCGCAACACAGATATAATTGGATGCCTGAATTTTTAAGATGATCTTTCAGCTGTTGAATGACCTGTTTTTTTTGTTCAAGGCAAGGATCTGAGAATAGTATTGTCTGATCCGGTTTTTTAAACAGCGCCTGGATTCTTTTTTGAATTTTTGCATAGGGGTCACAGAAACTGACAACACATTTTTTTATCTGCGCTTTTTGTGCGGTTCGGGCAATTTTCTCAAAATCCTTCAGATTGTCCAGCATGGGGCCATTTATTCGGGTTTGATAAAAACAGACAGGGTCAAAGCGCCAGTCAACAGCATCTGCACCGAATTTTTCAGCCAGCAGGTGCAACTGGTTCAGCCGTTCATTCAGTGGCGGAATGTTGGGCTCAAGCAGGGCGGACTCACTGTTGACGGTGAAATTAAAATACAGATGATAGCCCGCATCCTGCAGTTTTTCGCCTGCCCGGGTGTTGATAAAAACATCATAGTTTTTAGACCAGAAAACAATGGAATGAATGTTTTCTTTTTTAAGGTCAAGCGTTTTAACAGTGCGGGTGACAGGGTTCTGAATATTAAAAAACCCTGAGTCGATCTGGTCCATGAACCAGTCCAGATAAAAGGCCGGGATGTCTGTGCGTCTGGATGCGGATAATATTTTAGCCGGATTCGGGGCCATGATTTTTTTTCAGGTCTGCAAAGGATATGATATTGGTGTTTTTTTGATCTGTTCTGGTTTCCGGCTCAGCAACCGGGTTTTCATCCGCAGGACAAAGCACTTTTTCAAGTTTCATTTTTTTGCCCCCCATATTAAATGGCTCCCCGTTGATGTATTCCTCTTTTAAAATCCAGGTGACCACCTGCATGGGGATCTGCAGCATCAATAATTTAATCTGGTACCAGTCTTTTTTGAAATCCGGTCTGATATCTTCAACCCGTGCAAAAGATACGGGCCTGTCTTCAAGGTAGAGTAAAACAACATCATTTACATTTGCCATGGCAGCCTCATCTGATTTGATTTTTCCTGTCAACTGGCTTCATATACCATACTCTTTTAATAACCAAAAGATAGGAGAGATTGAAAATAGACATATTTTTTGAAAAGTATCTGATTCCCGGTTATCCATATTCTGATATTCAATGAAGCAAAGGTCTTGAACCAGAGTATCTATAGCCGCTCTTTATTCATTGATGGCTTCCAATGGTAGAGCAGACCAGCCACCAGTGCCGTAAACGGGGCCACAGTGACGAGCCCGAAGCTGCCCACAAGGATATTCAGGATTTCGGCAGCCACAAAGGGGGCATTGAGGATGTTTTCCGAGGGAAGTCCCTTGGCCATAAAAAGGAGGAACATGGTGATGTGGCTGCTGGAATAGGCCAGGAGCAGGGTTGTGGTCATGGTGCCGATGACGGCCCGGCCCACCCGGAGGCCGGAACGTAAATGGTCTCTGAATCCGATATCCGGATTTTTCTGTTTGATTTCATCCATGGCCGCGGCAATATCCATGGCCAGGTCCATGACGGCCCCGGAGGAGGCGATGAAAACGCCGGCAATGAAAATGTCGGTGAGCTGCAGGTCATAATAACCCGAGTAGAGAAGGGTTTCGGCAAAAGGACGGACTGCGCCGTGGAGGGCAAAAGCCTGGGTGAACAGGACTGCCAGAAGGCAGGTCAGGGACACCCCCATCATGGATCCTGCAAAGGTGGCTATTCCACGCCGGTTCATCCCGCCAACGGAGAATGTGACCACGGCGGTGAAAATACCCACCACGGCCATTCCGGTGGGCAGCGGGGCAAATCCCTTGAGGAGCAGTGGAAAGAACACCTTCCAGAGAACCATGGCCGTGAATACAAAGGAGAGCAGGGCCTTAAGGCCCGTAACCCCGGCTACCCCGATGAGCAGAAGGCCGAACAGGCCGATTAAAACAAGTTGAAGCCGCAGGCGATAGTGCCCCCGGGCAAGGCCGTTGGCCGGTTTTCCTTTGGCCATATCGTATTCCACAAGCACGGTGGCCCCGGCCTCATAGAATTCGTCAAACTCCATTTTGCCGGTGAGCATATTGGTGATGGTCAGCTCCTGGCCCTGGTGGGGGCCGTTAAGCAGCCGCACTGTCAAAAACTGGCTTTCGGTCTTGACGATGAGATTGGTGCGTACGTTGCTGTTGTCCACGGCAATGACCCGGCCCCGGGCATGGAGACCTGAAGGTGCGGTCGGAATCCCGGCCAGATCGACAAAATACAGTCCGATGCAGATGGTGATGATTACCAGGGCAAAAAGCCAGTCGCGCCGCGAAGTTGACATTTATTCTCCTCAGAAAAAACGAATAAAACGGCGCCGCAGATCCTGCAGCGCCGTTAGGGTTGATTTAAAAAATCGAACAGATGTTTATTATCTGTCCGTTTTCCTGCAGATGCCCGCCAGCCCGATCAGGCCGAAGCCAAGGAGCAGGACCGCAGACGGAACCGGCACAGGTGCCGCCGTTCCGGAAATGGACGACCAATCCTCAAATTCCCCGTGATCGGAAAATTCAGCAACATAGGTGATTTCCCCCAGCTGGCAGTCGGCGGTGAAGCTGATGGCCAGCAAAGCCCCGGGAAGCACATCGAATGCGATTGAATCGGAAGACATTTCCAGATAATCCGTTTCAATAGTTTCATTGAGGTACAACGGGCTGTAAGTATACGTAGCGACCGTCCAGTCTGCGGGAGTATTCAGCAGGGTGACATTGACGGAATTTTCAAAGGTCAAGGCCACATTCCACAGGTATGGATGAGAATCTGTCATCAAGGATGTATTTTCAACCGTAAAGTCGTATTTCCAATCGCAGCCCAGATTGGTTTCGCTGTAAATGATATTCGCCGACATGGCTGCCTGGGCTGCCGGTGCTATAAGGAGGATGGCCAGAAGGGCCAGCCCCATGAGTGAAATACTGATTTTTTTCATAAAACCTCCAATTTGAGTCTATTCCGATTACTATTTCACAATCGGCAGAGTCTGTTTAATGCCCATGATTCTGGCAAGTTTCTTGGCGATGTCCGTATTGTCATAAAAGCCATAGAAATTCCTGGCTTCCGCGCCTTGGGCAAAGACCGGCACCGGAACCCCGGTGTGGGAATAGGAAGTCCAACCGATGCTGGCGTTTTCATTCAGGATATGGGTGAGGGTGACAACGATGGGTTCATAGCCGCTGTAGAGAAAGGTGTTCTCCGCACCGCTGTTGTCGTTGGTGCCGCACATGGATTTGTCATAGGCGTCTTCGAGTTTTTCTTTCTGGTAGTCGTTCAGGCTGTAATAGTCCAGACCGAAAACGGTTTGCATCAAATTGATCATGGCGCTATCAGTTGCCAGGTTATCGACACCAAGGTGGCTGCCGCAGACACCGGGGGCCATGAGGGTTTTGTGCGGTACCCAGTCATTGGCCTGGAAATTTTCATAGCTTTTGGTCTGGCCCAGCAGTTTCTCATAATAGGCTTTGTAGCCGGTGGTGGCATGGCCGATGGTCATACCGCCGGTCTCATGGTCGCCGGTGACAACGATCAGGGTATCCCGGGGATGGGCTCTATAGAATTCCAGGGCCATGCCCACGGCGTTGTCAAAATCGATCATGTCACCGATATTGGCAACGGCATCATTGGCGTGGCCGGCCCAGTCAATCTTGCCACCTTCGACCATGAGGAAAAATCCCCTGCCATGGCCGTCGTTGGCGGAAAGAACCTTGATGGCTACATTGGTTATCTCGGCCAGGGAGAGGTTCTCCTCGGGTTTGTCAATGGCATAGGGCATGGCGGCAGAGCCCGGCAGAACGGGATTGATGGCAACTACCTTGTCCCGCGGGTTCGTCAGAAGATCTTCGATATCCGCTTTGGTGTTGAGGACTTCATAGCCGTTGGCAGCGAGCAGGGCCCAAACGTCGGTCGGCGCTGTGGGTTTGGCCAGACCGCCGCCCCCGAAAAATTCATAGCCCGTATTGGCCATCTGGACGCAGATGTCGTTCATGTTGCCGCGGGAGGGCACGCTGGCATAGTAGGCTGCGGGGGTGGCATGATCCAGGGACACACTGGAGATGACGCCGACTTTCTTTCCCTGTTCCTTGGCCAGCTGGGCAACGCTTTTGTAGCTGGTGTCTTTAGTATCGTTCATTCCAATGACGCCGCTCAGGGTCTTGATGCCGCAGGCAAAGGCCGTGGCTGAAGAAGCCGAATCAGTCATCAGGGCATGGGCGTCGAAGGTGGTCTGCAGACCGGCCACGGGCATTTTGCTCATGTTCAGCCGGTTCTGTGGCAGGAGCAGGTCGGCGGCTTCTTGTGCGCTGCCACCGTTGACCTGCGTCAGATAGGCTTCGGTGGCCTGGATCTGTGTACTGGACATGCCGTCACCCAGGAAGAAAAAAACATATTTGGGTGGTGCGGCGTATGCGGCCGATGCCATGAAGGCCATCAAGCAGGCAAAAGCGATAGAAGTCAAACTTTTTCTGAGTTTCATTTTTTTTCCTTATCAATAAAAAATTTTTAAATCGACTTTCAATCAGAGAACCCCCTGATGAAAATCACCATGTTTAATAGGCGGTCCGGCCGTCCTGCAGTGTGTTTTATTCTTATCCTGGATGGTGAATGGCCCTTTAAAATATCCCGTCTTAAGCGGGTTGTTTTAATCTGCAATCCACGTCATCCCTTTTTGTTTCGCAAGACCCGTTGACTTTCCGGCCCCCGCTTATCCGGGGTGTGGCTTTTTCTATCGTACGGTTTGATCATATGGGGTCTGTATTAGATGAGAATTAGGCCTGAATGAGAGTTTGATAATAAATTTATTTGCAAGTGCAATGCAGCCTCATCGGGTTTGATTTTTCTTGTCAACTGACTTCATTTACAATACTCTTCTGAGAACCAAAAGATAGGAATAAAGATATGCCTGCAGATTTTGATAAAAAATGGAAAGTGTTCTTTCTTGTTGCCACCTCAATTTTCATGTCCACGCTGGATTCAAGTATTGTCAATGTTGCCCTGCCGTTCATGATGCAGGATCTTCTGACAAATATGACAACGATACAATGGGTGGTGATCATCTATTTGATGACAGTATCCTCTTTGCTTTTAAGCTTTGGCAGACTGTCTGATATCCGGGGGAAAAAACTGGTATATGTTCTGGGGTTTACCATTTTCATCATCGGGTCCGGTGCCTGCGGCTTTGCACCCAGTCCACCGGTATTGATCTGTGCCAGGGGATTGCAGGGGATCGGGGCATCCATGCTTATGGCGTGTTCCCCGGCGCTTGTGGTGGACGCGTTTCCACCGCAGGAAAGGGGTAAAGCGCTGGGTCTGATCGGGGCAGTGGTTGCAGCAGGGCTGACAACCGGTCCTGTGCTCGGGGGATTTATTCTGGAATATCTGTCCTGGCGCAGCATTTTTTATATTAATATCCCCATTGGTTTGACTGCGGTTGTCATGGGCATGAAGATTTTAGATACAGATCATTTTTCAAAGGGAAGCAACGAGCCCCTTGATAAAGCAGGCAGTCTTCTGCTGATTCTGGCGATTTCCAGTCTGGTTGTCCTGATGACCCAGCTGAATAACTGGGGTATATTTTCCATTCATTCTGCGGTTATGGCCGTTATCTGCATATCTGCAGGTGCAGGGTTTGTCTTTAATGAACACAACACCCGGTATCCGTTGTTTGACATGGCTCTGCTGAAAATCCGGCTGTTTGTTTTCCCGGTGGTGTCTGCGGGGTTCATGTTTGCAGGACTTTTTATTATTGTTTTCATGATGCCGTTTTACCTGATATACCCTTGCGGCTTTGCTGCATCAAAAACAGGGACCATCATGATTGTTCCATTTTTATTTCTTTTGTTTGTCAGCCCGGTTTCCGGAATACTTTATAACCGGTTCGGCTCAAGAAAATTATGTCTTCTGGGGATGGGGTGTATGGGGCTGTCTCAGTTTTCACTGATGTATATCCAGCCGGATATGCCTGTGGTGTCCATCCTGTGGCGAATCAGTCTTGCCGGGCTGGGAACGGCTTTATTTGTATCTCCGAATAATACGGCGATCATGAGCGCCGTGTCAGTGTCCTGTCGCGGCATTGCCTCCGGAGCAGTTGCAACGGCAAGAAACCTGGGAATGGTCATCGGGGTTGCCCTGGCAGGGCTTGTTTTCTCAAGTTCTTTCCTCAAATTTACCAACGGGATAGCACTGGAAAATTATCTCAAAGAGATGGAACCCTGGTTTATGGTAAGTTTTCATCGGACCATGGTGATGGGAGTGATTTTATCTGTTTTCGGGATAGCAATAACGTTTTTCCGAGGACCTGAAAATCTTGATTTACTGAAATCTGAAAAATAATCAAGGAGGTGACGCATGACGCAATCTGATACGACACAGGCCTATGCCATACTGGACCATCCCCGTGTGCTGCAGTATCTGTTCCATCCCCGGGCGGATTTCGGGATGAGACCGCCTGCTGAAAACCGGCAGGATTTTATGATTCCGGTGGATGAGACGGTTCAGGTGGGGGCATCCTTTCATTCTGTTTCCAACGCAGCACCAGTGATTTTATTTTTCCATGGCAATGGAGAAATTGTCTCAGATTATGATGATCTTGGCGGGGTGTTCAATCAGGCGGGGTTAAATTTTTTTGTTGCCGATTACAGAGGATATGGCAGCTCCGGCGGAACCCCTGCGGTCAGCACCATGATCCGGGACTGTCATGCAATATTTGATTTTGTGAAGTCTTTCATGGCACAGAAAAAGATGACTGGCCAACTGTGCGTGATGGGAAGATCCCTGGGCAGTGCCAGTGCCCTGGAGCTTGCTGCAAAGC
This sequence comes from Pseudomonadota bacterium, assembly GCA_018821535.1. Classification (GTDB taxonomy): domain Bacteria; phylum Desulfobacterota; class Desulfobacteria; order Desulfobacterales; family Desulfobacteraceae; genus Desulfobacula. The sequence goes on along the minus strand of JAHJLV010000016.1, from coordinate 43,417 downwards.
GTGAAAAAGAATTTGACTGTCTGGTGATTGAAAGCGGGTTTGCCTGGATAAAACCGCTGCTTGAAACCCTTGGGATATTTCTTGAAAAGAATCCGGACCTGCCCCGGGGCCTTGAAAATGTGGATAAAATTAAAAATTTTTCAAACCCCTGCCTGGTGATCCATGCCCAGTTTGATCATATTATTCCGTTTACGGATGGTCAGGCGCTGCATGATGCCTGCGGTTCAAAAAACAAAACGCTTTTGCAGATTCCGGGTGCCAATCATAATGACATCTTTTTGCGCGGCATGGATCTGTATCTTGAAAATCTGAAAAAAATTCTGCTGACGCTGAGGTCATAACAACGATTTTAAACCGTCCCTTTTTTATATTATATCAGCTTGGAGGTAAAATATTGGATTTTAGATTATTTTTTATACATGCCATAAAAAGAGCTGGCCTGATCTTGTGTGTAACTCTTTGTGTTTTTCTTTGTTCCTTGCCAGATGTGAAGGCAAAAGAATATCGTACCGTTGAAGATCTTAATCAGCAAGCTATGGAAGATGTGATGCGGATTCGAGATGAGATGAATGCCATGTTTAATGCGCCGCCGCCAAAAATAGATTATGAGAAATATGATGTCTATACTGATTTTAAGAATGTTTTTTCTGGATATGATAACTCAGAACAGTGGAACTGGATGATTTATGAAAACAGATCGCCCTGGGTTCAAGAGAAAAAAGAGTGGCATAAAAAGGTTTTTGATAAAAAAAAATATGATTTTATTGTCTTGCCGGTTGAGGATTTTTCAGTTGGTAATGATATTGTTTCCAGAAAGCTTGCTGCTGATTTGATTGGTGCAAAGATCGCTCATGTTACAGGCCAAACGGTAATGCCAGCTGAACTTGTTTTGGGGTATTATGGTGAACGTGCATTTGTGTTTGAAGACTATAGATTGACCGCATATGAACGCAACAATAAGGTGACAACAGTGCACCTGTTACTTAAAAGTGTTGATAGAAGAGTTCAAGACAAGCATGGCTTTCCGGCAAAAGAATTGGCACTCGTCATAACAAAGGCGGGTAAAGTAGAAAAGTTTAAAATATATAAGTTAGACGAGGTTTGTGTCCAAAAAACACTTGAGGTTCAGATAATTGACAAGATGGATGATATGATTCAATTTATTACGCCTCTTGACCGTTCTTTGGTAATCCGAACTGATCCAAAAGCGGAAAAAAACTGGAAGTTAAATACCACTGTCCATGAAACGATTGATGGTATAAAAGATCCTATAGACAGTGCGGCATGGCTGCAATTTATTGCCTGTATCACACCCAATATCCATCAGGATGCAAAAGATCGATTATTTGAGCGTTCTGTTGCTGTTTTGACCGGGGTTGATAAAGATTCAAAATATTATAGATTGTTTATGGCTCGCGCAATGCAATACCTGCATCGTCGTCCATTGGCACTGCCATATCTGGAAGGTGAAAAAGACATGGCGATGACTGGCTTGCAGGCATATATCAATGGAAATTATTATGAATTAAAGGAGACACTTGGGAAAATAACCAATCCATTATTGTATGCTGTTTCATATCTGGAGCTTTTGAAACTCTCAAGGGCATATGGAAAACCTGTGCCCGAATTTGATGAGAAAATAGCTGCAGGAGGCTGGCGGCAGATTATTCAATATGCAATTGATGATGAAGATTTATGGGCCAATATTGATGGTCAAAAATTATTCAGTTCACTGGGGGGAATTTTTCCCCAGTTTAAATCGTTGTTAGGTGAAGAACTGCAAGATGAGTGGGATTTTGGGAATCATGCCGGTGAAGATATTGGAAAAAATATTTTGAATGATTTGATTTATAAAATCAAGGAGCGGATTGTTCAATCTGACCTGTCAGTTTATGAAAACAATTTAAGCGAAACAGATTTTTGGCTGTTATATCGGAACATATTGATAAATATCCCTTTAAAGCCTCTTTATAGAATGGTGTATGCACAAGGGGCATATAACAGCGGGGTGAAATATGGAGAGCAGCTTGAACCGGTTTTTAATGGGTTAACTGCCTTTGATGCGCCCTATGCACAAAGCCTTTATAAATATGCCTTGCAAAACAAATCTTCTACTCAAAAATTTTATCTGGAAAAAGCCTATAAAATAGCATGCAACATAAAACAAACTTCATATAAATTTGAGATAGATTATAGAAGAACAGCTCATCTAATAAAGAAAATCCCACCGCTTTTTAAACAGGGGAAAATGGTTTGTGGTTATCAGGGGAATCCGAGAGGTTTTTTCCCTGCGGATCAAATAAATGAACAGTTTACCACCGTAAATTTTGCTCTTTTAAAATCTGCTTATTTGTCCGGCAAATTGAGTGAAAAAGATTTTGAACAGCAGTGTTCTAAACGGTTTAATGGCTCTCCTCAAAAAATCATTTTTTCTGCCCAGGAATTTGAAAATAAAGGAGAGCGGGCTAAAGCGATTAAATTACTGCAAAGTGCTATACGAAAAGATGATCAAGGATGGAATGTATATAATTTGCTCGGAGAATACTTTATTGAAAATAAAGAATACCTAAAGGCCACCCAGGTTTATGCTTCTTTTCCATATTTTTTAAATGTCCCGAACGGAAAACGGGTTGAAACATCCAACCTGGCATATGAGGCGGGTAAAGTATTTGATAGAGCCGGAAGACTTCAAGAGGCTGAGTATTTTTATAAATTTTGTGTCTCGTTTGGTACAGGCGCCCAATGTGAAATGGAGTCCAGTTATCGCCTTGCAATGATGGATAAGGATTATCATGGTGCGGCCAGACATGCATATTCCAGTTGGGTCAGATACGATTCTCTATATTCTTTTGGGAATTTTCTTTCGATTATGAGTATGCTGGGTGGATCAGAGGATGTTCGCAGGCTTTTTAAAAAGACATTGTATCAGTATGATAAATTAAAAAACACTGATGGATTGTGGGGCTCACTATTTATTGATCATCGTTTAGGTAAAGCAGATATAGATATGATCGAGAAAGATCTTAAAGACCTGATGCCGGTTTCTGCTTCCACAGATTTAAAAAGACAACAGCGAAAGTATCTTTTTTCGCAGCTATATATTGATCGTGAATTGGCAGTGGGTAATGCCATGCGTATTTATCAGTATAATACTGTCAAGACAGGTGACAGGATAACCAAACCAAAGGAAGTAGGAACGATATTTTCCATCTTGTCTGAATGTCCTGAAAATCTTTGTGACGAGCAGATTAAAGCCTTAAGTGGAATGGATATGAGCGATGAATACGCCCACGGTTATCTCGGGTTAAATTACATTCTTAACAAAGAGTATGAAAAAGCGACCCAAATTTTTCTTTTTTATGACAGCAAGTTTAATTTGTTGAAGAGTACGTTTTTTCCAGGATTTTTTCTTCCTTATGCAACCATGGGTTTTATCCAGCATACTGAAGCAACTCCGGAAATGTTGGAACAATTTAAAAAGATCCTGGAACCTAAAGAGGGCAGGTCAACAAATTTTCAAAGATCCTTGGCATTGGCGTTAATAAGCGCATATGGCAGGGATAAGAAGATGGCACTCAAATACCTGACTGATGCATCTGATAAACGGGATTCTAATTATGCCAAAAGTCGATCTCCATCCCCCTGGTATCAATTGATAAGCACTGCTCAGTGGTTATATGATTACACGGGAGATAAGGATTTTTTATTGTTTGGTTTAAAGTGGGCAAGACGTCATCAGGATATTTATCCTCAAACTGCATGGGCATATGCTTTTGAAGCGCGTTACAGTGAAGATTCCCAAGCCCGTGTCCGCGCGGCAGGATTTGCTCATTACCTTGACCCGGGTTCATTGTGGTTGTCGCAGATACCTGAGCAGATTAGAAGTCAGGGTGTGCAGTGGTGGGAACAACAAGATATTCTTAAAGAAAAAAAACAAATAAAAGAAAATCTTCAGGAATTTTAAAATAGATAAAGGGTCTTGTCCTTGTGGCTCATATTACTTGGACTATCCGTTTTGTTTTCCCTTGACAGAATGTATCCTCTGATTTTATTATCCTGAGCACATATTGTAGATTGTCGACAATCTACAAAACTGAAAAGGAAAATCATGAACCGCATTCTTAAGGCAGAAATAAAAATTCCGCTTGTTGACAGGGTGATTGAACAGCTCAGAGGAGCGATCAGTTCCGGGAAAATACCAGCTGGAGAGCGGCTGATAGAATGCGAAATCGCAGAACATATGCAGGTCAGCAGAAATGCGGTGCGCGAGGCATTCCGTTCCCTTGAGAAAGAAGGATTTGTCACCATTACGCCCTTTAAAGGTGCACATGTCACCATTCATACCAAACAGGAAATTGCGCAGATGTTTGAAGTCATGGGAGTTCTGGAAGGCATGAGTGTCATGCTTGCTATCCGGAATCTGACACCTGAAAGGCTTGCCGAACTTGATGCGCTTCATGAAGCCCTTGAAAAACAGTATGCTGCCAATGAACCTCAAAAATATCTGCAGGCCAACTGGAAATTTCACGAAGCAGTCAAGCAGATCGCAGGAAATGATATCCTGACAAAAATATTCACCGAACTTCAGCAGAAAACGTCAATATACCGGACCTGGCAGTTGTCAAAGCCCAACCGGTTTAAGGCATCCATTGAAGAACATCGACTGATTATGGACGCATTTCATAAAAAAGATCCGGTACTTGGAGAGGTGCGCATGCGCGAACATCTGATGCGGCAAAGCGAGTCTTTAATGTGAGGCATAAAACATTAATCTGTTTTTTAAAAAAAGGGGGGGGGTATGATTCAAAAAACGATTATTTTTTTAGTTGTTTTATTATTTTCTGCGCAGCCTGGTTTTGCCGGGCCGGATAAAGCAGGCAGCCTCAAAAAGTTAAAAGCTAAATGCTGCACTCAATTCGGGTATTTTATCGGCAGCCGCGTATCCGGATTGACATATGAAGGAGAAAAATGTTCCGGCACCACCAACTCTTTTGGCAGGTTCAGGTATAAAAAAAATACGCCGGTTACTTTTTCCGTCGGTGATCTGGTATTGGGAACAACCATGGGAAAACCCTTTGTGACGGCACCGGATCTGGTTGAAGGCGCGCAAGGGCCTGAAGATGCGCGTGTCAACAATCTGCTGGTTTTTCTTCAGACACTGGACCAGAATGGGAACCTGAACGATGGTATTCAGATTTCAACCGCTATTGCACAGATTGTCAGTAATTATAAAGGCTTGATTTCATTTGACCAATCAACCGTAAGTTTTGTGTCTGACATTAATGTTGCCGCTTTGCTGGCTGATTTGAATGCAGCAGATGTTTTTACAGACAAAGATCCCAGGGCCCGGACTTTGCGAAAAAGCCTGGCTGCTCTGGAATATTTTCAACGCGCCACAGGCAAACGCAAAATTATCAATACCCGAAAAGGGTTTGTCCGTGGGTATGAATCAACTGATTCCACCTGGCAGTTTTTGGGTATTCCTTACGCCCAGCCGCCGTTGGGGGATTTGCGCTGGAGACCTCCCCAGAGTGTTAAAAAATGGCATGGAGTGCGGGATGCGATTGCCTGGAGTGATCAGGCTGCCCAAAATCCGTATCTTCAGAGATTTGGCGAAGGCGGCATGAGCGAGGACTGCCTGTATCTAAATGTGACAACACCTAAAACAGCGAAGAACCTTCCGGTCATGGTCTGGTTTCATGGCGGCGGTTTTACATCATTGACCAGCAACACCAAGGCCTTTAACAATCCGGACGGACTGACAAACAAAGGGGTTGTTCTGGTGACAGTCAATCATCGTCTCGGACCGTTCGGATACATGGCCCATCCGCTTTTAAGCGAAGAATCCGGCGCTGGTTCCGGAAATTATGGCCAGATGGATCTGATCGCTGCCCTGCAGTGGGTACAAAAAAATATCCGACGGTTTGGCGGCAACCCCGGGAATGTGACAATTTTCGGTGAATCCGGTGGCGGTAGAAAAACACTTTCTCTGATGGCATCCCCAATGGCTAAAGGTCTGTTTCATAAAGCAATCAGCCAGAGTGGGACCCTTTATCCAGATACCCGAAGCCTGGCAAGTGCTGAAGCATATGGTTCAGCTTTATCTGCTGCCATGGGTGCGGAAACACTTGAAGACCTCAGGGCAAAGTCCTGGACACAGATCGTTGCAGCTGCTTCAGCCACAGTTGTTCCTTACACCAATGTAGACGGGATCTATCTGCCGTTTTCAGAAAGGCAAAGTTATGAAACAGGACAGAATAATGATGTGCCATTCATGATTTCTATCAATACCAATGATACGCCAGATCCCATTGGCACAATTAAAAATGTTCTGCCCTGGATGAGCGATTATAAATCTGCCAGTGTTTATGCCTGTCTGTTTGACCATGCGCCTTCAGGGTGGCAGAATCAGGGTGTTCTTGCGTATCATGCCTGTGAGTTGACCTATGTTTTTAATTTTCCGGAAAGTGCTGTTGTTCATCACCAGCTGGGACTTGTTCTTGACCCTGCGACAGGTGCAAGTCTCATTGTCGGCGACCTGGATGGAGACGGTATTAGCGGCTCTTATGGTGACACAGATGATATTTTTATATCAATGGGGTTTAATGAAATAGATCAGCAGGTTGCTGAAACAACTATGACCATGTGGACCAATTTTGCTAAATACGGAAATCCAAGCACTGAAGATCTGATCTGGCCTTCTTATATGTCTGAAAATGATACGTATGTAAAATTGGGAGAATTCCCCACGGTTGAAACCGGATTATCTGAGATATCTTTTATTCGTGAATAATATTAGATCGTAATAAGGAGGACATATGATTTTTAGGATTGCAATTTATTTAGTTGTTTTATTATTTTCTGCGCAGCCTGGTTTTGCCGGGCAGGATAAAGCGTGCAGCCTCAAAAAATTAAATGCTGCACTCAATTCGGGTATTTTCTCGGCAGCCGTGTATCTGGTTTGACATATGAAGGAGAAAAATGTTCTGGCACAACCAATGCTTTTGGCAGGTTCAGATATAATAAAAATACGCCGGTTACTTTTTCGGTCGGCGATCTGGTATTGGGAACAACCATGGGCAAACGCTTTGTGACGGCATTAGACCTGGTTGAAAGCGCGCAAGGCCCTGAAGATGCGCGTGTCAATAATCTGCTGGTTTTTCTTCAGACACTGGACCAGAATGGGAACCTGAATGATGGTATTCAAATCAGTCGCAGAACATCTCATATTGTTTCTCAATACAGCAATGTCATCGATTTTGATCAGGATACAGCAGCCTTTGCCTCAGATGCCAGTGTCCTTGCATTGATGGATGAGCTGAACACAGCTGGCGTGTTCACCGATAATGATCCAAGAGTCCGTCCCTTAAGAAAAAGTCTTGCTGCGCTTGAATATTATCAGCGTGCAACAAGCCTGAGAAAAATTGTCCATACCCGAAAAGGATATCTTAGTGGTTTTGAAGCAAACGAAACCACCTGGCAGTTCCTGGGAATTCCATATGCCCGTCCTCCTATAGGAGATCTGCGTTGGAGACCACCTCAGAAAGCAAAGAGATGGCATGGTATAAGAGATGCCATCGCCTGGGGAGATCAGGCTGCACAGTCAATGGCAATGGAGCAATATGGAGAGGGCGGCATGAGTGAGGATTGTCTTTATCTGAATGTGACAGCTCCTAAAAATGCCACAGGCCTTCCGGTCATGGTCTGGTTCCATGGCGGGTCTTTTACCATTTTGACCGGAAACACTAAAGGCTACAATAACATTGATGCACTGACCACCAAAGATGTGGTCCTGGTAACGGTTGTTCACCGACTGGGACCCTTTGGATACCTGGCACATACTGATCTTGCAGAAGAGTCCGAGTATGGGGGGTCTGGAAATTATGGTCAGATGGACCTGACGGCTGCATTGAAATGGATTAAAGCAAATATCCGGTCTTTTGGCGGAAATCCGGATAATGTGACCATATTCGGGCAGTCCGGCGGTGGTGCTAAAACCGCTTCATTGATGATGTCTCCTCTGGCCAAAGGGCTGTTTCATAAAGCGATTATTATGGCTGGAATCGGTCCGGTATCACCCGCAGACACCATTGAATCTTCCATAGCCACGGCAGAAGCTATTGGTGAAGCTGCCTTTAGACGAAACGAGGTTGTTACCCTTGAAGAAGCCCGCACTTTGCCATGGACGGCAATTATTCAGGCGGATACAGATAACAATATCCCTCGTGAAACCTATCGGCCTAACGTGGATTATTATTGTATTCCTGATACGTATTACAATACACTTGTCAATGGACAGCCCAATGATGTGCCGCTGTTAATCGGCTGCACTGCCATGGATTATCCCAGTATTATTTATGGGATGAAACAACAGATGCCGATTCGAAGCAATTACAGCTCATCCGATTTGTTTGTCTATAAATTCAACCGGGTACCCAGAGGATGGAATCAGATGGGGCTGCTTGCCAACCATGGTGGAGAGATTCCCTATCTGTTTAACTATCCGGCAACTTTTATCAACAACTACTATTTTGGTTTGATTCTTGATCCGGAAACAAGTGCTCCGTTTCCCACCATTCCGGATTTGAACGGGAACGGTATTACTGGCAAGCAAGGTGATGCTGCGGATGTTTTTATCTCGATGCAATGGGGAACGCAAGACATGGCCATGGCTGATAAAACCATGGCCATCTGGTCTACTTTTGCCAGAACCGGTAACCCAAGCGTCCCTGGTGTCGTTGAGTGGCCCGCTTATTCTGTACAAAATGATATTTATGTTGAAATCGGCCAGGACGAGATAACCATAAAAACTGGCCTTAACGCCGCATTTCCATGAATATTATTGAACAGACAACAAATAAATAAGGACTGTGTCAAAAACAAGGAGAAAAGATGAAAGCGTTATTTAAATTATCTGTTTTACTGTCTGCTGTGATCAGTTTATCGGTCACCTTATTATTAATTTCTTCACCTGCCTTTGCAAAGCATGCTCACCATAAAGGCAAAAAAGCATTTGCCCACAACCCGGTCATTTTCATTCATGGCAGTTCCGGTTCTGCCTCACAGTTTGAATCCCAGGCCATGCGCTTTATGAGCAACGGATATCCCAAAGATCATATCCATGCAATGGAATATGATTCTTCGGCAGAAAATCCGTATGTTTACTGGCCGACAGTGGTTTATCCCCGACTGGATGCGCTGATTGCTCAGGTTCTGGAAACCACGGGAAAAACACAGGTGGATTTAATGGGGCATTCCATGGGAACCTTCGTGTCCCAGTACTATCTGAACTCCAATCCGGCCCGGGCAGCAAAAGTGGCCCATTATGTAAACATTGATGGAATTAGTGGAAAACAGATGGCTCTATCAGGGATTTCATCACCACCAGGTGGTGTAGAGACGATGGCGCTCTGGGCGGGTATGACCTATAAAGAAGAAGCAGAGATTGATGATGCTCAAAATGTGGTCATAGACAACCAGACCCATGTCGAAGTCTGCACATCTGCTGAATCCTTTTTTGAGATGTATTCATTTTTTACAGGAACTGCACCCCAGACCACCAGAGTGGTCCCGGAGACCTGGGGATTGATTGAAATCGCTGGCCGGGCCTGCCTTTTCCCGGAAAATATCGGTGTTGACGGCGCCATGCTTGAAATTTACAGAATCAGCCACAAAACCGGAAATCGATTGAGCAAACATCCCAGGGCGGTATTTGAAATTGGCGAGGATGGAAATTTTGGTCCCTTTAAAGCCCGTGCCGGAGAGCGGTTTGAATTTGTCATTATCAGGGATGGCCAGGATCACCATTTTTATAAGGAATCTTTTTTAAGAAGTGATTATTTTGTCCGCCTGAATACCTCCAGGGTGGGTGAGGGGATTGGTGCGAGTATGGATACGCACCCGGAGCAGGCAAATCTGATCATTTCCAGGGATAAGGAATTCTGGGGTGAACGTCCGCTGGAAAAAGATATCCTGGCAATTAACGGTGTGGATGTTATCAATGAAGTTACGGGCGAATTTATCAACCGTACCAATGTTGTATATGTGTTTGATCAGAATGCAGACGGTATAAGTTACATTGATGAACCTGTGGGATTTTTGCACAGCGTGCCCTTTATGACCGGGGTGGATCTTTTTGTGCCCACTGACATGATTCGCATTACTGCAATACCCAGAGGCGGGAATGGAAAAATGCAGATCATTAATATCCCGGGGTGGGCATCAGACTACCATAGGATTTCAGTGCAGTTCAATGATTTTGTCCAATAAGTAAACCGGCAGAAATTATTTTTTTTATCTGCAGGATACACCAGGCAGGAGAAACACAGTTGTGACTTTCCTGCCTGGTTTTTTGTACTGTAATTTTTTATTCAGAAAAGGGAACAACAAACACAGGGACGTTTGAACGTTTTAATATATTCTGGATCAGTTTGTCGCCCATGGCTTCAGAAATCAGTCCTTCCTGCCTGCATCCCATGACAATCATATCGCAGTGTTCTTCTCCCAACGTGGCGATAATTTCATCGATGACAGATCGGCCTTCAGCCACAATGATTTTCTGCATCAAAGAATCCATCTGTTTTGCGTTGTTTTCTTCAATTGCTTTCTGGAAAAACCCTGCAATGGCCTGGCGAATTTTTAGTGCACCAATATTTTTCCCGATTAAAATATTTCTGGCACCATCGGTGTTCTCTGATTTGGAATCCTGATATAATTCTTCTCCAAAGGCCAGACGGATGCGTTTTTCAGCACCCGGGTCTTCTTCCATTACATGAAGAATGGTGATTCTGGCATCCTGGCATACAGCCAGGGTTGCAGCATGTTCAAAGACCTGTTTCATGTTTACGGAAAGATCGGACACAAAAAGGATGTTTTTTGCCGGTTGTGCCATTTTGGTTTCCTCCATTATATTTAACCTGCAAATTCAGGGTCGGTATTGAAAAATTCATTTACCCGATCCTGATATGTTTCGGCTGTTTTTGCTTTAAGTATATTCTTGATCTGCTTTTCGCTGTTGCTGAAACAAAGTCCCAGATAGTTCCAGAACCCTTTCATCCGGCTGATCAAATGCCCGGGTCCTGAAAATATGGCCTGATAATTTTCAAACAGGGCATCATGAAACGCTTTCAGGCGGAGCAGCTTGTTTTTTTTTATAATAATTCCTTTTATCTGTTCTGCAAGAAACGGGTTGGATAAAATTCCTCTGCCGATCATGAAACGATGAATGCCGGGAAATCGGGTGCTGACCGTGTTGAATGCCGCAAGACTTGTGATATCGCCGTTGTAGGTAAAGCAATGACGGCTGTTCTCCATGGCAGCGGCAAAGGCATCATGATCTGAAACGCCGGTGTACATCTGTTCACCGGTTCTGGGGTGAAGAATGATTTCATCCAGGGGATAGTGATCCAGCACCGGCAGAAGCTGTTCGATCTCTTTTTTGGATTTTCTGCCCAGACGGATTTTCACTGAAAGGGTATTTGATATTTTTGGCAGCACACGTCCCAAAAAATCATCAATGAGATCCGGATACATTAAAAGGCCGGAACCTCTTTTTTTTTTTGCAATCTTTGAATGGGGACAGCCCAGATTCCAGTTTATTTTTTTATAGCCCATGTCATACAGGCAATCTGCCAGAAAAATAAAATCTTCAGGCATGTTGCCAAGGAGTTGCGGAGTGATGAACAGTTTTTGATTTTTTTCAGGATCAACATCTTTGATCCTGGAAGGTTTCAAACGTTTTTGCCCCATAGTGGAAATGAACGGAGCCATGGCCTCATCAATGCCTGAAAAGTGATCTGCATATACATTTCGGAAGGTGACGTCTGTAAATCCCTGAAGGGGGGCAAGAATGATTCGGGTTTTAGTATTGTTCATATATTTGCGGATGATTGAGTTTTGTCAAGTTAATGGCCACAGTAATCTACCAGAATAATCTAAAGGATAATTAAAAAAACTTTGACAAACATAATTGCTATAAATTATACAGTCAAGTACTTTGGTTGTATTGTATATATGATGAGCGAATAGATTTCAAGGAGTGCTTTGCCGGTATGAAAGAGCTTTTTAGAGAAGTAATTCGAATAAATCAGTTGGAAAATGCCTTGGAGATGGAGGCGGGTGCGAAAAAATTATTTGCCCGGATCAATTCAATGCAGATGCCTGAATATTTTAACTGGACTGCTGAAATATTTGAAGAACTCCATGTGAAGGAACATCCGGAGAACACCGCCCTGATCTGGGCTGACATGGATTCATCGGAAAAAAAAATCTATTCTTATGGCGATCTGGCTCAAAAAGCAAATCAGCTGATCAATTTTTTTGAAACCTGCGGGGTCACAAAAGGAGAAAATCTGTATATGATGGCACCGCACCTGCCGGAGAACTGGTTTGCCACCCTTGCCTGCATAAAGGCCGGGATCGTCAGTGTCCCGACAGCCATTACAATGACACAAAGGGACATGGAATACCGGTTTGAAACCTATCCTCCGGATGTCATCATGGCGGATGAGGATTCTGCGAACCTGATTGATCAGGCATTGGAACACAATGATATAAAACCCAAACTTAAGCTGGTGATCGGGCAGAAAGAGGGCTGGAGATCGTTTGAGGAAATTGAGAAAGAATCCACACAGGCGCTTGCTGCCCGGACAAAATCATCTGATCTTCTGTTTTGTTATTTTACATCCGGGACAACCGGCCTGCCAAAAAGAGTGGGGCACACAGCTGTTTCCTACCCGGTGGGACATCTGTCTTCAACCCTGATGATCGGTGTCCGGCCCGATGATATTCACAATAATCTGGGCGCTGCAGGCTGGGCAAAATGGTCATGGTCCGGTTTTTTTGCACCCCTGAATGTGGGAGCCACTGTTTTGGGCCTGAAATATTCTGACCTGGATTCAGAACAGTATCTGGATGCACTTTCAAAGTACAAGGCAACAACATTCTGCACCCATCCGACAGCCTGGCGACGATTCGCAAATATGAATCTGGAGTCCTTTGATCTGTCTTCACTGCGTCATTCATTGAGCGCGGGCGAGCCGCTGCATCCGCATATTCATGACAAATGGAAAGCGTGTACCGGTATCCGGATCAGAGATTTTTACGGTCAGACTGAATCCACAGCCATGATTGGAAATCCGCCCTGGAATATGGAGAGAATGCGTAAAGGGTCCATGGGATTTCCCTGTCCCATGTATGATATTGCTCTGGCAGATAATGAAGGTAATGAAATTACAGAGCCGGATCAGGTGGGCCATATTGTGGTGAAGCTTGATCAATGGCGGGCAGCAGGGCTTTTTTCAGAATATATCGGAAGCCCGGATAAAATGAGTTCGGTTTTTGTGGATAATTTTTACTATACCGGCGACCGCGCATCTTTTGATGAAGATGGATACTGGTGGTTTGTGGGCCGGGCAGATGATGTTATCAAATCTTCGGATTACCGGATTGGTCCTTTTGAGGTTGAAAGTGCTCTGGGAGAACATGATGCGGTCGCTGAAGTTGCAGTGGTGGGATCGCCGGATCCGAACCGTTATCAGCTGGTCAAGGCATATGTGATTTTGAATCCGACCTATCAGGCATCCCGGGATCTTGCATTATCATTGTTCAGGCATACAATGATGATCTTACCCAAATTCAAGATTCCAAGAATCATAGAGTTTGTAGACGAAGTTCCCAAGACATTCAGCGGAAAAATCAGACGGGTTGAATTAAGACAGATGGAAAACAGTCGGCAGGACGGCCGGGAAGAAGACGGCCTTGCCGAATATTTCTACTGGGATTTTCCTGAGCTGAGCTCTAAAAAACAATAAGAACCCCTGTATTCTTTTTACAGCAGGTTCTTATTCACCGGATACTGGTATTTCCGGCGGAGCTAGTCTTTATGGGGAATAAACGGCATCTCAACTTCCACTTCACCGCTGCCGCTTCTTAAAAATTTGGCATGCGGATATTTGTTTTTAAAGACATTGATCATCTTTCGGTTTTCTGCCAGAACCGTTGCTATAAACTGTTTATAATTGTTTTCGGTTGCAATGGTTTCCAGAATTCCAAGCAGATAGGTGCCGATGCCAAGTCCGTGGAGTTTTTCTTTAACCAGGAACGCCACTTCAGCAGAATATTTGCCTGCTTCTGCATAGGAGCCGATGGCGACAATCTGTTTTCTTTTGCCGATCTGCATCAGTCCGATGATGGTCATGTTTCTTCGATAATCCACTTCTGCCCACTGCTGCTGGAGCATGTCTCTTGAAAAGACTTTGCGTTTATTGAAAAACCGGTAATAAATGGAGTCATCCTGCAGAGAATAGTAAAAATGTCTGGATTCAAATTCGTCTGAAGGCAGAAGGGGTCTGAAATCAACGGTTTTTCCATTTTCAAGCTTCAGGGAATACAAATACCGATCCAGAAATAAAAGATCCTGGGTAGTGGGCGGAAGCTGATCCGGGAAAATATAATGACGTTTTTTAGCTTCTTCTATCAGATTTTTCCGGAATTTGGGGTGGGCAATCCGGGCAAGCTCCATGACCCGTTGATAAATGCTTTTTCGTCGCATTTCAGCAACGCCGTATTCTGTAACGATAATATCAATATCCCCTCTTGTGGTCGCAACACCGGCGCCTTCACTCAAATGGGGAACAATTCTTGATACCTCGTCATCCTGGGCAGTGGATGGAATGATGACAATTGAAAATCCGCCCTTGGACATGGCAGACCCCCGGATGAAATCCACCTGGTCGCCAATGCCGCTGTAAAAAAGATAGCCCTTTGAATCCGTGCAGATCTGCCCTGTCAGATCCACCTCAAGGGCGGAGCTGATAGAAATGAAATTGTCATTTCTGGCAATAATATTGGGATCATTGACAAATTCCGAAGACCTGAAATAAAAGCTGGGGTTGTTGTGAACAAAATCATATAATTCCTGGGAGCCCATGCACAGCGACGCAATGGTCCGGTCCGGCAGGTAGTTTTTCTTTTTATTGGTGATGGCTTTATTTTTGAACAGGGGTAAAAGTCCGTTGGTGATAACCTGGGTATGGATACCCAGATCCTTTTTGTCCGCAAGATAGGGAACCACTGCATCCGGAAGATGGCCGAATCCGATCTGAAGGGTGGCACCGTCATCCACCAGGGTGTTGACATAGTGGCCGATTCTTTCCACCACTTTTTTGTTTTTGGTCAGCGGCAGGGATTCAAGCACAGGTTGTTCAAATTCCACAAGATAATCAATTTCATCGATGTGAACAATGCTGTCCCCCCAGGTTCTGGGCATCTGTGGATTGACCTGGGCAATAACAATATTGGCATTTTTCATGCCCGAAAGGGTGATGTCCACAGAGATTCCCAGGCTGCAGTATCCGTGATGGTCCGGCGGACTGACCTGCACCAGCGCTACATCCAGGCCGATTTCGCGATTGGAAAAGATTTCAGGAATCTGTGACAGATACACCGGGATATAATCAATTTTTCCTTCAAATGCGGACTGGCGCATCATGGCGGAGATAAAAAACAGTTTTATGGAAAATCTGGACAGAAAAGACTCATCATCAACATAATCGGAAAGCGAATGGGACAGCATCTGATAAATGATGATATCCTGGATGGAAAGATCCTCCACCATGGCTTTAATCAGCTCCTGGGGCTCTCCGCAGCCGGTGCCGATAAAGACCCGTGATCCGTTTTTGATTTTTTTGACGCTTTCCTGTGCCGTGAGTAATTTTTCAGGGCAGACTTGCTTTAGATCCATTCCATTTCTCCTGAGATACCTGCATGGGGGTAAAAAATTTGAATAATTATGAAATAAAAATGCACGAAAGTACAGGGAAAACCAAGGATTTCATCAAATTTTAAAAAAAGATATATACCGCAGAATTTTATCTGGTAAAAAATAGCTGTAATAAAAGTAATTTTCAGAATATAATAACAATCATCAATAATTTCTAAAAAAAATATTGGTTTTCCGGAAAGTTTTCATTTTCATTGAATTTTTAATACAGGTGCTGAATGATAAAGAATCTGAGTTTTGGAAAGAAAATGATGGGCGGTTTTCTCATCACAAGCGCAATCACTGTTTTTGTAGTCATTATAGGACTGTCAGGAATCACAAAGATAAAAACAAATTTCACGACAGTTCTTGAATCTTCTCCTCTGATTGATGCCGCCATGGAGATGAAAATATCTGTGGCAAGAGACATGCAGATGATAATGGAACTGCTTGCCGTCAAGAATAAATCAGATCTTGATGCGGTCTGGAAAGAACATTCCGGATTTGCAAAGGATTTTGATTTGTTTGCCACAGCGATACTTGAAGGTGCAAATACCCCGGAAGGAATAATCTATCCAGCCAGGGATGAAAAATTCAGAACAATTGTAAAACAAGCCGATGCTTTTCATAATAAAGAGTTCCAGCCGCGAATAAAACGAATTTATGATATGATGACTCAAAAAATAACAGGCATGGAATTTTCAGAAGAAGCACTGGATACCTATGATCGGGAAGCCGACCGCATAGGGGATCAAATGCTTGAGATGATAGGTAAAATTGAAGATATTGCAAGAGAAGAGATATCCGGGGCTCAAGGCAGTGTATTGAATATTTCGTCATTTCAGTTCACTTTGTTGATGTCAACAGGCATCATTGCGGTTCTGATTTCTTTATTCCTGGGTTTTTTAATCACAAGAATGGTTGTCAGGCCGATTTTGATGGCCAAGACTTTTGCTGAAAATATTTCCAAAGGGGATTTGACACAGAAGATCGACACTGATCAAAAGGATGAAATCGGTATGCTCGTTGGTTCCCTGAATACCATGAATCAGAATTTAAGAGAAATGTTGACAGATATTTTATCCGGGACACAGACGCTGAATAGTTCTTCCGTTGAGCTGTTATCTATTTCAGAAAAGATTTCTAAAAATGCAGACCAGACTGCTGAAAAATCCAACAGTGTCGCTGCTGCTGCAGAGGAAATGGGGACCAACATGAATAGTGTAGCAGCGGCAACAGAACAGGCGACAACGAATATCCAGATGATTGTGGCCGCTTCAGAAGAGATGACCGCAACTATTAATGAAATTGCAAACAGTGTCGCAAAAGGAAGTGAGACTACAGATCAGGCAGTTAGAAGTGCTGAGGATATATCCAGAAAGGTAAATGAACTTGGCAAAGCCTCCGCACAGATCAGCAAAGTCACTGAAACAATTGCTGATATTTCAGAACAGACAAATCTGCTGGCACTGAATGCGACAATCGAGGCTGCCAGAGCAGGAGAAGCCGGTAAGGGGTTTGCGGTTGTAGCAGGAGAGATCAAGGCACTTGCACAGCAGACCGCTGTTGCAACGACTGAAATCAATAAAAAGATTTCAGATGTGCAATCCACCACAACCGAATCCGTGACGGCAATCACAGCCATCGTGGGTGTCATAAAAGATATAAACAGTATCGTTGCTGCCGTTGCAGCAGCCATCGAAGAGCAGTCTTCAACTGCTCAGGAAATATCAAACAATGTAAGCCAGGCATCCGCAGGTGTTCAGGAAGTCAGTGAAAATATCAATCAAACATCAGCAGTGTCAGGGGAAGTAAGTCAGGATATTGCTGAAGTCAGCCAATCTGTATCTGAAATGAGCAACGGCAGCACAAGGGTAAACCAAAGTGCACAGGAACTGTCAAGCCTTGCAGAAAAGCTCAATACCATGGTTGGTAAATTCAAGCTTTAAAAAAACTGAAGCCGGCCTGATTTTTTACATTTAATTGATAAGCTGTCATGAAATCATTATTTAACAAGTTGACGTGGATTATAAACATTGCGCTGCTAATGTCGGTGACCGGTCCTGCCTGTGTTTTCGGTTTGGAAAATGTTTTTGAAATTGAGGGCAGGGGGATAACTGCGGATATCATAATGCTGGCAGCCTATGTTTTTTTAGCCCTGTTTTTTTCATTTCTCTGTTCAGTGGCCGAAGCCGTGCTTTTAAGTATTACGCCTTCATACATCGAAGGAATGAAATCAAAGTACCCCAAGCGGGCAGCGCTTTTGCGAAGGCTGAAAAAAGATAAACTGGACCAGTCACTTGCCGCCATTCTGACATTAAACACCATTGCGCATACCATTGGGGCAATCGGAGCGGGCGCTAAAGCGACAGTCGTATTCGGAAGTGCCTGGTTTGGTATATTTTCCGGCGCAATGACACTGATGATATTGTTTTTTTCCGAAATTGTTCCCAAAACCATTGGCGCTGTCTATTGGTCAAAGCTTACCGGCCCAACCGCGCTGTTTGTAAAAACGTTAATAACCGTACTGTATCCAGTGGTGTGGATATCAGAAAGACTTACACAGTATATCTCGCGTGGAAAGGTTGTGAGTATTTTTGGCAGGGAGGAGCTGATTGCAATGGCATCTCTTGGTGTGGAGACAGGTCACATCCACAGCAAAGAGTCCAAAATCATCAGTAACCTGCTGCGGTTCGAGTCGCTGAAAGCATCGTATATAATGACACCGCGCACGGTCATATCAGCCCTTCCTGAAACTGCAAAAATCAAAGATTCATTGGAGATAATAAGCAAAACCCCTTTTTCACGCCTGCCGCTTTATAATAAGAATATTGATCAGATAACCGGCTTTGTTCTCAAAAATGACGTTCTGATCGGCTCCACACAGAATCGGGGGGAGGATGACCTCAGATCCTTGAAACGGGAAATCATCGTTGTGCCGGAATCCATATCTTTAACAGCCTTGTTTGAATGGTTTCTTAAAGACCGTCAGCACATTGCCATTGTCGTGAACGAGCATGGTGGAACAGAAGGTCTTGTGACGCTTGAAGATTTGATTGAGACAATTATGGGAATGGAAATTGTGGATGAGACAGATAATGTTGAAGACATGCGCATTCTGGCACGAAAGCAATGGGCGGAGCGGGCCAGGAGTATGGGCATTGAAAAGGATGTCTGGAGCAGAGAACTGCCACAAAAATAGTTGATTTATTTTTTAAAAAGGAAAAAAGAGGATGAAAAATTATGTATTGATCGTTTGCTGTGTTTGTTTTGTTCTGGTTTGCGGATCAGTAAATGCCCGGGAAAATAATAAAAATATTGATGTCAGCATCGGCTTTCAAACCTATCATCATGAATACAAAGAACCGGGTCTGATGGAAAATGAGGGTTTTTTTTACGGGCTGTCCTATTCTTTTATGTATGATCAGAACGATATCCTTTTTGGCATAGAGGGTATGTTGGCCTAGGGCAGGTGGATTATTCAAGCGTATCAACCGGTGATTCCAATGACATCGATGATATATGTGCCGATAACCGGATTATTCTGGGATATTCGGTTTATAATGATCAAAAGACACGGATAACGCCTTTTGCGGGTATTGCCTACCGGTTTTTACAGGATGATTCAAAATATCAGCGGACCACGACCAATCATCTCGGATACCTGCGGGAATCCAATTATTTTTACAGCCCTGTGGGAGTGAAGATCCGATTTGAGTATGCCGGCGGATGGAGCCTGACCCCTGAGGCAGAATATGATATTTTCTGGTTTGGTCAGCAGGAAAGCGAGCTGGGGTATCTTCCCAACCGTGAGGATCTGACCAATGATCAGGAAAAAGGATATGGATACCGATTGTCCCTGACACTGGCAAGGAATACCCTTCCGGTCGGGTACAGCTTTCAGGTATTTTATCGATACTGGGATATCGATACTTCAGATGTCTCTTCTGACAGATTTGGCAATTTCGGATTTGAGCCGGCAAACGAAACTTCTGAATATGGCCTGAATGTATCTGTTTTATTCTGATCTTCAGAGGGGTGCTTCCGGAGCAAAAGAAAAACAGCAGTCTGAATATCTGTTTTTATTCTTCGAAGAATAGGTTCGTTCGGTAATTTCAACATGTCCGTTTTTATCCATCAGCATGACTGTTGAAGACCGCGTTCCATAGGAAGGGTCCTGAATGAACAACGGCGAGAGCAGTCTTTCCCATTCAATGCCCACGCCGGTATCCGGCAGGTCTTTGTCTTCGGGCCGATGTTGATCCGTAAGCATTGAAAAAAGGGCCTCCGGGGTAATGCAGCTGTTAATTATGTTTTCAAGGGCCTTCTTTCCGGATTGAATCTTGGGCCAGGGGGTATTGAGGAAATGATTGCTCAACCCGTGTATGCCCGGAGGAATTTTCTCCATCATTTTTTTTTTGTTGGAATACCAGTACAGTTCATCTTTGCTCCCGAAAAGAAGGTTGAATCCATTATACCTGTCTGCGGTGGCATTAAAAGCGTTAAAATAAGCCGGGATGTCCGTTGCGGAACTTAAAAAATCAATAATGATTTCTCCCCTTGAAACCGCATCCGGATTGACAGTTGCAGGCTCCCGGTAGTTTGTCAGGCCGGCAAATCTTCCTTTCCGGTTGATGCCGAACCAGGTACCCCCTTGTTCCAGGTCGCGACCTGCAAGGATGGCCGGATCAGTTTCCCAGAAATGCATGGGCGCTGTAGGCCTTTGATGAAATTCATCCCGGTTGGCAGCAAGAATTAAGGGGTATTTTTCTGATATCTGGTATCCAAAGAGGATGAGGCACATGTGCATTTCCTTTTTTAATTTTTTATTGTCTCTTTCGGGCTGATCCTGTAGTATTAATTGTTTGAATGTAATTGTAAATAATGAAAAAATCAATATGGAGGCTGGATATGAAAAATGCGGTTATTGTCAGCGGCGTTCGAACGCCTGTCGGAGCGTTCGGCGGTTCCCTGAAAAGCGTGCCCGTGGTGGAACTGGGCTCATATGTCATGAAAGATGTTTTAAAAAGAGTGGGATTAAGACCTGCTGTGGATGCATCCCAGGATGAGTTTTCACCGGCAACCCTGAAAGATCAGGGAATGATCGATCTTGAAAAAAAAGGCTATGATTATGATGAATCCTTAACCCCTGTTTTTGTTGATGAAGTGATTATGGGAAATGTGCTTCAGGCGGCCCAGGGCCAGAATACTGCCCGTCAGGCCATGATCGGTGCGGGGATTTCCAGACAGAGTGCAGCCTTTACGGTAAATAAAATCTGCGGTTCCGGTCTTAAGGCCATTGCCCTTGGCGCCCAGGCCATCATGTCCGGTCAGGCCGAGGTGATTATCGCAGGCGGTCAGGAAAGTATGAGCAACGCACCCATGGCACTGACCAAGGCCAGGTGGGGACATCGCATGGAATTGACCGGGATCGGTCCGGTTCATGATCTGATGGTTTTCGATGGGCTGTATGAAATTTTTTATGGTTATCATATGGGGTTGACTGCTGAAAATATTGTTGCAAAATACGGCATTACCCGGGAAGAACAGGATCAGCTGGCAGCACTGAGTCATGCAAGAGCCTTTGCAGCAGTCAATGACGGGACTTTTGCCCAGGAAATTATTCCGGTAATCATCAAATCCCGTAAGGCAGATACCATTGTGGATAAAGATGAGCGTCCCATGGAAACCAGTATGGAAAAACTGGCAAAACTCAGCCCTGCTTTTAAAAAAGACGGCAGTGTTACTGCGGGAAATGCTTCCGGGATAAATGATGCGGCAGCGGCTGTGCTTTTGATGACAGAAGAAAAAGCAGATGAACTGGGTCTTGAAAAACTGGCCAGAATAAAGGGCTTTTCATCCGGCGGTCTTGATCCGGCATATATGGGTCTTGGGCCTGTTCCGGCAATTAAAAAGGTGCTCAAACAGACCGGCATGCAGATTAATGATATTGACACCATTGAATTGAATGAGGCGTTTGCGTCCCAGGCGATCGGTTGTATGAGAGAGCTGAATATCGATGTTGAAAAACCCAATGAGCTGGGCTCTGCAATTTCCATAGGTCATCCCATTGGGTGCACCGGTGCCAGACAGATGGTTACCGCCATTCACCAGATGAAAAGAAAATCCTATTCAACAGGGCTGATTTCCATGTGTATCGGCGGTGGGATGGGTATGGCGATGATCATAGAAAAATAGCGTTTTTTCCTTTACTTGAAAGGTTTAAAATGTTAAAAAAACGATACATTTAAAACAGGTTTTAACGATACAACAGAATATTTAAAAGGGTGTTTTTATTATGGATATTCCTCGGAAATTGGGCATATTAATTTATACTGCAGTGCCGGCCATTGTTGGCGGTGGAATTGTATATCATTTTTTTGGAAGTTTTGTTCAGGTAATTATATTTGAAATTCTTCTTGTTCTGGCGGCCTTAGGGTTGATTCGAAATTAGGACAGACATTTTTTTTCTGTTGGAATTTATGTAAAGCCGTATTTGTGCAAGTTTTTGCATGCTACGGCTTTACATGATTTTGACTGTATTGTTAAGAGTCGGCATGATAGCAAGCTAATACACTAAACTGGTGGAGCCTTGGAACAGAATATTTCCCAGAGAGCGGTTTTTGTTTTTTTTATCGCATTGTTCTGTAGTGCGATTCTGCTTGCAGGGAAACTGATCGCTCCTTTTTTTGCCACTATTATTTTAGGGGTGGTTGCTACTGGCGTTTTCAGGCCGGTTTTCAGTTTTTTTTCCAAAAAGCTCACCCCCAAGATCGCTTCTGTCCTGACCTGCGTCCTGATTTTTATTGTGGTATTGATACCGGTTATATTTTTTGTAGGCGTGATTTCCAAAGAGGCCTTTAATTTATATGTCATGGCCAGGGATGCGGTCTTTTCAAATCAGATCAAGACCCTTCTTGCAAGCACACAGGCGCTGGATCGCCTGAATGATTTGATATTACGGGCTGGTATTGAAAAGGTGATTACCTGGGACGAGCTGTTTAATCCTGTTTCAGAGCTGGGAAAATTTGTCGGGTTTTCGTTGTTTGAGCAGGCAAGATTCATCACGTCCAATATTTTTAATATAGGGCTTTATTTCTGTCTGATCCTGATTGTTGTGTTTTACATGTTTATGGACGGGGACAAGTTCATAAAATATATGTATGATCTGTCTCCTCTGCCGGATGAGCATGACGAAAAGCTGTTCAGGAAATTTATGAACATGGCTGGTGCTGTTCTCATCGGAAATGGACTCGGCGGCCTGATTCAGGGTGTGGCAGGCGGATTTCTGTTTTTATTTTTAGGATTCAACTCTCCGTTTTTGTGGGGAGTGATCATGGGATTTCTGGCTTTTTTGCCGATTGTGGGAATCGGCATCATCCTGATACCCACAGCAATCATTCTGCTGCTGAAATCAAATTTTGCCGCAGGGATTTTTGTCATTGTTTTTTATGCATTGCTTTCCTGGGGGGTGGAATATATTTTTAAACCCAAAGTGGTTGGAAACAGGGTAAGCATGCATCCATTAATTGTGTTTTTTGCGATTATCGGCGGATTGAAGGCGTATGGTATTCTTGGTATTATATACGGCCCGCTGATCGCCACGTTTTTTTTAACCCTTGCAGATATTTATTTTTCAAGTTTTCAATTTATGGTTGAGCCTGGGAAAGTTTTGAAAGAAAAATAATTGGAGTTTAAACCTTGATTATCGAAAAAGAATACAACGTGACCAGCATTGAAAAGGAAATGAAGCAATCCTACCTTGAATATGCCATGAGTGTCATTATCGGCAGAGCATTGCCTGATGTTCGTGACGGGCTGAAACCAGTTCACAGGCGGTCTTTATACGCCATGCAGCAGGTCCGCAATGACTGGAATAAACCTTACAAGAAGTCTGCCCGTATTGTGGGTGATGTCATGGGTAAATATCATCCCCATGGTGACTCAGCCATATATGATACGATTGTCAGAATGGCCCAGCCCTTTTCTCTTCGATATATGCTGGTGGATGGCCAGGGGAACTTCGGTTCGGTGGACGGGGATTCACCGGCAGCCATGAGGTATACCGAAATCAGGATGCAGAAGATTTCCCATGAGATGCTGGCTGATCTGGAAAAGGATACGGTTGATTTTACTCCCAACTATGATGAGACCCTTGACGAGCCATCTGTTTTGCCGACAAAATTTCCTGCATTGCTGGTGAACGGATCTTCAGGTATTGCCGTTGGAATGACCACCAATATCCCGCCGCATAATATCCGGGAGGTGATTTCAGCATTAGTTCATCTGATTGATCATCCGGCGATGGATGTCCGTGAATTGATGCAGTATATTCCAGGGCCTGATTTTCCTACCTATGGGCAGATTTACGGCACCAGGGGAATTTATGAGGCATACAGCACCGGTCGCGGCATTATCACACTTCGCGCCAGGGTTGAGGTTGAAGAAAATAAAAAAACCGGTCAGGAAACCATTATTGTCACGGAACTGCCGTATCAGGTGAACAAGGCCAGGGTGGTTGAAAAAATTGCCGAACTGATGCGTGATAAGGTGATCACCGGAGCTGCCTTTGTCAGGGATGAATCTGACCGGGACGGCATGCGGATTGCCATCGGACTTAAACGGGATACCATTGCTGAAGTGGTCATCAATCAGCTGTTCAAACATACCAGTCTGCAGACCAGTTTTGGTATTATCCTGCTGGCAGTTGTGAATAACCGCCCCCAGCTGTTGACCTTAAAAGATATTTTAAATCATTTTATTGATCACCGGCGCCATGTCATTGTCCGGCGGACACGGTTTGATCTGAAAAAAGCACAGGAAAGAGCCCATATTCTGGAAGGTCTTAAAATTGCGTTGGACAATCTGGATGAGGTTGTGGCATTGATCCGGGCATCCCATTCTCCGGAAGAAGCCAAAAACGGCCTGATGGCCAAATTTACGCTGACAGCGGTGCAGGCCCAGGCGATTCTGGATATGCGGCTGCAGCGTCTGACAGGCCTTGAAAGAGACAAGATCACCAGTGAATATGAAGAACTGCTCAAAGATATTGCCTGGTATAATAAGATTCTTTCCAGTGATGAAGTGGTCAGAGGAATTATCAAGGATGAAATGGCTGAGCTGGATGAAAATTACGGTGATGCAAGGCGGACGATTATTGTTGAAAGCACCGCGCAAATCAGCATTGAAGATCTCATTGCCGAAGAAGACATGGTGGTTACTGTAACAAGAAGCGGGTATATCAAGCGCAATCCCGTGAGCCTGTATGTCAGTCAGAACAGGGGGGGGAAAGGAAAAACCGCCATGGGAACAAAATCAGATGATTTTGTTGAGCATCTGTTTGTGGCCTCGACCCATGCGACCTTTTTGTTCATTACCAATCTGGGCAAAGTGTATCAGGCAAAAGTCTATGAGCTTCCCATGGCCGGCCGGTCAAGTCTGGGCAAGGCGATTGTCAATCTGCTTAATTTTGAAGAGAATGAAAAGCTGGCCACTGTGCTGACCGTGGATGAATTTGTAGATGATAAATATGTGGTGATGGCCACAAAAAACGGCCGGGTGAAAAAAACAGATCTGATGGCGTATTCAAGACCCAGATCCGGCGGCCTGATCGGTGTCAAGCTCGCTGAAGGTGATGAACTGATTGCGGCTTGTATTACAGATGGGGATATGAATATCCTGCTTGGATCTGACGGCGGAAAAGTCATCCGGTTTCATGAAACAGATGTCCGGGCAACGGCAAGAGGATCCATGGGGGTCCGCGGTATGTCGATTGCCAAGGGTTCAAGGCTTGTGGGCATGGCAGTTTTGAGAACCGAAGAGACGCTGTTGACCGTAACCGAGAACGGATATGGCAAGCGGTCTTTGATTGAGGAATACAGAACCCAGACCCGTGGCGGAAAAGGTGTCTTTTCCATTAAAACATCTGCCCGTAACGGAAAGATGGTATCATTGCTTCTGGTGGATGATAATGACGAATTGATGCTGGTGACGGACAAAGGGAAACTGATCCGGATATCCATCAGCGGTTTGAATGTGATCAGCAGAAATACCCAGGGTGTCAAACTGATTAATCTGTCTAAAAATGAGATGCTCATCGGTATTGCAAGGCTTCCGGAAGGCAGTGAAAATGATTCAGAGGAAGAAATGGACTCTGATGATGATCAAGAAGGTGTTCTGGATGATGATATCTCCGGGGAATCCGAGGTGGATGAAGACAGTGGAGAAGAACCTGCAGACAGCGAAGACGACTACTAGTGCCGGCCACAGGGAACGTTTGAGAGAGCGTTTTCTGAATGGCGGCCTTGAGGGCTTCCACGATTATGAAGTGGTTGAACTGCTGTTGTCTTTAAACACTCCGAGAAAGGATTGCAAACAAAGCGCCAAGGCGCTTCTGAAAAGGTTTAAAAGTTTTCAGGGCGTTTTGGAGGCAGGGCACAAACAGCTTTGCGAAATACCGGGTGTAGGGCCTTTGAACAGTCTGGGAATCCGACTGATCAAGGCGGTGGCTGACAGATATCTTGAGCACAAAATTGTGTCAACGGATGTGGTTTCAAATTCCGCGGATTTGCTGGAATATTTAAACCTTACCCTGGGACACAGAAACAAAGAAGTGTTCTGTGCGGTTTTTTTAGATGCCAGGAATTGTGTGCTGACCTCAAAAATTCTTTTTGAAGGGACATTGACAACCAGTTCAGTATATCCCCGGGAGGTGATTATCAGCGCCTTGCAGCATAATGCAGCAGCTGTTATTTTCGCTCACAATCATCCGTCCGGGAATGTTGAGCCGTCCCAAAGCGATATTGATATTACCCGAAAACTGTTTTTCGCATTGAAATATATTGGTATTATCCTTCATGAACATATGATTATTGGAAAACAGGGAAATTACAGCTTTGCGGCCCAGGGGCTGATATCACAATTTAATAAGGATTTTCAAACTCAAAATGAATGAAGACACTCAGGTTCCAGATTGTTTTGGTCTGCTGGAAAAAGTGTTTCCCATGACAGACTCCGGGTTGAGACAGACCCCGGAGGATTGTTTTTATCAATGCCCTGTGAAAACCAGATGCCTTAAGTTAGCTCTGTCCGGTGAAAAAGGCGCCCAGGTGGAAGAGGAAATCATTGAAAGGGGCAGCAAAGCAGGCGTTATTAATTTTTTTGAGCGCTGGTCAAGGAAAAAACAGATACACCGCAAGATTAAAAATACGAATGGAGGATGAAATGAAATCTGTAAAAGATATTAATGTGAATTCAAAAAAAGTGTTTGTCCGGGTGGATTATAATGTGCCCATGGATCAGGATCAGAATATTACTGATGATAACCGGATAAGGGCAACGCTGGATCTGATTCAATACCTTCTGGAACATGATGCAAAGATTATCCTCGCGTCTCATATGGGGCGACCGAAAGGAAAAAAAGATGACAAACTCAGCCTTCGTCCAGTGGCAGACCGTCTTTCCATTCTGCTTGATAAACCGGTTCTGTTCGCAGAGGACTGTATCGGTCCGGCAGTGAGTCAGCAGGTGGAGACTCTTGAAAACGGGCAGATTCTGCTTCTTGAAAATTTAAGGTTCCATGACGGGGAAAAGAAAAACGATGAAAATTTTTCCAGACAGTTGGCCGGCCTTTGTGATGTGTATGTGAATGAAGCATTTGCAGTGTCACACAGGGACCAGGCATCTGTTACCGGGATACCCGGATTTGTGGATCAAAAGGCAGCTGGTTTTTTACTTGAAAAAGAACTGAAGTCATATCACGATTCTGTGGAAAATCCGAAAAGACCTCTTGTTGCGGTAATTGGTGGTGCAAAGGTTTCCAGTAAGCTGGCTGCACTGGAAAATATGCTCAATTTTGTTGATAAGCTTATTATTGGTGGCGCCATGGCCAATACGTTCTTAAACAGTCAGGGTATGGATACCAAAGGATCAATGATTGAGGCCGATCTTGTGCAGAAAGCTGCAGAAATTATTGATAAGGCCAGAGAAAAGCAGATTGAATGCCTGCTGCCTGTAGATCTTGTCTGTGCAGACAAATTTGACAAGGATGCACAGATCAAGGTGGTTTCTGTGGATCAGATTCCAGATACCTGGATGGCGCTGGATATCGGCCCTAAAACAGCTTTGAAATATGCACAGGCGCTTGAAGATGCCGGGACGATTGTCTGGAACGGTCCCATGGGTGTTTTTGAAATGGAAAAATTTATGTCTGGCACAAAAGCGGTTGCAGATGCCATTGCATCCTCCGTTGCATTTTCAGTGGTGGGCGGGGGAGATACCGGGCTTGCGGCAAAAGACTGTGACGTTGCAGACAAGGTCAGTTATATCTCAACCGGCGGAGGCGCTTTTCTGCATTTGATGGAAGGAAAGAAACTGCCGGGAGTAATTGCTTTGGGATAATAAAAAAAAGGAAAATATGCATGTTTTGTAAACACAGAGAATGCTTGAGTCGGGAAGAGAGACTGAGAAGGTCATACTATGAAGTGCTCAGAGATGAACTGGATCAGTTTGTTCTTGGGTATTCTCTTGTGGGATCCTATGATAATTTCTTTCGATTAAAAACCCCTTATCCGTTTGTTGAACTCAGAGAACTTAAACCCAGAGCACGGATTCCATCGATTGAATTTGATGCGCAGAACTCATTTTTAATTATTTTTTCCGAAGATTTTATCGATAAAAAACATAAAAAATATATCCGGTATTTTGATGCCAACAAAACAACCAAACATAACCTGCTCAAGCATAAGTATTTTCCGGACGTTGAAAATTTTGACCGGAATCTGAAATTTTTTGATACAAAAGATTTTTTTTCTTTCTTACGTTCGCTGCTTCCCATTGATTATGCGCTGTTGATTCAAAGAAATCAGCAGTCCAAAGTAAAATATGCCCTGACCCATTTCCATGTGCGAGTCGACTGGCCGATTGCCGATGCGTCTGAAGATCTGGCAAAGGAATTACGGTATATTTCAAAAGATCTGTATGAGAAAGGCGAAAAATATGCAGAAGATTTTCAAAAAAAATTTTTTGAATATTACAGTGTGCCTGTCATGTCAGGCGGCAGAAGGACCGCAGCCATTGTTGCAGCCCAGTATTTTAAGCAGTTGCCCGGGATTACAACGGTATATGTGTCTTCCAGCGAATCCAGAAGCCTGCTGAAAATTGATGAAAATGGGGTTTCAAAATCTGTACTGGTGAAGATTCCGGTTGATGAGATAAAAAACCTGGCAGAAAAAGTTGGTATCAGCCAGAACAGTTTCACCAAAAATTATGTGATTGCAAGACAGCGCAAGAATTTTATTTGCATCCTGAATGTAAAATATGGTTATACCAGCCATGCGCTGCCTTCAGAAGGCGGCCGGCTCAGGGATTTTAAACTGGAAACCAACTGGCTTACAGTTTCAGAGGAATATCTTTTGCCCAAACCCGGCGTGCTGATGTATCCTCCTGTTCCGCATAAAATGGTATATTCATAAGTATTCATTATAGCTTTTTCATCATGGCAGTTTCATCACAATTGGGGAAATTGACACAGGTAATGCAGTCTGCCCATATTTTAAGGGGCAGCAGATTTTTATCCACAACATCAAAATCAAACCGCTTAAAAAATCCTGTCCGATAGGTCAGGGTGAACAGATCTTTTATCTTGAAATATACTGCCTCCTGTATTGCCCGGTCTGTAAGGGCCGTACCAATCCCCTTGCCGGTATAATCCGGATGAACAGCCAGGGAGCGAATTTCTGCCAGATCTTCCCAGCAGAATTGCAAGGCGCAGCAGCCGACCAGTTTTTTAGTTTCCGGATCTTCAAATATCCAGAAATCCCTTAAATCTTCGTATAATTTGGATAATGGACGTCCCAGCAATTCTCCTTTGCTGGCATATATCTGGAGCAGAGAATGGATAGATTTCACATCATCCAGAACAGCTTTTCTTATCATTTGGTATCCTTGGCTCTAATTAATGCCTTAACGGTTTTTTGTGTTTGTGTTTTTGATAATCGACCCGTATCGGGATTCATGTATACCATTTTCGTTCCGTCAGGTATATCAAAATATTGCCAGGATTTTTCAGAAAACAGGTGCGTCATGATGTCGATCCATATGGGCAGAGCTGCTTTTGCGCCGGTTTCATATTTCCCCAGCGAAGTGGAATCATCATTTCCTGTCCAGACACCCAAAACTGTATCAGAATTATATCCGATAAAAAGGGCGTCTTTGTAATTATCTGTTGTGCCGGTTTTTCCAGCAATATCATTGTGAACACTTAACGCTTTTTGACCGGTTCCTTCCAGAATCACCGCTTTTAGCATGTCGGTCATAATGGCTGCATTCTGCCTGGACATGACAGCCTGTTTTTGAGCAATGTGCCGGTATATAATCCGTGAATCGGCATCGATTATTTTTTCAATTGAAAAAGGCTTTACTCTTATGCCCATATTGGCAAAAGGAATGTATGCCGCAGTCAGCTCCATAAGATTGACTTCCGAGGTGCCAAGGGCCAGAGACAGATTCGGGGAAAGTGTTGAAGAAATTCCCAAAGCCCTTGCAAACTCAATTGTTTTTAATGGTGTTATCTGTTCAATCAGCCGGACAGCAGGGGTATTCGTTGATAAAGCCAGGGCTTTTCGATAGGTGATTTTCCCCAGATAACTTTTTGAAAAATTATGAACCGTCCAGATTTTACCAGGGTTCAGTTGATAGGATAATGGTGCATCTAGGATTAAATCTTCCTGGGATGCACCCTGATTTATAGCTGCGGCATATATAAAGGGTTTGAAAGCAGAACCGGGTTGACGCTTTGCGTAAACCGCCCGATTGAAATTGCTTTGATTAAAATTTTTTCCACCGATCATGCATAAAATGGCACCGGTTTTGATATCAATTGCAATGACAGCACATTCTAATTTTTTTGCATGGATATTATTTTTTTTCATTCGCAGTTCAAGTTTTTCCAGCTGGCTTATGACAGCAGACTGTGCTGCCTGCTGAAGGTCGAAATTTAAACTGGTATGGATGGTCAGCCCGGTTGAATAGTCGGCTTGAAAACTTAACTGATCTTTCAGATTCGATTTGACATATTCAATGAAAAAAGCAGAATGATTCTGCATAGATTTCGGGGGCGGTGAGGCGACATCCTGCTTGTCTGCAAGACGGAATTCTTCTCTGGAAATCATTTTGTTTTCATACAGTTGACGCAGAACAATGTGTCTTCTTTTTCTGGCAATATCAGGATTTTTAAGCGGGGAATAGACTGAAGGGGCTTTGGGAAGTCCTGCAATCATGGCAGCCTGGGCAAGATTGATATCACTGACCGATGTGTTGAAATAGGTCTGGCAGGCGGCTTGAACCCCATAAGCGCCGGAGCCCAGGTAAATCAAATTCAGATACATTTCCAGAATTTCATTTTTGGTGTACCGGCGTTCAATCTGCAGGGCAAGTATGGCCTCCTTGATTTTTCTGATGATGGATTTTTCTGATGTTAAAAACAAAGTCTTTGCCAGTTGCTGGGTCAGTGTGCTGGCGCCCTGTTTGAATTCCATGGCTTTAAGGTCATGGGCAAAGGCCCGTAAAATGGCTTTCAGATGAATGCCCGAGTGAGAAAAAAAATACCCGTCTTCAATGGTGATAATAGAATTGATAAGATGTTCAGGAATTTTATCAATGGATACGGGAATTCTTTTTTCAGTATAAAATTGTGCAAGAATTTTTTGATCTGAAGAATAAACCGTCGTAACAGCAGAGGGCTTAAATTGTTTAAGCGTGTTTATTTCAGGAAGATCATGGAGCAGCAGGAAAAAAACCCCTGCAAGAATGCCAAAAAAGATTCCTGCAAGGGCAGTTGAAATCAAGATCCAGTAGTGTTTTTGCATCAGGTTTTTATAAACTGGCCGACTGCTTTATGAAATTCTTCATCGGTAAATGGTTTATGGAGGATTTTATTAATTCCGGATTTGGTTAAAACCGAATCGTTAATTTTGATGTCTCCGTCTTTTTCTTCAACAAAATCACTCTGGGTGGTGATCATCAAAATGGGGATATCCTGGCGGGTATATTTTTTTCGTATTTCCCTGGTAAGTTCGAGACCGCTGATATTGGGCATGTTCAGATCAGTGATGACCAGATCCGGTTTCTTTGTTATGATTTGTGGAATGGCATTTTCGGGTTTATCAAAGGTTACCGGCGTAAAGCCCAGGGCGGTTAATTTATTCTGGTAAAGTTTGAGCATCATTTTTGAATCATCAACAACAAAAATCTGGGTGGTCCTGGCAGCAGGCGCTTCGGCTTTGGGCATTTCTTTTGCAATTGTTTGTGCAAATTCTTTTTGCCCGATGCTGCTCATCTGCTTTATGAATTCTTTTCGGGTGGCAGGATCGGCTTTTGTGTTTACATGGGTTTGAGCCAATACCATGAAGGATTCTTCTTCCACAAGAAAATTAAAAATATTGCTGGCATCGGAATCAATCAATGCGGCGACAGCCTTTTGAGATTCAGCAGAACCTTCTCTGACGACGTTTCTTAACCCGGCAACAAGGGCTTTGGATAGGTTTTTATCAATAGCTCTGGCAGCACTCATCCGAACAGATTCAACCGGGTCCTGAAGACCCTGGACAAGACTGATGGCTGTTTTTGGAGAAGGAATACGTTCCATTGCCTCATAGGCTGCCTGACGGATGTTGGCGTCTGCAGGCTGGGTATTGATGATGTCCAGGATAGGATTGATTGATGCAGGATCACCAATGTATCCTAAGGTAGTGACCAGATGGACAAGATAATCAGCATCAGCATTCTGAAAAGCGTTCGTCAGAATTGGCGTGCTTTTATTTCCAAGCCGCATAAGCTGATCGATAGCAGTATCCCGAACAATGGTTATTTTTGAACCTAACAGTGCCGTGAGCTTTTCAAGCGAGTACAGATCCTGCATTTCACCCAATGCCTCAACTGCAATTTTATTGGTTTGTTCATCTTCACCAATGAATTTGAGCAGCTGATCAACTGCGTCATTGCCGCCTTGTTCCGCGATGGCAAAGATGGCAGCGCGGTTGACCTGTTCTTCCCGTGAAGCCATGCTGGCAAAAAGCGCAAGGGAATCCGGCAGTCTTAAAGCTCCGAGTGCATTAATAGCCGCCACAAGAATATCTTTGTCTTTGTCTTCCTTGATGATTTTTTGCAGAACAGGAGCGGTCTGCTCTAAAAGCAGGTCCCCTGACGCTTTTAAAAACAATAATCTGGCTTTTTTTTCATTTTCCGTAATGTATTTGATAACCAGATCCGTATTTCCGTAGGCTTTATCAAGAATCAGGTCATATATGGATTCCTGGATTTTCGGATTGGAAATATCCACTTTGGTCAGGTATTCTAAAAGCGGGAAAACAACTTTTTCAGGCCCTTTGGCAAGTTCTATCAGCGCTTTTCTTTGAACATCTGCATCCACTTCCGCATCTGAGGAAAACTGTAGCAGGGCCTTTGCCTTGACAACATCTTCCTCCTTGATACAGAATATTAGTTCGTCAATAAATTCCTGGGCATTAATTCCACTCATCTGGCATCCCTTTTAGTCTTTGAATTGATAAAAAACCGAATTGAGATATTTTTTTGATGTAAACAGATCAATATCATTTATGAGAGATTCTGTTGACCCAATGAGTAAATATCCATCCGGTTCTAAAACTTTTGCAATATTGTGATAAATTTTCCTGCGGTCTTCATTGGTAAAATAGATCATTACATTCCGGCATAAAATGATATCGAATTTTCCAAGGCCGATGAAAGGTTTCATCAGATTCATTTTTTTAAACTGGGCCATTGCACGGATTTCATCTTTAATTTTATACCGGTCATCAACCGGATCAAAGAATTTGGTAAGTCGTCTTGGATCAAGGCCCCTGGCAACCTCAAATTTATTATACATCCCATAGCTTGCCTGGGCAATCGCAGCATCGGAAATATCAGTGCCAAACAGCTTGATATTGTATTTGTCCGAAGAGACGCCCATTTCATGCAAAATCATGGCGATGCTGTAAATCTCCTGTCCGGTTGAATTGGCAGCGCTCCATAAGCGAATGGTGGGTTTTAGCGTCCCTTTTTTAGATCTTTTATCGATCAGGTCCGGAAATACTTTATGCTGTAATAATTCAAAGGGAGCCTTATCACGAAAAAAATAAGTTTCATTGGTTGATATGCCGTCGATGATATCATTTTCAATCTCTTTTTTAAAATCTGTTTTGGCTTTTTGAAGAAGTTCTGTATAGGATGAGCAGCTGTATTTTGTTATCAGAGGATTTAATCGGGTCTCCAGAAGGTATTCTTTACCGACATCAAGCGCAATTCCTGAAATATCAAGGATATACTTTGAAAAAATTTTAAATTCATCAGGTGTAACTTTAGGTTTTTGCATAAGTTTGTCGGTAAAAAAAATGAAGTTTTATGAGATTACCGTTTTTATAATTTCGTCAGCAATGCTCTCCAAAGGAACAACAATATCTGCAATTCCGGACTCGACAGGTTCTTTTGGCATTCCATAAACTGTACAGGTTTCTTCGTTCTGGGCAATGATAAAACTGCCGTTATTTTTCATTTGAACAAGTCCTTTGGAACCGTCAGATCCCATACCGGTCATAATGACTCCGGTAGACCTTCCAACATAGTGTTGTGCAATGGAGCGGAATAAATAATCAGCAGAAGGTTTGCAGCTGTTTTCAGGAGGATCATCCGTGATTTTGATTTTCCGGGTAATCCCATCTGCAGCCGCAACAATTTTCATCTGTTTTCCTCCCGGGGCAATCAAGATCTTTCCGGGTTCAATAATATCTCCATCCTGAGCTTCTTTAACCTCCAGGGCAGATTTGTTGTTCAGGCTGTTTGCAAGAGAGGCTGTGAAAAGCGGCGGCATATGCTGAACAATTAATACGGTTGCTTTTAAATCCGCAGGCAGCATCGGAATCATTTTGGTCAATGCATTGGGTCCGCCGGTGGATATTCCGATACCGATCACCTCAGCCTTGGCCCGGATTGCATTTTTCGGGTGAACAGGCTGGTGCGGCGGAGTATCTTTAGGAGCCGTTTCGCTGAATTGAGCGGGCTTTTTGTTTGCGGTAACCGCTTTGTTTCTGATCTTAAGCGAAGTTTCTTTTCTTCGCTTTAGAATATTAATGATTGGTAGAATGGCATCTTTAACCTTTTGCATATTGTCAGCCATTTTACCGTCATCGGGTTTGGCAATAAAATCAAATGCACCCAGTTCAAGCGCTTTGATGGTCATTTCGCTTCCCTGCTGTGTCAATGTGGACAGCATGATGACAATGGGCGGTTTAGGCAGTTTTTTTAATTCCTGTAATACTTCAATGCCGTTAAGTTCAGGCATTTCAATATCCAGTGTGATTAAATCCGGCTGAAGGGATCTGATTTTTGATAAAGCGATTTTTCCATTGTTGGCAGATCCCACAACTTCAACGCCGGGAATTTCCTTGAGAACATCTCCGACAATTTTTCTGTATACAATCGTATCATCAACAACAAGCGCTTTGATGTTCTCCATTATTCTTTCAATACCTCATCAATATTCAGAATGCCGATCAGTTGTGTTTCAGTTTTTAAAACTCCCTGAAAAAATTTGCTTTTTATACCGCTCATATTGGAGGGCGCCGGCTCGATTTCATTTCTTTTTGCCAGAGCAACGTCGCTGATGGAATCAACCAAAAGGCCGATATGCTCATCTTCTGAATTAACAATGATGTTTCGATTGTATTTGTCATTGTTTACAGGGGCAAGGCCCAGTTTTTTCCCCAGATCTATAATGGTAACAATTCTACCCCTCAAGTTCAGGATGCCTTTGATATAGTCATGAGACTGAGGCACTTTTGTGATTTCTGTATGTTTGTTGATCTCCTGTATATTAAGGATGTCAATCCCGCAAAGCGCTCCACCCACATAGAAGGTTGAAAATTCAATATCTTCAGAAGAATTATCTACCGTTTTATTTGCCATTTTTTCTCCTTAAATTTTAAAAAATACACAATGATTATTTTAAATTTAATTTGGTTCTGATAACTTTCATGAGCTTTTCCCGGTCAAGTTTGATCTCATATTCGTCAATTCCAACTTTCCGGCCTTTTTCAATATGAGCCTCACTGGCAAGAGAGGTCAGTGCAATGACATCCAGATGTGAATATTTTGAATCACTTTTGATTTTTTTGGTTAATTCAAACCCATCCATGTTCGGCATTTCAAGATCGGTGACCACAATGTCTATATCATCAACCCTCTCTTTTAGCAGCTCCCATGCGATAAGTCCGTCTTCAGCTTCAATCACTTTGAACCCGTCTTCTTCCATGAATGTTTTTACCTGGTTCCTGAAAAAAGCAGAGTCTTCTGCAAACAGAATGATTTTTTCTCCAGACTGGGCCATTTCTGCGGCCACTTTGGCTTCTTCCTTAAACCAGCCCGGGTTGAGCGTTTTGACCATTTCAAAAATATCTACTAAAAGTGTGGTGTGTCCGTTGATTATCATTGAACCGCTTACGGCAGTCTGCTTTAATGTGCTTTCATCCACATCAAGGTTGACCTCAAGGGCATCCACCGGCGGAGTAACCATCAGTCCCAGTTCCCGATCTTTAATTTTGAAAACAATAACTTCCTGTTGGTCTTTTTCAGGCAGTGGTTTAAAATCAGCCACCTGGGATAATTCATAGAGCGGCAGTGCTCCGCCTCTGTATTGAACAATTTTTTGATTTGCAATGACTTCTATACTGGCGGTTTGAATTCTTTCAATTCGTTCTACAATATTGAGTGGAGCGGCAAAGTATTCAGTTTCAGAATTTTTAAAGGTGAGCATGGCAGCTTTGTCTTTTGCCAGCTCTGCTGCTGCCTCTGCAGCGGCCCTTGCCATTTGTCCGGTATCAGAAACAGAAGACAGCTCTGCCATTTGTGCCAGATTTGAAATATCAAGAATGAGGGCCACTTTACCATCCCCCATAATGGTTGCGCCTGCATAGGCAGTGCAGTTTTTAAGGTGTCTGCCAACCGGCTTGACAACGATTTCTTCAGAGTCATGCAGCTGGTCCACGACCAGACCGTATTTAAAAGCGCCGGCAGAAACCACTGCGATATTCATGGCGCTGCTGGTGTGATATCTTCTGTCCTCGGCATTTCTTTCAACAAGCTTCTTGTCTTCTTCAGGAGACTCAATAATGTTTCCATCCTCATCAACAAGGTGCTGCTTTGAACGTCGGTCTGCAAGGTTCTGCCTTCTGTCTGCAAGTTCTTCTTCTGTTTCCGGATCTGTATAGGTTTTTTCAACCCCCAGCATTTTTGCTAAATTTAACAGCGGCAGTAATTCTCCTCTTAATCTGACCACGGAAGCATCGCCGACTTTTTCCACTTTTTCCTTTATCTGGTTTGCAGGAATCCTGAGAAGTTCGTTCAGGTTTACCTGGGGAACAGCATATCTTTCAGAGCCTACAGAGGTAATCTGACTTGGGATGATGGCAAGTGTCAATGGCAGCTTGATCTGTATATCTGTTCCCTGGCCCGGGGTTGAATCCAGTTCGATGATTCCCCCAAGGCTTTCGATATTGGTGGTGACAACATCCATACCCACCCCTCGTCCGGAAACATCCGTGACTTTTTCAGCAGTTGAAAATCCCGGCAGAAAAATAAGTTCCATTTTCTGCTTGTCTGTCATTTCGTCTGCCTGAAGATCTGTTATCAGGCCTTTATCTATTGCAGCATGGGAAACCTTAACCGGGTCAAGGCCTTTTCCGTCATCTGAAATGACGATGTTGACCTGTCCGGCATCGTGAAAAGCCCTGAGAATAATTTTCCCTGTCGGGCTTTTCCCCATCTGTTCACGTTCCAAAGGCGTTTCTATGCCGTGATCGACTGAATTTCGAATCAGGTGTGTCAGAGGATCATTGATGGCTTCAAGGATGGTTTTATCCAGCTCTACTTCTTTCCCTTCAATGATAAGATCAATGGATTTGCCAAGCTGCTGTGACAGATCCCTGACAACCCGAGTGAATTTGTTCAGGATGTTGGCAATGGGCTGCATCCGGGTTCTCATGATCGCTTCCTGCAATTCCGAAGTAATCATGTCTATTCGCTGGCTGGAAAGTTCAGTGGCTTTCAGGTTTGAGGAATTTACGCCCTGAAGCAACTGGTTTCGGCTTAATACCAGTTCGCCTGCAAGGTTCATCAATGTGTCTAAAAGTCCGACATTCACCCTTAAAGATGTCTGAGGTTTCACGCTGACACTGACATCTCTTTCTGTTGTATTGTCTTCCTCTTCCTCTTCTCTTTTTGCGGCAGGGGCTGCATTTTTTGCTGCGGCAGCAGGAGAGATTTTAACAATATCGGGAACAACTGCCGGTTTTGACCCTTTTTTCGGAGTAACGGTTTGGGTTGGTTGAGCCACCGTCTTTTTAGGACCACCAGATGTTGCCTTTTTCGCCGGCGGCATGGGGGCCGGTTCAGCATCCCGGGAAGAGGCACCGCTTCTGGAAATCATATCAGGCAATATTGAGTGAATATATTTGCGTTTTATATCAAACAGTGTTTCTGTCATGTCATATTCAATGATAGACGCAAACAGGACCTGAAAAGGAATCCTGCTGGGGCTGTCGCTTTCAGTCAATGTGCCTACAGATTCAAAATCAATTCTGGAATCAACGATCGTGCCGGTTTTCTGGAGGCTGTTCAATACTTCTATGGGGTTTTTCCCTTTTCGCTGAACATCGGAAATCAGATCGTATTCAACCAGAAAAAGATTTTTTCCTTCTGATTTGTACTGTTCAATATCAAAAAGAGATACCTGCGGGAAAGTCCTTCCGTCAGTCAGAACTATATCGACCATTTGGGTGACCATATCCTGCCTTTCTTCCGGCAGGGAGGCCTTGGTAATGTTTTCCAGATCAGTGATGTGGGTGGAAACGTCGATATCATTACTTCCTTCGATATTGTTCAACAGGTTTTTGAGTTCATCAAACCCTTTGAGCAGAACACTGATCCTGTTTGAATCAGGTATCAGTTCTTTGGTGCGAATCAGTCCAAGAACATTTTCAAGATGGTGAGCCAGGTCTTTTATGGTGGTCAATCCCATAAAACCGGCGCCTCCCTTGATGGAGTGGGCAGCTCTGAAGACGTTATTTACCAGATC
Source organism: Pseudomonadota bacterium (assembly GCA_018821535.1). GTDB lineage: Bacteria > Desulfobacterota > Desulfobacteria > Desulfobacterales > Desulfobacteraceae > Desulfobacula. The sequence continues at coordinate 4,511 of JAHJLV010000016.1, read as the reverse complement.
CAGATCTATGTTTTCGCCTGCTTCTTCAATAGCTAAAAGATCACTTTCTATATCACCAAGATGATCCAGCGATTCTTCGATATACATTTGTAGGGTCTCGTCATCTTCAAACATATCAAGTCTCCTGAAAGGGGGTTAACATCGAAATGGTAAAATTTGTCTAATATCAAACAATCTACAAAAGATATATATAAAAGTCAAATCAAGAATAGCCGAATATTAAGGATTTATTTCATATTTTCCGGACGATATCATCGGGCTGACAGGGACTGTTGATCTTGAGGATGGCGCAGGTATTCGGGTGGGTCTGATCAATAGGTTTTCTGTCCGTGTCAAGCAGCTCCGTGACCTTAGTCTGACAATTGCGGCCCTTAGGGGAAAGTATCTCAATGGTATCATGCCGGACCAGCTTGTTCCGGATTTGAACAAGATAATATCCCGGTGCCGGACTGGAGAGTATTTTCCCGACGAAACTGTGTATTTCACCTGTGTGCAGATTTTTATAATTAGGGGCATGTTCCTCTGGCGAATTTAAATAAAAGCCTGTGCAGTATTCCCTGTGAAATATCCGGTCAAGTTCATCCTGCCAGGCTGGATTAAACTCAAAGGAATCGGGCGCATCGATATATGCATCAATCGCTTCTCGATAGGTTTTTATGACAGAGGCAAGATAATTGATTCCTTTCATTCTTCCTTCAATTTTCAAAGAGGTAATTCCGGCGTTAACAAGTGCCGGAATATGCTTGATCATGCACAGGTCTTTTGAGTTGAATATATACGATCCCCTGCTGTCTTCCATAACCGGATGATATTCATTGGGCCGCAGTTCTTCCACAACTGAATATTTCCAGCGGCAGGGATGACTGCAAAGCCCACGGTTGCTGTCTCTGCCGCTTAAATATGCGCTTAAAAGACATCGGCCGGAATAGGAAACGCACATGGCGCCATGAATGAAAATTTCTGTTTCGATCGGACAGTTTCTGGAAATCTGCTCGATTTCAGGAAGCGAGAGTTCCCTGGCCAGATTGACTCTTTTGATACCCAGGTTGTGCCAGAATCGGGCAGCGCTCTGATTGGTGGTATTGGCCTGGGTACTCAGGTGAATATCAATATCAGGGATAATCTGTTTTGCCAGCAGAATGATACCGGGGTCAGAAATGATCACGGCATCCGGCTTTATATCAGCCATCCGGGTCAAAAATTCCATGAGGTCGGATTGTTCGCTGCTCCTTGAATAAATATTGCAGGCCAGATAAACTTTGACATTTTTCTGGCGGGCAAGTTTGACAGCCGCAAAAAGCTCCTCATCGGAAAAATTATCAGAAAAATTTCTAAGGCTGAAGTCTTTTCCTGCTAAATAGACAGCATCTGCACCATAATGAATGGCAATTTCAAGTTTTTCAAAATTTCCTGCAGGTGCCAGCAGCTCAGGCTTAATGATATCTTCTTTCATAGAGGTGTAAGAACATTCCTTTTTTGAGTTGTCAAACTTCACAGGTTTTAAGAAATATACAATAAGATTTTAAAAACTTCTACCTGGAAATTCTCAAACCCAGGTATGAAAAAATTATCGAATACTATAACATTTTTTTTAAAGATTTATTACAATCTTTTCTTATTTTGCTTTCCTGATAATTTCATCGGAGTGGAAAAAAATAATATTGAAAGAAAAATTTCCTTTCAGGTAAAGCAATTGATGCTTTTCATTTTTTTTAAAATTAAAAGGGTACATTTTTTGCATTCTCATTTGAAGAATGTGAGTTAGACTTGAGAGTTTAGCGAAATAAAACATAAAAGAATTAAAACATATTTCAAGGTGAACAGGAAACAGGAAATCTGATGAATACTAAAAACGTCATTGATAAAGCAGGAAGACGGATTGGGATCGATAGGCGTATATTTACATATACGGGCTATCTGCCCGAAAGAAGATCAAGCGCAGACAGAAGATCAGGACTTGACAGACGAAATGACCCAAGGTAGATAAAACCCAGCTAAAAATCCGAACACTATAATATAGAAGGATGGTGCCCCCGGCAGGAATCGAACCTGCGCACAAGGATTAGGAATCCTATGCTCTATCCACTGAGCTACGGGGGCGGGGGGTGAACCTTTATTCAATAATCAGTTTCTGCCCGGGAAATATTTTACTTGCTTTGCTTAAGTGGTTTAGAGCGAGCAATTTGTTTAAACTTATCTTATGTTTTTTGGCAATGGAAAAAGGACTGTCTCCAGATCGAACCTGATAGACGGTTGTGGTGTCTTTAAAATCCGTCTGCGGGCTTCCGGATGCAATCAGCAGTGACTGGCCAATGCTTAACTGAGTTGTGGATAAATGATTCTTTGAGATAATGGATTTTGTGGATATATTAAATTTTCTGGCAATATTCCAGAGGTTATCTCCTCTTTGCACTTTATAGCTGACAGTTTGCCCTGCAGATAATGGTGCTGCTGCCACAGTATTAACGTTAACACCCTGTAATCTGCTGGGAATTTTTAATACTTTTCCTGCATATATCCGATGATGTCTGTCAATATTGTTTGCAGTGGATATGGCTTTTACAGAAGTTCTGTACCGTTTTGCAATGCCGGACAGTGTCTGTCCTTTTCCGACCCGGTGGAAAACATACATGGGCGGCGGGGAATATGTTGTTTTAATAGTATCGATTTTTGATACAAACAGTTCAGCTTTATCTGTCGGGATTTTCAGCGGGTAGCTTTCTTCAGGGAGAAGGGCATGTCTTAATTCTGCATTCAGCTCTTTTAGAACAGATTCATTGACCCCGATTTCTTTGGCAATATCTTTTAAAAGCACCTGTTTTTTAATTTCACAGATCGTGTATTCAACAGGTTGTTTCGGATTTTCAATCTGGATATCATATTTTTCAAGGTTGTTTATGATATGGAGAGTTGCCAGAAATCTGGGCACATATCGGGAAGTTTCTCTGGGCAAATTTTGATACAGGTCCCAGAAATTATCCAGATAGTTGATTTTTTGTTTTCTGATGATCCTTAGAACCCGGTTTTCACCGCAATTATACGCTGCAAGGGCGGTGGTCCAGTCGCCGAAAAGATTGTGGAGTTCTTTCAGATAGCTGATGGCAGCAAGCGTTGATTTCTCAGGGTCCAGCCGTTCGTCAATATAGTGGTCCCGGTTTAGGCCGAATTTATAGCCGGTGGAGGGAATAAACTGCCAGATACCCAGCGCCCTGGCAGAGGAAAGCGCCCGGACTTTAAACCCGCTTTCAATCAACGGAAGCCATGACAGCTCTTCTGGCAGACCGGCTTTTTTAAGTTCAGAGAGGATAAACGGTCTGTACATGGCAGAACGCTCAAGGGATTGGATAAAAAATGTACGTTCCGGACCGGTCAGGCGGTTGATTTCATTTTGAACATATTGATTCATGGTGATGGGAATCTGTTTATGTTGCCCATTCACTGTAATCTGACGGGAAGCATAAATTTCCAGTATACGTTTTGATATCAGGTATCGAATGTCCTCTTTTTGCTGATTGATTTCAGGCACATCCTCATCATCGATTTCAAGAATACTGGAATAGGCTGCGTCAAGGCTGGTAAGGGCTTCTTCGAGCTTGCCGGTTTCCCACATCTGCTGGGCATAGGTGCACAGTTCCAGCGCCTGATCAATTTTATCCTGGCCCGGCCGGTTTGAGATTGAAATAGCTTTTTCTTCAGAGGCCGTTTTTTTATCAGGGTTTTTTTTGATACGTCCCGGATACGGATTGGTGTTTTCTGAAGTCAGTATGCCATTTGCATCGGTTTTTACATCTTGAGTATCGGGAATTTTTTCAGGTTGCAGCAAAGGAGATGATGATTTTTCAGTATACACGGCTGAAGTAAGCGTTGTGTGCTGGCAACTGGCAAAAAAAAGACAGGTAATAAAAACGGCGGCAAGTTTATGTATTAACATTTTTTTTCCCTGAAAATAATATTGTTCATGTTTGGATTCTAATTATAAAATTGTGAAACACTTGTCAAGCATATATGGGCATTCGGTATGGGATCAGGTTTGAAAAAAATATAAAAAAATAAAAACAAATCTTGTGTTTTTGTTTAAAAAAATATAAGTATCGAGGCTGTTGTTTTTTTGTTGCTGTGTTTTTATGTGAAATCTGACAGTAGAGAGAAATTATGCGGTCAGTATACAGTTGAAAGGTCAAAACGAGCACTTGGAACAAAAGCAGGGACCATTGATTCGGTATTGCGAAGAAATTTGTTGTGTGATTTAATTTTAGGCTTGATTAACCAAATTTTCTCTGATATCATCTTTCGGTCTTTTTGGCATGTGGAAATGTCAAATTAAAGATGGGCCGATATAGCTCAGTAGGTAGAGCATCTCACTTGTAATGAGAATGTCCTCCGTTCGATTCGGGGTATCGGCTCCAAAAAAAAATGGTGGGGTTCCCGAGTGGTCAAAGGGATCAGACTGTAAATCTGACGGCTCAGCCTTCGGAGGTTCAAATCCTCCCCCCACCACCAGTATTGTTGTG
>JAHJLV010000015.1 GCA_018821535.1 Pseudomonadota bacterium | reverse complement strand
TTTAAAAGTGGATGGAGCGGTTTACTAAGCCCAGGTCAATATGTCCAATGGGATTATGCATTGAACTTTGTTATTAATGAGAAATCCACGATTGTTCCGATACCATCGACAGCGTTTCTCCTCGGCCTGGGTATCCTTGGACTTGTCGGTGCAAGAAGAAGAGGATTGAGGATGCAAAGATTCAATTCACAAAATTTTAACCAAGGGTATGCGGCTTAACTGAAGTCAGACCCAGATCTTTGACCAGTCTTTGTTTGTCGCCCTTTACATTCCGCTATTTATATTAATTTTATGCCTTTTGTGCACATCCCCAAAAAAAACTAGAAACAAAGTTAAACTATTTTTTTGAGATAGTGCCAGGTTAAAAACAATTAACTGGAATTAAGTATAATTATCCTTACGGAAATTTTCAAAAATTTCCAGACTATCAATGATACCAGATCAAATCTTGATAAATTTACAGGTGTTGACTTCCTACATTTCAAGTCTCATATCCTGGAAGGGAAATACCCCTGTGGACTTTCCCTGTAACTCATGTGTAAAAAAAATCAAACGGCAGGGGGCGTATTTCTTTTGGTATTGAACGCTACTATTGAAAGAGCTGCAATGACAGATAATACCATGATTAAACACCACATAAATTTTCAAAATGTTAGAAATTTGGAACCGTGTGATTCACGTCCTATAACCACTGTCGTCATGATCTTTATCAACGCATATTGCTTTTGGAAGTTGTCGCAGATATGTATGATACCATTTATCATGAAAATCGTCTCGACAAATAGATTTTAACATGGTGATGATTCGGTTAAATTGTTAAGATAGTAAAAAATCACTCGATGCAGACGTGCCAATTATTTTATTGTGCGCTATATTAATAGATTATTTTCTAAGGGGAGCACACATGAACTCAATTATCGACCAAGACTCTGTAGACAACATAAACCGCACGGGATGTTATTCAACCGAGTATCCAGACAGAAAATCGGTTCTGGACAAATACGATTTGCCATATGATCGGTTGGCGGACAACGTCATTGTCACAGGTTGTGAACCTCTGCCGCGGCTACCCAACATTCTGGTTTCCCTGGCACGTTTTTTTGACAGGCGAGGATTTTCGTACACATTTTTATCCGAGGAGTATTGCTGCGGCAACTATCTATATCGACCGGCTATAAAAGCCCGCGATGAACAGGCCATGGACGAATGTCGAAATCTATCGAAGAGATTCGTGGACAAAACCATTCAATCGGCCCGAAAATTCGGAGCAAAGCGGCTGGTTATCTTTTGTTCCCCCTGCTACCCCATCTACAAACATGCCTTTCCTGATGAAGAAATTATTTTCTACCCTGAAGCCATAGCGGAAATCATGGGAGAAATGGCGTTTGATGAAAAAATTGATTATTATGCCGGCTGTTACAAACTGCACAAAAAATTCGCGCCCGTTCCGATGGATTTAAAAACAACCAACCGAGTTTTTAAAAAAATATCTGGGTTGGAAATAAACCGCATAAAAGCACCAAAATGTTGCTTTACCCCAGAAGGGATTTCCCACATGATTGGTAACGTTAAAACGAAAAACATGGTCCACATCTGTACCGGCTGTTACGCTCAGGCCATGAGATTCATGCCGAAGGAGAAGAGTGTCAATATAATGATGCTCCCCGAATTTATTGAGATGATAGATAAGTGAAATAACAATAAATAACATTAATAAAAGCGATGATCACCAAAGTTTATAACAATACAAATTCAGATAGGCTCGCTACAGGCTATTCGCTGATTTTCGGTTTTAAAAATAGTATGCGGAGTGTCCAAGTCTATTATTATGGGGGAAGATTCTTTCTTCAAAAGGCGTTTAATTCTTCTTCCAGTAATGGCTGAAATCAAAATCTAACTGGTGACACATAGTATCCAAATTTAAGAGTCCGATATCTCATATTTTTTTTTTGGACTTTTAAATCAGGAATTTGGCGACACCTACGTCTATTTAAGTTGCCATTGATCACCAGCGACAAAAGATCATCCCCACCGGGACGAAAAAGCTTGCCATAGACCTGATATTTCAGGCAGGTTTGCCAGGCCGGTGAAAAAAAAATAATTTATGTGGACAAAAACCAGACTTCCATGTTTAATCAAAATGTTTATCAAAAAAAACAGATGAAACATAGGTTGTTCATCATTTACGAATGGAAACCTGAAATCCGGGGGTCTTATGTACACATTAAAATTTCACGAAGACATGTGCGCTGCCTGCGAAACCCATGACTGTCTGGTTAAGTGCCAGCACATGAATATTGACCTGGACACCGCAAAAATCCAGATGGAGAATATCATCAAGAACCGGGATTCTTTTGTCCTGCATGACTGTGTTACCTGTTATGCCTGCGAAGAATACTGCCCGAACGGCAATCATCCGTTTTACCTGATTGTCACCCGGCAGGAAGAACACAAGCTCTTCCCGCTGCCGGACCCGATTATCACCAGAGGCATACAGGTCGGCATCCCCTTTCGCGGAGACCCCGACATCACTGAAATGTCCGGACCTGTATTAAACATGGGTGTTTTCAGCAGCCTGACCCGCCGGGTTAAAAGCCGGCTTTTTGAAGGGCTTCCCATCATGTCGGAAGATCCGAGAAAAATGTTTCATTATTTCTGCCAGCTGATGTACCTGCATTACGGAAAAACCTCGGTCATCAACGACCGGCTGGAAAAAACCATCCAGACCATTGCGGCTCATAAGGCCACTGAAATCATCCACTTCCATGATGAATGCTATGGCACCTATACCTCTTATGCTTCGGCTTTCGGGATTGATGTCCCGTTTAAATCCATCCATCTGTTTGAATACCTGTATAACAGACTGCTGGAGCTCAAGGACGAAATAAAACCGTTGAATTATACGGTTGCCTATCAGCGCCCCTGCTCATCCCGGCTGTCTTCGGACAAGCATGCCTATGTGTCAAAAATATTTGATCTGATCGGCGTCACCGAAGGCAAGCGTAAATATGTGGATGAAAATGCCATGTGCTGCGGGTCCACCATTTTTTCCCAGAAAAAAGAAGGCAGCCGCAAGTACTGTGACAACATTCAGAAACTGAATATTGACGACATGAAAAATGCCAATGCTCAGATCTGTGTATTTAATTGTCCGGCATGCATGGAAACCATTGGCAAGGCGGTGGGCAAAGCCGGGATCATGCCGTTGTTCATGAGCGATCTTTGCCGACTCGCCATTGGCGAGAAAATCAAATAGCCTGAGGAGATAATCATGAGTTCAATTTTAAATAAATTAATTGCTGTTGTCGGCGAAGACTATGCCTCCAACCGGCAGGAAGAATTATTCACCTATTCAAAAGATCTGGGCACAGCTCCGCCCCAGTGGCCGGAATATGTTGTGGCCCCGAAAACAGACAAAGAAATCCAGAAAATTGTTCTGCTGGCCAATGAAGAAAAAGTCCCCATTGTTCCTCTGGGGGGCGGGATGACCCTGGCCGGACTGGCCCTGCCATTAAAAGGCGGCATTATCATTGATTTAAAACGGCTGGATAAAATCATTGAAGTCAACCCGGAATCCAGATACATGGTGGTGGAGGCCGGCATATCCAACGGCAAGGTCACCGCACATCTGCACAACCATTATCCCAGACTGATGCATTCTGAACCCGGAGCGCCTCCTGCTGCCACCATTGGCGGGAATCTGGCCATCCACGGCCAGGGCGATCTGGCCCATCCATACGGGTTCAATTCAGACATGGTCAACGGTATGGAAGTCATTCTGCCCACAGGGGAAATGATCCAGTTGGGGTCCTGTGCTGTGGGGTCTGGATGGTATTCCATGCAGCCGCTTCCGGACTTGAAATTTTTTTCAGGATGGAACGGCACCACCGGCATTATCACCAAGGTGTCATTAAAACTGTTTCCCAATAAAAAATTCCGGGATAATGATCTGTTTGTGGTGGAAAACGAGGAGCTGGTTCCTGAAATTTTATACGAACTGACCCATCTGGGAATGACCGAGGATCTGATCTCCTCCAGCGCTGCAATTCCGCCGCTGATGAACAAACTCCACCATATCAGCATCAATATTGCCGGAGACTATGAAGAAGAAATTGAATTCAAACGCCATATGGTGTTTGATGTGGCCCTGTCAAAATTTATCCGCAGCGGCACCGGAGGAATCGGCAATCTGGCTGGCGAATGGCCAAGACCCCAGGTCAGCAAGTCCTCTGACTGGAAAAAAGGCGGCGGCTTTGAATATGTGGGCGCCATCATACCGGTGTCACTGTATCCGGAATGCTACCGGCAGGGTGCCCGGATCAGTGAACAGCATGACATTCCTTATACTATACTGGGGCGAGTCATCGGCTGCTCCCACGCTATGATGTTTTCCTGGTCCTATGCGTTTAACCGTGCGGACGAAGAGACGGTAAAACATGCCAGACAAGCCTTGCATGAGACCGATGATCTGGTCATGAATTTAAACGGAACCATCTGGAAACCTGCAGTATACGGCCAGAGACTGATGATGGACCGCATGAACAAAAATACCCTGGAATTAATGGGCAAGATTAAAACCCTGCTGGATCCCAATGGCATAATGAATCCTGGAAACTGGGAGGTGAACAGATGACACTTTCAGAATATAAATATAACGATATTATCCACCGGTGTTTTCGATGCGGATACTGTAAATTCCCTACGGACTGGGATGATGTGACCAACTGCCCGTCCTATGCCAGATACCGGATGGAAAGTTTTTCCTCCGGAGGCCGTCTGTGGCTGATCCGGGCCTGGGTCAACGGGGATATCCAATGGTCTGAACACCTGACAAAAATCATATACTCATGCACCTCGTGCAAAAACTGTGTGGAAAAATGCCCGCACACGTTCAGTGATGATCTGGTGAACATGGTGGTTGCCGCCAAAACAGAATTGATCAAGATTGGAAAAATACCCAAACCGGTCAAGGATTTTCTGGAAAATACCCAGCTTTATGGAAATCCTTACGGCATTTCAGCAAAAAAAAGAGCAGACTGGATGGAAGATCTGGATATCCCGGCATACAATGGACACGATTATCTATATTATGTGGGATGTGACGGCAGCTTTGACCCCAGAGCGCAGAAAGCCGCCAGAGCCACGGCCAGACTGCTCATGAGTGCAGGCGTGTCCTTCGGAATTCTGGGAACTGATGAAATCAGCGACGGCAATGAAGTGGACATGCTGGGAGAAGACGGGTTGCTTGAGTATCTGGCTCAAAAAAATATTCAGAAATTCTCCAAACTCGGGGTTAAAAATATCATCACCCTATCTCCGCATTCCTATAATGTCTTTAAAAACAAATATCCGGATTTCGGCGGCCAATATCAGGTGTATCACTACACCCAGATCCTTGCCGGTCTGATCAAAAACGGAAAACTGAAAGTGCCTGACACTTCTGGAATCAGCATCACCTTTCATGATCCATGCTTTCTTGGCCGCTGGAACAAGGAATATGATGCCCCCAGAAAAATCATCCAGTCCTTTAAAGGCATGACTTTCAATGAAATGGCCAGAAACAGAAAAGGGGCCTTATGCTGCGGCGGCGGTGCCGGCAATTTTTATACAGATTTTTTAGGCGGCAGCGATGAAAGTCCTGCAAGAATAAGAATCCGGGAAGCTGTGGATACCCGGGCAGATGTTCTGGCTGTTGCCTGCCCCAACTGCCTGATGATGCTTGAGGATGCTGCGGCATCAGAAGGATCAGAAATTATAGTCAAAGATATCTCGGAGATTTTTTTCCCAGAATGATATAAAGGAGTGATATAAAAGAGATAAAAAAACTTTGACTCGGAATTTTTAGATGAATTTTTTACCGCAACAACCCTTGATGATCAGTGTTGAAAAAAGCGGCCCTGACAGATTACTCAAACAGAGTTTTCCGCTCAGATCCGGCAGATATTCCCAAATAAAAACCCGGAACTTTGAATTCTGCTTTAATCTGAATGGCGAAATCAAATTCATTCGCGGACTTACACCGGACTGGCCCCATCCGGCTGAACAGTTCAAACGGACATCCGGAAATGACTGGGTTTATTACACTGTCGGCGATAAAAGCGGCAGCGATGGTATTGTGTCCTGGATGGGTGAATATTATCTGCCCTGTTTACCCTATGACAGCAATCCGGTGTGGAAAATCAACTATGCTTCCAACCCGGTTGTTATGAATGCCATGGGCGAATGGTCCCAATTGTTCGGCAATCTGTATATGGCAAATGAAAAAGGGCTGTATCCGCATGCAAAAGGACTTATTGAAAAAATCCTGGCAAATGATGACCAGACACTTCATCAGCGCGCAAAAAAATTAAACAAAATCATCGGCACCCGGATTTCAGTCCTTCCGCCTGACACGCGCCATGTGGATTATGATATCATTCCGGTGACCCTGGCAGATGGATGTCTGTACCAGTGTAAATTCTGCTGTATTAAATCCGATCAAAAATTTCAAAAGCGATCCGAAGAAAATATCCTGAAGCAGATTGCAGATTTAAAAGATCATTTCAACGCCGATATCGTCAATTACCACGGGCTTTTTCTTGGAAACCATGATGGTCTGGCCGCAGGTCAGGATCTGATCTGTTTTGCTGCAAAAAAAGCATATGACGCCTTTGGATTCAGAATACGGGCAGCCCGGAAACCCTTTTTATATCTGTTTGGCAGCATCAGCTCTCTGTTAAATTCAGGACAAACCGTGTTTGATCAATTAAACCAACTGCCCTTTTATACGTATATCAATATCGGGTTCGAATCTGTCGATGAAAAGACGCTTTCGGATATTGGAAAACCTGTTAAACCGGAACAGGTAAAACAGGCCTTTACAAAAATGATCCAGATAAATGCCGCCTTTGACAACATAGAAATCACGGGGAATTTCATTGCAGGAGATCATTTATCCAGTGACCATGATACTTCTCTGGCTGATCTTCTGAAAAATATAAACACAGAAAAAAAATCAAAAGGCGCTGTTTATTTATCTCCGCTGAAAGACAGTCCTAAAAAAAGAGAACTGCTTCCCCGGTTTTATCAGCTGAAAAAAGAAAGTCAGCTGCCGGTATTTATATATCTGATCCAAAGATTATAGATTAAAACCCCAATTTTTGGATGGGTTTCATCATCAAAAAAGGAGACATTATGATTGCGTATTGTGAAGCCGGGTTGGCACTTGAAAAACTCAGATAGCACAGGGAATACGATTTTTCATCCTTTTTGCTGGCTTTTGCCCCGGCAGGAAAAGATCATATTCTTTATTACACTGGCTGGCACAGTCACTGTTATGTGTGTGCTCAGTTTTCTTGACCAGAATCTTAAAACCAGTGCTGCCCCCTATGGAATTGTGTCATTTGAATTCTCAGGCACCCTTGCCGTTGCAAAAGATATCATCAATGGATGGGGAGAATCAGGCAGAATTCTGGCCGGCTTTCATCTGGGGCTGGATTATCTGTTCCTGATTTTTTATCCGATCGCTATCAGCATTGGCTGTGCACTTGCCGCCACTCATTTCCATCCGAACCACAAATTACGGGTTCAAACCGGCCTTGTGCTGTCCTGGGCTCAAATCCCTGCGGGCCTGTTTGATGCTGTTGAAAACTGGGCGCTTCTGGATTTGCTTCGAGGATCTGCCAGCACCCTTTTGCCCGGCATAGCGTGGTGGTGTGCCTTTGTAAAATTTATAATCGTCATTTCCGGGTTGACTTTTTTAGTGCTGGTTTCCATACTGATCATCATTGCATATATACAAAAGTCCAGACAGACAATATGAGCTCGGCGCAGTTTTTCTGCCAGATGCACAAAAGATTTAAAGCGCTCAAAAAAAAGGATAAATGATGTCAGTGAAATCAAAACTTGATGCCCAGAAAAGAGTGGATCAGATCCGATATTTTCAGGCTGAACTGGATATCGTTGAAAAAGAAAAGATCTTATCCCTTGATGACGCTCAGCGATCTGCCGTCTCAGGCTACCATGGGAACCTGATCAAAACGCTGTCAACAGAATTTGACATTGATACCGGCCGGCGTGAAAAACAATTCAGCCTTGGAATGAAAATCGCTTCTTTTCTGGGGGCAATCGGTTTGGCTGCCAGCGTGTTTTTCCTTTTTTATCAGTTCTGGGGAGGCTTTTCCACTGCCACACAGGTGTTTATACTCATCAGCGCACCCCTTGTCAGCCTGGCTGCCACCATGGTTGTCTCGTTCAAAGAAAAAACCGGATATTTCTCAAAGCTTTTCGGCATGGTCAGTTTTGCCTGTTTTGTCCTGAATCTGTCCATGTTCGGTCAGATCTTTAATATTACGCCCTCGCCAAACGCCTTTCTTGTCTGGGCAATTTTCGCCTTCCTTTTGGCATATGCGTCTGACGCCCGTATTTTACTTGCTGCAGGCATCATATGCATGGCCGCTTTTTTATCTGCCAAAACAGGCACATGGAGCGGATGTTACTGGATCAATTTTGGTGAGCGGCCTGAAAATTTTTTCCCTGCAGCATTCATTTTATTTGCAGTCCCGTTTGTGCCCCATAATCAATTCTCCGGCTTTGCTGTCATCTACCGGGTGTTTGCAATGCTGCTGTTTTTTATTCCGGTACTGATTCTTTCCAACTGGGGAGCCATCAGTTATTTAAATCTTTCCCGCAGCGCCATTGAAAACATATATCAGGTGGCAGGATTTATGTTCAGTGCCGGGGCCATCTGGCTGGGCATAAAAAAAAGCTGGCCTGAAGTGGTAAATACCGGCAATATTTTTTTCACCATTTTTTTATATACAAAATTCTACGACTGGTGGTGGGACTGGATGCCCAAATATCTTTTCTTTCTGGTCATCAGCCTGACCGCCATATTGATACTGCTGATATTCAAACGGCTTAGGCATGCAGGTTTAAAAAACATGCAGGAGGTGTCAAATTGAAAAAATATTTATCATCCCGCATCCTTTTTATATCCGCTTTTATACTCTTTGCAGCAACCAATATCATTGTTCTTTGGGGCGTGGCTGCCAACAGATCCGGAAAACCCGAGGCACATGCAACGCTGACACAAAGAGAACTTGCACTGCCCTATCGAATGCATGAAGAGAACAGCGGGCTTGCCTTACAGCTTGAATGGAGAGTACCCGAAGACCTTACATCATCTTATCGGTGGAATTCTCCTGCCTGGCTTGACTCTGAAAAATTAGAAGCGCTGGGGTTTGATTTAAGCCAAAAAAACATTTCCAAACAAGTCTTTATCGTGCTTGAGTATGATGGCAAACTGTATAAACAGTCCTTGGAAAAAGCCAAATTAAAACTCAAAGAAGCAGAAAATTCCCTTAAATTGAATCCGGAGAATAAAAACTTACGCAATGATTTAAAATATGCAAAGGAACAATTGGAACAGGAGCGACATCAAAACACCAGACTTTTTGCAATGGATGCAGGACTGGATGCTGACAGGCTGAGACTCAAATATAAAGACCGCTCTCAGTTTATCATTGCCAAAGGACTAATAAGCACTGTATTTAATGCCTCTGAAAACAGTCAGAAAATATCCGGGTATATATCGAAAATCCTTACAACAAATATCTATGTTCCGCTCAAATATCGGCCGATATTTGATGCACTTACACCCCGGTACCAGCAAAACAAACAAGACATGTCATTCCCCCGGTTTGAAGTATCCCTTGCCTTCGGGAATCGGTTTGAACCCTGGATTACAGATGTAAAGGCCCTGAATGCCCCTCAATCCTCCACACAATAATCATCGCTTCACAGTCAGGAAAAAATAAACAAAATGGAAGAAATTGCGCCCAATATTTTTATCATAAAGCAGACCATCGGGTTTAAAAGATATAAATTTTCAGTCAATGTATTTGTGGTAGCCGGAAAAAACGGCATTGTATTTGATTCCGGGTTTGGAACAAAAAAATGCATGAAGCAAATGGATACGGCGATCAAAGACATTACCGGACTGATGAACTCCAGAGGCAGGTCATGTTCCATCAAATATGCCATGACAAGCCATGGACACTGGGATCATTTTTCCGGTTTGAGAAACCTTCAGAAAAACTGCGGGCTGCAGATTCTGGCAATCAAAAAACAATTACCCAAAATCAGCAGCCAGAAAACCTATCTTGAATCTTTTTCAACAACAGATTCAACCCGCACCCGCCGTTTCTTTTCCCCCAGATTTGGCAAACTGCATATTCCGCTGCTTTGTGTCCAGTTTGTGCCGGACAATATAAAGATTATTAAAGACAGGGATATCTTCATGGTGGATGATACTGTGTGGCAGGTTTTTCATCTGCCAGGCCATGATACTGACGATATTGTTCTGTACAATGAAAAACAGGGCATCCTGCTTGGCGGGGATCTGATACTGAGAAGCATCACCTCCTGGCTGGGCCCGCCCAAATCAGATCTTGCGGCGTATGTCAAAAGCCTGGCATTTGTTTTAACCCTGCCCGATATCAAACGGATTCTGCCTTCGCACGGCAGCCCTGTTGAAAATCCCCATGAGCGGATCAGCAGTGCCATTGATCATAGAAAAGACCGTACAGAACAAATCCTGGGTCTGGTACAAAAAGCCGGAAACAAGGGAATTGCGTTTAACGAACTGTTTGGCATATTTTATCCTGAAACAAAATCCTATCAGTACAAAACCCTGAGCGGATGGATAAGCGTAACCCTTGACTATCTTGTCAAAACAGGCGCTGTCTGCTGTGAAGAAAGCACGCCTTTTGCGGTCTATAAAATTTCAGATCCGAACTTTGATCTGAATCTGGCCTGGGACCAGCTGATTTGCAAGTGATTTACAAGATTCCTTCCTACACGGGTTCAGACGCGGGAGAAAACAGAACAAACCCTTCCCCGTACCAGGAATCTGTAAAATCGATGTGCGTTTTATCAAACAGATTGGTTTTGTTTTTTTCATAAACAAAATCAATTCCGTCCACATGAACGGTTTCATCTCCTTGCCTTGATTCATCCAGAACCATGCCCAGCTTGGGCGCAATTCAGCCAAATTCTCTCTCTATAATGCGGACAGAACCGGCCCTGTTCAGTTCCAGAATTTTAAACAGCTCAATTTTTGCATTTTCTGTCATTGTTATTTCAATCATAAGAGTCTCCTTATCCTTTTTTTTAATTTTACCTGTTGCACAAATTTATTGCACAGGACATGCCAATGCATTCAAACCCGGATACCGGACAATGAATTAACAGCCACGACACACCTTGTGGATGCTCTATCCCGGCAAAAACAAATACATGCCCGGCGTCGGCATCAATCCGGCCTGACCCGAACACATGATACAGTTGTGTCTATGCAGGATGATACAGCAAAGCCTGTCTGGTCATGTGGTTTATTCAAACCGTGTTTAGTCATTGACAAATCTGTTCAATATAATAAGATTTTGCAACATATTATTAAAATTAAGGAGCCCTATGTTACATACCAACGGAATTAACATGCATATTACACAGGCTGGAGAAGGCCCTCTGGTGATCCTGCTCCATGGATTCCCGGAACTGGGATATTCCTGGCGGCACCAGATGGACCCCATTGCCCGGGCAGGATACCGGGTGGTTGCCCCGGATTTAAGAGGTTACGGCAAGACAGACAGCCCCAAAAATATTGACGCATATGATATGCTCAAACTTACCGCAGATGTGGTCGGTCTGGTGGAGGCTTTAGAAGAAACACAGGCCATAATCATCGGTCATGATTTCGGTTCAGCCCTGGCCCAGTACTGCGCACTGCTGCGTCCGGATATATTCAGGGCGCTTGCGCTTCTAAGCGTTCCGTACACCCCCCGGAAATGGGGAAATCTGCTTCCCACCCAGGCCATGAAAAAAATGTCAGGTGATGCCATCTATTATATTAATTATTTCCAGGAACCGGATAACATCGAAAAAGAACTTGAAGCCGATGTCCACAATGCCATGCTGAAGATGTTTCACACAAACGCCCCCCAGGAGGGGTATTCTCCTTTGTTTTTCAGGAAAGGCCAGGGTTTTCTGGATAACATCCCTATGCCGGATGCGCTTCCGGACTGGCTGACCCAAAAAGATATGGATGTATTTACCCGGGAATTTACCCGATCCGGATTTACAGGTCCTGTGAACTGGTACAGAAATATAGATGAAAATTTTCGCCTGACCCCGTTTCTCACCGGAGCAAAAATCCTGCAGCCCACACTGTTCATTGAAGGCGAATATGATGCAGTCAGACAGATCTACCGGTCTGCCCATAAACTGATGAAAGCCTATGTGCCCAACCTGAGGGACATTATCAGTCTGCCGAAAACCGGTCACTGGATTCAGCAGGAAAGCCCGGATGAGGTGAATGCGGCCATCATAAAGTTTTTGCAGGAATTATAAAAGGCCGATCTTATTTTGCCTTTTTCAAGGATGTCCAAACCACACCGCCTTATTATCTGACCTCAAATTTTAAAGCGAACACTTCTTTACCATTGGTTTCCTCAAACATCCTGAACTCATATTTTCCTTTTTTCACTGGTGCTTTGAACTCAATTGTGCCCCGGGCCTGCTGTCCCAGGTAACGCGAATCTATTTTATACGCGTTTGATATGGCTGCACCGGCATGGGGTGCTTTTTCCATAAACATCCCCACCCAGGCTCTTCCGGGATATTTTCCCTGGCTGGTATAATCAAGTGATATTTTATCTCCGGGTTTATAAACAGATGTTTCAAGATCCAGGCTGTTCACAGCGCGTTTGATTTCTTTTTCTGCAAGCTGTTCTTGTGAAATGGTCACTTCAAAAGCCCCGCTTCCTTTTCCCAGGAGGATATTGTCTTTATCCAGCACAGAGACAGTTGCCGTGCAGGTACCGGTACGGCTTCTGTTCACAGTGATGCTGCGGCCTGATTCTCCCCCGGCAAAATGGCTGTCCGGGTTTAGTGTCCAGAAATAATGAATGGCGTTTCCCGGCACTGCGGGGGTTATATCTGCAGTAAGTGTTATATTCTGATGAACTGCAATCTGCCCTGCAGCCTCCACCAGTTTTTTCCCTTCCCAGACCATTGGCGGCGGACCCACAGGTTTTGATACAGATACCTCAACCGTATAGGGAGTCCCTAAAATGCTTGCCTGGATATCTTTCAGGGTTTCACCGTAAAACGGAATCCGGGCCAGCACCTTTATTTGTGCAGGCTGTGTATCTTTCAAAGAAAAAAGATAAGCTCGACCCTTTTCCTGCTCCCCGAATTCCCTTACATTTTCACCAGGCAAAAACCAGCGAAAATCAATCAAATGTCCGGGGACTTCAGGGAATATGTTTAAAACCGCCCTGGTTTTCTGGCTGACATACGGTCTTTCAGGAATAAAGCGGATGCTGATTTGCGGGGGCATAACAATTACAACAGCCGGTTGCGCTTCCCCTGCGGTATGCGCATTTTTAACGATCTGTGCCCACAGGGTAACCTGGCCGATATTGCCGAATGTCACCCGGGTAAGCGGCTGGGTACTGGTGGGAGGATCAAATTCAATGCCCTCTTTATCTGCCATCCAAACAAAAGTATATCCTCCGTCTATCGTGTTTCCCACGGTATCTTTAACGCGGACAGGAAGCGTTGAACCGTAAAACACCCGGTCTGGAAGACCGTGTAAAATCCCCTCGACCGGGCTTTTGACCTGGATGGCCACCATATCAGATGCTGTCTCGCCAAAAGCATCTGTTGCCGTGGCCTGTACCGTGAACCGTCCAGGGATTGATGCGGCAAAAACAGCCCGTGACCCATTGGCAGAAATATTGTCTCCTTCCCATCTGATGGCCACCGGTGCCTTCCCCCCCCTGGCAATGGCCTCAAAGGTAAGCGTTTCCCGAACACTGATACTGACCTGATGGCTGCCCTGAATCTGCAGTTCCAGGTTATCGGATTTATTTTTCATGATCCCGTTGCCACAGGGACTGGAATACTGAACTGACACCTCAAGGGTTTCCGGGATCTGGAATTTTTTTAAAAACGCATCGATCTCTTCCAGTATCCGGCTGCTGTTTCCCTGGAATTCAAACAGGGTGTCAAGGGTTGTTTTATGGTCTTTTTTTGCCACCCGGATATGTTTTCTAAGGTTACGCGCCTCTTTTTCCGGTTGTTCCATGCATCTGTCCAGATCTTCTTTTGTCCCCTTATTTTTTGTGATCATCTGGGTAAATGTTCTTTCCAGTATTCCATATTCAGTATCAGATGCTCTTTCCCAGCGATCCAGGTATCGGGCCACATCTTTTTTAAACCAGTCCCATTTCTGAGCAGACATGGTTTGAAGATACCCATTGATCTGCCTTACAGGATCAATTTCATTTTCCTTTAACAACTCTTTTCGGATAGCGATCAGGGTTTCCCAGTCCCGGGCCTGCCAGGCCTGATCAATTCTCATTTCCCAGGCAGATACTGTCTCTGATTTCCGGGGACCATCCGTGTCTTTTTGTTTTTCCTGTATTTCTTCAGGTGCTTCAGGTTCAGGTTCCAGCTCTTCTTTTTTATCCTCTTCTCCAGGCTCTGCCATTCGGATTACCGCCTGATCCGATAATGAATTGAACCGCCATTTCAAAGGGGTATGCGTATACCCACCCACTTGAATTAAAATCCGGCTGAAAACATTCCAGGGCACAATAATATCGCCTGTCAGCACCTGTTCATGATATGTCGAGGACAAAAGAGCTGTGGCTTCACCATTAACCAACACCTTGACTGCATGGGATTCCGGTAATTTTTCCGCGTTTGAAAATATCAATTTCACCGATCCGATTCCTTTGTCTGCATAGTTAAAAGCCAATGCCTTGATCTTTGTTCGAAAGCCGGTATCAAAGACATACAGACCATCAAACAGCCTTTTATCCTGGCGCCATAAAGAATACTTCACACCTGCTGAAGCGATCAGATCATAGCTGTTCTCCGGTAATTGTCCTGATTTTCGTAATACCTTGATAAACCTGGATTTTGCTTCTGGATCACTTATTTTTGAATAAATGTCTTTCATCTCCTTTACCAGGTTTCCCATGGTATTTTTTTTCCGGCCAGTGGCTTGAAATTTTTGTCCTGCGCTGAGCAGATAAGCATAAAACATCTCTTTATTGACAACACCCCGGGTGGCTTCTTGCCGGGACAATGCAGCAAACCCATGATACAATACATCAAAATCCCGCTTATCAACCATGCTATGCCTGTCCGCATCAATAAAAATATAGTAATCAGAGGTCTGTGTATCTTCCCAGCCTTTTGCCGGTTCCAATAACGGGAACTCATCATTGATGGACAAAAATCCCAGGCAGTTGCAGTCCGGACAGTCTGATTCAAAGGCGGGTTTGATTATTGAAAATCGCCCCAGCTGGCCGCACATGGCGCCTTGCCTTGCCTCAACCAGTTTCTTGTCCAGCCGGTCCAGCGCACCGGAAAAGGCCTTGGTCGCTTCAATATAAAACCCAATGAGATGGCCCAGGCCAGGAATTTTATCTGAAATTGTTTTGATTTCTTCAAGGACATTTTCAATGGCCTTTAAGCTGCTGGTCGGGGAATCCGGGCTGACCTGATTGGGATCAAACATTTCCACAAAGCTGATCATATCCCCAGCCTTGTTAATATAGCCCCCGGCCTTGTCAAATACTTTCTGAACAGATTCCATTTTCCGGTATACACCGCTGTCTCTAAGCTTCCGGTCAATGGCGCTTAAATCATACATATAATCATAGGCTTTACGGGGATCTCTGGCGAATATCTGCCACAAATTAATCCGGTCGGCCAATTTAAGGCCGAATAATTTTTCAGCTTCTTCAATATACCCGACCAGCTCATCACCCAGAACTTTTGCCAATGCGGCTTTCAGAGCATCCTCGTTGACCGAATCCATGACATCACTGATCCCTTTGATATTTTGATCCTGGTTTCTGCGGGTCACCGATGTCCGCCATCCCTTTGCTGCCGAATTGAATCGTTTGAATTTATCAACAGTATAGTCCACCGCTTCTTTTGTTTTTTGAAATTTGGTTTTAAGATCCGTGTGCGCATCCCTGCATATTTTAAGTTCAACATCTTCAGGGTTCGCTGCATTGGCTATATTTTCCTGAGATCCCCCCCATACGCAAAAACCCACACATAATATCCAGATCACCCTGCAGATTTGCCTGAAGATATCCTGTCCGGCATCTAACTGAAAATTTTGAACTGACATATCCATATCCTGACCATGATGATAAAAATTTAAGAAAAATATACTGCCACCTTGTCAAAGCATCAGCGGTAACATAAAATATTTGAATTGTCTATCCAGAACCCGGCGCCTTATTACCAGGCATCGCTTTAAAACTTGAATACTTTTCTTGCTTTAATCGGGTTCAATACAGGTACACCCTGAGTTTTGGGAGAAACACACCCTATGAAATTCTTGATTTACGGCGCTGGGGCACTGGGGCAGGCCATGGGATGCATGCTCAAGGCCGGCGGCCATGATGTGGATCTGGTTCTGCGCCAGCGATTTGTGCAAACCATTGTTGGCAGCGGGCTGAATGTCACTGGTATTTTCGGGCAGTTTTCCGCCTCTTTTTCCCAGGACCAGCTTTGGGTCAATTTGGATTCTGTGCGCAAAAACTATGATTATATTCTTTTAACCACCAAGGCCTATGATACCCGGACTGCCATTGATGACCTGTTGAAAATATCTGACCGCGCCAATGCCGTTGTCTCCATGCAGAACGGCTGCGGGAATGTGGAACTGCTCAAGGATGCGTTCGGCCCTGAAAAAATTATCGGTGCCCGGATCATCACCGGATTTGAAATCTCATCCCCCGGCAGGATCACGATCACGGTGTGTGCTGATGATATTCATGTGGGCCCGTGTACACCGAACCAGATATCTGAAAAAGAAATCAAGCTGGCAGAAGCCATCTGTTCAGCAGGCCATCCCTGCAAGGTGGTGGGAGATATTTATCAGTCTCTTTTTTCCAAACTGCTTTATAACTGTGCGCTGAACCCTCTGGGAGCCGTTCTCGGAGTTCATTACGGTCTGCTGGTTGAACACGAAGAAACCCGGAACATCATGGATGCGGTGATTGAAGAAACCTTTGCGGTGATCGATGCCAT
The DNA here is from genome assembly GCA_018821535.1 of Pseudomonadota bacterium. Classification (GTDB taxonomy): domain Bacteria; phylum Desulfobacterota; class Desulfobacteria; order Desulfobacterales; family Desulfobacteraceae; genus Desulfobacula. The sequence goes on along the minus strand of JAHJLV010000015.1, from coordinate 41,483 downwards.
GGGCAAAAAAACAGATTGGCCCAACGCCAATGCATATAAAGCTGTGTTTTATGACAAACTGATCCCGGCAACCTATCATCACAGACCGTCCATGCTTCAGGATCTGGAAAATCACAAGCCCACTGAAATTGATTCCCTTGCCGGATATATCAGCGCACAGGGCCGACAATTATCTGTTACAACCCCTGCCTGTGATATGCTGGTATCTCTTGTGAAATTTAAAGAAAAAAACATGCCGGATCATTGAGCCTTTTTCAGGTTCTTTTATCCGTTCACAGAGAATGGATGCTTTTTTAAATCTGCTGTTGACAAACAAACGTGCCTGACTTTATGCTCATCCACATGACATCAATTTAAGGAGATTTTTTACACCATGAGGAACAAACGGATTTTCACTTCCTTTTCCACGCTGCTGCTGTGCTCCATCCCCTGTGCTTTGTTTATCCTGCTGATTTTAATGGTTCCGGTTCATCGGGTGAATGCTGCTGTTCTTGAGCGGCAGACCACCGAGGGCAAGGTTGTCGGCGAGGAAGACACCCAAACCCGGACGATCTCCTGGAAAGCCATCCCCTATGCCAGCCCGCCCGTGGGAAATCTGCGGTGGCAATCCCCCCGGCCCCCGGAAAAAAGAAACGATGTCCTTCATGCAGAAGAATTCTGTCAGGTATGCCCGCAATATTCTGATACCGACCTGAACCCTGAAACACCCCAGATCATTGTCGGGCAGGAAGACTGCCTGTATCTGAATATCTGGTCCCCGAAGAATGCAGCAAAAGATCTGCCGGTTTTTTTCTGGATTCATGGCGGGGGCAACAGTATTCAGTGGCCGGCTTTATCCTGGCTGGACGGCGGCATCCTGGCCCGGCGCGGGAACATGGTGGTTGTCACCATCAACTACCGTCTGGGACCCATGGGGTTTTTTAATCACCCGGCATTAAAAACTTCGGACAAGGAAACCGATTCAGGCAACTTTGCCCTTCTGGACCAGATTGCAGCGCTCAAATGGGTGCAGGCCAATATTAAAAATTTTGGCGGCAACCCGGATAATATCACCATTGCCGGAGAATCCGCCGGCGGGCAGGATGTATTCTGCCTGGTTGCTTCCCCCCTTGCCAAAGGCCTGTTCCACAGGGCAATTTCCCAAAGCGGGGTCATCATGACATCCACGCCCCAATCCGGCGCTGAGCATGCAGATACCGTCATTGCCAGATTGATGGTGCAGGACGGCAAAGCATCGGATGAAAAAAGCGCTGCAGATCTTTTGGCCGCAATGTCACCCCTGGATATTAAAGCCTATGTACACACCAAACACGCATCGGAATTTCTGACCACGTATCCTGACGGACCTGTCCGGGGTATGATCCGGTTCCCGACCGCTTTCAGCGACGGCCATGTGTTACCCGAAGATTACTATGGTGCGCTCAAATCCGGAAATTATAATAAAGTGCCCATGATCCTGGGTTCCAACAAGGAAGAAACCAAGCTGTTTACCCAGAAAAGTCCGCCGTTTTCCGAGTGGAAAAAAGATTTTTCACTGTATAAGGATCCGGAAAAAATAGAGTTCTACGACAAAGTGAACGAGTACCAGAGTGCAGGATGGAAAGCCATGGCAGTGGATGAGCCTGCCCGGATCATGTCCGGTCACAAAGACCAGCCCGATATTTATACATACCTGTTTTTATGGGGCGCAGGAGAGCCAGGCAAAGAAGTTCTGGCCAATCCCTATCATATTTTATTCGGTGCCTGCCATGCCATGGAAATTGATTTTGTTTTCGGCACGGATGATGCCTCTTTGGGTGCTTTCTTTTTCAACCACCTGAACCAGAAGGGTCGTGTGGCCCTTTCCAATGCAATGATGGATTACTGGTCTGAATTTGCCAGAGCTGCAAACCCCAATCCCGTCAAAACCGATCTGCCGCGATGGACGCCCTGGTCAAACGATGAGGGGCCCAAAACAATCCATCTGGATGCGGATCTTGACAAGGCTGTCATCACAATGTCCAGCCAGGAAGTCACGAACACAACCATAGAGGATGCCCTGAAAAAAGAAAAGCTGCAATCCCGGATCCAGCCGTTCTGGGACAATGCCATGCTGCGCAGAAAATAATCTGTGTGTCAAAACTGTAACTATATCAGACAAAAAAAAACAAAAAGGATAAACCCATGTCTGTCATGAAAAAAATTGAAGCCATTTATAACAACCGGGGAGACCGCGCCCGGGAACTGCACGATGCCGGAGAAAAAATTATTGGATATTTCTGCTGTTTTGTTCCCGAAGAAATCATCACTGCCCTTGGCATGATCCCCTACCGGATCCAGGGCAGCCAGACCGAAGCCATTGATGAGGCTGATGCGCTGCTTGAACCCATGGCATGCCCCTTTGCCCGAAGCTGCTTTAACAAGGCGCTGAAAGGTGAATATAAATTCCTGGACGGATTTGTGGCCCCCCACAGCTGCGACACCATTGAGCGGATGTACCATATCTGGCGGGCCAACACACCGTCCCCCTTCAACCATTTTGTCAATGTGCCGCACATGATGGGCCCGTCATCCGATGCCTTTTATAAAAACGAACTGCTGTATTTTGTCAGCTGTCTGGAAGAATTTGCAGGTAAAAAACTGGAGATTGAAAAACTCAAAGATGCGGTCAATTTATATAACCACCGCAGGGCAAAACTCAGAGAACTTTACGAACTTCGAAAAGAAAACCCGCCCCGGCTCAGCGGCACGGAAATCACCAAACTCCTTGTGGCCGGCATGGGCATTCCGGCCACAGAACACATTGAACTGATCCAGGAATTCATGGATGAGGTCAGAAAACGGCCAATCCCGGAACCTGACGGCCTGCCGCGGATTTTCATCTGGGGCAATGAAATTGATGATATTGCCTTTATCCAGCTGGTCGAAGACTGCGGCGCCCATGTTGTGATAGATGATCTGTGCACCGGCACCCGATTCTTCTGGGAAGATGCGCCAAAGACCGATGATCCCTTTGACGGGCTGGTACAAAAATATCTGGGCACCCACTGCCCGCGCAGTCTATCAACCCAGGTGGGTGAACGCGAAGAAGATCTTGAAAACCGGTTTGGATATATCAGACAGTTCACCGCTGACTGGAGTGCCGAAGGTGCAATTTTCTATATTGTCCGCTATTGCGATACCTGTGAACTGGAAGGACCGGATTTGAAAGAATATCTGGCAAAACAGAACCTGCCCGTGCTGATGATTGAAGATGATTATTCCACATCCACCATTGGACAGCTCAGGACGCGGATTCAGGCATTTTTGGAAATGATGATATAAATCTGACCCAACCGACTTAAACACAAGGAAATATATATGGATACCCAATCGCAAGTCAAAACCACTGCTGTCAAAGGCACCGATACCGCACGCGAAGTCCGGCCCATGGTCAAGGATATTTATAAGGCTGCCCATGAAGCCCGCGAAAACGGCAAAAAAGTTGCCTATATGATGGTGGCCTCTCACTATGATGAAATTTTGCGTGCCATGGATATTGTTCCCCTTCCCACGGAAAACTATGCAGGGCTTTGTGCGGCCAAGCGTGACATGGACCGGTTTCTGCTCAGGGCCGAGGCAGATGGGTACTCCCAGGTTCTGTGCTCTTATGCCCGCATCGGACTTGGCTTTGACAGTCTGAGAAAGGAGCTGGGCCATATCCCGGAGGGAAGTCCGGACGGCGGCATGCCCCTGCCGGACATGATGATCGGCAGTTCTGCCATCTGTGACCCGCGCTTTAAATGGTACCAGGCCACCAGCCGGTATCTGGAAGCACCCACCTTCAGTATTGATGTGGTGGCGCCTCCGCCCCAGGCAGATTTAAACCGGGTCAGAGATTATTATATCAATTACCAGAAAGAGCAGTTCCAGGGATTGATCGAATTCTGTGAAAAACAGACCCACACAAAAATGGACAAGGAAAAATTATGGGAAGCCATCCGGCTGGGCGACAAGGCCTGGCAGCTGTGGTATGATATCGACCGGCTCAGAGTGGCAATTCCAAGCCCCATGCCGTCCCAGGATCATTTCAGCATCATGGTGGCAGGGCATTATTACACCGGTACTCAGAAAGCCGTGGACTTTTACCAGAAACTGTATGATGAGGTAAAATACAAGGCTGACAACCATATTGGTGTCATCAAGGACGAAAAATACCGCATCCTGTATGGCGGCGGTCTTCCGCCCTGGCATACGCTGTGGATCTTTAATTATTTTGAAAGTTTCGGTGCCGTGTTTGCCATTGAAAATGTTTACCGCGGGTTTGATCCGGTCCAGGTCCCGTCCCATGTCACCGATCCTGTGGATTTTCTGGCCTGGAGAACCTGGCTGCGGGCCACTGCCTATCATGAAAAAGCCCGGCAAAACAGCGGCAACCCCACTGTGGAAAAACTGCTGGGCATCATAAAGGATTATGCCATTGACGGCGTCATGTTTCATGCCTGCAGATCCTGCCGGGCAACCACTGTCGGACAGACCCATATCAAAACCGAGCTGGGTAAATACTGTGATCTGCCCATGATGCAGCTGGTATCGGATATGGTGGACTTAAGAGATTATTCAGAAGCCCAGTGGAAAGCGCAAATCGGCGCATTTATAGATGCTCTGGAAGCCCGGACAGATCAGGAGTAAGTATGCCTTTTGCGGGAATTGATATCGGTTCCACCATGACAAAAGTGGTCATCACCGATGAACATGAAAACATACTGGCCTCCCATATCGGGCCCACCGGCGCTGAACACCGCCACCTGGCACTCCGGGTCATGGAAGACACCATCCGCCATGCAGAACTTTCCTTTGACGCGCTGGATTTCATTGTTGCCACAGGCTATGGGCGCATCAACGTGCCATTCAGTGACAAACAGATCACAGAAATCACCTGCCATGCACGCGGTATCCGTTCCCTTTTTCCCACAGCCCGCACCATCATCGATATCGGCGGCCAGGATTCCAAAGGCATTAAACTGGACAGTCAGGGCAAAGTGGCTGATTTTGTCATGAATGACAAATGTGCGGCCGGAACCGGCAGATTTCTAGAAGTGATTGCAGACACCCTGGGGATTGATCTTGAAAAAATGGGAGAGATCTCGCTTGCTGCAAAAGGCTTTGTCCAGATTTCCAATATGTGCACGGTCTTTGCAGAACATGAAGTCACCTCCCGCCTGGCCGAAGGTGCTGATGTTGCTCAGATTGCCGCAGGACTGCATCAGGCCATTGCAGAGCGCGTAGTGAACATGACCCGCAGGCTGGGAATTGAAAAAGATATCGTGGTCACCGGAGGCGGTGCCAAAAACCCGGGCCTGATCAAAGCCATTGAATTCCAGGCAGGATTTGCTGTGCTTATACCACCGGAGCCTTTTATCACCGGAGCCCTGGGTGCAGCGCTGGCTGGAAAAGATCTGTTCATGCGCGGCATCAAACCTGAACTTCCCAGAAAAAAAGAGGATGTCCGTTTTTTCTCATGAATACAATCAACCAATATTATGCCGGACTGGACATGGGCTCTGTCTCCATCAAGGCTGTCATTATCAGCAATCAAAAAATAACAGGATGGGCCCTGATCCCTTCAGGGGGCAATTATAAAACCGCAGCCACAACGGTCATGACCCAGGCACTGGCCGCAGCGAAGATCCGCAGGGAGGATCTTTGCGGTATCGGGGTTACCGGCCTTGGCGCACAAAGCACGCCCTTTGATGCCAGACCCATGTCTGATATCTCCTGCCAGGCCAGAGGATGCCATGTATTTTTTCCATCCGCAAGAACGCTGATTGATATTGGCGGACAGTTCACAAAAACAGCAAAAATCACGGATAAAGGGAAAATTGCCGATTTTCTGATGAGTGAAAAATGCGCCACAGGTTCCGGTCGTTTTTTACAGGTCATCTCCAGAATCCTCCAGGTGCCCATTGAAGAAATCGGGGAGCTTTCATTAACATCACAACATCCGATAAAATTTTCCACCAACTGTGCGGTTTTTGCTGAATCTGAGACCATTTCCCGCATTGCAGAAGGTGCAAAACCCGCTGATATTCTTGCCGGTGTTCACAAGGCCATGGCCTCCAAAGTCAATATGCTGCTCAAAAGAATAAAGCTTGCCCCTGATGTGGTGCTCACCGGCGGTGGCGGAGAAGATGCAGGACTTGCCAAAGCCATCGGACAAATCATTGGCCACCCCATTCTGGTGCCCCCGAATCCCAGGCTGACAGCTGCCTTTGGTGCGGCATGCCTGACCATGGAAACCACATCCGGTTAAGTATTTAAACAAACCCCTTCACCCTTACAGGAAACACAGGAAACCCATGCTGAAAACAGGACAATATAACGATATGGTTGTCGACACCAAAGTCGAGTTCGGATTATATCTGACATCCGGAGAAGATCGCATTCTTCTGCCCCTAAAATATGTTCCCGAAGGCACCCGGATCGGAGACACCCTCACTGTATTTGTTTATACAGACTCCGAAGACCGCCCCATTGCAACCACCTTGACACCCAAAGGCATTGTCGGTGATTTTGCTTTCCTTGAAGCAAAAGATATCACGCCCTTTGGCACATTCATGGACTGGGGGCTGGAAAAAGACCTGCTGGTGCCCAAAAGCGAGCAGCAGGACACCATGGTTACCGGCAAAAGCTATCTGATAAAAATCTGTTTTGATGACTCCACAGGCAGGGTTTACGGCACAGCCAGAATATCGGCAAACTGTGACAAAGACACCACAGGGCTCAAAGAAGGTCAAAAAGTAGACCTGCTGATTCACTCCCGGACCAATATCGGTATCATGGCTGTCATCAACAACCGATACTACGGCATGCTGTATATCAATGAAATTTATCAGGATCTGGAAGTCGGGGACACATGCACCGGATACATCATGCGGCTGCGGGAAGATAAAAAAATCGATCTGACCCTAAAACAGCCGGGGTTCAGTTCTGTAAAAGATTCTGAAGATACCATTGTCAATGTTCTGAAAGAAGCTGGCGGATTTGTCGCCTGCCATGACAAAAGCACGCCTGAAGACATCAAAAAGCATTTTTCCATGAGTAAGAAAGAATTCAAAAGAGCGGTTGGCGGTCTGTTCAAAAAAGGGCTGCTGGAACTCAAGGAAGACGGGATTCAACTCAAAGAATGGAAATGGGGCAAGTGAGACATCAAACCGAGGGCAACACGGGTTAAACCAGTTTTTCTAAAATAGTTTTTGTCTCTAATAAAAAAATTCTGGATGAGGACTATCGGATTCCGGTTTTTGATGAATGATATTGATTTTTTTCATGGCCATATCCGAACATCATGCAAACGCCAGAAATACAATTTTTTAAAAAAATCATAACAAAATTCTCTCAGTTCTAGGAAAATATATAAATAGATTTAGAGCAATAATTACACAGACTATTAAAAAACTCATCAGGGGGAGTGAACAAGATCGTCAAGACACCTGTCTATCAAGAAGGTTTGTGTTGAAAAATTTGAGGCATGCTTTTTGCTAAACTCTCGGAAGGTTTTTGTTGCCACTATTTTATTCGGGAGTAAAAATGATACGAAAATTCTTTTTGTTAGTTGTCGTTGTTTTCTCTGTGACGACTGTTGAGCAGTCCAATGCAGCCCTGATCTCTCAAATCAGCAGTTTTTCTGCGGCCAGCAGCCTTGCGGCCGTCAATTCGCATGATACGATTTCGATAAATCCCTTTGATCCGCTGTCAGGTTCTCTGGATGAGGTTCGAATTTCCATAAGCGGCACAATGCAGCTTGATTTTACAAACCAGCCTCAGATCATTGGAATGGGTGTCCCAGTGCCTTATTCTTACAATGTTCTGGTTATGCAGACATTTACGGGAGTCGGGACTCCAGCGCCTTTTACTTTTAATGTCCAGGATACAGGACAAGGGCTTAATCTCTCATTGGGGCATTCTTTTGATTATAATTACACCTTTAATGATGCCAGTCATCTATCTTTCTTCCTTGTATCAAATACAATCGATTTATATCAATCCATAGCCATTATGGCTGGTAGTACAACTTATCCATTATCTTTGAATTTGATTTCAGGTGGAGATATGACCGTTGAATACAGCTATACATCTCCAATAACATCTACTCCCGTGCCCTCAGCAGTTTTTCTTCTGGGATCAGGCCTGCTGGGAATAGCAGGGGTAAAGAGAAAAATACAGATAATATAAAACGTTTTCAGAGCGGATAATAAATATTTTTTAAAAAAGGAGACGGTTAAAATGCGTATGATGTTTCATCTTCTTATTCAAACAGGACTGATTATTTTATTGATGGCACCCCCTGGTTTTTCTGCCACATACACGGTTTACAGTGATCTGGCAAGCTACAGTCAGGCATCGGCAACCTTTGAGACAGAAACCTTTGAAGGGGGGATGTCTTTTCCTTCCGGGGTTAATGTGACATCGAACATGAGCAATCTAACCATCGGGAATGACTGGTCGCCCCAAAGCCAGTTGATCGGTAAGATACTTTTTGCTTATGATACGACACAAAATGATCCCAGAATGCAGGGCAATGCATATTACCAGATCAATTTTAATCCGGTGTATCAATACACAGCAGCTGCCTTTGAGATCAAATCCTGGGAGATAGGAATTCCTGACAGTGCAGTGGACAACGGGCTGGTCAGGCTTTTCTTTTCAGACGGAACAGATTATTCTGTCGAGCTTTCTCAGACCGCTAACATGGTCCCGGTTTTCTTCGGGGTGGTTGCCGATACCCCCCTTGCTTATATCCAGTGGTATGAACCCCATGAAATCAGCGGAGGGAATGAAGAGACTGGTCTGGATAATCTCATGGTTGGACAGACCGTTCCAGTCCCGTCCACCTTGCTGCTTTTATTTTCAGGCTTGGCCGGGCTGGCCGGGATCAGCAGAAAATACCGCAAATAGAGTGTTGTGAATCACAAGTCCCCGCCGGTGTTACGAATACATCAGGCGGGGCAAAAAAAGAATGATCTGGGGGAAAAGGATCAGAATCACTACACCCACAATAACAGCCAGGATTCAGTTCTGTAAAAGATTCTGAAGATACCATTGTCAATGTTCTGAAAGAAGCTGGCGGATTTGTCGCCTGCCATGACAAAAGCACACCTGAAGACATCAAAAAGCATTTTTCCATGAGTAAGAAAGAATTCAAAAGAGCGGTTGGCGGTCTGTTCAAAAAAGGGCTGCTGGAACTCAAGGAAAACGGGATTCAACTCAAAGAATGGAAATGGGGCAAGTGAGACATCAAACCGCAGCACAATAGGCTCAATTTATACACATATATAATTGACATTTAGATTATTATCATTTATATGTGATAAATAATTTTGAAAAAATAATATATATGTGATAAAAATGAAATACAGACAACTCAAAAAAGCGAGAAAACAACTGGATGAAACGCTTCAGGTTTTTTTAACACCAGCAGCAGCAAACCGGCCGAGCAGAGGCTGGATTCGAGCCATCAGGGATGCTTTGGGGATGAACATGCGTCAACTGTCGCATCGCCTGGGAGTCAGCCAGTCCCGAATTTCCAAAATTGAAGAAGATGAACTGTCAGGTTCGCTGACGGTTAAAACATTGGAAAAGGTCGCGGATCAACTGGATTGTGTGTTTGTATATGGTTTTGCGCCCAGAACAACTCTTGAAAATACAGCCAGAACACAGGCAGCTCGTATTGCTATGGAGCGAATGAACACAGTCTCTCATCATATGTATCTTGAAGCCCAGGAGCTGTCTGACAAACACGCCAAAGAAGCTTTAGAAAATATGATTGAAGAAATACTGGAATCTCCATCAAAACTATGGGATAAAATCTATAAATGATTGATCCTTCAGACAGTGCCACACAACTTGAGTATGATGAGATAACAGGTTTGATCCCGACACACATCACCGGCTTGTTTTTATCCATCCATTTTCAAATGGTAATGGCCGCCTATCAAGATATGCAGCTGACCTTATTTTGGAAAAAATATTCAAAAAAGAACCTTTCTCCTGGGGGAAAAAGAATCTATCCCTAAAAGGAGATAGCCGTGCAAGATATATAGCGGCTTTGAAAGCAGCGGATGAACACAATTTTTCATTACTGCTTGAATTTGTCAGGTCATAATTTTTTTTCACGGATCGACATCAATTAAACCGCCCCTGACAAGATCACGAATGAATGTTGAATAGATTTGGATGCCGTGGTATAGCTTTCTTATTAATGGACACCATTTGATAAGGATTCGGAAAAATATTGAAGTTCAGGCATCTGTTTTTCGACAAGCGAGACCACGATCTGATCAAGATTGTTAATTCCGTCTATGATGCAGGGAAAACCCTGGGATATACCCGAAAGCTGTATTATCCTTTTTTTCATCCCCTGGGAATCAAGGAACTGGCTGAATCAAAAGGCCTTCGTACGGCCTATGCCATTGCTTCCCTTCTGGAATCCATGGAGCGGGGGGTGATTGAAAACCGACTCCAGGCCCTGCAGGGCCTGAAAGATGAAATCCTGAATACCACTGCCGGTTCCATGCCCAAAAATACAGCCAGGGTTCTGCTTCAGATCATGAAAGAGCTGGTCAGGGCCAGGGGAAACTATGCGCTCCAGCTTGAACTGGCACACAGTTTCCGCATGGCAGCCTTTGGCAAACCCAGGGTGATCAGACGGCTGCTCAGGCATTACCACCTTCTGGAAATGCCTGAAGAATGGGACCAGATTGCTTTTGACGATCATGTTCATGATGCCAATACCTCGGGCAGAAAATCGCCCACCCATCTCATCATGGATGCCTGGATCATGGGTATCCGCAGGTTACGGGTGATTTATTATCATTGCATTGAACCCCGGTTTGCAACCGAACTCATCCAGGCTGCCCGGATCATGGAAATCGACCTTCGCATCGGGATTGAATTCTGGGCCCGGTACCGGGACCGCTATATCTCCTTTATCTGGGTATCAAGGGGTCTGCCTGATACTGAATCTTTTCTGTGCTTTCTGGCTGAACCCCATGTGGTGTCATTCATGGAACAGGGCAAGGCGGTTCTGAAATATCAGGAAAGATATGTCTTGCGAATTCTTGAAAGCTTTAACCAAACTTGTCTGGAAGACATGTGCCAGGATCTGGACATTGATCTTGAGCCCTTACAGACTGAAACGTTTCTGAAGTTTGCCGTACCCGGACTGCCCTCTATTCCCCATCTGGGAGAATATATTCATTCTCTTGCCGTAAAGGCCATGTCACAGCGTCTTGAGGAGCTGAACCAGGCGTATGAAAAGGCAGATCCGGCTCAAAAGGAACGCATAAAAAGCCAGGTCGAAAAAATGGATTCCTTTTCAACAAAGGATGTGATTGTAAATTATTTAAGTCCCCTGAAACACCCGAAGGTGCCCCATCCGTTTTCTATCAGTATTGATGCGGATATACCCGATCGCCTCAAACTGGATTTCAAGGACCTGCTTTTTGAGGTCAGAAAACTTCGCCATGATTTCAGGATTACCCTGAAGCTGGCCAATCTGAAGCCTGAAGATGTGATCGAAATCCTGTATGACGGAGACGGCTATGTGAACCGGCTTGAAATCATCAATCTAAAGGATTTTGCATCCGATGATCCTGCTCCCCTCTTTTTCATCAACGTCCTCCAGAAATCCATCAATTCCGGAAGCCTGTTAAAACTCAAACGGGTGGTCCGGCAGATTATCCTGGCCGTGGAAAAATCCGATTATTCTGACAAAGCAGACCGGTTGGAAAAACTGCTCAATATTCTTCATGATATTGATGCATTAAAAGACATGTACACCATCCGGCCCCTTAAATCCAGAATCGGCAGTGATTCAACCGGGAAAGCCCATCAGACTTATGGTATGGGATTCTGCATTATTCCCACCCTTTCCGCAGGTGCCAGGGCACAAATCCGTAAAAACAAGGTAAAACGCCTGATATTGCCGGCAAATATGAATATCAGCCGACGGGTGACCACCTTTGCCTTGAACGAGCTTTCCCCTGTCCTGAAATGGGTGATAAAAAAATTCAGGTGGCTTCCGGGGTTTGAACAGATTCTGCCGGTCAAGACACGGGAATGGGTATTTGAATCCTTTGCACTGGACATGAAGACCCTTGGCAATGTGGTTACCCTGAGCGGAGTTCAAAAGGAAGGCAAAAACAACCTGAAACTGGACCTGTTGAAAAAAGAAAAGAAAAAATCTCCTGCTTCCTGGCAGACCCTGAACACCAAACTGAAAAACGGCCTGAAAATTCTGGGAGGATTTATCCCGGCTTTCCTTTGCTTTTCTCTGACCAAGGACTGGTGGTTTCTGGCTTATTTCGGGGCTGTTATCTGGTTTGGCATTACCGGTTTTCGGGTGATCCTGCAATCGGTTCTGGGTGGCGGCGGCATCAACCGGTCTTCGCTGACCAAATGGAATGATTATGTGAGCTGGGACCGGCTGACAGATTCTCTTTTCTTTACAGGCTTTTCCGTGCCTATCCTGGATTATCTTGTCAAAACCCTTATTCTGGACCGGACTTTCGGTGTCACAATGTCCACCAGTCCTATCCTTCTCTATTCTGTCATGGGTCTTGCCAATGGAATTTATTTATCCTCCCATAATGCCTTTCGCGGCCTTCCCAAAGGAATGATCACAGGTAATTTTTTCAGAAGCATTCTTTCCATCCCTGTAGCTATCCTTTTTAACAGCATCATCGGCGCAATTCTGATGTTTTATCATGTGCCTGCCATTGAAAGTGTTCTTCAAAAATGGGCTGCTGTTATTTCAAAAGCCGCATCAGACACGGTAGCAGGCCTGATAGAAGGCACGGTGGACCGGTTCTCCAATCTGGACTTGAGAAAAAGGGACATTGGCAAAAAATTTTCAGACCTGTTTGAAACCTATACCAAACTTGAACTTCTGTTCCCCGAAACAGAAGAAATGAAAATACTTGAAAAACCTGAAAAGCTTTTTATCAGCAGGAATTCAGAGGTCAGGGATCTTGCCGTCATGATCATTATCAATGCCCTTGATCTTTTTTATTTCTGGATGTATCTGCCAAGGGCACGAATGACCATGCTGGATATGGTTTCCCGACTGACACCAGAAGAAAAAATACTGTTTATTCAATCCCAGAAAATCCTGGAGCAGGAACAGTATATCAGCCGACTGTTTGTGGATGGGATTCTGGGAAAAAATTTTTCAAAACCCCTGTCTTTTTATCTTACAAATTATCAGAATTATCTGTCCGACATCCAGAAAATCGATCCGCATCCTTTTCTGTAAAACCTGAGGGCAATATAATTGTCATGGTTGTCCCTTTATTCTCTTCAGATTTAAGTTCAATCCAGCCACCATGTTCAGCAGTAATTTTACTGACAATGGCAAGGCCTATGCCGGTTCCCCGGGAACGGGTGGTAAACAGTGGTTCAAATGCATGCTTTTGGGTAAGTTCATCCATCCCGATACCGTTATCCGACACCTGCAGATACATTTGACCCTTTGATTGAAAAATCTTCAGCTCCACAAAAGGCGCAAAGGATTTTTTCTCCTTTTGCGCTGTCTCCTGCCGGGTGCGGACAGCCTGAACAGCATTTCCCAGCAGATTAATCACCACCCGCCGCATCTTTTCCTGATCATGGGGCACCAGTGGCAGATCACCAGGGATATCCAGTTCAATATTAAAATCTTCTGTCTCTCTTATCTGCTCAACAACCTTTTCTATCCAGTGCTGCAAAGGCTGCCTTGAAATGGAGGCCGGTCGGCCCCGGGTATATTCAAGCAGATCTGCTACAATAATGTCGCACAAGCCCACCTGCTCATCAATTCGCTCAATATGTTTACTGATTTTTTCATCCATGTCCTTGATTTTACGCTTCAGGTAAAAATTGGATGAGCGAATGACGCCTAACGGATTGCGCAGTTCATGGCTCACCGTGGCCGTCAACTGACCCAGGACAGCCAGTTTTTCTCTTTTAACCAGCTCTTTTTGTGCATCTTCCAGTTCCTGAGTCCGTTTTTTGACCATTGCTTCAAGATGTTCCCGGAATTTTGCTTCAGTTTCACGAAGCCTGGCCTGGGTTTTTTTCAGATCATCAATTTCTTTGGCAACCACCAGCGCACACTGCTCTCCATCCCATTCAAGTATCTGGCCCGACCACAATTGAAATGACACTGTGCCGTCCTTATATCTTGTAGGGATCTCCATACCGTCCACCTGACCATCCTTAAGCAATGCGGTGACAAAGTATTTGCGGTCCTTTTTATTGGCATAAATTTTCAGATCATATGCTGTCCTGCCGATGGTCTCTTCGGGTGAATAGCCTGTCCGCCGGTAGAATGTTTCATTCGCCATGATGTATTTACCGTCTTTTATGCGGGTCAGACAAATCGGATCCGGGGCAGCCTCCAGAATGGTTCGAGAACGGATTTCACTTTCTTTTAAAGCGTTCTGTGCCTCGACCAGGGAGTTGATCAGGGTGGCCACAAAAAGAATGCATTCTTCTCCTTTAAACTGAATAAACCGGGCAGACACCACATCATAAAGAGGCGAACCGTCTTTGTGGCGAAAATCCACGCGCATCTCTGAAACGCGGCCATTGCTGCGAAGGGCATGAATAATTCTTGCACGATCTTCCGGATTGGCATAGATATTGAGTTCATCAACTGTCCGGCCAATGACCTCTTCTCGCAGATAACCGGTCTGCAGACAAAACGTATCATTTATCTCAAGATAACGGCCGTCCGCCACCCGGGTAATGGTAATGGCATCCGGGGCCAGTTCCATGACCCGCCGGTAGCTTTCTTCACTCTGCTTGAGCTGCTCAGCCAGCTGTTTTTTTTCCGTCACATCCCGGATCACACCACCAAACCCCACAGGCTGACCTGTTTTATCCCGCAAAAGGCTTGTAATGGTTTCACAGAATACAGAAGTGCCGTCTTTGCCGATAATTTCATAATCAATAATCTGGCCGGAGTCTCCTTCCCGGTAAAGCGCATTGAAACTTTGAAATATTTTTTTTGCCTCAAGCGGCGGCATATAGTCTTTATAATTGAGGCCGATCATTTCATTTTGGCTGCGCTGGTAAATTCTGGCAGCACTTTTATTTAAAAAGGTGATATTTCCTTTAAGATCGGTTTCAAGGTATCCGTCTGTCATCAGGTCAAGAATAGTTTTATACCTGTCATCCACCTGAACCGGATTTTCTGATTTTTCAGCCATTTTCTTCCTTTAATCTCAAAACAGTATAAAGCCAAACAGACAATACCTGCTTTTTAAACAAGGACACTCAAATCAAAAACAGTATAATGATTATGAATAATTTAAATATATTTTAAAAACAAGGGGAAAAAATCAGTAATAATTGAACAGTCGGGGCAAAAAGAGAACCAGATCAGGAAAATACGTCAGAAAGAACAAAACACCAATTTGAATGATTAAAAACGGCATCACGGATTTGGATACAAAAATAATATCCCGCTTTGCAATTGCACCGGTAATAAAAAGACTCACCCCCATGGGCGGTGTGCAGTAGCCTATGCCAAGATTCACTGTCATGATCAGACCAAAATGCATGGGATTAACACCAAAAGGTTCTAAAAGCGGTATGAATACCGGTCCCAGAATCAAGGTGGCTGAAATAATATCCATGAACATTCCGACAATCAGCAGCAGAATGTTCATGGCCAGCAAAAATACAATGGGCGAACTGATACTGCCCACTGCAAGTTCAGCGATCCGGTTGGGAATATTTTCAAAGGTCAGATACCGTCCAAAGCAGGTAGCCGCTGCAACGATCAGCAGCAGGGTTGCACTGGTCACAGCTGAACTCACCGTGATTTCCTTTACCTGTCTGAATCCCATGGATTTATAGATGAACAGCTCCACAAAAAAAGCATACACACAGGCGACGACAGCAGCTTCATTGGCTGTAAACACACCGGAAAAAATTCCGCCAAAAATCATAACAATCAGCATCACAGCCCAGAACCCTTCTTTCAGAATCCCGGCAAGCTGCGCCGGAGCTGGCGAAGGCAGGCGTTTCACATTGGTATTCTTCCGATATAAAATATACGTATAAATACACACGCATAAAATAATCAGAAAACCCGGAATGAATCCGGTAAGGAAAAGCCCTTCCAGCGAGACATTGCTGATCATGGAATATAAAATCATGCCGATACTGGGCGGAATGATAACACCCAGATTGGGGGATGTGGTCATCAGGCCCAGCGTATAATCTTCATCATACCCGTTTTTAATCAGGGCCGGGATCATGAACCCCCCCAGCGCAACCACTGTTGCCACGGTGGACCCGGAAATCGCACCAAACAGGCCGCAGCCGATGACACCTGCCATGCCAAGTCCGCCGGGCAGCCAGGAGACCAGGGCATTGGCCAGATTAATCAGTTTTTCAACGGTTTTTCCCCGGCTCATGATATTGCCGCAAAGAATAAAAAACACCACCACCACAAGGGCAAACTTGTCAAGGCTTCGGAACAGGGTCTGGGCCAGTACTGCCAGGGGCATGTCTAAAAACGCTACAAAACCGATAGCTGCAGTAAAAAACAGACAAAGGAAGACCGGGACATAGGTCACCATAAATCCCAGAAGAATAAAGAGAATAAGAATATCACTGATCTGCATGACCGCTGCCCTTAATATCCTGAATGATGACCTGAACGGTTCTGATAAAGATCATCACCCCGCTGATCGGGATGATGGTGAAAACAATAAAAAGGGGAATCTGCATGATAATGGTTTTCTGATCCGTAACCATCTGCATCCGGCACATCTGAAAACCGTAATACACCAGCATGCAGGAAAATCCTATCATGAGAATATTCGTATATAAGGTCAGACCCTTTTTAAGCCCTGGAAAAATCTGAACCACCGCATCAATACGTATCATTGACCGCTGGCGGATGGCTACGCTTGCCCCGAGAAATGTGGAATAAATAATCACAATCCTCACCAGCTCTTCACTCCAGGCCAGGGTATAATTAAACCCGTACCGCAGCACTACATTGGCAAACAGTGAAACCAACGCTGCCATAACAATGACAAACAGGGTCCACTCCTCTATGCGCGTCAGCAGTCGATCAAATTTGTGTGAGATTTTTCCAGGCATAAACCGGATCCTTGAGTATTAAAAGTATATCACCAGGCTATAGATCTTTGAGAAGCCCCTGAACCTCTCCAAGAAAATTGTCAGGCTGATAGGTGTCACCGGGATAATTTTTGTTAATCTCACCGGCATATTTTTCATAAGTTCCACGGCTCTGTTCTTTAAGGATCGCCATTTCAGGATCTGACAATTTGAAAAACTCAACACCGGCAGCTTTGGCTTTTTCAATATTGGCCTCTTCTTCCAGTCGGGTTTTCAGACGGCTTTTGGCAGCCACATCATGAATACTTGCAACAAAGGCTTCCCTGACATCGTCCGGCAGATTGGCCAGCCATGCTTTATTGAAAATCCAGATAAACAGCCCCTGGGCATAATTGATCTGTGTAAAATATCTGGCCACTTCAAATTTTTTGGTTACATTGCAAACGGTCAGGGTATGGTCAAGACCTGTAATGACACCCTGCTTCAGGGCAACGGGCACATCAGGCCAGGGCATGGATACCGGATTGAATCCCCAGTTTCTATAGGACAACTGATTTACAGCAGCTTCTGCAATTCTGAATTTCACCGTTTTGGCCTCGGCAATATTTCGAACCGGCGTGGTGGTGGCCCATCCATATGTTCCATAACCTGTAATATCAAGACCTGTAATCCCCTGATGATCCATGGCATTCAGGAAATGGTTGAACAGTTTTTTATCTGAAGTGAACGCATCAAGCTTGTCATAGGAATCCACCAGAAAAGGCATATTCACCACACCGAATCTTGGCCCAAGATTGGTGGATGCAACCGATGAAACGCCCATACCCTGAACTGCACCCATCTGCAGCATATTTAAGACTTCCACTTCACCGCCCAGCATGCTGAAGGGTTTAAAGTCAATAAACACCTGGCCATTGGTTCTCTTCCAGACTTCATCGCGCATTTCAAACCCTGCCCCGACACCGACCAGGGCCGGGTGGGAAACATTTGAAACAACACATTTATATTTTGCCCCTTTGGGATCAAAAGCAGGCTTCCATTGATCAAGGGAAGGTGCTTCTGCTGCAAGAACAGGCGAAGACATCATAAAACAGCCGGCAAGAATGATCAAAACTGTCAGACCTAAAATTCTAAGCTTCATTGTTTGGTTCCTCTCTTTATTTGGGTTATTCCTATCCTTGGTGCGCAACGCACCAAATGCTCAATCCAGCTTTTTAAAGGCTTCTTTACGCCCTGTATACTTTTCCCTCAACTGCGGTTTCATAAGCTTTCCAGTGGGATTTCGGGGTACCTGATCAAAAATGATCTTTCTGGGAACCTTATACAGCGAAAGTCTGGATTTGGCAAAATCAAGTACTGCATCCTCTGATAACTGTCTGCCTTCCTTGGGTTGGATCACTGCAAGAACAATCTCCACCAGGCGATCGTCCGGGTAACCGATACAGGCAATGTCATCAATTTCAGGATGCTCCATCAGCGCATCTTCAATCTCAACCGGATAAATATTTTCTCCACCCGAGGTAATCATATCCTTCATCCGGTCCACAATGTAAAAATAGCCTTCTTCATCTGCCTTAAGCAGATCGCCGGTATGCAGCCAGCCGTCCTGAATGGCTTCCTGGGTCTGCTCCGGATTGGAATAATATTCTTTCATCATTCTCGGGGTTCTGAAAATCAATTCCCCGACCTGGCCTGCAGGAAGTTCGAGACCATCGGCATCGACAATTTTAGCCTCCACACCAAAGGTGGGTTTGCCAATGGATCCTGGTTTTGAAAGCACGTCTTCAGGATAAAGATTAAACGTGCCGCCACCGCCGCCCTCAGTAATCCCATAGATATTGGACACCCGGCAGGGCAGTTTTTTCACCAGCATTTTCATAATATCAAACGGGACAGGCTGGGCACCGATTTCCATCTGCTTCCATGACGACAGATCATAATCAGAAAGATTGAGCACCCCTTTGTCAATGGCATTCAAAACGCCAATGGCAATGGGCACCACAAACAGTGTGTCTGTACATTTTTCTTTGGACAGGGTTTCAATAATGCCTTTGGGATCCCGAAAATCCTTAAGGATCGTACCGCAGGCGCCTGTCGCATAAAAGGGCGCCCATAAAAACATGGTGCCGGAATGATACAACGGCAGAAAGATCAGATAATTGTCCTCTTTTTGAACATAATAACTCATTCCGTTGCCAATGGCAGTATGGTTCAGCGAATAATGGGTATGCAGCACCGGTTTGGGTCTTCCTGTGGTTCCGGATGTAAACATCATGGCCAGGCCGTCATCAAGCGCCACTTTGACGATGGCATCAGACACGTCTTCATAGGCCCGGACATCCGAAAACGGGATCATCCCGTCCGGAACATCCTGTCCCAGACACACAAAATGTTTTACCGAAGAAAGGTCTTCCAGGGCAGGTGTCACAACGCCCAGAAATTCAGAACCGAAAATAAACACATCAGGATTGCAGCAGTGGGCCGCATAAAGGATATCTTTGGTTTCAAACCTGAAATTCAGCGGAACAACCACTGCACCAAGACGGATAATGGCAAAATACGTAATGATCCAGTCAATGGAATTATTCTGAAGATGCATAACAAAACTGCCATGCCTGACCCCCAGTTCGTTAGAAAGATAATTGGCTGTCCGGTTGATCTCATCATTGAACTGCTTCCAGGTCAACGCTTTTCTGCTGCCTGCTGCAGAAGTTCTTTCAATCAGACATATTTTATCCGGGATATGCCGGGCATGATTTGAGGCATATTGTGAATAATTCACCACTGCCCTCCTTTTCAAATTTATGTATTACACTAAATATTTACTTTAAAAACGCATTCTCTACTGCCAAAAATTTGAAAAATAGGACAAGCGGCTGGTTTTTGTCAAGTAAAGTATTAAAAATTTACTTAATTTAAGTTATTTTCAACCACATGCAGCCTGATACCCCAATTCAAACGCCTTCAGATTTTTATCCAGAAATGCGGTTTTTGTCCTGCGTTTAATGGCTTCAATCACATTTTCTTTTGAAAACTGAAGCCCGCCGGACTGAACCAGGGCGCCCAGAAGAACAATATTCACACTCATGGGGCTGCCAGCTTCTTTTGCCAGGGCCATGGCATCAAACGCCACAAGGCTGGCACATTTTTCCTTAAGCAGTTTTTTTATGGTTTCTATTTCAGGATATACCCCTCTGCCGATAGAGACCGTAAAGGGGGGAAGCATGGCTGTATTGGTAATAATCCGGGTCTTTGTACTGCAGCGGTTTAATGCTCTCAAGGTTTCAGCCGGTTCAAATCCCATGAGAATATCAGCCTCTCCATCAGAAATAATTGTAGAGGTCGCATCTCCGAAGACAATGGCAGACTCCACAACGCCACCGCGCTGCGCCATTCCGTGAATCTCGCTCATTCTGACCGGCACACCTGAAATCAATGCTGCTTCTCCCAACACCTTGGATGCCAGAAGATTCCCCTGACCTCCCACTGCCACCATAATCAATCGCGTTGTTTCCATCTTGTCTGTGTATCCTTTATTACCTTTTATAAAATTAATTTTTCAGCGGGACAATCGCATTTTCAGGGCAGATCTGGGCGCATACGGCACACCCCACACAGGTCTGCGCATCAATTTTGACCTTGCCGTTTTCAAGATAAAAAGACGGGCAGGCAATAGAGTTAATACACTCCTTATGATCCACACATCGATCTGATACTGCAAACGCTCTGGGTTGAAGCAAGCCAAGGCTTTTGGCATACAAAGCACAGGGTTCCCGGGAGATGATGACAGACACGCCTTTATAGTCCAGCGCCTGCCGGATGGCTTCAATACTCTTTTTCACCTTAAAGGGCTTGATAATGGAAACCTGTTCCACACCGATTGCCTTTACCAGGGTTTCAATATCAATTTTCTTATGACCGTCAAGGCCGAACCGCTGCATATCCACACCCGGATGCGGCTGATGGCCGGTCATGGCCGTGATATCATTTTCAAGAATGACCAGGGTAAAATTATGATTGTTGAAAACCGCATTCACCAGTCCTGTGATGCCTGAATGGAAAAAAGTGGAATCTCCGATAAAAGAAACAATTTTCTGGTCCGTGGCTTTGCTGAATCCACAGGAAGTGCTCACAGAAGACCCCATGCAGATGACAAAATCCCCGGTGCTCAACGGGGGTAAAAATCCCAGCGTATAACAGCCGATATCTGTAGGACAGATGATATTCATATCTTTTGCTGCCTGCTGAACTTCATACAGGGTCGCCCGATGGGAACAGCCGGAACATAAATTCGGCGGACGTACCGGAATCGGCGGGACATCATCCATGGGAAGCTTTTCAGGCAACATATACTCAAATCCAAAGAACTGTGCTATTTTTTCTCTGACCATGGCCGGATCATATTCGGACAAACAAGAAAACAGCTTTTCAGACTTGCCGCCTACAGGGATAACAATGCCGGCCTCCTGTCCAAACGCTTTCACCGCTTCTTCCATGAAGGCTTCGCCTTCTTCAATGACCAGTACCCGATCACAACTGCCTAAAAATTCTTTAATCTGTTTTTCCGGCAGGGGATTTGAAAATCCAATGCGCAATATTTTTGTTTTGTCCTCAACCCCCAGATCCTTTACCGCATCCAGGGCATAATGAAAACTGACCCCGTTGGCCACAATCCCCATACGGCCTGATCCTTGAATCAGATTATATTCAGAAATTTCAGAAATCTCTTTGGCTGCTGCCATTCTTTCCAGCAGTTTCACATGCAACTGGCGGGAAACTGCCGGAACCGTCACACACCGCTGGGGATCGGGGATAAAAAATCCTCTGGTTTTTGCAGGAAGTATGGGACCAAAACTGACAAAGGCATTGGAATGATTAATCCGTGTTGTGGTTCTCAAAAGAACCGGCTGCTGCAGTTTTTCCGACAGCTCAAACGCATACTGAGTCATCTGTTTGGCTTCTGCCACGGAAGAGGGTTCAAGCATGGGCAAATTTCCGAATTTGGCATAATACCGGTTGTCCTGCTCATTCTGGCTGGAAAACATGGCCGGATCATCTGCGGACAGGATCACCATTCCGCCGGTCACACCCACGTATGCCAGCGTCATCAGCGGATCTGCCGCCACATTCAACCCCACATGCTTCATCATGCAAAAAGTGCGAAGGCCGGAATTTGCTGCGGCTGCCGCAACTTCCAATGCAACTTTCTCATTTGTGCTGTATTCAAAATATAAATCTGATTCCTGTGAAATCTGAAAAAGATTCAACGAAATTTCAGAAGAAGGGGTACCGGGATAAGTTGTGGCAAATGCCACGCCGGCTTCAACAGCACCTCGTGCTATAGCTTCATTGCCCAGGAGCATCACGCTTTGCCCCGGACTGTCTTTAAGTAATTTATGCATTCAGTCTCCTTATATTTAATACACCATTATCATGGCATATATTCTTTTTATAACTCTGGCATTATAAATAAAAAAACACTAATGTAAACCAATGTTTAAAATTATTTAACCTTATATTTTAATACAATGCATCCATCCTCAATGATCCGGGTATCTTCAAGGTCTAGTGTTACATCAAAAGACATATCAAACAAGGACAGGCCCTTGCCGAAGATGCGCGGGACAACAGTGACATGAATATAGTCAATCAACTGTTTTTCCATGAAAACAGAATTAATCATTGACCCGCCGATCAGCGCGGCTGAGGCAAAGCCCTGATTCTCCAGATCCATAAGGATTTCCTCAGCAGATTTATCGGTAAATACCAGGTCCGGATGATTGCTGGTCCGGGTTTTATCCCGGGTCATTACAATGCTTTTCCGGCCGGGCAGGATTTTTGCAATGGTGTCAAATGTTTTTGACCCCATGATCATGACCCCGATTTCCTTTGTCTTTTCAACAAAATATTTTTTGTCAGCTTTCCCTGTCCAGTCAATGAGTTCCATTGAGTTTCTGGCAATTTTGCCATCTGCAGTCATTGCCATTATAAGTATCACATCCATTTTCAGCGGGTCCTTTTTTAGCAATCGCCTGTTTTCAGGTATCAGTCCCCGGGCCAGCCGGTGTGTTTATCTTCAACAAAATAACAGAATCTGTCCCAGGAAAACTCTTTTTGGGAAATGGGGCATCTCAAAGTGACCTTTGCATCCGTAACCCCGACAACCTCCCAGTCTCCAGAGCGTTTAGAGCCTTCAATTCTGATTTTCTGTCCCTGTTTAAAAGGGTATGGTTCAAAGATACTTACATCATATTCCATTATTGCAGCCTCCTGTCTTATGCATTATGATTTAACGATGAAGTATACGGATTTTTTTCAAACAAGGCAAACATTCACTCACAACATTGACAACAATAAAAGCGGATTTATTTTTATGGCTAATGACGGATGCAGTACCGCAAAAAAACAATCACTCTTTATTTAAGGGGAGATAAAATATGAAAAATCAAACAACAGACCGTTCTTTTGATCATTACTGTACAGCCCAGGAACAAAAACATCTGATATCTGAAATGACTTACTGCGATCAGGCGATCCGCAACAGTAAAGACAGATATGAATGTTATCTGAATGCTGTTAAAGAGAGCCGGGAAAATAAAGCATGCATGTATTCATGATATGAATAATAACCTTGAACTCCGGGTCAATAACCCGGAGTTTTTAAATCATAATATGCCGGGACTGCTTGACCGGTTTGAATTATCCTTTCAAAAAGACTGTTCATGCATTGAATATTTTTTATACAGCAAAGAAAAACACACAGAAATTTCCAGAACACTGATCGTTTCGCATGAAATTTTTTCAAAAAGCCTTTATATCTCAAAATTCTATCCTGAAATATACAAGGAAATAAACTGCAGATACCTGTCTGCTGCCTGTTTTTATATGATGACCCACCATGCGGTAAAAGAATTTGACCTTTACGATCTTTGTGATGTCAACCTGGAAACCGATACCGCTGTTTTTGACTCTTTTTATTCAAAACTGAATAATTTTGATTTTAAAATAAAATACAACCGGGTGGCAGGCCGCGTCTGTCTGAAAGGTCAGTATCACAAATTTGCCTTCAGCACAGACATGATTACCCACCACCGGATTTAAACACCTTCAAACCCGCCTATCTGTTTGACTGAAAATCCCCCCTGTGCAATAATCATCGCCATGAATGATCTTTTGATAAAAGTTTTTTTTGCAGGTCTTGGTCTGACTGTTCTTTTCTTTATCCTGAAAAAAGGGATCGATCTTCTTGGACCTGTCCTGCAGATATCTTCACGACTGAACCAGCTGCAATATTTCATTAAAAATAATATATATGATGAACCCACTGTGTTAAGGGCTGCAAAATTTTATGTTCCCTTAAAATGTCAGAACCTGTCACCAGACAAAAGAACTGCTGTTAAAAAAGACTTAACCCAGACACTGCTCCAGTTTTATCACCATAAAACTCAATTCAGGCTTGTTTTTATCCTGGCAGAACCCGGCATGGGCAAGACCTGTTTTGCATTAAATTTTCATACCCTGATTCAAAAACTTCCCTCAAAAAAAACACACCCGCTTATTCTGATCCCGTTAAATTCAAAAAATGCAGACCAGATGATCATGGCAGTGCCGGATAAAAGCAACACCACTCTTTTTCTGGATGGACTGGATGAAGATACCAGAGCATTTTTACACCCTTCCGAAAGAATTATCCAGCTCATTGAAACAACAAAAAATTTTAAAAAGGTCATTATTACCGGCACTGTCAATTTTATGCCTGACTATAAATACAGAAGCATTCAAAAAGGGTATGAAATTATATTAAATCAGCAGACCGGGGAAAATAGTTTATATAAATTTCAAATCCTTTATATCCCGCAAATGACCTATTCCAGAGCACAAAAAATATTAAACCGCATGCTCCCGGTCTGGAAAAGCAATATAAAAGCATCTATCTTAAAATACATTTATTCAAATTCTGACGGCGTGATCCCTCTTACACTGGGATACCTTCCGGACATACTGCCTGAACAGCCGACACTGCTCTCAAAAACCTATCTTTTTGAAAATATAATTAAAAACTGGGTTCACCAGCAGCATCTCTGGCCCAATAAAGCTGAGCTGAACTGTTTTTTGAAAAAAATAGCTGCCGATATGTTTTTAAACCGGTTGATAAGAGAAGAAGAAATCATCTGCGCAGATGAGCTGAAAACCAGACTTGATGAATGGAAAATCAGTGTGTACCCTTTCAGGGAAACTGCATTTTCCCTGATATATAAATGCCCCCAGGGCAGTATAAGGTTTACCCACCGCCTGTTTATGGAATACCTGTTTATCCGGCAGCTTCTGTCGGCAGACAAACACTGTTATCAGATCCCGCTGACTGAAGGAATGAAAGATTTTCTTTTTGAAGACTTTAACAGCAGACAATCCTTGAATCTGAAAAATGAATTTGAATGGTTAAAGCCGTTTAATATAAAAACACACGGGCTTAAACTTAAATCCGATGAGAATGAACCCGATAATCGCCCTGCCTTATTTGCCACTATTTTAAACAAAAACAGCCAGTATGATTTTCTCAAGCAACTTTCCCGATTGCTTGAGAACTCAATTTTTATTCATTTTGGATGGGACGCCAGATTGTTTAAAAATTTAAAACAGGCTGTATATGAGTCAAAATCCTCTTTCATGGAGCTTAAAAAAAAGAGATGGAATGTACTGATCAATTATCAGCAGATTGAAGTCACGCAGAAGGGCCAGCCAACCTGGCGGATAATACTGGACGAAAATATTTATAACGAATATGCAAGCCTTCTGGACAACGTCCAGTTGATAAAATTAAGCAAAACCATCGGGCTTGATGGGCTTAAGAACATGAACGCGATCAATCAGTCAAAACATTTTGCCCTTCTTCCACATTTAAAAACATTAAATTCATTTACGCTTTTCTTCTGGGAACCTGTCCTGGCTGAAAAAACAAACTCATAAAAAAAACAGTGCAGCAATACTTATTCCTCGACATCCCCTTAACCCATCTGGGCGTATTTGCGATCTTCGTGTAAAATATGCTGAACCAGCCAGTTCTCAATCAGCTTAATGACTTCCGAGTTCAACATATATTCTCCGCGATCCATTTGCGCTGCGATCCGGTTAAGCTTTTGTGAAAAATCCTTATGGATCTGCTTATGCGTTTGAAGATCCGGATAACCGATTTTTTCCATAAAATCTTCTTCAAACGAAAAATGCAAATTCCCATAATCCATCATCTCAGTCAGTGCATTTTTCCCGATATTTTTTTTTGCAGCACTGGGTTCATCACTCATCATCCGGTCATGGGCCAAATTATAAATTTCTATCCACTGCTGATGTTGTTGATCAATCTCAGGATTGTTTACGCTGAAATCCTCTGTCCACTGGATCTTGGCCATTTGATCACCATCCTTCCTTAATTTTTTTATTTATAATTTAAAATTTGAATATCCCCAAAAACTATCCATGCGGGGTTGTCATGGCTTCGGGGATGACCCACTGATCAAACTGTTTTTCAGATACCAGGCCCAGATCAAGAGCTGCCTGTTTTAATGTCATGTTTTTTTCATGGGCGGTTTTTGCAATCCGGGCGGCTTTTTCATACCCGATATGGGGAGCCAGTGCGGTTACCAGCATGAGCGAATTGTTCAAATGATTTTTAATCCGCTGTCTGTCAGGCATCAATCCCTGCACGCAATGCATTTGAAACGATTTTGCCGCATCTCCCAGCAACCGGGCGGATTCCAGGAAACTGTCAATGATCACCGGTTTAAACACGTTCAGTTCAAAATGGCCGCTGGCGCCGCTGATATTGATGGTCACATCATTGCCCAGAACCCTTGCACACACCATGGTCAGACTTTCCGTCTGGGTGGGGTTGACCTTTCCCGGCATGATGGATGACCCCGGCTCATTGGCCGGCAGAATTAATTCGCCGATGCCGCACCGGGGGCCTGAACCCAGCAGCCGAATATCATTAGCAATTTTCATCAGGCTTGCAGCAAGGGTTTTTAAAGCACCATGGGAAGCTACTATCGCATCATGGGCAGCAAGGGATTCAAATTTATTGGCTGCTGTCACAAAAGGAAAGCCTGTCAGATCTGCAATTGTTTGTGCGGCCTGTGTATCAAATCCTTTAGGCGCATTCAAGCCCGTGCCCACGGCAGTGCCGCCAAGGGCCAGCTCTGACAGATGAATCAGGGTATGATCCAGGTGCTTGATTCCCTGATCCAGCATGGCCGCATACCCTGAAAATTCCTGACCCAGCGTCAGGGGGGTTGCATCCATCATATGTGTACGGCCGATCTTGACCAGGGTTTCCCACTGTTTTGATTTATCATCCAGGCAGGCTTTCAGATCCGCCAGACCGGGCAGGGTATTTTCCTTTAAAAGAATGTATGCCGCCATGTTCATGGCAGCCGGGAAGGTATCGTTTGAAGACTGGGAGCAGTTCACATCATCATTGGGATGCAGAAACGGTTTTTTCTTTCCAAGGCAATGCCCCTGCAGAACATGGGCCCGATTGGCAATCACCTCGTTGACATTCATATTGGTCTGGGTGCCGGAACCGGTCTGAAACACGACCAGGGGGAAGTGATCCTCCAGATCCCCCCGGATAATTTCGTCACACACCAGAAGGATCAGATCCCGCTTTGCTCTGGATAGCTGGCCAAGATCATGGTTCACCATGGCACAGGCTTTTTTTAAAATCCCGAATGCCCTGATAATTTCAACAGGCATTTTCCGTGTCCCGATCCTGAAATGTTCCAAAGACCGCTGGGTCTGCGCCCCCCAGTATTTATCAGACGGAACGCGTATTTCCCCCATGGTGTCTTTTTCAATACGTGTTTTCATGACCATGGTTATCCTTTGTCTGAAACATTGCCCGAAAACCGGCTACAGTAAATTCGCGTAAAAATCATTTCCCTTGTCATCCACAATAATAAAGGCGGGAAAATTTTCAACACTGATCATATATACCGCTTCCATGCCCAGCTCTTCATATTCCACAAGTTTGACCTTTTTAATGAAATCCTTGCCCAGACGGGCTGCAGGACCGCCGGGCGATCCCAGATAAAATCCGCCATATGCTTTACAGGCATCGGTCACCTGTTGGGTTCTGTTTCCTTTGGCCAGCATGATCATGGATGCCCCTTCCTTCTGGAACACCGGTACATAGGGGTCCATTCTTCCGGCAGTGGTGGGGCCGAATGCCCCGGATGCTTCCCCGTCCGGTGTTTTTGCAGGACCTGCATAATATACGATATGGTTTTTCAGATACTCCGGAAGCCCTTGTCCTGCCTCCAGCCGTTCCATGAATTTTGCATGGGCAATATCCCTTGCCACAATAATATCTCCGGTCAGCGACAACCGTGTTGCCACCGGATATCCGGATAACTGCGCTCTGATCTCATCCATGGGCCGGTTCAGATCGACCTGAACTGCAGGTTTCATTTCCGGTTCTTTTTCAGGCAGATACCGGGCGGGATTTTCTTCAAGCTGTTCTAAAAAAATTCCATCCCGGGTAATCTTTGCCTTGACTTGACGATCCGCAGAACAGGACACACCCAGACCAATGGGACAGGAAGCCCCGTGGCGCGGCAGCCGGATCACCCGGATGTCCAGGGCAAAATGCTTGCCGCCGAACTGGGCGCCCAGTCCCAGATCATAGGATCCGGCAAGCACTTTTTCTTCCAGATCGATGTCCCGGAATGCATGGGCAGTTTCACTGCCTTTGGTGGGCAGACTGTCCAGATATCTGGCAGATGCCAGTTTCACGGCTTTCAAATTCAGTTCCGCAGAGGTTCCGCCAATGACAAAGGCAATATGATACGGTGGACAGGCTGCAGTTCCAAGTCCCTTCATTTTTTCCAGCATGAAATTGATCAGGGTCTGTTCAGAATTCAATACAGCTTTTGTCATCTGGAACAATACGGTTTTATTGGCAGACCCCCCGCCTTTGGCCATGAACAGAAATTTGTATTCTTCACCCTGAACAGCTGCTATATCAATCTGGGCCGGCAGATTGGTTCTGGTATTGGCTTCCTTGTACATGGTCAATGGCGCATTCTGGGAATACCTTAAATAATTTTCAGTATAGGCCAGATAAACACCTTTGGATAATTCTTCCTCATCATCTGACCAGGTCCAGACCTGCTGGCCTTTTTTTGCCATGATAATGGCAGTGCCTGTGTCCTGGCACATGGGATACACTTTCCGGGCGGATATAACTGCATTTTTCAACAGTTCCAGCGCGACATACCGGTCATTATCCGAACTTTGAGGATCATCTATAATATGCTTTAATTGTTCAAGATGCTCAGACCGGTACAGATGGGCAATGTCCTTGAATGCAGCATCCGACAGGACAGACAGCGCCCGGGGTTCCACCATAAGCACTTCTTTGCCTTCAAACTCCCTTACCCGGACATGATCTTTTGTCAGCAGGCGATAGGTTGTCTGATCCTTACCTAAGGGGAACATGGTTTCAAATTTGAATTCGCTCATGTGTTTCCCCTTATTTAACCTTGAGCATCTTGCGTCTCAGGTACGCAATCTGGGTCTGGTGCGGCAGATCCTTGGGGCAGTAGTCCTCACAGCCCAGCAGGGTCATGCAGCCGAACACCCCGTCATCATCGCCTAAGATCTCATAAAATTCCTCATCCGACCGCTTATCCCGCGGGTCCAGAGCATATCTGGCCAGGCGGATAAACCCCACCGCAGACAAAAAGTCCGGCCGCATCCGTTTGGTGGCACAGGCAGACACACAGCAGCCGCATTCCACACAGCGCTCCAGCTCATAGATCTGTTCTGCCACATCCGGGTCCATGCGCTCTTCGAGCTTGTCGTAATTGACCTTGTCTGCATCCTGATCATGAATCCAGGACTCCACCCGTTCAGACATGGCCCGCATGAATTTGCCGGTATTGACAGACAGATCGCCAATCAGTTCAAATCCCGGAAGGGGCAGCAATTTAATCTCTCCGTCAGGAAATTTGGATGTCAGCGTCCGGCAGGCCAGGGTCGGAGAACCATTGACAACCATGGCACAGGACCCGCAGATGCCTGCCCTGCAGACAAAATCAAACTGAATGGAAGGATCCTGCTGTTCGCGGATCTCGTTGAGCGCAATAAATATGGTCATCCCCGGGGCTTCTGTAATCTCGTAAGTCACCATGCGGGGCTTGTCACCCTTTTTCCGGGGGTTATATCTGAAAATCTGAAATTTAAGTATTCTTTCGGTTTCATTGCCTTTTTCCGGCTCAGCCGATGTATTCTGTGTACTCACAGCTTCCGGTTCAGTCACTGTTTCCTGAGCCGATACTGTTTTTATTTCATTCATTGTTTCCTGCTCGCTCATTATTTAAACCCCCTGCCTATACGCTCATTTTTACCTTTGAATTTTTCCGGAATGGGTGTTGGATTCAGCAAATCATGCATTTCATACCGGTCTGCCTCAGGATGCGCTGCTTTGATCTCCTCGATTTCTTTGATACGCTTTTCAGTATCCGGGTGATGGATGGTATTATCCACCCCATATCCCCTTGATCCGGGCGGCATTTCCATTTTCATGACATCCAGATCTTCGTAAAAGACTTCCGGCAGATCCGAAGACTCATCCTTCCAGGTGGTCAGGGTGCGTTTGAGCCAGTCGCGGTCATTTCTCTGGGGATAATCTTCTCTGGCATGCGCACCCCGGCTTTCGGTCCGAAGCAGTGCGCCATAGGCCACACACTGGGCAAGTTTTATCATCTTGGGCACCCGGATGGCTTCCACCAGTTCCGGATTGGAAGAGCTGATCCGGTTTCTCAAGGCAATTTTCCTTGCCCGCTGATTCAATATCTTTAATTGCTCCACAGCCTGGGTCAGATCTTCTCCGTTTCTGAAAATGCCCACCTTGTCCATCATGATTTTCTGCATCTGGGCTTTGAGTTCAAACGGATTCTCACCATACTCCCGGAGCAGAAGTGTTGATATTTTTTCTTCTTCGAGCTTGATGAAATGCTCAATGGTGGACGTGGACACATTCAAGGGATTGGCTGCACAGTAATCTGCCACAAATTCTCCCACGATCATGCCGGCCACAACGGTTTCTGCAACCGAATTTCCGCCAAGGCGGTTAAATCCGTGCATATCCCAGCAGGCAGCTTCTCCCACAGAAAACAGTCCCTTGAGGGTCGGGCTTTCTCCCGTGGCTTTGGTTCTGATCCCGCCCATGGAATAATGCTGGGTGGGCCGTACCGGAATATATTCATTCACAGGGTCAATGCCCAGAAAATACTCACAGATTTCCTTGACTTCACGCAGGTTCTTTTCGATATGCTTTCGGCCCAGAAGGGTGATGTCCAGCCAGAGATGATCGCCATACCGGGACGGAACCCCCTTGCCTTTTCTCATATGTTCGGTCATCCTGCGGGCAACCACATCTCTGGATGCCAGTTCTTTTTTATCCGGCTCATAATCGGGCATGAACCGATATCCGTCCTTGTCCAGCAGCAGTCCGCCATCCCCGCGGCAGCCTTCTGTGGTCAAAATTCCGACAGGTACGATGGCTGTGGGATGAAACTGGACTGCTTCCATATTCCCTAAAGTGGCAATTCCGGTTTCAAGGGCAATGGCATTTCCAATGCCTTCTGAAATCACGGCATTGGTGGAGACCGAATATAAACGGCCATATCCACCCGTGGCAATGGTGGTGGTCTTTGCCACATAGGCGATAAGTTCGCCTGTGATCAGATCCCGGACAACAGCGCCATAACAGACGCCGTCTTCATGGATCAGGGCCACGGCTTCTTTTCTCTCGTGCACCGGAATCCCCATCTGAATGGCTTTATTGTCCATGGCATAGAGCATGGTATGGCCGGTACCGTCCGAGGTAAAACAGGTTCTCCATTTCTTGGTCCCGCCAAAATCCCGGGATGTGATCAGGCCATGGGCCTCATCTTTTTCTGTAATTGTAACCTTTTCCCCGTTGATAACAACTTCCCTGTCACCCTTTCTCACCCGTGACCAGGGAACTCCCCAGGCAGACAACTGGCGAATGGCTTTGGGAGATGTGTTGACAAACATTCTGGCAACATCCTGATCACAGCCCCAGTCGCTGCCTTTTACCGTATCTGAAAAATGGACATCTTCGTCGTCCCCTTCGCCTTTTATGCACGCGCCAAGACTTGCCTGCATACCGCCCTGGGCTGCAGCCGAATGAGATCGTTTGGCAGGAATCAGAGACAGAACAATGGTATCATAGCCTCTTTGCATGGATGCTATGGCAACTCTAAGTCCTGCCAGACCGCCGCCGATAACAAGTGAATCTGTATATATGACTTTCATCTAAGTTACCCCTTATTCATGTATTCCGTCTGCATTTCGGGCACCTGAACCATCAAAACCCTGCTGCGTCACAGTACCTGTCTTTTCATATCTCTCACCCACTTTATCCCTGTGGTTGAAACCAATTACAATAAATACCAGCAATGCCAAAGCACCCAGGGCCAGGAAAAACACCGTGGCCCTGTTTTTTATTTTTTTAAGCATTTCTCTGGATTTTTTAGCGTCTTTTCCGGCAAACCATCCCCATTTCATGCACAGGCGATATAAGCCGATGGACGCGTGAAGTTCCACGCAGACCAGCAATACAAGGTAAAGCGGCCACATATGGCTTGACACCACCCGGTCCGCAGACAGGTAGGGATCAATATTCCCCGGATTGGTGAGCATGACATACAGGTGAACCGAACCTGCAAAAAACATGATAAAACCGGTCACCACCTGAACATACCATAAATTGGTGTCTGTATGATTCATCATCTGCATCTGATCCCGGAGAATACGATGCTGTTTCCAGGAAATGGGAAATTTTCTGACCCCCAGCAGGGCATGAACGATAAAAAGGGTGAAGATGGTCAAAACTGCAAAAAACACGGCAATGGGAAACCCGTGACCCGTATCTGACAAAAAGGCCAGTTCCATGTTTTTGGCCACAAAATTAAAAGCACCCGGGCCCAGTACAATACTGCCCACCAGCAGCATATGCACCCACATGAACAGCCCCAGGATCAAGCCGGTTCCGCTCTGGGCAAAATCAAGCCGGGCAGGCATCCTGCTCTTTTTCTTGTTTGATTCAATAATATAACTATCCAATTTTCTCTCCTTTAAGGAAATCTTTAAAAAACATCTTTACAAATCCGGCCGATCTGCCCCAGATTTTCGCAGACATGAATACCGTTTTCTTTAAATGCGGCTATTTTTGCTTCTCCTGTGCCGGATGAACCTGAGATGATTGCGCCTGCATGTCCCATGCGTCTTCCGGGAGGTGCTGTCAACCCTGCAATAAATCCCACCACAGGTTTGGTCATATGAGCTTTAACATACATGGCAGCTTCTTCTTCGGCACTGCCCCCGATTTCACCCACCATGACAACCCCGCGTGTTTCATCATCTTTCTGGAAGGCTTCCAGCACATCAATAAAATTGGTCCCGTTTACCGGGTCGCCGCCGATACCGATGCAGGTGGACTGACCCATTCCAAGCCTGGTCAGCTGATCCACTACCTCATAGGTCAGGGTGCCGGACCGGGAAACCACGCCGACACTTCCTTTTTTATGGATTTTGCCCGGCATGATGCCGATTTTACACTCTCCGGGGGTAATAATGCCCGGACAGTTCGGCCCGATCAACCGGCAGTGCTTTGTGGCCAGAAAATGTTTTACTTTCACCATATCCAGAATAGGTATGCCTTCTGTGATGGCAACAATCAGTTTCACCCCGGCATCGGCAGCCTCCATAATGGCATCTGCGCCAAACGGCGGGGGAACAAAAATCAGGGATGCATTGGCCCCTGTTTTTGCCACAGCATCGGCCACCGTGTTAAACACCGGAATCGCATCCATTTGCTGTCCGCCCTTGCCCGGGGTCACCCCGGCGACAATCTGCGTCCCGTATTCTATACACTGCCTGGCATGAAAACTGCCCTCGTTTCCGGTAATTCCCTGCACAAGCACTCTGGTATCCTTATTAACAAATATACTCACCGTCTGTCTCCTTCTAATTCACTGCTGCAGCAATTTTCTGTGCTGCATCCAGAAGATCGACAGCACTGGTCAGGTTCAATCCGGCATCTGCCAGAATTTTTTTGCCCTCATCCACATTGGTGCCTTCCATTCTGACCACAACAGGAATTTTAATACCGGTCTTTTTGGCTGCGTCCACCACCCCTTTTGCAAAAATATCGCAGCGCAGAATGCCGCCGAAAATATTGATCAGAACTGCTTTGACCTTTTGGTCAGCCAGGATGATCCGAAAAGCGTTTTCCACCTGTTCCGCGCTGGCACCGCCGCCCACATCCATGAAGTTGGCAGGCGAGGCTCCGGCATTTTTAATGATGTCCATGGTGGCCATGGCAAGGCCTGCGCCATTGACGATATTGCCGACATTGCCATCCAGATTGATATAATTCAAATTAAATTTTGAGGCTTCCACCTCTGCAGGATCTTCCTCATCCAGATCCCGCAGTTCCTGCAGATCCTTATGACGATACATGGCATTGGAATCAAAATCCACCTTGGCATCCAGTGCCGCCACCTGATCGTCGGAAGTTAAAATCAACGGATTAATTTCCACAAGGGAGCAGTCATTGGCCACAAAAAATTTATACAGATTGGACAACAGTGCGGAAAAAGATTTCATGGCCGCAGAAGGAAGCTCCAGTCCGAATGCTGCCCGGCGGATCTGATATCCCTGAAGTCCCAGGAGCGGGTCCACATATATTTTGATAATGCGATCCGGTGTGTCAGCGGCCACCTGTTCAATATCCATGCCCCCGTCCTGACTTGCCATAATGACAATGGAGGCGGTTGCACGATCCACCAGCAGACTTAAATACAATTCTTTTTGAATATTCTGACCCGCTTCGATGAGCAGTTTTTTTACCAGTTTTCCCTGTGGTCCTGTCTGATGCGTCACCAGGGTCATGCCCAGAATTTGCTCTGCCAGGGTCTCAACCTCTTCCATGGAACGGGCCAGTTTTACACCGCCGCCTTTCCCCGGCCCCCGGCATGAATCTGGGCCTTGACCACCACGGGAAATCCCCCAAGGTCTGAAGCCAGTTTTTTTGCGTCTGCCACACTAAAGGCAACATCTCCATCCGGGACAGGCACATGATACTGCCTGAACAATGCCTTTGCCTGATATTCATGTATTTTCATAAAACTCCCTTTCTCAATTTATTCACATTACAGATATGACAGTAATGTTTCAGCCGCTGCTGTGGGTGATATCTTGTTTTCTTCAACCTGCCGTGAAATCGCAGGAATATGCTGATTTATCCTGTCATTATTTTTAAACCGCAGCTTCAACCCCTCTTCCACCAGTGCCCACATCCAGTCCAGAGACTGTTTTTTTCGCCGCAGATCAAATTCCTTTGATGCTTTAAATTTTTTCTGATGGTCCACAACCATATCCCATACATTTTTTGTTCCGCCATCAACAACAGAAGAACAGCTCAATACCGGCGTGGACCAGGTCGGTGTCTGCGGACTCATCATGTGCATGGCATTTTCAAGCTGTCTTTTGGCTTTTTCCACAGCATCAAGATTATCTCCATCTGCTTTGTTCAGGGCAATCCCGTCGGCAAGCTCCAGTACCCCTTTTTTAATTCCCTGAAGTTCGTCCCCGGCACCGGCAATCATCAGTACCAGAAAAAAATCCACCATGGACGCCACACGGGTTTCACTTTGGCCCACGCCCACGGTTTCCACCAGGATCACGTCAAATCCGGCAGCTTCACAGACCAGCATGATTTCACGGGTTTTAGATGCCACGCCGCCAAGGGTTTCCCCGGCAGGAGACGGCCGGATAAAGGCATTTTCATGGGCAGACAGTTTTTCCATCCGGGTTTTATCCCCCAAAATGGAGCCCCCGCTTCTGCGACTTGACGGGTCAACCGCCAGCACAGCCACTTTATAGCCTTTATCTGCCAGAAACATTCCTAAATTTTCAATAAAGGTACTTTTCCCCACACCTGGCACACCCGTGATCCCTAAACGGATACTGTGGCCGGAATGGGGAAGAATTTTTTCCATCACTTTAAACGCCTGAGTCTGATGTGCTTTTAAAGAGCTTTCAATCAAGGTGATGGTCTTGGCGATCATCCGCCGGTTGCCGGAAAGTATCCCCTCAACAAAGCTGTCAATTCTATTGTCAGTCTCATTATCAGAATCAGAAAAATCTGAAGCGGACGGGTTCATCTATCTTAAGCACCTATGATATTCAAGGTTTTATTGGCAGAATCTGTAACAACGGTTCCCGGACCAAAAATCCGGGACGCACCGGCCGTCATCAAAAATTCATAATCTCCGGGCGGAATAATGCCGCCCACCACCACTTTAATATCAGATGCCCCCTGCTTTTTCAACTCTTCAATCACCTGGGGAACAAGGGTCTTATGACCGGCAGCAAGACTTGATACCCCTACCACATGGACATCATTTTCAACCGCCATTCTGGCTGCTTCTTCCGGTGTCTGAAACATGGGGCCCAAATCCACATCAAATCCAAAATCCGCATATGCTGTGGCAATCACCTTCACGCCGCGATCATGTCCGTCCTGGCCCATTTTGCATAATAAAATCCTGGGGCGTCGGCCTGTTTTTTTCTCAAAATTCGCACATCGTTTTCTCAAAGATTCAATCATCTCACTGTCCGTTATTTCTGAAGCGTATACACCGGAAATGCACTGGGTGGTGGCAACAAACCGGGTAAACACCTTTTCCATGGCATCGGATATTTCCCCCACCGTGGCCCGGGCTCTGACTGCCGGAAGACATGCTGCCAGAAGGTTGTCACCGGTTTTACAGGCCTGCGTGATATTCTCCAGCGCCTGTTGCACCGTTGCCTCATCCCGCTGCTCCCGGATCGCCTTTAACCGGGCCACCTGATCATCTCTGACCGAATCAGACACCTCCCGCACGGGAATGGGCACTTCATCTTCAATTTTATATTTATTGACGCCGACAATCACATCTTTCCCCTGATCAATCCGGGCCTGACGGCGGGCAGCCACTTCTTCGATCCGCATTTTCGGCATGCCGGACTCGATGGCCTTTGCCATACCGCCAAGACCGTCAATCTCTTTTAAAATCTTTCTGACCTCATCAATGATGCTCTGGGTCAACGATTCCACATAATATGATCCGCCCAAAGGATCCACCACATCACAGATATGGGATTCTTCCTGAACCAGAATCTGGGTATTGCGGGAAATCCGGGCAGACAATTCAGTGGGCAGGCCCACGGCTTCATCAAAGGAATTGGTGTGCAGGCTCTGGGTGCCGCCCAGTACTGCGGAAAGACATTCCAGGGTTGTTCTGACAATATTATTATACGGGTCCTGCTGGGTCAGACTCCAGCCCGATGTCTGACAATGGGTTCGCAGCATGGAGGATTTTGGATTTTTCGGATTAAACTGACGCATCATTTCTGCCCACAGAAACCGGGCAGCCCGGAGCATGGCAATATCCATGAAAAAATTCATGCCTATGCCAAAGAAAAATGACAGCCGTGGCGCAAATTTGTCAATATCCATTCCGGTGGCAAGGGCGGCTTTCACATATTCCAGGCCATCGGCCAGGGTAAAGGCGGTCTGCAGAACAGAATCAGCCCCTGCTTCCATGATATGGTACCCGCTGATGCTGATGGAATTAAATTTTGGCATATGGTCAGAACAGAATCCAATGATATCGGAAATAATCCGCATGGAAGGACCTGGCGGATAAATATAGGTATTCCGGGTCAGGTATTCTTTTAAGATATCATTCTGGATGGTTCCGGTGAGCTGTTCATGCTTGACGCCCTGTTCTTCAGCCGCCACAATATATCCGGCCAGAATGGGCAGAACCGCTCCGTTCATGGTCATGGAAACCGACATCTGATCCAGGGGGATCTGATCAAACAATATTTTCATGTCTTCCACAGAATCAATGGCAACCCCGGCTTTGCCCACATCGCCTGACACCCGGGGATGATCAGAATCATACCCTCTGTGCGTGGCCAGATCAAAGGCCACGGACAGCCCCTTTTGACCGGCTGCCAGATTCTTGCGATAAAAGGCATTGGATTCTGTGGCTGTTGAAAAGCCTGCATACTGGCGGATGGTCCACGGCTGACCCGCATACATGGTGGACATGGGGCCTCTGACATAGGGGTCAAATCCGGGCAGGTTATCTAAAAAATCAAC
The DNA here is from genome assembly GCA_018821535.1 of Pseudomonadota bacterium. GTDB lineage: Bacteria > Desulfobacterota > Desulfobacteria > Desulfobacterales > Desulfobacteraceae > Desulfobacula. Next base: position 3,145 of record JAHJLV010000015.1, on the reverse strand, counting down.
CCTTTCCAGATCCTTTGCCGTATACAGCGGTTTAATGTCAATTCCTTCAGGCGTTGATCGTGTCAAGTCCTCAAGGGAAATTCCCTTAAGCTGTTTTTGGGCAAGTTCTTCCCATTGTTTTATATCCGGCGTCTGGGCCATGATGTTCCTCCAATTTTATCTATAAGACAGATTTTTTAACAGGCTATCTTTCACATAATTCCACAAGCACGCCTGAGGTGGCTTTGGGGTGTAAAAAAGCGATCCGGGCACCGCCTGCGCCGATTCTGGGGGTCTGGTCGATCAGGGCGATGCCTTTTTCCTTGAGTTCAGCCAGGGCCTGGTCGATATTTTCCACCCGGAATGCCACATGCTGAATGCCTTCTCCCCTTTTTTCTATATATTTTGCAACAGGGCCGTCTGCAGATGTGGATTCCAGAAGTTCCACCTCACTTTCCCCCACGGGCAGAAAAGCGGTTGTAACTTTCTGTGCATCCACTGTTTCTGTGCCTTCCAGTGTCAGGCCCAGGACATCTGTCCAGAAATTTTTTTTTTCATCTATGCTTGAAACAGCAATTCCCAAATGATCTATTTTTAATATTTTCATATGATATTCTCCAAAACATTCCTCTAATTATCATTTATTATCTATAAAAGGTTCAGTCATTGAAAGTCAACCATAACTCTATAAGTTTTTCAAAAACACCTCAGACCTTTCAATTGGTGGAAAAAAAATCCCCGGCTGCAGCCGGGAATTTTATTCTCAGCATCATATAAAAATTTTTTATTTGATATTTATCCTTTCATTGCCCTTAGCAGATGTCAGGGTGTCTTTTTAATGCTTGAATCAGATCTTTTCTGGGGAGCGGTTGTTGTTATTTATTTTCGCTGTCTTTTTTCATTTTAACATACCAGTCTTCTTCCCCATAAAGCTTATCAGAGCACTCAGGGCATATCCCGTGGCTAAAATCTATATCAGACTGCTTTTTGAAATAGGTTTCCAATAAATTCCAGTACCCCTTATCATCTCTGATTTTTTTACACGAAGAGCAGATGGGCAATATTCCACGAAGCGTCTGGATTTCTTTTAGCTTGTTTTGCAATTCAGCATTGGTGTTTTTTAATTCTTCGGTGATTGCGTTGGAAAAATAGTAAAGTCGGCTCAAAATGCTGGTCGGACGATTAAAATAGGGGTCTTCGGGAACAGATTCCTTTCTCACAGCTTTTGACACCATATGTGCTGAATCTGCTTTTCCCTCACGTATTCCAACAACCACAATTGTTGAATTCATGTGAGGGCTTTGATTGCCTAAATCACAAAACTCACCATAGGTGAAAAATCCTGTTGTCGGGGCAATTTCGTTTAAAGGGGCCATTTCTCGATCTACATCCTGCTGCATGAAAAAACGCCGCATGGCACAGGAATAAATGAAAATTGCCTGAGGGGCGAAACTTGAAATTTTTTCTACCATCCGATACGAATTATCAATAATCTGATCAATGTTTCCATAGCCGAATTGTAATGTTTCACCCTCTTGAATATCTGCGGAGAACTGAATGCTTCCATCTGTATTCGCAGCAAATGGATTCCGGGCCAGCAAACGCCCATTGCGGTTCAAAAGCAATGGAAATTCAATGGCATCGACTTGGAAATTTGAGTCAAGATTGATGTTAAAGTACTTACGATAAACATCAAATGCCGGTCTCCCATCAATTTCCTGCAGAACCAGACCATCTGTTTTTGTTGCAGTCATTTTTTTTCCAATAGGCTGCCATCCGCAATAGATATGGCGTGACAGGTGAAGTTCTTTGCCTGTCATGGCAATTGCCAATGCGCCCTCATTAAATATCCCTTTGTTAGAGAAAATCAATGTCCGCTTGAATTCTAAATAATCACCAGCTACTCCGCCAAATAATGGCAGGCCTGGAATACTTTTAAATATTGTCTGCAATAACAGTCCGTTGTTGATCGACACTGATGCGGTAAGCAGGAGCAATCCTTTTACCTGATCAGTCATACTGCTTAGTTTTTCCACCAGTATGCTGCCGGCTTTCTGCTCAGTCCCCTGGGGAACCTTCAACATAATTGGCACAAGGCGGGCAGATTCAAAAAAAGACATGGAAACAACTGTCTGATACGCCAGTGCCCGGCCAGAGAAGATTTCTCCACCGCTTGACACGCCGGCAACAATGACTTTTTCAGAAAAGGCATTGAGCAATTCGACAACCTGATGAATATCATTGTCATCAAATCTGGAAACAAAAATTTGTGCCAGTATACTTTTGGCCGAACCTTCAGCTGTCCGAATCTTTTTGTTTTCAAGAAAAGGCTTTAATTCTCCGACGGTTTGAATGGCTGCCGAGAAATGTTTCATATTTATATCCTAAATTGAATGAAGCTTTTATAATTTCAATCTACTTAAGAATACTATAAAAGCGAATAAATTCATATACTCAAAACAAATGTCTTCATTTCATCATTGCGGTTAAAGACAAATGGGAATGTCTGTTTATTCGCAGGAGAGTATCACATTCCATTTTACTCAATAGTTAATGATATCATGCTTCTCAAACTGTATAGATAGAACCTTGCATATCAAGACTTGAAAATTTTTTATGGAAACCGTATTATCTCTGAAGCATTGCAAATTATTTGATTACCGTGTTTAATAAAAAACAAATCACCATTCAAAATGACGATATAATGATCAAAGAAATCAAACAGCTTATTTCCTCAATGGATGTGAAACTGAATCCGGAAGACTCAGAATCAAAAGTCCATGTCATGCTAAAATCCTGCCCTGAAATATTGGATATTCTGACAGATTTAGGCAACCAGATTAATTCCAATGAATACGACGTTCAAAAAAAGAAAAAATTTCTTTGGGCAATCATCTTTTCATTTTCAATCTTTGCTGAAAAAAATAAAACAAAATTATTGAAGGATTCAGCCTGCCAGCCTGCTCTGGCTTTATTGTTTAATAGTGTAAAAGTCTTTCTGTAAATTCATTTTCCAGCAAACCAACAGGATTTTTATTCCTGGGGTTGAAAATGCTGGGTCAAAACTTAAAGTTCCTTTTTATTTAAACCACCACGTAAAAACAAAAGGAGCAAAAGTATGACCCAGCAAAAAGAGGATACAGCAATTCGAACAATTTTTGAAATA